>CAVVEU010000001.1:0-9212 GCA_963747235.1 uncultured Candidatus Rokubacteria bacterium
GGGATCGCCGAGGGGTGAGCCCGTGCCCGCTACGCCGGCGCCGAGCCCAGGTGCTGCCGGAACGCGTCGAGCGCGGCGGTACCGACCGTCGTATCCTGCTCACCGGTGCCCCCACTGATCCCGATGCCGCCGACCACGTCGCCGTCCACCTCGATGGGGAAGCCGCCCACGAAGACCGCGAAGCGGCCGGGGTGCATGGCGTGGATGCCGAAGGCCTCGTTGCCGGGCAGGGCGGGCCCGGCCGGCGGCTGATTGAACTTGTGCGTCGCGCGCCGGTGCCCGGCGGCGGTGAAGGCCTTGGCGATGGCGATCTCCACGCCGGTGATGCGGGCGCCGGTCATGCGGTGGAGCGCGATCGGGTGGCCGCCGTCGTCGCAGACGCAGATCGTCTCGGTGACCCCGATCTCGCGCGCCTTCGCCTCGGCGGCGGCCAGCAGCACCAGCGCGTCCTCCAGGGTGAGCCGCTTGACCGTGATCACGGCAGCTCCACGAAGATCGCGCCCTCGTCCACGCGCACCGGATAGACCGGCACGCTCGCGCCCCGGCCCGGGAAGAGGCACTGGCCGGTGCGCACGTCGTACATCCAGCCGTGCCACGGGCAGGCCAGCCGGCTCCCGTTGAGCTTGCCCTGGCTCAGCGGGCCGCCGCGATGGGAGCAGGCGTCGCCGCACGCATAGACCGCGTCGCCGATCCGGGCGAGCACGATCCGGGTGCCGTCGAGCTCCACGAGCTTGAGCTGCCCGGCCGGCACCTCGTCCAGCGAGGCGACCTGCCGGGGCCCGCTCACGCATCTTCCTTGAGGACGAAGGCGCGATGGAGCCCGGTCATGTACTGCCAGCGCATCTCGGTCGCCTCGCGCACGGCCTCCGCCGCGTCGCGCTGCTTCTCGGGGGTCGTGCTGTGGCGCTCCACGATCTGGTAGCCCCGCTCGCCGTGGATCTCGTCGGCCTCGATGTGGATCGCGAAGAACTCCACCTCGTGGTCGGTGAACCCGTAGTGGGTCTTGAGCGGCGGCAGGTTGCGCTTGTAGATGCCCGGCACCTGCGACTCGAGCCCCACCAGCAGCCCGGCCGCCGCCACGTGGAAGGGCTTGCGCGCCGTCTCGTAGCACCACGCGGTCAGCCCGCGGGTGCTCGGGAGCTGTCGGGTGCTCTCGACCTCGGTCCGGCTCACCCCGCACGCCTCGCCGAAGCGGATGAGGAGATCCACGTGTTTCGTGCCGGACTCCTCCTCGATGATGTTCTCGAGCAGGAAGTCACAGGCGTCCGGATCCGGGCAGCCCCCGTACACCAGCGCGCACCAGCGCGAGAACTGCGAGACGTACTGGTAGTGCTGGCACACCCACTGGCCGAGCTGGGCCCGGGTCAGCTCGCCGTTGACCCACTTCTCGGTGAACGGATTCATCCGGCTGTGCCGGGCGTTGACCGCCTGCTCGAGCTGGGTACGGAACGGGCTCATGGTCGTCATGGCGTGCCTCCGTGCGTGAGATCGCCCTACGTGCGTGGATCGGTCTGGCCGGCCAGGGCCTGCGTCTGCGCGTCCCGGTACTTCCGGAGCGCGGCGCGGATGTGGGGATGCTTGTTGGCCAGGATGGCGGCGGCGAGCAGCCCCGCGTTGGTGGCCCCCGCGTTGCCGATCGCCAGCGTGCCGACCGGGATGCCCGCGGGCATCTGCACGGTGGAGAGCAGCGAGTCCATCCCGTTGAGCGCCTTGGACTGGATCGGCACGCCGAGGACCGGCAGAAGGGTCCGCGCGGCGCTCACTCCGGCCAGATGGGCGGCTCCGCCGGCTCCCGCGATGATCACCTCGAGGCCGCGCTCCTCGGCGCCGCTCACGTACTCGTCCACGAGCGCGGGCGTGCGGTGGGCGGACATCACGTTGACCTCGTAGGGGATGCCGAGCGCGTCGAGGGCCTTGGCCGCGTTCAGCATGGTGTCCCAGTCGGACTTGGAGCCCATGAGGATGCCGACGAGCGGCGCGGGGGAGCCAGGTGCCATAGCGGCGCTATCTTACCGCGATCACTCCTTGGCGGGAAAGAGGGGCCCGCGTGATAAGGTCGTTGACGATCACACATGAGGGTGGCCGTGCTGCTCGTGGGCTTCACCTTGTTCGCCGCTTGCCTGACGCTCCACATCGTGATCTGGCGCATCGGGCGGCCTCGATCTGACGTTCGTGCCCTCCTCGTCATCTTCATGATCGCGCCCGCCCTGGTCGTGGTGGCTCTGCTCGGCGCGTCCCTTCTCACCCCCGGAGGGCCCGTTCCCTCGGTGCTCGATGCGGCCGCGATTCTCCTGATCCACTGGGCGCTCGCCTCCGCCTACGTTCTGACCTATCCGGCGGCCCAGGCGCAGTCCCCATCGCTGGAGATCGCGTACGCGGTCGGCCAGAGCATGCCGCGGGGGCTTTCCCGTGAGGAGATCCTGACCCTTCTGAACTCCGAAACGCTCGTGCACTCGAGGGTGGACGATCTGGTCGCGAACCGTCTCATTCGGGCCGACGGCGACCGCTACATGTTGACCCCGTCGTCCACCCGGCTGATCCGCGGATTCCTCGGCTTCCGCGCGCTTCTCGGTCTGCCCAGGCTTGGGGGATGATGGATCGTGGATCGCTCGCGGCGTTTCTGGCGATCCTGGCGATATCCCCCTTGTGGATTCTCCTGATGCACGGGGCGCTCTCCCGCCTGTTCCCGCGCGCCGCGGTCCAGCTGGTGGCGGTGGCGGCCGGCCTCGCCGGAGCCGGACCGACAGCACTGCTCACCTGCGCCGTCGCCTCTCTGTGTCCCTGGGCCATTGCCGAGAAGCCGGTCGAAGCGATGTACGGCGTCGTCGTCTACGCGTGCGTCGCCTACTCCTATTTTCACCTGTTCAACATGAGCGAGACCGCGCGTCGAATCCGAATCCTCTCGGAGGTCTACCTTGCCGGCTCGCTGGACGCGAGCCAGCTCTCGCGCCTCTACGACGGAGCGGCGGTGCTGGGGATGAGGTTGGACCGGCTCGTCGCCACCCGGCAGCTCGCACGGCGGGCTGATCGGTTCGTGAACGTGGGCCGCGGCTTCTATGTCGCCGCCTGCCTCATCCGGGCGTGGCGCCTCGTGCTGGGCTTCGACCCAGTCAGGCCGCCGCGGTCGCGCGCGTGAGGGCGCCGCGACTCCGGGCTTCGGGATGACCCGACTCCAGCGGAACTGGCTGCCCGCGGTGGTTCTCGTCGCCGGTACCTTGGCGCTGTTCCACCCCTTCCTGTTTCAGGGCTACGTTCTCGACGCCAACCACGACCGCCGTGATATCAGCGTCCCGCTCGCGCTCGTCTGTCACCGGGCGGCGCAGGCCCTCAGCGTCCCGGAGTGGAACCCGTACATCTTCGCGGGTACGAGCGCTCTCGGCAGCGGCGCCTACGTGTGTTTCTATCCGGTCAACTGGATCGCCTTCGCCTTTCCCGAGCGTTTCCTGCCGTGGTTCTTGACCGCGATTCTCATCGCGCACGTCGGGCTCGCCTACGTCTTTTCGTACCGGCTGTTTCGGCGGCTCGGCGGTGACACGTTCTGGTCGACCATCGCCACCACGATGTACGTGTTCTCGTCGGCCGCGGTGATGCAGATGACCGCCGAGATCAACTTCACCGCGTTCGTCTACCTTCCGCTCGCCCTCTACTTCGTCGCGGCGGCATCCAGCGAGCGACCGTACGCCAATGTGCTCGGGCAGGCTTTCGCATATGCGCTCCTGATCTTGGGAGGAAACCCGCAGCTTGCGATCTACGCCATCGGCATGGCGATCGCGTTCGGCGTCGATCGGGCACTTCGATTCCACGGCTCGTTCGCGCGCGTTGACTACCGGATGCTGGCGCGGAACGCCCTGGGCCTGGGCCTTGGGCTGCTGCTGGCCGCGCCGCGACTCTTGCCTTTCTACAGCTCGCTCAAGGAGTCGGGGGGCGGGAGGGTGTCGTACGACGTGTTTCGATCGATGTCCTTGACGCTCCCGACCGACACGCTCAGGTTTTTCCTGCCTGAGGTTCTTGGTTCGTCGCTTCACGCCGGGTTTCTTGGATCGATGAATCACTTCGAGACGTTCTCGGCCTACGTGGGAGTGGCCGGGGGGATTGTGGGGCTCTACGCCGTCCTGTTCGTATGGCGGCGGTTGACCGCGTTCTGGAACGTCGCGTTCATCGGGATCGTTCTCGTGGTCTTGGGCACGCCGCTCGTGCGCATCCACTACATCGGGACCGGCGGAGCGCAGCTCCTGTACAACCGGCTTGCCTGGTTCCTGCCGATCTGCGCGGCCGTGCTCGTCGCGGTGCACGGGGCTGCCGTGATCGAGCGGCAGTCGCTCCGTCTATTCAGCCTGGGAACGGTCGGCGTCGTCGCGGTCTCGGTGTGCTCTCTCGTGTGGGCCTATCTGCCCGTGGAGGCGGGGAACGGAAGCCAGGCGGTAGTGACGGCGGCGGCGGTGCACTTCGCGATCTTCTTCCTATGTTTCCTTGGCGCGCTCACCGCGGCAGGACGCTGGGGCGAGGGGCACGCCGTGGTCCGTGTGCTCCTGCTCGCCCCCCTCGTGCTGGACGTGCTGCTTGTGGCCCGCCTGGAGGCGGACAATTCGAATGCGTTCCTCAGCCCGCCTCCATTTTTCCAGCCGACCCAGGAAGAGATGCGCGTGGTCGGCCTGCTCGCCCGCTCGGGTGGCGAGCGGCTCCATCGTGTCTTCCGCATGCCGCCCGACCCGCGCTTCACCAGCTACGACCGGCGCACGATCAACAACCGGTTCATCTATCTCGGCTTGTACAGCAGCTCAGGGTATGACAACTCGGCGCCGGCTCGCATCGCGCGTCTGTATTCGCATCCGCACTCGGTCAACCGGATCGAGGAGCGCGTTATTACTCCGGGTTCGCCACGGGCGGCTGAACTGGCCGCCAACGCGCTCATGGTGACCGGTGACGTGATCGGGGCGCTGCCGAAGGCCCTTCCTCGTGCTCGCCTGTTTGGACGCTACGAGGTCGCGTTGGCGGATCGGGCGCTTGCGCGTGTCCTAGATCCCGAGTTCGATCACCTCACCGCCGTCGTGCTGGCCGGTGAACCCGACCGCACGATAGTACCGCACGATGACCCCGGTC
Source organism: uncultured Candidatus Rokubacteria bacterium (assembly GCA_963747235.1). Lineage (GTDB taxonomy): Bacteria > Methylomirabilota > Methylomirabilia > Rokubacteriales > CSP1-6 > CAMLFJ01. The sequence goes on from CAVVEU010000001.1 coordinate 5,101, forward strand.
AGGTCGAGATCGTGACGGACCAGGACAACCTGGTCGAAGTGCATGTCACGACTCGAGCGGCGAGCGTCCTGCTGTTGGCGGATACGTACCACTCCGGCTGGCGTGCTGCGATTGACGGAGTGGATGTGCCGATCCTGGTGGCCAACTACGCGTTTCGTGCGGTGACGGTCGGCCCGGGCACTCATCGGGTGGTCTGGCGGTTCCACCATCCCGGCTTCACGCTGGGTCTCTGGCTGTTCGCAGGGGGGAGTGCCGCGTGTGTCGTTCTCGCCACTCTCGGGGCGGTCGAACGTCGGCAAACTGCTCACGGTCGGAGCGGGATCAGAACCAGCTGATCGTCCCGGACCCCCATCCAGTAGGGCGCCCGGTCGGGCAGGAAGTGCATCAGCTCCCGATTACGCTCTTCACCCAGATCCCGGACGTAGAGGACCCGGTCATGGAGCCCCGGCGAGGGGTTGCGCGGATAGTAGGCCCAGCTCCCGGGAGCGAAGTCGAGGGCCCCGAGCGACTCTCACGAAGACGACGGCGTGATCGAGCCGCGCGGTCTCCACGAGATCGTACGGGCGTCCGCGCCATCCGCGCCATCGCGCCGAGCGCCCCGGCGTAGAGCGGGAGATACAGGACGAGCGCGCACAGGGTCGCCGCGATCGGGAGCGCCAGGACGCGCCCGGCGCTGGCGTTGAGTCGCGCGCGGACCCACTGCGCGAGCTCCTCGATCCCGCTGGCCGTGATGAGCAGGAGGGGCGCGATCAGCTCGGCGTAGTGCACCGGACCGACCACGTTGATGCTCGGCACGGTGGTGATCGCGAAGAGCAGGACGACGCAGACCGGAGCGAGCAACAGGGCGACGGCTCTCACGAGTGCGGCGGAAGAAGGGAAGGAAGGCGAGGGAGACGGGCCAGCCGAGGAGCCAGAAGTTCAGGCGGGCCAGGGTGGAGCCCAGCTCGAACAGGCTCGGGTACGGCGCGGGCTCGAGCAGCGCTCCCTGCGTGAAGGACATGCCGGTGATCCGGCCGAAGGTGTGGTAGCCGGCCGTGAGCGGGTTGCCGGACAACGCTACGTGGTACGCGCCGAGCAGCGCGGCCGAGCCCACTCCGATCAGACAGAAGAGCGCGGCCGCGGCCCAGGCGCGGCCCCCGGGGCTGCGGCGCAGTGACAGGGCGAGCAGGACCAGCCAGGGAAGAGCGAAGGCCGCGGCCGAGACCGGCCGGGTGAGGCCGGTCCCTCCAAGGGCCATCCCGGCCGCCAGCCACCAGACCATGCGCTCGGGCTGCTCCAGCACCCGGACGGTCGAGTAGACGAAGGCCATGAGCAGGAGCCCGGCCGTCGAGTGGCCGAGCAAGGTCGCCGAGGACAGGATGAAGAACGGGGAGAACGCGAGAAGCGGCAGGGCCAATCAGCGCGGCTCGCTGGCCGAACATGCGGCGGCCGACCGCAAACGTCAGCGCGACGGTCAGGGCCGCCGACAGCGTGGGTGACCCAGTGCATCAGATGGAAGCGCTCACCCAGGGCGAGCAGGGCCGAATGCCCGGGGAAGTAGATGCCGTACCACTTGCCGTCGTTGATGATGAACTGGTTGTTGAAGAACGGGCGGACCGGCTCGGGCATCGACTCGAGGTAGAGACGGCCACTCGCGAACGTGCGGGCCATGAAGGTGTACACGTTCTCGTCGTCGGTGATGGCGGTGTCGCCGAGCAGCCCGTAGCGTGAGAGGGTGACGAGCCCGAAGACAAGGACCGAGGCGAGTGCCGTGAGGGACCAGGCCGAGCGGGCGGAGAGGGTGGCGAGGCGGTCGAACGCCTCGGTCAGGCGGCGGCCCATCGCGAGGTCGAGCGCGACCCCGAGGAGGACCACGGAGGTCGCGCCGAAGAGCAGGTAGTGGAGGAGGAACGCGACCTCGGGCGGCCCCCAGCCGTGCCTGCCGTAGTGGATCGCGTAGTGGTTGTACGCCAGGCCGCTGGTCGTGACGATCGCGAAGCACACCATGGCCAACAGCAGCAGGATCAGGATCCGGATCCGGGTAGTCACGACGGCGAGCTCGCGCCCAGGTACGAGGAGACGAACGTGCCGGCCGCGGCGGTGTGGCTGAAGCGATCGAGTCGAAACGGCGTCGGGTTCACCGGCGAGTGCACGCCCGTGACGAGGGCGGCCATCATCTCGCCGACCGCCGGGGACAGCTTGAAGCCGTGGCCGGACATGCCCGCCGCGATCCAGAAGCCGCGCACCGGAGACTCGTCGAGAATCGGCATCCAGTCCGGCGTGATGTCGAAGGCTCCCGCGTAGCCGCGGGTGAACTGCGCGTCGGCCAGCGCGGGGATGGCCCGGGCGGTGCGGGCCAGGACGTCCGCGGCCTCGTCGAAGCCGGCCTCGCTGCCGAGGAGCTCCGGGTCCATCGGGTGCTGGGTCTCGTCGTCGGTGAGCGACCCGGTCAACGTGAGACTGCCGGTCTCTGGCCGCACGTAGCTGCCGCCGGCCAGGTCCAGGTAGACGGTGTGCGCGGGGCCGAACCCGGCATTCCGCGCCAGCGTGAAGACCGGATGGCGCCCGATCACGATGGGCAGGTCCACGCCGGCCATCCGCGCGACCCGCGGCGACCAGAGGCCCGCCGCGTTGATGACGACCGGCGCGTCGATCCGCTCACCGGTCGCGGTGTCCACCCCGACGACCCGGTCGGCCCGGCGGCGAATCGCGATCACCTCGACGCCCTGCTCGATCACGGCGCCGCGGCGGCGTGCCGCGGCGGCGAAGCCCGCGGTCACCGCGCTGGGATCCCCGTACCCGGAGCCCGGCTCCCACAGCACCGCGCCGAGCCCCGAGGTGTCGATGCGAGGCTCGATGCGCGCCAGGTCGGCCGGCTCCACGATCTCGGCCTGGATCCCGATGCCCTTCTGCAGCGCCAGCGTCCGCTCGAGCGTCGGCCGCATGGCTGGAGAGACCCCGATGAGCGCGCCGGTGCGGACGAAGCCCGCCTCGCCGCCCACCGCCTCGCCGAAGCGCTCGAAGACCGCCAGGGAGCGGAGCACCATCTGGCTCGTCTCGCGGGTCGGATAGAGCTGCCGGATGATGCCGACGGACCGGCCCGTCCCGCCGGAGCCCAGGAACTTCCGCTCGAGGACGAGGACGCGCTGCAGGCCCGCTCCCGCGAGCTGGAACGCGATCGAGACGCCTGTCACGCCGCCGCCGATGATGACGGCATCGGCCGTCCGGGCGCTTCCGCTCAAGACCTCACCACGGCACAAGTATCCACGAGCCCCCGTTTCGGGTGGAAGGAAATGGGCCAGCGCGCGGGGCCTACCGGCGAGGCCCCGCGCGCGATCCGGCGGCCGCTTGGAGAACAGCTCCCGCCGCGGCCGGATCCAGCGTTCTGAGCACGTCGATCTGCGCTTGCGCTTCGAGAGGCTTGCCGGCGAGCAGGTAGGCTCGGGCCAGCCAGAATCGTTCAGGCGCGCCCGTTGGCCGGAGCGCCACGGCGCGCTCGAGCGGCGGGACGGCCTCGACGGCCTTTCCGTCCTCTATCAGGGCCTGGCCGAGGTTCCGCCAGAAGGTGGCCTCCGCGGGCAGGAGTCCGGTCGCTTCTCGGAACAGGCCGACCGCTTCCGCGGCCTTGCCCTCCTGGGCCAGTTCTATCCCCGCATTGTCGAGAGCAAACGCGAGGTTGCCCCGAGCGCTGCCGAGCTGCGGGGAGAGGACGATGGCCTGGCGCAGCAGCGGAATGGCCTCGGCGTACCGGCGTTGCCGGGCATAGAGCGCTCCCAGGTTCGCGGTGGCCTCGCGGTACTTGGGCGTCAGCCGGAGGGCCTCACGGAACTCGCCCTCGGCTTCGCCGAGCCGGCCCCGATCCACGAAGAAAGCCCCGAGGCTATTGTGCGCCGTCGGCCGCTCCGGCCGCAGCGCGACGGCGCGGGTCAGCTCGGTTTCCGCCTCTCGATGAAAGCCCGCCGTCTGCAGGACGCTCCCGAGTTTCTGGCGGCACAGCGCGCACGCGGGATCGGCCGTGACGGCCGAGCGCCAGAGGCTTTCGGAATCACGCCAGATCCGGCTCTGAACCCAGGTGCCCGCGCCGAGTCCGGCCAGGGCGAGCACCATCGCCGTGGCCGTGGCTCCGAGCATCC
>CAVVEU010000002.1:0-125522 GCA_963747235.1 uncultured Candidatus Rokubacteria bacterium
GTAGCCGCGATGGCGACCGACAGTCTCGCCGTCCGGTCCTTGAAGATCCGGTTGCTTCTGCCCCTGACGCTCGTGCTCGCGGTCGTGGTCATCGGCACGCTGGGCTATCGCTGGCTCTGGCGCGACGTGGACGGGACCTGGATGGACGCGCTCTTCATGACCGTGACCACGATCACCACGATCGGGTATGGCGAGATCAAGCCCCTCACCACGGCCGGGCGCCTGTTCACGATCTTTCTGGCGTTCACCGGTATCGGCAGCCTGTTCTACACGCTGGGCGTGGTCATGGAGTATCTGGTCGGCGTCCGCCTGGCCGATCCCATGGGGAGGCGCAGAATGGAGCGTCGCATCGGGGAGCTCACGGGACATGTGATCGTGGCGGGAATGGGTCGCGTGGGCCGACAGGCGGCCCTCGAGCTGCACCAGGCCGAGACCCGCTTCGTGGTCGTGGACCCCAGCGAGCAGGCGATGGCCCTCGCGACCGAGCGCCAATACCTGGCGCTCCAGGGAGACGCCACCGAGGACGCGGTGTTGAAGCGGGCGGGCATCGCCCGGGCGCGTGGCCTGATCGTCACCACGGGCAACGACGCCACCAACGTGTACGTGGTCCTGTCCGCCCGGGTCCTCGCCCCCGAGCTCTACATCGTCGCGCGCGCCGCCGACGAGGCCGGCGCGACCAAGCTCGGCCGCGCCGGCGCCAACCGGGCGGTGAGCCCGTACGCGATCGGAGGGCATCGGCTCGCCCACCTGATGCTGAGCCCCGCGGTGGTGGACTTCTTCGAGACCGCGCTCAGGCGCGGCGACGACGCGCTCAACATCGAGGACCTCGCCATGGCGGCGGGCAGCCCGAGCCTGGGCCAGACGCTGGATGGCCTCGACATCCGCCGCGCCACCGGCGCCACCGTGCTCGCCGTCCTGCGCGACGGCATTCCCCTGGTGAGCCCGCCCGGCGAGCTGACCCTGGCCGCCGGCGACCACCTGCTCGCGCTGGGCACGGGCGATCAGCTCCGGCGGCTGGAAAAGCTGATCACCGCCGGCGCCGCTCGTGACCGCTGAGGCGGCGCTGCGGTCAACCCTGCATGAAGCCGGCGAGATCCGCGGAGCTGACCCCGCGGTCCACATAGCCGAAGGTGCCGGCCCCTTTCACCTCACGGGCCGCGTCGATCAGGCCGCTCATGGCGGTGCGGTAGAGCGAGCCGGCGAGGCTGATCCGCTTCACGCCCGCCGCGGCCAGCTCGGCCGCCGTGAACGACTTGCCCTTGATGCCCACCATGAAGTTGACCGGCTTCTTCACCGCGGCGCAGACCGCGCGCACCGCGGCCAGGTCGGGCAGACCCGGCGCCATGAGCACGTCCGCGCCCGCCTTCTCGAAGGCCTGCAGGCGGCGGATCACGTCGTCCAGGTTCGGGTTGCCGCGCAGGAAGCTCTCGGTGCGCGCGGTCAGCGTGAAGGGAAAGGGCAACGCGCGGGCCACCGCCACCGCGGCGGCCACCCGCTCGGTGGCGACGCCCGCGTCGAAGAGCGGCGTGTCCTTGTTGCCGGTGGCGTCCTCGATCGAGCCGCCGACCAGGCCCACCGAGGCGGCGAGCCGGATGGTCTCGGCCGCCTCGGCCGGCGCGTCCGCGAAGCACTTCTCGAGATCGGCGCTCACCGGGAGATCGGTCGCCTCCACGATGGCGCGGCAATGCGCGAGCGCCTCCTCGCGCGTCACCTTGCCGTCGCGGCGGCCGAGCGTGCCGGCCTCGGCGCCGCTCGAGGTGGCGAGCGCCTCGAAGCCGAGCGCGGCGAGGATGCGCGCCGAGCCGGCGTCCCACGGGTTCGGAATCACGAATGCGCCCGGCGCCTCGTGCAGGGCGCGGAAGCGGGCGGCCTTGTCGCTCTGGCTGACGGTCATGATGGGCCTCCTTGGACCGCCGGTATTCTAGACCGAAACGGCCGGCGCGCGCGCGACCGGTGTCCGAGATTCTGGACATTGTGCCGGCCGCCCGCGACGCTCTAGGATCCGCCCCAGGACCTACACATGATCAAGACGGGGCGCATCGAGTTCTACGACCGGCCCACCGCGTGGGGCCTGATCATCGGCGACGATCAGGATCTCTACGTGGTCCGGGGCCGGGACGGGCGCGCGGCCGCGCTCCGGGTCGGCGAGCGCGTCTCGTTCGAGCCGCAGACCGGCACCGACGGCAAGCGCGCGACGGAAGTGCGGCTGGTGAGCCGAGGCCTCACGTCCTTCGGGCGCGAGGCGGCGCCGGCCGGGGTCAGGCCCCTCCGATGATCTCCGGAACGACCGCGAACCCGCGCGCGCGGATGGACTCGTCCACGCGGAACTGGCGCCGCCGGTCGGCCGATCGCCGCTCGCTGGCGGTGGCCTCCGCGCGCTCCCGGCGCTGGCCGTGACGGCGGTCGAGGATCACGGTGACCGGCTCGCCCGCGTACTCGCGCTTGAGGTAGTCGTAGAGCTGGATGTTGTGGCGCGCCACCACGAACAGGTGCCCGAGATGCAGGAGCTCCTCGGCGGCCCGCGAGAGCCAGAAGCGCATGTCCATCTCGCGCAGGAGGCCGAGCGCGGTGGCCAGGTGATCCTCCGCGCGCTCGCGGTCGCCCGCCAGGCGCAGGACCCGCCCCAGCCCCAGGTGGGTGCGCGCCTGGAGCGGGCGCATCTCGAGCTCCTCGGCCAGGCTCAGCGCCTGGCCATAGTAGCCTTCCGCCTCACCCACCGCGGGGGGATCGCTCAGCGCGGCGAGCTCGCCCATCAGCCGCAGCGCGCCGGCCTGGTGCCCGCGCTCCTTGTGCCGCAGGGCCAGCTCGAGCGCGCGCTGGGCCACGGTCCGGGCGCGGTCGAGCTGGCCGGCGGCGGCCAGGCCCTCGCCCAGGTTGGTGGTCCAGAGCGCGAGGTAGGCGCGCACGCCCAGGTCTTCCGTGAGCGCGACGCCGTCCTCGAGGAGGCGCATGCCTTCCTCGCGCCGGCCGAGCAGGACCAGCGTGAGGCCCAGGAGCGACGAGGGAATCGGCCGCCAGACGTCGAGGCTCTTCTCGCGACAGGCGTCGAGGCTCCGCTGCAGCGCGGGCAGCGCGCGCTCGAGCTGGCCGCGGCGCAGCCAGGCCAGCCCGGCCATGGTGCGCGCGATGGTCTGGGTGTACGCGTGGCCGCTCGCCTCGCCCGCCCGCTGCGCCTTGTCGAGCGAGAGCGCGGCCGCATCGAACTCGCCGATCTCGGCCAGGGTGAACGCGAGCCAGCCGCTCGAGGTGACATAGGAGACGCCGGCCTGCCCGCCCGGGGTCTCGCCCTGCACCAGCTCGAGGGCTTCCACGTTCTCGCGCAGGGTCGAGTGCGCGCGACGATAGAGGCCCTGCGCGTGACAGCTATAGCCCAGGTAGCTGCGGGCCAGCGCCTGCAGCCCGGGGTCGCCGGCCGCGTCGCCGATGCGCAGGCAGCGCTCGCCGTACTCGATGGCCAGGTCCGGCTCGCCCTTCAGGTAGTGGTAGTTGATCAGGTAGGTGTAGACGCGCGCCAGCCGCTGCTCGTCACCGAGCTTCTCGGCCATCGCCTCCGCTTCCTGCGAGAGCGTCAGCACGCGCTCGAGCTGGCCGAGCTGCAGGAGCGGCGAGCGGAGATCGAGGCGCAGGTCGATCGCCTGCTCGGTGGCGGGCCGGCCCTCGGGCAGCCGCGTGAGCGCGCTCATCGCCTGCTCGAAGAAGATGACCGCCTCGCGATTGGCGGAGCGCGCCGCCGCCTTGGTCCCCGCCTGGCGGAGATAGGCCACCGCCTTCGCCCACACCTCGCCGCGCACCGCGTGGTGGGCGAGCCGCTCGAAGTGCTCGGGCAGCCGGTCCGCGTAGAGCTGCTCCATCCCCTGCACCACGCGGCCATGCAGGGAGCGGCGCCGATCCTGCAGCAGGCTCGAGTAGGCCACCTCGTGGGTCAGCGCGTGGCGGAAGGTGTACTCCACGCTCGGGAACAGGCTGATCTCGTACAGGAACTCGCCGGACTGGAGCAGGGTCAGGTTGCGGCGCACCGTCTCCTCGGAGAGATCGGCGATCTCCTGCAGCAGCGCCATCGACACGTCCTTGCCGATGACCGCGGCGGCCTGGAGCAGCCGCTTGCTCTCGATCGGGAGCCGATCGATGCGCGCGGCGAGCACCGCCTGCACGGTGGCCGGCACCTGGACCTTCTGCACCTCGCGGGTCAGGTGGTAGTGCCCGGGCGTGCCCGCGAGCACCTTGGTCTCGGCCAGCGTGCGCACGCTCTCCTCGATGAAGAACGGGTTGCCCTCGGTCCGCTCGATCAGGAGCTGCTTGAGCGGGCCCAGCCCGGGGTCGTCGCCCATCAGCGCGCGGAGCAGCTCCTCCGAGCTCTGGGGCGGGAGCGGATCGATCCGGAACTGGGTGTAGTAGCTCTTGCGCGCCCACCCGTGCTGGTACTCGGGCCGGTAGCTCACGAGCACGAGGGCGCGGGCCAGCGGCAGGCTGTCCACGAGGCTGTCGAGGAAGGCCTGGCTCTCCGAGTCCAGCCAGTGGAGGTTCTCGAACACCAGGAGCACGGGCTGCACCTGGCCTTCCCGGAGAATGAGCCGCTTGACCGCGTCGAGCATGCGCTGGCGGCGCTGCGGCAGGTCCGGGGTCTGCCACTCCGCGTCGTCCACCGGCACGTCGAGGAGCTGGAGGAACGCGGGCAGGGTCGGCCGCAGGCTCTCGTCGAGCGTCAGCAGCTTGCCGGTGACTTTCTCGCGCACGCGCCGGACGTCGTCGCGCTCCTCCAGGTGGAAGTAGTTCTGGAGCAGCTCCTTGACCGTCAGGTACGAGGTGTTCTTGCCGTAAGACGTCGCCTGCGCCTCCATCATGAGCCAGCCGTGCGCGCGATGGGAGTGGGTGAACTCCCAGAACAGGCGCGACTTGCCGACGCCGGGCTCGCCCGACACCGCCACCACCTGGCCGTGGCCCGCCGCGGCGCGCGCCATCGCCTGGTGGAGCGCGTCCACCTCGGCTTCGCGGCCCACGAAGGGCGTGAGGCCGCGCGCGGCGCTGGCCTCGAGACGCGAGTGCACCTGCTCGGAGCGGACCAGCTCGAAGATCTCGACCGGCTCCGGCATGCCCTTCACCGGCACCGGCCCGAGCGCCTTGATCTCCACGTAGCCCTCGGCCAGCCGCAGGGTCTCGCGCGAGATCAGGGTGGAGCCCGGGCCGCGCGAGCTGCTCCATGCGCGCGGCCAGGTGCGTGGTCTGGCCGATGGCCGAGTAGTCCATGTGCAGGTCGCTGTCGATGGCGCGCACCACGACCTCGCCCGAGTTCAGCCCGATGCGGATCTGCACGTCCACGCCGCGGCCGCGGCGCAGCTCCTCCGCGTACCAGCCGACCGTCTGCTGCATGCGGAGCGCGGCGTGGCAGGCGCGCACCGCGTGGTCCTCGTGGGCGAGCGGCGCGCCGAAGAGCGCCATGATCCCGTCGCCCATCACCTGGTTCACCGTGCCCTCGTAGCGGTGCACCGCCTCCATCATCCGCTCGAGCACGGGATCCAGCAGGCGCCGGGCCTCCTCCGGATCCTGGTCGGCCAGGAGCTCCATCGAGCCCTTGAGGTCGGCGAAGAGCACCGTGACCTGCTTGCGCTCGCCTTCGAGCGCGTGCCGCGCGGTGAGGATCTTCTCGGCGAGGTGCTTCGGGGTATAGCCCTGGGGGGAGGGCTGGCGCTCCACCGGCTCGGGGGTCGTCGGGGAGCCGCAGGAGCCGCAGAAGCGCTTGTCCGGCAGCAGCTCCGCGTTGCAGCTCGGACAGCTCGTCACCAGGCGCGCGCCGCACTCCTCACAGAACCGAACACCCTCACGGTTCTGGGACTGGCAGCGGGGACACTTCACCTAGCCCTCCTCGGGCGGCGACGCCAAGACGATGATCGAGAGTAGCCCGTCCCTCCATGGGGGTCAAGGGCCCGGCCCGCCGGCGGATTGTGCTTACTCGGTGCGCGCGAGCGGGGTCAGCGGGGCTCCTCGAGGCCCAGGCGGTAGCGCCGGATGTCGGCGCGGACGTCCCGGACGGTGTCGCCCTCGATCTCGATCCGCACCTCGTGCCGCTCGACGTCCCAGTGCTGCACCGTGGACAGCCAGCCGAAGATCCGGCGGGACTCCGGCAGGAGCCGGCGCCCGCGGTAGATGAGGGTCGTGTGCCCGGAGGCCGGGAACTGCTCCTGGCGCTCCACCGGGGCGCCGCAGAGCCGGAGGACCTCGTCGAGCGTGGTCTTGCCCGGCACGATGCGCTCGAGCACCTCGCGGGCCAGGATCACGCCCGCGCGCGGGTCGCGCCCGTCCCGCCACGCGCCGAGCTGCACGCGCGCGGCCACCGCGTCGATCAGGCGCAGGAGGCCGCGCCCGAGCAGCGGGCCCATCGCCTGGCCCAGGGCGAAGATGAGGAGCGGGGCGGCCACGAGCAGCACGGTCTGGGTGCGCGAGAAGTAGCCGAACTGCACGGCGAGCTGCTGCGGGGTGATGCCGTCCCCGCGGTCGAGGAAGAGCGAGACGACCTGGGTGGAGTCGAGCGTCTCGCTCAACCGTCGAATGGACGTGGGCGGATACACCTCGTCGATCTTGAGCCGATCGGACTGGGGGAACTGCACCACCAGCTCGGCCGGCGCGTCGGCCAGGTGCACGACTCGATCGCGATGGGCGAGGTACATCGGAAACAGCGGCCGGTCGCGCACCTCGTTGAAGCCGATGGCCACGCGCGACGGGCCGCCGCGGATGATCGTCTCCACCCAGCCGAGCTTCTGGGGCTTCACCAGCCCGGCCACGTGGAGAGTCAGCTCCATGAGCCAGCTCCGGTCGGCGAGCCGCGGCGTCCACGGGATGCGAATGAAGGTGGCGGGCGGGCTCAGCCCCAGCGCGCCGGTCTGCACGAAGGTCACGAACGGCGCCCCGGCGGCCTGGACCTCGGTCGCGCCGTCGGCCAGCCCTCGCGCCAGCAGTCCCACGTGGCCTTCGGCGGTCACGTCGAAGCCGCGGTCCGTGACGTAGCGGGCCAGCGCCGCGTCGGGCTTCCGGGTGGGCGCGTCGTTCCGGATCTCTCCCGGCCAGAGCAGGAAGATGTCCTGCGCCACGTCGGCGGCCTGGCGATCGGGCGGGAGCAGGAGGCTCCACGTCACCACCACCGGCACCGGTCCGACGTCCTCGCGCACGGTGGCATTGACCATCAGCGGCCCGACCGTGAAGGGCGGCTCCGGACGGGACGCGAGGAAGAGCTGCGCCTGGGCGGGAACGGGAGCCAGGAGGCCGAGCGCGACTGCGAGAGACCAGGCAAGCCGGCGCATGGTCGAGGCCCGATCATACCCGTTCCCGCCCGCGCCATGCCAGACCCGTGTTGAGCTGATGCTACTTCTGGCTCGGCCTGCTGATCGCTCGTCGGCCGCATCGGCGCCGCGAACGTCTACCTGGGCTCCTCCCACGATCTGCTCAAGGCATGGTCTGGTATCGCGGCTATCTCACGGTCGGCTTCATCCGGCGCGAGATGTTCGATCCGACCACGCTGCCGCTCTACGGCGCCATCCGTTCTTCCGCTACCCGCTGGAGGAGCCTGCGAGCTCCTGTCCGAGCTCCTGCTGGTGAGCGGCCTGCTGCTCAAGTACTGCCGCGACTGGCGCCGGGCGGGCCGCCCCTCGGTGTGATGGGCCCGGGGGCTGTGATAGGCTCCCGCCCATGAACGCCACCGCGCTGCTGGCCGAGTTCGTCACCAAGAGCCGCTACGAGGACTGCCCCGAGGCGGCCCTCGGCGCCGCCCGACGCGCCATCCTCGATTGCCTGGGCGTGATGCTGGCCGGCTCCATCGAGCCGGCGGCGCGGATCCTCCAGCAGGTGGCCCGGACGGAGGGCGGCGCCCCCCTGGCGACGGTGGTGGGCACGGGCCGCCGCACCGGCGCGGTGTGGGCCGCGCTCTGCAACGGCACCGCGGCCCACGCGCTCGACTTCGACGACACCAACTTCGCCCTGATGGGCCATCCCTCGGCGCCGGTGCTGGCGGCGGCGCTGGCCGCGGGCGAGCTGGCGCTGGCCGACGGCCGCGCGGTGCTGCACGCCTTCCTGCTGGGCTTCGAGGTCGAGACCACGCTGGCCGAGGTCATCAACCCGGCCCACTACGCCCACGGCTGGCACGCCACCTGTACGCTCGGCACGCTGGGCGCGGCGGCGGCGGCGGCGCGGCTGCTGGGCCTCGACGGCGTGCAGACCCGTCACGCGCTCGCGGTGGCCGCCTCGCAGTCCTCCGGGCTGAAGGAAAACTTCGGCACCATGACCAAGCCCTTCCACGCCGGACACGCCGCGCGGAGCGGGGTGCTGTCGGCGCTGATGGCGCGCGAGGGCTGGACCGCCTCCGAGCACGCGCTGGAAGGCCCGCAGGGCTTCTTCAGCGTGCTGGGCGCGGGCAAGCGCGATCTCGCGCCGCTCGGAACCCTCGCCGCGCCGTGGAAGATCCTGACCACCGGGGTCGCGGTGAAGCCCTACCCGTCCTGCGCGTGCACGCACTCGATCATCGACAGCGCGCTCGAGCTGAGGCGGGTCGAGGGCATCCGGGCCGACGAGGTCCTGGAGGTGACGGTCGGCGTGGCCGCGGGCGTGCCGCGCATCCTGATCCACTCGCGCCCGCGCACCGGCCTCGAGGCGAAGTTCTCCGCCGAGTTCTCGGCGGCGGCCGCGCTGATGGACGGCCGCGTCGGCATGGCCACCTTCCAGGACGACCGCGCGCAGGATCCGGACCTGCGACGCCTGATGGAGCGGATCCGGGTGGTGGTGGATCCGGAGATCCCCACCGATCTCGAGCGCCACATGTGGACCCGCATGACCGTGCGGATGAAGGACGGCCGATCGGCCAGCATCAGCCCGCGGCCGGTGCCCGGCCATCCCGCGAATCCGCTCACGCTCGAGGCGCTGCGAGAGAAGTTCAAGGAGTGCGCCGCCCTGGTGCTCCCCGCCGATCGCGTGGACACGGTGGCCCAGATCGTCGAGTCGCTCGACACCTGTCCCGATCTCCGGAGCCTGACCGCGATCCTCGATCCCGGCCGCTGACCGCGGCCGCGCGCCTCAGCGCGCGAGGTCGGGCCGCGACGGCGGCAGCCACCGCAGCGACGCGGCGAAGAGCCCCGCGCCGACCACGAGCAGCACCGCGTTCACGCCGCGCCCCTGCGGCGAGCCGAGCGCCGCCGAGAGCACCACCGAGGCCGTATTGTTGGCCACGTGGCAGATCACCGCGGGGATCACGCTGGCCGACCGCTCCGTGACCAGCCCGAGATAGATCCCGATGCCGGTCGCCAGCACGCCGTGCACCCACTCGCCGTGGATCACCCCGAAGGCGATCGCGGTCACCAGGATGGCGGGCCCCGCGCTCCACACGCGCCGCAGCCGCGTCAGCATGAAGCCGCGGAAGAACAGCTCCTCTCCGACCGGCGCGAGGCCGCCGATCACGAGGATCGCCAGCAGGAGGCCGACCGGACTGGCCGCGGCGAGGGTCCGCGCGATCCAGTCGAGGTTGGCGCCGGGGCCCACGCCGGCCAGGATCGCGATCGACTCGAGCGCCTGGCTCAGCGCGAGGATCCCCACGATCATCGCGACGATGGTCGCGGCGGACACCCGGCTCGGGAGCAGGCGCAGGCGCTCGCGCCGCGGACGGCCGGCCGCGAGCCACGCGATGCCGATGAGGGCCAGGGACGACGCGGGCACGCTGACCAGGAGGGCCGTGAGCCCATCACGCTCGGGGTCGAACGTCCCGGCACGGCGGGCCATGAGCGCCATCACCGCCGCGAGCTGCGTGCCGAAGACCGCGGCGACGGCAGCGAGATAGACGAGAAGGGTGGTGGCGATCACCTGCATGGCGACCCCTCGACCCTCACCTCCGGACCCCTCACCCTGCCCTCTCCCCTCAGGGGAGAGGGAGACCAGCTAGTGGTGGCAGGTCACGCACTCGAGGGGGGCGTTCCGGCGGGCGCTCTCGCTGCCCGGGGCCGGGAACACCGACGGGATCGGCGCGTCCGCGGCGGTCTGCACCGCCTGCACGCCCTTGGCATTGGCGGTGCGGTGGCACTCCACGCACCAGCCCATCGTCAGCTTGGGCGGCTGATTCGGGATCCCCGCGAGGTTCTTCAGATCGTTGAAGATGCTCTGCCCGGTCTCGGCGTGCACGCGCTCCATGGCCTCGATGCGGCCGTGGCACGTCTGGCACTGCACGCCCGCCTGCACGTGCGGCTTGTGCGTGAACTGGGCGTGCTCGGGCACCTTGAAGATGCGGAGCCACGGGATGGGCTCCTTGCGCTCCCAGTATTCGTGGATCTTCTTGACCTCGGGATTGCCCTCGGCGGCCACGATCTTGTGGCAGCCCATGCAGCGCTCCACCGACGGCAGGCCCGCCGCGCTGCTGCGCCGCGCGCCCGCGTGGCAGTACTGGCAGGCGATCTGGTACGACCCGGCGTGGATCACGTGGCTGAAGAAGATCGGCTGCACCGGCCCCTGCCGCGTGGTGGCGACCGGCAGCACCTTCGCCGGATCGTAGGCGGGCTCCGCCAGCGTCCGGACGTACGCGATGACTTCCCGGATCTGCACGTCGGACAGGAACGGCGTGAAGTTCGGCATCAGCGGCGAGAGCCCGACCACCTGGCCTCCGTGCGAGATGATGCTGTGCAGGAAGTGGTCGGGCAGCGCGTTGAGGATGCGCCCTTCGGTCAGGTTCTGGGGCTTGATGGGCAGGTTCTGGCCCGCGACTCCGTCGCCCTTGGCGTCGGTCCCGTGGCAGTTCGCGCAGTACATCGCGAACGTCTGCTTGCCCCGCTCGATGATCCGGGGGTCGATGCCGCCGGCCTCATGCCCCTTGGCCGCCGCCTTCTGACCAGACCCCGCACCGGGCGCGGTGGCGGACTTCGCCGTCGAGATGGGGAAGGCGATCAGCATGCCGATCAGGACGGCCGCGATGGCCGCACTACCGACGACGGCGGAGCGTGGGATGCGCATGAGGTTCGGGCTGTCTCCCTGGAAAAACCCCACCGAATATACTCAAAACCCGGCCGGAATCCTAGTCAGAAAATTCACAATCTCCGGGCGAGCCCCCCTCCGCGGGTCACCCCCCCAGATACAGGCGCTTGACCTCGGGGTCTTCCAGCAGGGTCCGGCCCGGCCCTTCGAACCGGTTCCGGCCCAGCTCGAGCACGTAGGCCCGGTCGGCCACCGCCAGGGCCTTGGCCGCGTTCTGCTCCACCACCATCATGGTGTAGCCCGACTGCTTCATCTCGGTGAGCTTGTCGAAGATCAGCGAGACGAACTTCGGGGCCAGGCCCAGCGAAGGCTCGTCCAGCAGGATCAGCTTGGGCGTGGTCATGAGCGCCCGCCCGATGGCCACCATCTGCTGCTCGCCGCCCGACATGGTCCCCGCCTTCTGGGCCCGCCGCTCGGCCAGGATCGGGAAGAGCCGGTACACGCGCTCGAGCGCCTCCTGGATCCGGCGGCCGTCCCGCTCGATGTAGGCGCCCATCTCGAGATTCTCCAGCACCGTCATCTGCGGGAAGACGATGCGGCCCTGGGGGACGTAGGCCAGGCCGCGCGGCAGCACCTGGTCGGGCCGCAGGCCCGTGATGTCCTGGCCGTCGAAGAGGACCCGCCCACTGGTCGGGCGCAGGAAGCCCACGATGGTCTTGAAGGCGGTGGACTTGCCCGCGCCGTTGGGGCCGATGACGCTCACCATCTCGCCCGCGCGCACGTCGAGCGTGACGTCGTGGAGGATGGCCATCTTGCCGTAGCCGGCGGTGAGGCGCTCGGCGTGCAGGAGGATCGGGCTGGCCGCGGTGGTCATGCCCGGCGCCGCCCGACGTAGAGCACGTGGGGATAGGGCAGGACGTCCACCATCAGGTGCCGGTGCACCTCGAAGCCCACGTCTTCCAGGAGCGCCTGCAGCTCCTCCGCGGCCCAGTAGCGTACCGGTGTCCCCGGATCCATCACCTTGTCGAGCGCGTGGGTGAACCAGCGCTTGTAGGCCGGCTGGCGATCCACGTCCTTGACGAGCAGGCGGCCGCCCTCGGGCAGCGTCTTGGCCACCTGCTCGAGCAGGGGCCGCACCGCGTCCTCCGGAATGTGGTGGACGATGTCGAGCATGTAGGCGGCGTCGAAGCGCTCGCCGCCCCCCACACCACCTCGATACTCCATGACGTCGCCCACCTCGTACCGGACATTGCCGAGGCCGAGCCGCCGCGCGGCCGCGCGGGCCATCTCGATGCGGCGCGGATTGCGATCGAAGCCCTCGACGGTGAGCGCGGGATGCGCGGTCGCGTAGTAGAGCGAGAAGAGCCCGAAGCCGCAGCCCAGGTCCAGCACGCGCCCCCGCGCGGGCAGGTACTGGCCGATCTCGTCGAGGAACCGCTGGCGCAGGATCCAGAAGCGCCCCCAGCAGTACGCGCGCACGATCGGATCGTCGTAGGCGCGGATGACGCTACGGATCGCTTCGCTTCGCATGGATCCGGTATCCGGGGCCGGTGACGGCCAGGGGGAACGCGCGCTCGAGCGCCTGCGCGAGCTCGGGGAACCCGGCCAGCCGGCCGTAGTCGAGCTCGGGCCAGGTCTCCTCGAGGACCACCACCGCGGCGGGTGGATGGGCCGCGAGCCCGGCCATCAGCTCCGCGCGCAGGGCGCGGATGCGCGGGTCGTCCGGGTGGTGGAAGAAGTGGAAGTCGTAGATGAAGCGCGTGGGCTGCCGCAGCCCGAGACGCAGCAGGGCGTGGATGCCGCCCGAGGTGGTGTCGAGCACCTGCACCGTGTCGGCCCGGCTGCACCAGCCGAGGCCAGGTCGCGGGTCAGGGCGTCCACCCGCTGTGCCTTCTCCACGATCCACGCGGGCTCGCGCGCCTCGACGCCCTTGACGCCCAGCACGATCACGACCGCCGCCCAGGCCGCGAGCGCAACCGCGCGGCGCGCGGCGCCCGGACCGATCGGCCACGCGAACCGGCCGTCACCACGGCGCGCCACCGCCGCGGGCGCCAGCGCGCAGAGGAAGAGCGCGAACGGGTAGAGCTGATACTCCCAGCCCTTGCCCTGGAGCGCGAAGTGCGCGGCGCCGTAGAGCGCGCCCAGCGCGGCCAGGACGAGGCGCGGCGACCAGGGCCGCGGGGCACCGCGCAGGCTCAGCAGGCCGAGCCCGGCGAGCAGGCCGAAGCTCGCGCGACCCCAGGCATGCCCGCGCACGGCCCCGAGCACCGACACGCGGCCGACCTGGCCGTAGAGCGGCAGCACGTAGCCGGTCAGCACGGTCGCGAACGCCGCGAGGCCTCCGCGCCCGGCGAGCCAGCCGAAGATGAGCGCGGGTACCACCAGCCCGCCGCCCAGCACGAGCGCGCCGGCGCGCCAGGCCGCGCGCCCGGCTCGGCGAGCGCCCACCGCGGCCACCGCCGCGCACAGCAGCCAGAAGAGGCCCGCGTGCGGCTTCACGGTCATGCCCGCGCCGAGGGCGAGCCCACCCGCCAGGAGCGCGAGGCGTCCATCCGGCTGCTCGAGGCCCCGCGCCACGCCGTAGGCGCCCGCGAGCAGGAAGAGACAGAGCAGGAAATCGCGCTGCCCCGCGCGCCACGCGCCGCCGCTCAGGTGATAGAGCCCGAAGAGGACCGCGCCCGCGCCGGCGGCGCCCGCGTCGCTCACCGGCCGGCAATAGGCCCAGAGCAGCGCGCACGTGGCGGCGAGCCAGCCCAGGTCGAAGAGCCGCCACGCGAGGTCGCCGGAGCCGCCCACCTGGAGCACGGCCACGTGCAGGAGGTACACGCCGGGCAGGTTCATGTCGAAGGCGTCGCGATACGGCACCGCGCCCTGCGTGATGAGCCAGGCGATGTAGTGCATCAGCGGGGCGTCGTGGATCAGGGGCCAGGCGCGCGAGGCCCAGATCAGGTACGCGAGCAGCAGCGCGCTAGCGGCCGAAATAAGCTTCAATGACCCGCTCGTCGGCCTGGATGACGCCGGGCGCCCCCTCGGCCAGCTTCTCGCCGTGATCGAGCACGAACACCGTCTCGCAGAGACCCATGACCACCTTCATGTCGTGCTCGACCAGCAGCACCGTCTTGCCCTGGTCGCGCAGCCGCCTCACCGCGTCGAGCAGCTCGTTGAGCAGGGTGCGGTTGACGCCGGCGGCGGGCTCGTCGAGCAGGATCATGTCGGGATCGGTCATGAGCACGCGGATGAACTCCACGAGCTTCTGCTGGCCGTAGGAGAGATTGCCCGCGAACTCGCCGGCGAGCCGCTCGAGCTTCACGAGCGCGAGCAGCTCCCGGGCGCGGCGCTCCGCTTCCGCGTAGCCGGCGGTCGTCACCACCAGCAGGTTCTCGAGCGCGGTCAGCTCGGGGAAGACCCGGATCACCTGGAAGGTGCGGCCCATGCCGAGATGGAAGATCTGGTGCGGCTTGAGGCCGTCGATGCGCCGGCCCTTGAAGTAGATCTCCCCCTCGTCGGCCTGGTCCACCCCGGTGATGCAGTTGAACAGGGTGGTCTTGCCCGAGCCGTTGGGGCCGATGAGCCCGTAGATGCGGCCCGGCTCGAGCGCGAGCGAGACACCGCTGACCGCGGCGACGCCGCCGAAGCGCTTCACCACCGCGCGGATCTCGAGGATGGGCGACGGCAAACTCAGATCGTCCGGGGCAGGTTGTACTTCTGCTGGAGCACGCCCAGGATCCCGCGGGGCATCAGGAGCACCACCCCCACGATGATCGCGCCGAAGAGGAGCTGGTGGAGATAGATGAAGCGCGCCCACACCACCTCCTGGAAGGCGAAGAGCACCGCGGCGCCGAGCACCGGCCCCCAGATCGTCCCCTTGCCGCCGAACAGCGCCATCACGATCATGGTGATCGTCATGATCAGGGGGAACACCGAGAGGGGCTCGATGTAGCCCTGATCGCGCGCGGAGAGCCCGCCCACGATCCCGGGCGCCGCCGCGGAGAGCAGGAAGGCGTAGAGCTTGTAGCGCAGGGTGTCGATCCCCATCGCCTCCGCGGCCACCTCGTCCTCGCGAATGGTCATGAGCCGCAGCCCGAAGCGGGAGGTGACGATGACGTAGGCGACCGCGGTCACCGCGGCCGCCACGAGGCCCATCGCGTAGTAGATCTCCACGCTCGCGTGCAGCGTGGGCAGCGAGAGGCCGTTGCCGCCCCCGGTCAGGCCCTCGTAGTAGGAGACCACCACCCGCATGACCTCGTTGAGCCCGAGCGTGGCGATCGCGAAGTAGGGCCCCTTCAGCCGCAGGCACGGCCACCCGATGAGGAAGGCGAGCCCCGCCGCGACCACGCCGCCGCCCAGGCAGGCGAGCGGCCAGGTCCAGCCGAGCGTGACGATCAGGATGCTCGAGGCGTAGGCGCCGGTGCCGAAGAAGACCACGTGGCCGAAGGACACGTACCCGGTGAGCCCCGAGATCAGGTTCCAGGACTGGGCGAGCGCGATCCACATGAAGAGCTGGAGCATCACCCGGATGCCGTAGCCGGTGGCCTGCATCGGATAGAGAGCGAGCCCCACCGCGAGCACCGCGAGGCCGACGGGGAACCAGCGCTTCACACGCGGCCCTTCAGCAGGCCGGTCGGCCGGATCAGGAGGACGATCACGAGCAGCACGTAGGCGACCGCCTCGTTGACCTGGGAGGTGAGGAAGAGCGACGCGAGCTGCTCCACGAGCCCCAGCAGCAGGCCGCCCAGCAGCGCGCCCGGGTAGTTGCCGGCGCCGCCCAGCACGATGACCAGGAACGACTTGAACGTGTAGACCTGGCCCATCTCGGGCTGGATCGCCACCATCACCGCGACCAGCGAGCCGCCCGCGGCGGCGAGCGCCGAGCCGAGCCCGAAGGTGATCAGGTGGATGCGCTGCACGTCGATCCCGCAGACCTGGGCGACCTCGCGGCTCTGGGACACCGCGCGGATCGCCTTGCCGAGCCGCGTGGACCGGAGGAACACGAAGGCGCCGAGGGTGATCGCGATGGCGAAGCCGCAGGTGGCGAGCCGCGGCTTGGACAGGGCGAAGGGCCCCACCACGAAGGAGCCGGTCAGGTACTCCACCGCGCGCAGGTCGGAGGTGAAGGCGAGCTGGGCCAGGTTCACCAGCGCGATCGACACCCCGAACGTGAGCAGGAGCGACGACAGCTCGGGCGCGTCCACCACGCGGCGCACGAGGAAGCGCTGCAGCACGACGCCGACCAGGAACAGGAGCGGCATGGACACCAGCAGGGAGAGGTAGGGGTTGAAGCCGAGCCCCTGGAAGAGCCAGAACGTCGTGTAGGCCCCCATCATCAGGAGCGGGCCGTGGGCGACGTTGAGCACCCGCATCACCCCGAAGATCAGGCCCAGGCCGAGGGCCACCATCGCGTAGAGGGAGCCGGCGAGGAGGCCCGAGATGACCACCTGGCCGACCATGCTCGGCGTGATCAGGACGCCCACAGGCCCCCCGGAGCGTGCCCGCGCCCGCCGGAGGACCGGCGGGCGCGGCGCGGGGCTATCGCTTGCTCCACTCCGGCGTCGGGTAGCGCGGCTTGCCGTTCGACAGATCGTCCGGCCACACCACGATGCGCTTGCCGTCCTGCCACTGGAGCATGACCATCTTGTGCGCGATCTGGAAGCCGTCGGGCTCGATCTTGTAGTCCCCGAACGCGGTCTTGATCTCCATCTTGAGGAGCTGGTCGCGGACCTTGTCGGCGTCGAGCGTGCCCGCCTTCTTCACCGCCTCCGCGTAGATCAGGCAGCCCGCGTAGCCGGCCGCGGTGTGGTACGACGGCTCCTGCCCCTTGAACTTGGCCTTGTAGGCGGCGAGGAACTCCTTCTGCCCGGGGTACGGCAGCGACTCATCCCACTGGGTGGAGCCATAGACGTAGTCCGCGTTCTGCTTGAGCAGGTCGTAGAACTCGGGCAGGTCCCCGCCCACCGTGAGCCCGAACATCTTCGGGTTGACGTTGAGCTCCTTCATCTGCCGGGTGATCGCCACCGCGTCGTCGAAGTAGGTGCCGGCCGCGATGACGTCGGGATTGGCCGCCTTGATCTTCACGAGCAGCGCCGAGAAGTCGGTATTCCCCTTCGGATAGGCCTCCTGCAGCACGACCTGCATGCCCCGCTTCTTGGCCGCCTCCGCGGCGCCGGCGGCCGACGCCTTGGGGAAGAGCGTGTCCTCGTTGATGATCGCGACGGTCTTGAGCCCGCGCTTGGCCGCCATGTCGATCAGCCCGTCCAGGTAGTTCTCGGCGGGGGTGATCACCATGAAGATGTACTTGCGGCCCTTCTTGAAGATCGAGGTGGTGGCCGCGAGCGGCGCGACCATGACCTTCTTGTACTTCTCGGTGACGTTGGCGACCGCCTCGCTCACCGCCGAGGAGTAGGGCCCCATGACCGCGTCCACCTTGTCCTCGGTGATCAGCTTCTCGTAGAGCCGCACCGCGGTGGCGGGAGTCGGACTGGTCGTCGTAGATCACGAGCTCGACCTTGCGGCCGAGGAGGCCGCCCTTGGCGTTCAGCTCGTCGATGCACACGTCGTAGCCCTGCTTCTGGTAGGTGCCGGGCTTGGCGTAGGTGCCGGTCACCGACATGGAGGCGCCGATCTTGATGGGGGTCTGCGCGGCCACGGGCTGCGGCAGCGAGGCGAACACGACACCGGCGAGGGCCACCGGGGCCAGACGTTTCCAGGACGTCATCGTCATGTGAATCCTCCTCGGGGCTGTCTCGGGCGGATGGGGCACGGCAAGAATAGCCTTTGTTTTAGCAAACATGCCATGGGGAGTCAAGGTTCCCGGGCCATGACCGCTTGACGCCGGACGGGCCTGCGTCAATCATGCCCTGTCATGCCCCGAGACGTCCGTCCCGTCCATCACCCCGACAAGCGCCACGTGGAGATGCCCTATGCGCCGGCGCTCCTCGTGCGGCGCGGCAACCTGCTCTTTCTCTCCGGCCTCACCGCGGCCCCGGTCTACCACAGCCATCCGCATCGCGAGGAGGAGTTCGACCTGCCGCCCCACATGCGCGAGCAGGCCGTGCTCCTGATGGAGAACCTCAAGACCACGCTGGCCGCGGCCGGCTGCACGCTGGCCGACGTGGTCTCGGCCACGCGCTATCTCACCGACGTGGCCGAGCAGGACGATCTGAACGCGGTCTGGGGCTCGTACCTGGGCGTCCACCGCCCCACCACGACCACGGTGGAGGTCTCCCGCCTCGCCACCCACGCCAACTGCAAGATCGAGATCAGCGTCATTGCCGTGGCCAACGACACCGCCCGGCCGAGCAAACCGAAGCCCGCGCGCAGGAAACTCCGGCGCCGGAAATGACGACCACGCTCGGCTTCGTCGGCCTCGGCTCGATGGGCAGCCGCATGGCCCGGCGCCTGCTCGACGCCGGCTACACGCTCTGCGGCTACAACCGCACCACCGCGAAGGCGGCCGATCTCGTCCGCGCGGGCATGACGCTCGCCGTGTCACCCCGTGACGTCGCCGCGCGGGCGGACGTGGTCTTCACCATGGTCACCGACGACACCGCGCTGGATGCGGTCACGCGCGCGCCCGAGGGCCTGCTGGCCGGCTGGCGGCCGGACGCCATCCTCGTCGAGATGAGCACGGTGAGCCCGGCGGTGATCGAGCGGCTGGCCGCCGACGTTGCCGCGCGCGGCGGGGCGCTGCTCGACGCGCCGGTCTCCGGCAGCCCCGCGACGCTGGACGCGGGCCAGCTCTCGTTCATGGTCGGCGGCGATCGCGCCGTGCTGGAGCGCGCCCGCCCCTACCTCGAGGCCATCGGCCCCACCATCACCCACGTCGGACGCGTGGGGCTCGCCAAGAGCATGAAGATCGCGGTGAACCAGGGCCTCGCGGTCCAGATGCTCGCCTTCGCGGAGGCGGTGCTGCTGGCCGAGAAGGCCGGCATCGACCGCGCCCGCGCGGTGGAAGTGCTGCTCAAGAGCGTGATCGCCTCCCCGATGGTGAAGTACCGCGGCCCCTTCGTCCTCGGCATGCCGCAAGAAGCCTGGTTCGACGTGGACATGATCCAGAAAGACCTCCGCCTCGCGCTGGACATGGCCCGCACCTCCGGCGTCACCCTCCCGACCGTCGCCCTCACCCACGAGCTCATGACCGCCGCCAAGGGCCTCGGCCTCGCCCACTACGACTTCGCCGTCGTCTTCGACGTCATCGCCAGCATGAGCGCCCTCCCCCCCAGCCAAAAACTGTGAAGTTAGGGCAAAGGCTTCGCTCAATGCCTTAGAGGGACGACAAGACGTCATAGGCGCGGGCGGGGGTGGCGGGGGGCTCCCGGGGACCGTGTCTTCTGCGGGTTGTCGAAGCCACAACCGATCTATCTCGTGGCTCGATCGAGACGGCGCACGGGTTGCGGCTCAGCGTGTCCCCGGGAGCCCCCCGCCACCCCCGCCCGCGCCGCGGGAAAGCCTTACGGCTCCTCGGACGCGTCGTAACGAAGGCGTCGCGACTGCATCCATCGCACGGCGAGGAGATCTTCGAAGGCCACGAACGCCCGGTTGCGAATGCCGTAGTGCGACACGCCGAACCGCCGCGCCCGGTGGCTGACCGGCAGCTCGAGCACGCGGCAGCCTCCCATCCGCAGCAGCGTCGGCACGAAGCGGTGGAAACCACGGAAGCGCGGCAGGCACCCGAGGCAGCCGCGCCGCATCACGCGCAGGGTGCAGGCGCTATCGTGCACGTCCTCCCGGGTGATCGCGTTCCGCACCGCGTTGGCCACGCGCGAGGACACGCGCTTGAGCCAGGGATCGTCCCGCCGCTGGCGCCAGCCCGTCACCGCGTCGTAGCCGTCGAGGCGCGCGAGCAGGCGGGGAATGTCGCGCGGATCGTTCTGCAGGTCGCTGTCCATCGTGACCACGATGCGCCCGCGCGCCCGCGCGAAGCCGGCGTCGAGCGCCGCCGAGAGCCCGCCGTTGCCGGCCAGGCGGAGCAGGCGCACGCGGGCGTCGCGCTCGCGCAGCGCGCGCGCGATCGCGGGGGTCGCGTCGGTGCTGCCGTCGTCCACGATGATGACCTCGGCCGACCGGCCGAGCGCGTCGAGCACCGGACCGAGCTCGGCCCAGAGCTGGGGCAGGCTCTCCGCCTCGTTGAAAGCCGGCAACAGCACCGACAGCTCGGGCGCGGGCCCGATCACGCGCGCGGCCCCAGCAGGACCATCCGGTCGCGGCCCACCCGGCCGGACAGGAGCACCTGCCAGCGGGCCTCATGGGCCGCGCGCAGCGTCGCCCACCGCTCCTCGCGAATCAGCACCACGTCTCCGGGCGCCCGTGCCGCGAGCCGCGCTTCCAGATCCGCCAGGCGCGGCAGCTCCTGAACCGGCCGCCGCAGGTAGAAGTCATACACGAGCCCCGCGTCGAGATACGTGATGACGCGGGCATCGGGGGGCAGCCGTTCGGCCACCGCCGCGGTGAAGCCGCGGATATTGCTGCGGTCGGCGTAGCGTCCCGGATAGGTCCATCCCTCGATGATCAGGATACCGCCGAGGGCAAGCGCCAGCGCCACGGTCGCGACGGCGCCCGATCGGCGGACGGCGAACAGCCCCAGCGCGGCCGCGGGGCCGGCGGCCACGAGCGCGGCGATCATCCAGCGTGGCCAGCCGGCGGGCGGCATGAAGATCCCACCGGGAGCCGTCCAGAGCAGGACCACGGCCGCCACCACCGCCACGAGCGCGGCGCCCGCGAACGAGGCCAGGAGCACCCGCCGCCCCCGTCCCGAGGGCTCGACCGGCGCGCGCGCCAGCAGCTCCGCGATCAGCAGCGACAGCGGCGGCAGCACCGGCAGGAAGTAGCGGGCCCGCTGCTCGGCGGAGAGGCTGACCGCCACCGCGATGACCAGGGTCCACACCACCAGCGGCCGGCGGCGCGGATCGCGATCGCGCCACCACCACCAGAGCCCGGCGGGCAGGAAGAGCGTCCAGGGAAGGAACCGCGCCAGGTTCTCCTGCAACGACTCGAGTCGCGAGCCGGCCTTCTGGCGGAAGTACCAGTCGCCGTAGTGGCCGACCACGACGCCGCCCACGTAGCTCCGCTCGGTCTGCAGGAGATAGGGCAGGAGCCACGGCAGGCTCGCCAGCGCGAGGATGCCGAGCCCCACCGGCAACCGCAGCCATCGGAGGCCACGACGCCCGCCGTCCTCGATCAGCACCATCGCGAGCGCGGCCAGCAGCGCCACCAGGGCCGCCGGCCCCTTGGTGGCGAGCGCCCCCGCCACGCAGAGGTAGAAGCCCACCAGCCGCGGGAGCGGCGCGGCCGCCAGCCGCGCGGTCAGCAGGAAGTAGAGCGCCCATGCGAGCCACGCGGTCATCATCATGTCGGAGAAGACCTGGTGCGACATGAAATAGAAGAACGGCGCGGTGGCGAGCACGAGCGCGGCGGCGAGCCCGATGCTCGCGTCCCAGAGCCGGGCGCCGAGCGCCGTCACCGCGAGCAGCGCGGCGAGCGCCGCGAGCACGGAGGCGAGCGGCGCGGTGACGTCGTTCACCACGCCGAAGGGCTTGGCGAGGACCGCGACGGTCCAGAAGTAGAGCGGCGGCTTGTTCAGGTAGATCACGCCGCGCACCCGGGGCAGCAGCCAGGTGTGCGACTCGACCGCTTCCCGGGCGAGCAAGGCGAAGCGGGCCTCGTCCTGGTTGGCGAGCGGACGGCGGCCCACCGGCAGCGCGTACACCACGAGGGCGGAGGCGAGCAGCAGCGCGGCGAGTGCCGCCGCGCGGGCGCGGCTCAGAGCACCCCCGCGCGCCGCGCCCGCTCCGCGATCTTCCGGGCCCGGGTGAGATGCGGCATGTCCATCATCTGCCCCTTCCACGCGAAGGCCCCGGCGCCCCGCCGCGCCTGCTCCTCGAAGGCGGCGATGAGGGCCACCGCCTCGTCCGCGTCCGCCCGGGACGGCGTGAACTCCGCGTTGATCACCTCGATCTGGCTCGGGTGGATGGAGATCTTGCCGCTGAAGCCCATCGCGACGCCTTCCCGGCACTCGCGGCGGAGCCCGTCCAGATCCGGGATGTCGGTGAAGACCGTGTCGAGCGCTTCCACCCCCGCGGCGGAGGCGGCCACCGCGCACATCACGCGCGCGTAGCGCGGGATGTCGAGATAGCGGCCCTCCGCGTCGCGGGTCCGGGGCAGGCCCATGGCCGCCGAGAGATCCTCGATCCCCCAGGAGACGGCCACGGTGCGGGGGCTCGCGCCCGCGATCTCCTTGATGTTGAGCAGGCCCTCGGGCGTCTCGGTGGCGATCAGGACCAGGCGCGTCGAGCCGAACGGCACGCCGTGACGCTGCTCGAGCGCGTCGAGCATGGTGGCGACGCGGCGCACGTCCTCGGCCCGGCGCGGCTTCGGGACCACGTAGCCGTCGGGGCGGCCCGCGATGGTCTCGGCCAGGTCCGCCTCCGCGTGGTCGGTGAAGACGGGATTCATGCGGACCCAGCGCTCGCGCCCGCCGAAGTCGAGCGTCTCGAGCCAGCGGCGCACGATGGGCCGGGTGGCCGCCTTGCGGTCGGGCGTCACCGCGTCCTCCAGGTCCAGGATCAGGCCGTCGGCGGGCAAGCGTGAGCGCCTTGGCGATCATCTTCTCGTTGCCGCCCGGGACGAAGTGGAGCGACCGTCGCATGCCGAGGATCCGCGCCCTCAGGCGCTCCGGCGGCGCATCATGGCGGCGCGCCGGCAGGTCATCACCACGTCGCCGTGCTGGTTGCGCGCCCGGTGCTCGAAGATCACGATGCCCCACTGCGGCCGCGACCTCGACTCCCGCTTCTCCACGACCTCGGTCTCCGAGTAGATGGTGTCGCCGTGGAAGACCGGCTTGGGGAACTCGACCTTCTCGAAGCCCAGGTTGCCCACGGTGGTGCCGAGCGTGGTCTCGCCGACGCTCAGGCCCACCGCGATGCCCAGGGTGAGCAGGCTGTTCACGAGCGGCTTGCCGAACTCCGCCTTCTGGGCCGCGTGGAAGTCCACGTGCAGCGGCTGCGGGTTCATGGTGAGGCAGGAGAAGAACACGTTGTCCGACTCGGTGATGGTGCGCCCGGGCTGGTGCTTGTAGACCTGGCCCGGCTCGAGCTCCTCGAACAGCTTGCCCGGCATCGCTCGTCTCCTCCGGTCCGGCGGGGGTGGGTCGGGACGGCTCAGCGCGCGGCGACGCGGGCGGCGTCCAGCTCCGCGATCACGCGGGCGCTCGAGTCCACCCGCCCGAGCAGCCGCTGGAAGTTCTGGCACGCGGCCTCGTGAAGCGGCCGGCTCGCCGCGCCGCAGCCGTCCTCCACGAGCAGGCAGCGGAAGCCGCGATCGGCCGCGTCCCGCGCGGTGCCCTCCACGCACGAGTTGGTGGAGACGCCGGTGAAGACGAGCTGCTCCACGCCCCACGCCCGGACGAGCCGCTCGAAGCCCGAGGAGTGGAACGCGCTCATCGTGGTCTTGTTCAGCACGGGCTCGTGCGGCCGGGGCGCCAGCGCGTCCAGGATCTCGTGCTCCCGCCGGCCCCGCGTATTGCCCACCGCCTCCGCCATCGGCCGCATGTGGGGCGGCAGGTCGCTGTAGTCCGGCAGCTCCGAGCCCACCGTGAGGAAGATGACCCGCAGGCTTCGTTCGCGGAACGCGGCGAGCAGCGACTGGATGGTGGGCACCAGCACGGTCTCGATTCGGTCGAAGCGCTCCGTGCCCTGCGCCTCGCGCCCCTGGTCCTTCAGGAGCCGCCCCAGGCCCTCGTGGCGCGAGCCGCTCGCGTACTGCATGTCCACCACCACGAGCGCCACCTTGGCGGGATCGAGCCGGAAGCCCGGATTGAACTGGCTCGCGTAGTCGGCAATCCGCACCCGGGAGAGGGTCGGGGCGAGGGCTCGACGATCGGACATGGAGCGGCAGCTAGCAGGCCGGACGGCGGAGGACGGCCGGGTCGATCTTCCGCGACACCCACTGCCCATCGCTCGGGCTGCCGAGCAGCCGGCCGCGCTCCGCGATGACCTTGCCGCGGAGCAGGGTCATGACGGGCCATCCCGACACCGCCCAGCCCTCCCACGGGCTGTAGTCCGTCACGTGGAAATCGTCGCGGGTCAGCGTCTTGCGGATCGTCGGGTCGATCAGCACCAGGTCGGCGTCGCTGCCCGGGGCGATGACGCCCTTCTTGGGATAGAGCCCGAGGATCCGCGCCGCGTTGGTGGCGGTGACGTCGGCGAAGCGCGTGAGCGACATGCCGCGCTTGACCACGCCCTCGGTGTAGCCGATGCCGATGCGCGCCTCCGCTCCCACGTTGCCGCCGGTCACGTCCTCGATGGTGCGGCCCTTGAGCTTGAGCTCGAGGCTCGTCGGGTACTCGTCGGTGGCGAGGGTGGAGAGCCCGTCGTGCACGAGCCCTTCCCAGAGCGCCTGCTGGTCCTCCGGGAACTTGAGCGACGGGTAGGTGTGCGAGCAGAACCCGCGCGGGGTCTTGTAGTACTCGGCGCTGAAGCACGCGTACTGGTGCAGCGTCTCGCCGTAGACCGGCAGCCCCTGCGACCGGGCCTCCGCGATCGCCTCGACCCCCTCGCGCGCGGAGACGTGGACGAAGTACACGCCGGCCCCGGTCGCCTTGGCGAGCGCGGTCGTCCGCCGGAAGGCCAGCAGCTCCGAGAGCTTGGTGTGGACGAGATGGAGGTTGCTGCCCTCCATGCGCCCTTCCTCGCGGAAGCGCTCGTAGTTGAACTGGACCAGATCCTCGTCCTCGCCGTGCACGACCATGATGCCGCCCGCCTTCGCGACCTTCTCCATGGCGAAGTGGATGCGCCCGAAGTCGATGCGGTTGCCCGCGCGCTTCGGATGGGGCGGCAGCACGTTGGTGGTGAAGACCTTGAAGCTCGGGTACCCCGCCTGCACCGCCTCCCCGATCTGGTCGAAGACGCGGATCGGCAGCGCCCCCGCGAGCGTGAGATGGAAGGCGTAGTCCACGTAGGAGTTGCCCTTCCACCGGCTCGCCCGCTGCTCGATCACCGGTTGGATGTCGAGACCCGGCCGCACGTAGGCGAAATCGATGTGGGTGGTGGTGCCGCCGCACGCCATGCCCTTCGTGTCGTCCTCGGGGCCCAGGGTCATCGCGGGCGCCTCGGGATGCGACATGATGCCGTGGGCCAGGTGCGCGTGCGGCTCGACGCCGCCGGGCGAGACGATCTGACCCGCCGCGTCGATGACGCGGGCGCCCTCGGTGGGCAGCGTGCCGGCCGCGCCGATCACCGCGATCCGCTCTCCCTGCACGCCCACGTCCCAGAGCCCGACGCCCTGCGGCGTGATGACCTGCCCGTTGCGGATCACGAGATCGAGCACGGAAGGAGCCTAGCCCAGGTGACGCGTGGCCGTCAACGCCGGCGCGCTCACGGCAAGGCGGGCCGGCGGCCGTGCCACGCGGTCGCGCGCTCGTAGGCGTCGCCCAGCCGCAGCAGCGTCGCCTCCTCGAAGGGCCGCCCCACGAGCTGCATCGCGAGCGGGCGCCCGTCGGCCGTGGCCCCGCACGGCACGGAGAGCGCGGGAACGCCGAGCGCGTTGAACGGCCGCGTGAGCCGCGAGAAGCGCCCCATGCGGGCGATGACATCGGCCGATGCGCCGGCCTTGGCGTCGGCGAGCGCGGGGGCGGGCTCCGGGATGGTGGGCGTGACCAGCACGTCGATCCGCGAGAAGACCGAGTCGAGGAACTCGCGCGTGAAGCGGGCGCGCAGCCGCTGGCCCTGCAGGTACTCGTAGGCGCTCACCGTGAGGCCGGGGGCCAGCCGGTCGCGCACCGCCGGCTGCAGCTCGCCCGGCCGCTCCTTGAGGAGGCGCGAGTGCATCGCGGCGCCCTCCGCGCGCACCATCGGGTTGCTGCACAGCGGCGACGATCGGCCCCGGGTCCGGCACCGTCACCGCCTCGACCGCCGCGCCCAGCTCCCGGAGCGCGCGCCACCGCCTCCGCGAGCGCGCTCGACACCGCCGCGTCGAGATCCTCGTCGTAGAAGCCGCCGGCCACGCCCACGCGCAACCCTCGGACGCGGCCGTCGAGCGCGGCCAGATAGTCCGGGACCGCGCGCCGGCTCGACGTGGCGTCGAGCGGATCGTGGCCCGCGATCAGGCCCAGCATGAGCGCGGCGTCGCGCGTGGTGCGCGCGAGCGGGCCCACGTGATCGTAGGACCACGACAGCGGCATGACGCCCGCGCGGCTCACGCGGCCGTAGGTGGCCTTGAGCCCCACCACGCCGCAGCACGCCGCGGGCAGCCGGATCGAGCCGCCGGTGTCGGTGCCGAGCGCGCCCGCGGCCAGGGCCGCGGCCACCGCCGCCCCCGAGCCGCTGCTCGATCCGCCGGAGACGTGGCCGAGCCGCCACGGGTTCTGCACGTCGCCGTGATGCGCGTTGTCGCCGAAGGGCCCCATCGCGAGCTCGGTCATGTTGAGCTTGCCGAGCGTGATCGCGCCCGCGGCCACGAGCCGCGCCACCGCGGTGCAGGGCGGCGCGCCCACGAAGTAGTCGGCGGTGCGGGTGCCGCAGGAGGTGGGCAGGCCCGCGATCAGGCAGAGATCCTTGTGGGCGAGCGGCACGCCGTGGAGCGGCCCGCGCCAGGCGCCCGCCGTCGCCTCGCGCTCGAGCGTCCGCGCGGCGGCCAGCGCGCCGTCGCCGTCCACCGTGATGAACGCGCGCAGCGTGGCGTCGAGCTTGCCGATGCGGTCGAGATAGGCGCGGGTCAGCTCGACCGGCGAGAGCCGCCGGCTCCGCACCGCGGCCGCCAGCTCGGTGATCGGCGAGAAGAGCAGGTCGTCCATGATCACATCCCCAGGTAGGCACGCTGCACGTGCTCGTTGTCGAGGAGATCGCGACCGGCGCCCGAGAGCACCACCTGCCCGTTCTCGAGCACGTAGCCGCGGCCGGCCAGGGCCAGGGCCTGGCGCGTGTTCTGCTCCACCAGCAGCACCGTCGTGCCCGCGCGATTGATCTCGGCCACGATGGCGAAGATCTCCTGGACGATCCTGGGGGCGAGCCCGAGCGACGGTTCATCCAGCATGAGCAGGCGCGGGCGGGCCATCAGCGCCCGGCCGATGGCCAGCATCTGCTGCTGGCCGCCCGACATGGTCCCGGCGGCCTGGCGTCGCCGCTCGGCCAGGATCGGGAAGAGGCCGAGCACGCGCTCCAGGCTCTCGCGCCGGTGCAGGCGGGCCGCGCGCGTGTAGGAGCCCAGCTCGAGGTTCTCGAGCACGGTGAGGCTCGGAAAGATCTTGCGGCCTTCCGGCACCTGCACCACCCCCTGCTCCACCACCGCGTGGCACGGCAGCCGGTCGAGGCGCGTGCCGTCGAGCAGGATCTCCCCCGCCCGCGGGCGCAGCAACCCGGAGATCGCGCGCAGCATGGTCGTCTTGCCCGCGCCGTTGGCGCCGACCACCGAGAGGATCTCGCCGGGCTCGATGACGAGGTCGATGCCGCGCAGCGCGGGCAGGTCGCCGTACGCCACGTCCACGCCCCGGAGCGTGAGCAGGCTCATCGCCGCGCCTCCACCGCCCCCTCGCCCAGGTAGGCCTCCACCACGCGCGGGTCGCGCGCCACCGCCGCGGGAGCGCCGTCGGCGATCTTCTCCCCGTGATGCAGGACCACGAGGCGGTGGGACAGGGCCAGGATCGCGCGCATCACGTGCTCGATGATGAGCAGGCTCACCCCGCGCTCGTGGATGCGACGGATCAGGCCGATGATCGCCTCGATCTCGGTCGGGTTGAGCCCCGCCATGACCTCGTCCAGCAGCAGCAGGCGGGGCCCGGTGGCGAGCCCGCGGGCCACCTCCAGGCGCTTGCGGTCGGCGAGCGTGAGGTTGCGGGCGGGCACGTCGCGGCGCGGCCCGAGCCCGACGAAGTCCACGATCTCCGCGGCCTGCCGCCGGGCCGTCCCGACGTCGCGCGCCCGGTTGAAGGCCCCCACCATCACGTTCTCGAGCGTGGTGAGCCCCGCGAAGGGCTGCACGAGCTGGAACGTCCGCGCGAGGCCGAGCCGGCAGATCGCGTGGGGCTTGAGCCCGACCAGGGACGTGTCGTCGAAGGCGATGGCGCCGTCGGTCGGCGCGTGGAAGCCCGCGATGAGGTGGAACACGGTGGTCTTGCCGGCCCCGTTGGGCCCGATGAGCCCGACGATCTCGCCCGGCGCGACCGTGAGATCGAACCGGTTGACGGCCTGCAGCCCGCCGAAGCGCTTGCTGAGCCCGCGGACCGCAAGCCCCGCGCTCATGCCGGGCGCCCCGACGGGCGGCGGCTCCGCAGCCAGCCCATGAGCCCGTTCGGCAGGAACGAGATGACCAGGATCAGGATCAGCCCGTAGAGCATGATGTCGGCCCCCGCCCGGCCGCGCAGCAGCGCGCGCGTGATCTCGGAGATCGGCGTGAGCACGAACGAGCCCAGCAGCGGGCCGGCGACCGTGCCGGCCCCACCCACGATCGCGGGCAGGAGGCCGCCGATGGAGATGGCCGGCCCGAAGGTCAGGCTCGGGTCGATGTAGGCGAAGTACTGCGCGTAGAAGGTCCCGCCCAGCGCGGTGAGGAAGGACGACACCGCCATCGCGGAGAGCTTGGTGGCGAGCGCGTTCACGCCGGACGCCTCCGCCGCGTCCTCGTTCTCGCGGATCGCGGCCAGCGCGTAGCCCATGCGCGAGCGCTCGATCGCGCGGCAGATCAGGAGCACGCCCAGCACCATCGCGAGGATCACGTAGTAGTAGGGCAGCTTGCCCGCGAAGACGAACTGCAGCGGGGTCGAGCCCCGGCTCGGCACGACGAGGCCGAGGGAGGAGCCCACCGCCTTCCAGTTCACCGCGACGACCCGAAGCATCTCGGCGAACGCCAGCGTCACGAGGGAGAAGTACGGGCCGCGGAGCCCGTAGCGAAACGAGAGATAGCCCGCGAAGAGGCCGAACGCGGCGGCCAGCACTCCGCCCGCGACCATGCCGAGCCAGGGCGTCACGCCGAGCTGGAGGAAGAGCAGGGTCGAGGTGTAGGCCCCGATCCCGAAGAACGCGGCGTGGCCGAACGAGAACTGCCCGCCGTAGCCCCCCAGGATATTCCAGCACGCGCCGAGGTAGCCGAAGAAGAGGATGCTGATCAGCACCTCGAGCGCGTACTTCGGCAGGAGCGGCGGCACCGCCACCAGCAGGGCCAGCGCGAGCGTGATGGCGATCCTAGCGACCACGACGCCCCCCGAACAGCCCTTCCGGACGCAGGAGCAGCACGATCACGAAGAGGCCGAAGACCACGAGCTGCTTGAGCGAGCCGGGCAGGAAGGCGGCGCCCAGCGACTCGGCCAGCCCCACGATGAAGCCGCCCAGGAGGGCGCCCAGGAAGTTGCCCATGCCGCCCAGCACCACGACCACGAAGGCCATGATGTTGAAGCTCTCGCCCACGTCGGGGGCCACGTAGAAGAACGGGGTGATCAGCGCGCCCGCCACCGCCACGCACGCCGAGCCGATGCCGAAGGCCACGCTCCGGATGCGCGCGACGTCGATGCCGACCAGCATCGCGCCTTCCGCCTCCTCCGAGAGCGCGCGGATGGCCTTGCCCGCGTCGG
The DNA here is from genome assembly GCA_963747235.1 of uncultured Candidatus Rokubacteria bacterium. Taxonomy (GTDB): domain Bacteria; phylum Methylomirabilota; class Methylomirabilia; order Rokubacteriales; family CSP1-6; genus CAMLFJ01. The sequence continues at coordinate 29,486 of CAVVEU010000002.1, forward strand.
TCATGCGGAGGAAGGCCCAGAGGGCGAGCGCGATCAGCACCGCCCCGCCCGCCGCGATCAGCCGCGGCACCTCCACGAGCACGTCGGCCACCATGAAGGACGCCCCCGAGTAGGCGACGCGCACGGTGCGGAAGTCGCCCTGCCAGAGCACGAGGGCCAGGTTCTCGAAGAAGAGGGCCAGGCCCAGGGTGAGCAGGAGCTGGTTGTGCTCGGCGGCGGCGCGATTGGGCTCGATGACGATGCGCTGGATGAGGACGCCGATGCCGAAGAAGAGCGGCCCGGTGACGAGGATCGAGAGGTACGGATCCACGCCCAGCAGCACGAAGAGCCAGTAGGAGGTGTACATCCCGAGCATCATCACCGCGCCGTGGGCGAAGTTGATGATGCGCAGCACCCCGAAGATCAGCGAGAGCCCGCTCGCCACGAGCCCGTAGACGCCGCCCGAGCAGCAGGCCGCTGACGACGGCCTGGAAGAAGAGCCAGGTCACCTCGCGGGGACTAGCCCTTCCACTTGGGAACCGGGAACACCGGCTTGGCCTCCACGAAGCGCGCGGGGCCCACCACCAGCGGCTTGCCGCCCTGCACCTGCAGCAGCGCGGGGCTGGCGTTGACGTTCTCGCCCGCGTCGTCGAAGCGAATGGCGTCCTGGGTCAGGATGTGGTCGGTGAGGTTGGTCTTGCTGATCGCGTCGCGCACCTTCTCGCGGTCGGTCGAGCCGGCCCGCTCCAGCGCGTCCTTCAGCACGAACATCACCTGGTAGCCCTGCACGCCGTGGTTGGACATGACCGAGTTGAAGCGCTTCTGGTACGCGTCGAACACCGCGCGGGCCCGCGCGCTCTGCGGATTGTGCCAGTAGTTGCCGTCGAAGAGATGATCGGTGAGCTCGCGGTTCTCGGTGATGAAGCGCGGGATTCGAGTACGCCGCGTTGGCCAGGCCCACCAGGGCGTGCACCCCGATCCGGAGCTTGGCCGCGGTCTCCGCGATGATCTTGGAGTCGCCGTAGTAGCCGCTGATCACCAGCAGGTCGGGCCGCGTCGCCTTCACCTTGGAGAGCTCCGCGGTGAAGTCGGGGGAGCGCAGGTTGTACGGCACGCGCTGCACCAGCTCGTAGCCCATCTTGCCCGCGAAGGCCTCCACGTGGTTGCCCATCGTGGTGCCGAAGTTGCCGTCCTCGTGCATCATGGCCACCCGCTTGATCGGGGTGCCCGCGGCCTTGGCCATCTCCAGCATGTTCCCCACCGTGAGGGTGGCCATGGCGCGGCCGTTCGGCTGCATGCGGAACGTGTAGCGCAGCCCGCCCTCGAGGACGTTGTCGGCCACGGTGGCCAGCAGGAGGAACGGGGTCTTGTTCTTCTCGGTGACCTGGCGGACCGAGAACGCGACCAGGCTCGAGAAGGGTCCGATGATCGCGGTGACGCCCTGATCGATCAGGCGCGCCGCTTCCGAGTTGCCCAGCTCGACCTTGTTCTGGGTGTCGCCCGGGAGCAGGGTGATCTGCGCGCCGCCGAGCGACTTGATGCCGCCCGCCCCGTTGATCTCGTCCACCGCCTGCTGCAGCCCGTTGAGCGCGAGCTGCGCCTCGAAGGCGAGCGGCCCCGTCACCGGCAGCATGTAGCCGACCTTCACCTCGCGGGACTGCGCGCGCAGGACGGGCGGGCGCGACGAGGGTGGCGGCGCCCGCGGCGCCCATGGTCGTGAGGAAACGGCGCCGGCCGATCCGCGTGGTGGTGTCGTTCGACATCGTGTCCTCCGGAGGGAAATCGAGTGAGTGGATGGCGGCGAGCCTAGCATCCACCCCCTACCCTGTCAACGCGCGGGCCCTCGCCCGCGCGGTGGAATCCGCGCGGCGCCATGTCGTCGTTGCCGGATCTCGCTCATCAGGAACGTGCGCCTCATGCGACCGGATTCTCACGCGATCGAGACGCGGGAGCGCGGCATGGCGAGCGACCGCTTCGGCCGCGTGGCGCCGGCCAGCGTCGCGACGCGCGCGCGAGATCTTCGCGCGCGCGATGGAGCGGCCGAGCGCTCCGACGACTTCTGCTCGCGCGCGGGGGCTTCGGTGGCACCGAGCACCTGCCCTCCGGGGTCTCCGCGAGGGCCGCCGCCGCGCGCAATCCCGCGCCGCGCTTCGGCCGGGCGCGTCGTAACCCGTTCATCCACAGCTATCCACAGGTTTTCCCGCATCCCCAGCCTACCCACATCTTGTGGATAACCGGGCCGCCGACCCCCACTCATGGGGGTGATTCAGTAAGGTCAGAACCCGAAAAGGTACATGTTGACTGGGGTTTGCGCTTCGACTAGAGTACCCCCTGTTCCCCCGCTACATAGACCATCCCCACGGAGGCGGATCGGTTCATGATCACGGTTCCCGCGCACCGCGTGAAACAGTTCGGGGTGGAGTTCTTCCAGGCGTCGTTCTCGGCCAAGGACATCGACCGGCTGGTGAAGTTCGAGGTCCTGGGCTACAGCGGGGCCGAGGAGCCACCGAAGGGGAAGCAGCGCGCCAACCGGGCGCGGGTGAACTGGGAGGCGCTCGAGAAGCGAATCGGCGAGAGCGAGACCGCCTACCAGCGCCCGGTCATCCGCCGGAAGATCGACGAGCTCGTGGCCTACTACCGCGACTGCAAGGACGCGGGCACCCTGCCCGCCATTCCCGGCGCGGTGATCATCACCTCCGAGAAGCGCTTCACCTTCACGCCGATGGCGAGCCAGCACGACCTGGGCCTGCTCCAGATCCCGGAGGAGCACGGCGTGCTGCGCGTGCTGGATGGCCAGCACCGGCTGCTCGCGCTGCACGCGCTGACCCAGGCGGGCGAGAATCTCGGCATCGAGGTGCCCGCGGTGCTCTTCGACCGGCTGGACGCGCGCCAGATCGTCGAGCTGTTCGTCACGATCAACGCCAAGCACACGCGGCTCAATCCCTCGCACATCGTGAGCCTCGCCGGGCGCAAGCTCTACCCGGATCCCAACCAGGCGCTCGCCCACGACGTGATCCGCTCGCTGAACGAGGACGAGACCTCCCCGCTCTCGGGCGACATCAAGATGCTCGGCACCGGCCGCGGGCGCGTCTCGCAGGCCCCGCTCGCCGAGGAGATCGTGGACTTCCTCGACGCGGTCGAGAAGATCGGCGGCGGCGCGCGCATGAACGAGGTGCGCCACCACGCCAAGCGCTTCTTCCTGAACTACATGAAGGCGGTGGCGGGCGTGTTCCCGACCGCGTGGGCCGGGCGCAAGTACTCCATCAAGACCGGCGCGGCGCTGCGCGCCTTCATCCGCGTGGCCCCCGACGTCATGGCCCGCGCCCGCGAGCTCAAGCGTGACGCCTTCGACTTCCACGCCATCCGCGAGGCGGTGAAGCCCTGGAGCGACCGCCTCAAGGACCGCCGCTTCGAGACCGAGGGCGAGTGGAAGAACAAGCTGCAGGGCGGGACGCGGGGGACGGTGGAGGCGCTGACGCGGGAGCTGCGCGAGGCACTGCGCAACTAGCTTCTAAAGCTTCAAAGGGAAGTTTGCCGCAAGAATGTCGAAGGTTTTCTGACCCGCGGGAAGCGTGGCGGTGACGGTGTCGCCGACTTTCTTGCCGATGATGGTGCGGGCGAGCGGGGACATGATCGAGATCAGCCCGCGCTTGGGATCCGCCTCGTCCGAGCCCACGATCTGGTAGATCGCCTCCTTGCCGTCCTCGTCCTCGAGGCGCACCGTGGAGCCGAAGGTCACCCGGTCCCCGGAGGTCGGCGGCTCGATCACCTCGGCGGTGCTGACCTTGCTCTCCAGATCGGAGATGCGCGCCTCGACGAAGCCCTGCCGCTCGCGCGCCGCGTGGTACTCCGCGTTCTCGCTGAGGTCGCCGTGGGCCCGCGCCTCCGCGATGGCCCGCACGATGTTGGGGCGCTCCTTCTTGAGCCGCTCCACTTCCTCCCGCAGGCGCTCGTAGCCCGGGCGCGTCATCGGCGTGCGCTGGACGCTCATGAGCCGGTCCATGCGCCGATCACCTCGGCGGTCCGCTTCACCTCGGCGAGGAAGCCGTTGAGGCTGCCCAGGTGCGTGCGGTGGACCTGATCGTGGGGGATGACCGCGCCGTCGGGCCCCTTGACGTCCATGGCCGCGGTGGCGTCGGAGAGCAGCGTCACCTTGAAGCCGCGATGCGCCGCTTCCCGCGCGGTGGTGTCGCAGCACATCTGGGTCATGAACCCGGAGACGATCACCCGCTCGATGCCGAGATCCCGCAGCGCCGACTCGAGCGACGTGTTCGTGAACGAGCCCGGCAGGTGCTTGGTGATCACCGGCTCGCCCGCCACGGGCGCCACCGCGTCGTGGATCGCGAGCGCGGGGCTACCCGGCACGAAGGTGGCGGCGCCGGGCCGCTGGCTCTCGTGCACGATGTGGAAGACCGGCATCCGGCTCGCGCGCGCCCACCGCAGGGTCTCCGCGATGCGCGCCACCGCCTTGGGCCCGTCCGGCAGCACCACCTTGCCGATCGGGGCGAAGTACTCCTGCTGGGCGTCGATGATGAGGAGCGCGGTCCTGTCCATCGCGGGGCCCTGGTCGCTCAGCGGGTGAGGGTGGCGGGCTGACCGCCGACCTGCACCTTCGAATCCGCGAGGCGGCCCCGGATCCAGTTGTCCCACGCGAGCCCGCGCTTCTGCTCGAGCACCTGCTTCTCCAGCTCCGGGCGCTCCTTCTCGAGGCCGTCGGGGGCGGCCGCCGCGCGCTCCAGCGTCTTGACCACGTAGACGCCCCCGTCGGCGCGCACCGGCTCCGCGACCTGGCCCGCGGGGGTCTGCAGCGCGGCCACGAGCACGCCCCCGGGCAGGCTGCCCCGCTCCTTCGGCGGATCCGAGCGCGAGAACATCGGGATGCTCCCGGTGCTGAAGCCGTCGGCCTTGGCGGCGGCCGCGAAATCGCCGCCCTTGCCCAGCGCGGTGACCAGGGCCTTCGCCTTGTCGGTCACCTGCTGCTCGGCGCGCTCGCGCTTGATGGCTTCCACCACGCGGTCCCGGATGTCGGCCACCGGCGGCACTCCGGCCGGGATCTGCTGCACGATCTTGACGATCGCGACGCCGCCCGCGGTCTTGATCGGCGTGGAGACGCCGCCGACCGTGAGGCCGAAGAGGGTCTCGTCGAGCTGCGGATCGCGGCCCGCCTCGCCGAGCGCGTCGCCGCGGCCGAAGGTGGCCTCCTGGGCTTCGAGCCCGAGACGCTTGGCCTCGGCGGGGAAGTCCTTGGCCGAGAGCAGCGTGGCCCGCACCTCGTCGGCCCGGGTCTGCGCGGCCTGCTCGCTCTTCTGCCCGGTGAGCGTCTCCTTGATCTTGGGGGCGACGTCCTTGAGCGGGATCTTGCCGCCCTCCTTCACGTCGAGCACGCGGATCGCGTGATAGCCGAAGGGGGTGCGGACCGGGGCCGAGATCTCGCCCTTCTTGAGCGCGAAGGCGGCCTGCTCGAAGGGCGCCACCAGCTCGCCGGGTCCCACGAAGCCCAGGTCGCCGCCCTGGACCGCGCTGGCCTTGTCCTCGGAGAGCTCGCGGGCGAGCTTGGCGAAGTCCTCGCCACCCTTCGCGCGCTTGATGACGTCCTCCACCTTGGCCTTCGCCGCGTTCTCCGCGTCGCTGCCACCCACCGGCGGCACCCGCACGAGCACGTGGGCCACCCGCAGGCGCTTCGGCTCGTCGAATTCGGCGGCGTGCTCCTTGTAATAGGCCTCCACCTCCGCGTCCGACACGGTGACCGCGAGCTTCTTGGGGTTGAGGATCACGTACTGCAGCTTCCGCCGCTCGGGCTGGCTGAACTGCGGCTGGTGCGCCTTCACGTAGGGCTCGAGGTCCGCGTCGGCCACCTGCACCGCGGCCATCACCGGCTTCACGTCCGCGTAGGCCCACGCGGCGCGCACGCGCTCGTGCCGCTGGCGGTAGGCCTGCTGGACCTCCTCGTCGGACACCTTCACGCCCTGCTTGATCAGGCCCTCCATCTTGCGGCGCACGAGCTGCCGGCGGACCTCGTTCTCGAACTCGCCCGGATCGAGCCGGAGCTGCTTCAGCACCTTGATGTACTCGTCGCGCGAGAAGCGCCCGGCTTCCTGGAACTCGCGGATCTGCTGGATGGTGGTGCGGAGCTCGTCGTCGCTCACGAGCACGCCTTCCTTGGCCGCGCCCTGGATCACCACCGCCTCGGTGACGAGCTCGTTGACCACCTGCTGCGAGAGGCCGAGCCGCTCCGCGAGCTCGGGGGTGAGGCGCTGGCGGGACATCCGCTCGTAGGCCGCGATGATGTTGGCCTGGGCGCGCCGGAACCGCTCGAACGGGATCTCCTCGCCGTTGACCACCGCCACCGTGTTGGCCGGGGCGCCGCCGGAGGGGCCGCTGCCCCAGTAGAAGAGCACGCCCGAGGTCAGGATGAAGACCACGACGACGATCAGGAGCACGATCTTCAGGCTCCTGGCGTATTCACGCATCATGCTGATCACTGCCACGACCTCCTAGAACTTGGGCTAGAACTTTGGCTAGAAATTGGTGAACGCGGTCAAGGCCTTAGCCTACCACAGCCCGCCCCGCGTCCCGGCCGGCCTCAGCCGGCGAGCAGGCGCTGGATCAGGGGCAGGGCGAAGTAGATCACGAAGGCGAGCGCCGCCGCGTACATCATCGGCGCCACCTCGCGCCCGCGGCCGCGGACGAGCTTGATGAAGCAGTAGCTCACGAAGCCGGCCCCGATCCCGTTGGTGATCGAGTAGGTGAACGCCATCATGGTCAGGGTCAGGAGGGCCGGGAACCCCTCCTCGAAGTCGTCGAAGGGGATCTCGCGCACGAGGCGGCTCATCAGGTAGCCGACCACGATGAGGGCCGGCGCGGTGGCCTGGGCCGGGACGACGCCGGCCAGCGGCGCGAAGAAGAGCGCGAGGAGGAAGCAGGCGCCGGTCACCACCGAGGCCAGCCCGGTGCGCGCGCCCGCGGCCACGCCGGCCGCCGACTCGATGTAGGTCGTGGCGGACGACGCGCCCGCCGCGCCGCCCGCCACCGCGCCCAGCGAGTCCACCAGCAGCACGCGATTGAGCCGCGGCAGGCGGCCGTCCGGCGTGAGCCAGCCCGCCTCGCCGCCGATCCCGATCACGGTGCCCATGGTGTCGAAGAAGTCCGAGAGCATCAGCGAGAAGATCGTGACCAGCGCGGTGATGAGCCCGAGCCGGACGAAGACCGAGAAATCGAAGCCGGCGCCCAGGCTCGAGAAGTCGGGCAGCGCCACCAGCGCCGTCGGCCACACCGCCTGCCCGGGCAGCGGGAAGGCGCGGCCGACCGTGGCGGTGTTGACCGCGATGGCGAGAACGGTGGTCACCAGGATGCCGACCAGGAGCGCCCCGGTGAACTTTCTCGCGGTCAGCCAGACGGTCAGCAGCAGGCCGAAGAGCGCCACCGCCACCGGGGCGGCGGTGAGATCGCCCAGCGTGACCGGCACGCCCGGCGGGCCCGGCTTCACGATGCCGGCCGCGCCGAGCCCGATGAAGAGGATGAACAGCCCGATGCCCACGCCGATGGCGCGCTTCAGCGTCGCGCGGGATCGCGTGCATGATCGCCTCGCGGAAGCCGGTGAGCACCAGCACCGTGATCGCGAGCCCCTCCAGCAGCACCACGCCCATCGCGGCCGTCCAGGGCAGCTTGAGCGTGGCCACGAGCTGGAAGGCGACCACCGCGTTGATGCCCATGCCCGAGGCGATCGCCAGCGGGTAATTGGTGGCCAACCCCATGGCAATGGTCAGCGCGCCCGCCACGAGGCAGGTGGCGGCCTGGGTGGCCGCGAACGCCGGGCCCTGGCCGGCCAGGGGCGGGATGCCCGCGAACGAGAGGATCGCGGGATTCACGAAGATGATGTAGGCCATCACCATGAAGGTGGTGAGGCCGCCGCGGATCTCGCCGCCCACCGTCGCGCGGCGCCGGCTCAGCTCGAACCAGCGCTCGAGCACCGGTCAGTCGCTTTCCGGGTCCGCCACCCGCGGGAGGGCGACACCCTCTTCCGGCACCACGCGCCGGGCCACCGTGAGGAACCCGGTGTGCGCGACCATCCGGTGGAACGGACGCACCGACGTGCCGTCGATGTTCCACGGCCGCAGCAGCGTCTCGAACGTCTCCACGAGCGCGTAGCCGCGGTTGCGGCGGAGCGTCTCGGTGAGCGTGTGCGACTGGATGATCGTCGGCAGGTAGGAGAGGAAGATCCCGCCGGGCCGCAGCACGGTCGCCACCAGGTCCACGAGCTTCCAGGGCTCCGGCAGGTCGAAGACGGCGCGATCCACCGGCTCTTCCTCGGGGAGGCCATCCTCGACCGGGCGGATGCGCACGTTCAGGTTGCCGACCTCGCCCATGCGCATGTGGATGTTGGCCAGGGCGCGGCGGCAGAAATCCTCGCGCTGCTCGTAGCTCACCACGCGGCCCTCGGGCCCACCGCGCGCAGCAGCGCGAGCGTGAGCGCGCCCGAGCCCATGCCGGCCTCGAGCACGCGGGCGCCCGGGAAGATGTCGGCCCAGAACATGACCATCGCCAGGTCCTTGGGATAGATCACCTGGGCGCCGCGCGGCATGTCGAGCACGTACTCGGCCAGCGTGGGACGCAGCGCGAGATACCGCGTGCCCTTGGAGGTGCGCACCCAGGAGCCGTCGGGGTGCCCGATGATGGCCTCGTGGGTCACCCAGCCCCGGTCGGAGTGGTAGGTGTCGCCCGTGCGCAGCAGCAGCAGATGCCGCCGACCACGCTGGTCGATCAGCAGGACCTGCTCGCCGTCCTGGAACTTATCCGACGCCACCGGTCTTGGGATCCGGGAGGAACAGGGCGACCAGGAAACCGGCCAGCGGCATGACCGCGGAGATGCCGAGGGCCGCCGTGAGCCCCCAGTGATCGGCCACCCACCCGAGCGCGCTCGCGCCGACGCCGCCCGCGCCGATCGCGAAGCCGACGATGAGTCCGGAGGCCATGCCCGGATGCTTGGGCAGATAGGCCTGGCCGAGCACCACCGACACCGTGAAGGTCGACACGAGCACGAAGCCCAGCAGGCCCAGGAGCACGAACACGAGCGGGCCGCCGGTCACGAACAGGAAGCCCACCGCGAGCGGGGTGGCGAGCAGGAACACGCTGACCACGTAGCGTCGCACGCCGACCCGATCCGCGATGGGTCCGGCCGCGAGCGTGCCGACGACGCCCGCGCCCAGGAACACCGCGAGCAGGGTGCCGACCAGCCGCGGGTCGCCGTGCAGCACGTCCTTCCAGTAGAACGGCATGAACGTCGTGAAGCCGAGCTGCGTCCACGAGCGGATCGCGACCACCAGGATCAGCAGGCTCATCGCGCCGACCATGGTCTGGGCGCCCGCCGCGCTCGCGCGGTCGCGGGCCACCGTGGGCGCGGGCGCGGACAGCCGCGGCAGCACCGCGGTGAGCAATGCGGCCACGAGGAGTCCCGGGATCAGCATGCCGAGGCTGCCGGGCAGGCCGTAGGTGGTGAGCAGCACCGTGAGCAGCGGCGGGCCCAGCGCGATGCCGATATTGCCGCCGGTGGAGAAGATCGAGACCCCGGTGGCCTTGCGATCGCCCGCCACCGCGGTGGCGGTGCGGTAGCCCTCCGGATGGTAGGCGGCGACGCCGAAGCCGGTGATCACCACCAGCGCGAGCACGGCGCCGTAGGACGGCGCCAGCCCGAGAAAGCCCAGGCCTATCGCGGAGAGGAGCACCGAGATCGGCAGCAGCCAGCGCCGCGCCGTCTTGTCGGCCAGGTAGCCGAAGAGCGGCTGGATCAGCGACGAGGTGATGTTCGCGGCCAGGACGATCAGGCCGGTGGCCGCGTACGAGAGATTGAGCGCGTCCTTGAGGAACGGCAGGATGACCGGGAACGAGCCCTGGTTGATGTCGATGACCATGTGGCCCAGGGCCAGGAAGCCGAGCAGCCGCATGTCCGGCTTCACGCGCGCGGCGGGAGCGCGCCCGGGGCGGGCAGGGCAACGGCCGCGGCACGACGAGTCAGGAGTCATAGGGCCCTATGCTACACCAGGCTGCGCCCCTCACCCTGCCCTCTCCCCTCAGGGGAGAGGGTGGCCACGCGCGACTCCCTCTCCCCGCTGGGGAGAGGGCCGGGGTAAGGGGTGATCTAGATACCGAAGGCGTCGAGGCCCGTGATGTCGCGGCCCACGATCAGGGTGTGGATGTCGTGGGTGCCCTCGTAGGTGTTCACGGTCTCCAGATTCATCATGTGCCGGATGATCGGGTGCTCGTCCACGATGCCGGCCGCGCCCAGGATGTCCCGCGCGAGCCGCGCGCCGTCGAGCGCCATCTGCACGTTGTTCATCTTGGCCATCGAGATCTGCTGCGGCCGCACCCGGCCCGCGTCCTTGAGCTGGCCGAGCCGGAGGCAGAGGAGCTGGGCCTTGGTGATCTCGGTGATCATCCACACGAGCTTCTGCTGCACGAGCTGGAACGAGCCGATCGGCTTGTTGAACTGGATGCGCTGCTGGGAGTACTGGAGCGACCAGTCGTAGCAGGCCATCGCGGCGCCGATGGCGCCCCACGCGATGCCGTAGCGCGCCTGGGAGAGGCAGGAGAGCGGGCCCTTGAGCCCCTTCACCCCGGGCAGCTTGTTCTCCAGCGGGATGCGGCAGTCCGCGAAGGCCAGCTCGGAGGTGATGGACGCGCGCATCGAGAACTTCCCGTGGATGTCCATCGTGCTGTAGCCCGGCGTGCCCTTCTCCACCAGATAGCCGCCGATCTCGCCGTCGTCGCCCTTGGCCCACACCACCGCCACGTCGGACACCGAGCCGTTGGTGATCCAGAGCTTGGTGCCGTTCAGCACGTACTCGTTGCCCTTCTTCTGGGCGCGCGTCTTCATCCCGCCCGGGTCGGAGCCGTGGTCGGGCTCGGTGAGGCCGAAGCAGCCGAGCGCGGCGCCGGACTGCAGCCGCGGCAGCCACTTCTCCTTCTGCGCGTCGGAGCCGTAGCTGTAGATCGGGTACATGACGAGGCCGCTCTGCACCGAGGCGAAGGACCGCAGGCCCGAATCGCCGCGCTCCAGCTCCTGCATGATGAGCCCGTAGGCCACGTTGTCGAGGCCGGCGCAGCCGTAGCCCTTGAGCGTGGCGCCGAACACGCCCATCTCGCCCAGGTCCTTCGCGAGCTCCAGGGGGAAGGTGCCGTCGCGGTGGTGCTGGCTCACGATGGGGAGGAACTTCGCCTCGACCCAGTCGCGGACCGCGTCGCGCATCATGCGCTGCTCTTCGGTCAGGAGCTCGTCGAACCCGTAGTAGTCCACGCCGCGGAACTTTTCCATCACGCTGTCCTTGCTCGATCTGGAGTTAAAGGTTGGTGGGGTGCGCGGGGCGGTCCTCGCCGAGCGCCTCGTTCAGCGCGCGGGCGAGCTGCTGATCGTGCTCGTGGCTCATCGCGAAGATCCGGCACTGGGCCACCTTGCCGGGCAGGTACTTCAGCAGCTCCTTGAGCGGCTCGGCCGACACGCTGCGGTCCGCCGCGTCGTACACGTAGATCTGCCGGTCCTTCATGCCGATCGGGTTCAGCGGGCGCGGATCCTGCTGGGCCATGTCGATCTTGAACGGGAAGTTGCGGAGCCCGGGCGGCAGGAGGTCCTTCACCCGCTGCTCGACCTCCTCCGCCTTCATGAAGCTCTGCCCGCGGCGCGGCTCGAAGAGATCGAGGACCACCTCGTGGGACATCCGCCACTTGAGCCGGCGGTCGAGGATCTGCCGCCACTCCCGGCCGAGATCGCGGCGCTCCCCGTCGTCGGAGTGCTCCCAGCGCGCGACCTCCTCGAGCAGCGTCCACTCCGTCATGTTGAGATACGGCTGGAGCTCCTTGTTGAGGTCGTGGGGGAAGATCAGCCGCATGGTGTCGCGGAAGATGTCCTTGAGGTGCAGGTCGATGCCGCGCGTCGTCCGGTGGTAGTAGACGTTGGTGTAGAGGTAGAACCGCGCGTTCAGGAACATGATGAACGCCTGGATGCCGCCGCGATCGAGCGTGAGCCCCTTCTCGCTGAAGAAGGAGTAGTACATGATGCGCTCGATGTCGATCGGCCCCACCGCGACCCCGCACATGTAGGAGTCGCGCAGCACGTAGTCCATGTTGTCGGCGGTGTAGATGCCCGAGAGCAGCGGCTTGAGATGCGCGAGCCAGCGCGGGTGCTCGGCGGTGGGAAACGTGTAGCTCTTGCCCATCAGGTAGCAGATCCACTCCGGGTCGATGCGCTCGCCGTTCTCGAAGGGGCCCGACGGGCTGCGCCGGAGCCCGCGGATCAGCTCGCCCAGCTCTTCTCTGATGATGCGTTGCCCCACCTTCTCGTGGGTGAGGTCGAAGTCGGCCAGGAAATTATCGTCGAAGAAGTGGCCGAAGGGGCCGTGGCCCACGTCGTGGAGCAGGCCCGCCATGCGGAGCAGCTCCTCGAAGAGCGGCGCCGACGGGCCGTCGGAGAACTCGGCCTTGAGCGAGGCGTGGAGCTGCTGGGCGAAGCGCCCGGCCAGGTGCATCGCGCCCAGCGAGTGCTGGAAGCGGCTGTGCTCGGCGGCCGGGAACACCCAGCGCGCGGACTGCAGCTGCGGCACCCGCCGCAGGCGCTGCATCCAGGCCGAGTCGATGAGGTCCTGCTCGGTGGCTTCCCCGGGCACCCCGTCGGGCCGCGTGTAGAGGATGTACTGGTGAATCGGGTCGGCGATGAGACCACGACCCTGGTAGGTGTCCACGCCCTTCATGGCTAGAGCCTAACCTACTTGGAGCCCAACTTACTCGTCGGAGGTGCGATAGAAACGGTAGCGGTCCATCGGGCGGACCGTGATGGCCTCCGTCGCGCCGGCCCGGCGCACGGTCACCCGCACGTCCTGATCCATCGGCGCCTGCCAGAGCTCGCGGTAGAACTCCTCGCGGCTCACCACCTGCCGCCCGTTGAGCTGGACGATCACGTCGCCCGCCCGCAGGCCGGCCGCGCGCGCGGGGCTGAGCGGCGACATGCCGGCCACCACGACGCCGCCGTCCACCGACTCCGTGTAGAGCCCGAGCCAGGGTCGCGGCGCGCGGCTGGTGACGCGGCCCTGCGCCAGCAGCTCGTCCTTGCCGGCCAGGAACTTGTCAATCGGGATGGCCAGGTTGACGTGGGGCGCCTCTCCCAGGCGCAGCGAGGTCACGCCGATCACGCGGCCCGCCGCGTTGACGAGCGCGGCGCCGCCGAAGGCGGCATTGTACGGGGTCACGATGAAGGCGCGATCCAGCATGTACTCCCAGGCGGCCGCGAAGGGCCGCACCGCCTGGACCCGGCTCGGCGTCGCCACCAGGTCGCCGTCGTCCGACACGCCCACCGTCCCGGTGGTGTCCCCGGCCGCCACCATCGTCGAATCGCCCAGCTCCGCGGCCGGCCACGGGCCGCGCCCCTCGAGCCGGGCCACGCCGACCCCGACCTCGAGATCGAGCCCGACGAGCCGCGCGGGCACCTTGCGGCCGTCGCGCAGCGAGACCTCGATGCGCGAGGCGTCGAGCAGGACATAGCTCACGGTCAGCAGGTAGCCCTGGTCGGCGTCGAAGATGACGCCGCTGCCCCAGCGCTCGACGCCGAGCGTGGCCGCCGACGGCCGGTCGCGCGGCACTTCCACGCGGATCCCCACCACCGCCGGCTCGACGCGGCGGATCTGGGAGGCCAGCGGGGAGATCTGGCGGGGATCGAGGCGGCGCTCGGCGTCGCGGGGCGCGGCCGCCGCGGGGACGGCCAGGGCGAGCAGGGCGACGGCGGCCCAGCGGATCGACGCGCGCGACATGGCGGTTACCTCGCGGTGTACTGCGTCTGGTAGTACTGCCGGAACGCGCCCGACTTGATGGGCTTCCACCACGCGTCGTGCGTGCGATACCACTCCACCGTCGCGGCCAGCGCGTCCTCGAAGCTCGCGGCGGGCGCCCAGCCGAGCGCGTGGACCTTGCTCGAGTCGAGCGCGTAGCGGCGATCGTGCCCGGGCCGGTCCGCCACCGGCGTGATCAGGCTCTCCGGCTTGCCGAGCAGGCTCAGGATCCGGCGCGTGAGCGTCACGTTCTGCACTTCCGCGGCGCCGCCGATGTTGTAGATCTCGCCGTCCACGCCCTTGCGGAGGACGAGGTCGATCGCCGCGCAGTTGTCCAGCACGTAGAGCCAGTCGCGCACGTTGCGGCCGTCGCCGTAGAGCGGCAGCGGCCGGTCCTCGATCGCGTTGGTGACGAAGAGCGGGATGACCTTCTCCGGGTACTGGTAGGGCCCGAAGTTGTTGCTGCTCCGGGTGACGAGCGCGGGCAGCCGGTGGGTGGTCCAGTAGGCGCGGACCAGCAGATCGGCGGCCGCCTTCGAGGCCGAGTAGGGATTCGACGGGTTCAGCACGTCGCCCTCGCGGGCCGCGCCCTCCGCGATGCTCCCGTAGACCTCGTCCGTGCTCACCGCGAGGAAGCGGCCGATCGTGAGCTCACGCGCGGCCTCCAGCAGCGTGAAGGTGCCGTTCACGTTGGTGCGGAGGAAGTCGTCGGCGCCCAGGTTCGAGCGGTCCACGTGGGTCTCGGCCGCGAAGTGCACGACCGCGTCCATCCCGGCCATCGCCTCGCGGACCACCGCCCCGTCGCAGATGTCGCCCTTCACGAAGCGGTAGCGGGGATTCGCTTCGACGTCGCGGAGGTTCTCGAGGTTGCCCGCGTAGGTGAGCTTGTCGAGATTGACGACCGAGTCGGCGGGATGGCTCGCGAGGACGTGGCGGACGAAGTTGGAGCCGATGAAGCCGGCGCCCGCCGGTGACGAGGATCTTCATCTTATCTCTCGCGGGGGTCAGCCGCGGGTGACGTCCCAGATGTCGGCCCCGGCGAAGTCCCAGGGCAGCCGCCCCTCCTCGGTCTGATCGGGATCCGTGGAGAACTGGACGTCTACCAGATAGATGATGCGGCCGCGTGAGGCCGCGAGGTTCTTCACCCCGTGCGCGACCCCGGGCGGGATGCGCAGCAGCCGCGTCTGGCCGTCACCCAGCACGATCCGCCGCTGCGCCCCGTGGCTCTTCGAGTGGGCCCGCACGTCGAGCAGGACCACCAGCATCTTGTCGCCGGGGGGCACGAACCACACGTCGGTCTGGCGGCGATGCAGGTGGAACGCCTTGATCACGCCCGGGTCCATCTCGCTGTAGTTCACCTGGCGGCACTCGAAGCCGGGCAGCGCCGCCGGGACGCCCTGCTGCAGCCGCGCCAGCTCCATGAAGGAGCCGCCGTCGTCGGTGAACCGCTTGAGGTCCACCACCTGCACGCCGTCGATCTCGGGCGCGGGCCCGTAGTGCTGCAGCGCGAAGGCGCGCTTGGCCGCGTCGCTCAGCTCGATCGGGTCGCGGGAGGCCATCAGATCAGGCCGACCTCGCTGCGATCGCCCAGCATGAAGTTGAAGGAGCGCGGCTTGGACGCGGTCCGGTAGATGGACACGTTGCGCCCGATGAGGCTCGACTCGATGCGGCCCCCCACGTCGGTCACGCTCGCGCCTTCCAGCAGGATCGAGTGCTCGACCTCGCTGGCCCGCAGCACCACGCGATCGCCGATCGACGTGAACGGCCCCACGTAGGCGCTCTCGATGACCGCGTCGCGGCCGATGATCGCCGGGCCCCGGACGGTGCTCTTGATGACGCGCGCGCCCGCCTCGATCACCACGCGGCCGACGATCTCGCTGTCCACCACGGTGCCGTCGGTGCGCGGCAGCAGGGTGTCGAGGATGATCCGGTTGGCCTCGAGCATGTCCTCGAGCTTGCCGGTGTCCTTCCACCAGCCCTCGATGACGTGCGGCCGCACCACGTAGCCCTGGTCGATCAGCCACTGGATCGCGTCGGTGATCTCGAGCTCGCCGCGCGCCGAGGGCTTGATGGCCTTGACCGCCTTGAAGACCGTCGCGTCGAACATGTAGACGCCGACGAGCCCCAGGTTGGACGGCGGCTCCTTCGGCTTCTCCACCAGGCGCACCACCTGCCCGTCCTTGAGCACCGCGACGCCGAACTGGGTCGGGTCGGGCACGGCGGCGAGCAGGATCTGGCAATTCGGCTTCTCGTCGCGGAAGCGCGTCACCAGGGGCTCGAGCCGCTCGCGGATCAGGTTGTCGCCCAGGTACATGCAGAACGGCTCGGTGCCGAGGAACGGCTCCGAGACGAGCACGGCGTGGGCGAGACCGAGCGGCGCCTCTTGCTCGATATAGGTGACGGACACGCCGAACCGGCTGCCGTCGCCGACCGCGTCGCGGATCTCCTGCTTGGTGTCGCCGACCACGATGCCGATCTCGCTGATCCCCGACGCGGCCAGCGCCTCGATCCCGTAGAAGAGGATGGGCTTGTTGGCCACGGGGACGAGCTGCTTCGCCGAGGTGAAGGTGATCGGACGGAGCCGCGTGCCGCGGCCGCCGGAGAGGATTAAGCCTTTCATTTAGCGGCCAATTATAGCAGTCTTAGCCTGCCTCAAACAGCGAACCCTCCCGGGCTTGCCAGATCCGACCGGATTGGGTGGTATTATGAACCCACTGAAATTGCAGCAACTTTCTTCCAGGAGCGGGCGATGAAGACGTTGAAGGAGATGCTGGCGGACGCCCGGCAGGTGGTGCCCGAACAGGGGCCGGCCGAGGTGAAGAAGCGGATCGACGCGGGAGAGCCGCTCGTCCTGATCGACGTGCGCGATCCCGACGAGTACCGCGACGGCTTCATCGAGCCCGCGACCAATATCAGCCGCGGCTTCCTCGAGTTCCGCATCGGCGGCGCGGCGGCGGATCCGACGACGCCCATCGTGCTGTACTGCCAGAGCGGCCTCCGCTCCATGCTCGCCGCCAAGGCCCTCCGGGATCTCGGCTACGAGAACGTGACCAACCTGCAGGGCGGCTTCCAGAAGTGGGCGCAGTCCGGCCTGCCGGTGGTCAAGGACCGCCCGATGAACGCCGACCAGATCCAGCGCTACAGCCGGCACTTCCTGCTGCCCCAGGTGGGCGAGAAGGGCCAGCGCAAGCTGCTGCGCTCGAAGGTGCTGCTGATCGGCGCGGGCGGGCTCGGCTCGCCGACCGCGCTGTACCTGGCCGCGGCGGGCGTCGGCACGATGGGCCTGATGGACGGCGACGTGGTGGACGTGTCGAACCTGCAGCGGCAGATCCTCCACACCACCGCGAACGTGGGGCGGCCCAAGGTCGAGTCGGGCACCGAGATGATCCGGGCGCTGAACCCGGACGTCAACGTCATCCCGCTGCCGACGCGCATCACCGTCGACAACGTGATGGACATCATCAAGGACTACGACCTGGTCATCGACGGGTCGGACAATTTTGATACGCGCTACTTGATGAACGACGCGTGCTATCTCGCGGGCAAGACCAACGTGCACGGCTCGATCTTCCAGTTCGAGGGCATGGCCACCGTGCTCGCCCCGAACCAGGGCCCGTGCTACCGCTGCCTCTACCCGACGCCGCCGCCCCCGGGGCTCGTCCCCAGCTGAAGCGAGGCCGGCGTCCTGGGCGTGCTCCCAGGAATCATCGGAGTGATCCAGGCCACCGAGGCCATCAAGGTGCTGCTCGGCATCGGCGAGCCCCTGATCGGCCGGCTCCTCACCTACGACGCGCTCGGCATGCGCTTCCGCGAGGTCAAGCTCCGCCGCGACCCCAAGTGCCCCCTCTGCGGCGAGCACCCGACCATCACGGACCTGTCGATCCACCGCAGCGGCGACGCGGCGGCCTGCGAGGTGAGCGACAACGGCCACGCGGCGCCGGCTTCCGCGCCTGCGGGCACGCCGGGCGCGAAGGCGGGCGGCTAGCTCGCTCGCGTCGCGGAACTCGCGCCGGTTGCTAGTCGCCGGCGCGGCGATGTCGGGTGGTGAAATGAGTTGGCGCGCCTGGAGGGATTCGAACCCCCGACCCTCGGCTTAGAAGGCCGATGCTCTATCCAACTGAGCTACAGGCGCACGCCGGTAGCTACGATACACCAGCTCGCTCCGCCCGGACGCTACGACGGCGAGCCGCGCGATGCGGGTGATCGAAGCGATCGTGACCAATGCGCCCCGCCGCGATGGAGATCAAGCACAACGCTATGCCTTCGATCATGGCCGCCCTCCTTGCGGGCGTGATTCGCACGGGGCATGCCGGGCCCGAACCGCTGATAAACATTGCCCAGTGCTCTCCAGTGAGGACTCGGGGTGCCGGGCAAGCCCTGCCGACACGGACTATTGCTCCCTCGGTAACCCGCGGGGGCATAGGTGCCAAACGCCCGTAGGAAGACTGCCCCTGAGCGGCACGGCGTGAGGTGGATTGACACCGCGGAGTAGGCGAAGGTCGCCTTCGAAAGCCGATGCTCTATCCAGGAGCTACAGGCGTGGCAGGGACTTGTGCTGCACGGGCTCAATTGAGCGGCGCATATGCCATGCAAGTCCTGCGAGGATCGGCGCCCGGCCAAGCGTCTGGCATCCGGCTTGCCGTCACATGGACTCCATGTCGGTTCAGGTCGGCCGGTGGGGAGTGGGCATCGCGGCCGCGATCGGCGGCGGCGCGGCGTGGCTTCTCGAGTGGCCGCCCGCGGCGAGCGCGGCCTTCGGCGCGCTGCTGGTGCCACTTGTGGCCGTGGTCGCGGGCGCCATATTCTCGCAGCGCCAAGCGTCTCCCGTCGTGCAAGCGCCGCCGCGCGGTCTCTGCGAATGCGGCCATGTCATGAGCATGCACTGCGCGAGTGACGGCTCCGGCCCCTGCGCGGCCGCGGATTGCCACTGCGCCGGACGTGACCGCGTCGCCTCCACGCAGTAAGCACAAGATGTGGGTTGACACGCGGGTGCACCCACGATAGGCTGCGGTCATCATTCACACCGGCTCGGACACAACTACGGCATCAAGCAGTGGTATCACGCACGATCGTATCCTGTCCGCTCCCGCGCCTTCCGCGATGGGCATCACGGCGGAGGCTTTGCTCCTCGAGCTGCGGAGCTCCCGCACCGATCTCGCGCGTCTGGTCGAGGCGGTTTCGCGGGATCAGTTCACGAAGCTCGTGGTGCCGCAGCAGAGCGTGGACGCCTGGGAGCGGCGGGAGCCCGAGACCTGGCGGAAGGTCAGCGCCTGGCTGGCCGAGCGGGGAGTCCCGATCCACCGGGTCTAACGGGGCGACGCCCTGCGACCGGATCCGCACGCGCGTGGTCCGAGGGCCAGACGGTCGACTGAATGGTCGGGGTGAGAGGATTTGAACCTCCGACTCCCTGCTCCCAAAGCAGGTGCGCTACCGGGCTGCGCCACACCCCGATTCCGACCGCGTGAGCAGTATATCAACCCGCCCAGCGCTGCAGTAGCTCGCGCGCCAGGCGCATCGCGCGGCCGCGATGGCTGACCGCGTGCTTGGCCGCCGCCGAGATCTCCGCGAAGGTGGCGTCGAGCGGCGGGTAGTAGAAGAGCGGGTCGTAGCCGAAGCCGCCGGCGCCCCGCGGCGCTTCCAGCAACACCCCCTCGACCGTCCCCTCCATGGTGACCTCGCGGCCATCGGGCGCGGTCACCGCGATCACCGCGCGGTAGCGGGCGGTGCGCCGGGCGGCGGGAACGCCCTCGAGCTCCCGCAGCATGAGGGCGTTGCGCTCGGGATCGGTCAGCCCCTCGCCACCGTAGCGGGCGGAGAGCACGCCCGGGCCGCCCGTCGAAGGCGTCCACCTCGATGCCCGAGTCGTCGGCCAGCGCCAGCAGCCCCGTGGCGGCGGTGACGGCGCGCGCCTTGCCCAGCGCGTTCTCGGCATAGGAGGTCTCGCCCTCGGGCGGCAGGACGACGCCGGGGAACTCGGCGAGGTCCTGGATGCGATAGGGCAGGTCGGCCAGGAGGGCGGCCATCTCCCGGCCCTTGGCCCGGTTGGCCGTGGCCAGGACCAGCCGCCGGTCAGAGGGTGAAGGTCTTGTCGTCACGCGCCGCGAGGGCGCGGCGCTGCAGGCCGACCAGCCGGGCGATGCCGTCGCCGGCCAGGACCAGCAGCTCGTCGAGGCGCGCCTTCGAGAACGGCGTCTGCTCGGCCGTGCCCTGCACCTCCACGAAGGCCCCCGCGCCGGTCATCACCACGTTCATGTCCACCTCGGCGGTGGAATCCTCGACGTAGTTGAGATCGAGCACGGGCCGGTTGCCCACCATGCCCACGCTGATCGCGGCCACGCAGTCCCGGATCGGCGAGCCCGCCAGCGTCCCCGCCTTCACGAGGCTGCCGATGGCATCGCCCAGGGCCACGAAGGCGCCGGTGATCGCGGCGGTGCGGGTGCCGCCGTCGGCCTGGATGACGTCGCAGTCGAGCCACACCGTGCGCTCGCCGAGCTTGGCCATCTCGACGACCGAGCGCAGCGAGCGGCCGACCAGCCGCTGGATCTCCTGGGAGCGCCCGCTCGGGCCGCTCCGCTCGCGCGACATGCGCGTGTTGGTCGAGCGCGGCAGCATGCCGTACTCCGCGGTGACCCAGCCCTTCCCCTGCCCCTTGAGGAAGGCCGGCACCTTCTCCTCCAGCGAGGCGGTGCAGAGCACCTTGGTGTCGCCGAACTCGACGAGGACCGAGCCCTCGGGGTGGCGCAGGTAGTCCCGCGTGATCGTGACCGGCCGGAGCTGATCCGGTCGCCGGCCGTCGTGGCGCAGATGGGTGGTCATCGGGTCGGCCCGCCCTTGGCCGGCTGGCTCTGCGCGGTGCGCAGGCGCTGATCGTAACGGCGCTTGTACTCGGCGAGCCCGGAGTAGATCGCGCGCGCGATCGCCTCCCGGTGCTCCGGCGTGGCCAGCTTCCGCTCCTCTTTGCGATTCGTGAGAAAGCCGATCTCGATGAGGATGGCCGGCATGGCCGCGCCGCCCAGCACGTAGAACCCGGCCTGCTTGACGCCGCGATTGACCAGGTTCAGCGACTTGCTCATCGAGTCCAGCACCGTCTCGGCCATGTAGCTCGATTCCTCCTGGAACTCGGACTGGGCCAGGTCCCAGAGGATGCTCTTGAGCACGTCGCCCCGCTGGCGCGAGCCCGGGCTCTCGAGCTGGACCACGCCGTTCTCGATGGCCGCCACCTGCCGCGCGCCGCTGTCGGACGCCTCGGAGGAGAGAAAGTAGGTCTCGACGCCCTCCGACACCGACTGCGGATGGGCATTGGCGTGGATGGACACGAAGAGGTCGGCGCGCTGCTTGTTGGCGAAGTTGGTGCGATCGCGCAGCGGGACGAACACGTCGCTGTCGCGGCTCAGCACGACCTTCACCCCGAGGCCGGCCTCGACCTTCTTGGCCACCCGGCGCGTCACGTCCAGCACCACTTCCTTCTCCTGGACTCCGGTCGGGCCGACCGCGCCCGAGTCGTGGCCGCCGTGGCCGGCGTCCATCACGATCAGCCGGAGCGGCTGCATCGTGCCGCGCCCCGGCTCGCCCGCGCCGCCGCTCTCCTTCGGCCGGTGGATGTCGAGCACGAGGCGGTACGGATCCTGGAGCACGGTGTGCTTCACCTCGCCCGCGGTGCCCTGGAGCACCACGCGCAGCACCGCGGTGTCGCCCACCGGCTCGAGGCGGACCTCCTGCACGAGGCCGTCGTTGATCTCCTCGACGCGGGCGCGGGCGAGCGCCAGGCCGGGCAGCCGCACCCGCACCTCCTCGTCGCCGGTGACCACCGCGTAGGCCAGCCGCGCGCCGGTCTCGATGACGATGCGCGTGAACGAGGGATAGGAGCGGTAGCGCAGCTCCTCGAGCGGCACCGCGGCCTGCACCGTCCTGGCCGCGGGCTTCCGCGCCTCGGTCGGCAAGGCGAGCGAGACGCCCGGCGCCAGCCGTGGCAGGCCCTTGCCCAGGAAATCACGCGACACGAGCCACTCCCGCCCGCTCACCCGCGGGGGCAGGTCGAGCGCGACGGCCTGGCCGTGCACGGTGGCGCGCGTCTGGCCGCGCGTGAACTCGGCCACGCGGGTGCCGACGGTCAGGGTGCCGCGGTCTCCCTTCACCGCCCAGGCGCCCTTGAGGAGCGCGGCCAGGTGGTCGGGGGCGATGTAGGCGCTGCCGTCGTCCATGACCGTGATGGTCAGGAGCCCACGGCTGGCGCCCCGGTCGCGTACCTCCAGAGACTCCGGGCGCGCGGCCTGGGCCGAGCCGACGAGGCAGCCCATCAGCGCCAGGACCAGCCAGACGGGCATCGAGAGTCGTCGCATCATGATCGAAGGGGGCGCAGCGAAGCCATTCTAGCAACGGAGCGAGGGGGCGGCGAAGGATCAATTTGTGGTAGGCTTCGCCTCCGACATGGGCGAGTTCGGCATCGGGCAGTCCGTCAAGCGATTCGAGGACGTCCGACTGCTGCGGGGCGAGGGGCGCTTTCACGCCGACGTGAACCTCCCCGGCCAGGTCCACGCGGTGCTGGTGCGCTCCCCCCACGCCCACGCGCGCATCCGCGCGATCGACACGGCCCCCGCGCTCAAGGCCCCGGGGGTGCTCGCCGTCTACACCGGCGCCGACGTGGCGCGCGACGGCCTCGGCACCATGAAGATGACGCTCAAGCGCAGCCGGCCCGACGGCTCGCCGATGTTCGCGCCGCCGCACCGCGGCCTCGCGCTGGACCGGGCGCGTCACGTGGGTGACGCGGTGGCGATGGTCATCGCGGAGACTCGCGCCCAGGCCGAGGACGCCGCCGACCTGGTGCGCGTGGACTATGACCCGCTCCCCTCCGTGACCGACACCGCGGCCGCCGCCGAGCCCGGGGCTCCCGCGGTCTGGGACGAGTGCCCGGATAACATCTCCAACCTGTACCCGGCGGGCGACGCGGCGGCCACCGACGCCGCCTTCGCGCGCGCCCACCGCGTGGTCCGGCGCCGCTACGTGATCACCCGCGTGCACGCCCAGTTCATGGAAGCGCGCGGCGCCCTCGGGGCCTACGACCCGGGCGAGGATCGCTACACGCTCCACGCCGACGTGCAGTACCCGCACCGCGTGCGCAACGCGCTCGCGACCAACATCTTCAAGATCCCGGAGCACCAGATCCGGGTCATCGCGGGCGACGTGGGCGGCGCCTTCGGGACCAAGGGCTGGCAGTACGTCGAGCACCGGCTCGTGCTGTGGGCCGCCCGCAAGCTCGGCCGGCCGGTGAAGTGGCTCTGCGAGCGGCGCGAGGCGATCCCGGCCGACGAGCACGCGCGCGACAACGTGACCGACGCCGAGCTGGCGCTCGACGCCCAGGGGCGCTTCCTCGCCCTGCGCGTGCGCACCCTCGCCAACGTGGGCGCCTACGTCTCGTCCGACCGCAACCTGCTCGCCACCTTCAGCAACGTGGCGACCCTCGTCGGCGTCTATACCTTCCCGGCCGCCCACGTCGAGGTCCGCTGCATGCTGACCAATACCAACTCCACCGCGCCCTACCGCGGCGCGGGGCGGCCCGAGGCCACCTACGTCATCGAGCGGTTGATCGACGACGCGGCCCGCGAGCTCGGCATGGATCGCCTGGCCCTGCGGCGCGCGAACCTGATCCCGGCCGCCGCGATGCCGTACAAGACCGCGCTCGGCGTCACCTACGACTGCGGCGAGTTCGAGAAGTCCATGGACGCCGCGCTGCGGCTCGCGGACGTCGCCGGCTTCGCGGCGCGGCGGGAAGCGTCGAAGGCGCGCGGCCGGCTGCGGGGGCTGGCGGTGGTGAATGCCATCGAGCAGGCGGCGGGCCCGCAGCCCGAGTTCGCGGAGATCCGCTTCGCGCCGAGCGGCAGCGCCACCGTCTTCATGGGCACCAAGAACCAGGGCCAGGGGCACGAGACCACCTTCAAGCAGGTCCTCCACGAGCGGCTCGGGCTCGACCCCGCCGACGTGCGCTACATCGACGGCGACACCGATCGCGTCGGCTTCGGCATGGGGTCGATGGGCTCGCGCTCGACCGTGATCGGGGGCACCGCGCTCTGGATGGCCGCGGACAAGGTCATCGCCAAGGGCCGCAAGATCGCGGCGCGCCTGCTGGAGGCCGCGGAGGCGGACATCGGTTTCGGCGACGGGAAGTTCTCGGTGGTGGGCACGGACCGGACGCTCTCGCTGAAGGAGGTGGCGCGCGCCGCCTTCCAGCCCGCGCAGCTCCCGCCCGGCCTCGAGCCCGGCTTCTACGAGACCGGCACCTTCTCACCCAAGCAGGCCACGTGGCCCAACGGCTGCCACGTCTGCGAGGTCGAGGTGGACCCGGAGACCGGCGACGTGGCCCTGGTGCGCTACGGGATCGCCGACGACGTGGGCACCGTCATCAATCCGTTGACGCTGAAGGGCCAGATCCACGGCGGGGTCGCCCAGGGCGTCGGGCAGGCGCTCATGGAGCAGGTCGTCTACGAGCCGGGCTCCGGCCAGTTGCTGACCGCGTCCTTCATGGAGTACGCGATGCCGCGGGCCGATACCTTCTGCGACATGGTCATCGAGAGCCACCCGGTGCCCACCAAGCTCAATCCGCTCGGAGCCAAGGGCGCCGGCGAGGCCGGCACGGTCGGCGCGCTGCCCGCGGTGATCAACGCGGTGATGGACGCGCTGGCGCCGCTCGGCGTGCGCCAGCTCGACATGCCCGCGAGCAGCGATCGCGTGTGGCAGGCGATCCAGCGCGCGCGGGCGGGCGGAGCGCGCCCGGCCTAGAAGCGGTAGCGGACGCCGACCTCCAGCACGTTGGAGCCGCTGTGGGAGAAGAGGCCGAAGATGCCGGAGCGGTGGTGGACGCGGCCCACGAGGCTCCACCGCGAGTTCGGCAACCCGACCGCCGCCTCGAGCAGGAGGTAGTGGAGCAGGGTCGCGGCCTGGCTGTTCTCGGGGTCGCGCTTCTCGAGCACCGGCACCTCACTCGTCACCGAGAGGCCCCCGCCGATGGCCACCGAGGTGTCGAGATAGCGGTTCCACGGAAACGTGATCCAGCGCACGTTGATGGAGGACGTGAACTCCACGTGCTCCTGCTCGCCGAAGTGCTTGAGCATCTGCCCTTCCAGCTCCCAGCGCATGTGCCGGCCCCAGTCCACGAACTGGTAGGAGACGGCGAGCCCCGCGGTGTAGGAGTCCTTGAAGTCCGCCTTCCCGCCTAGCTCGAGGAGCCTGCTCCCCGAGTACTGACCGCCCAGCAGGGTCAGCGCCCACTCCTGCTCCGCGAAGGCGGCGGGGGCGGAGGCCAGCGGCAGCAGCGCGACCAGGGCGGCGAGGACGAGCTTCGCGATCATGCGCGGGGCGCGAGACCGAGCATGACGCAATCGGTGATCGTGTGCGCCAGCCGCTCCGCCTCCGCGGTGGTGCGCGCGCGGTCCTTCAGCTTGCCGTCGACGAGCAGCGCGGCCAGCCCGTGGACGATGGACCAGGCCGCCACCGCGAACGCCTCGGGGTCGCCGCCGCGCACCTGCCCGGCCGCCTGGCACTCGGTGATCGCCTGGACGAGCATCGTGAACGTGCGCTCGCCCGCGGCCTTGAGCGCGGGATGCTCCGCCTTGTCCGGCACCTCGGAGCCGAACATCACCCGCAGGTACGACGGCTGCGCGAGGGCGAAGCGCACGTACCCGATGCCGAGCGCCCGGAAGCGCTCCGCCGGCTCGGCCGCCCGCGACCAGATCTCCATCATCCCCTTGGCCATCTCCTCGAACCCGCGCTCCGCCACCGCGGCCAGCAACGCCTCGCGATCCGCGAAGTGCCAGTAGGGCGCGGCCTCCGACACCCGCGCACGCCGGGCGACTTCTCGAAGGCTGAAGCCTTGAGGGCCCTTGCGCGCGATCAGGGCCACCGCCGCGTCCACCAGCGTGTCGCGCAGGCTCCCGCCGGCCGCGCCGGACCGGGCGCGGCGGGGCGACGGCTTCTTCCGGCGACGGCGCTTGACAGGCATTACTTAACAGCGTTAATGTGCGGCATGACATTCGTGGCGGCGGGGCGGAACGCCCGAACCTCGCGCGGGAGGGTACCATGATCCGACCGCGAGTGCTCCGGGGAACGCTCCTCGGCGCCGCCCTGGTGATCGTCGTGGCCGCCGCGGGCTGCGGCCGGCTTGCGGTGTGGTCGGCGCCGGCCAAGACCGCGACCACGGAGCGGACCGCGGCCGCGGTCGAGGCCGACAAGCTCTTCTGGAAGACGCTCCACGCCGGCGAGTACGATCGCATCCCGGTCGCGCTCACCGCGCTGAAGGCCGCCTACCTCGAGAACCCGCGCGACGCGGTCACCGCCGCCCACGTCGGGTGGCTGCACATCTGGCGGCTCGGCGAGCGGGCCCGACAGGCCGCGCTCCGCCCCGACATCACGGACGACGCGGTGCTCGGCCGGAAGTACTTCGAGGAAGCGGTCCGGCTCGATCCCGGCGAGGCGCGGTACCTGGGCTTCTACGCCGGACTGCTGATGGCCGAGGGCACCATCCACAAGGACGAGAAGATGGTCCGGCAGGGGTTCTACGCGATGAAGGACGCGGTCTCCGCGTGGCCGGAGTTCAACTACTTCACGGCCGGCTACACCGCCTCCGGGCAGCCCGTCGAGTCCGATCGCTTCCGGGAAGCGCTCGAGCAGCAGTGGCTGAACCTCGACGTGTGCACGGGACAGAAGGTGGATCGGGCCAACCCCGACTATGCGAAATACATGGGGCTGGAGACGAAGGAGGGCCCCCGGCGCGTGTGCTGGAACTCCTGGATCGCCCCGCACAACTTCGAGGGCTTCTTCCTCAACTTCGGCGACATGCTGGTGAAGGCGGGCCAGCCCGACCTCGCGGTGCCGATGTACCGCAACGCCCAGCACGCGCGCGAGTACGCGACCTGGCCCTACAAGGCCGTGCTGGAGGCCCGCATCCGCGACGCCGCGAAGAACGTGGAGGCGTTTCGCCGGATTGAGCCCGCGCCCGACGCGGCCACGCTCCCCGACGCGGCCACGCTCATGGTCCGCTCGACCTTCGCGTGCATGGGTTGCCACCAGGAGTGAGCGGGGGCTCGAACGGGGACCGCCCGCCGGGCCTGGTGTCGGCCCGGCGGGCGGCTGCTACGAATTGGTGGAGGCGGTGGGCATCGAACCCACGTCCGGAAACCCTCGGCAACAGGCATCTACATCATTAGCCGGTTATCTAGAGCGTCTCGCCTCTCGGCCCCCCAACCGGCCGGGTCACCGATCAGCCAGCTCCTGTTGTTCTCGCCCCGCACCCCGGAGCAGGGTTTGGAGCCAGTCACCAGAATATGACGCCCTGACCCGGACCCTGGTAACCCAATCCGGAGGACGCTGGCGGGTGTTAGGCCGCCAGAGCTAGCTGGTTGTCGGCAGCTATAACCGTGCCCCCAGTTTTACGAGGAGAGAGCACCTCGTGATGCCACCTGTGCGTCACTGATCCCCGTCGAAACCAGTCGCCCCCTTTTACGCCCGAGATCGGGCGCGTGATTCCTTTTCCATCTCCCGCCGGCTTTCGCGCTCGCGGAGGGACGCGCGCTTGTCGTGGAGCTTCTTGCCGCGGGCCAGCCCCAGCTCGACCTTCACGCGCCCTGCCTTGAAGTATAGACGAAGCGGGATGAGGGTCAACCCGCGCTCGGCGATCTTTCCGAGCAGGCGCGCGATCTCCCGCTTGTGCAGCAGCAGCTTCCGCCGACGCTCCGGATCGTGATTGGCGTCGGTGCCGTGGTGATACGGGCTGATGTAGCAGCCGACGAGCCACGCCTCGTCGTTGTCGATCGTCGCGTAGCTGTCCTTGAAGTTGACCTGCGCCTCGCGGAGGGACTTGACCTCGGTCCCCCGCAGCACGAGCCCCGCCTCGTACGTCTCGAGAATCGCGTAGTCGTGGAAGGCCCTGCGGTTGGTGGAGATGACCTTCGCGTCCGTCTCGTCCGCCATGGCGCTCAGGCTCCCGACCGCCGCCGCGGGGCCCTTGACTTCATACCCGCAGTCCGTAAGATGGGGACCTTGTCCGAGCCGAAGTGGCGGAATTGGCAGACGCGCATGATTCAGGGTCATGTGCCCGCAAGGGTGTGGGGGTTCGAGTCCCCCCTTCGGCACCAGTAGAATCCCCGCCCGGATACTCATCGCCATCATCCCGAGTGTACGGCGGAACTACGCCAGCTCGGCGAGCGCGACGCGACGGCCCAGTGAGGACGAGCGCTGCGCCGCCTCCACCGTGCGGAGCGCGTCGAGCCCCGCCTGCACGTCCACCGCGGGAGGGCACCGGCGGGTCACCGCGTCCAGGAACCCCTCGAGCTCGTGGCGGAGCGGCTCGGGCCCGGAGGCCTTGAAGCTCTCCACCGCGCCCTCCGGCGCCTGCCAGCCCGACGGCGTCTCCACGTGGCGGTTGGCGAGCACGCGCACCTCGGAGGTGCCGAAGTCGGCGGCGAGCGTCCCCTGCTCGCCCACGATCACGCAGTCGCGGGCGGTCCCGGGGGCGAAGTAGCCGGCCTCCACGAAGGCGGGGACGTCGCCGTACTCCACCGTGGTGAACGAGCAATCGTCGAGGCCACGGCCGAGGTGATCGCGCAGGGTGGCGGTGACCGCGGTGGCCGGGCGCCCGAGCAGATGGGCGAAGAGGTCGAAGTAGTGGATGGCGTCCGTCTGCGTCACGCCGACGTCGGTGCGCGGGCGCTTGAAGCCGGCGAAGCGGCCCGGTGCAGTAGCGCACGCGCCCGATCGCGCCCGCGGCCAGCCGCTCGCGGAGCGCCGTCGTCACCGGATGGAAGCGGAAGATGTGCCCGACCTGCAGCACGCGGAGCGTCTGGGCCACGATCGCGGCGAGACGGCGGCCCTCGTCCACCGTCAGCGTGAGCGGCTTCTCGACGAAGCAGTCGCGGCCCGCGCGCAGGCACTCCGCGGCGAGGGCCAGGTGATTGTCGGCCGGCGTCACGATGTCCACCGCGTCCACGTGCGGCAGCGCCTGGCGGAAGTCCTCGACCGCGCGCGCCGCCGCCACGCCGGCCTTGATCGCGAAGGCGCGCCGCTCCGCCGAGACGTCGGCCACCCAGAGCTCGACGCCCAGCTCGCCGAGCACGCGCAGGTGCTTCTCGCCCCAGCGCCCCAGGCCGACCAGCAGCACCTTCACCGGCCGCCCCCGGGCTCGCCGCCCAGGTCCTCGGCGATCTCGTAGCGCAGGAGCCGGTCCTTCATCCAGCGGACCACCAGGAGGTCCACGAACGCGCGCAGCGCGCGGTTGCCGATGCCGTACTTGGACTGGCCGAACCGGCGCGGCCGGTGATTCACCGGCACCTCGAGCACCCGGAAGCCCCGCATCTTCAGCAGCGTGGGAATGAACCGGTGAAAGCCCTTGTAGAGCACGAGATCGCGCAGGCACTCGCGGCGGAAGGCCCGGAAGGTGCAGCCGCTGTCCTGGATGGTCTCCTCGCTCAGGCGATTGCGTACCCGGTTGGCGATGCGGGAGGAGAGGCGCCGCACCCAGGAGTCGCCCGCCGCGCGGTTCACGCGCCAGCCGGTCACCGCGTCCCAGCGGTCGAGCTGCGCGAGCATCGCGGGAATGTCGTGCGGATCGTTCTGGAGATCCGCGTCCATGACGACCACGTGCCGGCCGCGCACCGCCTTCAGGCCCGCGTCGGTGGCCGCGGTCTCCCCCGCGTTCGCCTTCAGGCGCACGAGCCGCACGCGCCCGTCCCGCTCGCGGAACTCGCGGACGATCTCGGCGCTGCGGTCGCGGCTCCCGTCGTCCACGAAGATGACCTCGTAGCGCAGGCCGGTCGGCTCGAGCACCTCGCGGATCTCCGGCCAGAGGAGCGGGAGATTCTCCTCCTCGTTGTACACCGGCACGACGATGGAGAGGTCCAGCGACGGCGGGCGCGGCGTCCGGGCGCGCGGCGGGCGGCGTCAACTGCGGGGCGGCCCCGGCACGCGCGGCGGCGCGCCCTGCCACTCCGGCGCCAGCGAATGCGGGAGGCCGAGCCGGTCGAGCACGCGCGCGAGCGTCTGGACGACGAGGTCGTCGATCTGCTTCGGCCGGTTGTAGAAGGCCGGCATCGGCGGCAGGACCACCGCGCCCATCTCGGCCAGCGCGGTGAGCACCCGGAGGTGTCCGAGATGCAGCGGGGTCTCGCGGACCACCAGGATGAGCGCCCGGCCCTCCTTGAGCGTCACGTCGGCCGCGCGCGCCATCAGCGTGTCGGAGACGCAGTGGGCCACCGCGGCCGCGGTCTTGATGCTGCACGGCACGATGACCATGCCGTCCGTCTTGAACGAGCCGGAGGCGAGCGCCGCGCCGATGTCCCGGTTGCGGTAGCGGCGGGTGGCGAGCGCCTCGACGTCGGCGACCGTGTAGTCGGTCTCCTCGACGATGGTGCGCCGCCCGGCGTCGGAGATGACGAGGTGCGCCTCGACGTCCGGGATCCCGCGCAGCAGCTCCAGGAAGCGGATGCCGTAGATCGCGCCCGAGGCGCCGCTCAGCCCGACGACCACGCGCTTCATAGCCGGAACCGGCGCCGGTAGACCTCGTCGCGGGTCTTCTGGTAGAGCAGCTCCCACTCCGAGCTGCCCTCGGGCGCCGGGCGCGAATAGGTGCTGAGCGCGCGGCGCACCTCCTGGTCGATCGATTCCTCGAGCTTCGACTCGTCCTCCAGGACCCGGAACACCTCGGTGCGGAGGTGGCCGTGGGCCTTCTCGTCGTCGCCCTTGATCGAGACGCTCTCGGTCGCGGCCAGGTCGGCCACGATGCGGTCGGCCAGCGCGAACATGCGCTCGCGGCTCATCCGCGTCACAGCGTGAACCCCCGTTCCTTGGCGAGCTTGGTCTTGACGAGCGCGAAGAGGCGCTTGTAGTCGGAGGCGGAGTCGCGGATCAGCTTGGCATTGTCCATCAGGAGGGTGCGCGCGTCGGCGTCGAGCTTCTCCTCGGCCTGGAAGTTCTCGGCCAGGATGCGTCGGACCACCTCGCGCGCCCGCGTCTCGTCCCGGACGTCGGCGAGCTTGCGCCCGACCAGCCGCTTCACCACGGCCTCCGCCATCCGCCCAGCTACCTCGTCCCGTCGCGCCATGCCCGGAGAGATAGGGTACACGGCCGCGAACGCGAGTGTCAACAACTATACGGAAATATGGATCAAAAGTCTCGGACGCCTCCCGGGAGAAGCAGGCGAAATCGGGACCCTTTTCCGGGCAGACTGTCCACTTCGACCCGTCCCCCGTGGGCCTCCGCGAGGGCCTTCACCAGGCTCAGGCCCAAGCCCAGGCCGCGGGCCGCGGCAGTCTCGGGATGGGGCACGCGGACGTACTTGTCGAAGATGCGCGGGAGCTGATCGGCCGGGATGCCGACACCGTCGTCCTCGACGGCCAGCTCGATCATCCCCGGCTGATCCTCGGCCGCGCCCGCGGAGACGCAGACCTGGCCGCCGCGCGGTGAGTACTTGACCGCGTTGGAGAGCAGGTTCTTGACCATCCGGTCCAGCGCGTCGGGATCCGCGCGCAGGGCCACCTCGGATCCGCTCGCGGTCCAGCGGAAGTGGTGCCCGCGATGCTCGGCCGCGAAGATCTCGAGGTTGCGCTCGATCAGCCCGGCCAGGTCGACCAGCTCCGGTCTGAGCTCGAGCGGGCGCCCGGCCTCGATCCGCGACAGATCCAGCAGCTCCCCGACGATGCGGCCCAGCGTGCACGCCTCGGTGTGGAGGTAGACGAGGCAGCGCTGGGCGCGCTCCGGAGACAGCGCCGAGCGCAGCAGCAGCTCGCTGAAGCCCTGCAGCGCGGTCAGCGGCGTGCGCAGCTCGTGCGAGACCACCGAGAGGAACTCGGTCTTCGCCTGGTCCAGCTCGCGGAGGCGCGCGGTGGCCGCCGATACTTTCTCCGCGAGCTCCTCCGCGAAATGCTGCTGGCGAAGGGTGAGGCGCGCGTTCTCGACCGCCAGGGCCATGTGCAGCGCCAGCTCCTCGGCCGCGGCGCGCGTGGCGCGCGACAGCTCCCCGCTCCACTCGACCGCCATCACCCCGACGACGCCCGCGCCCGAGACGAGCGGCACCGCGAGGGCGCGCACGGGCGTCGGGCCGACCGGCTCGTCCGCCCACACGCGGGGATCCGCCGCCAGATCCACGCTGCTCACGCGCTGGCCGGTGGCGAGGGCGAAGGCCGCCGCCGACTCGGGATCGACAAGCGTCCCCACCGGCACGCTGGCGAGGAGCGCGGTGCGCACGTCGGCGCCGACCAGCAGCGCGAGGCGCCGGGCCCGGAGGGCGGCGCGCAGCTCGCGGGCCGCGCTCACCAGCTTGTCCTCCATCGCGTCCGGCCCGTCCAGCCGGCGCTGGATCGCGAGCACCGCGGCCAGCCGCGCCGCGCGCGCGCGGGAGCCGTCCACCAGCCGGCCGACGAGCACGCCCGCCACGATCGGCAGGCCGAGCGACAGCAGGCCGTCGAGCGTCTGGGAGGTGAGGCCGAGCCGCTCCACCGCGGGCAGGACCACCGGCGCGTGCAGCAGGCCGGCCAGCGCGCCGACGAGCCCGCCGCCGACCGCGCCCCGGGTGAGCGCAGCCCAGAGCGTCGGCACCAGGTAGAGATGCCGGAGCACGGAGGCGGGGCCCTGGTCCGTGACGTCCAGGGCCAGGGCCAGGGCGGCCAGCAGGGCGACCGGGAGCGCGATCACGGCGCGAGCATCCGGTAGGCCGCGAAGAACGCGAGCGCGGCCAGGTAGCCGGGCAGGAGGCTGCCGCTCCAGGCGCGCAGCGCGCAGGC
Source organism: uncultured Candidatus Rokubacteria bacterium (assembly GCA_963747235.1). Lineage (GTDB taxonomy): Bacteria > Methylomirabilota > Methylomirabilia > Rokubacteriales > CSP1-6 > CAMLFJ01. Next base: position 62,034 of record CAVVEU010000002.1, read on the forward strand.
GATCAGCCCAACCAGGCCCAGGTAGAACACGGCCCCCGCGCGCGCCTCCGCCGCGTGCGGCAGGGCGGGATCGACCAGGTAGCGCAGGAGCGACAGCGCCGTCGTCAGCAGCGCGGCCGGCCAGAACGACCAGCGCCGCCAGAGCAGCGAGAACACCGCGCCCCGGAACAGCCACTCCGCGCTGAGGCGCGTTGGCGCCCACGTCGTACGCGAGCGCCGAGAGATACGGCGGCAGGCCGCCCGGGTGCAGCCGATAGCCGAAGGTCCGCGACGCGGTGACGAGCAGGTGCGCGCCGAGGAATGCCCCGACCGCCAGGCCCGCCGCCGCGTGGACCGGCCGGGCGCCCCCGAGCCCGAGGGCGCGCAGGCGCGGCCGCCGCCGCGCTTCGAGCAGCAGCAGTCCGGGCACGAGAAGGAACGCGAGGGCGCCCAGCGGGTGCAGACGCGCGGTCACCGAGGCCAGGAGCAGCGCGGCACCGAGCCGGACGACCGGCCCGGGCCAGCCGGCGGCCGCGTCGGTCGCGAGCAGCCAGCCCAGCGCGAGCAGTCCCCCGTGGACGGCCCCGCTGGCCAGGGCGTGGCCGAGCGAGAGCGGAGCCACCCCGGTCCACTCCAGCGCAAGGCCCGCCGTCGCGAGCAGCGCGACCGCGCCCGCCACCTGCCCGTAGGCCCGGGCCGGCCCGCGCGGCGGCGCCAGCGCGCCGGGCTCAAACGGCGCGCTCAGGAGCCGCATCGTCGGTCAGGCGGAGACAGAGGGCGGCCAGGCGGGCATCGAGCGTCTCGCCCGCTTCCGATTCGAGGTGGCGCACCACGTCGGCCCGCGGCCAGGCGCGGCCGATAGGGGCGATCCGAGGTGAGCGCGTCGTAGACGTCGGCCACCGCCACGATGCGCGCGCCCAGGGGGATCAGCTCGCCGCGCAGGCCGTCGGGGTAGCCGCTGCCGTCGTGCCGCTCGTGATGGTGCCGCACGATGACCGCGCCGTCGGCGAAGAACTCGAGCGGGGCGACGATCTGGGCGCCGACGATCGGATGCCGGCGCATCACCGCCCACTCCTCGTCGCTGAGCGGGCCGGGCTTGCGCAGGACCGACTCCGGGATGCCGATCTTCCCCAGATCGTGCAGGAGCCCGGCCTGCGCGATGGTGTCGGCGGCCCCGGGCGCGACGCCGGCGGCGAGCGCGAGGCGCCGCGCGAGCGCCGCGACGCGCTCGGAGTGCCCGCGCGTGTAGACGTCCTTGGCCTCGAGCGCGTTGGCCAGGCCGAGCAGGCTCTGGAAGCTCGACTGCTGCAGGCGCCGGTACGTCTTGCGGAGATCGATCGCGTACTGCAGCGACTGCTGATACGCCGCGCGCAGGCGCGCCTGCGTCTGCTCGAGCTCGCGCTCCCGCGCCCGCGAGGTCTCGTAGAGCGACTTGAGATCGCGCGCGTAGGACAGCGCCTGCGAGAGCCCTACCTGGCCGGCCATACCGAGGCCTCCGGCACGAGCGAGCGCACCAGCGTCAGCAGGGCGAGCGGCGAGAAGGGCTTGGTCAGGTAGTGATCGGCGCCCGCCTCGAGCCCGCGGCGGCGGTCGGCCGCCTGCGCCGCCGCGGTGAGCATGACGATGCGGGTATGCGCGCACTCGGGCACCTGACGGAGCTGCCGGCAGGCCTCCAGCCCGTTGAGGCGCGGCATCTGCACGTCGAGCAGGGCCACGTCGGGGCGCTCGCGCCGCGCCAGGGCCACCGCGGCGGCCCCGTCGGCGGCGTCCACGATCCGCACGTGCGCGTCTTCGAGGGTGAAGCGAACCAGGTCCACGATTGCGGGTTCATCGTCGGCGATCAGGATGGTCATCATGCCCGCTCGTAGATTGCGAGGGGCGTGCCACGGGAGAAGCCGCACGGAATCAGCCGCTTGCGATCAGATCGCGGCGGGGAATGCCTGAGGCGCTGGGCAGCGCGCGGGCGCCTCCTGCCCCGCGCGAAGGGCAGCGGGCTAGGCGCCGCCGATCGAGGCGACGAGCAGCCGCGTGAGGGCGCGCTGGTACGCGGCCACCGCGTCGTCGAAGTCGATCTCGTCGGACTCGCCCTCCACGGGCCGGCCGGCCATGCGCTGCTCGGCGCGCTGGCGCGCGCGCTCGGCCCGCTCGCGGTCGATCTCCTCGGGACGCTCGGCGAGCTCGGCGAGGATGATGACCCGCTCGGGCGTCACCTCGGCGAAGCCGCCGTGCACCGCGATGTGCTGCTCGCCCCGGCCGGTCCGGTAGACGACCTCGCCGCTCCCCAGCGTGGCGAGGAAGGCGGCGTGGCCGGGCAGCACCCCGAAGTAGCCCTCGGTGCCGGGCGCCACCACCTCGTCCACCTGCTCGGAGACGAGCTGGCGGGTCGGCGTGGCGAGCTCCAGCAGCACTACTTGGCCTCGCGCATCTTGGCCGCCTTCTCCTGCGCCTCCTCGATGCCGCCGACCATGTAGAAGGCCTGCTCGGGCAGCTCGTCGTGCTTGCCCTCGACGATCTCCTTGAAGCCCTTGATGGTGTCCGCGAGCTTGACGTAGCGGCCGGGCTGGCCGGTGAACACCTCGGCCACGAAGAACGGCTGCGAGAGGAAGCGCTGCAGCTTGCGGGCGCGCGCCACGATCAGCTTGTCCTCGTCGGAGAGCTCCTCCATGCCGAGGATGGCGATGATGTCCTGGAGGTCCTTGTAGCGCTGCAGGATCGACTGCACCGCGCGCGCCGTCCCGTAGTGCTCCGCGCCCAGGATGATCGGGTCGAGGATGCGCGAGGTGGACGCGAGCGGGTCCACCGCCGGGATAGATGCCGAGCTCGGTGAGCTGGCGCGAGAGCACGGTGGTGGCGTCCAGGTGCGCGAACGCGGTCGCGGGCGCGGGGTCGGTGATGTCGTCGGCGGGCACGTAGATGGCCTGCACCGACGTGATCGAGCCCTTCTTGGTCGACGTGATGCGCTCCTGGAGCGCGCCCATCTCGGTGCCGAGGGTCGGCTGGTAGCCGACCGCGGAGGGCATGCGGCCGAGCAGCGCGGAGACCTCGGAGCCCGCCTGGGTGAAGCGGAAGATGTTGTCGATGAACAGCAGCACGTCCTGGCCTTCCTCGTCGCGGAAGTACTCGGCCGCGGTCACCCCGGTCAGCGCGACCCGCAGGCGCGAGCCGGGCGGCTCGGTCATCTGGCCGAAGATCAGCGCGGTCTTCTCGATGACGCCCGACTCCTTCATCTCGTGGTAGAGGTCGTTGCCCTCGCGGGTGCGCTCCCCCACCCCGGCGAACACCGAGATGCCGCCGTGCTGCTTGGCGATGTTGTTGATCAGCTCCTGGATGAGCACGGTCTTGCCCACGCCGGCGCCGCCGAAGAGGCCGGTCTTGCCGCCACGGGTGTAGGGCTCGAGCAGGTCCACGACCTTGATGCCGGTCTCGAACATCTCGACCTTGGTGGACTGCTGGTCGAACGCGGGCGCGGGCCGGTGGATCGGGTAGGTCTTCGTGCTCTTGATCGGGCCCATCTTGTCCACCGGCTCGCCGGTGATGTTGATGATGCGCCCGAGCGTCCCATTGCCCACCGGGATCGAGATCGGCATGCCGGTGTCGTTGACCGGCATGCCGCGCGTGAGGCCGTCGGTGGCGGCCATGGCCACCGTGCGCACCTGGCTCTCGCCGAGATGCTGGGCGACCTCGAGCACGAGCTTCGCGGAGTACGCGAAGATGTCGGTGCTGCCCGCGCCCGGGACCTCGAGGGCGCTGTAGATGGGGGGCAGCTTGCCGGGCTCGAACTCCACGTCCACGACCGGCCCGATCACCTGAACGATCTTGCCCTGGTTCATCCCATGCTCCTTGGCTCTGGTATGTGCCCTAGGCCTCGACCGACTGGCGGAGCGCTTCGGCGCCGCCGACGATGTCGAGGAGCTCCTTGGTGATGCGCTCCTGGCGCGCCTTGTTGTACTGGATCGACAGCACGCTGATCATTTCCTTGGCGTTCTTGGTGGCGGCTTCCATCGCGGTCATCCGCGCGCCGTACTCGCCCGCCACCGACTCCATCAGCGCCCGGTACACCTGGGTGGTCACGTGGCGCGGCAGCAGCGCGGCCAGGATCGCCTCCGGGCTCGGCTCGTAGATGTAGTCGCCCTCCGCCCCGCCCTGGCCCCCCGGCCCGCCCTGATCATTGGCGGCGTCGGCCGACTCGATGGGCAGGAGCTGCTCGCGCTTCACCCGCTGCACCGCCACCGAGCGGAACTCGTTGTACAGGAGATGGACCTCGTCCACCTCGCCGCTCAGGTATTCCTGCATCAGCCCGCCCGCGAGCTCCTGCGCGTGCGAGTACGCGAGACGGTCGAAGAAGCCGAGCATCTCCGACTTGATCTCGTACTGGCGCCGGCGGTAGAAGTCCCGGGCCTTCTTGCCCACCACCACGAGCGTGACGCTCGTCTCGCCCTGCTCGCGCAGGAACGCGAGCGAGGCCCGCAGGATGTTCGAGTTGAACGCCCCGCACAGCCCCTTGTCCGCGGTGATGATGACGAGGCGCTTGCGGGCGGCGGGCCGGCGCACCAGCAGCGGATGCGCTTCGCCCTCCGCGCGCCGGACGAGGCTCGACAGCAGCTGGGCCATCTTCACCGCGTACGGCCGCGCGGAGACGATGCGCTCCTGGGCGCGGCGGAGCTTCGCGGCCGCCACCAGCTTCATGGCGCGCGTGATCTTCTGGGTGGACTCGACGGAGCGGATCCGCCGGCGGATGTCGCGGAGCGTGGCCATGGCGATCCGTCTCTAGGCGGCCTTGATACCCCGCGACGCCATGAACTCGGCCTTCGCCGCGTTGATCGCGGTGGTCAGCGCCGCGCGCAGGTCGTCGGTCAGCTCCTTCTTGTTCGCGATGTCCCCCAGCACCTGGGCGTGCTTGCGATCGAGGAACCCGAAGAGGAAGGTCTCGAACTCGCGGATCTGGTCCACCGGCATGTCGTCGAGGAGGCCCTGGGTGCCCGCGAAGATGATCGCGATCTGCCGCTCCACCGACTGCGGCGAGTACTGGCCCTGCTTGAGCAGCTCGACCATGCGCTGGCCGCGCGCGAGCTGGAGCTGGGTGGCCCGGTCGAGGTCGGAGCCGAACTGGGCGAAGGCGGCCAGCTCGCGGTACTGGGCGAGGTCGAGGCGCAGCTTGCCCGCGATCTGCCGCATCGCCTTGATCTGCGCCGAGCCGCCGACGCGGGAGACCGAGATGCCCACGTTGACCGCGGGCCGGTTGCCCGCGTAGAAGAGGTCGGACTCGAGGAAGATCTGGCCGTCCGTGATCGAGATGACGTTGGTCGGGATGTAGGCCGACACGTCGCCGAGCTGCGTCTCGATGATGGGCAGCGCGGTGAGCGAGCCGCCCTTCAGCTCGTCGTTCAGCTTGGCCGCCCGCTCGAGCAGCCGCGAGTGGAGGTAGAACACGTCGCCCGGATACGCCTCGCGCCCCGGGGGCCGCCGCAGCAGCAGCGAGAGCTGGCGGTACGCGGTCGCGTGCTTGGACAGGTCGTCGTAGATGCAGAGGGCGTGGCGGCCGGAGTCGCGGAAGTACTCGCCCATCGCGCAGCCCGCGTAGGGCGCGATGTACTGCAGCGGCGCCGACTCGGAGGCGGAGGCGATCACCACCGTGGTGTAGGCCATGGCGCCGGTGTCCTCGAGCACCTTCACGACCTGGGCGACCGTCGAGCGCTTCTGGCCGATGGCCACGTAGAAGCAGAAGACCCCCTGCCCCTTCTGGTTGATGATCGTGTCCACCCCGATGGCGGTCTTGCCGGTGCCGCGGTCGCCGATGATCAGCTCGCGCTGGCCGCGGCCGATCGGGATCATGGCGTCGATCGACTTGATCCCGGTCTGGAGCGGCTCCTTGACGGACTTCCGGTCGACCACGCCGGGCGCGTAGCGCTCGATCGCCCGGAACTCCTTGGCGTCGATCGGGCCCTTGCCGTCCACCGGCTGGCCGAGCGCGTTGACCACGCGGCCGATCAGCGCCTCGCCGACCGGCACCTGGGCGATGCGCTTGGTGCGCGTCACCGGGTCGCCTTCCTTGATCTTGGTGTCGTCGCCGAGGAGCACCGCGCCGACGTTGTCGGCTTCCAGGTTCAGCACGAGGCCGAACACGTCGCCCGGGAACTCGAGCAGCTCGCCCGCGATCGCCTTCTCGAGGCCGTAGATGCGCGCGATGCCGTCGCCGACCTCGATCACGCGTCCCGCTTCCTTGAGGTCGATCTCGGCCTCGTAGCCCTGGAGCTGACGCTTGATGATGTCGCTGATCTCTTCCGCCTTGATCATGTCCTATCCCCTTGCGAGCCGCTGGCGCATGCGCGCGAGCTGCCCGTCGAGACTGCCGTCGAAGATGAGGCTGCCGACCTGCGCGATGAAGCCGCCCAGCAGCGTGGCGTCGACCTGCTCTTCCAGGATGATGCGCTTGCCGAGCGCGCGCTCGAGCTTGCCCGAGAGCTCCCGCTTCTCGCCGTCGGTGAGGGCGACCGCGGTCCGCACCTGGGCGCGGGCGCGGCCGAGCTCGTCGTCCACGAGGGTCCGGTAGGCCCCGACGATCTCGGGCAGATGATCGGCCCGGCCGCGCTCGGCCACGAGGCCCGCGAAGTCCTGCACGAGCTTGCCCGCGCCGGTCTTCTGCGCGATGGCCATCGCCACCCCGCGGCGATCGGCCGGCTTGATCCACGGGCGGGTCAGCACGTCGTGGGCCCCGGCGTCGCCGGCGCAGATGGCCGCGACCTGCTCCATCTCCCGCCCGATCGCTTCCGTGGCGCCGGTCTCGCGCGCCACGTCGTAGAGGGCCTTGGCGTAGCGCCGGGCGGTCCGCTCGTGGGATCGCACGGCTAGTTGACCTTGTCCACCCGGCCGATCGCGTCCTGCACGATGCGGCGATGGTCCTCGTCGCGCAGGCTCTTGCGGATGAGTCGCTCCGCCGCGGTGATGGCGAGGTCGACCACTTCCTGGCGCAGCGCCTGCCGCGCGCGGGTGACCTCCTGCGGCCATCTCGCTCCGTGCCGATTCCACCAGGCGCCCCGCTTCCGCCCGCGCGCCCTCCACCAGCCGGCGCTGCTCCTCGGCCGCTTCCTTGAGCGCGGTGGCCCGGATGGCCTGCGCCTCGGCGTACGCGGCCTGCAGCTTCCCCGCGTGCTCCTCGCGCTCGCGCTGGGCGTCGGCCCGCGCGGCCTGCGCTTCCTCGAGCGACTTGCGGATGGCCTGGGTGCGCTCCTCCATCTTGGCGAGCAGCGGCTTGTAGAGCAGCTTGCCCAGGATGAGCAGCAGCAGGGCGAAGTTGATCATCTGGATGACGATCGACCGGTCCAGGTTGATGAGGCCGCCTCCGCCCTCGGAGGCCAGCGCCGCCGCCGGCAACACCCCGAGCAGAAGCGCAGCGATGGCGAGTACGCGAATCATGGTGAGTTCTCCGGCTAGCGCTTTTGTGAAAGAAGGAACAAACGGTACACGAGTATCACGCGGGCGGGAAAACTGTCAAGGGTCTTCCGGGCGCGCGATCACGCCCCCACCCACCACCAGATCGCCCTGGTAGAACACCACCGACTGGCCCGGCGCCGGGGCCCGCTGGGGCCGCTCGAACCGGACCCTGACCGCGCCATCCTCGAGGGGCTCGATGGTCGCGGCGGCCGGCTCATGCGTGTGCCGGATCTTGGCCGCCACCGCGAGCGGGCCGGTCAGGACCGGGATACTGATGAGGTTCACCTGCTCCGCCCGGAGCGACGCCACGCCCCCGTCATCGGCGCCCCCCACGACCACCGCGTTCCGGGCCGGATCGAGCGCGGTCACGTACAGGGGGCGGGCCGAGACCAGGCCCAGCCCGCGCCGCTGGCCGACCGTGTAGTTGGCGAGCCCCTCGTGGCGGCCCAGCACCGTCCCCTGCCCGTCCAGGATCGGCCCGGGCACGAACGCCTCCGGCACCCGCCGGCGCAGGAACCCGCGGTAGTCGTCGTCCGGGATGAAGCAGATCTCCTGGCTCTCGGGCTTCTCCGCGGTCACGAGCCCGAGGGCGCGGGCCTTCTCGCGCACCGCGTCCTTGGTGAGATCGCCCACCGGAAAGCGCGCGGCCGCGAGCTGCGCCTGCGTGAGCGGCCAGAGGAAGTCGGACTGGTCCTTGCGCGCGTCGCGCCCGCGCCAGAGGAGGAATCGCCGCGAGTCGGGATCGCGCGTGATGCGCGCGTAGTGGCCGGTCGCCACCGCGGTCGCGTCCCACGCGCGCGCGCGCTGCGCGAGCGAGCCGAACTTCACCTCGCGGTTGCACGCCACGCACGGCACCGGCGTGCGCCCCGCCGCGTACTCGCGCGCGAAGGGCTCGATCACCGCGCGCTCGAACTCGCGCTCCGTGTTCAGGAGGTAGTACGGGATCTCGAGGCGCCGCGCCACCGCGCGCGCGTCGTCCACCGTCGCGGGCGAGCAGCAGCTCCCGAACTTCTTCGTCTGCGTCCTCCGCCTCGCGCCACGGCCAGACGCGCAGCGTGACGCCGATCACGTCGAAGCCCTGCTCGACGAGGAGCGCGGCCGCGACCGAGGAGTCCACGCCGCCGCTCAGCCCGACGACGATCCGCTCGCGCATGCGCCCGATCTTACCGCGGCCGCGTGGTGATCAGCTCGGCGAGTCGGTCGAGCTCCTCGCGCGTGGAGTAGGCGATCTCGATCCGGCCCGCGCGCTCGTTGCCCACGAGCCGGACGCGCGTGGCGAGCGCGACGCGGAGCGAGTCTTCCACCGCGGCCAGGTCCGGCGAGCGGCGGAGCTGGCGGCGAGGGGGCTTCGCGCGCTGCGCCTGCACGCCTTCCTCGGTGGCGCGCACCGACCACGAATGCGCGAGGATCTCCTCGCGGAGCCGGAGCTGCTCGGCGGGGGAGGCGAGGGAGAGGAGCGCGCGCGCGTGCCCCATCGTGAGTCGATTCGCGCGCAGGTCCGCCTGGATGATCTCGGGGAGCTTGAGCAGGCGCAGGCAGTTGGCGATGCTGCTCCGATCGCGCTGGACGCGCTGGGCCAGCTCTTCCTGCGTCCATCCGAACTCGGCGAGCAGGCGCTGATACGCTTCCGCTTCTTCCATCGGGTTCAGGTCCTCGCGCAGCAGGTTCTCCACGAGGGCCAGCTCGAGGGTCTGCGCGTCGGTCGCTTCGCGAATGACCGCGGGGATCCGGGTGAGGCCCGCCAGCTTCGCGGCGCGCCACCGGCGCTCGCCGACGACCAGCTGATAGCCGTCGCCCAGACGCCGAACGACGACCGGCTGCAGCACGCCGCTCTGCGTCAAAGACGCCGCCAGATCACGTAAAGCCTTATCATCAAAGTCTTTTCTGGGCTGCTTCGGATTCGGAGCGATCGAGTCGATCGGCAGCTCGACGGCCGCCGCCGTGGCGGCCTCCTGGGCGGCCGGTGCAGGGGAGGATGAGAGCAGCGCGCCCAAACCGCGTCCGAGGCCGTGCTGGCGATTAACCATGGGAGATCACCTCTCTGGCGAGATCGAGATAGGCCGTCGAGCCGGCCGATTTGAGGTCGTACAGCATGATGGGCTTCCCATGGCTCGGAGCCTCGCTAAGCCTTATATTTCGCGGGATTATGGTGGTCATGACCTGCTTGCCCAGGTGCCGCTGGGCCTCCGCGCGAACCTGGCCCGCCAGGCTGGTCCTTCCGTCGAACATCGTCAGGACGACCCCTTCGACCTTCAGGTTCGGATTGAGCCGCTCATGCACCAGTCCAATGGTTCGGATGATGTGGGCGAGCCCCTCCATGGCGTAGTACTCACACTGGAGCGGCACCAGAGCCGATTCGGCGGCAGCCAGCGCATTGAGGGTCAGGATCCCGAGAGAAGGCGGGCAGTCGATGATCACGTAGTCATAGGACTGACTGACCGCGGCCAGGGCCTGCTTCAGCCGCCCTTCACGGTTGTCGAGGGTCACCAGCTCGATCTCGGCCCCGACCAGGTCGATATCGGACGGGACCAGGTGCAGGAACGGGAGCATGGTCGGCTTGACCACGTCAGCGAGCGGGACGCCCTCGAGCAGGACGTGGTAGATGGTGCGCTCGAGCGCGGCCTTGTCTATGCCCATGCCGGTCGTGGCGTTGCCCTGGGGATCAAGGTCGACCAGGAGGGTGCGCCGCTCGGCCAGGGCGAGGCCCGCCGCCAGGTTGACCGCGGTCGTGGTCTTCCCGACTCCGCCCTTCTGATTGACGACGGCCAGCGTCCGACCCACCAGATGCCCCCCGGGCTGTTCCACGTGGAACATCGCCCTCCGTGTTCCACGTGGAACATTACCCAGGAGCCGGGGTTGAATTCAACTTTCTTTAACGGACTTGAGGAATACTCGGCTCTTGCGCGTTCCGGGGATCGTAACCCGAACCACCTCAAACGCCTTCTGGGGGAGGGGATTCGGGGGTCCAGACACCACAAAGAGGCCCCCCACCTTCAAATACTTACGGGCCAGCGGCAGGAGCGTCGCGGCGGGGCCGACTGACCGAGCGACCACGATATCGAAGCCGGCGGCAAGATCTGGCTCCTGCTCGAGCAGCACCTCGGCTCGGCCCTCCTTCACGACCACATTGTTCAGCGCGAGCTCTCGCTGAGCCGCCAACAGGAAGGAGACGCGCTTTCGCCTGGCCTCCACGAGAGTCACCGCGATCGACGGATCGGCCAGGCTGAGGGGCAGCCCGGGAATCCCGGCGCCGGCACCGATGTCCACCAGGGCGAGCGGGCGAGGAGGCAGGAGCGCGAGAAACAGCAGCGAGTCGATGAAGAGATCCTGGACGACGGCGGCGGCGGAGTCGAGGGCGGTCATGCGATGGGTCCCGTTCCAGCGAAGGAACAGGTCGAGGTACTGCTGGAATCGCTGCCGATCGGCGCGGGCCTGCCGGGTGCCCGGTGAGGGACCGGAGCGCGACCATCAGCTCGTCGAGCGGATCGTGGCTCCGCCTGCTCAAGCCTTCTTCGTGGCTCGCCCCGCCGGAACCTTCTCCGTCTTGCCCATCCGCTCCATGTACTTCTGCTGGGCGATCTGCAGGACGTTGGACAGGGTCCAGTACAGAACCAGGCCCGCGGGCAGATTGAAGAACATGAACGTGAAGACCACGGGCATGAACAGCATCATCTTCGCCTGGCGTGGATCGCCCATCACCGGGGTCATCTTCTGCTGAACGAACATGGAAACACCCATGAGGATCGGCAGCACGTACGTGGGATCGTGCCGCGCGAGATCGCAGATCCAGAAGTCGATCCCGAAGATGCGACCGAAGCAGATGAACGACGCGTTCTGCAGGTCCACCGAGACCGAGAGCGCGTCGTACAGCGCGTAAAAGATGGGAACCTGGACCACCATCGGCAGACAGCCGCCGAGCGGGTTCACCTTGTGGGCGCGGTAGAGCTCCATCGTCTCGCGCTGCAGGCGCTGCGGATCGCTCTTGTGCTTGGAGCGCAGCGCATTGATCTGCGGCTGGAGCGCCTGCATGGCCTTCATCGAGGTCATGCTCTTCACCGTGAGCGGAAAGAGCAGCACCTTCGTGATCAGCGTCAGCAGGATGATCGCGACACCGTAGTTCGGGACGAAGTGATAGAACCACCGCATGATGGCCAGGGTGGGCACCACGATGTATTCCATCGGGAACGTGGGGAGGTTGTAGTGAACCGCCCACGATTCGGGGAACGGGAAGCCGCCGAAGTAGATGGCCTTCTCCAGGCCCACGCCCAATGCCTTCAGGCGCTCGTACTCCATCGGGCCCATATAGCTCTGGAGCTGCCCTTCCCAGACCTTCCCGGGCTCGAGTGCTGGGACCGCGGCGCGGACCCCGATCTCTGCCGTATGTAACACTGTAGATTCATTCTCTTTTTTCAGCTCACGTCGCGCCTCGACCACGCCGATGCCCTTACTCTTGGGGATCAGGGCGGTCAAGTACACCCCGTTCTGGCCAACCGGGGCGATCCCGCTCTCGAAGCCGACCCAGCGGTCCTCGCCCGGCGTAGTCCATCGCCTTGTTCAGGTACTCGCGGCGAGACCAGAGGGAGCCTTGCGGGAGCCGGACGACGTGGATCGGCCGCGCCCCGGCAAACTGCTCCTGCGCCTTCGGCCACTCCGCCGGGGCGCTCCACACCTGCGCCAGCTCGACGGCTTGCGCGACCGTGTGGCGGTTCTCCACCTTCAGCTCGTGCTCCACCACGTAGCTATCCGCCCGAAAGCGGAGCACCTGGGTGACCCGGATGCCGAACCCGTCCTCGCCGACCATCCGCAGCTCGCCCGTCGGCGTGTCCTTGTCGAGCTTGATGGACTCGGTGGACAGCGCGAAGGCAATGGCCCGCGCCGGCTGGCCGGGTCGCTTCACGACCCATCCCGCCGTGTCAACGGTGCCGGGCAGCACCAGCGGCTTCTCGCCGCGGAAGTGGAGGTCCCAGGCCTTGACCTGGCCGCCGGTGGTGGCGATCGACGCGCGGTACAGCGGCGTCTCGATGACGGCCGCGCGCTCCGGGACCGCCGGCGCATCCTTCGGGGAGGGCGGGGAGAGCGGTGAGGGCGGCACGCTCACCGCCGCGCCCGCAGCGGGCGTCGCAGGGGCCGGCGTGGGCGCGGCCGACGTCTCGGACTTCTGGGCGGGCTTCTGCTCCGGCGTGGGCTCGCGCATGAAGATCGCCGGGTAGATCATCAGGAGCGCGGCCATCAGCAGCAGCGCCAGGGTCGTCCGCTTGTCCATTAGCCTCTCGATCGCTCCACCGGCGGTGGGTCGTATCCGCCCGGATTCCACGGATGGCACCGGGTGACGCGCCGGATTCCCAGCCACCCTCCGCGCAGCAAACCATGGTGCAGCAGGCTCTCCCGGGCGTACTCCGAGCACCCCGGCACGAACCGGCAGGCCGATGGGAGCAGCGGCCGGAGCAGTAGCTGATACCCCCGGACGGCCTGCGCCGCCATCCAGCCCGGGCTCATGCTTGTGTCTCCGCCGCGGCGCGTGACGCGCGCGCCAGGTTCTCCGCCAGCCGCCGCATATCCTCCACCAGCTCGGGAAATGGCCGCCGCGCCGCGCTCGGCCGGGCCACCACGACCAGCTCGACGTCCGCCACGATCAGCGCGCGCACCTGGCGATACGCCTCACGCACCCGCCGCCGCGCCCGATTCCGCTTCGCGGCTCCACGGAGCTGCCGGCTGACCGCGAAGCCCGCCCGCCGGGTCTCCGCGCGCCGCCACAGCGCGACGAAGCTGGGGCGCTCGAGCCGGCTACCGTGCTGGAAGACCGCCTGGAATTCTGCCGCCCGCCGGAGGCGCTCGCCTCGCGGCAGCGTGAGTACCGCCGGGGATGTTGGCACTGCGTCGGGTTAGACCGTCAGCCGCTTGCGACCCTTCGCGCGCCGACGCTTGAGCACCTTCCGCCCGCCCGGCGTCTTCATCCGCGAGCGAAATCCGTGCGTCTTCTTCCGCCGTCGCACATTTGGTTGGAACGTCCTCTTCATGGACAAACTCTCCTCATGGGTGGAAGAACCCACGTAGTCTACGGACCGCCCTCGACCAAGTCAAGGCACGCAAGCCCCTTGCGACCGTCCGCGCCGCTATGGTACGGTCGCCTCCCGCATCGAGCACCGCACGCTCCGGGCGATCCCGGCGCGCGTGGTTCCCGAGCGGTGCAGAAACTGAAGCGCGCGTTCGTCGCTGACCGAATCAATGAAGACGCTGCGACCCGGCCGGCTGTTTCGCAATCCGCACGACCAGGCCGCTCGGAACGCTCCCGGTTATCCACACCTGTGGATAAGTCTGTGTGTAACTTTTTGCCGCGCCGCCAACCAAGAGCCCGAGAATGCTTGACTCTTTGTGGACCCGTGTTCTGACCGCGCTCGAGGGGCGGATCCCCGAGACCGCCATCGAGTCGTGGCTGCGGCCGTGCCGCGTCACCGCGATGGACGGCGACGCCATCCGCATCGCGGCGCCCAACAAGTACAGCCGCGACTGGCTCGTCCAGCACTACACCGAGACGATCCAGAGCGCGGCCCGCACGGTGCTGGGCGGCAATCCCGTCGTGACCTTCGAGATCGATCGGGAGCCCGAGCGCGCGCCCGCGCCGGCCCGCGAGCTCCCCGCGGTCCCGCTCTCGAACGGCCTGTCCCCGCGCTACACGTTCGAATCCTTCGTCATCGGCAACTCCAACCAGTTCGCCCAGGCCGCCAGCCAGGCGGTGGCGGAGCTGCCGTCGAAGGCCTACAACCCGCTCTTCATCTATGGCGGGGTCGGTCTCGGCAAGACCCACCTGCTGCATGCGGTCGGGCACGAGATCGCGCGGCTCTACCCCTCGCTCCGCCTGCTCTACCTCTCGACCGAGCGCTTCACCAACGACCTGATCAACGCGATCCGCTACGACCGCACCGCGGAGTTCCGCGCCAAGTACCGCACCATCGACCTGCTCCTGATCGACGACATCCAGTTCATCTCGGGCAAGGAACGGACGCAGGAGGAGTTCTTCCACACCTTCAACGACCTCTACGAGGCGCGGAAGCAGATCGTGGTCTCCTCCGACTCGGCCCCCAAGGAGATCCCGGAGATCGAGGAGCGCCTCCGCTCCCGCTTCGAGTGGGGCCTGATCGCGGACATCCAGCCGCCCGACTTCGAGACGCGCGTGGCGATTCTCAAGAAGAAGGCGGAGATCGAGCGGGTCCGGCTCCCCGACGACGTCGCCTACCTCATCGCGAGCCGGATCAAGGCCAACATCCGCGAGATCGAAGGCTCGCTGACCCGCATGATCGCCTTCTGCTCGCTCAGCGGGCGTGAGATGAGCGTGGAGCTCGCCCAGGAAGTCCTCTCCGATCTCTGGGGCGAGGAAGAGAAGATCATCACGATCGAGCACATCCAGCGCAAGGCGGCCGAGTTCTTCGGCATCAAGCTGTCGGACATGCGCGCGAAGAACCGCACCAAGGCGGTCGCCTTCCCCCGCCAGATCGCGATGTATCTCGCTCGCCATCTCACCCACGCCTCCCTCACCGAGGTCGGCCGGTCCTTCGGCGGCAAGGACCACACCACCGTGCTGCACGCGGTCGAGAAGATCCAGGGGATGCTCCAGGACGATCCCAAATTCAAGAAGACCGTCGACACACTTACCCAGAGCATCACCCTGTGATCCGCCGCGTCCCCCGGCTCATCCCCAGCGCAATCCACCGGCGCGACACCGCTAACTCCGCGTCCACCGACGACCTTTTATCGCTGCGCGGCTATCCACACGTCCGCCTGTCCCTACGACGACGAATTCTTCTGTTTCTTTCTACAATCTGAACAACGGAGATACTTATGGAAGTGCATGTGGATCGTGATGCATTCATGCGCGGACTCCAGATGGCACACAACGTGGTCGAGCCGCGTCAGACGTTGCCGGTGCTGGCCAACGTGCTGCTCGAGGCTCAGGGTGACTCCCTGAAGGTGACCGCGACCGATCTCGAGGTCAGCGTGCGCGTGACCGGGCCCGCCAAGGTGGTCAAGCCCGGGACGATCACGATCTCGGCGCGCAAGCTGATGGAGATCGTCAAGGAGCTGCCGTCGGCCCCGCTCGCCCTGAAGGTGCAGGAGAACGCCTGGGTCGCGCTTCGGTGCGCGGGCGCGTCGTACCGGCTGGTCGGACTCACGCCGGAGGAGTTTCCCGCGGTGGGCGATGGGGCGACCACCGGCTGGCTGACGATCGACGGCAAGGTCCTGCGCGACATGCTGGGCCAGACGACCTTCGCGATCTCCCACGACGAGAGCCGCTATGCCCTCAACGGGATCCTGTTCGCGGTGCAGGACAAGGAGCTCCGCATGGTGGCCACCGATGGGCATCGGCTGGCCCTGGCGGTCCGCCAGCTCCCGGGTGCGGGGCCGGCGATGTCGGGGATCGTTCCGCGCAAGGCGGTCCAGGAAGTCGCCCGCATCGTGGGGTCCGGCGAGGAAGTGGAGATCGCGGTCAGCGACAATCAGTTCATGATCCGCATGCCGAACGTGCTCCTGATGGCACGGCTGATCGAGGGCACGTTCCCGAACTATGAGCAGGTCGTGCCGCGCGCGCATCCGCACCGGGTGACCCTGTCGCGCGCGGCGCTGACTGCCGCGCTGCGTCGGGTTTCGGTCCTGTCCGAGGAGCGGACGAAGCCGGTGCGGTTCCTGCTGTCGCCGGGGCAGCTCAAGCTGACCGCGAATAGCCCGGATTACGGCGAAGCCGAGGAGCAGATGGAGGCGCAGTTCGCGGGAGAAGAGATCGCGATCGGGTTCAACTCGCGCTACGTGCTCGATGCGCTGAACGCGCAGGGTGGCGAGCAGGTTCTGATCGAGTTGAAGGACGGTTTGAGCCCCGGAGTGTTCAAAAGCTTCGAGGACGAGGGAACCCTCTGTGTTATCATGCCCATGAGGATTTAACACCTCTCATGGGAGCGAAAATCGTTGGATATTGACAGGGTAGAACTGTCCGATTTTCGCAACTATCGAAGCCTCTCGCTCACGCCGGCGCCCCACCTGAACATCCTCGCGGGGCCGAACGCTCAGGGCAAAACCAATCTGCTCGAAGGGCTCGGCGTCCTCATGCTTGGTCGCTCGTTCCGCGGGGCCAAGGCGGCCGACATGCTCGGCTGGGGCGCCGCCACTGCCTTCGTGGGTGGGGAGCTTCGTCGCGGTGAAACGGTCCGCGCCATTCGTCGCGCGGTCGTCCAGCGGGAAGACGGGCGCTGGGGCGTGGGTGGTGAAGGGTGCCCCTGGGCCCGCGCGATCGGGTTCGGCTGGCAGGACCTGGCCATCCTGACCGAGGGGCCGCAGGCCCGTCGCAACTTCATCGACGGCTTCGCGGGCAAGCTCTACGCGGCGCACCTGAGCGGGCTCGGCCGCTATCGCCAGATCGTGGCCCGCCGCAATCACCTCCTGCAGACCGGGGCCCCTGGACCGGGGCTGCGCGGGGCCCTCGCGCCGTGGAACGAGCAGCTCGCGCGGGTCGGCCTGGAGCTGGTGACGCGACGCCGGGCGGCGGTGGAGGCGCTCGAGGTGGAGGCGCGCGGGCTCTATCCCACCCTGGCCGGCACGGGCGCGGTGCATCTGCAGTACTGCGCGGCGGTCGGGCCCGAGGCGGGAGAGGCCGGGTTCCTGGCCGCCCTCGAGGCGCGGTTCCCCGAGGAGGCGCGCCGTGGGCAGACGCTGGTCGGCCCGCATCGCGACGACCTGCTGATCGAGGTGGACGGCCGCGACCTGCGCCTCTACGGCTCGCGCGGCCAGCAGCGGTTGATGGCGCTCACCCTGCGCCTGGCCGAGGTGGGGCCGGTGGAGCGGGCGGTCGGCAGCGCGCCGGTGCTGCTGCTCGATGACGCGCTGTCCGAGCTCGACCCGCACGTGCAGGCGCGCGTGCTCGAGCACATCGCGACGGCGGGCCAGGTCTTCCTGACCACCGCCGACGCGACGCTGCCGGAAGTCCGGCGGGGCACCTGGTGGGACGTGCGGGAAGGCCGCGTGACCGATCCGATCCTCAGCACCGTCCGAGGCGCCGCCTGATGGCCGATACGTATACCGCGAGCGACATCAAGGTCCTCGAGGGGCTCGAGGCGGTTCGCAAGCGCCCGGCCATGTACATCGGCGACACCGGCGCCTACGGGCTCCATCACCTCGTCTACGAAGCGGTGGACAACTCGGTGGACGAGGCGCTCGCGGGCTACTGCGACAGCATCAAGGTGATCCTGCACTCGGACGGGTCCTGCTCGGTGGGGGACAACGGCCGCGGGATCCCGGTGGACATCCACAAGGAGAGCGGCCGGCCGGCCGCGGAAGTCGTGCTCACCGTGCTCCACGCGGGCGGGAAGTTCGAGCACTCCGCCTACAAGATCTCGGGCGGCCTGCACGGCGTCGGCATCTCGGTGGTCAACGCGCTGTCGGAGTGGCTCGAGCTCGAGATCCGTCGGCAGGGCACGGAGTGGACGCAGCGCTACGAGTACGGGGCGCCGCAGGGCGAGCTGACCGCGGGGCAGAAGACGCCCAAGCACGGCACCATCGTGCGCTTCAAGCCGGACACGAAGATCTTCGAGGAGACCACGTTCTCCTTCGACACCCTGTCGAATCGCCTCCGCGAGCTCGCCTTCCTCAACAAGGGCCTCAAGATCGTCGTCGAGGACGAGCGCGACGGCCGGAGCCACACGTTCCTCTACAAGGGCGGCATCATCGAGTTCATCAAGCACCTGAACCAGAACAAGACGCCGATCCATCCGAAGGTCCTCTTCTTCGAGGGGAAGAAGGACAACATCGAGGTGGAGGTGGCGATCCAGTACAACGACGGCTACCAGGAGAGCGTGTTCTCGTTCGCGAACAACATCAACACGCGCGAGGGCGGCACGCATCTCACCGGGTTCCGGGCCGCGCTGACCGGTACCATCTCGAACTACGCCAAGGCCAACGGGTTCCTCAAGAGCTTCAAGGGCGACGTGAGCGGCGACGACGTGCGCGAGGGGCTGACCGCGGTGGTCTCGGTGCGCATCCCCGACCCGCAGTTCGAGGGGCAGACCAAGGCCAAGCTCGGGAACTCCGACGTCAAGGGGCTCGTCCAGCAGATCGTCAACGACCGGCTCGCCGAGGCCTTCGAGGAAGACCCGACCACCGCGCGCAAGATCGCCGACAAGTGCGTGCGCGCCGCGCAGGCCCGCGAGGCCGCGCGCAAGGCGCGCGAGCTGACCCGCAAGGGCGGCCGCGACGACGAGGGCCTCGCCGCGAAGCTCGCGGACTGCTCGGAGCGCGATCCCCAGTTCCGCGAGATCTTCCTCGTCGAGGGCGACTCCGCGGGCGGCTCGGCCAAGCAGGGCCGCGACCGGAAGGTCCAGGCGGTGCTGCCGCTGCGGGGCAAGATCATCAACGCGGAGAAGGCCCGCTACGACAAGGTCCTGTCCCACAATGAAATCCGGCTGCTCATCTCGGCGCTCGGCACCGGGATCGGTCCGGAGGAGTTCGACGTCGGCAAGCTGCGCTACCACAAGGTGATCCTGATGACGGACGCCGACGTGGACGGCGCCCACATCCGCACCCTGCTGCTCACGTTCTTCTTCCGGCACATGGTGCAGGTGATCGAGGCGGGGCATCTCTTCATCGCGCAGCCGCCGCTCTTCAAGGTGAAGAAGGGCCGGGCCGAGAAATACCTGATGAGCGAGCGCGAGATGGAGGAGTTCCTGCTCGAGCAGTGGGTGGAGAAGGCGAGCGTCAAGGTCCCCGGCAAGGCGGCGCCGCTGCGGGGCGACGCCTTGATGGAGTCGCTCCGGCGCGTGCTCGAGTTCCGCGCGCTCTTCTCCAAGCTGGTGCGCCGGGGCATCCCGAGCGCGATCCTGGACGGCCTGCTGCGCCGGAAGTTCAAGGCCACCAAGCGCGGCGTCGGCGACGCCGGGATCGCGGCGGCGGTGAGCGAGGTGGCCGCGGAGCTGCCCGGCTGGACCGCCCGCCTCGGCGGCGCGGACAACGGCGACGCGACCACGGTGGAGATCAGCGGCCCGCACCCGGCCCAGTTCAGCGTGGACGTGCTCAAGTCCCCGGACTACACGCAGCTCTTCGAGCTGCACGCCGAGATCGCGGGCCTGCACAAGGGCCCGTGCACGATCGTGGACGCGGCCGAGAAAGAGATCGAGACCAAGAGCCTCGACGGGCTGATGCGGACGATCCTCGGGCAGGCCAAGGACGGGGCCACGATGCAGCGCTACAAGGGGCTCGGCGAGATGAACCCCGAGCAGCTCTGGGAGACGACCATGAACCCGGAGACCCGCACCCTGCTGCGGGTGACCATGGAAGACGCGGTCGGCGCCGATGAGATGTTCACGGTGCTGATGGGCGACGCGGTGGAGCCGCGCCGCGAGTTCATCGAGAAGAATGCGCTCGACGTCGTCAACCTCGACATCTAGGAGACGCGGAGCCGGTCCATGAGCCCCGAGCGACAGACGCCCGTTCCGATCGAAGAGGAGATGCGGAAGTCGTATCTCGACTACGCCATGTCCGTCATCGTCGGCCGCGCGCTGCCCGACATCCGCGACGGCCTGAAGCCGGTGCACCGGCGCGTGCTCTTCGCGATGCACGAGCTCGGCCTCAACTGGAACCGCGCCTACAAGAAGTCGGCGCGGGTGGTCGGCGAGGTGCTCGGCAAGTATCATCCGCACGGCGACGCGCCGGTGTACGAGGCGCTGGTCCGAATGGTCCAGGAGTTCTCGCTCCGGTACCCGCTGGTGGACGGGCAGGGCAACTTCGGCTCCATCGACGGCGACCCGCCCGCCGCGATGCGCTACACCGAGACGCGCCTGGCCAAGATCGCCCACGAGCTGCTGGCCGACATCGACAAGGACACGGTGGATTTCTCGCCGAACTTCGACGAGTCGCTCCAGGAGCCGATGGTCCTGCCCACCAAGGTGCCGAACCTGCTCGTCAACGGCTCCTCCGGCATCGCGGTCGGCATGGCGACCAACGTCCCGCCCCACAACCTGAGCGAGGTGGTGGACGGGCTCATCAAGGTGATCGACAACCCCGAGGTCACCATCGACGAGCTGATGACGGTGATCCCGGGCCCCGACTTCCCGACCCGCGGCTACATCTACGGCCGCGGCGGCATCCGCGAGGCCTACACCACCGGGCGCGGGATCATCACGCTGCGGGCCAAGGCCCACGTCGAGAAGATGCGGGGCGGCCGCGAGGCGATCATCGTCACCGAGCTGCCCTACCAGGTGAACAAGGCGTCGCTGATGGAGAAGATCGGCGAGCTCATCCGCGACAAGAAGATCGAGGGCATCAGCGAGCGCCGCGACGAGTCGAGCCGCGAGGGCATCCGGGTCGTGCTGGAGCTGGGGCGCGGCGAGATGCCGCAGATCGTGATCAACCAGCTCTACAAGCACACCCAGATGCAGACCACCTTCGGCGTCATCATGCTGGCCCTGGTGGGCCGGCGGCCGCAGGTCGTCAACCTGAAGCAGATGCTCCAGGAATTCATCGCATTTCGTCGGGAAGTGGTCACCCGCCGGACCAAGTACGATCTGGCGCGCGCGGAAGAGCGCGCCCACATCCTCGAGGGTCTGCGCAAGGCGGTCGATCAGATCGATCTGGTGATCCGGCTCATCCGCCAGTCGGAGAGCCCGGACGCGGCCCGGGACGCGTTGATGCGGCAGCTCGAGCTGTCCGAGATCCAGGCCAAGGCCATCCTCGACATGCGGCTGCAGCGCCTCACCCAGCTCGAGCGCCACAAGATCGTCGAGGAGCACGAGCAGACGCTGGCCCTCATCGAGGACCTCAAGGGGATTCTCGCCTCGGAGCAGCGGCTGTTCGGCATCATCAAGGACGAGCTCGCCGCGCTCAAGCAGGAGTTCGGCGACGCGCGTCGCACCGAGATCCTGGCCGAGACCGCCGACCTGACGATCGAGGACCTGCTCGCCGACGACGACATGGTGGTGACCATCACGCGCTCCGGCTACATCAAGCGGACGCACGTGGAGGCCTACCGGAGCCAGAAGCGCGGGGGCAAGGGCGTGACCGGCATGGAGACGAAGGAGGAGGACATCGTCGAGGACCTGTTCGTGGCCTCGACCCACTCCTATCTCCTGTTCTTCACCAACAAGGGCAAGGTGCACTGGCTCAAGGTGCACGAGATCCCCGAGGGCGGCCGGCAGGCCAAGGGCAAGGCGATGGCCAACGTGCTCTCGCTGGCCGACGGCGAGCGCGTGGCCACCTGCGTGCCGGTGCGCGACTTCGAGTCGGGCGGCTACGTGCTCTTCGCCACCAAGCAGGGCAAGGTGAAGAAGACCGAGCTCTCCGCCTTCTCGCATCCGCGCGCGGGCGGCATCCAGGCCATCACGCTCGAGGAGGGCGACGAGGTGATGGCGGCCCGCCGCACCGACGGCCAGCGCGAGGTGCTGCTCTCGACCAAGCTCGGCATGATCATCCGCTTCCCGGAGGACGAGGTGCGCCCGATGGGCCGCACCGCCGCCGGCGTCCGCGGCATCGACGTGGACGAGGGCGATCAGGTCATCGCGGCGGAGACGCTCAAGGAAGGCGTGACGATCCTGACCGTGACCGAGCGCGGCTACGGCAAGCGCACGCCGCTCGACGAGTACCGGCTGCAGGGCCGCGCGGGCAAGGGCATCATCGACATCAAGACCGCGGGGCGGAACGGCACGGTGGTCGGCATGCTGCAGGTGCGCGAGGGCGACGACATCCTGGTGGTCACCACCAAGGGCAAGATGATCCGCCTGCACGCCGACGAGATCACGAGCCAGGGGCGCAACACCATGGGCGTCCGGATCATCGACCTGGACGCCGACGATCACGTGGGCAACCTCGCCCGCGTCGAAGCCGAGCAGGCGCCGCCCCCCGAGGTGTCGTCAGAGTAGGCCCCGCCGGCGTGCCGCGCCGGACGGGGTGACGGAGGCCGCGCAGCTGCGGCCTCTTTTTTGTTATGGTGTCCCTCCTCTCCCCTGGGGGAGAGGGCAGGGTGAGGGGTGGAGGTAACACGATGCTCGACATCAAGCTGATCCGAGAAGATCCCGCGGCGGTGGAGCGCGCCCTCGCGACGCGCGGCGCCCCCGTGTCGCTCGCGCCCGTGCTCGCGGTGGACGCGGAGCGCCGGCGCCTGCTGACCGAGGCCGAGGAGCTCAAGGCCGAGCGCAACCGCGCCTCCGAGGCCATCGGCCAGGCCAAGCGCCGCGGCGAGGCCGCGCAGGCCGCGACGGCGCTCATGCGCGAGGTCTCCGACCGCATCAAGGCGCTCGACGCGCGGGTCAAGGAGGCCGACGCGCGCCTCGAGGCGCTGCTGCTGGAGATCCCGAACGTCCCGCACGCGAGCGTGCCGGTGGGGCGCTCGGCCGACGACAACGTGGAGGTGCGCCGCTGGGGCACGCCGCGGCAGTTCGGGTTCGAGCCGAAGCAGCACTTCGAGCTCGGCGAGGCGCTCGGCCTCCTCGACTTCGATCGCGCGAGCAAGATCGCCAAGGCGCGGTTCACCGTCATGTGGGGCGCGGCCGCCCGACTCAGCCGCGCGCTCGCGCAGCTCATGCTCGATCTGCACACGCGCGAGCACGGCTTCACCGAGGTGTGGGTGCCGCATCTGGTGAACGCGGAGACCATGACCGGGGTCGCCATGCTGCCCAAGTTCGAGGAGCAGATGTTCAAGACGGTGGAGCCGGACGCGGGCCGCACGCTCTACCTGATCCCGACCGCGGAGGTCGCGCTCACCGCGCTGCACGGCGGCGAGATCCTGCCCGAGGCCGAGCTGCCCCGGCGCTACTGCGCCTTCACGCCCTGCTACCGCCGCGAGGCCGGCACTTACGGGCAGGACACCAAGGGCATGATCCGGCAGCACCAGTTCGACAAGGTCGAGATGGTCAAGCTGGCCGTGCCCGGGCAGTCGTACGACGAGCTCGAAGCAATGGTCGGGAGCGCGGAAGCGGTGCTCCAGCGGCTCGAGCTGCCGTACCGGGTGATGGCGCTCTGCACCGGCGACATGGGCTTCCACTCCGCCAAGACCTACGACCTGGAGGTCTGGCTGCCGGGGCAGGGGAAGTACCGCGAGATCTCCTCGTGCTCGAACTGCGAGGCGTATCAGGCGCGGCGGCTCGACATCAAGTACCGGCCCGCGGGCGGCGGTCGGGTGGAGCTCTGCCACACGCTCAACGGCTCCGGGCTCGCGGTGGGGCGCACGCTGATCGCGGTGCTGGAGAACTACCAGGAGGCCGACGGGTCCATCACGGTGCCGACCGCGCTCCGTCCCTACATGGGGGGCCTCGAGCGCATCACGGCCCGATAGTCAGCGACGCGGAGGGGTGGCCGAGTCCGGTTGAAGGCGCCGGTCTTGAAAACCGGAATCCCGCAAGGGATCGGGGGTTCGAATCCCTCCCCCTCCGCCATTTTCCGGCTTCAGCCGCGGCCCGCGGTCTCCTCGACGGTGGCCGCGCCGTTCGCGTGCGGCGTCACGACCAGGTTCCGCGCATGGAACGGCCGCAGCGTGCTCCGGTGGCCGACGCTCACCAGGGTGACGCCGGGGAGCCGCTCGCGCAGGAGCGTGTAGAGCCGGACCTCGCTCGCCTCGTCCAGCGCCGAGGTGGCCTCGTCGAGGAAGAGCCAGGCGGGCTTCTGCACCAGGGCGCGCGCGAAGGCGATGCGCTGCTGCTCGCCCGGGGACAGGGCGAGCGCCCAGTGGGCGGGCTCGCCGAGCCGCCCGGCCAACGCCGGCAGCCCGACCGCCTCGAGCGCCTCCCGGAGCGCGGCGTCGTCGATGCCGCCCGGCGGAGTGGGATAGCTGACCACCTCGCGCAGGGTGCCGATCGGCAGGTAGGGCTTCTGAGGCAGGAAGAGCACGCGGCCGTCGCGCGGCAGGCTGATCGCGCCGGTGCCGAAGGGCCAGATGCCCGCGATGGCGCGGAACAGCGTGCTCTTGCCCACGCCGGACGGGCCGCTGATCAGCGCGGAGTCGCCGGGCCGGAAGTCGAGCGTCGCGGCCTCGAGGAGCGGCCCGCCGCCGGGGAGCTTCAGGTCCACGCGGTCGAGCGCGAGCGCCTCACCCGCGCCCGGAGTCCGCCGCACGCCGTCGCGGGCCGCGTCCGCGCGCATCCGCGCGAGCGTCCGCTCGAAGCCCACCAGCCGCTGCACGACGGAGCGCCACTGCGCGATGTCGGTGTAGGCGCTGATGATGAACGACAGCGAGTCCTGCACCTGGCCGAACGCGGACGCGACCTGCATGAGGCCGCCCAGCGGCATCTCCCCGCGGAAGTAGCGGGGCGCGGCGACCACGAACGGGAAGATGATCGCGGCCTGCCCGTAGCCGGCGGTGAACCAGGTGAGCCGCTTCTGCTGGCGCATGATGGCCCACCAGTTGCCGACCACCTCGCCGAAGCGATCGCGGAAGCTGCGCAGCTCGTCGGCCTCGCCCCGGTAGAGCGCGACCCCCTCGGCGTTCTCGCGGAAGCGCACGAGGCCGAAGCGGAAATCGGCCTCGTAGCGCTGCTGGTCGAAGTTCAGACGCACGAGCGGCCGGCCGATCAGGTTGGTGAGCCACGTGCCGACGATCGCGTAGAGGAGCGCGGCCCACACCATGTAGCCGGGGATGGTCCAGCCCGCGCCGACGGGAATGGTGATCGAGCCCGAGAGCCCCCAGAGAATGCCGAGGAAGGCCACGAGGGTCACCACCGCGCGCATCCCGCCGATCCCGAGGGTGAGCGTGGCGCCCACGAAGAGCCGCAGATCCTCCGCGATGCGCTGGTCGGGGTTGTCGGTCTCCGAGGCCGTGAGCTGCATGCGGTAGTAGGCGCCGTCGGCGAGCCAGGCGCCGAGGTAGCGCTCGGTGAGCCAGCGCCGCCACCGGATCTGGAGCATCTGATTGAGGTAGATCTGATACACCGCGGCCACGATGAACAGGGCGGCGAGCCAGGTGAACCGGACGAGCTGGCTCCAGAAGACGGCGTAGTCCTTGTCCTGGAGCGCGTTGTAGAAGGCGTTGTTCCACTGGTTGAGGAGCACGTTGATGTAGACGATGCCCAGGTTGAGCCCGATCACCAGGATGAGGAGGCCGCGCCCGGCCCAGCGGTCCTCCGAGGACCAGTAGGGACGGACGAGAGTCCAGGTATCGTGCAGCAGTTCGCGCAGGCGAGCCATGTCGAAGGAACCTCCTCGGCCACAGCATAGCCCCGCCCGCCCGCCCCTTCCCGGTAGTCCGCCCGGCTCGAATGGCATATACTCTGTGGGCTTGACAGTTGGAGAGGTGGCCGAGTCGGCCGAAGGCAGCCGCCTGCTAAGCGGTTATAGGGGCAAAACCTCTATCCCGGGTTCGAATCCCGGCCTCTCCGCCATGCGCGCCCTTAGCTCAGATGGATAGAGCGTCGGACTACGAATCCGAAGGCCAGAGGTTCGATTCCTCTAGGGCGCACCATTTCACGACGCATCTTTGCCCTATCCTCGACCCGGTGGGGAGAGGGTAGGGCAGAGGGCGTCGCCCCCGCCGAGCCCGCCGACCGTACACCATGGATGACGAGCACTGGATGGGCCTGGCCCTCGACGAAGCCGCGCGCGCGGCCCAGGGCGGCGAGGTCCCGATCGGCGCGGTGGTGGTGCTGGACGGCCGGCTCCTCGCGTCCGGCCACAACACGCCGATCGCCAGCCACGATCCCACCGCGCACGCCGAGATCGTGGCGCTGCGCGCGGCGGCGCGGGCGGCGGGCAACTACCGGCTGACCGGCGCGACCCTCTACGCCACCATCGAGCCCTGCGTGATGTGCTGCGGGGCGGCGCTGCACGCGCGCATCGCGCGGCTGGTCTACGGCGCCGACGACGCGAAGGCCGGCGCGGTGCGCAGCGTCTACCGCCTGCTCGACGATGCGCGGCTCAATCACCACGTCGAGGTGACCGCCGGCGTGCGCGCGACGGAGTGCGGGGCGCGCCTCAGCGAGTTCTTCCGGGCGAAGCGGGCGTGAGGGGCACGCTCGGTAGGGATGGACTCTCCCGTGCCCAGCGGCTACACTTGGGCACTTGAGATAGGGTGGAAGTGACCGTGACATCAGTCGCGGAGGGGTGGCCGAGCCCGGTTGAAGGCGTCCGACTCGAAATCGGATAGGGGCGCAAGTCCCTCGGGGGTTCAAATCCTCTCCCCTCCGCCAATTTAGCGCACCTTCACGAAGTGCCCGACAGTGGCGCGGAGGGGTGGCCGAGTGGCCGAAGGTGCGGCACTGGAAATGCCGTGTACGGGCAACTGTACCGTGGGTTCGAATCCCACCCCCTCCGCCATTTTTCTCGCTCACAGCTTGGCCGTGCTAGACGGGGAGGTAGCGGTGCCCTGTAACCCGCAATCCGCTATAGCGGGGTTGAATTCCCTCTCGAGGGCCGGTCGTGTCGAATGAGCCGTACGGGACGGCGTTGAAGGTTGGGCCCCACGCAACGGGATGCGTCGAACCCCGCCAGGCCCGGAAGGGAGCAACGGTAAGGCGCCCCTCTCGTGTGCCGTGGGAGTACCTGACCGGAGCAGGTTTCGTGCGGCGATCGCGGTATGGTCGGTTCGATTGAGGGTGCACGGTCTTTGACTTATCAGGTGCTGGCGCGGAAGTGGCGGCCGCAGGTCTTCGACGCGGTCGTCGGGCAGGATCCCGTCACGCGCACGCTGCGCAACGCGCTCGCCTCGGGCCGCGTGGCGCACGCCTATCTCTTCACCGGTCCGCGCGGCGTCGGCAAGACCACCACCGCGCGCCTCCTGGCCAAGGCGCTGGCGTGCACCGCGCGCACCGGGACCGAGGCCTGCGGCGCCTGCCCGTCCTGCCTGGACTTCGCCTCGGGCGCGCCGGTGGACGTGATGGAGATCGACGCGGCGTCCAACACGAGCGTGGACGACATCCGGACGCTCCGCGAGAACGTCAAGTATTCCCCCGCGCGCGGCCGCTTCAAGGTCTACATCGTGGACGAGGTCCACATGCTCTCCGGCGCGGCCTTCAACGCGTTCCTGAAGACGCTCGAAGAGCCGCCCGCGCACGTGGTCTTCATCCTCGCCACCACCGACCCCAAGAAGATCCCCGCCACCGTGCTCTCGCGCTGCCAGCGCTTCGACTTCCGCCCGATCTCGCCCGAGCTCCTGACCGCGAGCCTCACCCGCATCCTCGAGGCGGAGCGCGTGCCCTTCGAGCCGGGCGCGCTGCCGCTGCTCATCCGCGCCGCCGAGGGCAGCCTGCGGGACGCGCTCTCGCTGCTCGACACCGCGATCGCCTACGGCGAGGGCAAGCTCGACGAGGCGAGCGTGGCCCGGCTGCTCGGCTCGTCGTCCCCGGTGCACGTGCGCGGCTTCGTGGGCGCCCTGCTCGCGGGCGACGGCGCCGCCGCGCTGGAGGCGGTGGACCGCGCCGCGACCGCGGGCGAGGACCTGGGCACGCTCTGCCGCGAGGCGGTCGAGATGACGCGCCGCCTGCTCGTGACCAAGGTCGCCCCGGGCGCGCCCTTCGTGGACCTGACGCCCGCCGAGGCGGCCGAGCTGAAGGCCGTCGCGGAGCCGGTGTCGGCCGACGAGCTGCTCTACGTGCTGCGCGCCTTCCTGGACGCCGACGCCGAGATGCGCCGCTCGCCGCATCCGCGCGTCGAGCTCGAGATCGCGGCGGTGCGCGCCACGCGGCGCCCGCGGCCGCAGGCCATCGAGACGCTGATCGGCAAGCTCGAGGAGGCGGAGGCGAGGCTGCGCCAGATGCCGGCCGCCGCGCCGAGCGTGACCGGTCGCCCCGTGGTCGTGCAGGAGACGCTGCTCGACGCGCGCCCGGCCCCCGCGTCGACACCGCGCGCGCCGGCCCCGGCGCCGCCCGAGCCGTCCCCCGCGCGCCCGTCCAGTCCAGGCCAGCGTCGCCCGCGCCCCCGGCCTCGAGCGGCAGCAGCCGGTCGGCCGAGGCGGAGCCCCTGATGGAGGCCGCGGCCGCCGACATGGTGGCCACCGAGCCCGCGCTGCCCCCGGCCGCCGGGCTCGAAGCCGCGTGGGAGCGGGTCGTCACCGAGGTCATGAAGCGCAAGGCGGTGCTGGGCTCGGTGCTCCAGCACGCCACGCCGCTCCGCGTGGAGGACGGCGTGCTCACGCTGGCGCTCCAGGCCAGCGGCTTCCACCGGGAGATGCTGAACGATCGCGGCAGCAAGGAGCTGATCAACGAGGCCGTGCAGCGCCACGTGGCGTCGGCGCGGCGCTTCGAGCTCGACGTCAATGGCGGCGCGGTGAGCAGCGGCGGGGGAGCCCGGAACCACCCGGCGGTGCAGGCCGCGCTGAGCGCATTCCAGGGCGAGGTGGTCGCGGTGCGGCCGCGCAGCCCGGAGGAAGGAGAGTCACGGTGAAAGGCTTCGGCAACATCATGAAGGAGGCGCAGAAGCTCCAGGCCCAGATGGAGCAGCTCCAGGCGGAGGCGGGCAAGAAGACGGTGGAGGCCACCGCGGGCGGGGGCATGGTCACGGTGGTGGCGAACGGCAAGCAGGAGATCGTGTCCATCAAGATCGACCGCGAGGTCATCAATCCCGAGGACGCGCAGATGCTCGAGGATCTCGTGCTGGCCGCGAGCAACGAGGCGCTGCGCAAGTCCAAGGAGATGGTCCAGGGCGAGATGAGCAAGATCACGGCCGGGCTCAAGATCCCCGGCCTCGGCATGTAATGGCCTACTACCCGGAGCCGGTGGCGCGCCTCATCGACGCGCTGCAGCGCCTGCCCGGCATCGGGCCCAAGACGGCCCAGCGGCTCACCTTCTTCCTCCTCAAGCGGCCGGCCCCCGAGGTCGCCGCGCTCGGCGAGGCGCTGACCCAGCTCAAGCAGCGCATCGTCCACTGCTCGGTGTGCTTCAACGTCACCGAGCTGGATCCCTGCCGCATCTGCGAGGATCCCCAGCGCGATCAGCGGACGCTCTGCGTGGTGGAGGAGCCCAACGACCTGCTCGCGCTCGAGCGCACCGGCGAGTTCCGCGGCCGCTACCACGTGCTGCTGGGCGCGCTGTCGCCGCTCGACGGCATCGGGCCCGAGGATCTGCGAGTGCGCGAGCTGCTGGTCCGGCTGGAGAACGACCAGGTCGAGGAAGTGATCCTGGCCACCAACCCGAGCGTGGAGGGCGAGGCCACCGCGATCTACCTGGCCAAGCTGCTCAAGCCGTTCGGCATGCGCATCACCCGCATCGCCCGCGGGCTGCCGGTGGGCGGCGACCTCGAGTACGCCGACGAGGTGACGCTGTCCAAGGCCATGGAGGGGCGGCGCGAGATGGGGTAGGGAGGCTTGGCGACGGTCGGGGCGTGTGATAAAACTGACCCGACGGTTCCCTCCCTGATTCCCCGATAGCTCAATGGTAGAGCATCCGGCTGTTAACCGGAGGGTTGCAGGTTCGAGTCCTGCTCGGGGAGCCACCCCTTCCGGCCGAGACCCCGATGCTATAATCGGCCCCGTGACCCCCCTGAGCCCGGCCCGGAAGACGCTCCTCCGTCGCGAGATGGAGGCCCTGCTCGGCCCGGGTGGCGTGCTCTCCGATCCGGAAGAGCTGCTGGTCTACGAGTCCGACGGGCTCACCCTCTTCCGCGCCCTCGCCGACTTCGTGGTGTTCCCGCGGAGCGCGGAGCAGGTGGCGGCCCTGGTCAAGATCGCCAGCCGGGAGGGCATCCCCTTCGTGGCCCGCGGCGCGGGCACCGGGCTCTCCGGCGGCTGCCTGCCGTCGGAAGGCGGCCTCGTCATCTCGCTGATGCGGATGAATCGCGTGCTCGAGGTGGACTACGAGAACCAGATCGCGGTGGTGGAGCCGGGGCTGGTGAACCTCCACCTCTCGTGGGCGGTGGGGCCGCAGGGCTTCTACTATGCGCCCGATCCCTCGAGCCAGCAGGCCTGCACGATCGGCGGCAACATCGCGAACAACTCGGGCGGCCCGCACACGCTCAAGTACGGCGTGACGACCAATCACGTGCTCGGCCTCGAAGTGGTCCTGCCGGACGGCGAGCTGATGTGGCTCGGCGGCAAGACGCGCGACGCGCAGGGCTACGACCTGGTCGGCCTCTTCGTCGGCTCCGAGGGCACCTTCGGCATCGCGACCAAGATCGTGGTGCGCATCCTCAAGAAGCCGCAGGCGGTCAAGACCGTGTTGGCCGTCTTCGACCAGGTGGACCAGGCCTCGGCGGCGGTGTCCGCCATCATCGCGCGCGGCCTCGTGCCCGCCGCGATGGAGATGATCGACCAGCTCACGATCGAGGCGGTGGAGGACGCGTTCGGCTGCGGCTACCCGCGCGACGCGGCGGCCGCCCTCCTGATCGAGCTGGACGGCCTCGCGGCCGGCATGGAGGCGCAGGCCGAGCGGGTGGTCCAGGCCTGCCGCGATTGCGGCGCCCGCGACGTGCGCGCCGCGCGCGACGAGGCCGAGCGCCAGCTCCTCTGGAAGGGCCGCAAGTCCGCCTTCGGCGCGTATGGCCGCATCTCGCCCGCCTACATGGTGATGGACGGCGTGATCCCGCGCACCAAGCTGCCCTACGTGCTCGGGCGCGTGAACGCGATCGTGGCCGCCCACGGCCTGCGCGTCGGCAACGTGTTCCACGCCGGCGACGGCAATCTGCACCCGAACATCCTCTACGACCCGCGCAAGCCGGGCGAGGAGGCGCGGGTGGTGGCGGCGGGCGCGGAGATCCTGAAGGTCTGCGCCGAGGTGGGCGGCTCCATCTCGGGCGAGCACGGCATCGGGCTCGAGAAGGCGGACTACATGCCGTTCATCTTCTCGGAGGCCGATCTCGCGTGCATGCGGCTGGTGAAGGAGGCCTTCAATCCGACCGGCCTCTGCAATCCCGGCAAGATCTTCCCCAGCAACAAGGCCTGCGTCGAGGTCGGCCCGGCCTATCGTCCGCATCCGATCGAAGAGAAGGGCCTCGCTCAGCGCTTCTAGCGCGGGAATCCGGAGCTGCCCGTGCCGTCAGCCCTGCCGGACAAGCTGCGCAGTATCGTCGGCGCCCCCCATGTGCTCACGGGCGTGGACTGCTCGCCGTATCTGGTCGAGGGCCGCACGCCGGACGCGGTGGTCTTCCCGGGCACGAAGGAAGAGGTCGCCGCGGTGCTGGTGGCGGCCGGCGAGGCGGGCCTGCCGGTCACCCCGTGGGGCGGCGGCACCCGGATGGCGATCGGCTCGCCGCCCAACCGCATCGGGCTCGTGCTGGGGCTCAAGCGGCTCGACCGGATCCTCGAGCACGAGCCGGGCGATCTCACGGTCACCGTCGAGGCCGGGCTGCCGTTCGACACCCTGCAGGCCGAGCTGGGCAAGCGCGGGCAGTGGCTCTCGCTCGACGCGGGCGCGTCCAACCGGTCCACCGTGGGCGGCATGCTCGCCAGCGACGCCTCGGGCCCGCGCCGGCACCTCTACGGCACCGCGCGCGATCTGGTGATCGGGCTCACCGTGGTGATGGCCGACGGCAGCCTCGTGCACGGCGGCGGCAAGGTGGTCAAGAACGTGGCCGGGTACGATCTGCCGAAGCTCTACATCGGCTCCTTCGGCACGCTCGGCGTGCTGGTGGAGGCGACGCTGAAGCTCCGGCCGCGCGTGGACGTGGACCGGCTGGTGGTCGCGCGCTTCGATCGGCTCAAGGCCGCGGGCGCGGCCGCGCGCGCGGTGCTGGGCTCCGACCTCATTCCGTCCGCGCTCGAGCTCGCCGACGGGGAGGCGCTGCGGCGCCTCGGGCTGGGCGGCGGCGCCGCGCTCCTGGTCGGCCTCGACGGCATCGCGGAGCAGGTGGAGTGGGAAGTGGCCGAGCTCTCGCGCCTGCTCGGCCCGATCGGCCTCGGGGAGACCACCGTGCTCGACGGCGCCGCGCGGGATGACGCCTGGCGCGGGCTGGCCGGCCTCGGGCGTCCGGGCCACGAGCGGGTCGCGGCGGTGATGAAGTGGGCGGTGCTGCCCACCCAGGTCGCCGAGCTGATGGAAGCGGGCGCGGCGGCCGCGCAGCGCAATGGCCTCGTGGGCGCGCTCACCGCGCACGCCGGCGTCGGCATCGTCACCGCGGTGCTGGCGGGCGGCACCAATCCGAACGCGGTGGTGTCCACGCTCACCGAGTGGCGCGCCCTGGTCAACCGCGTGGACGGGCACGCGATGATCGAGTGGGCCCCGCTCGCGGTGAAGGAACGGGTGGCGGTCTGGGACGCCGCGGGGCCCACGCTGCGCTTGATGAAGGGCATCAAGGAGCGCCTCGATCCGCGCGGCATCCTGAACCCGGGTCGCTTCGTGGGAGACATCTGAGCCGATGGCACACCCGCCCGTGACCGAGACGAAGCCGTCGCAGCCCCTCACCCTGCACGGGCTCCCCGTGGAC
This sequence comes from uncultured Candidatus Rokubacteria bacterium, assembly GCA_963747235.1. Lineage (GTDB taxonomy): Bacteria > Methylomirabilota > Methylomirabilia > Rokubacteriales > CSP1-6 > CAMLFJ01. Next base: position 94,749 of record CAVVEU010000002.1, read on the forward strand.
GGGGTGGACCGCTGCGTGCACTGCGGGCTCTGCCTCGCCTACTGCCCGACCTTTTCCGAGCTCGGCACCGAGATGGACTCACCGCGCGGCCGCATCATGCTGATCAAGTCGCTCGCCGAGGGGCGCATCAACTTGACCGACTCCACGGTCGCGCATCTCGATCTCTGCCTGGGCTGCCGCGCGTGCGAGACGGTCTGCCCGTCCGGCGTGCCGTACGGCCAGCTCATCGAGGCCGCGCGCGCCGAGATCGAGCGGCAGCGGCCCGGTGGCCTCCTGCGCCGGGCGTTCCGCTGGGTCAACTTCTCGCTGCTGCTGCCGAACCCGGCGCTCCTGCGCCTGGCCGCCACCGGGCTCCGCTTCTACCAGGTCAGCGGCCTGCGGCGATTGGTGCGCACCTCCGGGCTGCTGCGGTTCCTGCCCGAGCCGCTGCGCCACTGGGAGCCCTTGCTGCCGGATCTGCCGTCGGGCGCCGATCGCGCGCCCCTGGCCGAGGTGACGCCGGCCACCGGCGTGCGCCGGGTCCGCGTGGGGCTGCTCACCGGGTGCATCCAGCAGGTGGCCTTCGGCCCGCAGAATCAGGCGACCGCCCGCGTGCTCGCCCGGAATGGCGCCGAGGTGGTCGCGCCGCGGACGCAGGCCTGCTGTGGCGCGCTCCACGCCCACGCGGGGGAGCACGAGACCGCGCTGGCCCTGGCGCGGCGCACCATCGAGACCTTCGAGGCCGCGGGCGTGGAGCACGTCATCGTGAACACGTCCGGCTGCGGCGCGCACATGAAGGCCTACGGCACGCTGCTGGCGGGCGATCCGGCCTGGCGCGGGCGCGCCGAGCGCTTCGCGGCGAGCGTGCGCGACGTCTCCGAGTTCCTGGCCGCCGAGCCGCTGCGCGGGCCGCTGCGCGAGGTGAAGCGGACCGTCACGTATCACGATCCGTGTCACGTGGCGCACGGGCAGAAGATCCGCGCGCAGCCGCGCGCGCTGCTCGGGCAGATCCCGGGGTTACGGATAGTCGAGCTCCCGGAAGCCGACTGGTGCTGCGGCTCCGCCGGCACCTACAACCTGACCCAGCCGGAGATGGCCACGCGGCTGCAGGCGCGGAAGATCGCGCACGTGCGGGCCACCGGCGCCGACGCGGTGGTGACCGCCAACCCGGGCTGCATCATCCAGATCGTCCAGGGGCTGCGCGCGAAGGGCTCGCCGATCCAGGTGCTCCACATCGTGGAGCTCCTCGATCAGGCCTACCGTGGACACCCTCGCCCGAAGGGGGAGAGGGCAGGGTGAGGGAACATTCGTGGCCCGCGTGAAGGTCCTGGCCCTGTCGGAGCTGCCGCCGAGCAAGGGCGTGCTCGTCAGCGTGAACGGCCACAACGTGGGCGTCTACCGGCGCGGCGAGGAGGTCCTGGCCATCGGCGACGACTGCCCCCATCAGGGCGGCAGCCTCTGCGACGGCTGGGTCGAGGGCGAGATCGTGATCTGCCCGCTCCACGGCTGGGAGTTCGACATGCGCACCGGCGCCTGCATGACGGTGCCGGGCGAGAGCGTCCCGCGCTACACCGCCACCGTCGAGGACGGCACGATCTACCTGGAGGAAGCCGAGTGAGCCGGCCCGACGCGCCGCCGCCGACGCAGTCCCGAGACACAAGGCGAGCGCGCCGCGCTCCATCGGCTGCTTCGTGCTCACGATCTCGGACTCGAAGACGCCGGACACCGACACGAGCGGCGCCCTGATCCGCGAGCTGCTCGACCCGGGCCGGGCACACCGTGGCCGGCCACGCCATCGTGCGCGACGAGCCGACGCAGGTCACCGCGGTGATCCGGACCGGCTGCGACGATCCGGCCATCGAGGCCTTCATCCTCACCGGCGGCACCGGGGTCACCTCGCGCGACTCCACCTTCGAGGCGGTCGAGGCGCTGCTGGACAAGCGCCTCACCGGCTTCGGGGAGCTCTTCCGCATGCTCTCGTACCAGGAGGTCGGCGCCGCCGCCATGCTCTCGCGCGCCCAGGGCGGGGTCGTGCGGGGCCGGGCGCTCTTCTCGCTGCCCGGCTCGCCCAATGCCTGCCGGCTCGCGCTCGAGAAGCTGATCATCCCCGAGCTCGGCCACGTCCTCCGCGAGGTGCGGCGGTAGGCGCAGCGCGGATTCAGTAAGGCGCTATAATCGAGTTCGGTCCCCGAGCACCACCCATTCCAGGAGGCTTGCAGATGCGTCGTTCAGCCCTCTCCCTCGCCCTCGCGTTATCCCTCGTGGTGCCCACGGTGGCCGCCGCCCAGGCCCGGCCCGCGGAGCCGCTGTGGAAGGAGAGCCAGGGGGCCGTGGCGCCGCCCGACATCGCCCGCCTGAACGACTTCATGCACGACCTGACCGAGCGCCTCAAGGCGCCGCTGGTGCAGATCCGCGTGCGCCGGGTGGCCGAGGCGCAGGAGGGGCAGGAGCAGCAGCCCAATGCCCCGGACGAGCGGCGGAGCCAGGGCTCGGGCTTCATCATCCGTGAGGACGGCTACCTGGTCACGAACGCGCACGTGGTGGGCGACGCCGAGCGCATCCAGGTCCGCCTGATCGACGGGCGGCGGTTCGAGGGCAAGGTGGTGGGCCTGGACGAGCGCGTGGACCTGGCGCTGGTCAAGATCGACGCCAAGGGCCTGCCGGTCGCCCCGCTCGGCGATTCCAACCGCACCCGCGTCGGCGAGTTCGTGCTGGCGCTGGGGCATCCCTTCGGGCTCGAGCAGACGGTGTCCTTCGGCATCGTGAGCCGCAAGGGCGCCCCGATCCAGGTGGCCGCGCCCGGCTTCGAGTTCATCCAGACGGACGCCGCGGTGAACCCGGGCAACTCGGGCGGGCCGCTCGTCAACATGGCGGGCGAGGTGGTGGGCGTCAACAGCATGGCCGCCGTCAACGGCACCATCGGCTTCGCCATCCCGGTGAACCTGGTGAAAGCGCTGCTGCCCCAGCTCGCCGAGAAGGGCAAGGTCGAGTGGGGGTGGCTGGGCGTCAGCATCGCCGAGGTGCCGGACGAGGAAGCCGCCAAGTTCGGCCTGAAGGAGGCCAAGGGCGTGCTGATCCGCCAGGTGGTGGCCGGCCAGCCGGCCGACCAGGGTGGGATCCGGGCCAATGACGTCGTCGTGTCCGTGGACGGGACGGCGGTCGAAGGGCCGCGCGATCTCCAGCGGATCATCTCGAGCACGCCGGTGGGCCAGAGCGTCAAGATCTCGCTCATGCGCGAGGGCAAGGAGCAGCAGGTCGCGGTGACAGTGGGGGCCTACCAGGCCGCGCCGCGCGTCCCGCGCCGCGTCGTGCCCGCGCCCGGTCCGCGCCAGCCGTCGCCCCAGCCTCCTCGCTGAGGACGGTGGGCCGCGTCGGACGTCTCGCCGGCAGCCTCGCGCTCGGGCTCTCACTCGCGAGCGCGGCCGGCGGGCTCCACGCCACCCCGGCGGCCGCCGCCGAGGTGCAGGCGCTCTTCCCGTCGGACCGGCAGACCGTGCCCGATCCGCGGCAGTCCACCGGGCGCCGCGTGGCGCTCGCGCTGCCCGATTGCGGCGTCGACGCCGCGGGCTGCGACGAGATCCGCCTCGTCAACGAGCTGGACGGGTGGAGCGTCAACCCGCGCGTGGCGATCCGCTTCTCCGGCCCCGTCGCGCTCGACAGCGTCACGAAGGCCAGCGCCTTCATCCTCCCCCTCGCGCCCGAGCCGCTGGCCTCGCCGATCGGGCTCGGCCAGCTCGTCTGGGACGGGGCGAGCCACACGCTCTACGCCCGCCCCGAGCGCGCCCTGCTCCAGGCGCGCCGCTACGCGCTGGTCCTCACCACGCGGGTCCTGGACGATGGCGGGCAGCCGCTCGCGCCGGTGCTGAACGCGCCGATCGTGGCCGAGGCCGCCTACGGGATCTCGGCCCAGGGCGTCGTCTTCCAGCGGCTGAAGACGCTCGGCATCGCGAAACGCGAGGTCGCCGCCGTCACCGTCTTCACGACCCAGAGCGTGACGACAGGGCTCGAGCAGATGCGCGCGGTGCTCGACGCCGCCCCCGCGCCCGAGCTGCGCTTCGCCCTGGGCCCGGGCGGTGCCCGGTCGGCCTACGCGCGGGTGGAGCTGGACGGCCTCGAGCTGCGCCGGCACGTGGCCACCGATCCGGCCGCGCGCCTGGATGAGCCGGTCAAGCTGCCGCTGGTGCTGGTCCCGCCCACCGACATCCGCACGATCGCGTTCGGGCGGTTCAGCGCCAGGTCGTTCCTCACCGCGGACCGCGTCATCCCCGCGACCGCGACCCGGGACGAGGCGCCCGTGGTCCAGGGCCGCGAGGACGTGGACGTCACGATCTATCTGCCGAGCGGCACCACGCCCACCGGCGGCTGGCCGGTGGCGATCTTCGGCCACGGCTTCGGCAATGATCGCCAATTCGTCCCGATGACGGTGGCCGGCACCATGGCGCGCTTCGGTTACGCCACCGCGGCCATCAACGTGGTGGGCCACGGCGGCGGGCCCGAGGGCACGCTCACCGTGCTCCGCACCGGCCAGGATCCGGTCACGCTGCCCGCGGGCGGGCGCGGCGTGGATCTGGACGGCGACGGCCGGATCGGCACGACGGAGGGCGTCGGGACCCGCGCGGGCACGCCGCTCGCGCTGATCAGCAGCCGCGACGGCCTGCGCCAGACCACCGCGGACCTGATGCAGCTCGTCCGCGCCATCCGCCGCGGCGTGGACGTGGACGGCGACGGCCACGTGGATCTGGACCGCGAGCGCATCGTCTACTTCGGGCAGTCCTTCGGCGGCATCTACGGGACGCTCCTGATGGCGGTGGACCCGCTGGTGCGCGTGGGCGTGCTCAACGTGGCGGGCGGGCCCATCGTGGAGATCGCGCGCCAGTCTCCGGTCTTCCGCGGGCTCGTGGCGGACCAGCTCAAGCGCCGGCAGCCCCCGCTGATGAACGGCGAGCAGGACTTCGCCGAGGCGATCCCGCTTCCGGGCGAGGCGCCGGTGCGCGAGCCGGCCGCGGGCGCGCTCGACATCCAGGCCTACTTCGACCGCGCGGAGTGGCTCGGCCAGCCCGCGAATCCGGTCGCGTTCGCGCCGTATCTGAAGCAGGCGCCGCTGCCGGGCGGCAGCGTGAAGGCGGTGCTCTACCAGTGGGCGGTGGGCGATCGCACGGTGCCCAATCCGACGACCGCGGCGCTCCTGCGCGCGGGCGTGCTGCAGCCGGTGTCCTCGCTCTACCGGCACGACCCGGCGGGCGTCTCGGAGCGCTTCAAGAATCCGCACGGGTTCCTCGTCTGGACCGCGTTCCCCGAGGTCTACGCCATCGGACGGGCCGCGCAGGAGCAGGTCGCGCGCTTCTTCGTCTCCGGCGGGCGACAGATCGAGTCGGTGCTGCCGCAGTTCGAGATCGGCGCCGCGCCGCCGACGGGGCCCTGACCGTGGACGCCGTTCTCCTCGGCACCGGCTCGCCCCCGCCCAATCCCAGGCGGCGTGGCCCGTCCACGCTGCTGTCGCTGGGCGCGGAGCGCTTCCTGGTGGACGCGGGCTCCGGCGTGGGCGTCCAGCTCGTGCAGGCGGGCGTGCGACCCTACGACTGGCCGCGCGTGTTCATCACCCATCACCACTCCGACCACGTGATCGACCTGGGCCACCTGCTGATCACGCGCTGGATCGTGGGGCAGAACGCCCCGCTCGAGATCTGGGGCCCGGCGGGCACGAAGCGCCAGCTGGACAAGCTGCTGGACTACATGGACTGGGACATCGAGGTGCGGCGCCATCACATGGTGGAGCGCAAGCCACCCGCGGTGACGGTGACCGAGATCGAGGAAGGGCAGATCATGCAGGCGGGCGGGGTGACCGTGAGCGCCTTCCTGGTCGAGCACGATCCGGTGAAGCCCGCCTTCGGCTATCGCTTCGACGGCGGCGGCCGCAGCGTGGTCATCTCGGGCGACACGCGCCCCTGCGACAACCTGATGCGCTGGAGCCGGGACGTGGACTGCCTCATCCACGAGTGCTGCGAGATGGCCAAGACCTCGTGGTATCCAGACTGCGGCTGGCCCACGCCTGGAAGACAAGATCCGCGACCTGGCCTCCTACCACACGCAGCCGGACGATCTCGGGCGTGTGGCCGCGGGCGCGCGGGCCAAGAAGCTCGCGGTGACCCATCTCATGCCCGGCTCCGAGCCGGCCGAGCTCGAGGCCGCGGCCCGCCGCCACTACGCGGGCCCCCTCGTCATCGGCACCGACCTGCTCTCGGTCTAGTCTTCGACCTCTCGCCCCCGAAGGGGGAGAGGGCAGGGTGAGGGGGCGGGCTAGCCTTCTCGCAGCGCGGCCAACACGGCCTTCACCCACGCCTCCTCGAGCGACGGCGTGGGCGCATACGTGATCCCGCCCGTGATCCGCACGTCGCCTTCCTCCGCGGTGGGCGCGTCCTCCAGCACGTCCTCGACCACCAGGCTGAAGCGCGCGAGCTCCCCGAAGCGACGCGGCGCGCCCGATCGCCCGGCACTTGATATAGATCGTGAGCGCCGGGCTCGACCAGCAGCAGCGTGCCGACGCCGCGCTCCTCCAGATTCCGCGCGCTGCGGCTCCGCGCGGCGATGGCCAGGCGAAGCGTCCGGGCGTCCACCGCCAGCCACTCGAGGTAGCTGCACAGCATCGGGTGCAGCGTGCCGTCGGCGGCGAGGGTGAGGAACGGCAGGCCGCGCCCGAGCCGCGAGGGCAGGTCCGTCTGGGAGAAGCGCGTGACCAGCTCCGGCGGCAGCGCGGAGCCGAGCGATCGGCTCATCGTCGCGCTAGTAGCCGCGCGCGCGGTCCACGGTTTCCCGCAGGGGCTGGCCCGCGAGGAAGCGCTGCAGGTTGTCGGAGAAGAGCTCGGCCACGATGTGATCGCGTCCGGGGTGGAGCCCGCCGATGTGCGGCAGCACCATGATGCCCTCGGTGCCCCAGAACGGATGCTCGGCGGGCAGGGGCTCGGTGGTGAAGACGTCGAGCACCGCGCCCGCGATCGTCTTCGCGGTGACCGCCTCGATCAGGTCCGCGTCCACGATCAGCTCGCCCCGCCCGAAGTTGAGCAGGTACGCGCCGGGCTTCATGCGCTTGAGGCGGGCCGCGTTCATGAAGCCGCGGGTGTCCGGCGTCACCGGCAGCAGCAGCAGCACGAAGTCGGACGCGGCCAGCACGGCGTCGGTGTCGGCGGGCCCGTACACGCGCTCCACGTGGGCCATCGGGGCCGGGCGCCGCCGCGTGCCGATCACGCGCATCTCGAGGGCCTCGGCCTTGCGCGCCAGCTCCTGGCCGATCACGCCCAGGCCCAGGATGCCGAGCGTGGCGCCGGCCAGCGTGGTCGAGACACGCCGCCGCCAGTGCCGCGCCGTCTGATCCTGCGCGATGCCCGCGTAGGGCTTGGTGAGGTGGAAGAGCGCGCCCAGGATGTTCTCCGGCATCTGCACCCGATGAGTCCCGCGCGCGCACGTGAGCGTGAGGCGCTCCGGCAGGTCGGGCAGCGCGAGCCAGCCTTCCACCCCGGCGGTCAGCGCCTGCAGCCACCGCAGCCGCGGCATCTGTGCGAGCACGCCCGCGCCCGCCCGGAAGGCGAGCATGGCCTCGCAGCGCGCGAGCAGCTCGGGCTTCGGCGTCTCGCCGAGCGGCACGGCGACGACATCCACGCGCTGATCGAGCCCCGCCCGCGCGAGCCCCTGGCGGTACGGCGCGGCATCGGGAATCCAGAGCAGCACGAGCGGGCGGTCGGTGGCCATGTCGGATGAGTCCTCCCCGCGGGATCGTAGCCTCGCGCCGTCGGCGCGGCAAGGCTTCTTGATGGTTGGTGGGTTGCCCAGTGCCGGACCCTCCGGTAAGGTGCAGGCTCATGCGCGCGCTCGTGATCGGAGCTTCCGGACAGGTGGGCGCGGCCCTGCTTCGCGTGCTGCGCGCGCGTGGCCACGAGGCCGTGGGCACGTGGGCTCACGAGGCCTTCCCCGGCCTCGTCCCGCTCGACTTCACCGATCCCGCCGCGACCGAGCGCCTCGTCGGCGAGACGCGTCCCGACTGGGTGCTGTGTCCCGCCGCGCTGAGCCACGTGGACTACTGCGAGGAGCACCCGGACGAGGCCTTCGCCGCGAACCTGCACGGGCCGCTCGCCGCCGCGCAGGCGGCCGCGCGCGCCGGCGCCGGCTTCGTCTACTACTCCTCCGACTACGTCTTCGACGGCGTGGACGGGCCCTATGCCGAGGACGCCCGCCCGCGCCCGCTCGGCGTCTACGGTCAGAGCAAGTGGGAAGGCGAGCAGGCGGTGCTGGGCGCGCTCGAGCGCGCGCTGGTGGTGCGCACCAGCGTGGTCTACGGCCCGGAGCGCCAGGAGAAGAACTCCGCCTACCAGCTGATCCGCGCCTGCCGCGGCGGCAAAGGGTTCCGGCCGGCGGTGGACCAGCGCGCGAGCCCCAGCTACAACCCCGACGTGGCCGCCGCCACCGTGGAGTGTTGCGAGCGGGAGCTCCGCGGCACCTGGCACCTGGCCGGCGCCGACGTGCTGGACCGCATGGCCTACGCCCTCCTGGTCTGCCGCGTCTTCGACCTGGACCCCTCCAATCTCACGCCGGCGACCACCGCCCAGCTCGGGCAGAAGGCCGCGCGCCCGCTCAACGGCGGCCTGCGGATCGGGAAGGCCCAGGCTGAGCTTCGCACCCCGCTCCGCGGCGTCGAGGCGGGGCTCCGCGCGATGCGCGCGGCGCTCGAGGCGTCGCCGTCCGGCGCCTGAGCGGCCGTTGACCAGTCCCGAAACATACGGTACAGTCACAACTTGGCTGTCGTCCTGAGACGGTGACCGTAGCTCAATTGGTTAGAGCACTGGACTGTGGCTCCAGGGGTTGAGGGTTCGATTCCCTTCGGTCACCCCACTCCTGAAGTCGGCCGGGCTCGGGCGCCCATAGCTCAGCTGGATAGAGCGTTAGCCTCCGGAGCTAAAGGTCAGAGGTTCGAATCCTCTTGGGCGCACCATTTCTGATATAGAAGTGCTGATGTCGTAGCACCCGCTAAGACGCGGGCCGTTAGCTCAGTTGGTAGAGCAGCTGACTCTTAATCAGCGGGTCCAAGGTTCGAGTCCTTGACGGCCCACCAAACAAGACAAGGGGTTCCGGGTTACCGGGACCCCTTCGTCGTCTCTACAGCTGGCTCATGTGTGATCGCTTGCGTGATTTTCTGCGGGGTCAGTACGGTATCGAGGCGAGCGACGGCGGAACGCAGGTGCTCTGGCGATAGGTGGGCATAGCGCATTACCATCGCCAGGGAGCTGTGGCCGAGGAGGTCTTTCAGCTCGGGCAGGGTTGCGCCCCGCTGAATAGCCCACGAGGCGAAGGTGTGGCGGAGGTCGTGAAACCGGAAGTCCTCCAGCCCGGCCGCCCTCACCGAGGCCAAGCTCGCTCAGGTCGATCCGGCCGCCGGCCGGGTGATCAAGCGCTACGCGCTGCCGGCGGGCGAGAAGGGCGGCCCGTACGCGGTCAACGTGGATGGCTCGGGCATCGTGTGGGCGAACGAGATCGAGACGGACACGGTGGTGCGCCTCGATCCCTCCACCGGAGATCTCAAGGTTGTCCTGCTCCCCTCGCGCGGCCTCAAGATCCGGAAGATGGCCATCGACGCCCAGGGGCGGCTCTGGTATATGGGCAGTGCCAACGGCCGCCTACGGCGTGGTCGAGTAGCGTCGAGGGGTCGCGCCGGGAAGCCCGGGGGATTGGTCGGCGCGGTCACGCGATGAGGAGGTGAGGGATGCGTCTCGGAATCACCCTGTGGGGGTTTGGCCTCGGGTATCGCGAGGCCGTCGACCTGGCCCGACGGACCGAGGAGGCCGGCTTTCACAACCTGTTCATGGTCGAGAGCGTGCTCAGCAACGACGGCGTCACCACCGCGGCCATGATCGCGGCCCGGACCTCGCGGCTGCTGATCGGGACCAACATCGCGAACGTGTACCTCCGCCATCCGGTGATGCTCGCGGCGGCCGCGGTGGCCATCGACGAGATCGCGCCCGAGCGGCTGGTCCTCGGGCTCGGGCCGAACAACCGGACCATGGTCACCCAGGCCGGCTTCGCCTGGCGGGATCCACGCGACGTGCTCCAGGCGACGACGGCCACCCTGCGCGCTGTCTTCAGGGGCGAGGGGGTGGCCGGCCTGCGCCATCCCCGGCCGGCGAGCCACGCCATTCCAATCCACTGGGCGGGGATGGCGCTCGAGACGTGCGCGGCGGCCGGCATCCACGCCGACGGCCTCATGCTGTACATCAACACGCCCGCCCGCTACCGACGGGCCGTCGAGCGCTTTCGCGGGGCCGCCCGCGAGGCCGGGCGCGATGCGGACCGCCTGCCGGTGAGCCTGCTCATCCCGACCTTCATCCACGACGACCTCGCCACCGCCCGGCGGGCCGCGCGCGAGTTCCTCGTGCACTACGCGCGGTGGCCGCACTACGCGAGCACCTTCGCGGCGAGCGGCTACGCGGCCCAGATGGAGCGCGTGGCCACCGCGTACGGCGCCGGCGATCTGGCCACCGCGATGGCGGCGCTCGACGACGCGCTGCTCGACGAGGTCCTCCTCCTCGGCCCCCCCGCGCGGATTCGCGAGGGGATCGAGCGATTCGCCCGCGCGGGCGTGGAGTGGATCACCCTGGGTCCCCAGGCGGTGACGACGGACTCGCTCGCCCGGCAGGCCGAGCGGATGATCGCCCTGCTCGCGCCGCGGTGACGCCGCGCGCGATGGGGTAGCCTACCCGCCGCGAGGGCGTTCGCGCGGAGCGCCCGGCAACCGGGCCGCGCGGTCGGGCGCGCCCCCGGCGACGGCTGCACGCTGGCCTTCGTACCAGCGCGACATCAGCTCCATGGCGAGCCACGCGGCGGAACAGCCCACCAGGAGCAAGACGCGCGTCGTCCCCCAGCTCCAGCGGTCCACGATCCACGCGAAGGCCGTCGGCGAGGCGGCATTGACGACGAGAACCGCGGTGGCGATGGCGCCGAGCACGGCGCCGTACCCCTTCACGCCGAACAGCGCGAGCGGCACCGCGCCACGGACGATGGTGACGACGCCCTGGGACGCGCCGGTTATGTCGCGGGGACAGGGCCTAGGGACACGGCGATCGCAGCCGGAGGGTGCTAGGGTTGACTATTCTCATTCTCCGATTCTCTATTGTCTGATCGAAGGCGAGGAGGTGATCGTAGCCGGCACCCTCGGCCGCCTGAGCGTAGTCGCGGATCACCGCGGGGTCCGAGCCGATCTCCGTCTAGGGAAACACCACGCCGAGCTTCATGTCGATGCCGCCGCGCTTGACAACCTGGACGCTTGACACCTGCGCTGCGCCTGGCTAGGGTGTCGCTGAACCGGCCCGGCGCTCTCGGCTCGCGGAGGACTTTGTGTGCGCTGTGCCTACGGCTCCTGGGGCGGCCAGCGTCCGCGTCTGGCACCTCAGGTCACGTTGACGAGGCGGACGGACGGGGCGACCGCCTCCGGCGGTCGTTCATGCTGCCCATCCCCTCGGGAAGGTAGCCATGATACACGTGATCTTCAAGCGACAGATCCTTTGGCACAGCGCGGCCGCCGCGCTCCTCGGCCTCACGGCCGGCTGCGCCTCGCTCGAGGGGCGCGGCGCCTTCGCCTTCGGCGTCCTCGGCGACATGCCGTACACGAAGGTGCAGGAGGCCGAGTACGCGCGCGTGATCACCGCCATGAATGCCGCCGATCTCGCGTTCGTAGCGCATATCGGCGACTTCCAGTTCGACGCGCGGCCCTACAACCAGAACCCGTCCCTTGCCTCGATGCCGTGCGTCGACGAGAGCTATGCGGCGATACGCGACTCGTTTCAGACGGTGCGCCATGCGTTCATCCTCACCCCCGGCGACAACGACTGGACCGATTGCTGGCCGCTCAAGGCGCGCGAGGTTGACCCGCTCGAGCTGCTCGCCAAGGTGCGCTCGATGTTCTTTCCGGAGGGCAGGAGCCTGGGACAGCGGCCGATGGCGGTGCGCAACCAGTCGGCCGATCCGACATTCGCGAAGTTCCGGGAAAACTTGCGCTGGTCGACTGGCGGCGTCACCTTCGTGACCCTGCACATCGTCGGCAGCAACGACAACTTCGGCCGCACCCCGCAGATGGATGCCGAGCACCGCGAGCGCAAGGCCGCCAATCTCGCCTGGATGAGGCAGGCGTTCGCGGCGGCCAAGGCGGAGGGGAGCCGCGGGCTGGTGATCCTGACCCAGGCGAACCCCGGCTTCGAGAATTTCTGGCCGCCGGCGGCGAAGACCCGCTATTTCATCCCGTTCATCGCGCGCGGCAAGCCGCTCCCTAGCCCGAACACAGCCTATGAGGACTATGTCATGGTGCTCGCCGAGGAGCTCGAGAGCTTCGACAAGCCGGTGGCGTACGTGCACGGCGACACGCACCTGTTCCGCATCGACAAGCCGCTCTACAGCAGGCAAACCAGCCGCGTGTTCGAGAACTTCACGCGCATTGAAACCTTCGGCTGGCCCGACAGCCACTGGGTGCGGATCGAGATCGACCCAGCGGACCCGCAGCTTTTCGTCGTCAAGCCTCAGATCGTGCCGCAGAATGCGGTCGGCTCGCGCGCGAGGTGACGCCGATCGCCCTGCTCCGCTGTTACCAAGCCCAGCCCCGAGAGGCCCCTTCTCGCCCCTTTCCAGTGGACTGGGAGAAGAAAAGGAGCCTCGTAACTCTGCAAGCTTACGAGGCTCCCTATGCTGCCAGCAGCCCTGAAAATCCCGCGATCTCCGGGTCGGTCCTGTCATGGCACAAATGCCTCATTGACTATCGGCGGGGGGCCTCCGGTCTCCGAGTCAAACGCGAGCACTCGCGAGCCTGTAGTCGCCGCTCCTAGTGGTTCTGGATTCCGAATCGAATCCCGGGTGGGGCCGGGGGGTCCGCCGGTGCTACTCCCGGTGCTACTTACCCGTCGCGCTCTATCTCACTCAGGCTGCTACATTCGAGTCCTTGACGGCCCACCAATCGAATCGGAGGTTTCCAGCGTGTCGGGAAACCTCCGATTCTTTTTTTGCTACCACTTGGCTCATCGAGCCGGTTCACCGCGGGCTTGTTCTCCAGCGGGAGCCCTTTTCACGGCCATGACCCAGTCCCAGACGCGCTCCCAGTCCCACCCCGTCGGCGCGCCCCGGCTGGTCACCCCCGCACTGTTGATCAGGATGTCGAGGCTCCCCAGCGCCCGCACGGTCTCGGTCACCCAGCGCTCGGCGTCCTCGCGTGGGCGCCACGTCTCCACTCAGCGCTGTTGCTTCTTCGTCCGGCCATTCTCCTCAGCCGTAGCCGACGACATACCCGAAACGGCGGACGAAGTCGGGCTCGCTCAGCTTGGCGGCCCGAGCGAGCGCCTCCCGGTGCTCGGGCCGCTCGAAGTCCTCAGGCTTGAGGCGGATCATGTAGGCAAGGAGCGTCCGGTACGCCTCCGAGTGGATGTCCGCGTAGCGAACGCGGATCTTCCCCGTCGTCGAGTCGAGGAGATCCCCGAACGGGATCGAAACCAGTTTGCCGCCCTGGATCGTCGCCAGCGCTTCGGTGCCGCCGTCGAGCAGGAAGCGCGTGGCCCAGTAGCCGAGGCTCCGGCAGTACTGGATGTCGAACCCGCCCGGCGGGGCGCAGCGCAGCTCGTAGCCGAGATCCTTGGCCACGATGCCGGTCCGGATCCCCCGCGCCGCCAGGCTCGCCACCACCCGCGTCTTGAGCAGCCGCGCCAGCTCCAGCTCCTCCAGCCGCACGTTCCCGTAGGCGTCGCGCTCCACCGCCCCCAGCGTCCGAGGGTCGAGCTTCTCGAGGAGCCCCTCGGCCAGGAGGGCCACTCCGTGGTCCCGGCCGTGGACCAGCCGCTTGACGATGGCGCCCTCCAGGATGTCGACCAGCTGCTGGATCGGAATGTGGCGCTCCGGGAATTCCTCGGCGACCACGGTGAGGGTGGCGCCGGCGGCCCCGCCGACGCCGAGGGCTAGATGCCCGGCATGGCGCCCCATCACCGTCACGAAGAACCACTTGCCGGTCGTGGCGGCGTCCTTCATCAGATTCCGGACGAGCTCCATGCCCAGGTCCACCGCCGTGGTGAAGCCGAAGGTCGGGATCTCCGGGGGGAGGGGCAGGTCGTTGTCGATGGTCTTGGGGACGTGGACCACCGCCACCCGGCCGCCGATGGCCCGCGCGACCTGGGCCGTGCCAAAGGCAGTGTCGTCACCTCCGATCGTGAGGAGATAGGAGACGTCGAGCCGGCGCAGCGATTCGACGACGTGCTGGAGGGCCTCGGGAGACCGGGTGGGATTGGCGCGGGCGGTGCGCAGGATGGAGCCGCCCTCGAAGTGGATCTGGGAGATCCCGGCGATGTCCAGCTCGCGCACGCGGGAGAGATCCCCCTCCATGAGCCACTTGAAGCCGTCCTCGGAGCCGAGCACCCGGAGCCCTCGGTTCCGGGCCTCGATGGTCGCCGCCGCGATGACCGCGTTGATGCCCGGCGCCGGGCCGCCGCCAACCAGGATGGCCAGCGTCTTCATGGTCGGCCTACGCGACGATCTGTTCCATCTCGGGCGCATACCGGCCGGAACGGGCGAGCCCGTTGAGTCGGGCGCGGTGGTGGAAGGCTTTCTGGCCGGCCGCCATGCGGCCCGGGTCTCCCTTCCAGGCCTTCTGGGCCGCCGCCTGCAGCGCGCGGCCGTACGAGAACGAGAGTTGCCAGGGGTGCGTCTCCGCCATGGCGTTCATCGCGTTCAGGTGCGCCGTTGCCAGCTCATCGCTCTGGCCGCCGGAGAGGAACACGATGCCGGGCACCGCCGCCGGCACGGTGCGCCGGAGGGTGCGAACAGTCGCCGCGGCCACCTCCTGGACGCCGGCTTGTCGGGGGCAGCTCTTGCCGGAGAGGACCATGTTCGGCTTGAGCAGCATCCCCTCCAGCGAGACCTGCTGGCGGTGGAGCGTGGCGAAGACGGTGTGGAGCGTGGCCTCGGTGACCTCGGCGCACCGCTCGATGGAGTGGTCGCCGTCCATCAGTACCTCGGGCTCGACGATCGGGACGAGTTCCGCCTCCTGGCAGAGGGCGGCGTAGCGCGCCAGCGCGTGGGCGTTGGTGTCGATGCAGTACGGGGTCGGGAGACCGGGTCCGATCGTGATGACGGCTCGCCACTTGGCGAAGCGGGCGCCGAGACCGCGGTACTCCGCCAGGCGGTCGCGGAGGCCGTCCAGGCCCTCGGTGATCAGCTCGCCGGGGCTGCCGGCCAGGGCCTTCGTCCCCTTGTCGACCTTGATCCCCGGAATCATCCCCCGCGTGGCGAGGAGGTTCCCGAGCGGCATGCCATCGTCGGCCTTCTGCCGGAGGGTCTCGTCGAACAAGATGACGCCGCTGATGAACGCGCCCGCCTCCGGCGTGGTGAAGAGCATCTGCCGGTAGACGCGGCGGTTCTCCGCGGTGTTCTCGACGCCGATCGCGGCGAAGCGCTTCTCGATACTGGGATGGCTCTCGTCGGCGGCGAGGATACCCCTGCCGGAAGGGACGAGCGCGCGGGCAATCGACTCGAGCGGTGTGAGGGTCATCGCGGGCCTCCCTTGTGAAGACTCGTCTAGTCCAGCCAGTCCTCTTCCTTGAGCTTGCGGGGCAGGTAGGTCTTGGTGAGGTAGCGGAAGTCCTTGTTGGCGAGCGCGTCGAGCTCGTACTTGAGCCCGCTCGCGAGCATCCGCTTGATCTCTTCCTGCCAGGGCTTCTTCTGGAGCCACCGGTACTTGAGCAGCTCCTTGGCGCGGCTGATGTCCTTGTCGTTGAGCTTGATGCCCACGTTGCGAGGGAGGCCGTAGCGGTCGGGGTCGGCGCTGGAGAGGCCGATGAACTTGGCCTTGGGAATGGCCATCCGCTCGCTCTCGAACGCGAGGTTGATCGAGCCCTGCTTGACCACCGAGTAGATGTAGTAGCCCCACGGGTCGTTGTCGACGAGGACGTAGACCGGGATCTTGTACTCCTCGTGCAGCCGGCGCGCGAGGCGCCGGACGCCGCGGGGCGGCTGGCCGTTGCCGGTGAGGAGCACGCAGTTGTAGCGGCGCCAGAACTTGTCCTCCGAGAGGCGGTTCCACTGGGTGCCCTTCTCGACGAGCAGGACGAAGTCGGCGGTGCAGCGGCGGATCTCGATGAAGTCGGGCTCGACGATGGACGGGACCGAGTAGCCGCCCTTGCCGAGGCGCGCGCAGTCCACCCGGTCGCCGTCGTCGCCGAAGACGACCGGCCCCACGATGCTGCCCGCGTTCTCGGCGCGCACGTGGAGCTCCTCGCGCAGCGCGGCCAGCGACACCTCGAGATCCTCGATCAGCGGGTCGGACTCGTTCTGGTTGTCGAACGTGTTCTCGTTCGAGTCCTTCATCGTGTGCTTGGTGCGGTAGTAGATCTCCCGCAGCGACGTGGTGAGGTCGGCCCGCTGCAGCTCGGAGAGAGCGTCGGCCACCAGCACCGTCTGCATGAACTTCTTCGCCATGCTCACGTTGAAGAACGTGCGCTCCTGCTTGCGCTTGCCCATCTCGATGATGCCGCGCTTCTCGTTGAAGTTGACGTTGGCGAGGCTGCGCACCGGGATGAACAGCGTCGGGTCCTTGCTGCGGTCGGCGGCGGTGATCACCGCGTCGGCCACGCTGATGAGCTTCTTCTCGACGGCCCCGGCGACCGGGGCCTTCTTCGCCTTTGCTCGCGCCATGGCTCGGTCTACCTCTTCCTACGCGTCGGCGTCTGCGGCTTGGGCGTCGCCGCTTTGGCCGGCTTGGTCGCGCGGGTCGGCTTGGGCGGCCGATGCGCCTTGGGCGGGCGGGCGGCTTGGCCGAACGGATCGCTTTGGCCGGACGGGCCGGCTTGGTCTTGCCCTTGGCCTTCCCTCGCGCGGGCGCGGGCTTGGCCTTCCCCGGCCGCGGCGCCTCCGCCGCCGGCGCGACCTCGGTCGGCTCGGCGACGGGCAGCTCCGGCGCGTCCCCCTCGGGCCCGTCGGCGGTGACGATGATCGAGTGGGGGAGGCCTTCCGGTCCGCCCTCGTGGCCCAGGATCGCGTCGGTGCGCGTGCCGCCGGTCCGCTTGAGCGCGATCTTCTGGAGCTGCGCCTTGAGCTTCTCCTTGCCCAGCTTGCCGCCCTTCAGCCGGCCGCAGGCCTCGACGACCTCCTCGATGTAGAGCTCGAAGATGTTGCGCCGGCGGAACTCGCTCTTGGCGCGCTCGCGCCGCCGCAGGAACATGCCGAGCCGGCGCCCGCATTCCTGCAGCGCGAGCTTGATCTCCTTCCGGATCTCGTCGTAGTCGGCGATCGCTTCCTTGGACTCGCTGGTGAACGGGACCCAGACCGAGCCCATGTGGACGAAGATCACCATGGGGCCGGCGGGGAGCGCGCCGCGGGACTGGGCCACGCCGTAGTTGCGCCAGGCGGTCTCGAGCGCGGCCTTGAAGGTCGCGCAGGCCGACTGCTGGTAGAGCAGCGGGACGCGGTTGGCGTAGCGGATGACGCGGGCCAGCTCGTTGTCGTCCTCGCGGTCCTCGCCTTCCGCGAGCGGGACCGCGGGCGCCTCCGCGGTGCCGGTCGCGGCCTGGTCCGGCGCCTTCCCGAAGGCCAGTCCCGCCTCGATGACGAACGGGTTGCCGCGGTACACCGCGGCCGGCCGGGTCACCGCGGTGTAGAACTCGCCCTTGATCTGCTTGTAGAGGCCGTGGAGGATCGCCTTCTCGCCGATGGGCGAGATGCAGTTCGAGGGCGGCGCCATGATCTTGGTCGCCTGGATCGCCTTGTAGAGCGCCTCGGCGGCGTCGCCGTGCACGTTGCGCGGGCGCGCGTTGGGCGAGAGCTTGGCCGTCTTGCAGATCTCCACCGCGACGGCGGGGGAGACCCGGCTGAAGTCGCCCGCGAGGAATCCCGAGACCGAGTGGCTCCGGGTGTCGTGGAGCATGCGCAGGAGCACGCCGAACTCGATGCCGTAGGGATGCGGCTTGATCTCGCGGGGCTGGGGCGGCAGCTCCTGGATCGTCCGCGGGTACTGCCGGGTCTCGCCCTCCGGCGTGTGGTAGACGAGCGTCACGTGCGGATTGGCGATGGCGACCTGCTCGAGGAACTCGTCCACCGAGGCGCGGCCCTTCTGGTAGCGCCCCTCGATCTCGAGCGTCACCTGCGTGCCGCGCGGGTGATGCCAGTCGATCTTCTTGCTCTCGAAGATCCGGGGCTCGTTCTTCTTGGTGTCGATCTGGACCTCGAAGTAGTGCGTCGCGGCCCGCGGCGCCCGTGCTCGAGGTGATCTGCACCGGCTTGCCGGTCGTGAGCTGCGCGTACATGCCGGCCGCGGAGATGCCGATGCCCTGCTGGCCGCGGCTCATGCGCAGCCGGTGGAACTTCGAGCCGTACAGCAGCTTGGCGAAGATCGGCGGGATCTGCTGGCGCACGATGCCGGGCCCGTTGTCGATGACGGTGACGCGGAAGCGGGTCGCCTGGCTCGCCGCCACCGGCGCCTCGTCGCCGCTCGACGCGACCTCCAGCGTGACGACGACTTCGGGCAGGATGCCGGCCTCCTCGGCCGCGTCGAGCGCGTTGTCCACCGCTTCCTTGACACAGGTGAGGAGGGCCTTCCGCGGATTGTCGAAGCCGAGCAGATGGCGATTCTTGGTGAAGAACTCGGAGACGGAGATCTCCCGCTGGCGGGCGCCCATCTCGGCGGCGGAGGGGGCGGCCTTCGGCTCGGCGGACGGCGGCCTGGCGAGCGCGGCGGACATGCCACTCCTTGATATCAAATCCGTGCGCTCCCGCCGCCTTTTTTTGACCACCGCCCCGCGAGCCTGTACTGTTCGGTGGGCGTGGACTTCAAGCTGACCCCGGCGCAGGAGGCCTTTCGCGAGGAGATCCGGGGATTTCTGCGCTCGGAGCTGGCCGCCGAGCCCCGCCGCGTCCGCGAGGACGGCTGGGTCGTCGGATTCTCGCGGGCCTTCTCGGAGAAGCTCGGCAAGCGCGGCTGGGTCGGCCTGACCTGGCCCCGGGAGTACGGGGGCCAGGCGCGTTCGGTTCTCGAGCGCCTGATTCTCACCGAGGAGCTGCTGCGCGCGGGCGCCCCGGTCGCGGCGCACTGGCTCGGCGATCGCCAGGTGGGCCCGTCCATCCTGCGGTTCGGCACCGAGGAGCAGCGGCGCGAGATCCTGCCCCGCATCACGTCCGGCGCCATCGTCTTCTGCGTCGGCCTGAGCGAGCCGGATGCCGGCTCCGACGCGGCGGCGGTCACCACGCAGGCGATCGAGGACGGCGACGGCTTCGTCATCCGGGGCCAGAAGATCTGGACGAGCTTCGCCCACCAGGCCGACTACTGCTACCTGGTGGCGCGCACGGACGCGAGCGGGCCCAAGCACAGGGGGATCAGCGAGTTCATCGTGCCGATGGCGACGCCGGGGATCACGGTGCGCCCGCTGCTGGACATGACCGGCGAGCACCACTTCAACGAGGTCTTCTTCGAGGACGTGCGGGTCCCGCGGACCGCGCTGATCGGGCAGAAGGACCGCGGCTGGTACCAGATCGCGGTGCAGCTCGACTACGAGCGCGGCGGCATCGAGCGCGTGCTGAGCAACTGGCCGCTGCTGGAGGACGCGCTGGCGGCCCTGCGCGGGAGCGCGGTCCTCCGCGACCCGGTGATGCGCGACCGCCTGGCCGGGCTGCGCGTGGATCTCGAGATCGCCCGCCTGATGGTCTACCGCATCGCGTGGCTCACCGATCACGGGCGGGTGCCCAACGTCGAGGCGGCGGTGGCCAAGTCCTTCGGGACCGAGCTCGAGCAGCGTATCGCGGAGACCGTCGCGGGTCTCTTCCAGATGTCCGCGCTGGGCCTGGCCGGGACGTCGCGCGCCGCGCTCGGGGGCCGCGTCGCGCGCGCCGTGCTCTACGCGCCCGCGTACACGATCCAGGGCGGCACGAGCAATATCCTGCGAAACATCATCGCGCACCGCGGGCTCGGCTTGCCCGCCGACTGAGAGGCTGGCATGGCCACCGTGATCGTCAGAGGCGGCGCGACCGGGTTCGCGCAGGAGATCGAGGCGGGCCGGCACCGGCTGGTCGCGGACGAGCCGGTCGAGGCGGGCGGGACGGACACGGGCGCCTCGCCCTACGAGCTGCTGCTGGCCGCGCTCGGCGCGTGTACGTCGATGACGATCTCCATGTACGCGCGGCGCAAGCAGTGGCCGCTCGAGGGGGTCACGGTGCGGCTGTGGCACGCGAAGATCCACGCCCAGGACTGCGCGGAGTGCGAGACGAAGGAAGGCATGCTCGATCGCATCGAGCGGGAGATCACCCTGACCGGTCCGCTCGACGCGGAGCAGCGCGGGCGGCTGCTCGAGATCGCCAACCGCTGCCCGGTGCACCGGACGCTCGTCTCCGAGATCGACATCCGCACGCGGCTGGCCTGAGCCGGGTGGCCCCCGCGGCCCGCGCCTTTTCCTGGTACCTGGCCGGGACCGGCTCGTGGTTCGCGAGCTCCGGGATGCAGACCATCGTGTTCCCCTGGCTGGTCACGGTGGTGCTCCACGAGCCGGCGGCGCGGGTCGGGATCGCCCAGATGTCGCTCATGGCGCCGTCGATCTTCCTGATGCTGCTCGGCGGCGCCGTCGCCGACCGCGCGGATTGCCGCCGGCTGCTGGTGCGCGGGCATCTGGTGGCGGCCGTGCCGCCGCTGCTGCTGGGCGCGGCCATCGCGGGCGGCGGGCTGACCTACGGCGGCCTGATCGTCTACGCCCTCGCGGTCGGCACCGCGGGCGCGTTCGTCATGCCGGCGCGCGACGCGATGCTCACGCGCGTGGCGGCGGGCGGGCTGGGGCGCGCGGTGGCGGTGATGACCGCCACGCAGTTCGCGGCGCAGCTCGTGGGAATCGGGCTGGGCGGCAGCGCCGGCGCGATCGGCGCGCCCGCGCTCCTGCTGCTGCAGGCGGCGGTGCTGGCGTTCGGCGGCATCGCGGCGCTGCGCCTGCCCGCCGCGCCCCCGATGGCCGGGGCCGCGGCCCGGAGCCGGCTCGGCGCCATGCGCGACGGGCTGCGCGCCGCCGCCGGCTCGCCGATCCTGGTCCCGGTGCTGATCGCGAACCTGGCGGTGGGTGTGCTCTACGTGGGCGCGTTCCTCGTGATCCTGCCGCTGATCGTGCGCGACGTGTACGGCGGGGGCTCGGCGCAGCTCTCGCTCGTGAGCCTGGGCTTCTGGGGCGGCACGATCGGCTCCACGCTCGTGCAGATCCGCGCTGGGAGCCCTGCGGCGCCCGGGGCGGGCGATCGTGCTCGCCCTCTTCCTCGGGGCCGGCGTGCTCGCGGCCATGGCGTGGCCGGGTCCGTTCCCGGCGTTCGTGGCGCTCTGTCTCGTCTGGGGCCTGGGGGCGGGTGTGGTCATGACGCAGGCGCGGACGCTGGTGCAGGCGGCGGCGCCGGAGACGCACCGCGCGCGGATCCTCTCGCTCTTCCAGCTCGGTCTGATGGGTGGGGCGCCGGTCGGCGCCCTGCTGATCGGCTATCTGGCCGCGTTCACCGGGCCGCGCGGCGCGGTGGTCTATCCCGCCGCGTGCATGTTGCTGGTGCTGGCCGGGCTGCTGCTTCGTTCGCGCCTCTGGCAACAGGGCGCGGCGCGATGAGGCGGGTTCAGCGCATCTCGTAGAGGAAGGGCGATAGCTTCACCTCGCCGAGGAACTCACCGCCCGAGGCGGGGCGCGGCATCTCGGCGCCCACGCGCTCCTGCATCCGGACCACGAGGTCGCGGTAGGAGGAGGTCTTGATCACGCGATCGAACTGGGCCCGGTAGTTCGTGACCAGGCTGATCCCGTCGATCGTGATGTCCCGCACCAGCCAGCGATGGCCCTGGTAGACCATCCAGTGATCGAGGCGGATCTGCCGGCCGCCCTTGCCCACGATGGTGGTGCGGACGCCCGCGCGGTCCCGCTCCACCGACTCGCTCAGGTAGGAGACGGTGATCCCGTTGGCGTCGATCTCGGCCACCGCCGCGAGCCAGTAGACGAAGCTGCGCTGGACGAAGCCCGAGAAGATGGACGTGAACTCCCGCTGCTCCACCGGTGTGCGCGCCCTCCACTCCGGTCCGAGCACGTCCTCGGACGCCCCACGGAAGTCGAAGACCTTGCTGAACAGAGCGCGGATCGCGACGAGGCGCTCGAGCGGGCGATCCTCCAGTGTCGGGTCGGCGATGATCTTGTTGGCCTGGGCAAACGTGGCCTGCAGCGTGGTGGTGGGCGCTCCGGCCCCGGCTGCTGCGGCGCCGGTGACGAGAAGCGAGCTGAGCGCGGCGAGGGCAAGGAAGGCACGGAGAGCCATGGCTCCGAAACCGTGCATCGCCTGTGCCACGGGAGGAGCGGTGTCATGCGCGCTAAAAGCATGGGATAGAAGGCGGTATTGCCTCTTTCGAGTCGCTCGGTGCTCGTCCCAGGTGGACGATTACCGTCAGAGTGTCAGCCCCCTTTCAGTCGAGGATCGAGGAGGTCGCGCAGCGAGAGCCTGGTGGTTGCGACCACGATGATGGTCGGCATGACGTTCGGCCCGAGCAGCGACATGAACAGAGACGACTGCACAAGGGCCCGACACAAGACATTCGTCGAGGTTTAAGAAACCCCAATCCCGGTCAAGCTGAGACACTACCGTGGCGCGGAGGCCCGGATCAGGCCGGCGGCCACACGATCTTCATCGTGTCGAGTCGCCGCAGCCGGTCCTGGCCGAGCGTGCGGTCCCACGTCTCGGCGAGCTGCTCCGCGGTCCAGTCGCCCGGGGTGCTCGCGGTGCGGATGGGCGCCGGGTGAGAGAACACGCTCACCTCGCTGCCGCGCACCCCGATCACCTGGCCGGTGATGTGGCGGGCTCGATCACTCGCCAGGAAGACCGCGACCGGGGCGATGGCCTCGGGCGGGGTGGCGGTGGCGGCGCCGCGGCGCTCGCCGGGCAGCCGCTGGGTCATGCGCGTGTCCGCGGTGGGCGAGATCGCGTTGCAGCGCACGCCGTATTTCGCCATCGCGAGCGCGGTCGAGCGGGTGAGCCCCACGATGCCTTCCTTGGCCGCCGAGTAGTTGGGCTGGCCGGGGCTGCCCTCGAGGCCGGCGGTGGACGTGAAGGTGATGATGCTGCCCGCCTTGCGCTCGCGCATGTGGCGGGTGGCCGGCTGCATGACCGTGAAATGGCCCTTGAGATGCACCGCGATGACCGCGTCCCAGTCCTCCTCGCTCATGTTGAAGATCATCCGCTCGCGCAGGATGCCCGCGCAGCAGACCAGCACGTGGAGATCGCCGAACTCCTTGAGCGCCAGGTCCACCACCGCGCGGCCGCCCGCCATGGTGGCCACGCTGTCCGCCGCCGCCACCGCGCGGCCGCCCGCCTTGCGGATCTCGGCCACCACCGCGTTGGCCGGCTCGCTGGAGGGGTCCATCCCGTCCACGCTGACGCCGTAGTCGTTCACCACTACCGCGGCCCCCGCGGCGGCCAGGCCGATCGAGACCGCGCGCCCGATGCCCGTGCCGCCACCCGTCACCACCGCCACCTTGCCGTCGAGCAGTGCCATTGTCGTGCCTCCTTGCGCTGCGGTTGCGTCTCTCCTCGCCCTGCCGTATCGTCGGCGCGTTCAGGTCGACCGCCGCCGATCCTGCGCGACGCCGACCGGGCAGTCAAGAGCGCATCCAGCGAGGGAGCGAGCATGGCCAAGACGCGCGGCACCGGGCTGCTGATGCTGTGGACGGACGTGGACGCGCAGCACGAGGCCGAGTTCAACCGGTGGTACGACGAGGAGCATCTCGACCGGCTCCTCAAGGTCCCGGGCTTCCTCTCCGCGTCGCGCTACGTGGCCCTGCGCGGAGGGCCGAAGTACCTCGCGATGTACGAGCTCGAGGAGGCGGGCGTGCTGCGCACCGTCGCGTTCCTGGACGAGGTGCGCTTCCGGCCCTCGGCGCGACGGCAGCAGACCTCGGGCGGCCACGTCGGGCGCAACTACCTGCTGAACGGCTACCGCCAGATCTTCCCGGCGCGCACGAACCCGGTGGAGCTGACGATGGGGCCGTCGCCCTATCTGCAGATGGGGCGCATGGACATTCCGGCCCACATGGAGGAGGAGTGGAACGACTGGTACAACTGGGTTTACGTCCCCGATTACCTCACGGTGCCCGGGGTGATCCGCGCCCGCCGCTTCATGGCGGTCGAGGGCCAGCCCAAGTACCTCACGGTCTACGAGTTCGAGCGCCCGGACGTGCCCGAGGGCGACGCCTGGAACCGGGTGCGCGACGCGAACCCGTGGACGCGCCGGGTCCGCCATCACATGCGCCTCGACGCGGGCTCGCCGGTCGTCTACAAGCGGATCAATCCAAGTCTTGGGCCTGTCTTGCCATCATGATCAAGCGCGTCACGCTGCTCACCCGCAAGGCGGGGATGACGCGCGAGCAGTTCACGCGCCACTGGCTCGACGTGCACGCCCCGCTCGCCCACGCGGTGCCCGGGCTGCGGCGCTACGTGCAGTCGCACATCATCGAGGAGTACCGGCGCCCCGACATCCCGACCACGCCCGTCGAGGTGGACGGCATCGCGGAGCTCTGGTTCGAGGACCGCGCGTCCATGGACCGCGCCCTGGTCTCCCGCGAGATGGCCGCGCTCCACGCCGACGGGGCGCTCTTCATCGGCGGCAACAAGACCTTCGTGGTGGAGGAGAAGGTGATCATCTAGGTGGCGGGGGACCAGATCCACGTCGGGATCAAGGTCGGCTACACGCTCTTCCTCCTGGTCCTGGTGCCGGTGTACTGGGCGCAGTACGGGCCGAAGAACTTCCTCTGGTTCTCCGACATCGCGCTCCTGACCACCGGCGCGACGGTCTGGCTGGAGAGCCCGCTGCTCGCCAGCATGATGATGCTGGCGGTGCTGCTGCCCGAGCTCGCCTGGAACCTGGACTTCTTCGGGCGCCTGCTCACCGGGCACACGATGTTCGGCATGAGCGCCTACATGTTCGACGCGCGCACACCGCGCTACCTCCGCGCGCTCTCGCTCTTCCACGTGCCGCTGCCGGTCGGGCTCGTGTGGCTCGTGGCCCGCCTCGGCTACGACCGGCGCGCGTGGCTCTACCAGAGCGTGCTGGCCCTCGTCGTTCTGCCGGTGACCTACTGGCTCACCGGCCCCAGGGAGAACGTGAACTGGGTCCACGGGCTCGGTCGGCCGCAGACCGCGCTGGCACCGTGGGCGTACCTGACCCTGCTGATCCTCGCGTTCGCGCTCCTGCTCTACCTCCCCCCGCACCTCGCCTTCACTTACTTCCCCTTGAGCGTGATGTCCTCGTAGGGCGCCGAGTAGGCGTGGCCGTTGATCAGGCCCAGGCCCGACTCTCCGACCCGCGGGCCCCACCCCGTTCAGGAAGGCGAGCTCCCAGATCGGGGCGTAGATCACCTTCTCGTGCACGAGCTGCTGGATGCGCTGCAACGTCGCCTCGCGCCGCTTGGGGTCGGCATCGGCCGCCTGCTCCCGGAAGAGGCCGTCGATGTCGGGGTAGCTGCCGTAGGCGTACGTGCCACCGGCGGCCACGAAGGCCTCGATCCGGGTGGCGGCGTTGCCGAAGGCCCCGCTCGCGCCCTGGATGATGTTCTTGAACTTCTTGTCCGCGTAGCCGCTGAAGAAGGCGGCGCGCTCAAGCGGGCGCAGCTGAGCCCGGATCCCCACGGTCTGGAGCTGACTGGTCACCGCCTCGCCCAGGTTCGCGTAGGACGTGTCGCAGTAGTACTCGCCCGCGTCGAAGCCCGAGGGGAAGCCGGCCTCGGCCAGCAGTTGCTTGGCGCGGGCCGGGTCGTGGGCCGGCGCGGGAGGCTGCCAGAAGTACTCGAACGACGTCGGGATGATGCTGCCGCTGAGCCGCGAGTGGCCCGAGGGTCAGGGCCTGGTTGATGGACGGCCGGTCGATGGCGAGGCTGGCGGCCTGCCGCACGCGCCGGTCGTGCCACGGGGACTTCGGATCCCACTGGTCGGCGAAGTAGAGCCAGAACGGGGCCTGGATCACCGCGGGCTTGAGCGTGAGGCCCGGCGTTCTCTGCAGCTCCTCGGCCAGCTCGCCGCGGATCGAGTAGGCGATGTCCACCTCTCCGCGCTTGAGCGCGGCCAGCCGCGTGGACTCGTCGGGGATCACCCGTAGCACGAGCCGCTTCACGCTCGGGCTCTTGCGCCAGTACTGCTCGAAGGCCTCCAGCACCAGCTCGACACCGGGCGTGAAGGAGACGAACTTGTAGGGGCCCGCGCCCACCGGCGCCTTCTTGAAGCCCTCGTCGCCCACCTTCTCCACGTACTTGCGCGGCACGATCCAGCCCGCGCCGGTCGCGTTGGTGTAGAAGGTGAGGAAATCGGGCCACGGCTGCTTGAGCCGGATGCGCACCCGTTGAGGGTCAGGAGTCTCGATGCCGGCCACGCGCTCCTTCAGGGGCTTGGAGGCGGCGCCGCGGTAGCGCTCCAGCGAGAACTTCACGTCGTCCGAGGTCAACAGATCGCCGTTGTGGAACCGCACGCCCTTGCGCAGCACGAACTCGTAGACGAGCCCGTCCTTGGAGACCGACCACGACTCGGCCAGTCCCGCGGCCTTGGGGTTGCCGGGCATGGGCTTCACCAGCGCGTCGTGCAGCGCGTAGAGCACCATGTAGGGCGTGATGATGCCGGGGGTCTCCGCGGGGTCGAACCACGTCGGGGCCAGCGAGATGTGTACGCCCCAGGTGAGCTGGCCCTCCGGGCCGGCCACCGCGGAAGCGGGACTCAGGGCGACGACGACCGCGACCAGGCTCAGGACGAACGTGCGCAGGGTCATGGACAAGCCTCCTTCGCGAGAGAGAAGGATCCGGACCGAGAAAGGTGCGGCGATTATCCGTGAATTCTGGGCGGTGTCAACCCGGCGACCGCCGGGCCGTGCCACGCCCCCCGCCTACTGCACGAAGCCCAGCAGGCGCGGGATGAAGAGGACGGTCTCCGGGATGAACGCCACGATCAGCAGCACGACCACGATGGCGGCCAGGAAGGGCATCAGCGGACGGACCAGCTTCTCCATGGGCAGGCCGCTGATGGCCATGCCGAGGAACAGGCAGAGGCCGACCGGCGGGGTGACGTGGCCGATCGCGGAGGCGATGACGCAGACCATGCCGAAGTGGATCGGGTGGATGCCGAGCGCCTGCGCGCCCGGCAGCAGCACCGGCACCGTGACCAGGATGATCTCGGTGGGCGTGAGGAAGGTGCCCAGGAAGATGTAGAGGAAGATGACGAAGATCAGGAAGAGCCACCAGGTCGGCGCGACGGACTGGATGGCCGCGGCGACCCGGAAGGGGAACTTGGAATAGGTCAGCACCCAGCCGAAGGCGCCCACCAGGCCGATGATGAGCCCGATCACGCCGGTCAGCCGCGCCGAGTCCGCGAAGATACCTGGCATATCGCGCCAGGACAGCTCGCGATAGAAGATGGGCGGGACGATCGAGGGCGTACACCACCGCCACCGCGGCGGCCTCGGTCGGCGTGAACCAGCCGATGATGATGCCGCCCATGATGATCAGCGGGGATCATGATGGCGGGCAGCGCGTTCCGGAGCGCGGTCACGAACTGGGCGCGGGTCGGGGGCGGCTCCTTGGGTAGTTGCGCTTCTTGGCGATGATGAACGTACGGCACCGCCATGCCGATGCCCACCAGGAGGCCCGGCAGGTAGCCGCCCGCGAAGATGGCGGCGACCGACTCGTCGGCCATCCACGCGTAGATCACCGCGACGATCGAGGGCGGGATGATCGGCGCCATGATGGCGGTGCAGATGGTCAGGATGGTCGCGAAGTCCTTGTCGTAGCCCTTGCGCACCATCTGAGGGATCAGGAAGGTGCCCGAGCGCCGAGACGTCGGCCACCGCCGAGCCCGAGATCCCGCCGAAGATCATGCTGTCGAGGATGTTGACGTAGGCGAGCCCGCCGCGGAAGCGGCCCACCAGCACGGTGGCGAGGTCGATGATGGCGCGCGCCACGCCGCCCCGCGCCGCGATGTTGCCGGCCAGGATGAAGAGCGGCGCCGAGAGCAGGAGGAACGAGTCGGAGAGCAGCCCGACGAAGCGCGTGGGAATGATGATCGGGTTCAGCGCCGGATAGAGCGACGCGGCGGCGAGGGCGCCCACGCCGAGGGCGATGCTGATCGGCATGCCCAGGACGACGAAGATGACGAAGACGATCAGGAGCGTCTCGGCCATAGAGCTCGGAGCGCGGCGACGAAGCCGTCCACGCCATCGGCAGCAGGATGAGGACGGCGCCGACCGGGATCGCCGGCGTAGACGTAGCCCAGCGGCAGGCCCGAGCCCGGCGCTGGTCCTGGAGCTGCGCGTTGGGCACGAGCACGAGGCTGGTGCGGATCAGGGAGAGGAAGAGCAGCATGCCCACCCCGTTGGTGAAGGCGGTGAGCAGCAGCTGGCCGCGGCGCGGCGAGACCGCTGCTGGAAGTACTCGAGCCGGGTGTGCTCGGCCCGATGCATGGCCGCGGCCGCGCCGATCATGACGAGCCACACGAAGAGGTAGCGCGGGATCTCGTCGATGCCGTCGAAGGCGGCGCGGCCCGGTGAAGCGCATGAGCACCTGGACGAAGACGGCCAGGGTCATCACGGCCAGGATCAGGCCGCCGAGCAGCCCGAGCCCCTCGTAGAAGCGGGCGCCCCCGCGGCCGAGGGGCGCGAGGCTCCCGGATCCCGGCGCGCCGGCCACGCCTACTTGATGCTCAGGATGTAGTCGACCATCTTGCGGGCGTCCTTGCCCGCCGGGGTCGCGTAGAACTCCTCGTACACGCTGGCGGTCGCCTGGCGGAACGGCGTGGCGTCCGGCTTGGTGATGGTGACGCCCTTGGCCTTCACCTGCTCCTGGATGTCGCGGTCCTCGTCGAGGATGAACTTCCGGTTCCATTGCTCGGCGTGCTTCGCGGCGTCCATGATCGCCTTCTGGGTGGCCGCGTCCTGCTTGACCCACGAGCTCTTGGCCATGATGAGCGCCACGCACTGGTGCGTGTGGCGCACGTCGGCCACGTACTTGACGATGTCGTAGAACTTGTTGTGGTAGAAGGTGTTGATCCCGCCCTCGGCCGCGTCGATCACCTTGGTCTGCAGCGACGTCGCGACCTCCGGGAAGGCGATGGGCGTGGAGATCATCCCGAGCGCCTTGAACGTCGCCACCAGGATCTTGTCCTCCTGGACGCGGATCTTCTTGCCCTTGACGTCGGCCACCGAGTTGACCGGGAAGTGGCCGTAGATGCCGCGATAGCCCGCCGCGAAGAACGCCACCAGCTTGAGCCCCTTCTTGTCGAGGACGGCGCCATAGTACTTCTGGAGCGTGTCGGTGCCGTCCAGCGCCGCGTAGACGTGCTGGTAGTCCCGGAAGATGTAGGGGAGCTGGAAGACGGACATCTCCGGTACGAGCGTGGAGAGCGGCGCGGTCGTCATCGGCGAGAAGTCCACGGTGCCGAGCTGCACCTGCTGGCCCACCTCGCGCTCACCCCCGAGCGCGCCCGAATGATGGTGCACCACCTTGGTCTTGCCGCCGGTCAGCTCGCCGAGCTTGTCGATGAACTGCTGCGCCGCCAGGGCGGTGCCGTGCTTGGGCGGGTTGACGTTGCCCATCACCAGCTCTCTCGCCGTCTGGGCATGGGCGGTGGCGGCGCCGGCGAGGGCGAAGACAGCCAGAACCAGCAGTCTGAATGCGGTCATGGGCGAGCCTCCTCGGGGGATGTGAGCGCCGATGATCGTCTGCGCGCCCCCGGCCTGTCAAGTGTTCAGCCCGTTCCGCTTGGGCCCGCGGGCCTTCCGTGCTATCCCTACGCGGTGAGCAGCGTCGCTCCGCCGGCGGCCGCCCTGGCCGCGCTCCCACGCCTTCGCGGACGATCCTCCGCGAGGCCCCCTACCGCCGCCTCTGGTTCTCCGGCCTCTGCGTCAACGGCGCGCGCTGGATGGACCTCGTCCTGCTCGGCTGGCTCGCCTTCCAGCTCACCGACTCGCCGTTCATGGTCGCGGTGGCCGCCTTCGCCCGCTCGGCGCCGATGATGCTGCTGGGCCCGTTCACCGGGCTGGTCGCGGACCGCATGCACCGCGGGCGCGTGCTCGTCTTCACCCAGGCGCTGGGGCTCGCGACCGCGCTGGCCCTCGCGGCGGTCTTCGCGGCCGGGCGCGGCGGCTTCTGGCCCATGGTCGGCCTCGAGGTGCTCTTCGGCGCGCTCTGGGCGCTCGACTTCCCGGCCCGGCGCACCGCGCTCTACGCGCTGGTGGGCCCGCGCCGCGTGGCCACCGCGGTCTCGCTCGAGACCGTCTCGATGCAGGTGGCCAAGATGATCGGCCCGGTGCTCGCCGGCATCGGGCTCGCGCGCCTCGGCCCCGCGCCCTGCTACGTCGCGGTGGCCGCGCTCTACGCGGTCGGGTTGCTCGTCTTCATCGGGCTGCCCGCGCGGATCGGCGGCCCGACCGGCCGCGATACCGCCTCGGTGGTGTCGAGCCTCGGCGCGGGTTTCACCTACGCCTGGCGCGAGCCCACGGTGCGCGCGGTGCTGATCATCACGGTGCTGATGAACGTGCTCTTCTTCCCGTACCAGCACATGCTGCCGGTCTTCGCGCGCGAGGTCCTGCGCGTGGGCCCGGAATGGCTGGGCGCGCTCGTGGCGGCCGACGGGCTCGGCGCGCTGCTGGGCGCGCTGGCCATCGCCTCGCGCCGCGGCTTCCTGCCCCACGGGCGCCTCTTCGCGCTGTCGGTGCTGGTGGCGCCGTTCCTGCTGCTGGCCTTCACCAGCCTGCGCTGGCCCTGGGCCTGCCTGCCCGTG
>CAVVEU010000003.1:0-86770 GCA_963747235.1 uncultured Candidatus Rokubacteria bacterium
GCATCCCGATCACCGGGCTCCGGCCGTCCGCCTGACCTCGATTCTTTCTCCTCTTCGGCCTATCGGGCAGTGCCGGGGGGTCGAGGGGGGCGGCGAGCGCCCCCCTCGGGCCGTCCCGCTCACCACCCGGTCCTCCGGGAGCAAGCGAGACCCGTTAAGGCCCGAAGGCGGAGCCGCGCATGCGGCGACCGGCGCCAAAGCGCCGCGGGCCCCCTCGGGCTACTTGGTCAGCGGCAGCTCGATCGCCGCGACCTGCTCGCTGATCGCCGGCGCATCGGCGCGGCGCCGGTCGAGCGACAGCTCCGCCGTAGGTCTCGGCCGATCCGCCCCCAGCGGCCGTCGGCGAAGATCTCCAGCGGCTGGAAGCGCGGACTTGTAGTCCATCTTGGCGCTGCCCGGCACCCAGTAGCCGAGGTAGACGTACGGCAGCCGCATCTCGGCGGCCATGGCGATATGGTCGAGGATCACGTAGCTGCCGAGACTGTCGCGGTCGAGGTCCGGGGTCGAAGAACGAATAGACCATCGACACGCCGTCCGACAGCACGTCGGTCAGGCAGACCGCCACCAGCTCGCCGTCCCGCACGTACTCGACCACCATGCTGCGGACCGGCGATTTCTCGATCATCGCCGCGAACTCGCTCATGTCCATGTCGGCCATGCCGCCGGTGGCGTGCCGGGCGTCGAGGTAGCGGCGGAACAGCTGGTATTGCGCCGGGGTGGCGCAGGGCGACCGCGGCGCCCGCTCGATATGGGCATTGCGCCGCATCACCCGCCGCTGGCTGCGCGTGGGCGCGAAGGCCCCGACGACGATCCGCGCCGACAGGCAGGCCGAGCAGCCGGCGCAGGACGGCCGGTAGAGCACGTTCTGCGAGCGCCGGAAGCCCTGGTGCGACAGCACGTCGTTCAGGTGGCAGGCACCCTCGCCCTGCAGCGCGGTGAAGAGCTTCCGCTCGACCTTGCCGGGCAGGTACGGACAGGGCTGAGGCGCTGTCACATAGAACTGATGCGACTGTGGTAGGCTGTGGCGCATTTGCCCCGCATTCGCTTCCCCCTTCTGCCCCGAAGGGTAGCCACAGGTGGTGCGGACGGGCAACAGGATTTCTCCGCGCGCGGTGAACGCGCGGGCTCAGTCCACCGGCCGGACGATCGCCGTCGCGCCCACGATCAGGTCCGGCACCCCCTGCCGGTAGCGGGTGAAGAGCACGGTCAGGCAGCTCAGGAGCTGCAGGAACGGCACCGCGATGCAGAGCGTGCACCTGGACGCGATTGTCGGTCAACACTCCGTCAAAGTCGAGTACAAGGAGCACTACATGTTTCATGATGGCGGGGCGACTCTGAGGGATTGCCAGGCGGCCATGTGCTTGACGGTGCGGTCCATATTGATCGATTCGGCGGCTCTCTCTCCGAAGGGCAATTGCGTCCCTTCTGGGTAGTACCGAATCTACTTCTTCCCGCGTCGAAATCCAACAGGTGAAGGCATATCCTCCGGCTCCGCGGCGACGGCCGGTTCAGTGGAGTATGAAAAATCTGCACCGGCCGCGCGACACGAGATGTGGAGGGGCAATAGGGCCGTCATGGCTGTTTCTGGCGCCCGCCCGCCGGCAAAGGCGTGAAGAACCGAAACGAGAAGATCTTGGCGTTCTGGAGCTGGAATCGCACGCGCACCACCTGTCCCGCGAGCGACCCGAGGTCGGAGTCGGCTCCCCACGTGACCACTCGCGAGATCTCATCCCCCGTCATCGAACTCGCATCGGCGATCGTGAATCCCGGGAGGGGCCGGCCGGAGCCGTCCTGAAGCTCCACGCGGACATGTCCGCCCGGGCCGGTTGCGAAGTTCATCTCCAGCGCCTTGCCGGTGAACGTAACGGGTCTGGTGATCGCCTGCCCGGCGGCCGCGCGGAGCGCGACAAAACCGTCCGTCCTGAGCGTGTAGCGTACGACGCGGCCGGGCTGCTCGAGATAGACGGACATCTCCTGGGGCCCCGTCGGGACCACGTTCGGGCTCATACGGCCGGCAAACACCGGCCAGTTGCTCTGCTCCGGAAAGAAGAATCGGGCGTTGGGGAGGCCCGTGGTGATCCAACGTTGAGTCGGAAAGAGACGGTCGTAGGTGAGGCCGCCGCGGGTGGAGGCAAACCGCGTTTCGGAGCGAGCGCTATGGCCGTCGTCAGGTTGATTCCGAAAATCGGGATGGGGGACCGGGATGTAGTGGGAGGGCATCGCAATGGCGATATGCGGCGCTCGAAAGTACGGCGAGGTCGAGTGGAGGTACCAATGCTCGAAGGGGGGACCGCCGGTCTCCATGTCCACGGGCGGCGACCAGGTGAGCAGGTCGTGAGAAGTCGTCTTCCGGACCCAGCGATACCATCCTCCATAGCTGTCATCGGGACTCGGAGTGCTCGGTGCCTTCACCCACCCACGGAAGTAGCAGACGTAGATCTGCTCACTCTCGGACCAGAAAGCGGTGTTCATGCCATCGTAGTCGACGGGAGGAAGATTGGATTGGCCGTCGCGACTCTTGAAGCGCTGGGGAGGAAGAAAAGGCCCGGGGGAATACCTGCTCCACCGGAGGCCATCCGGCGAGACCAGGATGTGGAGGCCGTCCGTCCACATCGCGCCGTCAGCGCTCCTGTAGATGACGCCGCCGGTCACCGCCTTGTACTTCTGAGAGGGCGGAGCCCCTGGTCGTGTGTCGATGAACGGCCGGAGGTTGTGGAAGGACGGGTCCGGCATCAACAGGACATTGTTGTCCCACGTCCCCTTGACCTTGACCTGCCGGAGGTTGGGGCGGGTCCAGGTAATCCCGTCCCGGCTTTCCGCGTAGCACGGCATCCCTTCCTCGGCTTCAGGATTCCACCGCGTGGGATCGCAGTAGTAGTACATGCGGTAGATGTCGCCGTCCTTGATGACGGTCGGCCCCTGCCCGCTCCAGGAGCCCTCCCAGGGTCGGTCCATGAAGTTGAGGGACATCTCCGCCACCTTCGGCGTCTGGAGCTCCAACGTCGCCTGCGAGGTGGAGGCGAGAAGTGAGCCGTCCACAAACAGCTCCCGTCGGGATCCGAGGGCCATAGGCGTGAGGTTGGCGCCCTCACTCCCGGTGACGACTCTTACGTTGTCCACGCGATAGTCGAGCTCGTTCGAATGCATCGCGAGGACTACTTGATCGAAGGCATACGTGACCGGGTTGGCATCTGCGCGAGTCACGTCGACGAGGACAGCGCCTGAGGGGTTGCTCACCTTCATCCGCAAAGTCAACTCACGGAGGCCCGTCCGAGTGATCGTGAGGATCCCGGTGTACCTGGCGGAGCTGTTGATTGTTGCGGAGCTCTCCGCTCCCAGCTGCGCGATGTCTCCTCCTTCCATGAGCCGGGAGGTGCCGTCGCCGCTCTCCTTGAGCAGGCCGGTGTTTCCGGCGACAGGCCCGTAGCCGGTCTGCGCCCAGTACCCTTTGTCGTCGCGTGTCGCCCCGCTGCCGTCGCTGGTGCTCGGCGTCCCGGACGTGGTGTAGAGGCCGAAGCGGAAGCGGTTCTCGCTGCTCGCGCTCAAGGGGTTCGCGAACCGGAAATCGAGCGACAGGGTGAGGGTGTCGCCGACCGTCCCGAGGGTTTGCGGTGATCCAACGAACTGACCGATGACCGCCCGGGTCACGAACGTGCCGGCCGGGACCGAGGGATTGTCGGCGATCAGCGCGTTGGTCACCAGCGCACCGTCCGGACCCACCGAAAGAGCGGTCGGTGTCCCGGACGAGACCTCGTTGGAGAACCACTGTAGCGCCCGAGGGTCTCGCCCGGCGGTTCTCCGGCCGTCCTTGAAGGTCTCCTCCACGACTATCGTGGAGGAGAGGGCGGACGTGGCAAGTGCGGCTGCGATGAGGACTAGCCCGATGGCAATTGCTTTGCGTTGCATCGTTGCCCATTCTATCGGCTTCAGGAAG
Organism: uncultured Candidatus Rokubacteria bacterium; assembly: GCA_963747235.1. Lineage (GTDB taxonomy): Bacteria > Methylomirabilota > Methylomirabilia > Rokubacteriales > CSP1-6 > CAMLFJ01. The sequence continues at coordinate 3,935 of CAVVEU010000003.1, forward strand.
GCTATGGACCGGCAAGCGGGCTTCGGGGGGCTGGTCCGCGGCCAAAGCTCCGCTATGGGCGGCAACCTTGGTCGGCCAGATGCTTCGACCGGGCGTGAGCCCGGCGGGTTAGCCGGATGCTAGGGCCGTTCGGGCCGAGTGGGACGGGTGCGACGCCCCAGCAATCCGATCCCTGTCAGAGCCGTACCAATCAGCAGAAGCGAGGCCGGTTCGGGCCCAACAAAACCACCCAGCACCCCCAAGCTCAGGAGCGCCAGAATCAAGATCAGTCTCATATCGGTTGCCTTTCATGACCAAGCCAGAGAGGCCAGCCGGGTCGGCACGAGGACGTGCACGGTTCGTACCGGCCGTCCACATCTCAAGACTCCTTATATTTCAATATCTTGTTGACTCTGGGCCGAGAAGAACCTGAAAACTCGTGCAGATTAAAGGGAGAAACTTTTCAGCTAGTTGAATCGGGTTGACTTACGATTCTTCCCTCGCCGAAACCGCCGCCGTAGGATCATCAACTCCAGGGGACCAGGACCACCGCTTCCATGTCGAACTCCAGCCGATCTCTTTCCGACCTGAAGAGTGACGGAAGCCCTATTGAAGCCTGTCGGGCCAAGGGGGCCGTTGCGGCCACGATCCTGGTTGTCCTGCTGACGGCGCTGTACTGGTCGATTCTCGGCGGCCTGGTGACCCAGTGGTGGGATGACGCCAACTACACGCATGGATTCCTCGTGCCCGTGTTCAGCGGCTTTCTGGTCTGGCGGGAACGCGCCAGGCTGATGGCCGTGGTCCCCCGCGGCACCCGCCTGGGCCTGGCGGTGCTGGTCGGGGGTATCGGCATCCTGTTCCTCGGAAGCATCGGCTCCGAGAACTTTCTGATGCGCAGCTCCCTGATCGTTGTCCTCGCCGGACTGGTGCTGTTTCACCTGGGCGCGCGGGTCCTCCGAATCGTCTTCTTTCCGCTGGCCTTCCTGTTCTTCATGGTGCCCCTGCCGGGCGTGGTCTTCTACGCCGTGACGTTTCCTCTCCAGCGGCTCGCCGCCGAGCAGGCCGCCTGGACCCTCGACCTGCTCGGGGTGCCCGTCCTGCTGGACGGCAACGTCATTCACCTGAGCCAGATCACCCTGGGCGTCACCGAGGCGTGCAGCGGGATCCGTTCGCTCATCTCGTTGCTGGCCAGCGCGGTCGCCTGGGCGTACCTCACGCTGCCCCTGGGTTTGATCGCACTCGCCTTTGTGCTCCTGGCAATCCCGATCACCATCTTCGCCAACGCGGCCCGCGTGGTCGCCACCGGGCTCATCGGGCAATGGTTCGGCGTCGAGTACGCCAGCGGGTTCTTCCACGAGTTTGCCGGCCTGGCCGTCTACTCCCTGGCCCTCGCCTGCCTGGGCGGGGTCTACACCGTCGCCCGCGGGCTCGTCAGGCCGGGCGGGAAGCCTCGCGATTGACCTCGCTCCTGCGCGTATCGCTCTCGGCGGCGGTGCTCCTCACGGCCTTGCTGGTGCTGCAGTTCCGCTCCAGCGGGGAAGCGGTTCCCATCCGGAAGTCTCTCGATCTGTTTCCGGTCGACCTTGGCCAGTGGCGAGGCCGTCAGGACACGGCGCTGGAGCCGCAGATCATCAACCAGTTGAAGGTCAACGATTACCTCATGCGCCGGTACGTCCACGACTCCGGGCAGAGCCTGTGGCTCTACATCGGCTACTGGGCGACGCAGCGCAAGGGGGCTGACTTTCACTCCCCGAAGAACTGCCTTCCCGGTGGCGGCTGGGAGCCCGTCGAGGCTACCCGGATCACCATCGACCTGCCCGGCCCCCAGCCGCCGATCGTGGTGAACCGGTACGTGATCCAGAAGGACCGGACGATGCAGGTCGTGCTGTACTGGTATCAGACCCATGGCCGAGCCATCGCCGGCGAGGTCGAAGCCAAGATCGAGCTGGTCCGGGGTTCCATCACCCGGAACCGGACCGATGGAGCCCTCGTGAGGGTCTCGAGCGTCGTCGCCGGCAACAACCCACAGGCCACGACCGAGCGCCTCGTCGAGTACGTCCAGAGCGTCTACCCGGTGCTCCACGAGTTTCTGCCGGACTAGTCCATGTCTCGCACGGGTGGATTGCGACGTGGGGCGCTGCTCATCCTGGTGGTGATGTCGCTCCTCGCCGGCTGTGCGAGATCTCCGGAGGCCAAGAAGGCTCGCCATCTCGAGCGGGGTGACCGCTACTTCCAGCAGGAGAAGTACCGGGAGGCCGTGCTCGAGTACCGCAATGTCCTCCGTATCGACAGCGGCAACGCTCAGGCGATCCGCCAGCTGGGGCTTGCCCACTACCAGCTCGGCGAGATGGGGAATGCCGGGCGCTATCTGCTGCGCATCCAGCAGCTCGAGCCCGAGAACCTGGAGGCCCGATTGAAGCTGGGGAGTCTCTACCTGCTCGGCGGCCGGTCCGAGGACGCCATGCGGGAGGCCGAGTTCGTGCTCGAGCGGGATCAGGAGAATCTCGACGGGCTCGTGCTGCTCGCGGGCGCAGCCAGGACGCCCGAGCAAGTAGAGGCCGCCGTTCGACGTCTGGAAGCGGCGCGGGCGGCCCTGTCCGAGCGGGCCAGATTCCACCTGGCGATCGGGGGGCTCTACCTGCAGAAGGGAGACTGGGCGGCCGCCGAGCGGGCCTTCCGGGAGGCAGGGGCCCGCGAGCCGAAGTCCGCCGAGCCGCATCTCGCGCTCGCGAGCCTCTACGTCTCCCGACGCGACACCGCCCGGGCCGAGAGCGAGTACAAGCTCGCCGCGCAGCTCGCTCCGATCGGCTCCGCGGCCCGGGTAAGATTGGCCGACTTCTATCTGCTCCTGGGGCGACGAGATGAGGCCAGGAGCACGCTGAAGGAGATCACCGACGCGGCACCCGACTATCTGCCGGCGTGGCGACGGCTCGGCGAGCTCGCCTTCATCGAGCGGAACCTGGAGGAGTCCGCCCGGGCCGCCGCGGTGGTCCTGAAGAAGAACCCGTCCGATCTGGACGGCCTCTTTCTCACCGCGCGCATCCACCTGGCGAAGCGCGAGACCGCGCTGGCCACCGAGGCTTTCCGGAAGGTGCTGAGCCTGGAGCCGAACTCGGCCCCGGCCCGCCACCAGCTCGCCCTCGCGCATCTTCAGGCGGGGAACGTGCAGCAGGCCAGGTCGGAGCTTCGCGAGACCCTGAAGCTCGCGCCGAACGTCCTGGAGGCCAGCCTGCTGCTCGCGCAGCTCGATATCCAGAGCGGTGCCGTGCGCCCGGCCATCGATGATCTGGAGAAGCTCATCGCACGCCGGCCGGATGCGCTGGCCGCCTACGCCCTCCTGGTCACCGCGCACCTGGGAGCGCGTGACCCCGTCCGAGCCGCGGCCGCCGCGCGCGCGCTGACGACGGCCGCTCCCCGAGAGCCGCGCGGGCCCTACCTGCTCGGCGTCGCGCTCCTGGCCCAGGGCAAGCCGCCAGAGGCGCGCGAGCAGTTCGTACGCGCGCTATCGCTTTCGCCCGGATTCGTGGAGCCGCTGAGCCAGCTTGTCTCGCTGGATCTGGCCGCCCGGCAGTCCGACGCGGCGCTCGCAAGGGTGACGAAGCAGATCACCATCGTGCCCGGATCGGCCGCGCACCGGATGCTCCTGAGCCAGGTGCATGTCGCCCGCAATGAATCCCGCTCGGCCGAGGCCGCCCTCCTCAAGGCGGCCGAGATCGACCCGCAGTCGACCGACCCCTACCTGGGGCTTGGCCAGCTCTATGCCCGAACCGGCCGTCACGAGGAGGCGCTCGCGAAGCTGGACGAAGGGTTGAAGAAGAACCCGCAAGACCTGGGTCTCGTGATGGCCAGTGGAATCATTCATGAGCTGATCGGTGACATCCCCCGGGCCCGTGAGGAGTACGAGAAGGTTCTCGCGATCAATCCGCGGTTCGCCCCCGCCGCGAACAATCTCGCGTGGCTCCTCTCCGAGCACGGCGGGGACAGGGAGAGGGCGTTGGCGCTGGCCCAAACGGCAAAGGACGTTGCCCCCGGCGACCCGCGGATCTCGGACACGCTCGGCTGGATTCTGTATCGACGTGGGGCGAATCAGCGAGCGCTGACCCTGCTGCAAGAGAGCGCGGCCAAGCTGCCGGACAATCCGCAAGTGCAATACCATCTCGGGATGGCCTACGCACAGGCCGGTAACCAGGTAAGTGCGCGGAAGGCGCTGGCCGCGGCGGTGGGCTCGCCGGTCGATTTTCAGGGCAAGGAAGAGGCGAAGAAGGTACTACTAGGGCTGCAGTAACGGGCCGGTGTTAGGCCTCAAGCACCAGTCGATAAGCGACGCCGGCGCGCATACACGCCCAGCCCGGCCAAGGTAGATCCCAGCAAGAGGAGGGTCCCCGGTTCCGGCGAGGATACAGGGGGATCGCAGTCGGGGTCGTCCTGGCCATAGCCCTTGTCCCATTTCACGAAGCCGTAGCCTTCGTGGCCCTTGTACTTATCCAAGCCTGACTTGTAGTTGCTGGCCTTCCCGTACTTGCCGTGCTTCTCTTGGCCACCGGAATGGCCGTAGTCGTAGTCGTGCTTCCCGTAGTCGTACTTCCCATAGTCGGGCTTGCCGTACTCAGGCTTGCCATGGAGGCCGCTCTTACCCCACCCCATGTCGTAATCGTGGGCCGGCAGTGCCTCTGCCGAGGCGCCGAAAACCAAGGACAGCGCGGATATTGCCCCGAGAATCACTCTTTGCCGGTGGCGTGCCATGGCTTCCTCCCCCAATCGATACTCGTCCGCTGGCGGAGTGAAGCAATTCGCATACCACGGGGACGGTACCCCGCAACGCTTTATTTTTATGGGCGGTCGGAAATCGTGAGGCGGACAGAAGCTGGGTAATTCACTCCTCTATCTGGATGTCGCCGTATCCATGGTTCCTTTTCTCGAGATTCCCCTGGACCGAAGCCCGAGTGGGCCGGTTTTGACTCCGTGCGGTATCGTGCTAACGATGTCATGTGCAACGCCAGCCCTCAGCGCAGCGTCACTTCCGCGTCGGCCTTGTCGGCGCTGGCTATGTCAGTGAGTTCCATATTCGGGCGCTTCAACGCCTGCCGGAAGTCCGGATCGTCGGGCTCACTGATCTCGTCGAGGAGCGCGCGCGCGCCGTAGCCGCCCGCTTCGGCATTGCCGCTTGGCCAGCACTCGAGGCCATGGCCGACACCGGCTTGGACGTTGTCCACGTCCTGACTCCGCCCGCCAGCCACACCACGGTCGCCCTGGATGCGCTGCGCCGCGGCTGCCACGTTCTCGTGGAGAAGCCGCTCGCCACGAGCGTCGAGGAATGCGACCGGCTGAGCGCGGAAAGCGTGGCGGTCGGCCGGCACGTCTGCGTCGGCCACTCGATGCTCGCGGATCCGACATTCGTACGGCTCCTTGCGGCCGTGCGGGCAGGCGCGGTGGGTGACCTGTTGAGCGTCGACATCTTCCGCAGCTCGATCTATCCCCCCTACTACGGGGGGCCGCTGCCGCCACAATACGGTGACGGTGGCTACCCCTTCCGGGATCTGGGTGTCCATGCGCTCTACATGCTCAGCGAGCTGCTTGGCCCGATCGGGGGCATCACCCCGGAGTTCCGGACGGCGGGCGCGCTCGCCGCCGACCCGAATCTACTTTTCGATGAATGGCGAGCGCTCGTGCGGTGTGCTCGCGGGAGCGGCCACGTCCAGCTCTCCTGGAACGTCCGCCCGCTGCAGCACCTGGTGATGGTCCAGGGCACACGAGGCACGTTACGGGCAGACCTCTACTCGATGTTCGTCAGCGGCCGACGGAACACTCCCGCCCCGAAGGCCATCGAGCGGGTCTTCAACGCGGTGAGCGAGTCTGCGCAGTCGGCAACGGGCGTCTTGATGGGAGCCGGGCGCTTCGCGGCAGGACGCGTGTTGCCGTATCAAGGCCTGCACAACCTCGTGCGCGAGTTCTATCGGTGTCTGGCCGAAGATCGCCCGATGCCGGTGACGGTGGCGAGCGCCCGCAGTATCGTGGACTGGACGGAGCGCGTGGCACGTCCGGCCGACGTCGCCAAGCTGGCGGTGCGGGCGTCCCACTCGGCCCGGCCGCAGGCCGCGGTGGTCGTCACCGGCGCCAACGGTCTGCTTGGTCGCGCACTGGTGCAGCGGCTGCTCGAGCGCGGCGAGCGCATCCGGCTCTTTGTCCGGCGGGCCCCCCCGCCTGAGATCAGCGAGCATCCGTTGGTGGACGTCGTGCTCGGCGACCTGGGTGACCCGTCCGCGGTGGCGCGGGGTCTGGCGAATGCCACGACCGTGTTCCATTGCGGTGCCGCCATGTTCGGGGCGTGGCCTGCGCACGTGAGCGGAACCGTCGAGGGTACGCGCAACGTGCTCGCCTCCTGTCTGGCCCATGGAGTGAAGAAGCTCGTTTACGTCAGCTCCCTCTCCGTGCTGGATACCGCGGGGCTGTCCGGCAAGGTGGTCACGGAGTCGTCCCCGCTCGAGCCACGTTCCGAAGAGCGCGGCGCCTACAGCCGAGGCAAGTTCCAGGCAGAAGAGCTCGTACGCGCCGTGGTGGCCGAGCAGCAGCTACATGCCGTCATCCTGCGGCCGGGCCATATCTGGACCGAAGAGGGGCCATTGCTGTCGCCGGCGGTCGGGATGCGCGTCGGGCGCTTGCTGCTCATGCTCGGCGATCCCCACCTCCTCTTGCCTCTCGTTCATGTGGATGATGTTGTGAGCGCACTACTCCTGGCCCGGGATGCGGATGTCGCGCCCGGCACGGTGTTCCACCTCGTCGACGACGACCCGATACCTCGCGAGGAGCTGGCTCGTCTGTACCGGGATGCGCGCGAACCTGGCCTGCGCATCCTGCCCATACCGCTTGTGCTCGCCACGAGCGTGGCCGGCTTGCTCGGTGGCTTGACGCGCGCACTCGGGCGGCCGATCGGACCCTCACCCTACCGGCTGCGCGCGGGCGTCGCGTCCCTCCGGTTCGATTGCAGCAAGGCCTTTCGGCAGTTGGCGTGGAAGCCCAGGGTGAAGAGCCGCACTGCGCTGCACACGGTGCTGGGCCGCCGAATCTGACCCGACCGGATCGGCCGCTCGCGTCACCGCCGGGCCGAGATCCTCGGCGACGGCTGGCCCACGTGGATGTGGGCCCCCGACGTGGAGCCCGGAATGGCCCCCCACGCCGCGATGAACGGGATCCCCTGGCTCCGTAGATGCTCCATGAGCGCTCGCCCCTCGGGGCTGTCCGGGTGGACGGCCAGGTCGAGCGCGTTGCGATGGTCGAAGCCCATGCGGTCGTGCAGGGCGGTCTGCCCGAAGGCGCTGATGGGTAGCGCCCGCCCGAAGCGCGCCAGGAAGAACTGCTGCAGCCGAGGTGTGTCCACGGCCAGCGGACCACGCGCGAGCCCGTTGAACCGGGCCAGGCCCGGCGTCTCCTCGTAGCCGCCGCGCGGCCAGCGGGGTGAGGCGCGCCAGGGCCTCCGCCATCCGCGCCTCGGTCAGCATCCGATCCGTCGTCGGCGATCGCCGCCCGGGTCTCGTCCACGTTCTTCTGGGCCTCGGTCTGGGCCCGCTGGCCGTCCTCGAACTCGCGCTTCGAGATGACCTCCCGCTCGAACAGGTCCTGGCGCAGCTCGGCCAGCTCGGCGCGCCGGGCCAGGTCCCGCTCGTAGATGGCCAGGACCCGCTCCAGGGCGGCCCGGTAGTTCAAGGTGGCCGCGATCACGTCGGACGCGGTTTTCTCCAGCCTGTTGGGAGCTTGGGCCCAGGCGATCGGGGCGGACAGGCGGGCTGCAACAGCGCCAGAAGGCAGATCAGAGCTGATATATAAGGCTTTTGTCATTTCTAGGGTGACCAGTGTACCAGCCTGGGGACAGTTTTCGTCAACCGGCCGGCAGTTTCGGGGATGAACGGCTGGCGTCATGCCGCCTATCTACTTGATTTGCCAGCGCTCAATGGACATGGCCTTCTCCTTGCTCATGATCTGATCGAGATATGAAGCCCATGCCAGAACCGGAACAGCACCAGCCGAATGGCCAGGCCAACAAGCGATGGCTGATCGTCGTCGCGCGGGGCCAGGCGGATCTCTACGCGCATCTCGTGCAAGCCTTCTCGCGCGACGGCAAGGTGCGCGTGATCCTCGATCGTCGCAAGGACGATTCGCGCAACTCGCCCGAGGTGACCCACCGTCTGCGGACTCACGGCGCCGTGATCATCCGGCAGGCACCGTAGAAGAACTTACCGGCTTCCCGTCCCGATGGGTACGATGGGGACCAGGAAGATGCCCGAGGCGAACGGCAGGGACCGGCGACGTTTCCAGCGCATCCGAACGGCGTGGCCCGTCATCCTGGAGTCTGCCGACGGCCGGGTGGGCGTCGGCCAGGTGGTGGACACGAGCCTCTCCGGTATGCGCATCGCCACCGATCTCGATCTCGAGCCCGAGACGCCCCTCGTCTTGCGTATCACGCTGCCCAAGGACACCGGCCGGCTCGAGATCCTCGTGAAGGTGGCCCGCCGCGACCCGCATGGCTTCGGCGTGTCCTTCCTCACCGTGGGCGAGGGAGAAGCCGAGCGCATTGCGCCCTTCGTGGCGCCCGGCGACATCCGGCGCTGGGCTCGCCGCGTGACGGTGAGCCTGCCCGTGCGAATCGAGGCCGGCACCGTGGAGGGCGAGATCATCCACGGCCGCACCGTGGACCTGAGCACCTCGGGCGCGCGCCTCACCACGGACGGCAGCCTGGCCGTGAGCGACGTCGTCGTGGTCGAGCTGCCCGGCCCCGAGATCGGCGGAACCCTTCGCCTGCCCGCGCTGGTCTGGGAGGCCTACTCCGGAGGCGCGGTGGTGGTCTTCGCCAACCTGGCCCGGGGCGAGTACTTGAAGCTGCGCGACTTCCTGAACCACTTCGGCTAGCACGGTGGTTGCCTAGTCGGAGGGAAATCTGGGTGACGGTCAGGGGGTGCCCCCCTGACAATTCTTGCACTCCCCGCCTCGCTGGATACCTTCAAGTAGCCTGATTTTACTGGATAACGAATGGTGGCACATGCGTTGCTCACTTCTGTGCGATGCTCAAATCTGCCCCGTACCGCGTATTGCGAGCGGGCAGAACGGTCGTCACGGCTTTGCGGTGGAGGGCCCCCCGGCGGGACGCTAGAATGGGTCGCCCTGAGGAACTTCCGATACGAGGAGAGGGAGCGATGGACAATTCGGCCGAGAAGAACCCGCTGACCAGGTGGGTTGACGAGATGCAGGGCGTGATGAAGATGATCACGGGCCTCATCGAGGACAGCGACCGCAACCGCGTGGTGGTCGAATCCGCCCAGCGCGAGCAGGCCGAGCTGCGCGAGGAGATCCACCGCTTGCGGGCCGAGGTCGAGACCCAGCGCATGGAGGTGGACCGGCAGCGGGGCGAGACCGAGCGCCAGCGCTCGCTCGTGGACGCCGCCCAGCGCGAGCGCGACGATCTCCGAACCGAGCTCGCGGCCCTCAACGCCGAGACCGAGCGTCTCCGCAGCGAGCAGACCGAGGCCGGCGAGAGCGCGGCCAAGCTCCTCGGGGAGATGAAGGACCTCGTGAACCAGGTGGCGCACAAGTTCCAGGGGCCGTCCAAGAGCAGCCCCTTCGCTCGCGAGCCGCGGTCGCCCCAGTCCTGAGCCTGTCCATGACTCCCAACGCCGATGCGCTGAAGGCCGCGCCCCCGCGAGCCGGAACCGCGATCGGCGAGGTTCGCGCCGCGCTCGACGAGCTCGTCGCGAGCCATCACCAGACCGTGCAGATCGAGCGCCTCCGCGCCTTCCGGGAGATGGCGGGCGAGGTCGCGCACGACTTCAACAACACGCTCTCCGGCATCCTCGCCCGCGCCCAGCTCCTCCTGGCCGACGTGCAGGATCCCGACGTGCGCCGCTCCCTCCGCATGATCGAGCAGGTCGCCCTGGAAGGCGCCTGGGTGGTCCGCCGCTTCCAGGACTTCAGCCGCACGCGCCCGTCCCGTCCCTTCCAGCCCGTGGATCTCAACCAGCTCGTGGAGGAGATCGCCAACTCCGCCCGCTCGCGCTGGAGCCAGCAGCTTGCCGCGCGCGGCATCACGGGAGAGGTACACGCCGAGGCGGGCCCGGTGCCGCTCGTGTCGGGCGACATGGCCGAGCTGCGCCAGGTGCTGACCAGCATCGCGCTGAATGCCCTGGACGCGATGCCCGAGGGCGGCAACCTGACCTTCCGGACGGGCCGCGAGCGCGGCCGCGTCTTCTGCCAGGTGGCCGATACCGGCATCGGCATGACCGAGCAGGTGCGCCTGCACATCTTCGATCCCTTCTTCACCACCAAGCGCGAGAAGGGCAAGGGCTTCGGGTTGAGCGGCGCCTACTCCATCGTGGACCGTCACGGCGGCGAGATCACCGTGCAGAGCGAGCCCGGCAAGGGCGCGGTCTTCACCGTGTGGCTGCCCCTCGTGGCCGCGGCCGCCGAGCCGCTCCCGGCATCGGGCCGGTCCAACGGGCCCGCCGCAGTGGCCAGCGCCGCCGCCCCGGTCGCGCCGCCCGCGCCGAAATCCGTTCCGGGCGCCAAGATCCTGGTGGTGGACGACTCCGAGGAGGTCCGTGAAGTCCTGCGGGAGCTCCTCAGCCGGCACGGGTACACCGTGGTCACGTGCCCCGGACGGCGAGTCGGGCCTCGTGGAGCTGGAGAGCCGCACGTTCGACCTGGCGATGGTGGACCTGGGCCTGCCCGGCATCTCCGGCCTCGAGGTCGCCAATCGCCTGAAGGCCCGCTGGCCCTCGACGCAGGTCGCGCTCATGACCGGCTACGGAGATCGCATGGGGCCCGAGGATGCGCACGCCAAGGGCGTCGACTTCGTCCTGGCCAAGCCCTTCTCCCTCGACCAGCTCCGCTCCGTCGTGGATCACGCCCTCGCCAACGGCAAGAACGCGACCGTCTAGCCCGCCCCGCGTCGCCGCCAGCAGAAGAACACGGCGCCCTGAAGGATCGAGAGCGCCACCAGCGAGATGTCGTTGAGCATGTAGATCGAGACGAAGACCGACGACGCCGCCCGGATTGCCAGCACGATCGCCGCGCCGAGCACGAGATTTCCGGCCAGGAAGAGCGCCGCGATCCCCACCATTTCCACGACCGCCAGGACCGCCCGCCCGAGCGACCGGTTCCCCGCGACCGCCTTGGGAACCAGGAACCCGGCCAGGAGCGACGTCGTGACGGCCAGCATCAGCAGGAAGCCGGTCTGCCGCATGGGGATCGTCTAGATGTAACCCATCGTCCGATAGTAGAGACGGGCGGCGAATTCCATCGTGACCGACCGCAGGAGGGCCAGGCGCTCCTCCGGACTCGCGTTGAGGTTCCACACGCTGTTCCAGGGTGCGGGGACGACCTCGAAGCCCACGCGCTCGAATACCACCATCGCGCGGCGCGTTCCCGGGCCATCGACGACGAGGAGCACCTTCCGGACGCCTCGCGGCTGCAGCAGCGCCTGGAGCTGCACGGCCTCCTCGCGCGTGGTGTGGGCCGGCGGCGCGGTCACGATGGCCGCCTCCGGCACGCCCGACTGGCGGGCGAAGTCGGCGCGGGCCTCGGCTTCTGTTCGCCCTCCTTTCTGCCCGCCTCCCGACAGGACCAGCACGGGGGCCCAACCCTGTCGGAACAGCGTGACGCCCTCCATCGCCCCGCGCAGCGACGTGTCGGTGAGAGCGCCCGCTCCCGAGACACCGCCGGCGCCCAGCACCACGATCGCCTCGGCCCGCTCCGGGGGCCGATCCGGGTCCAGCCAGGATCCGGCCATCTCCACCGCGGGCGTGAACGCGGCGAGCAGGAAGCCGAGCACGACTCCCCCCCCGAGCCACCGCAGCAGACGGCCGCTCAAGGCCGTGGCCCGTAGTGAGGAAGCGTGCCGCCCAGCTCGCAGCAGCCGAGGTCCGGCGCGGTTCCCGCGAAGCCGTCATTGAAGTTCGGCAGCGCGACGCCCGCGTCCACCGCGAGCGACCCCGGGCTCAGGCGGACGTCGATTCCGACACTCGGGAAGCGGGTGCCCTCGCTGCCGGGCCGCTCGATGCCGCTCGCAAAGTTCCCCTTCGGGTTGAGGACGATGGCCCCGCGCCGAGCGTACAGGGCCCCGGAGCGCCGCGCCGCGTCCGCGGAGCCATAGACCGCGTCGTTCCAGAGGGCGAACCCCCCGAGCAGCGTGCCGGCGCCGGCCCCGGGCCAGCCATAGCCGTCGGCGTCGAAGTCACACCGGATCATCTTGCCCTTCGAGTAGAGAGCGGGCCCCCCGCCGCCGAGCAGGAGATTGTTCCGGGTGACCACGTAGGTGACGGTTTCGCCACCCGTCTCGATCCGCCACGGAAGGGTCGCGACCACCGAGGTGTTGTGGAAGATGAGCACCCCGGATGTGTCGTTGTGCAGCTTGAAGGGCGAGTAGAGGGCGTTGTAGATGACGTTGCGGAAGATGTAGAGCGGCCCGCCGTTGCTGGGCTGGGCGCTGATCCCCGAGTAGACGTTGGCGATCCGGTTGCGGTAAACACGGACGTTGGTGTCCGAGTAGTCGGCCTCGATCCCGTCGTCGGTGGCGACCTCGATGTCGTTGTTGTAGATGTCGCTCGCCGAGAGCCCGCCCGCCTGGTTGCCGTGGATCCCGTCGCCGAGGTTCTGCAGCCGGTTGTAGGCGATCACGTGTCCCGCGCCGGTGATCTCGATCCCGTTGATCCCCTCGATTCCCCGGCTGCGCGGCCAGGTCGCCGGCCCCCGGATCACGTTGTCGGTGATGACGAACCCGCGCGATTCCTCGTACCCGCCGTTGATCGCGGTGATCCCAGTCCACGTCACGTCGAGCCGGCACCGTCGGATCACGAAATGAGATCCGTTGTGGCCGACGAACAGGTACTCGGCGTTGCGCATCGTTAGCCGCTCGAACCAGACGTGCTCGACGCGATCCGCGTTGATGAGCCGCGTGCGCCCGCCTCCGTCGAGGATCGTCTCTCCATCTCCCGCGCCCCGGTAGATGATGGGCCGCCCCGCCATCCCGTGCCGCCGGATCGTCACCTGCCCTTCGGCGTAGACACCGGCGTGGAGGAGAAAGAGGTCTCCCGGCGCCGCCGCGGCCTCCGCGGCGAGAATCCCTCGGAATGGATCCCGCTCCGTCCCGGTGCCCGGCCCGCCAGACCCGGTCCCCGCCGGAACGACGTGCCGTACCCGCATGCCCGCCGGCTCGCGCGGCTCGCCCGCGGTTTGCATGAGGAGCACGCGCTGGGTGCCGCCGCCATCCGGGTCGATCAGGGAGAGCACCACCTCATGCTCGGTTTCCGGCGCGAGGTCCACGATGCTGCCCGCGAAAAGCCAGCCTCCGGCCACGCGGTTCTCGTCCGACACCGCCTCCGGGTCCGTGCGAAAGAGAGGCAGCCCGTCCTTCCAGGCGGTGTCACCCCGCCGCCGGTACTGGACCGTGATGACGGCGTTACCGTTCTGGTCACCGCGGACCGGCCAGCGGACACCTAGCGAGTGAAAGGTCGGGGGCTCGATCACGAGCTCGCCCGGCTCCGAGCGATTCGCGGCGGGGTCGCCCGCGCTCTCGGCAGGCGGGGCGGCCACGAGTGGGACCTGAGGCTGCCGCACGGCGTCCGCACAAGCTCCGAGGGCCAAGGTCAGCAGGCTCAACAGGACTAGCGCTTGTGCCACCGCGTCATTCCTCTAGTGATACGAGTGACGCTCACCACGGAGCTCTCTCCCGCTCCCAACGAGCAACCGGCGCGGATGGCGAATCTTGCTCGCCAGTTCCGCGCCGGTTTGGGATTGTCATGGTGGACGATACTGGACTTGAACCAGTGACCCCCGGCATGTGAGGCCGGTGCTCTGCCAACTGAGCTAATCGTCCGTGGAAGGGATATTAACCGCTTGCACGGAGGGTTTCAAGCTGTCGCCGCCGATTGTACCCTGCCTATCGCTTCGTCCACCGCTAGCTGTTATCGTCGATCCACTTCTTCGCCACTGCAAGCGAGTAGGTGTCCGCCTCTGTCTCCGAGTCGAACAGCACCTCGATTGGCTCGGACACGATCTCCTGATGCAGCGCCCCGCTGTGGTAAATGGACACGACCGCCTTCGCTTGCCACCGCTGGCCATCGGATTCGTACGACTGGATGTCGATGAAGTAGCCGCGGTACTCGATGTCAGCCTCGCTCATGTCATCAGGCTCCAGTCTGTCACGGCGGTGCCTCCCTCGGGCGCCGGGTCATTCGTGTCGCAGGGCGGCGATAGGGTCGAGGCCCGCGGCTTTCCGCGCCGGATAGAGGCCGCAGAAGATCCCCACCGCGCCGGCAAAACCGAAGGCTATCAGGACGGCCTCCGGCTCTACTAGCATGCGCCACTCGGCAAAGTATGCGATGCCGTACGAGCTGGCGAGACCGAACCCGATGCCGATGGCGCCGCCGATCAACGAGAGGGTGACCGCCTCCACCAGGAACTGCGCGAGGATGTCCTTGCTGCGCGCGCCCACGGCCATGCGGAGGCCGATCTCCCGGGTCCGCTCGGTTACCGACACGAGCATGATGTTCATGATGCCGATGCCACCCACCACAAGCGATACGGAGGCGATGGTGGCCAGCAGCATGGTCAGCACGCGCGACGAAGCCTCCTGAGCCTGGAACTCCTCAGCTAGGCTCGTGAGAACAAACCCGTCCTCCTGATAGGGCTGCAACCCGTGTCGCTGACGGAGCACCTCCCGGATCTCCTGCTCGGCCGCCTTCATGAGTCCGGCCGCGCGGACCTTGACGAAGATGGCGCCGACGGCTCGGCCGCGGGCCGGATTCAATCCCAGCAGCTTCCGTTTGGCCGTGGACAAGGGGATCAGGATCTGATCGTCCTGATCCTCGCCCCACGTGGTCTGGCCCTTGTGGTCCAAGACGCCGATCACCGTGAACGGGACCTTGCGAATCCGGATCCCGAGCCCGACCGGATCCTCGTCGCCAAACAGGTTCCGGGCTACGGTCTGGCCGATCACCGCCACCTTGCTGGCCCCCTCCACCTCGCCCGGGCTGATCGTCCGGCCGGCCACGACGTCCCAGTCTCTCGTTGGAAAGTACTCGGAGGTCACACCCCGGATCGCGGTCCACCAGTTCAGGTTCGCGGACACGACGTGGGCGGTGCCGGCGACATACGGGGCCGCGCCCTCGACCAACGGCACCTCGCGCTGGATGGCCGAGGCGTCCTCTTCGGTGAGCGTGGGCGACGTACCCGCACCGAGTCGGGCGCCCCCAGCCTGGACGGATCCGGCCCTTATGACAATCATGTTGGAGCCCAAGCTCCGGAACTGCTCCATCACCCGCGCTTGGGCGCCCGCGCCCACGGCTGCCATGGTGATCACGGCGCCGACGCCGATGACGATGCCAAGCATCGTGAGAGAGCTGCGCAGCTTGTTCACGCGCAAGGCCCGGACAGCAATGCGCACGCTCGCCAGGACATTCATGTTGACGCTTCGTACTACTCCCATCGCAGCCTACCACGGCCGAACGTTCGGCTTCTGACGAGACTTGGCCCGGCGGAGAGGCCACCGCGAGTCACTTGGCGGCCGGGCAACCGCCGCCCCGGCTCAGAAGGCGAACACGAGCTTCGTCAGGCGGACCGCCCGCTCGATACTGCTGCGCACCTCGTCGAGATACGGGTGCAGCGGCGGGGAGTGCCGGTTACTTCTGAGCGCATCCCCCGCCCGCTCGAGCAGCGAGAGCGCCTCGGTGGCTTTCTCGCTGTTCAGATCGAGGAGCGGGTCCGGGAATTTCGCCCCGGACGCCTTGATGAGCATGGCACTGTGGGCCGCCTTGAGCTCACGGTGCGCGGTGCGTATCAGCACCTCAGCCCGAGCCGGGTCGCCGAGATTCGCCAGCGCTTCCTGCTGCAGCTTGCTGCTCCGCTCGAGCCTCCCCTGTACGTCCGGCGAAAGCTGCGCGAATGCCGATGAGACGGTCGCAAGGGCGAGGGCCAGGGCCAATGGGATCAATCGGCCAGGTGTCGTCATCGCGTCTCCTCTTCTATCGTCCCAGTCCCGAACGTGCCTCCGTGCGTGGTCCATCGGTTGGATGTGCCGAGCCGTTTATCCTGGGCGGACCCTACCACCGGCAGCGCGGACAAGCAAGGTAGATACAAGCCCTTGGCGGTTGGACGCCCCGTGGACGGCCGGTGATACTCTCCCGCCATGGCGTCCACGACCGAGCTCCTGACCTGGGTCCGAGAAGGCGAGCGTCTCTTCGGTGCGGTGGTCGGCGTGCTCCAGCAGCATGACCCGCTCCAGGCCCGGGTGATCACGCTCGAGCGGGAGAACCAGGCCCTCCGAGAGGAGCTTCAGGCGGCGCGGGCGGAGCTGGAAGTCCTCCGGTCCGAGCGGATCGAGGCGGCGGAGACGATGAAGGCCATCGCCGAGCACGTCACCCGGCTCGCCACGGTGGCGCTGCAGCGCCTGAGCAAGCGCGTCGGCTGATCCGCTATTCGCCCTGCCACGACGCCGCGCGGCTGAAGCGCACCGTCGTGTAGCCGAGCGCGTGAGCGGTCCCGCGGGGCTGGCGCCGATCGGTGCGACGCCGATCGTGCGTGGCCCGCCGGTGCGTGGAGCGCCGATCCCCGGCTCGCCGCTCCATGATGATCTTCACGCCGCGCACGCCCAGAAAGGCCCGCTCCAGGTGGTCGTAGAGGCCCGTCTCGCCCGGCCGGATGACGAAGAGGTACGTGACATTCGGAAAGGTCTGCGACGGGAGGGCGGCCAGGATGTTCTGGAGATGGCGACGGCAGACCCCGTGAGTCTCGCTCTCATCGTCGAACGGCTCCCGCTCGCCGAGGAACGCAGGTCCCCCTTCCCGCTGACACCAGGCGCAGAAGGCTTTCAAGGTTCCGCCGATCATAGCACGATCGCGGAGGGTCCCGACCGCGTTGCCTCCTCCGGGAACCCGGGTGTAGAGTCGAAAGCCGGAGGTAGTGACGATGACTCGCGTCTTGAAACTCGGCGCCGCCTTGGTGGCGCTCACCGCATCCACCACGTTTGCCCAGACCCCCGCGCTCGCTCCCGCCGCGGTCCAGAATGGAGCCACCGTGAGCCTCGAGTACACGCTCAAGGACGATGGCGGCCAGGTGCTGGATTCCAACAAGGGGGGCGCCCCGCTCGTCTTCGTGCAGGGCCAGCGCCAGATCATCCCGGGCCTCGAGCGGGAGCTCGTCGGCATGCGTCCCGGCGAGGAGAAGAAGGTCGTGGTCGCGCCGGACGATGGGGGTTACGGCCCGGTCGTGCCGGGGGCCCAGCAGGAAGTGCCGAAGGACGCCATCCCGAAGGAGGGGCTGAAGGTGGGCACGCAGCTCACCGCCCGCAGCGGATCCGGCGAGGCGCGGCCCGTGACCGTCACGGAGATCAAGGACACGACGGTGGTGCTCGACTTCAATCATCCCCTCGCGGGAAAGACCCTCTTCTTCGACGTGAAGATTCTCGGGGTCCAGGCGCCCGCCACGCCCGCCCGCCCCTCCCCGTAGCGCGGCTATGTCCCTCCGCCGCGCCGCCCTCTGGACGCTCCTCGCCTCGAAGCTGATCGCGGGCTGGGGCGTGCAGTGGGACATCCAGTGGCACGTGCTGATCGGGCGTGACTCCTTCTGGATCCCCCCGCACGTCATGACCTACGCGGGGGTGGCGCTGGCGGTGCTCGTGAGCTTCGGAGTCCTGGCGTGGGAGACCCTGGTCGGCCGCCCGGGGGTTCGCGTTCTGGGCCTCAGCGGGACGCGCGGCTTTCACCTCGCGGCCTGGGGCATCGCCCTGACCGTCCTGGCCGCGCCGATCGATGATCTCTGGCATCGGCTCTTCGGCCTCGACGTCACGCTCTGGAGCCCGCCGCACCTGCTCGGCATCGTGGGCGCGGTGATCAACTCCTTCGCGTGCCTGGTGATCGCCCGCGAGGTCTACCCCGAGGGGTCGCGGGCCCGGCTGGCCGCGCTCGTGCTCACCGGCGCGGTGCTCTACGGCGGGCTACACCTGACGGTGGACCCGTCCACCCGCGTGGCCTATCTGCACGGCGGCGTGCTCTTCTACACGCTGGCCATCCTCTCGGCGCTGATCCTGCCGCTGGCCCACGTGCCGACCGCCCGGCTCTCGAACAGCCGCTGGGCGCCCATCACCCTGCTCCTCGTGCTCATCGGGCTCGGCCTCATCGGCCAGCAGATCGCGCAGAAGGGCTTCGAGGTCATGAAGCCCGTCTCGGTGATCGAGGAGGAGATCACGAAGGATCCGACGTCGCCGATCGCGGTGGCCACCCTGATGGCCCGCAAGGAAGGCGTCCCGGCCGGCCAGACCGGCGGGCGGCGCCACCTGTTCGCCCTCTGGCCCGCTCTGGCAATGGCGCTGGTGGACGCCCGACGCCGCCCCATCGCCGCCACGCTGGCCTACGCGGCCGCGCTCTTCGCCCTGCTCGCCTGGCGCCTGCCCTCGCGCCCCTCGCTGGCCGCGATGGCCCCCGGGCTCCCCGAGACGCTCGTCGCCCTGCTCCTGACCCTCGCCGCCGCCCTGGTCGCCGCCTACGCGGCCCGCTGGCTGTCCGACGCCCTCGCCGGGGGTCAGGTCTTGAATTACGACATTTCGAGCGCGGCCATGAGGTCCCGGGAGAAGGTCCCGGTGTAGACCTCCTCCACCGGCCCCTGAGCCGGATGGACCAGTCGGGCCGCACGTCCACGGAGAGCTCGCCGCCCGGCATCCGCACCGTCACCAGCCCGTGATCGCAGAGCCCGTTCTTGACCGCGGCGCACGCCACCGCGCTCGAGGACGACCCCGACGCCAGCGTCCAGCCCGCCCCGCGCTCCCAGATCAGGATGTCCACCATCGAGCGTGAGGCCACCCGCGCCCACTGCACGTTGATCCGGTTCGGAAACGCGGGGTGATGCTCGACCTGCGGCCCGAGCCGGCGGACCAGCGCCTCGTCGAGGCGGTCGGTGAAGATCACGCAGTGCGGGTTGCCCACCGAGACCGCGGTGATCAGCAGGGTCTCGCCGGCCACCTGGAGCGGGATCTTCACCACCTCGCGCTCGGGACCGTTCATGGGGATCTCGGGCGCCACGAACGTGCAGCGGCCCATCTCGACGGTGACCAGGTTCATCCGCCCGTCCGTCACGTGGCAGCGGCACTCCACCCGCCCGCCCATGGTGTCCACCGTGAAGGTGTCGCGCTTGGCGTGGCCGTGATCGTGGAGGTACTTGGCGAAGATGCGCAGGCCGTTGCCCGACTTCTCGGCCTCGCTGCCGTCCGGATTCAGGATGCGCAGCCCGAAGTCCCCGCCGGCCCAGGCCGGGACGAGGAGCAGGATGCCGTCCGAGCCCACGCCCCAGTTGCGATCGCAGATGCGCATCACCTGGCCCGGCGTCAGCGGCGACGGCAGATCGGCGCCGTTGATCACGATGTAGTCGTTGCCGAGCCCGTGGCCCTTCACGAAGGGGATCATGCGCGGCATCATACCTTCCGGAGCGCGCGGAGCCAATCGCGCGCGCGCTCGACCGGCCGCCGCACGTCGCAGGGCAGCCGATGCCCCCACTTCTCGCGCGAAGCGCGCCAGCGCCGCCTGCCGCTGGGCCAGATCCTCGCGGCGGCGCCACCGGCGCGTTCTCGCCGGTCCGCGTGCCCCCGCCCCGGTGCACGAAGGGCGCGTTCACCACCGCGCAGCGCAGGCCCAGCTCCCGCACCGCGAAGGAGAGATCGCGGTCGTAGCCGTGGAAGAAGCCGTAGCCCTCGTCGAAGCCGCCGACCGCCTCCAGGACGTCGCGCGCGAGGAAGAGGCAGACGCCGTCCACCACCGCCACCTCCGCCCGGGGGCTGCGGAGCGTCGGCGCGCCCTCGAGGCAGTGCACGATGGTCCGGCCCACGTAGCGGCCGTCGCGCCGGAGGCGCTGCACGCCGTAGAGGCCGGCCAGGCCGATCCGCGCGGTGGACGCCGAGCGCGCCCTGCAGGCGCTCCAGCCACCGCGGGTCGCGCAGCTCGGTGTCGTTGTGCAGGAAGCAGAGCAGCTCCCCGGTGGCGAGCTGCGCGCCCTGGTTGAGCGCGCGGATGAGCCCCACGTTCTCGTCATTGCGAAGGTAGCGGAGCGGGAGCGCGCGCGCGAGCCGGTCGCAGGTAGTCCACGCGTCTCGTCGTCGGAGGCGTTGTCCACGACGCAGAGCTCGAACGGGCCCTGGGTGGCCTGCAGGCTTTCCACGCACGCGCGGGTGAGCGCGGGCTGGTTGTGCACCACCAGCACCACGCTCGTCGTCACGGCCGCCACGGCAGCGCCGTGGCCCGGCCCCGCGGCCGCCTACCGCTCGGAGAGCGGGACGTACTTCAGGTCGAGCGCGCCCGAGTAGTCGGAGCGAGGCCGGATCAGGCGGTTGTTGCCGTGCTGCTCGAGCACGTGCGCGGCCCAGCCCGCGATCCGGCTCATGGCGAAGATCGGCGTGAACTGGTCGGTGGAGATCCCCATGGCCGCGTAGGCCGCGCCCGAGTAGAGATCCACGTTGGGGAAGATGTGCTTCTCGCCGCCGACCACGCGCACCATCGTGTCGAGGATCTCGCACCTTGCTGGTGTCGCCCACCTGCTGCCCGAGCTCGAGCGCGAGCCGCTTGAGGTGCTTCGCCCGCGGGTCCTCCACCCGGTACACGCGGTGGCCGAAGCCCATGATGCGCGCCTTGTCGGTGAGCGCCTTCCGGATCCACGCCTCCGCCTTGGCCGGGTCCTTGATCTTCTCGACCATGAGCATGACCTGCTCGTTCGCCCCGCCGTGCAGCGGGCCCTTGAGCGCGCCGATGCCGGAGACCGCGGCCGAATGCAGATCGGACAGGGTGGCGGCGGTGACGCGGGCCGCGAAGGTCGAGGCGTTGAACTCGTGATCGGCGTGGAGGATGAGCGCGGTGTCGAAGGTCTTGGCCGCGAGCGGCGTGGGCTTCTTGCCGCTCATCATGTAGAGGAAGTTGCCCGCCAGGTTGAGCTTCGGGCTCGGGGCGATCGGGGGCTTGCCGCGGCGGATGCGCTCCCAGGCCGCGACCAGCGTCGGGAGCTGGGCGGTGAGGCGCAGGGACTTTCGCAGCGTCGCCTCGCGGCTATTGTCGGCCGCGTCGGGGTCGAACGAGGAGAGCGCCGACACGCCGGTCCGGAGCACCTCCATCGGGGTCGTCTTCCTGGGGAGGAGCTTCAGCATCGCGAGGAGCTTCGGCGGGAGCTTGCGGTTCGACGTCGAGGCCAGCGCCTTCAGGTGCGTGTCGAGCTCCTTCCGCGACGGCAGCCGCCCCTGCCACAGGAGGTAGGTGACCTCCTCGAAGGTCGAGTGGGCCACGAGGTCGTCCACGTCATAGCCCCGGTAGATGAGCCGGCCCTTGTGCCCGTCGATGAAGCAGATCTCCGACGGAGAGACGACGACGTCCTCGAGACCAGCCTTCAGGGGATTGACCGCGGCGTCCGTCATGGCTCTCTCCGGTTCTCCTTGAGGCGCAGATAGAAACGACTCCTTCTACCACACGCCCCCGGTGACTTCAAGGCGGCCTCCCCGTACACTCGGCGTCGTGCGCGAATCCCATCCTGCGCCCGCGGTGGACTCCGTGATGGATTTCTACGACCGTCACCCCATCAACGAGGCGCAGGTGCTGGAGTCGGCGCGCGCGGGCCGCGGCCACGGCCCGCTCCAGCCGGAAGACCTCTGGGCGTGGGATCAGGATCACTATGGCGGCCTCGGGGCCGTGGAGACGCTGGCCCGCCGCGCGGCCATCACGCCCGGCATGACCGTGCTCGACATCTGCGCGGGCCTCGGCGGCCCCGCGCGCTTCCTGGCGCATCGCTTCGGCGTTCGCGTCACCGGCGTGGACCTGACCCACTCGCGGTGCGCGGCGGGTGCCCGCCTCACCGCCCTCGTCCGCCTGAGCCCCCTGGTGCGGCTCCTGCGGGCCGACGCGCAGGTCCTCCCCTTCCGCGCCCGCGCCTTCGACGCCGCGGTCAGCCAGGAAGGGCTCCTGCACGTGCCGGACAAGGCGGCAGTCCTCCGGGAGTGCGCGCGGGTGCTCAAGCCCGGGGCGCGCCTGGCCTTCAGCGACTGGGTCGCGCGGCCCCGGCTCGAGGACAACGAGCGGCGCCGCCTCGACGAGTGGATGGCCGCGGTCACCCTGCAGCGCGATCGAGGGCTATCGCGAGCTGCTGGCGCGGGCCGGCTTCGCGCTGGTCGAGGCCGAGGACCTCTCCGCGGAGTGGATCGGCATCCTGCGCGAGCGGCTGCGCATGTACCGGGGCATGCGCGAGCAGACCGTCGCCCGCTTCGGGCCGGCGCGCTACGACGAGTACAACCAGCTCTACGCGTTCTTCGTGGGGCTCGTGGAGGCGGGCAAGCTGGGCGGGGCGCGGTTCAGCGCAACAGCCGATCGAGCGGCTTCCTGAGGTCCTTCGGCTCCTTGATCCGGACGTCGGTGGGCACGATCGTCAGCGCCCCGGGCCCGCCCGCCACCCGGGCCTTCACCCGGTTGCCACCCTGGGTCACGATCACGTCCATCTGCGGTGCGCCCGTCCACGAGCCCGTAGGTCCCCGCCCCGGTCAGCTTGAGCTCCCGGGCCTCGTAGACCAGGTCCTCGGTGCGGGCCACCCCGTTGGTGATCGTGTAGCTCGCGGTGATGGAGTCGAAGTTGAGCGGGGAGCCCGCGGCGGGCCGCTTCCCGCGGCGGCCGGAGTCGAGCGTGCCCGAGACCAGGTCGGTCAGGGCCAGGGCCTGGCCGAGCGCGTTCAGCAGGTCGGGGCCGATGACGCGGCCCGCGCCGATGTGGACCCGGCCCGAGCCGTTGAGCGTGGGCAGGGCCTCCAGCGGCTGCAGGGTCGCCTCGCCGGTCAGGTCCAGGGGCCCGGTCACCGCGTTGCGCTGGCAGAGGTAGTCCACCAGCACCGGCTCGAGCTGCACGCCCTTGACCGTGATGTCGCGCAGCGTGGCCACGCGCGGCGGGCCCAGCGCGACGGTCAGCCGGAAGGTGACCGTTCCCTTGGCCACCTTGGCCTGCACCGCCTGGCTCTCGAGCTGCGGCGGCGTGTAGAGCAGCGGCACCCGGACGTCCTCCAGCGTCAGCGACCGCCGCTTCGGCTCGAGACAGTGCGGCTGCTGCGCGGACACCGTGAGGCGGTCGAAGCCGACGGCGCCGGTGGCGGTCAGGCGGGCCGCGGTGCCCGATACCTGGATCCGTCCCTTGAGTGGACCGGCCACGCTGGGCGTCGGGACGAACAGGGCGGCGGCCGGGGCGACATCACGCGTCTCGATGTCCACCGTCGCCTTGATCTGCGCGTCGCCGAAGGCGCGCCCGGGCGGCGCGCTCACGGTGGCCTCCGCGATGGTCAGCTTGACGTTGCCGGGCTGGGCCTGCGCGCTCCCGGTGACGCGCAGGGACTCGCCGGCGGCGGCCTGGGTCACCGTGACGTCAATGGCGTCGAGGGTGAAGAGGGCGCTCTTCGCGCCCGCCTTCTGGTAGTCGATGGCGCCCCGGACGATGCGCACGCGCGAGAGCAGCACCGCGCTGGCCGCGGCGACCCCGGGGCGGCTCGTGCCCACGCGCGGGGCGCCGGTCGGCGCGGGCGGCGCGCCGCCGCCCAGCGTCGCCACGTTGAGCCGCCCCGCGGCGTCCTCCACCACGTGGATGCGGGGCTCCTCCAGCGTGAGGTCGGCCAGCTCCACCCGCCCCTGCAGCAGCGGGCGGATGCGGATGCGCATGCGGCCCTCGGTCACCGTGATGAAGGGCCCGGGCCCGAAGCTCGGGTCCTCGGCGACCTGGAGCCCGCGGAGCTTGACGGTCGGCAGCGGCAGCGCGGAGATGGAGAGCGCGTCGAACTTCACAGGCCGCCCCAGGGCGTGCGAGGCGGCCTGTGAAGCGTAGGTCTGGATCGCGGGCGTGTCGAGCAGCAGCGGCAGCGCGAGCAGGGCGCCCAGCATCAGCACCACCAGCGCGGCCAGCCCGATCAGCGTCCACTTCAGCATCGGCCACTTCAGCATCGAGGCGGTCATGGAATCAGCAGGATCTTCCCCGTCGTCTTGCGGCCCTCGAGCTGGCGATGGGCCTCGGCGGCCTGCTCCAGCGGGAACTGGTGCTCCACGCGCAGATTGACCTTCTTGTCGCGGATCCATCCGAGCAGCTCGGTGGAGCGCTGCATCAGCTCTTCGCGCGAGGCGATGTGATGGTTGAGGCTCGGGCGTGTGATGAAGAGCGAGCCGCCCGCGTTCAGGCGCTGCAGATCGAGCGGCGGCACCGGGCCGCTCGCCGCGCCGAAGAGGGCCATGAGCCCGCGCGGGCGCAGGCAGTTGAGCCCCTTGTCGAAGGTGCTCGCCCCGACGCCGTCGTAGACCACGTCCACGCCGCGGCCGCCGGTGATGCGCTTCACCTCGGGCTCGAAATCCTGCTTGGTGTAGAGGATCACGTGGTCGGCGCCGGCCGCCTTCGCCAGGGCCGCCTTCTCCTCGGTGGACACGGTGCCGATCACGGTCGCGCCCCGCATCTTGGCCATCTGGCAGAGCAGCAGCCCCATGCCGCCCGCCGCGGCCTGCACCAGCGCGGTCTGGCCCTTCTGGAGCGGCCAGGTGGAGGTCACGAGGTAGTGCGCGGTGAGCCCCTGGAGCATCGCGGCGGCGCCGTCCTTGAACGTGAGCTCCTTCGGCAGGGCCACGAGGCGGTCGGCCGGGACGGAGAGCATCTGGGCGTAGGAGCCGATCACGCCGGTCCACGCCACGCGGTCTCCCACCTTGACGTCGGAGACGCCCGCGCCGACCGCGGTCACGGTGCCCGCGCCCTCCATGCCCGGGGTGAGCGGCAGCGGGGCCTTGTAGGCGCCGGTGCGGAAGTACACGTCGATGTAGTTCACGCCGCAGGCTTCGAGCTTCACCTGGGCCTGGCCCGCCGCGGGCGCGGCGGCCGCCACTTCCTCCAGCTTCATGCTCTCCGGACCACCCGGAGCGTGCACGCGAATCGCCTTCATGGCTCGGTCCTCCTCAGACCTTCAGCAAGGTGCGCAGCTCGGTCACCACGTCCTGGCGCTCCATGTAGCGCGCCAGCTCGTTCATCTGCTCGTCGAAGAAGACGATCACGGGGATCGTGCGGTAGAGCCCCCGCTTGAGGTACTGGTCCATCACGTCCGGGTTCGCGTCGCGCAGGAAGACGCGCATCTCCACGTCGGGTGCCCCCTCCACCAGCCGGGCGACGGCGGGGAAGCCGACCAGCGCGTCGCCGCACCAGTCCTCGGTGATCACCAGGACCTTGAGCTTGCGTCCGCGGATCGCCTCGCGGTCGGCGGGGGTGATCGGGGCGTCGGCCATGCGCTGCTCGAACCGCTCCTTGTTCGTGCGCATCTGCGCCAGATATTGCGCGAAGGTCAGGCCCTGCGCGAACCGTTCCGGGGTCACCGTCGCGGGATCCTTTCCGGCTCTAGCGCATGGTCGAGAGATCGACCGTGAACTTCGCCACGACCTTCTCGTCGCCGTCCCGCACCAGGAGGGTCACGGTGGCCCGCGGATCCAGGCCCTCCGCCGGAAACACGTACAGGCAGCGCGCGGTGAACTTCCCGTCCTCGCCGCGCAGCGCGGTCCGCTCGTTCTGGGTGAAGGACGCCTTGATCTCCTGCTGCCGTGCCACCAGCGCGGGCGTGTAGAAGCGGGCGAAGTCCACCTTGGACCCGCGCAGGGTCGCCCACACGACGACCTTGCCCTGCTGGTTCTTCAGCACCGAGTCCACGTCGCGTGGCTTGAGCTCCTTGTCCTGGAAGGCGGAGTTGCGCGCGGCCAGGGCCAGCCGGTGGAACGGGGTCATGACGGTGACGAGCTGGCCCTCGCCGCCAGTCACCCGCCACTCGCCGCCCCAGCTCTCCGTGGTCACGCTGCGCCGCCCGACCCGCACGGCTTCTTCGCGGTCCGGCGGCGTGAGGGTGAACAACGCGGCGTCGAGGGGAGCGCAGCAGATCAGCGACAGGCAGGCCGCCATCACCGAGCACCACCACCGGCATGAGCGAGCCCGCCTCATGTGCGCGGATTGTAGCACAGCGATTGCGGCTTCCCCGGGCCGGCGGTATCGTGAATTCATGCGCTGGCTCCGGCTGGTCCTGCTGGCAACTCTGGTCGGTGGCTGCGCCACCGCGTTTCCCGAGTCGGTGATGCGCACCGTGGACAGCCGGATCACCGCCGACGAGCTCGCGAATCAGCCGGCCGCCTTGAAAGGCGCCCGCGTGATCCTGGGCGGCGACATCCTGGCGGTCCAGCCCCGCCCGGGCCTCACCGAGATCGAGCTCCTGACGCGGCGGCTCCGCGGCGACGACTCCCCGGAGCGCAGCGACCGGTCTCCCGGCCGTGCGCTGCTCCACACGCCCGAGTTCCTCGATCCCGCGGTTTACGCTCCGGGCCGGCGCGTCACGGTGGTGGGCGAGGTCACCGGCGTGGAGGAGCGCAAGATCGGCGAGGTCCCGTATCGGTATCCGGTGATCACGGCGGAGCGGATCCGCCTCTGGCCAAAGGAGGTCGTGGTGAGCCCCGGGTACTATTCATATCCCTGGCCATATCCGTGGGGATACGGCCCGTACGGTTACTATGACCCCTTCTACATCGGCCCGCGCCGGTACCATCCCGGCTGGTGGTGGTGACCCGCATCAGCGGCCGATCTGAACCTCCGAGAAGCTCGCGGGGTCGAGGTACTTCGCGGCGACCCGCTGCACATCGGCCGCGGTGACGCGCCCGATCCGCTCCTTGTAGCGCTCCGGGTAGTCGAGCCCGAGGCCGTTCTCCTCCACCGCCCCCAGGAAGCGCGCCAGCTTGCCCGAGGTGTCGAGCCGCAGCGGGAAAACTCCCGATCAGGTAGGACTTGGCGAGGGACAGCTCCCGGGGCGCCACCGGCTCCCGCGCGAGCCGCGTCATCTCCTCCCGGGTGAGCCGCACCGCCTCCACCACCCCGTCGGTCCGCGTCTGCAGCGAGACGAGATACGAGGCGCCGTGGCGGGCGGGACTGAGCGAGCTGTAGACCGAGTAGGCGAGGCCCCGCTCCTCCCGCACGCGCGTGTAGAGGCGCGAGGCGGAGCCGCCGCCGAGGACATACGTCGCCACCGCCAACGCAAAGTAGTCCGGATCATCCTGTTTGATACTCGGGCGTCCGAGCAGCACGGTGGTCTGGGTCAGGTCCCGGACGATCTTGCGCTCCTCGATGGCGGTGACGGTCGGCGCCTTCGCCACCGCCCCTACCGGAGCCGGCGGCGCGGCCCAGCCGGCCAGGCGCCGCAGCAGCTCGCGGCGGATCTCCTCCACCGTCACGTCGCCCACCGCCACGATGTTCGCCCCGTCCGGCCGGTAGTGGCGCTGGTAGAAGGCGATCACCTGCTCGCGCGTGATCCTCCCGACGGATTCGATGGTGCCGTAGACGGGCCGCCCGTACGGATGCCCCGGGAACATCATCCGGCTCAGCTCGCGGGCGGCCACGGTCTCGGGCTCCTGCTCGGACCGGCGGAGTGCCCCCTGGATGTCCGTCACCTTGCGCGTCAGCTCGTCGGGCGCGAACGCGGGCTGCAGCAGGACCTCGGCGAGGAGATCCAGCCCGAGCGCGAGGTCCTTCTTGAGCACCGACAGCGTGACGGTGGCCCCGTCGCTCCCGGCGCCGGCCTCGAGGCTGCCTCCCACGAACTCGATGGCGCGATCCAGCTCCGGGCCGGTGCGCCGCGCGGTGCCGCGCGTGAGCAGCGCGGCGGTGAGGTTGGCGACGCCGAGGGCGTCGGCCGGATCGTGACGCGGCGCCGGCGGGCACGCCCACGCGCACCACCACGATGGGGATCGCGGGCCGCTCGGCCACCAGGAGCACCGCGCCGTTCGGCAGCGTCTCGCGGTGCGCCAGCGGGCCGGCCGCCTGCGCGGGGCCGGCGAGCAGGAGCAGCAGCACGGCCAGGATCACTCGCATGAGGGCCTCTCTCGTCAATCGAGCTGTTTGCGGAACTTGAGCACGGCCAGGGAGAACACGACCGTCCCGAAGATCACCAGCGGGATGAGCGAGGGCCACAGGTACTCGAAGCCCACGCCCTTGAGGATGATGCCGCGCACGATCTTCAGGAAATAGGTGAGCGGGATGATCGCGGCCAGGTACTGCGCGCCGGCGGGCATGCCCTCGATCGGGAAGAGCAGCCCGGAGAGATAGATGGACGGCAGGAACGTGAGGAACGCGAGCTGCATGGCCTGCGGCACCGTGCGGGAGGCCGCCGAGAGCAGGATGCCCACGCCGAGCGTGCCCATCATGAAGACGAGCGAGAGCGCGTAGAGGAGCGGCAGGCTGCCCCGGATCGGCACGTCGAAGACGTAGTGGGCGACCAGGAGGGCCATGGTCATCTGGCCGAAGGCCACCAGCAGGTTGGGCACGATCTTGCCGAGCAGCAGCTCCCAGCGCCGGATGGGGCTCACGATCAGCGCCTCCAGCGTGCCCTTCTCGCGCTCGCGCACCACCGAGACCGCCATCGCGGTGATGGTGGTCTGCATGAGCAGCGCGCCGATCAGCCCCGGCACGATGAAGATCGCGGAGACGAGATCCGGGTTGTACCAGGCGCGGACCCGCACGTCCACCGGCGGCTCCGCCTGGCGCGAGAGCCGCGTGCCCTCGAGCGTCCGGGTCAGGACCTGCAGCGAGCGCTGGGCGCCGAGCGAGGTGGCCGCGTTGAGCGCGGAGGTCGCCACCAGGGGATCGGAGGCGTCCACGATCACCTGGATCGCGGCGTCCTGCCGGGTGAGGCGGCGGGCGTAGTCGGGCGGGATCACCACGCCGACCTTGGCCTCGCCCGAGTCGATGAGGCGCGTCAGCTCCTTGTGGCTGCTCACGCGCCGCCGGACGTCGAAGTACTGGCTGTTCTCCATCGCCTCCAGGAAGCGCCGGGCCTCGAGGCTGCCCGACTGCTCGAAGACCGCGGTGGGGATGTGCTTGACGTCGGTGTTGATGGCCCAGCCGAAGATGAACAGCATGCGCCACCGGCACCGCCAGGGCCAGCACGAGCGCGAGCATGTCGCGCTGGAGGTGGATGAACTCCTTCACGATGATGCCGAGGAGCCGCGAGGCCATCTACCCCTCACCCTGCCCTCTCCCCGGAGGGGAGAGGGCGAGCGCGCGCAGCTGCTCGCGCAGGCGGGCCTTGCGCTGCTTGTCCACGAAGGAGACGAAGAGATCCTCGACCGAGGGCTCCACCTCCTGCACCCAGCGGACGTCGAGCCCGCGCGCCCGCAGGAATGTCGCTCGACGTCGCTGCGCGTCAGGGCGTGATCGCCCACCACCAGGCGCAGCCGCGCGCCGACCCGCTGCACCTCCTCGATCGCGTCCCAGTCGGCCAGCACGTCGGCGGCGCGGCGCAGCTCGGCGGTCTCCACCTCGATGACCGGCTGGCGGAAGGTGGTCGGTCTTGATGGACGCGGGCGAGCCCTGGGCGATGAGCTTGCCCTGGTAGATGAAGCCGAGGGTGTCGCAGAGCTCGGCCTCGTCCATGTAGTGGGTGGTGACCAGGATCGTGGTGCCCTCGTCGGCCAGGCGGCGGATCAGGCCCCAGAAGTTCCGCCGCGAGACCGGATCCACGCCCGCGGTCGGCTCGTCGAGGAAGATGAGCCGCGGCGCGTGCACGAGGGCGCAGGCCAGGGCCAGGCGCTGGCGGTAGCCGCCCGAGAGCGTGCCCGCGAGCTGATGCTCGCGGCCGGCCAGGTCCGCGAGCTGGATCATCTGCGCGATTCGCCCGCGCGCTGGGTCGCGCGCGGGACCTGTAGACGCGGGCGTAGAACGTGAGGTTCTCGTTCACCGTCAGGTCGTCGTAGAGGGAGAACTTCTGCGACATGTAGCCGATCACCGACTTGATCCGCTCGGGCTCGGTGACCAGGTCGATGCCGAGCACGGTCCCGCCCCCTTCGTTCGGCGCGAGCAGCCCGCACAGCATCCGGAGCGTGGTGGACTTCCCCGCCCCGTTCGGCCCCAGGAATCCGTACAGCTCGCCCGCGCGCACCCGCAGATCGAGGTGGTCCACCGCGATCCGGCGGCCGAAGCGCCGCGTCAGGCCCTGGGTGACGACGGCATAGCCGCCCGGGTTGACCTCAGGCTCAGTCAATATCGGCGTCCGCCGGCATGCCCGGCTTGAGGATGCCCTCCGGGTTGTCGACCGCGATCTTGATCCGGAAGACCAGGTTCACGCGCTCCTTCCGGGTCTGGACGTTCCGCGGGCGTGAACTCGGCCTCCGAGGCGATCTCGGTGATCCGGCCGGGGAACCGACGGGCCGGGTAGCCGTCCACCGCGACCCGCGCCGGGCTGCCGACCTTGATCCGGGCCACCTCTTCCTCGGGGACATAGGCCCGCACCCAGATGTCGGACGGCTTCATGAGGGTCAGGATCGGCACCCCCGGATTGGCCAGCTCCCCCACCTCGAGGTTCTTACGAAGCACGACCCCGTCAAGGGGTGACAAAATGGTCATTTCCTTGAGGCGCGTCTTGCGCCATGTCGAGCGCGTTCCGGGCCTGGGCGAGCTGACCAGCGCGCGGCCTCGACCTGGTCGGGGCGCGAGCCCGCCTCGAGCAGCAGGAGCTTCTGGCGGGCCGACTTCTCCTGGGCGGTGGCCACCTCGTAGGCCTGGCGCGCCCGGTCCACCTCCTGGGCTGCGATCAGGGTCTGGCGGAAGAGGCCTTCCGCCCGGCGGAAGTCGCGCTCGGTCCACTCCCGCGTGGCCGCGGCGCTCTGGAGCGCCGCCCGGGCGTCCTCCATCTCTTCACGGCGCGCGCCCGCCAGCAGGTCGTTCAGGGTGGACTGCGCGGTCCGCACCGCGGCTTCCTGCCGCCGCACCTCCGCGGCCTGCTCGGCCTCGTCGAGGCGCACCAGGAGCTGGCCCGCCGCGACCCGGTCGCCCTCGTTGACCGGGCGCTCCGCGATGCGGCCGGCGATCTTGGCGCTCACGTCCACCTGGATGGCCTCGATGGTCCCGGTCACGCTCACGACGGGCTTGCCGTTGCCGGACCCGAAGAGCCGCCCGCCGTAGGCATAGGCCAGCCCCAGGACGAGCAGGAGCGTGAGGACCAGAGGCACCCCCTTGGCCAGCCGGGAGGCCATCGGGCTCACCCGGGAAGCCGGAGCGCTCACCGGGAGGCCGGGGCGGCCGGCTCCGGGGGCAGCAGGATCGAGACGTTCTTGCGATCGAGGGCGAAGTAGGTGCGCGCCACCCGCTGCAGGTCGGCGGCGGTGACCGCGCGGAGCTTCGGCAGGTAGTCGTCGAGCAGGCGCCAGGAGCCGAGCATCTCGAAGCGCCCGAGCACCGAGGCGCGGGAGAAGACCGAGTCCTGCTGCCAGACGAAGGACGCCTCGATCTGGTTGCGCGCGCGGGCCAGCTCCTCCTCCGGCACCACCTCCTGCTTGAGCCGCTCGATCTCGGCGAGCAGGGCCTGCTCGACCGCCTCGGGCGCCTGGCCGGGCAGCGGCGGCCGCGTAGAACCAGAAGAGCGACGGGTCCAGCGAGAAGTAGGAGTAGTCCCCGCCCGCGCCCAGGACCATGCGCTGCTCGTAGACCAGCTTCTGGTAGAGCCGGGAGGTGCGCCCGGACGACAGCACCGTGGACAGCAGCTCGAGCGCGGGGGCGTCGGGCGACGTGTGGTTCGGCACGTGCCACGCGATGTTGACGACCGGGAGCTGCGCCTGCTCGCGGCGCACCACCAGCCGGCGCTCGTCGATGGCGGGCGGCTCGACCGCGGTCACCGGCGGCGGCGCCGGCCCCCGACGAAGCCCCGCGAAGTGACGGCGCACCATCGCCAGCGCGGCGGGGGCGCGGACGTCGCCCGCGATGACCAGGATCGCGTTGTTCGGCAGGTAGTAGGTGTCGTAGAACGCGCGCAGCTCGGCCCGGTTGATGCGGGCGATGTCCGACATCCACCCGATGATGGGCCAGCGATACGGATGCGCCTTGAACGCGAGCGAGCTCATCGCCTCGTAGACGAGCCCGTCCGGATCGTCCTCCGAGCGCATCCGGCGCTCTTCCGTCACGACCTTCCGCTCGGAGTCGATCTCGGCGGCGTCGAGCAGCAGGTGCCGCATCCGGTCCGCCTCGATCCGGAGCACCAGGTCGAGCTTGTCCGCCGCGATGTTCGTGTAGTAGCTGGTCACGTCCTTGGTGGTGTAGGCGTTGTCGCGGCCGCCGTTCTCCTCGATGAGGCGCGCGATCTGCCCGCGGCCATAGGTGGGCGTGCCCTTGAACATCATGTGCTCGAGGAAATGGGCGAGGCCGGTCGCCCCGGGCCGCTCGTTGCGCGAGCCCACGCGATAGAAGACCTGCACCGCGACGATGGGGTTGCGCGGATCGTCCTGCACGAGCACCCGCAGCCCGTTCTCGAGCGTGGCCTCGGTCACCGCGAGCTGCTGCGCCGCGGCCGATGCTGCCGTCTGGCCCGCCGCGGGGCCGGCCCAGGCCAGCCCGCCCAGCAGCCCGGCCACGAGCAGCCGCGCCACCGGCCGCAGCCGGGCCTTCATGGCGCGCAGGAGATCCTTGAAGCCCGACATCTCGGCCTCGAAGTCGAGCTGGTCGATGTTCTCGCCATCGAGGAAGCGCCGGAGGGCCAGCCGCGGCGTGGCGGGATCGTTCAGCCCCGGGTCGCACGTGGTGGCGCTCCGGATGCCGTCCCGCTCGAGCCAGGGCCAGTGCGCGCGCGACCAGCGACCGCTCGGATAGCAGAAGTGGCTCAGGCGCCGCCCGACCACGGGCTCGAGCACGGCCCGGTTCGCGGCCAGCTCGTGCGCCACGGTCCGCTCCTCTTCCGGGAACTCGTGCGCGTGCGAGTGGAGCTGCAGGTCGAGCCCGGCCGCCGACACCTCGGCCAGCTCCCGCGGCCGCATCAGCGAGTACACGCGCTGCCGGCCGACGCCGTCGTGGTCCACGCCCAGCCGCTCGCCGACCGACTTGGCGAGATGCGAGCGGTCGCTCTCCTCCCCCGCCGCCTCGCCCAGCGCGATGATCGCGCGCGCGGCCTCGTCACGGGCTCCGTCGACGCGCAGCGAGATCGGCCGATCGTAGGCCGCGGGCAGCCCGAGCCCACTCAGGTCGGCCGGCTCGCGCGTCGTCTTCCAGAGCATGTACTGGATCGCGATGTCGAAGACCGGAGTGTCGTGCTCGACGTAGTGCGTGGTGACGTACAGCGTGGCCGGGAAGCCGAACTCGCGCAGGAGCGGCCAGCCGTGCGCATGGACCCCCACCCACCCGTCATCGATGGTGATGACGGTGGCCCGCGGGGGCAGCGTGCCCCGCCCGAGGCCTTCGACCGCCTCGTCCAGCGGCAGCACCGGGTAGCCGTTCGCGGCCAGCCAGGCCAGGCGGCGCCGGAACGTGCCCGCGCTGATGAACAGCTTGGGGCGAAAGGCGCTCTCCTCGCCGGTCGCGAAGCTGTGATAGCAGAGGATCCGCAGGCGAGCCCGGGTGAGCCGACGGGCGATCCGGAAGAAGCCGAGGCCCTTGCCGAGGCCGAGAAACACGCGCTTGAGGGCACCCGTCACGATGGATTGATTATCCTATGCGGTCCCCCTGCCAGCAAGTTGACGGGCTTTCGTGAAGACGCGCTGGAGCATCGGCCGCGTGAGGCGTCCGGTGAAGGTGTTCTGCTGGCTCGGGTGAAAGCTACCCAGGAGCGTGATCCCGTCGGGCATCCGCGCGGTGGCGCCGTGGCCGAAGCGCGGCAGGGGCCGTGGCACCGCGAGCCCGGCGTCCCGTCGCGCGCGCAGGTAGGCGTCCCAGCCGATCTTGCCGAGCGCCACCACCACGCGCGTCCGGTCGAGCAGCGGCCAGCTCCTCCAGGAGAAACGGGCGGCAGCGGGCGATCTCGACGGGGGTCGGCTTGTTGGCCGGCGGCGCGCAGCGCAGGGTGGCGGTGATGTAGGCCCCGCGGAGCGCGAGCCCGTCGCCCGCGTGGGTGGAGGCGGCCTGGTTGGCGAAGCCGGCCTCGTGCAGCGCGCGGAAGAGCCAGTCCCCGCTCCGGTCACCGGTGAACATGCGCCCGGTGCGATTGCCGCCGTGCGCGGCCGGCGCCAGCCCCACGAGCAAGACGGTGGCGCGCGGGATCGCCGAAGCCCGGCAGCGGGCGCGCCCAGTACTCCTGCCCGCGATAGCGTCGCGGCGGCTCCGCGGCCACCGCTTCCCGGTGCCGCACGAGGCGCGGGCAGAGCCGGCAGGCGGTGATCCGCCGCGCGAGCCCGGCGAGCGCTTCGCCCCGCGACTTGTCCTCCGCCGCCGATTGCCCGACAATCACCCGGGCATGATAGCGATCGGCGTGAAGCCATGACAAGCCGCGTTCCCGCGCTCATCGTGCACGGCGGCGCCGGCGCCGATCCCGGCGGGCGGGAGGAGCTGCGCGGCGGGATGCGCGACGCGGTCGGCGCGGGCTGGCGCGCGCTGGCCGCGGGCGGGACCTCGCTCGACGCGGTGGAAGCCGCGGTCCGGAGCCTCGAGGATCATCCTCGTTTCAACGCCGGGCGCGGCTCCGTGCTGACCAGCAGCGGGACAGTGGAGACCGACGCCTCGATCATGGAGGGCGATCAGCTGCGCAACGGCGCCGTGGCCGCGGTCACGGGCGTGCGCAATCCGATCACCCTGGCCCGCCGGATCCTCGAAGAAGGCCGGCACTCCTTCTTCGTGGGCGCCGGCGCGGTCGCGCGCGCCCGCGCGCTGGGCGTGCCGCTCTGCGATCCCGCCGAGCTCGTGACCGAGCCGCAGCGGCGGCGCCTGGCCGCGCTGCAGGCCGGCACGGTGGGTGCGGTGGCGCTCGACCGCTTCGGGACCATGGCGGCCGCCACCTCCACCGGCGGCACGCCTGGCAAGCTGCCCGGCCGCGTGGGCGACAGCGCGCTCATCGGCTGCGGCACGTATGCCGAGAGCACGCTCGGCGGCGCCTCCTGCACCGGCGACGGCGAGGCCATCATCCGCGTCACGCTGGCGCGGCGGGCGCTCGATATCCTGAAGACCGTCGGCGAGCCGGGCCACGCCTGCGAGGTTGCGGTGAGCGTGCTGGTGGAAGAAGGCCGCGGTCAGGGCGGTCTCATCCTCGTGGACTGGCGCGGCCGGGTGGGGTGGGCCCGCTCCACCAAGCTGATGCCGGTGGGGTTCATGTCTCCGGCCCACGCCGAGCCCGAGCTGCCGTTCTGATCGCGCGCGCATGATCGACGCCGCGGACGTCCGGGCGGCCCGCGCGCGACTGGGCCGCATCATCGCCGAGACGCCTTGCCCCTACTCGGAGACCCTCTCCGCGCTGACGGGCGCCCGCGTCTACGTGAAGCTGGAGAACCTCCAGATGACGGGCTCCTTCAAGGAGCGGGGCGCGGCCAACCTGCTCCTGCAGCTCTCTCCGGACGAGCGCCGGCGCGGCGTCGTCGCGGCCAGCGCGGGCAACCATGGCCTGGGCGTCGCCTTCCACGCGGCGAAGCTCGGTATCTCCGCCGTGATCGTCATGCCCGAGTGGGCGCCGCTGGCCAAGGTGACGTCCGCCCGCCGCCGCGGGGCGGAGGTCATCCTGCACGGGGAGAACTTCGAGGAGGCCCACGCCCGCGCCCGCTCGATCGAGGCCGAGCGCGGCCTGGTCTTCGTGCATCCGTTCGACGATCCGCGCGTCATCGCCGGCCAGGGCACGATCGGGCTCGAGCTGCTGGAGCAGGTATCGGACCTGGACGCGGTGCTGGTGCCCGTGGGCGGCGGGGGCCTCATCGGCGGCATCGCCACCGCGATCAAGGCGGAGCGGCCCGCGGTGAAGGTGATCGGCGTGCAGGCGCGGGAGATCGCGGCCATGCAGGCGGCGCTGGCCGGCGACGCTCGCGATCTCTTGCCGGCCGCCACCACCATCGCCGACGGTATCGCGGTACGCCGCGTGGGCGAACAGACGCTGGCCCTCGCCCGGCGCTACGTGGACGCCGTGGTGACCGTCAGCGAGGAGGAGATCGCCAACGCCATCCTTCTGCTGCTGGAGATCGAGAAGACCGTCGTGGAGGGCGCCGGGGCGGTCCCGCTGGCCGCCCTGGCCAACCGGCGGGTGGCCCTCGAGGGCCAGACGGTGGCGCTGGTGGTCTCGGGCGGCAATATCGACGTCAACCTGATCGCGCGGGTCATCGAGCGGGGCCTGGTGAAGGACGGGCGGCTCGTGCGCCTGCGGGTCCGTCTGCGCGACCGCCCGGGCGCTCTGGCGGCGCTCACCGCGATCGTGGCCCGTACGCGCGCCAACGTGCTCGGGATCGAGCACGACCGGGCTTTCTCGAGGGCGCCGCTGGGAGACAGCGAGGTCGAGCTGACGCTCGAGACCTCCGGCCCCGAGCAGATCGAGGCCATCAAGCGCGAGCTGCGAGGGGTACGCGGCCGAGAGGTGCCGGCTACGGCGGGCCGCCGCGAGGGCGACCGCCGGCCGGGAATCAGTCGCGAGCAGGCCGCCTTGCGCCGCTTCCAGGCCGCGCCGGCCATCCCGGCCAGCGACGTGCCCAGCAAGAGCAGCGTGCCGGGCTCCGGCGTCGCCGCCAGATCCGGGTCGGCCTGTCCGATGTCCACCTTCCCGACGGTGAAGTCATCGAAATTGAAGCGGTCGGTGGCAAAGCTATTGTTGAAGTGAGCACGCTGAACGGCGTCGTGTCGGTGACACCGTAGAAGAATACGCTGCCGTTGGTCGCACCCGCGTGCGGGACGTTCCCGAATTCGGTGAGATTGAGCTGGCCGCCCACGTCTCCGACGTCGATCCCATAGAAGCCCAACGCGGTTACCGCGCTGTTGAGCGTCAGCGTGAAGCCGGTCCCGTCGAGCCGCAGCAGCTTGGTCCCCGAGATCGGAAACCCGCCGTCTCCGTCATGGGTGCCACCGTAGCGATCGCGTATGCTCGAAGCCGAGATTGATCGGAGCGCCGCCGTCCGTCAGCCCCTCGAGGTTCTGGGTCGTAGGCGACACGATGTGGGTGTTGAAGTTCCCCCGCGCGGCGTCGGCGTTCGGCCGGCTAGCGAGCGGCACCCCACCGGGCGCCCCCAAGTCTTGCCCGAAGTAGAAGATGGGGCCGCCTCCGCGGCGCCGAACGTCAGCAGCAGTGCCGCGAGACTGCCGATCCAGTGCTTGGTCATGGACCCTCCTGAAGGGGTCCTTCGCAAACTGTGTGCCGTGCCTCGACCTCACGAATCAGCAGCTTGGCCTTCATCCAGACCCGGGCTGACCCTCGTGTGCCAGATCTGTGAAGAATATTTCCTAGTCAGCGGAATCGCATTCAGGTACCGGAGTGCGGCGTACCGGGCGGCGACGCACCGGCCGGGCTGGCCAGCCAGTCCCTCACCGTGGTGTAGCCGTAGCGGAGGGCGGCCCGGCTGGCCTCGAAGCCCATGGACGGGCCCACCAGGGGTGATGGCTGGGGCTCCGGCTGGATCACCAGGATCTCGATCTCGGGATGCAGAAGCTTGACCTCGCGCAGCCCGAGATTGAACAGGTTGAGGCTCGCGATGTGGCCGGTCTGCTCCATGATGGCGTAGAGCCCGCCCCGCCGGATCTCGGGCCCGTCCTGCTCGTGCAGGCACTGCGGGACCGCGGGGTTGACCGCGACCAGGACGGTGGCGCCCGCGTCCACCGCCAGGTCGGCGTGGCCCGTGTAGCCCACGTCGCCGTCCACGTAGTCGCGGCCCCCGATCCGGTAGGGCTCGAAGAAGCCGGGGATCGCCGACGAGGCCGCGATGGCCTGGGAGATCGGTACGTCCATCAGATCGCCCTGGCCGAAGACGACACGCTCGGCGCGGTCGAGCGCGATCGCGGCGATCAGCAGCGGCCGCGGCGTGCCGGTGAAGCTGTTCGAGAGCCCCTTGGCCTGAAACGCTTCCCGGATGTAGGCCTCGAGCGGCGACAGCGAGAAGAAGCCGGCCGGCATGTCGCCGCCGCTGCGCGCGAGCAGGTCCGGCCACTCGAGGCGGAAATCGATGAGCGGCGCGCTTGCCGATGGCCCACATGAACTGGGCCACGTTGCGCGTCGCGGCCGAGAACGAGCCCTTGTGGTAGACCGCGCCGCGGTTGAAGTTGAGCGGGTCGTCGCGCTCCTCGTCCAGGATCGCGTACAGGTCGCGCGGGCGCACCCCGTTGGCCATGAGCGCGGCGACCACCGAGCCGGCGCTCGAGCCCACGTAGAGGTCGAAGTCGTTGGCGCGAAAGCCGGGCAGCGCCTCGTCGAGCGCGGCGAGGGCACCGACCTCGTACATGCCGCCGATGACCCCGCCGCCGGCGAGCACGAGGGCACGGCGCTCGGGGGGCCGGCTCCAGCCCAGACGCTGGAGCCAGCCGCGAAGACCGTCGGGAGGGCTCACCAGCGCAGGAGCGTGGCCCCCCACGAGAAGCCGGTGCCGAAGGCCACCAGCATGACGAGGTCGCCATCCTTGATGCGGCCCTCGGCCAGCGCCTCGTGGAGGCAGATGGGAACGGACGCGCCCGCCGTGTTGCCGTAGCGGGCCAGGTTGTTGAAGTATCGCTCGGGCGGGATCTGGAAGTGCTCGGCGGCTGCCTCGATGATGCGCAGGTTCGCCTGGTGGAAGAGGTAGCAGTCCACGTCGGCCGCCCGCAGGCCATTGGCGTCGAGCGACTCCTGCACGACTTCCCGCACCCGCCGGACCGCGTTCACGAAGACGGCGCGCCCGTTCATGCGCGGGCGCACGCGGCCGTCGTCGATCTTCTTCTTGGACACCGGCGGGAACGTGGACGAGCCCCACATCTCGCCGTACAGGGCGTCCACCGCGGTGCCGTCCGAATGGAGGTGATGCGAGATCAGCCCGCGCGGGTGGGCCGCGTCCGTCTCGACGGCCTCGAGCACCACGGCCCCCGCCCCGTCGGCGAAGAGCACCGCCATGTCGCGCCCCTCGTCGGTGTAGTCGAAGGCGGACGAGAGCAGCTCCGCGCCGACCACGAGGACGCGCCGGTACATCCCGCCCCGGATGAGCTGATCGCCGAGCGCCAGCCCGTAGACGAAGCCCGCGCAGCCCTGGGCCAGGTTGAAGACGGGGGTGCTCGTGAGCCCGAGGCGGCCCTGCATCACGCAGCCGGGCGCGGGATACGCGAGATCCGGCAGCGTGCTGGACTGGATGATGCAATCGAGATCCTCGGGGCCGATCCCCGCGTTCTTCAGCGCCATCCGCGACGCCTCGATGGCCAGGTCCGTGACGGTCAGCGAGGAATCGATCTGCCCGTCCAGGCCTCGCTCGCGGACCTCGCGCATGAAGGCGGGCTTGTCGGGCGCCTCCGCGAGCCGCAGCAGCATGCGGTACGTGTCGGGCGACATGCGGCGCTCGCGGATGCCGGTGCGCTGGGTGATCCACTCGTCGCTCGTGCTCATGCAGCGGGAGAGCAGGTCGTTGGTGACGACGCAGTCCGGCACTGACATGCCCGTGGCGGTGATCCTGGCCCGGAGGGTCATGTGCCGGTGAACTTCGGGGCGCGCTTCTCGAGGAAGGCGCGCACGCCCTCGGCGTGGTCGTCGGTGGTGATGCTCTGCGCCTGGGCGTAGGCCTCGAAGCCGAGCGAGGTGCCCAGGTCCACCGTGGTCGAGCGGTTCAGCAGCGCCTTGGCGAGGCCGATCGCGCCCGGCGGGCCCGCCGCGATGCGGGCGGCCAGGGCCCGCGTCGTGGCCTCGAGCTCGGCCGCGGGCACGACCCGGTTGACGAGGCCGATCCGCAGCGCCTCCGCCGCGTCGATGATGTCGGCGGAGAAGACCAGCTCCTTGGCCTTGGCGAGGCCGACCAGACGCGGCAGGAGCCAGGTGCCGCCGCCGTCGGGCACCAGCCCGATCTTGGCGAAGACCTCGCCGAAGCGGGCGCGATCGGACGCGATCACGATGTCGCACGCCGAGCGCTATGTTGCAGCCGGCACCGACCGCGAAGCCGTCCACCATCGCGATCGTGGGCTTCGGGTACTCGAAGAGGCGGATGATGAAGCGGTTCAGCGACTCCACGCGCGCGCGGCCCTCGGCGGCGGTCTGCCGCTTCGCGGCCATGGTCTTCACGTCGCCGCCCGCCGAGAAGTGCCCGCCCCCGCCGGTCAGGATGACCACGCGGACGGCCGCCTCCGCCTCCAGCTCGTCCAGCGCGGTCAGCAGCTCGCGCCGCATGACGAGATCGAGCGCGTTGCGGGCCTGCGGCCGGTTGAGCGTGATCGTGGCGACCCCGTCGGTCCGATCGACCAGCCCGTTGGTGCGATCTACCAGAATGGTGCTGTAGCCCATCAGCTTCCTCCCGCCACCGGGTGCGGCCGCGACGGTATCGGCACCGCGCGGCACGCCGGCCGGGCGTGCTCGTTGATGGAAAGGCTCAGGATCGCCGCGATCAGAAACAAGCCGTCGGCCACCCCGAAGGCGGCGCCGTAGCCGCCGGTCACGCCGGACCGGCACTGCTGGGCGCCTTTGCCATGACGGCACCAAGTATAGCGCCACTTGACGCCTTCTCCGGCCTGGTGGATTCGCGGGCGGTCGCGCGCGGCGTGCTATTCTTTTTCCCATGACGCTCGCTCGCGTTCTCGGATTGCCCTCCGGTACGTCTCGCGCCGTGATCGGCATGGTGCATCTCCGCGCGCTGCCGGGCAGCCCCCGCTGGGACGGCGACATGCCCGCGCTCGTGCGCGCCGCCCTCGACGACGCGCGCGCCCTGGCCGAGGGCGGCGCCGACGCGCTCCTCGTGGAGAATCAC
Organism: uncultured Candidatus Rokubacteria bacterium; assembly: GCA_963747235.1. Classification (GTDB taxonomy): domain Bacteria; phylum Methylomirabilota; class Methylomirabilia; order Rokubacteriales; family CSP1-6; genus CAMLFJ01. The sequence continues at coordinate 44,557 of CAVVEU010000003.1, forward strand.
GGCGACGTGCCCTTCACCGCGCGGCGGGTGGACGCGGCCACCGTCGCCGGGATGGCGGTCGCGATCGCGGAGATCCGGCGCGCGCTGCCGCTGCCGGTCGGCGTCAACGTGCTCAAGAACGACGTGCGGTCCGCCCTCGCGGTGGCCGCCGCCACCGGCGCGCGCTTCGTGCGCGTGAACGTCCACGTGGGCGCGGTCGCCGCCGACCAGGGCATCATCGAGTCGGACGCGCACGATACCTTGCGCTACCGGCGGCTGCTCGGCCTGGAGATCGGCATCCTGGCCGACGTGCAGGCCAAGCACGGTCTGCCGCTGGCGCCGATGCCGCTCGAGCAGGAGGCGCGCGACTGCTACGCGCGCGGGCTGGCCGACGCGCTCGTGGTCTCGGGCGTGGCCACCGGCGAGCCCACCCCGATGGCCGATCTCAAGCGCGTGCGCGGCGCGGTGCCCGAGGCCCCGCTCCTCGTGGGCAGCGGCGCCTCGCCCGAGACCGTCGCCGAGCTGCTCTCGGTGGCCGACGCGGTCATCGTGGGCACCTCGATCAAGCGCGACGGGCGGCTCTCGAACCCGGTGGACGTCGAGCGCGTCCGGCGCCTCGTCGCGGCCGCCCGCGGCACGCGCGCCTGATGTCTCCCTCTCCCTCCCCGAGGGAGAGGGCCGGGGTGAGGGTGCCCCGGCTTCGCCTCGGCGTCCTCGTCGCGGCTCTCGCGCTCTCGGGTTGCGCCCTGATCACACCCCGCCCCGCGCCCGATCCCGTCCAGCTCCGCGTCGCCGACCTGCTCCTCATCGGCTTCAACGGCACGCAGGTCGCGGGCAACGAGGAGATCCGCCGGCTCGTCTGCGACGTCAAGGTGGGGGGCGTGCTCCTCTTCGAGCGCTTCGCCGGCTCCGGGCAGCCGCGCAACATGGTGAGCCCCGACGCAGGTGACCGAGCTCACGCGCGATCTGCAGGCCCTCGCGGCGCGATGCGTGGGCCGCCCGCTCTTCATCGCGGTGGACGCCGAGGGCGGCCGCGTCATGCGCCTCTCGCCGCGTCTCGGCTATCCGCCGACCCTGCCCGCGAAGGAGCTGGGCGAGCGTGACGACCCCGCCTTCACCCAGGCCGAGGCGCGGCGCATGGGCGAGATGCTGCGCGAGGCCGGGATCAACTGGAACCTGGCCCCGGTCGTGGACGTGGCGGTGGACCCGACCAATCCGGCGATCGTCGCGCTCGGGCGCTCGTACTCGTCCGACCCGGAGCGAGTCGCCGCGCATGCGCGCGCGTTCGTGCTCGGCATGCACGAGGCGGGCGTGCTCACGTCGCTCAAGCACTTCCCCGGCCACGGGTCGAGCCGCCAGGACTCGCATCACGGCTTCACCGACGTGAGCGACACCGCCCGGCTCCGGGTCGAGCTCGCCCCGTTTCGCAGGTTGATCGCGGCGGGGCTGGCCGATAGCGTCATGACCGCGCACGTCTTCAACCGCGGGCTCGACCCCTGGGACCCGGCCACGCTGTCACGCTTCACGGTGCAGCGCGTCCTGCGTGGGTGGCTGCACTACGACGGCGTGGCGGTCTCCGACGACCTGCTCATGGGCGCCATCGCCCAGCACTACGGGCTCGAGGACGCGGCGGTTCTCGCGCTGGGCGCCGGCGTGGACGTGCTGCTCATCGCGCAGAACACCACCAGGCAGGACGACCGCGCGGCCGAGCGCGTGATCGCCGCCATCACCCGCGCCCTCGCCGCGGGCACCCTCAGCGAGTCCCGCGTCCGCGAGGCGGTCGCCCGAGTCGACGCCCTCCGCGCGAAGCTCAAGTAGGGGTCAGGTCTTGAATTACGACATTTGTCTCGTATCCGGCGAAGCGGCCGGCGCGGAAATGTCGTAATTCAAGACCTGACCCCAGATTAGCGGTTGCGGAGAGATTGGAGGAAGCGCTCGACGTCGGCGCGCGTGGGGAGGGCGTCCTGGGCGCCGCGGCGCGTGCAGGTCAGGGCGGCGGCGGCGCCCGCGAGCGGGATGATCTGCTCGAGGCTGCCGCCGGCGGCGAGGCCGACCGCGAGGGCGCCGTTGAAGGCGTCGCCCGCCCCGGTGGTGTCCACCGCCTCCACCGGGAAGGCCTCGAAGTGCATCACCGAGCCGCCGTCGCAGACGAGCGCGCCCTGCTCGCCCAGCGTGATGATGACGGTCCCCGCGCCGCGCTCGACGAGCCGACCCGCCGCCTGCCGGCCCGTGTCGAGATCGTGCACCTCGATGCCGGTGAGCGCCATGACCTCGCCCGCGTTCGGCGTCAGGTAGTCCACCAGCGCGAGCAGGTCGTCCGACAGCTCCTGCACCGGCGCGGGGTTGAGCACGGTGATGACGCCGTGCCGCCGCGCCGTCTCGAGCGCCCAGCGGACCACCGGCACCGGGACCTCCAGCTGGCAGAGGACCACCTCGGCCCACGCGATCGCGTCCTCCCCCCGCCGCGCCATGTCGACCGTGAGCGTGTGATTCGCTCCCGGGGCGACGCCGATCTGGTTCTGGCCCTCGCGGTCCACGAAGATCAGCGCGGTGCCGGTGGCGGCGTCGGGCGTGGTCACGAGCCCGTCCACGCCGATCCCCTGCTCCAGGAGCCCCCGGCGGATGTCCCCGCCCGAATCGTCGTCGCCCACGCAGCCGATCATCCGCACCTCGGCGCCGAGCCGCCGCGCGGCCACCGCCTGGTTGGCGCCCTTGCCGCCGCGATTGACCAGCAGCGTGCCCGACGAGACCGTCTCGCCCACGCGGGGCAGGCGCGGCAGGGCCACCGTGAAGTCCACGTTGGCCGAGCCGATCACGCAGAGACGGGGCACAGACGCTCCAGGACCATCTCGCAGGACGCGCTCGGCGTCCACGTCCATCGCCACGCGGCAGGTGGACGCGCGCTTGCGGTGCGACGGAATCTCGCGGCGGTCGGCGAGCGAGAGGCCGCGCGTGAGCCGGCCCTCGCACTCGACCTCGACGTGGAGGGGCTCGAAGGTGACCAGCGAGGGATCGAGCGCCACCGCCATGGCCAGCGGGTCGTGCAGCACGATGCCGCCGCCCTCGCGCTCGGCTCCGAAGGCGAAGCCGTGCAGGGTGAAGTCCAGGATGAAGCGGGCGACCCGGTCGGAGCAGCGCAGCAGCCGCTCCGTGAGGGCCGTCTGCGCGAGCACCACCCGGCGCGTCACGTCGAGCGGGACCAGCTCCACCGGCAGCCCGGCCTCCAGCACCGCCGCGGCCGCCTCCGGATCCACGTAGAAGTTGAACTCGGCGGCCGGCGTGATGTTGCCCGGCACCGCGATCGCCCCGCCCATGACCACGATCCGGCCGACCCGGCCGAGCCGCCGGGGGTCCTGCTGGAGGGCGAGCGCCAGGTTGGTCAGCGGCCCCAGGGCCACGATGGTGAGCTCGGGCCCCCAGCGATCTGCCGCGTCCAGAATCACTTCCGGTCCCGAGCGCATCTCAATCGCGTAGGTCGGCTCCGGGTAGCGGGGCCGCCCGTCGGGCTCCACGAAGCGCTCGAGGTTGCCCAGCCCGTCCTGGCCGTGCACGTGATGCGCGGTGACCAGCGCCCGCTTGAGCGGGGCCGGGGCGCCGCCGGCGAGCCGCGGCGGTGGCATCGGGCGCGACGACCGCGAGGATGCGGCGGGCATTCGCGGTCGCGCGATCCACCGCGACGTTGCCGGCGACGGTGGTGACGGCTTCCACGCGGACGTCGGACGAGCGCAGAGCGAGCAGGATCGCCAGCGCGTCGTCGATGCCGGGGTCGGTATCGATCAAGAGGTGCTGGGTCATTTGACAGTCCCCGCCGGGCTTCGTATCATACGCGGCAGTCCGGCGCAAACTCGGCGCAAAGGAGGATCGGATGCACATCCGGATCACGTACTGCGGAGAGTGAAACTATCTCCCCCAGGCCTCCAGTTTGCAGGCCGCGATCAAGAGCAAGTACGGCATCGACTCCGAGCTGCGCGAAGGCGTCGGGGGCATCTTCACCGTCGAGGCCGACGACAAGATGATCTACGACAACCAGGTCACGTACCGCTTCCCCGAGGATCAGGAGGTCTTCACCGAGATCGACAAGCTCAAGGCTTGATCTCGCGCTCGATACGATCCCGGAACGCCGGGTCGGCGATGTGGAGCAGCTCCCGCGCCCGCCCGGCGTCGCTTTTTCCCCGCAGCGCCGCCACCCCGTGCTCGGTCACCACGTAGTCCGCGAGAAAGCGCGGCGTGGTCACCCGCGCGCCCGCGGCCAGCCGCGCCACGATGCGGGAGAGCGTGCCCCCGCTCGCGGTGGCGGGCAGCGCGATGATGGACCGCCCGCCTTCCGCCCGCGCCGCCCCCAGCACGAAGTCGAACTGGCCGCCGATGCCCGTCACCTGCCGGCCGTCCACGCTCTCCGCGTTCACCTGCCCGAGCAGATCCACCTCGAGGGCCGAGTTGATCGAGACGAAGTCGCCGAGCGTCCCCACCACCTCCGGATCGTGCACGACGTCGGAGGGCTCCATGTTCACCAGCGGGTTCTCGTGGCTCCACTCGAAGAGCGCGGCGGTGCCCATGATCTCCCCCACGTCCATGCGGCCGGGGTGCAGGCGCTTGCGCGCGTTGGTGATCACGCCGCTCCGACCAGCGGCAGCATGTGCTCGACCAGGAGCGAGTGCACGCCCAGGTCCTTCTTGCCCGCGAGCGCCTCCATCACCGCCTGCGGGATCGAGCCCACGCCCACCTGGAGCGTGGCCCCGTCGGGGACGAGGTCGGCCACGTAGCCGGCGATCCGGCGCTCCACGTCCCCGACCGGGGTCGGCGGGTACTCGAGCAGCGGGTGGTCCACCGGCGTCCATGCGTCCATCTGCGAGCGATGCAGGAAGGCGTTGCCGAGCGTGCGGGGCATCCGCGGGTTGACCTGGGCGATCACGAGCGGGGCCCGACGCGCCGCGGACAGCAGGTAGCTCACCGACACCCCGAGCGAGAGATAGCCGCCGCGATCGGGAGGCGCGGTGTGGACCAGCACCGCGTCGGGCGCCCAGGGCCCGCCCGCCGCGAAGAGGCTCACCGTGTCGAAGTAGCGCGCGGGGACGAAGTCCACGTCGCCGCGGGCCGCCGCGGCGGCGAGCCGCGGCGACATGTGCCACGTCGCGAAGCGGATCTTGCCCGCGTAGGCGGCCGCGCCGAAGGGATAGTCGTCGAGCCGGAGCCCGCCCATCAACGTGAGCGGAGCCAGCCGGTCGGCCTGCCGGAGGATCTCGGCGAGGAGCGCGGTGGGATCGCCGCACCCCGGGGCAAGCAGCACCTTCATGCCGGGGCGGAGACGGCCGACGGCGTCGGCGAGCGTGACCTGCGCGAAGGGGCGGCCCATGAAGCGCGGGTAGTATAATCGCGCGCAGCCACTCACGGGAGAGGGGGAATCCATGCCCAAGCTCATGCTGCCCGTCAATCCGCCGAGTCTCCCGAAGCCGGCCGGTTTCGCCCACGGCTTCGAAGTCCAGGGCGGCAAGACCCTCTACATGTCCGGCCAGGTCGCGATGGACAAGGAGGGCCAGGTGGTCGGCAAGGGCGATCTGGTCGCCCAGTTCCGCCAGGTCTGCGACAATCTCAAGGCGATCGTCACCGCGCGCGCCGGCCAGATGAACGACATCGTGAAGCTCACCATCTTCGTGCTCTCCAAGACCGAGTACAAGGCGCGCGGGCGCGAGATCGGCGCGGTCTACCGCGAATACTTCGGCCGACACTACCCGGCCATGACCCTCGTGGAGGTCCGAGGCCTCTACGACGACGACTGCCTGATCGAGATCGAAGGCGTCGCGGTCGTAGCGGGGCGAGCTGAAGCCGAAGGCGAGGCGAGCGATAGGGAAGAGGGGCAAGCGAACGTGGCAGGGTGAGGGGGAGAGATCCATGCCCGTGCATCCGCAGTGGGTGACGACCGCGTTCGAGTTCGACGGCCATCGCATCGTGGGCTATCGCGGCGTGGTCCGCGGCATCACGGTGCGCTCGCGCAATATCATCGTCAACCTGGGCGCCACCATCCAGACCCTCTTCGGCGGCAACATCACGCTCTACACCGAGCTGTGCGAGCGGGCGCGCCAGGACGCCTTCGACCTGATGCTGGAGCACGCGGCCCAGATGGGCGCCAACGCCGTCGTGGCGATGCGCTACGACGCCAACGACGTGGCCGCGGGAGTGACGGAGGTGCTCTGCTACGGCACCGCGGTCGTGATCGAGCCCGTGGCCCGCTGAAACCGTGAACGCCGACGCCAGGGTGTTTCCCACGTGACGCTCTGTCACGTCACCGTGGCAAGACAAGAACGGGAAGCGGACACTCACGGATGCCCCCGTCCCTAACTATGCCCACCGATGGGCATTGTGGCTCGGGCACGCAAGTTGCCCAACGTCAGCCCATGGTCACTCTCCAGGCTCGGAATCGACGCCAGTATCCACGGACCCGCGTGGCGTGGCCCGTGGTGATCGAAACCAGGACCCAGCGCTATCCTTGCCAGGTCTTGGACATCAGCAACCACGGCGCGAAAGTCATGACCAGCGCGCGGCTCCAGACCGGGAGCGTCGTGCGGTTGCAGATCATCCCGCCGGACGGAACTCCGCTGCGTGTCGGGGCATTGGTGTGGCGCCTGGATACGGATGGTGTGGCCTTCTTCTTCGCTCATGGCATCCATCACCCGTTCATTCGCGCCGCCTAGTGAGTGCGCCCCAAGCCTGAAGCCTGAAGCCCGCAGCCCGAACGCCTCCGCACGTCGCCACCAACAATCTGCCGGGCACCGACGTACCGCCGGATCATCGTCTCGGGCTTCCACGCGCCGAGGTCGGGCTTTCAGCCTTGCTCGGGCGGGGGCAGGACTATACTCTCGGGCGGAGTACAGAACCACGGCGGCCCTGAGGGATGAGACATCATGCGGACGATCAAGCCGGGTGGCCGCGACGTGCTCCTCGTGGTGGACGTCCAGAACGACTTCATCCCGGGCGGGGCCCTGGCGGTGAAGGAGGGCGACGTGATCGTCCCCCTCGTGAACCAGATCGCCGCGGGCTTCGAGCACGTGATCCTGACCCAGGACTGGCACACCCCGCGTCACATCTCATTCGCCTCCGCGCATCCGGGCAAGAAGCCGTTCGAGACCACCAAGCTGGCCTACGGCACCCAGGTCCTCTGGCCGGATCACTGCGTGCAGGGCACGCCGGGCGCCGATTTCCACAAGGACCTCAAGATCCCCCACGCCGAGCTGGTCATCCGCAAGGGCTATCGCAAGCAGATGGACTCCTACTCGGCCTTCTACGAGGCCGACGGCAAGGCGACGACCGGGCTCGCCGGCTACGTGCGCGACCGCGGCTTCCGCCGGGTGTTCCTGGTCGGTCTCGCCACCGACTTCTGCGTCTGCTGGTCGGCGCTGGACGCGCGCAAGGTCGGCCTGGGCGCGCTGGTGGTCGAGGACGCCTGCCGCGGCATCGACACCAATGGCTCGCTGGCCAAGGCGTGGGACCAGATGACCAAGGCCGGCGTGAAGCGCATCCGCTCGGCCGACCTGTCGGTCTAGAGGCGTGAGGCGCCGCGGCGCGGCCGTCCTGGTGCTCGCGCTGGCCGGCGCCCTGGTCGCGGCCACGATCGCCGGGCCGATCACGCCCAACTCCGTCGGCGGCCGGGCCTGGGCGGAGCACCAGGTCTCGTACCGCTACGTCGTGCTCGGCTACGTGACCGGCGCGGACAACCGGGGCCGGCGCGGCGTGCGGGTGGAGCTGCGGCGCGAGAAGACCGGGTTCTCCTACCTGGGCGAGACGGACGCCGACGGCTTCTACGTGATCGTCGCCCGCCTCGGCGACGAGAGCGCGGGCGAGGCCCTGCAGCTCCGCGCCGAGAGCCAGGCGATGACCCTGACCGTGCGCTTCGATCCCGACGACCACGCCACCGAGCGGGGCACGCGGGTGGACTTCACCGCCCGCCGGCCGGTCGAGAGCCCGACCGCCTTCGCCGGGACGCTCAAGCGGTACCTCGCCCAGTGAAAGGCGATCGGTTCTACTCGGCAGTCCGCTCAGTTGGCCGGTTCTGGCTCTGGTTCTTCTTCAGGGAGCTGGCCGTCGTCCGCCCGGAGATGGTGCCGGCCTCGGGGCCCGTGCTCCTCTGCATCAACCACCCCAACAACCTGATCGACTCCCTGCTGGTCGGCGGGGTCCTGCCCCGGAAGGTGCACTACCTGGCGACCGCCGCCCTGTTCCGCAATCCCCTGGTGGCCCGCTTCCTCACCGGCCTGCGGGGCGATCCCGGTCTACCGCAAGCAGGACGATCCCGACAAGATGGACCGGAACGCCGACGCCTTCGCAGCCTGCTTCCGCGCCCTCGAGCGGGGACAGCTCGTCGGGATCTACCCGGAGGGCACGACCCATTCGGAGAGCCGCGTCCAGCGCATCAAGACCGGCGCCGCGCGCATCGCCCTGGACTACCAGGCCGCCGGGCGCGGGGCGCCGCTCACCCTGATCCCGGTGGGCATCACGTTCGAGGCGCGCAAGGCCTTCCGCGGCCACGTGCGGGTCTCGTTCGGGGAGCCGATCCCGCTGGCGCCCTACGCGCCGGTGTACCGGGATGAGCCCGCGAAGGCGGTCGAGGCCCTCACCACCACCATCCAGTGGGGCATGGAGGCCGAGATCCTCCACGTGGGTCGGCCGGAGCGGCAGGATCTCATCCGCGCGGTGGACGAGATCTACCGGAGCGACCTGATCCGCGAGCTGCAGGAGGAGCGCGGGCTCGGGACGCGGCAGATCGACCCCCTGCGACTGTCGCGCGCGATCGCGGACGCCGCGGCGCACTTCGAGGAGCGCGACCCCGAGCGGGTGGCGCGCCTCTGGACGGCGGTGCAGAAGTATCGCGCCCTCCTCGCCGCCTACCAGGTGCGGGACCAGACGGTCCGCAGTCGCGCCCATCGTCCGGCCGCGCGGGCCCGGCTACGGCACTCCTGGGAGGCGTCCATCGGCCTCCCCTTCTTCGCCTATGGCCTGGTCGTCAACGGCCTGCCGTACCTCCTGCCGCGCTGGCTCGCCCGCCGCACCGCGCGCAAGGAGACGGACTACGCGACGACCCGGCTGCTGGCGAGCATCGTGGCGTTCCCGCTCTTCTGGGCGCTCGAGGTCTGGATCGTGTGGCGGCTCCTGGGCCCGGCGTGGGCGCTCGGCTTCGCGCTCTCGCTGCCGATGAGCGGCCTCCTCGCCTACCGGTACCTGGGCGGCATGAGCCGGCTGCGGAACCAGCTCCGCTTCGGCGTGCTCTCCCTCACCCACCGCCAGTCCGCCACGCGCCTCCTGGCGGAGCGGCAGGCCCTGGTGGCCGAGCTGGAGCGGGCCAAGGACGACTACCTGGCGGCCACGCGGGGGAGCAGCTTTTGACCATCCACCGTCTGGAGGAGCTGTCCACGCCGCAGCTCGACGCGCTCGACCGGGCGCGCACCGTGGTGATCCTCACGGTGAGCCCGCTCGAGACGCACGGCCCCCACCTGCCCGCTCGGCGTGGACGCCTTCACCGCGCGCCACTTCAGCGAGTCCATCGCGGAGCGGCTGGTGGCGTCGCGGCCGGGCTGGTCGGTGGTGCTGGCCCCCACGCTCCACCTGGGCTCCTTCACCTTCGACTCGGTGGGCACCGTGCCCATCCGCCAGCGCGTGGTCCGCGACGCGGTGGTGGACTACGGCTCGGCCCTGGGCCGGGCCGGCTTCCGCCACGTCCTCGTGTCCAATGGCCACGGGGGCCCGGGCCATCTGGTCGCGCTGGAGGAGGCGGCCGCCATCGTCTCCCGTCGCCACGGCATCACGATGGCCTCCTTCACCGGGCACCTCGCCTGGGAGTTCCTGCGCGGACGCCTCCTGCCCCGGATCGAGGCCGGCCTCGGGCGTCCCCTGACCGAATCGGAGCGGGCGGCTTTTTCCGAAGACGCGCACGGCGGGTGGTGGGAGACTTCGATCATGCTCGTCCTGCGGCCCGACCTGGTGGACGAAGGCTACCGGCGACCTGCCCGCCGCGCGCTACTCCTTCATGGAGCGGCTTCGCCCGAACTATGCGGTGCGCGGCGGCGGCCCGGGCTACGTCGGGCATCCCGCGATGGCCGACCCGGCCTTCGCGCGGGTGACGAGCCAGGTGCTGATGGACGAGGCGATGGCGGTGGTGGACGGGCTCCTGGACGGCCGCCTCCGGCCCGTCCGACCGGCGCTCGCCGTTCTTCGCGATCCCGTTCTTCCGCACGAACTTCCGTCCGATCGCAGTGTCGGCCACGGCCCTGCTCGCCGCGCTCGCGGCGTGGCGGCTTCTCGGCCGACAAAGGAGAGCACCATGAAAGCCTACGTCCTCATCGAGACCGCCGCCGGCAAGACCAAGAACGTGAAGAAGGCCCTCGCCAAGATCAAGAGCCCGCGCGCCACCGTCGCGGCGATGGACGCGGTCACCGGGCCCTACGACTTCATCGCGGTGGTGGACGGCCAGACCCTCGACGCCATCGGCAGCCTCGTCACCGACTCCATCGGCATCATCGACGGCGTCACCCGGACCACGACCTGCGTCGCGGTCACGGTCGGCGGCTAGGGCGCGCTCGCGCATGAGCCCCGGCCACAACACGAGCCAGGTCGTCGCGTGCGCGGCCTACGCGGAGGGGCGCCGCGTGGCGGACGTCGCGCTCGAGGACATCAGCGAGGTCCTCAAGCAGGACGACCGCTTCGTCTGGATCGGCCTCTACGAGCCCGACGAGTCCCTCCTGAAGGAAGTGCAGGCCGAGTTCGGGCTGCACGACCTGGCCATCGAGGACGCCCACCTGGCCCACCAGCGGCCCAAGCTGGAGCGCTACGGCGACTCGCTCTTCATCGCGCTGCGCACCGCGCAGCCGGATCGGGAGCAGGGGCGGATCGCCTTCGGCGAGACCCACCTCTTCGTGGGCGCCCGCTACGTGGTCTCGGTCCGCCACGGGGCCTCCCTCTCCTACGCGGACGTGCGCGCGCGCTGCGAGGGGCAGCCGCAGCTCCTCGCCAAGGGGCCCGCCTTCGTGCTCCACGCGATCATGGACTTCGTGGTGGACCAGTACTTCCCGATCGTGGACGGGCTCGAGGACGGCCTGGAAGCGCTCGAGGACGAGATCTTCAACGAGCGCATCAGCCGCGACACCACCATGCGGATCTACACCCTCAAGCGCGACCTGCTCGAGATCAAGCGCGGCGTGTCCCCGCTCGTCGACATCTGCAACCGCCTGATGCGGACGGATCTCGACCTGATCCCCGACGACGCGCGCCCCTACTTCCGCGACGTCTACGACCACGCGCTGCGGATCAACGAGAAGGTGGACGGCCTCCGCGAGCTGCTCGGGACCGCGCTCGAAGCCAATCTATCCCTGACCACCATTGCGCAGAATGAAGCCACGAAGCGCATCACCGCCTGGGCCGCCATGTTCGCGGTTCCCACCATGATCGCGGGGATCTACGGGATGAACTTCGAGGTCATGCCCGAGCTGCGGTGGCGCTGGGGCTACCCCATGGTGATGGCGGTGACGGTGACGCTCTGCGGGATCCTGTACTACCGCTTCAAGCGCTCCGGCTGGCTCTGATAGAATCACCGCCGTCATGCGCGTGCTCGTCATGGGCGGCACCGAGTTCATCAGCCTGCACCTGCTCCGGGCGCTCCAGCAGCGGGGCCACGAGGTCACCGTCTTCAACCGCGGCCGCCACCCGGACCGGCTGCCCGCCGGCGTGGCCGCGATCACCGGCGACCGCAAGGACCACGCGGGGCTACGCGAGCGGCTCGGCGGCACCCGGTGGGACGGCGTCTACGACGTCACCTACGCGCCGACCCTGCCGGAGGACGTGACCGCGCTGCTGGATGCCCTCCCGGGCTCCCCGCACGTCTTCTTCGTGTCCACGTGCCGCGTCTACGACCACGCCCTCCCCGTCCCCTACTCCGAGGAGACCGCGCGGAGCTTCTACTGGGGCGACTACGCCCGGCACAAGATCGGCGGGGAGGACGTGCTCCTCGAGCGCTACCGGGAGCGCGGGCTGCCCGTGACCATCGTCCGCCCCACCCACGTCATGGGCCCGCTGAACACGCGCAACAACGAAACGTTCTTCATGGACCGGATCAGTCGCGGACGTCCGGTGCTGGTGCCGGGCCACGGCGGCTGGCTCCGCCAGTTCGGCCACGTGGAGGATCTGGCCGAGGTGATGGCCGCGCTCCTGGGCGACGCCCGGGCCTACGGGCAGGCCTACAACGTGATGGGCGAGGACGTGGTGAGCCAGGTGGGCTTCGTCGAGCTGATCGCCGAGGTGATCGGCCGGCCGGTCACGCTGCGGCACTTCGACGCGGCGCTGCTCAAGAGCTTCGACAAGCCGGGTCCCGTCTTCGGCCAGAACCTGGTCTACGACTGCCACGCCGTTCACACCACCACGAAGCTGCGCAACGACGCTGGGCCTCCGCCCCCGCTACACGCTCCACGCGGGACTCGCCCAGACCTGGGAGTGGTATCGCGCCCAGGGCCCGGCCGACCGGCCCGTGGACTTCTCGTTCGAAGACCGGCTGCTCGCCAAGATCGGCGCGTGACCCGCGGGATTCTCGTGTACTACCCGGACGCGGCGGAAGCCCGCGCCTACGCGGACCTCATCCGCCTGCCGTCGCGCGCCTTCCGCGTGCACGTGGCCTCCACCCCGGACGAGGCCGCCGGACCGGGCGCCGACGCGGAGATCTTCTACTGCTGGGGCCCGCCGCGCCCGCTACTCGCCGGCGCGAAGGGACTCCGCTGGATCCAGTGCATGGGCGCCGGCGTCGAGCGCCTGCTCGTGCCCGAGCTGCCCGACGGCGTTCGCGTGACCCGCGCCGCGGGCATCTTCGGCCCGTGGATGGCCGAGTACACGCTCGGCTGGTGCCTCTGGGTCACGCAGCGCATGGGCGGCTTCCGGGCGAGCCAGCGGCAGCGGCGGTGGGCGCCGGTGGATCCCGTGCCGCTGCGCGGCCAGACCCTCTGCGTCGTCGGGCTCGGCGATATCGGCCGGACCATCGCGAAGCTGGCCCGCGGCCTCGGCATGCAGGTGATCGGCGTCACCCGGAGCGGCCGCGCCGCGCGCGACGCCGCGCGCGTCTACCGGACCAAGGCCCTCCGCACCGCGCTCGCCCGCGCGGATTTCGTGGTCCTGACGCTGCCGCTGAGCGAGGAGACCCGCGGGCTCCTGGGGGCGGCCGAGCTGGCCGCGATGAAGCCCACCGCCTGGCTGCTCAACCTGGCGCGCGGGCCGATCGTGGACGAGGCCGCGCTGCTGGCCGCGCTGCGCGGGCGTCGCATCGGCGGGGCGGTGCTCGACGTCTTCAACGTGGAGCCGCTCCCCGCCGACCATCCGCTCTGGGGATTCGACAACGTGGTGGTCACGCCGCACATCTCGGGCCCCAGCACGCCCGCGGGAGATCGGCCCCATCTTCAACGACAACCTCCGCCGCTACGCCGCCAACCGCCCGCTCCGCCACACCGTCGACCGTACCCTCGGCTATTAAGAGCCGTCCCTCCTCATTCCCCTCTCCCCTCAGGGGAGAGGGCAGGGTGAGGGGTGGTCTCAGAGAGGGCGCGGGTGCTCGATCCCCACCCGCACCACTTCCCCCCGCCCAAGCCACCGCGCCAGCGGCAGCGTCAGCTCCAGCAAGAGCTTCAGCGCGCCGTACACGGGCCGCCACTCGGCACAGCCCGCGCCAGCCCACCGAGCCGTCGGTCGCGCAGCCAGAACCCCAGGCTCCAGAGGTAGTAGCGCGGCTTCGCCTGGTGCCAGGTCCAGACGACGCGCCCCCCGGCCTGCGCGACGGCCGCGCCCAGCGTCTCGGGCGTGAAGTGCGAGAGATGCCGCGGCAGCTCGAGCCCCGACCACGCCCGCCCGAAGAGGCGCGCGCCGAGGCCGCCCGCATTGGGCACCTCGACGATGAGCAGGCCCGCCGGGAGCGAGCCAGCCGAGCATGCGGCGGACCGCCGCGACCGGATCCGGCACGTGCTCGAGCACGTGAAAGGCCGTCACGCAGTCGAACTCGCCCGGAGCGAACGGCGCCCCGAGCAGATCCCCCGCGTGCACGCGCGGGCTGAAGCGCCGCGCCTTCTTCGCCGCGGCCTCGTCCACCTCGACCCCCGCCACCTGCCAGCCGAGCGCCTGCGCGACGCCCAGCGCGCCGCCCGAGCCGCAGCCCACGTCGAGGTAGCGGCCCTGCCCACGCCACGGCGGGCAGTCCCACTTGATACGCCGGAACAGGAGCGCGGCGCGCAGCGCGCGTGCTGCAGCCCATCGCCGACCTCCCGCGAGCGACGCGTAGCCGAGCCGCGAGCGCGAGCGCCCAGCGAACGGCGCGCACCCGCGCGGGCGAGCCCTTGAACGGGACGCGGGGCGACGGCTCCTGGTGCCGCGGGTAGTGATCGGGATAGCAGGCGGCCAGGTGCTCGTCCCGCACCCGCGGCCGCTGGTAGAGGAAGCCGCAGCTCCGGCAGCGCGCGACCGTGTAGATGCCGGGCACCGCGAAGGCGCGATCGGACGTGGTCCAGAGCGGGTCGGCATCGGGCGCGCCGCAGAGAAAGCAGGGGGCGTCGACGGTGGGGAGTGACACCGCGGTCACCCCTCACCCGGCCCTCTCCCCTGAGGGGAGAGGGTGAGAGGCCGCGGCATTACTTCTTCGAGAGCAGCCAGTGCCCGACCGCCAGGTGCGGCAGGCCGGAGCGCTCGAAGGTGTCCACCGCGTCGGCGGCGCCGCCGACGATGGGCTCGCCGTGCAGGTTGAACGAGGTGTTCAGCACCGCGCCCACGCCGGTCCGCCGCTCGAACTCACGGATCACCGCGTGGTATTCCGGGTTCCACTCGCGCTCCAGGATCTGCGGCCGCGCGGTGGCGTCCTGGGGATGGAGCGCGGCGGTGAGGGCGTCGCGCGCCTCCGGGCGCGTCGGCATCGCCAGCATCATGTAGGGCGAGGCGAAGCCCTTCGGATTGACCAGGTAGTCCCCCGCCCGCTCGGCCAGCACGGTCGGGGCGAACGGCATCCAGAAGTCGCGGTTCTTGATCATGCGGTTGATGAGCCCGACCACCCGGTGGTCCGAGGGATTGGCGAGGATGGAGCGGTTGCCGAGCGCGCGTGCCCCGAACTCCGCCCGCCCCGCGCAGCGGGCGACGACGCCGTCCGAGACCAGGAGCTCCGCGATGCGCTCCTCGATGCGGTCGTGGAAGGCGACCTTGTACTGCCCCTCGAGGCGCCGCTCGCGGATGACCGCCTCCGCCTCCTCGTCGGTCACCGACGGGCCCAGGTAGGCCGCCCCGAACGGCTGGGGCGCGGCGGCCAGGCCGCGCCGCGCGCACTCCTGCACGTACCCGAGATAGGCCGCGCCCACCGCGTTCGACTCGTCGCCGCAGGACGGGAAGGCGAAGAGCTCCTCCACCCAGTCCTCCTGGCCGAGCAGCATGTTGGCCTTCACGTTCATGAAGACGCCGCCGCCCAGCGCGAGCCGCCCGCCGCCGTAGCGCTGGCGCATGAGGCGGCTCCAGCGCAGCAGCACGTCCTCGAGCAGGCGCTGGGCCCCGCCCGCCACCCAGTCGAAGCGCAGGCCGACCATGGCGCGCAGCAGGAGCTGATAGCGCTCACCCTGGGCGCGCCAGCGGAAGCGCGCGGGCCGGCCTTCCTCGAGATCGAAGACCTCGCGCAGGGCCGCCTCCGCGCGCGCCGCGTACTTCTCCGGCGCGTACGGGGCCATGCCCATCACCTTGTACTCGTGCTCGCCGAACTTCATCCCCATCGCCAGCGTCACGAAGGAGTAGAAGGCGCCCACCGAGCCCGGCGCGCTCGGCGTGGCCTCGTGCCGCTCGAGCCCCAGGCCCCGGCCGGTGGAGGCCGTCGCGCAGAGCCCGTCTCCGGAGTTGTCGTTGGTGAGGACGAGCGCGTCGCGCCCCGCGAAGCCCGAGCCCCAGTAGGCGGCGGCCGCGTGGCAGGTGTGATGGTCGAGGCACACGATGCGATCCGTCGCGAGCCCCAGGTGCTCGGTGACGAAGCCGAGCCGCTCGCGCTGCGAGATGCCGAACTTGCCGCGGGAGGCGTCGATGAGCCCGAACTTGGCGCCCCACTTCCGCACCTTCTTCTCGAAGGTGCGCCGCGCGGGACGGCCAGGAGACGCCGTAGTACTCCTTGACGTAGTCCTCGTCGTGCAGCACGCGGTTGAGCCACTCCCGCGAGGCCGCGCGCGCGCCCGCCAGGGCCACCACGTCGATCTCGCTGGGGGTGATCCCGAGCTCATGCAGGAGGGCGTCGATCGCGCGGCGCGGGTAGCCCGCGTCGTTCTTGAGCCGGCTGAAGCGCTCCTCGGAGGCGCAGCCGATGACCCGCCCGTCCCGGAGAACGGCCGCGGTCGCGCAATGAGTTTCGTTGATGCCGAGGACGATCATGTCCCCGGTAGTATACCGCCCAGTCCGCTAGGCCCCCACGGACTCCACGAGCCAGCGCGCGGTGCGCAGGAGGCGCCCGTCGCCGTGGCGCGGCCCGACGAGCTGCACGCCCAGCGGCAGGCCGTTGGCGCCCTGCAGCAGCGGCAGGCTCACCGAGGGCAGGCCCAGCATCGTCCACAGCGTGCAGAAGGTCGGCTCCCCGGTGGACTCGAGGCCCGCCGGCGCCGTCCCGTGCGCCGCCGGCGTCAGGATCGCGTCGTAGCGCTGCTCGAACAGCTCGGTGAACGTGGCCAGGAGCGGCCCCGCCGCGGCCCGCGCGGCCAGGTACTCGGGGGCCCGCACCGCGTGCCCGGCCTCGATGCGCGCGCGCAGCGGCGCCGACAGCCGATCGCGGCCCGTCTCCCATTCGCGCCGCAGGTTGACCGCCACCTCCGAGTCCATGATCACGCGCGTGCCACTCGGCCAGCTCGTCGGCGCTCGCGCTCAGCTCGAACTCCTCCACGCGCCCGCCCAGATGCTCGACCACTTCGCCGAGCGCCGCCTGCGCGTCCTCGGCGATGCGATCCCACCGCCCGGACCGGAAGAACCCGAAGCGCGGCTCGATCGGCGGCTCCTCCATCGCGACCGCGCGGTAGGGTCCCCGACCCCGAGGATGCGTGTCGGGATCGCGCTCGTCGTAGCCCGCGACCTCCTCCAGCAGCAGCGCCAGATCCTCGATCGTCCGCCCGAAGAGCCCGACGTGGTCGAGGCTCCGCGAGAGCTGGAACATGCCGTGCCGCGACACCAGCCCGTGAGTGGGCTTGAGCGCGTAGACCCCGCAGTAGGATCCGGGCCGGATGGTGGACCCGCCGGTCTGGCTCCCGAGCGAGAGCGGCACCATCCCCGCGGCCACCGCCGCGGCCGACCCGCTCGACGACCCCCCCGGCGTATGGTCCGGGTTGTGCGGGTTCCGCGTCTTGCCCGCCGTCCGCGTCGCGAACTCGGTGGTGACCGTCTTGCCCATGATCACCGCCCCGGCCGCCCGCAGCCGCTCCACCACCGCCGCATCCCGCGAGGGCGTCCGCCCCGCGTGCAACACCGACCCGTTCTCGGTCGGCATATCCCCGGTATCGATGATGTCCTTCAACCCCACCGGCACCCCATGCAACCCCCCCGTCGGCCGTCCCGACAACCTCCACTCATCCGCAGCCTTGGCCTGCGCCAGCGCATACTCCGTATCGAGATAAATCCACGCCTCCACCCGGGGCTCCGTCTCCCGGATCCGCCCCAGACAGCTCTCCACCAGCTCAACCGAGCTGACGCCGCCCCGCCCGCATCAACCCCGTCGCCTCCGCCGCCGTCAGCTCCCAGAGCTCCCGATCTCCCATAGCGCCGCAGTATACGGTCAACCCCGGAGAAGAAGAACGGGAGAAGCCGAAGCGCTTCTACATACCGACGCGACGGCAACAACACAGGAAAGATCGGACTAGCGACGCCGTAGAGGAGAGGCTGGCGGGGGCCGGGGGTGGGGTGATTGGGAGGCAATCTGACCCGTTCCCTCCGGGGCTGCGCTACGCCTCACCTACCCCGATTGGGAACTCCCCGGCCAAGCTACCGAGACAGCGTGTCGTGGTCAGATGCCCCCAACACCCCACCCCCGGCCCCCGCCAGCCGGGCCACCACGGAAACGCCAGACTAGTTGCCGTACAAGAAGTTAGGCAGCCAGAGCGTCATGCCAGGCCAGATGTACATGCACGCCAGGCAGACGAGCACGATCAGCATGTACGGCATCATCCCCGCGAAGATCTGGTTGAGCGTGACGTGCTTCGGCGCCACCCCCTTGAGATAGAACGCGGACATCGCCACCGGCGGGGACAGGAACGCGGCCTGCAGGTTCACCGCGACCATGGTCCCGAACAGGATCGGGTCGACGTCGAAGTGGCTCAGCAGCGGGATGAAGATCGGGCAGAAGATCACGATGATCTCGGTCCACTCGAGGGGCCAGCCGAGCAGGAAGATCAGGAGCTGGGCGACGAACAGGAATCCGAGCGGCGAGAGGTTCATGCCGAGCACCCACCGCTCGATCAGGGACTGGCCGCCGTGCAGCGCGAATACCGCCGAGAAGAGCGCGGAGCCGACGAAGAGCCAGCAGACCATCGCGGTGGTCTTGGCGGTCAGGAACGTCGACTGCTTGAGGTTCTCGCGCAGCTCCTTCGAGTCGCGCAGGTGCAGGAGCCCCGGCGCCACCGTCCCGAGGAAGGTGCCCGCGATCGAGGCCGCCACCAGCATGGACATCCAGGGCTCGTTCTCGTACCACCCGAGCGCGAAGCCCATGATCGCGCCCACGAGGCTCCACCACAGGACCTCCTTGCGGAACTTGGCCATGACCGCGAGGTAGAGCGCGCCCAGCGCGCCGATCGCGGCCGACTCGGTGGCGGTGCAGATGCCGAACAGGATCACCGCGAGCACCACCGCGGTGAGCACGCCCAGCGGCACCACCGAGGCGATCAGCTCCTTCAGGATCTCGAGCTGCTCGCCGTCCATGCGCCAGAAGTAGAACAGGAGGATCAGCGCCGAACAGGGCGGCGATCCCTCCGAACCAGACGACGAAGTTCGCGGGCACCTTGCTCACCGCCGGGCCGGTGGGCACCTCCCGCACCGACGACATCTCCTCGAGCTTCCCCTCGGTCGCCTGCTCCGTCGACTCCGACTCTCCGCCCGAGCCCAGCTCCTGCGGCTGCTCTTCCTTGGCGCGCGCCGGCGCCGCCGGCCCAGGCGTCGCGGCCGGCGCCGGCTTCGCGGCCGGGGCCACCGCCACGGTGGGCGGCGCCACGGGGGCCGCCACCGCCACCTCGGGCGCGTTGTAGACCACCACGTACCACCACGTGGCGCCGAGGGTCCCGGCGGTCAGCAACACCGGCACCGCGATGGCGGCCAGGTTGGCCAGCACCGTGCGGTAGCCGGCCGTGCGGGCCAGGCTCGGCCGCACCAGCGCGGCCAGCAGCCCGGGCACGATGCGGCGCTGCGGCCCGCGCTCGAGAGCCTGGAGGGCCTCGGGCACCGCGACGCGATACTCGTCGGGCGAGAGCTTGGGCGCGATCTTCGGATTGATGATCGCCCAGCCCAGGATGTAGATGAGGTAGAGGAACGTCAGGAAGAAGCCCGGCAGCATCGCGGCCGCGTAGAGCTTGACGATGGACTGGCCGGCCACCGCCGCGTAGACGATCAGCATGACCGACGGCGGGATCAGGATGCCGAGCGTCCCGCCCGCGGTGATGGCGCCGGCGGCCAGCCGGACGTCGTAGCCGGCCTTCAGCATCGGCCGCAGCGCGATGACGCCCATCAGCACCACCACCGCCCCCACGATGCCGGAGGCGATGCCCCAGAACGCGCACACCAGCAGCGTGGTCACCGCCAGGGAGGCGGGCACCCGCCGGAACGCGAGCTGCACGCTGTGGAACATGCGGTCCACGAGCGCGGCCCGTTCCATCACGTAGCCCATGAAGACGAACAGGGGGACCGAGAGCAGCGTGTCGTTCGTCATCACGCCGTAGGTCCGCTGCGCGATCAGGTCGAACACCCGGTTGTCGTACCAGTGGGCGCCCGGGATCCAGAAGGCGAGGTACCCGAAGACCATGCCGAGGCCCATCAGGGTGAAGGCGGTCGGGTAGCCCATCATGATCGCGACCACGATCAGGCCCAGCATGATGAGGCCGAAGGACGGGTCGCTCACGGTCGCTTGTCGTCCTCGCGCACCGCCTGCTCGTGCACCACGCTCTTCCTCCATCACGCTCCGGTGGCGCGCGGCCTCGTCGATGGCCTTCGCGCCCTCCATGGCGGCCCGGCGCGACTCCTCGTCCACGTACTGGCTGTGGCCGAGCTGGGTGTCGATGACGTCGATCTCCTCGACGTCCTCCAGGCGCGCCGGCCACACCCCGGTGCGGAGGCAGACCAGGCAGCGGACGATCTCGGCCAGCCCCTGCAGCATGACGAGCACGCCCGCGACCGGGATCACCGTCTTGAAGTGGTAGACCGGCGGCCCCTCCGCGGTGACGGTGGAGTGCTCGCCGATGCGCCAGGAGTCGAGCGCGAAGCCGCCCCCCGCGTAGATGAGGCCGAGCATGCACGGCATGAAGAACAGCAGGTAGAGCGTGAGGTCCAGCGCGGCCTGGCCGCGCGGCTTCATGTAGATGTAGATGAAGTCGGCGCGCACGTGGCCCGCCTGGGCCAGGGTGTAGGCCCCGCACATCATGAACAGGGTGCCGTACAGCATGTTGTTGAAGTCGAAGATCCACGCGGTGGGGGCGTTCAGGATGTAGCGCTTGAACACCTCGATGGATACCACGAAGGTGAGGGCGACGATCAGCCAGGCAAACGCCTTGCCCGACCAGTAGCTGATCTGGTCGATGGCGCGGATGAAGCGCTGCGTGCTCATCGGGAGGGCGGCCCGGACGCGAAGCAGGCCGGCCACCCGGCGGGAGCCGGTTGACCGACCTGTTCGCTGGTCACGAGCCGGCTAGCTCTTCTTGGCGGCCGGCTTGTTGAAGTAGTGGTTGTAGGCCATCCGCCGGCTGACGTTGGTGTCGAGATCCCACTTCACCGCGCGCGCCGCGAAGACGCGCTGCGACTCCGCGATCTCCTTGAAGAGCGGGTTGTCGGCCGCCTTCTTGTCGGCGGCGGCGTCGTAGGCGTCGAGCTGCTTCTGCAGCAGCGTAGTCCGGCGTCTTGTAGAACCGGACCTTGTCCTTGGTCTGCAGCTCGATGTAGTCCTTCGAGTAGCGATCGACCGCCTTCCACGACATGTCGGCCGACGCGGCCTCGACCGCGTTCTCGATGATCGCCTTCATCTTGTCGGGGAGCGCGTCGTACTTGGTCTTGTTGAAGCTGATCTCGAGCTGCTCGGCGTTCTGGTGGTAGCTCTGCAGCATGCACACCTTCGACACGTCCGCGAAGCCGAGCAGGCGGTCGGAGCTCGCGTTGTTGAACTCGGCCGCGTCGAGCAGGCCGCGGTCCATCGCGGGCACGATCTCGCCGCCGGGCAGCGCGTTCACCGCCGCGCCCAGGCCCGTGAACACGTCGATCGAGATGCCGACCGTCCGGAACTTGAGCCCCTTGAAGTCGTCCGGCTTGGTCACCGGCTTCTTGAACCAGCCGAGCGGCTGGGTGGGCATCGGCCCGTAGGGGAACGAGACCACGTTGGCGTTGATGGACTTGTAGAGCTTGTCCAGGAGCTGCTTGCCGCCGCCGTACTTGTGCCAGGACAGCAGCATGTTGGCGTCCATCCCGAAGGCGGGACCGGAGCCCCAGAGCGCGAGCGCGGTCTGCTTGCCGTAGTGGTACACGAGCACGCCGTGGCCGCCGTCGAGGGTGCCCTTCGACACCGCGTCGAGCAGGCCGAAGGCGGGGACCACCGCGCCGGCGGGCAGCACCTCGATCTTGAGGTCGCCGCCGGTCATGTCGTTCACCTTCTTGGCGAAGTCGAGCGCGTACTCGTGGAAGATGTCCTTGGCCGGCCACGTGGACTGCCAGCGCATGGAAATGGGACCCTGGGCCTTGGCGACCATGGGGAAGCCGAGCGTCGCCACACCCGCGACCGCCGCGCCCTTGAGGAATCGCCGGCGCGGGGCCTCGACTGGTGTCTGCTGGTTGCTCATCGGTCGTCTCCTTTGACGAGGAATCGGTGGTGGAATTGGGGAATTTTACCCCGGCCGCACCCCCGGGGCGCCAACAAGTTTGCCCAGTCAACCGGGGACGCGGGGTCCCGGTTCCCGCGAGGCCTCAGCGGGCCGCGACGGGCTCGAGCGTGACCATCACCCGCTCCTGGTCTCGTCGCACGATCAGCGGGAGTGGGCCGTCGGGGCCGGCCGCCAGCAGGGCCTCCCGCACCGCGTCCAGCGTGACCACCGGCCGGCCGTTGACCTCGGTCAGCACGTCGCCCACCTGCAGCCCGGCCCGCTCCGCGCGGCTCCGGGGCAGGACCGCGGCCACCGACGGCGTCGCGGGCGGCCGCGCGCCCCCCAGCTCGGGCTGGCCGTCCGGGTCGCGGACCAGGAAGCCGTACTCGGCGGCCACGCGCTCGGCGGCCACCGCGTCGGGCATCGCCCCGACCTGGACCTGCACCGGCCGGCGGCCCTCCTCGCGGCGCAGCACGGTGAGCTTCACGCTCTCGCCCACCGTGGTGGAGGCGATGGCGCGCTGCAGGCCCCGCGTGTCCACCACCGGCCGGTCGCGGAACGCCACCACCAGGTCGCCGGTGCGCAGGCCGGCGGCCGCCGCGGGCGTCTCCTTGATCACCTCGACGATCACCGCGCCGAAGCCCTCGCGCAGGCCGAACTTCTGCGAGATCTCCTCCATCTCCTGCTCGGAGAGGTCGCGGATGCGGACGCCGAGCCATCCCCAGCGGGTGGCCGCGTCCGCCGCGGGCGCCAGCAGGGCCGCGGCCAGGAGCAGCGCGGCCATGACACGCTTCACGCGCGGCCGCCTTCCCCGGTGAGCTGGCTCAGCAGGGCGTCCAGCGCGCCGGCGAGCCGATCGAGCCGCCGCTCGACGTCGAGCTCTTCCAGGAGCGCCTGGCGGGTCGATGCGGTCGGAACCAGCGCCGAGGCGACCTGGTCGCAGAGCTCGGCCGGCTGGTCGAGGCCCTCCATCATCGCGAGGAGCTCCTCGTTCGAGCGCCCGAGGGCGGAGAGGATCTGGTGGCAGCGCGCCTTGACGCGGCCGGTCAGCGCCGTCACCGCCGCGGCGTCCACGCTCGTCTCGGTGAGGGGCGTGGCCGCCACCATCCGGTAGAGCGTGTCCGTCGGCAGCTCGCGATCGATCCGCACCCGGCCCTCGCCCCGGAGGAGCAGGTTGAAGCGGCCCGAGGCCAGGCGCTCCCACTGCACGATGCGCCCGACCCCGCAGACCGGGTAGACGGGCGGCTTGCCCTCGTAGCTGGCCTCGTAGCCCGGCTTGAGCCCGACCACGGCCAGGCGCTTGTCGCGCGACAGGCAGTCCGTGATCATGGCCCGGTAGCGCGCCTCGAAGATGTGCAGCGGCAGCATCGTGTGCGGGAAGAACGTGAGGTCCGCGAGCGGGAAGATCGGGAGCGAGATCTGGGCCGGCATCGGGTAGACGCGTTGGCGCCCTACCCGATGCTGGGGAGCTTGAGCGCGGCCACCGCGTCCACCCGCGCGACGGCGGCGGCGGCGATCTTGCGGAAGGCCTGCGCCTGGGACGAGTCGGGCCGTCCGACCGTGATGGGCACGCCCGCGTCGCCGCCCTCGCGCGTCTCCATCTCGAGCGGGATCTGCCCGAGCAGCGGCACGCCGAACTCGTCGGCCACGCGCTGGCCGCCGCCCTCGCCGAAGATGCCGTAGCGGCGGCCGGTGTCGGGCGCGATGAAGTAGCTCATGTTCTCGACGATGCCGAGGATCGGCACGTTCAGCTTCCGGAACATGCCGAGCGCCTTGCGCACGTCGAGCAGCGCCACGTCCTGCGGCGTCGTCACCATCACCACGCCGGAGAGCGGCACCACCTGCGAGAGCGAGAGCTGCGCGTCGCCGGTGCCCGGGGGCATGTCGAAGACGAGGTAGTCGAGCGGCCCCCAGTTGACGTCGCGCAGGAACTGCTGCACCGCCGAGTGGATCATCGGACCGCGCCACACCAGGGCCTCGCGCTCCGCCACGAGGAGGCCGATGGACATGATCTTGATGCCGTGCGCCTCGACCGGGATGATCTTGTTCTCGAACATCGCCGGCTTGTCCTTCGCGCCCATCATCAGCGGCACGTCGGGGCCGTAGACGTCCACGTCCACCAGGCCGACCTCCGCGCCCGATTGCTTGAGGGCGAGCGCCAGGTTCACCGCGACCGTGGACTTGCCCACCCCGCCCTTGCCCGAGGACACCGCGATCGTGTGCTTGACCTGCGGGATGAAGTCCGCCGCCGGCGCGCCCGGCTGGCCGTGGGCGTGGCCCTGCGCCGCGGCCGGCGCCGGTGGCCGTCCCGCACCCGCCGCGGAGCCCATCTTCACGCTCACGCGACTCACCCCGGGGAGCTGCGAGACCGCCTTCGAGGCGCTGCTGTGGAGCGCGGCCTTGGTGGCGGGCGATTGCCCGGCGAAGGCCAGCGTGAAGGAGACCTCCGCGTCGTGCACGTGGAGCTCCTTGACCAGGCCGAGGCTCACGATGTCCTGGCCCTGGTCCGGATCGCGCACCGCCCGGAGGGCGGTGAGCACGGTGCTCTCGGAAAGTGTCGTCATGGTGTGGCGCAGTATACACCGGTGCCTGCCAAGCCCTTGGAGAACTTGAAAAATCGGGTCGGAACTGCTACAACGTTCAGGTGCTCGGCCCCGACGACTTCCGCCGTGTGATGAGTCATTTCGCCACCGGAGTCACCATCATCACCGCGTGGGATGCCGACAACCGGCCGACCGGCCTCACCGCCAGCTCGTTCACGTCCGTCTCGCTGCACCCGCCCCTGATCCTGGTCTGCGTGTCGCAGAAGGCCCAGAGCTACCCGGCCATCAAGGCGGCCGGGCGCTTCGCGGTCAATATCCTGTGCCAGGGGCAGGAAGGCGCCTCGCGGCGCTTCGCCACGTCCACCACCGCTCCCGGCGAGGAGAAGTTCGCGGGCCTCGAGTACCGTCCCGGGCCGCTCGGCTTGCCCGTGCTGTCCGACGCCCTGGCCCGGCTCGAGTGCACGGTGATGCACGCCTACCCGGGCGGCGACCACATGATCTTCGTGGCGCCAGGTCGAGTCCGGGGAGTGGAGCGACGACTCGGGCAAGGAGCCGCTCCTGTATTTCCGCGGGAAGTACTCGCGGCTGCATACTTAGCCTGGGAGGATCGCTCCGATGCCCGTTCCGCTGTCCCGTCCGCCGGTCGACGATGAGATCAAGGCGGCCGTCCTCGCCGCCATCGACTCGCGGCAGTACATCCTCGGGCCCGAGTCCAGGGCCTTCGAGGAGGAGTTCGCCCGGTACATCGGGAGCAAGCACGCGGTGCTCACGAGCAGCGCGACCGCCGCGCTCTGGATGGCGCTCAAGGCGTTCGGGGTCAAGGCCGACGACGAGGTGCTGGTGCCCTCGCACACCGCCTTCCCCACCGTCGAGGCGATCTGCTTCGCGGGCGCGGTGCCGGTGTTCGTGGACGTAGATGATTCTTCATACACGGTCGAATCTCACCGATGCGGCGGCCAAGGTCTCGCCGCGCACCGTGGGCTTCGTGCCGGTGCACCTCTACGGCCACCCCGCGGATCTCGACGGCATCCGGCGCCTCTGCGCCGAGCGCAGCCTCTGGCTGCTCGAGGACTGCGCGCAGGCGCACGGGGCCGCGTGGCAGGGGCGCAAGGTCGGCACGTTCGGGCGCGCGGGGGTCTTCTCGTTCTACCCGTCCAAGAACCTCACCGTGATGGGCGACGGGGGCCTGCTGGTCACCGACGACGACGACGTGGCCGCGCGCTGCCGGCGCCTGCGCGACCACGGCCGGCTCAACAAGGACGTGCACGCCGAGATCGGGTTCAACCTGCGCTTCAACGACATCCAGGCCGCGATCGGCCGGGTGCTGCTGCGGCGGCTCGACGCGATGAACGATCACCGGCGGCTCCTCGCCGCCCGCTACCAGCGCGGGCTCGCGGGCCTGCCGCTCACGTTGCCGGTGGAAGCGACCGGAGCGCACCACGTCTATCACCTCTACGTGGTCCGGACGCCCGAGCGGGACGCGCTCGCGAAGTTCCTCAAGGAGCGCGGCATCGCCACCGGGATCCACTATCCGGTGGCGAGCCACCAGCAGCCCGCGGTGGAGGCATTCAACCCGCCCGCGCTGCCCCGGACGGAGCAGATCGTGAAGGAGATCCTGACGCTCCCGATCTCGGCCGGCCACACCGTGGCCGAGGTGGACGAGGTGGTCGCGGCGGTGCAGGAGTTCTTCCGCGCCCGCTGAGCGGCCGGCGCTGACCGGGTCCGCGTGAGCCGCGCGTGAACATCCTCCAGCTCTATCCGAAGTCGGACTACTTCACCGGCGCGGCCATCCAGCTCCGCGACCTCGCTCTCGGGCTGGCCGGGCGCGGCCATCACGTGGTGGTGGCGACGCGCCCGAACGAGCACTGGGGCCGCGCGTGCGCGGCCGCCAACGTCGAGCACGCCTCGGTGCCGATGCGAAGCGGCATCGATCTCCCGTCCGCGTGGGCCCTCGCCCAGCTCATCCGCGACCACGACATCCAGATCGTCCACTGCCAGAAGGGGCGCGCGCGCACGCTGGCCCTCCTGGCCGGCCTCACCGTCCGCATCCCGGTCCTGGTCCTCAATCGCGGGGTGAGCTTCCCGCTCGATCGCTGGAACCGGCTCGGCTACACCACCAAGCGGGTGACCGCGATCGTCGCGGTCTGCGAGTCCATCAAGCGCGGGCTCGTCGGCGCCGGGGTCCCCGCCGAGAAGATCGAGGTCATCTACTCGGGGACCGATCTCGGCCGCTTCCATCCCGGCGTGGACGGCCGGCGCATCCGCGAGGAGCTCGGTCTGGGCCCGGAGCACACGCTCGTCACCCAGGTCGGCATCCGCTCCTGGCGCGGCAACGACGACGTGCTCGAGGCCATGGCGCGCGTCTGCCACGCGCTGCCGCACGCGCGGCTGCTCTTCGTGGGCGCCCCGCCCCCGCGCGTGTTCTCCCTGCGCGACCGGGCGTTCCGGCGCGGCATCGGCGAATCCGTCCACGTCCTCGGGCATCGCGAGGACATTCCCGAGATCCTGGCCGCGAGCGACCTCGTGGTGGACGCCTCCTACGCCGGTCTCGGCCTCACCGGCTCGCTGCGCGAGGCGCTCTCGGTCGAGACCCCGGTGGTCGCCACCGACCTCGAGGGGCATCCCGAGCTCATCCTCGAGGGCGAGACGGGGCTACTGGTCCCGCCGCGCAATCCGGACGCGCTCGCCCAGGCCATCCTGCGCATGCTGGAGAACCCGACGCGGGCGAAGGCCATGGCCCGGGCGGGCCGCAAGCGGGTCGAGGCCCACTTCTCCATGACCCAGAAGATCCAGCGGACGGAAGCGCTCTACGAGCGGCTCTGGGCCGCGCGGCGCCAGCGGTGAAGGCGCGCTACCGGCTGCTCGGCCGGCTGCTGCCGTACCTGCGGCCCTACTGGCCGGTGCTCCTGGCCGGCGGCCTGCTCGCCCTGCTGGTCTCGAGCGCGGAGGCCTTCATCGCGTGGCTGGTCAAGCCCGCGATGGACGACATCTTCCTCAAGCGCGACGTGACCATGCTGAAGCTGATCCCCCTGGCCCTCCTGGGCGCCTACCTCGCCAAGGGGATCGGCCGCTTCGGCCAGTCCTACCTCATGGCGTCGGTGGGCGAGCGCGTCATCGCGCGCATCCGCGGCGAGCTCTACGCCCACATCCAGTCCATGCCCCTCGCCTTCTTCGCCTCCCTGCACTCGGCGGAGCTCATGACCCGCGTGGTCACCGACGTCAACCGCCTCGCCCGGCTCTCGTCCACGGTGCTGGTGATGGCGGTGCGTCACGTCGGCACGATCGTCGCGCTGCTCATCGTCATGTTCCTGCGCGAGTGGCTGCTCACCCTGATCGCGATCGCGGTCTTTCCCCTGGTGGGCCTGACCATCCGGGCGATCGGCCGCAAGCTCTACAAGATCAACAAGCGGACCCAGCAGAAGATCGCGGAGCTCAACGTGGTGCTCCAGGAGTCGTTCACCGGGACCAAGATCGTCAAGGCCTTCGGGCGCGAGCGGCTCGAGCAGGAGCGGTTCAACCACGTCAACGACCGGCTGCTCTCGCTCGCGCTGCAGGACCGCCGGGTGGACGAGATGGCGGAGCCGATCATGGAGGTGCTGGGCGCGCTCGCCATCATGGGGGCCCTCTGGTACGGCGGCTACCGGGTGATCGCGGGCGCCCTCACCCCGGGCGAGTTCTTCTCCTTCACCGCCGCGGTGATCCTCCTCTACGGGCCCGTCCGCCAGATCTCCCGCATGGTCAACACCGTGCAGCAGTCCATCGCCTCGGTGGAGCGGGTGTTCGAGATCCTCGATACCCCGCCCGCCATCGTGGATGCGCCCGACGCGCGCAGCCTCTCGGGCTTCACCGGCTCCATCGTCTTCGAGGCCGCCGGCTTCCGCTATCCGGAGGCGGAGGAGTGGGCCCTGCGGGACATCTCGTTGACGGTGCGGAAGGGCGAGCTGGTGGCCTTCGTCGGCATGTCCGGCGCGGGCAAGACCACCCTGATGGAATTGCTGCCGCGCTTCCACGACGTCAGCACCGGGCGCATCACGCTGGACGGGCACGACCTGCGATCGGTCACGGTGGCCTCGCTCCGCTCGCTGATCGGCATCGTGACCCAGGACACGTTCCTCTTCCACGACTCGATCGGCTACAACATCGGCTACGGCAAGCCCGGCGCCACACAGGCCGAGATCGAGCACGCGGCCCGCCTGGCCCAGGCCCACGACTTCATCGCGGCCCTGCCCGAGGGCTACGCGACCTCGGTGGGCGAGCGCGGCGTGAAGCTCTCCGGCGGGCAGGCCCAGCGCCTGGCCATCGCCCGGGCGTTCCTGAAGGATCCGCCGATCCTGATCCTCGACGAGGCGACCTCGGACCTGGACGCGGAGAGCGAGTTCCTGGTGCAGCAGGCGCTGTCGGAGCTGATGCGGGGACGCACCGTGCTCGTCATCGCGCACCGGCTCGCGACCGTGAAGCACGCGGATCGGGTCGTGGTGGTCCACGGCGGCGGCATCGCCGAGATGGGCACGCACGAGGAGCTGATGGCCCGCCGCGACGGCATCTACCGCCGCCTCGCGACGCTGCAGTCGCTGGACGCCCTGCCGACCCTCTAGGCTCGCCTCGCCGGGAGCCGCTGGCCGCCGCCCGCGGCGCCGGCCGCGAGCAGGGCCGGGTAGACGACCCACTGCCGGAAGGGCTCGATGAGGGCCATGTACCCGCGGCCGAACGCGCCGTTCGGGCGAACGTACACCGCCAGCCGAGGCCGCCGGTTGACCAGCGAGACGTGCAGGAAGGCGGTCACCGTCCGGTTGGTGATCCGCGACAGGACCTCGTCCGGCTCCTGGTAGATCGGCACGAACCCGGTGCTGCCGCGATCGAGGCCGAGGAGGCGGCCGACGGCCCGGCGGAGCCCGAAGAGTGCCCGGGACGGTAGCCGCGCGCGGCTCGGTCCGCAGCGCGTCCACCCAGCGAGCGAGCGGAACGCCCGCCGCCAGCGGGATCGCGACCTCCCACACGTCGTGCAGCATCGAGCCCCTCGGCGGCCGCGATGTCGTGCACGCGCCACGGGTGGCGCAGGTGATCGGTGGGGTCGAGGCGCCCGCCCGCCATGCCCGGGGTCAGTCCCATGCCGGTTGTCCGTTCAAGCCGCGCGCGGCGAGTACATGATGACCGCGACGCCCAGCAGGCACAGCGCGGCACCGGCCAGATCGTAGCGGTCGGGCGCGACGCGATCCGCCACCCAACCCCACAGCAGCGAGAGCACCACGAAGACCCCGCCGTAGGCGGCGTAGACGCGCCCGAAGTGCGCCGCCTGGTAGGTCGGGATCAGGCCGTACAGGACGAGGACCGCCGCGCCCACCAGCCCCACCGGCCACGGCCGGCTCTCGCGCCACCAGAGCCACATGAGATAGCCGCCGCCGATCTCGGCGAGACCGGCCAGCGCGAACAGCGCGACAGATCGCAGCAGGGGCTACTCGCGGAAGCGGTTGACGATCGGCAGGCGCCAGTCCTTGCCGAAGGCCCGCGGCGTGATCTTGATCCCGATCGGACCCTGGCGCCGCTTGTACTCGTTGCGGTCCACCATCGCGATCACGCGCTTGACCGTGGTCGTGTCGAAGCCGCGGGCCACGATGTCGGCCACGCCCTGGTCGCCCTCCACGTAGGCCTCCAGGATCGCGTCCAGCGTCGCGTACGGCGGCAGCGTGTCCTGGTCGGTCTGGTCGGGGCGCAGCTCGGCGGACGGGGCGCGGTCGAAGATGGATCGCGGGATGACGTCGCGCCCCGCCTTGCGGTTGACGTGCTCGGCCACCTGGTAGACCAGGGTCTTCGGCACGTCCTTGATCACCGCGAAGCCGCCCGCCATGTCGCCGTAGAGCGTCGAGTAGCCCACCCCGATCTCGCTCTTGTTGCCGGTGGTGAGGATGAGCCACCCGAACTTGTTGGAGAGCGCCATGAGGTAGTTGCCGCGGATGCGCGCCTGGAGATTCTCCTCGGTCACGTCCTCCTTGAGCCCCTTGAAGGGCTTGGCGAGGGCGCGCTTGTAGGTGGCCAGCACCGGGCTGATCGGGAGGCGCAGGAACTCGATGCCGAGGTTGCGGGCCAGCCGCGCCGCGTCGCTCCGGGTGCCGGTCGAGGAATACTGCGACGGCATGGTCACGCCGGTGACATTGGCGGCGCCCAGCGCATCGCAGGCGATGGCCACCACCAGCGCGGAGTCGATGCCGCCCGAGAGCCCCAGCGCCACGTGGCTGAACCCGTTCTTGGTGACGTAGTCGCGGGTGCCGAGGACGAGGGCCTGGTAGATCTCCTCTACCGGCTCGAGCACCGGCACCTCGTGGGGCGGCAGCTTCGGCCGCTCCGGCGTGGACCGCGGGGATAGCGCCACGCGACGCGACTGGGCCGCGGTGGCGCGCAGCTTCTCCTTGCGCCGCCGCGAGTCGTGCAGGCGCGCCCGGAAGACCTCGTCCAGATCGAGATCGGCGACGATGAAGTCTTCCTCGAAGGCCTTTCCCCGCGCCACGCATTCACCCTTCTCGTTGAAGATGAAGGACTGGCCGTCGAAGATCAGCTCGTCCTGGCCGCCCACCGTGTTGACGAAGGCCAGGCACACGAGGTCGTCGGCGGCGCGGGTGGCCAGCATCTTCTCGCGGAAGCGCCCCTTGCCCGCGTGGTACGGCGAGGCGTTGATGCTCAGCACCAGCTCGGCGCCGCCCAGGGCCTGCAGCGTGGTGGGCCCGGTCGGGTACCAGATGTCCTCGCAGATGTTCGCCGCGATCACGGTCTCGCCCAGCGTGAAGACCGGCGCCTCCGTCCCGGACTGGAAGTATCGGTTCTCGTCGAACACGCCGTAGTTGGGCAGGTACTGCTTGTGGTAGGTCCCGGCCTGCGCGCCGTCGTGGAGGATGGCGGCGGCGTTGAAGATGTCGTCGCGCTTGTCCACGAAGCCCACCACCGCGGTGATGCCGCGGCTGGCCCGGGCCACGTCGCTCAGCGCCCGGAGATTGGCCTCGATGAAGGCGGGCTTGAACAGCAGGTCCTCCGGGGGATAGCCGGTCAGCACCAGCTCCGGGAAGGCGATGATGTCGCAGCCGAGCGCCCGCGCCCGGTCCATGCCCGCCATCACGAGCCGCGCATTGGCCTCGATGGCGCCCACCGTCGGATTCACCTGGGCCAGCCCCACCCGCACCCGCCGCATGCCGGTATTCTACCCTCTCCGGCGGGCTTTCACCGTCAGGTGCAGCCCGGCCAGGATCAGGAGCCCGCCGGCCACCGTGAACGCGGTGAGCTGCTCCCCGAGCCACCACACCCCGAACAGCGCGCCGCCCAGCGGCTGGATGTTGAGGAAGATCGCCACGCGGGGCGTCTCGACCCGCTCCAGGCACCAGTTCCAGACCGCGTAGCCGAGCGCGGTCATCACCACGCCCAGGTAGAGGATGCCCAGGATGGCCCGTGGCGGCCACGCCGACGGCGGCGCGGTGGCCCACTCCAGCGCCGCGACCGGCGCCATGGCCGCGGCGCCCCAGACGACCGAGTACGCGGTCACCACGAGCGCGGGATGGCGGAGGAGCACGGGCCGGGCGATCAGCGAGTACGCCGCGTAGGCCACGCCGGACAGGATCAGGACGATGTCGCCGCGCCAGTGGGGCGCCAGGGCCAGCGTGACGCCGGGAATGCCGTTCACCACGATGACGGCCGCGCCCACGATCGCCAGCGCGGCGCCGAGGCCTTCCCGCCGGGAGAGGCGCTCGCCGAGCAGGAGCGGCGAGAACAGGATCAGGGCGGCGGGCTCCACCGTGATCAGCAGCGCCGCGTTGCTGGCCGTCGAGTGGGCCAGGCCCCAGTTGCCGAGCGCGAAGGCCAGCGTGAAGCCCACCACGCCGGTGAGCCCGAGCCGCCAGTGGTCCTCGCGGGAGAGCTTGGCGGCCACCATGCCGCGCCAGGCCCACGGCACGAGGATCAGCGAGCCGATCGCCAGGCGCGCCATCGCCAGCGTGGCCGGGCCGATATCCTCGAGGACGATCCGGGAGACCGAGTAGCCGGTGGCGAAGATCAGGTTGGAGACGAGGAGGACGACGTAGGCGGTCGGCACGGGGCGAGCTTAGCGTATCCGACCCGCCGAATGGCTACGCTCTTGACCCCGCCCGGGCAACGGAGCAGTATCGGCCCGCCCGATCCGCTCGGCGCCGGAGCCGAGTTCCGAGCTCGCACCGCGCTGTGAACCCGAGATGAAGGAGGCGCCATGATCAACCTCGACGCTCGACCCGAAGCCCGCTCCGGTTCTCCGTCGCTCTCGCGCCGCGAGCTGCTCGGCCTACTCGCGACGACCGGCGCGGGGGCGATGCTCGCACCCATCATCCGGTCCGGCGCCGCGCTCGCCGCGGAGACCCCCAAGAAGGGCGGCCAGATCGTGGTGGCGTTGTCCCAGGAGCCCACTGTCTTCAATCCCAACCGGCCACACATCGAGGTGGATCGCGGGGTTCACTTCGGCCTCTTCGACAGTCTGTGGCGAGTGGACGAGAAGGCCCAGTTCCTGCCCAACCTGGCCGCGGAGATGCCGACCGTGAAGAACGGCGGGATCCAGAAGAACGGGCTCGAGTACCTGGTGAAGCTGCGCAAGGGCGTCAAGTGGCACGACGGCAAGCCCTTCACCTCGAAGGACGTGAAGTTCACGCACGAGCTGATCACGAATCCGAAGTTCGGGGCCTACAGCAAGGTGGGGCACGATCAGGTGGCGAGCGTCGAGACGCCCGACGAGTCCACCGTGCGGATCCGACTCAAGGAGCCCTTCGCCCCCTTCATGACCGCGTGGGGCGACACCTACATCGTGCCCGCGCACCTCCTGGAGGGCGTGGCCGATCCCAACACCGCCGAGTTCAACACCAAGAGCCCGGTGGGCACGGGCCCGTTCCGGCTCGGCAGTCGCGTGGCCGGCGACCACCTTGTCCTGGTGGCCAATCCCGCGTACCACCTGGGAGCGCCCGCCCTCGAGCGAGTGATCTTCAAGTACATCCCGGATCTCACGGTCCTGTACACGCAGTTCAAGGGCGGCGCGGTGGACGTGACGGGCATGCAGGGCATCTCGGCGGAGTTCTATGCCGAGGCCAAGAGCCTCCCCGGGGTCACCGTTCACCTGCACTACTCGCC
The DNA here is from genome assembly GCA_963747235.1 of uncultured Candidatus Rokubacteria bacterium. Lineage (GTDB taxonomy): Bacteria > Methylomirabilota > Methylomirabilia > Rokubacteriales > CSP1-6 > CAMLFJ01. The sequence goes on from CAVVEU010000003.1 coordinate 78,257, forward strand.
CTCGGTGGAATACATCTACTTCAATCACGGCAACCCGAAGTTCAAGGAGCGGGCGGTCCGGCAGGCGCTCTACCACGCGATGGACAAGAAGGCCATTATCGACCAGGTCTACTACGGGCTGCCCAAGCCGGTGGAAGGGTACCTGCCGCCCACGTCGTGGGCCTACAACGCGGAGCTGCCCAAGCACGAGTACAACCCCGACAAGGCCAAGCAGATCCTGGAGGAGGCGGGATGGAAGGTGGGTGGCGACGGCGTGCGGGCCAAAGGCGGTGTGCGTCTGTCGTTCACCAACGCCACGACCGCGGGCAACAAGCTCCGGGAGCAGACCCAGGCGCTCGTCCAGCAGAACTGGAAAGCCATCGGGGTGGACATGCAGATCACCAACATGCCGGCCGCCGTGATCTGGGGCGAGTACTACGTGAAGTCCAAGTTCGAGACGCTGCTGGTCGGGATCCAGGCCTCGGTGGGCGACGATCCCGACTGCCTGAACCGCATCCACAGCAAGTACATCGCGGCCAAGACGGGCTCGGGCCGGAACGTGAGCCAGTACGAGAACCCCACCGTCGACAAGCTCCTCGAGGATGGCGTGCGGGAGATCGACCGCGCCAAGCGCCGCGCCATCTATCTCAAGCTCCAGGAGGTCATCCGCACCGACCTCGCGTACCTGCCCATCTTCAGCTACGTGCGCATCGAGGGCGCGAAGCAGGGAATCGTCAACTACACGCCCAACAGCAACACGCTGACGAACAGCTGGAACATGCACGAGTGGGGGTGGAAGGCCTGAAACACTACTTCGCGCGGCGGGTGATCCAGGCGGTCGTGGTCCTCTGCCTGGTGTCGCTCGCCGGGTTCTCCCTGCTGCATCTGGCGCCCGGCGGTCCGGCGGCCATCTACGCGCTCAGCCCCACCATGAGCACCGAGGATCTCGACCGGATCACCCACGAGTTCGGGCTCGACCGGCCGATCCACGTCCAGTACCTCTCCTGGGCCAAGGGCTTTCTCAGCGGTAACTGGGGCCGCTCCTATCGTGACGGGCGGGTGGTCCTCGAGGTGATCGTCGACCGGGTCCCGGCCACCGTCATCCTCATGCTGAGCGCCTTCTCGGTCGCCCTGCTCCTGGGCCTGGCCAGCGGGATCGTGAGCGCCGTCCGGCAGTACTCGCTCTTCGACCACCTCGCCACCCTCGGAGCCATGGTGGCGCTGTCCATCCCCACCTTCTGGCTGGGCCTGATGGCGATCTACGTCTTCTCGGAGCTGCTCCACTCCCTCCCGCCCGGCAATATCGGGACAGTCGGCGCGCCGTTTGCCCTCGCCGACCGCCTGCGCCACCTCGTCTTGCCGGCGGGTACCCTCGGCGTGGTCATGGTGGCGACGTGGAGCCGCTACACGCGGGCCTCCATGCTCGAGGTGATCGGCGAGGACTACATCCGCACCGCGCGAGCCAAGGGCGTGTCACAAGGGCGCGTCATCCTCAAGCACGCGCTCCGGAATGCGCTCATCCCGCTGGTGACGCTCGCCGGCCTCCAGCTCCCGCTGGTCTTCAGCGGCGCGCTGGTGACCGAGACCATCTTCACCTGGCCGGGCATGGGCCGGCTCTTCGTGGACTCCATCGGCTACCGCGACTACCCGGTGCTCATGGGGATCCTGGTGTTCACGGCGGCGCTGGTCATCCTGGGAAATCTGGTGGCGGACCTCGTCTACGCGGCCATCGACCCGCGGGTGCGCCACTCGTGAGCGCGGCCGTCGCCGCCGCGCTGGGTCCCGCGAAGGCCGCCGCGCCGGAGGCGCTCGCGGGCATCTTCTGGGCCCGCTTCGTGCGCCACCGGCCCGCGGTGATCAGCGCGGTGGTGATCGCCCTCCTCGGGCTCGCCTCGATCTTCGCCGGTCCGATCGCCGCGCGGGACCCGCTCCGGATCGAGATGTCCCACAAGTTCGCCAGACCCCTCGCCAAGGGTCATCTCCTGGGCGCCGACGAGCTCGGGCGCGACGTGCTCTCGCGCCTGCTTCACGCCGGGCGCATCTCGCTGACCGTGGGGCTGGCCGCCATGGCGGTGACCGTCATCGTGGGCGCCGCCCTGGGGATCCTGGCCGGGTACGTCCGCGGAGCGCTGGACACGGTGCTGCTCCGCCTCACCGACGCCATGCTTTCGTTCCCCCCGATCTTCATGCTGCTGGCGCTGGCCGCATTCGTCCGGCCCTCGCTGGCCTCCATGACGGTCATCATCGCGGTCACGTCGTGGATGGATGTCACGCGCATGGTGCGGGGTCAGATCCTCACGCTCCGCGAGCAGGAGTTCGTGACGGGCGCGCGCGGGCTCGGGGCCTCCGGGGCGCGGATCATGGCGCGGCACCTTCTGCCCAACACGGTGGGGATCATCGCGGTGGCCGCCACGCTCTCGGTGGCGCGCGCCATCCTGCTGGAGTCCTATATCAGCTTCCTCGGCTACGGCATCCAGCCCCCTCTCGCGAGCTGGGGCAACATGCTCAACAATGCTCAGAGCTACTTCACGACGGCTCCGTGGGTCGCGATCTTCCCCGGCGTGATGATCACCCTGGCGGTGACGAGCTTCAATTTCCTCGGCGACGGGCTTCGCGACGCCCTCGATCCCCGGCACGCTCGCTGAGTAGCGTATAATCCCGCGCATGAAACCCAAGATCCCGTGGCTCCCGCATGAGGTGCAGCCGGGTCAGCCGACCGAGACGTGTCCCCGCTGCGGCGCCAAGAAGCTGATGCCGTGGACGCTGCGGCGCGATCCCCAGCGGGTCACCCTGCTCCGCACGTGGGTCTGCACCGCGTGCCAGACCACCGAGGAGCGAGACGAGGCGGAGTAGGCCCCTCACCCTGCCGCCCCTCACCCTGCCCTCTCCCCAAAGGGGAGAGGGAGAAGCCTAGCTGGCGTTCACGAAGTCCAGCAGGCTGCGAAGGCGGGAGAAACCCGAGCGGTTGAAGGGCAGCACCAGCCTCGGCAGGTCCGGCAATTCGTCGCCCTCCCCCGGTATCGGCCCCTTCGTCTGCTCGGCGGGCGCGCTCAGGATGTCGGCGAAGCGCGCGTTGAGATCGGCGAGCGCGGCGGGGGCGATCGGCCGGCGGATGCGGAGGACGAGGGCGTCGCGGACGTAGCGCTGCGAGTGGTAGAGCTTGTAGAAGTTCTCGACCTCCGCGGCGGCCTGCTCCACGTCGTCGGTGACGCGATAGAGCTCGGGGTCGTTCGGCGACACCGTGCCCCGCCCCACCATCTCCCGACGGATGAACTCGTCGAAGCTCTTCCAGTAGGTGCCGCCCGGCTCGTCCAGCATCACGAGCGGCAGCACCGGCGACTTTCCGGTCTGGATCAGGGTCAGCGCCTCGAACGCCTCGTCGGCGGTGCCGAAGCCGCCGGGCAGGAACGCCATCGCGTGGGCCTCGCGCACCAGGAAGAGCTTCCGCGTGAAGAAGTACTTGAACGAGACCAGCTTCGGGTCGTCCGCGATCCAGGGATTGGCTTCCTGCTCGAACGGCAGGCGGATGTTGAGCCCGAAGGAGCGCTCGCCGCTCGCGCCTTCCTGGGCCGAGCTCATCACGCCGCCGCCCGCGCCGGTGATGACCATCCAGCCCGCGCCGGTGATCCGCTTGCTGAAGGCGTAGGACTGCTCGGAGATCGGGTGGGCGCGCGGCGTCCGGGCGGAGCCGAAGATGGTGATCTTCGGCACGGTGCGCCAGGGCGCGAAGACCTTGAAGCCGTACCGGATCTCCTTGAACGCCGCGTTGGCGATCCGGAGATCGGCCACGCCCGCGCCGTCCTCGTACATCTTGAGCGACGTGGTGAGGAGATCCGCGTAGATCGGCCAGGTGGACTCCGGCACCCGGAGCTGCTCGAGCAGCGCGTCGATTCGCCGGTTGGCGTCCTCGGACTGCAGGTGGTAATGCCTGTCCGGACTCACATCAGCAGTATACACGGCGGTCCATTCAGGCCAGCGTATGCCGGACCATCTTCCCCTCGACCAGGTAGATGACCATCTCCGCGATGTTGGTGGCGTGGTCGGCCACCCGCTCCATGAACCGGGAGATCAGGATGACCCGGATCGCGCGGGAGACCGTCCGGGGGTCTTCCATCATGAAGGTCAGGAGCTCCCGGAAGATCTGCTCCTTGAGGGCATCCACCTCCGCGTCCGCGGCGCACACTTGGCGGGCCAGGGCGGTGTCGCCGGCCACGAAGGCGTCCAGGCTCTCCTTGACCATGCGCTGCGCTCTGTCCGCCATGCGCGGCAGGTCGATGTAGGGCTTGAGCTGGGGCTCCCGGTTCAGCTCGAGCGCGCGCTGGGCGATGTTGACCGCCTGGTCGCCGATGCGCTCCAGATCGGTCACGATCTTCATGGCGGTGGTGATGAAGCGCAGGTCGCCGGCCGCCGGCTGGTGCAGCGCGAGCAGGTTCACGCACTGCTCGTCCACCTCGACGTCGTAGGTGTTCACCTGCCGGTCCCGGTCGATGACCTCCTGGGCGATGACGTCGTCGCGCTCGAGCAGGGCCCGCATGGCCCGCCGGATCTGATCCTCGACCAGCCCGCCCATCGCGAGCAGGGTCTGCTTGAGGCCCTCCAGCTCCTCGTGGAAGTGCCGCTGCCATGGCGTCCTCCCTCGCCTACCCGAACCGGCCGGTGATGTAGTCCTCGGTCTGCTTCTCCCGCGGATTGGTGAAGAGCTGGCGGGTGACCCCGACCTCGATCAGCTCGCCCAGCAGCATGAACCCGGTGTAGTCCGACACCCGCGCCGCCTGCTGCATGTTGTGGGTGACGATGACGATCGTGTAGCTGTTCTTCAGATCGAGCATCAGCTCCTCGATCTTGGCGGTGGCGATCGGATCGAGCGCCGAGCACGGCTCGTCCATGAGCAGCACGTCCGGCTCCACCGCGATCGCGCGCGCGATGCAGAGCCGCTGTTGCTGACCGCCCGAGAGCCCGAGCGCGCTGTCCCGTAGCCGGTCCTGCACCTCGTCCCACAGGGCCGCCGCCTTGAGGCTCCGCTCGACGATGCCCTCGAGATCGGTCTGGTTGCGGATCCCGAGGATGCGCGGTCCGTAGGCCACGTTCTCGAAGATGGACTTCGGGAACGGGTTCGACTTCTGGAACACCATGCCCACCCGCTTGCGCAGATCGGTGACGTCGAGCCCCGGGTCATTGATGTCGGTCCCTCCGATCCGGATGCTCCCCGCGATCCGCACGCCATCCACCAGGTCGTTCATGCGGTTGAGGCACCGCAGGAGGGTGGACTTGCCGCAGCCGGACGGGCCGATGTACGCGGTGACCCGGTGCTTGGGAATGGACATCGAGACGTCCTTGAGGCGCGAGCTTGGTCCCGTACCAGAGCGACAGGTGATCGATCTCCACCATGGGCATCTCGATGATGGGCGCGGGAGCCGCGCTCGGCTTGAGGCTCGCGGTCACGCTCACGGATCCGGACATTCGTCCCTCCCTCGGGTCAAACGGCCGACGTCGCGTACTTGCGACGCAGCCGGTTGCGCATGCTGATGGCGAACAGGTTCAGGAACGACCACGATCAGGAGCAGGAGCAGCGTGGTCGCGAAGACCATCGGCCGCGCCGCGTCCACGTTCGGCGACTGAAAGCCCACGTCGTAGATGTGGAAGCCCAGGTGCATGAACTTCCGGTCCATGTGCAGGAACGGCCACGTGCCGTCGAGCGGCAGCGCGGGCGCCAGCTTGACCACGCCGGTGATCATGAGCGGCGCCACCTCGCCCGCCGCCCGCGCCATCGCCAGGATGAGGCCGGTGAGGATGGACGGCATCACCGCGGGCAGGACCACCCGCAGCGTCGTCTCGAGCTTGGTGGCCGACAGCGCCAGCGACGCCTCGCGAGCGCCCCGGGGAATGGCGGCCAGGCCCTCCTCCGTGGCCACGATCACCACCGGCACCGTCAGCAGCGCCAGGGTGAGCGCGGCCCACAGGATGCCCCCGGTTCCGTACGTCGGCGTCGGGAGGGCCTCCGCGTAGAAGAGCCGGTCGATCGAGCCGCCCACGAAGTAGATGAAGAAGCCCACGCCGAAGACCCCGAAGACGATGGACGGCACCCCGGCCAGGTTGTTGACCGCGATTCGCACCGCGCTGACGAACACCCCCTGCCGCGCGTACTCCCGCAGGTAGAAGGCCGCGAGCACGCCGAGCGGCGTGACCACGATGCTCATGATCAGCACCATCATCACGGTGCCGAAGATGGCCGGGAACACGCCCCCCTCGGTATTGGACTCGCGGGGATCGTCGGACACGAACTCCCAGACCCGCCCCGCGTAGTAGACGCTCTTGGCGATGCCGCTCATGGCGTTCGGAAAACGAATGTCTATCACCTGCGCGATCGGCAGCTCCTTTTCCTTGCCGCCGTCCGCCACGACGACCACGCTGGCCGACTGGCTCTTCCGGAGCGCGCCGAGCCTGCCCTCTTCCACCACGTACTTCTCCTGCAGCGGCGCGAGCTGCGCCTTCAGCGCCTCCACATCCGGCCCCTGGGTGATTCCGCGCAGCTCGAGGCCTCTCAGCCGGAGCCGGATCTTCTCCTGCTGATGGTTGATGTCTCCGATCGCCCCCGTCTCGATCCGCTGGATGTCCCGCCGGACCCGCGCCGCGCCCGGCAGTCGCTTCTGGACCTCGTCCAATGCCGCTCCCGCGCCGACCGCCACTGGCTGACCACCCTCCCGCACCTCCTTGAGAGTGCCGATCAGGAGTCCCCACTCGGTGCGCTCGATCACCGCCACGTCGGGTGGATACTCCCGGCGCTTGATCTGGCTCTCGTCCACCCACTGGAAGTCGGCTCCGTAGAGATCGCGGTTGGCAACCTTGAGCTTGATCCGAAACTGGTCGGCGACCCCGGGGACCGGCTCCCGCTCGACCACCTGGCCGGTGAGCGTCGTGCCGTCCGCGAGCGTCGCGCGCAGGACGTCGCGGGGCCAGAAGAAGCCGAGGCCGTTGTAGAGGATCAGACGCGATGAGGCCGGCCACGAGCAGCAGCGAGAGAGTCAGCGCCGCTGCCGGTGAGCCAGATGAAGGGCTCACCGGTGGCGAAGATGCGCCGTACGCGCGTTCTCATAGGTACCGGTACTTCTGCCGGAGCTTGAGCCGCACCAGCTCGGCGACGGTGTTGACCGCGAAGGTCAGGCAGAAGAGCAAGAAGGCGGCCAGGAAGAGGACCCGGAAGAGCGTCCCTCCTTCCGGCGCCTCGGGCAGCTCGACCGCGATGTTGGCGGACAGTGCCCGGAACCCGTTGAAGATGCTCCAGTCCATCACCGGCGTGTTGCCGGTGGCCATCAGCACGATCATGGTCTCGCCCACCGCGCGGCCGAAGCCGATCATGATTGCCGAGAAGATGCCCGGGCTGGCGGTCGGCAGCACGATCCGGATCGCGCTCTGCCACCGGTTTGCGCCCAGCGCCAGGGACCCCGCGCGCAGGTGCTGCGGGCACGTTCGCCAGCGAATCCTCCGCGATCGTGAAGATGATCGGGATCACCGCGAAGCCCATCGCCACCCCGACCACGAGCGAGTTCCGCTGGTCGTAGGTCAAGCCGAGCGCAGACAGCAGCCAACCCCGATAGGTCCCGCCCAGGAGCAGCGTCTCCACGAGGCCGCCCAGGGTGAAGGCCAGCCATACCCCCACGATCACCACCGGGATCAGCAGGAACACCTCGGTACCGGTCTTGAAGCGGCCCCGGATCTGCTGCGGTACTGTGCGCCACGCGAAGTACGCTCCGAGGACACACACCGGCAGTACCAGAGGCAGCAGGAACAGTCCCGGCACCACCCGCTCTACCATCGGGGCGAGCCACAGGCCCGCCAGGAACCCCAGCACCACGCTGGGCAGCGCGGCCATCACCTCGACCACCGGCTTGACGTACGCCTTGACGGTCGGGTGCATGAACTCGCTGACGTACACCGCGGCGAGAAGCGCCATCGGCACCGCGAAGATCAGGGCGTAGAAGGTCCCCTTCAGGGTGCCGTAGATGAGCGGGGTCAGGCTGAATTTCGCCTCGAAGTCGTCCGTGCCTCCGGTGGACTGCCAGACGTAGGCGGGCTCGGAGTAGCCCTCGTACCAGACCTTGCCGAAGACGGTCTTGAACGTGATCTCCGGGTGCGGGTTATTCACCTGCCATTGGCTCATCGCGCCTTGCGGGCTCACCACGACGACCCCGTCTGCCTTCGGAGCGAACACGACCGAGTGCAGACCCGCCTCGGCGGCTTTCACGCTGAGCATCGTGTGTCCCGATGTTCCGTAGTGGACCAGCACGCCCCCCGAGGCATCCGCGGTCGCGAAACCCTTGTCCCGCTTCGACGCGTCGATGCTCACCACCGGCCCGGCGTGCCCGGCGAACTCGTAGATCCGGGTCAGCCGCCGCTCTCCGCCTCCCGGCGGGGGCACGACCTGCCAGGTGGAGACGCCTCCGCCCTGGTCGCCGACCACGAGGGTCCGATCACCGATCAGGAAGCCCAGCGCCGTCACGGGGAGACCCGGCCTGCCCGTGACCGCGACCTGGTCCA
>CAVVEU010000004.1:0-227316 GCA_963747235.1 uncultured Candidatus Rokubacteria bacterium
GCCTCGATCTCGATCAGGTAGTCGGGGTGCGACAGCGAGCTGACCTCGACCATCGTCGAGGCCGGCCCGCGCTGGCCGAAGAACTCGTCGCGGACGACGCGGAAGTCCATGCGGCGGCGGACGTCCGTGACATAGGTGGTGATCTTGACCACGTTGTCGAGCGTCCCTCCGGCGTGCTCGACCAGCGCCTTCACCGCGCCGAACACCTGGCGGGCCTGTCCGATGAAGTTGCCGATGTGGTTGACGGTGCCGTCCGAGGCGTAGGGCACCTGGCCGGCGAGAAAGAGGATGGTCTGGGCGCCGGTGACCTTGATGGCCTGGCTGTAGCTCGGCGTGTCGTAGACACCGGGAGCGCAGTATTTCTCGATGGTCGCCATGTCGTCTCCTCGCGCGTTTGCGATCCAGAAGCCCGTCAGCGCGCCTTGAGACGGGCGCGCGCCTCGTCCAGGTCGGGCACGTTGCTGGACGAGGCGGCCAGCAGCGGCGATTTTGTGACCGCGAGCGCGGCGGCCGCGGCCTCGTTCTCGGTGATCTTCGCCATCACCGCGTCGCGGGCGCGGTTGAAGTACTCGCGGTTGTTGGCCACGAATTCGCGGGACTTGCGCAGGTTCGCCACGTAGCCGTTGATCTCCGGCACCACGTAGCGCGCCACCATGTCCCAGCTCCGCATCGTGTTTTCCGGGTTGGCCCAGTCGTGGACGAAGCCGACGACGGTGCCGAAGCCGCCGGAGATGTCGAGGACGGACTTGATCCGCTCGACGAGATCGTCCGGGGTGCCGATCGTGGCGACGGCGCCGGGGACGAACGCGGTCTTGTCCACCGCCTCGTCGGGGGTCTTGAAAGGATGCGCGCCGGGCCGCTGCAGGGTGGCGGTGATGTACTCGTTGTGGTGGCGCAGCAGGCCGTCGCGGGCCTCGGCGCGGGCCCGGTCACGGGTCTCCGCGATGTGCCAGCTCAGCAGCACGCGCCAGTTCTTGCGGTCGACGGTCTGGCCGTGCTTGGCGGCCGCGGTCTCCGCGAAGCTCCATTGCGTCGGCAGGGCGTTCAGCCCTTCCTCCGACAGCGAGCCGATCGAGATGATGCCGATCCCGTGCTTGCCGGCCAGCGTCATGCCCGAGGGGCTGATCTGGGAGGCGACCGCGCAGGGCATCTCCTCCTGCAGCGGCAGCAGCTGCAGGGCCGCGTCCTGGAGCGTGAACCAGTCGGACTTGTAGGTCACGCGCTCGCCGCGGAACAGGCGGCGGATGACGCCGATGGCCTCGTCCTGACGGTCGCGGAGGAGCATGGGATCGATCGCGAGCGTATGCGCGTCCGACGCCAGCGCCCCCGGCCCGGAGCCGAAGATCGCCCGTCCGCCGGTCATGTAGTCGAGCTGCACCATCCGCTGGGCCACGTTGAACGGATGGTGATAGGGAAGCGAGATCACCCCGGTCGCCAGCTTGATGCGCTTCGATCGCTCGGCCGCCGCGGCGAGGAACATCTCGGGCGAGGCGATCATCTCCCAGCCGCTGGAATGGTGCTCGCCGCACCAGAATTCCTCGTAGCCGAGCTTGTCCAGATGCTCGACCAGGTCGAGATCGCGGCGGAACTGCAGCATCGGGTGCTCACCAATCGGATGGTGGGGGGCGATGAAGGCGCCGAAGTTCAGACGTGGCATGAACAGATCTCCTGGTTGGTGATGATGACCGAGTCAGCTGCTCCCGTTCCCCCCCAACGTTACCATCGCTTGAGGTGGCCGGGCCATGCCGTCGTGGCCGCCAGATCGGCGGTCTGGACCCGGCGAGGGCCAGGCGGACCAGCTCCGCGAGCCGCAAGCGGCCCGGACAGCCGGCGGATACCTGGTATGCTAAGGACGCCGAGTCGACGCTTCCATTGCCTTGAATACCGAAGGAAATGAACAAGAAAATGACCGGCCGACTCTACCGGGCGTGTCTCCTCGTGGTGGCGATAGTCCTGGCGGGGGTGGCGGCCGGTTGCGCCCATCGGCTCGTCGCGCCGATGCAAGCCGAGGGCGTCATGCAGCGGATTCGGGATGGGGATCGCGATCCGATCGCGTATCTGTGGCAGACAATGTCCGATGGCCAGCTCCAGATCGGCAAGCCGAATCGTCCCCCCACGTTCGTCTGGAGAATGCCGGTGACGGAGCGGAGGCACGACCAGTTCGGCGTGCGGACGGACAACTGCACCAATATGGTGGTGGCGACCGCGGCCCCGGCGGGTATCAACCTGAGCCATCGGATTCGGCTCACCTTGCCGCCGGAGACGACGTTGTGGGATCGGACCCTGCGGGTCTGGACGGATCCACAATGCCGGGTACTGGAGTTCAGCACGCCCGAGGTTTGGAGGTGGATCTGCGCCAGCTTGCCCGGGTAGGGATCGGGAGTGACGCCACCGAGTGGTACCTGGCATTGAAGCCCTGACGATGCGCATTCCTGCGGGGGGTCCGTGATGAGACCTGTGATGGATCGGCGAGCGTTCATTGCCGGGAGCGTGGGCCTGGGATTGGCGCCGGGCATGGCCTGGGCGCAGCAACGGAGAATCCCGACAATCGGCGTCCTTCGGCCGGGTACGCCTCCCGATCCACTCATCGAGGCGCTTCTGCAGGGGTTACGTGATCACGGACATGTGGAGGGCCGGAACATTCGCCTCGAGTACCGCTGGGCGGAGGGCATGCAGGAACGGCTTGGCGCCCTGGCCGCCGATCTGGTCCGGCTGCCGGTCGACATCATCACCACGTGGAGTACCCCCGCGGCGCTGGCGGCAAAAAGCCTCACGACGGCGATTCCCATCGTATTCGCCGGGGTCGGCGATCCGGTGCGGACAGGCCTGGTCGCCAGCTTGGCCCGGCCCGGCGCGAATGTGACCGGCGTTTCGACGCTGGCCGAGGAGCTGAGCGGCAAGCGATTGGAGCTGTTGCGGGAAACCGTGCCCAAGGTCGGCCGCGTCGCGATGGTGTGGAACTCGACAAACCCCAGCATGGTGTTCCGGGCCCGCGAGACGCAAATGGCGGCCGACAAGCTGGGGGTTGTCATTCAGTCGTTCGGGGTGCACGAGCTGAACGACTTCGATCAGGTCTTCGCCGCGATGACCCGCCAGCATCCCGACGCGGTCCTCACCCTGGTCGATCCGTTCACCACCGCCCATCGCCAGCGCATCGTGGATTTCGCCGCCGCTCAGCGCATGGTGGCGGTCTATGAGGTCAGGCAGTTCGTCGAGGCCGGTGGCCTGATGAGCTACGGGCCGAGTCTCTCGGCATTACAGCAGCGCGTCGCGTTGTTCATCGACAAGATTCTCAGGGGTGCGAAGCCCGCCGATCTTCCCGTCGAGCAGCCGACGAAATTCGAGCTGGTCATCAACCTCAAGACCGCGAAGACCCTGGGCCTGACGATCCCGCAGTCGGTCCTGCAACGAGCGGATCAGGTGATCGAGTAGAGGCGAGGAGGCGGCAACGTCCATCCTGGGTCGCGTCTCTCTTGTACTGCTGATTAGCGTCGTCGCGAATGGCTGCGCCGGCCGCGCCAGACCTGAGCCGCCGGGCGGGCAGGCCGGATCTCGCACGTCGCCACGATCCGATCGTCTGCGAGACGGCGTTCCGCGAAGCGCGCCGATCGCCGAGACGCCCACCCCGGCCCGCGCGCCTGAACCGGTTCGGACGCAAGAACCGGTACGGATTCAAGAGCCGCCTCGGCCTCCCGAAGCCGTGCCGGCTCAGGGCGGCGGCGAACCCGATCCGTCGTCCGTCATCGACTGGCTCCTGAAGCAGAGGAGGTAGTCGCGTCATGAGACGCACGATGCGACCCTGATGCGACGAGAGGTCCCCGATCCAACATCACGTTCGGGGTCGTCAAGGACCTCAAGGACTACGGCCCGCTGCGGAATGTCATGCCCCGGGACATTCACGCGGTCTCGGTCCGACACTACGACGGCTCGTTCAAGGACATCCAGGAAGTCCAGCGGTACCTGACGGCGGTGCTGCGATCGGAGAAGGGAAGCACCACGAGCTACTGTCCCTGGGCCGAATCGCTTCCGGTCCCGGCGATCGAGGCGACCATCCAGTTCGCGTCGGGCGAGAAGGGCCGGCTCCTCCTCTGGCGCCAGGGGCGTCTGGTCTACCAGGATCCGGGCCTGAAGTGGTGGTTCGCCCACGGCTGGTAGAAGCTATTGAGGATCATTCAGCGCTCCTGGCGGTCGCGCTACTATGCGCTCACGCCCAGGGCCACCTACGCCATCGCCGGCCTCGTGGTGTCACAGCATCGCGGCGACGCGCTGCTGAACCTCTACCACCAGACGGATCCCGGCAATATCAAGGACGTCTGCGTCGTCTGGGGTGAGGCCATCACGAACGGCTCGTATCGAAAGGTCAAGTTCTGGAGTGGGGAGTTCACCTGCTCCTATCGCTGGTCGGGGATTCTCACGCCGATGTTCATTCCCGAGAAGGTGTCGATCAATCATCTGATCCCGGCCAGCCGCGCCATCGCGGGACAGATCGATGCGATTCAGGTCGGGGATCAGATTCGAATGACGGGCCTGCTGGTCGACGACAAGGTGTCAAAGAACGGACACGAGATCTTCACCCGGCGGACCAGTCTGGTCCGGAATGATATGGACAATGGCGCGTGCGAGATCCTGTACGTCACATCGCGGTGATCGCGAAGGGCGATCACCTGCGGGCGGACGCGGGACGGTACCTGTGGTGCGCGAGCCTCGCGTTACTCGGGGCGCTCGGCGTCGTCTGGTTCGTGCGGCGTCCGCTCGCGGAGTGCGCGCGGCTAGGACAGCCCCTTGTTCGGGTTGATCAGATACTTTTCGCCGGTGGCCTGCTTGCCATAGACGGCGATCTCCGCGAGCTGGAGCGCGCCGGCGAGGGAGACTTCCTTGGTGTACGTGCTCGCGAACGTGGTCTTGATCTCGGCCGCGACCCGCTCGCGCAGCTTCTGGGCGGCCTCGAAGCCGATCCTTTGTAGAAATGGGGTGAGCAACCAGCCGCCGATCCCCCAGGCCATGCCGAAGGCGCGGTTGAACTGGGTCGGCCCGCGATCGAGGCCTCCGTAGATGTAGACCTGCTTGTGCGTGGTGGAGCCGTACCGGCTGTATTCCTTCGCGGTCCGGTTCAGCGCGATCTCCATGGCGGTGAGGATCTGCCCCGCCAGGGTGCCGCCGCCGATGGCGTCGAAGGCCACCGTGGCCCCGGTGGCGACGAGCGCCTCGGTCAGGTCGTCCATGAAGGTGGGCGAGCTCGAGTTGCACACGTGGGTGGCGCCGATCTTCTTGAGCACGTCTGCGTGCTCCGGCTTGCGCACGATGTTCACCAGGCCGACCTGGTCCTTGAGGCAGATCTTGTTGAGCATCTGCCCGAGGTTCGAGGCGGCCGCGGTGTGCACGAGCGCCTTGTGCCCCTCGGCGCGCATGGTCGCGACCATGCCGAGGGCGGTCAGTGGGTTGACGAAGCAGGAGGCGCCCTCGGCTGGCGTGGTGCCCGGCGGCAAGACGAGGCACTGCACGGCCTTGATGCAGCGGTACTGCGCGTACATGGCGCCGCCGAGGATGGCGACGGTCTTGCCCAGCAGCGCCTGCGCGGCCGGAGCGGCCCCGGCCTGGACGACCACGCCGGCGCCTTCGTTGCCGACGGGCAGGGATTGGTCGAGCCGCCCGGCCATCGCCTTCATCGCGGCGGACGCGATGCTCGCGGTCACCACGGGCTGGTCGGCCGTGCCGGAGGCCTTGGCCTTCGTCATGTCGGCGCCGCCGAACAGCAGACCCTGGTCGGAAGGGTTGATGGGGGCGGCGTCGATGCGGACGATCACCTCCTCCGGCTTCGGCTCAGGGGTGGCCACGCCGACGAGCGAGAGCTCGAGGGTCCCGTCTTTCTTCACCGTGGAACGAAGCTGAAGTCCCGTGTGTGTTTGCCATGGGTCGCCTCCCGTGTGTCGCCTTCGATGTCCTGCGATTGGCCTATCAGGCCAGGTTCTTCTTGAAGAAGGCGATGGTGCGGTCCCACGCCAGTTTCGCCGACGCTTCGTGGTAGCGCGGCGTCGAGTTGTTGTGGAAGCCGTGCTGGGTGCCCGGGTAGACGTGCATCTGGTGCGGCACGCCGGCGGCCTTCAGCGCCGCCTCGAACGCGGGCCACATCTCGTTGATGCGCTGGTCGGTCTCGGCGTACTGGATCAGCAGCGGCGCCTTGATCTTCGGCACTCCGGCGGTTTCGGCCGCCGCGCCGTAGAACGGCACGCCGGCGTGCAGGTCGCTGCCCATCGTGACCGCGAGGAAATTGACCGCGCCGCCGCCCCAGCAGAAGCCGGTCGCGCCGAGCTTGCCGCTCGAGAGCTTGTGCGACTTGAGCACGGCCGCGCTGTTGAGCATGTCGGTCCGCAGCTTGACCTGGTCGAGATTGCCCTGCAGCGCGCGGCCGTCGTCGTCGTTGCCGGGGTAGCCGCCGACCGGGAAGAGGCCGTCGGGCGCGAGCGCCACGAAGCCCTCGACCGCGGCGCGACGCGCCACGTCCTCGATGTAGGGATTGAGGCCGCGATTCTCGTGGATCACCAGCACCGCCGGGAACGGCCCCGTTCCCGTGGGCTGCACCAGGTACCCGCGCATCTGTCCCGAGTTGCCGCCGGGCGACGGGTAGGTCACGTACTGCGCCTTGATCCGCGTGTCGGTGAAGGAGATGGTCTGAGCGTCGGCGTAGCGCGGCAGCAGCGCCTGCGCCATCGCCAGGCCGCCCGCCACCAGCGCGGCCAGCCGCAGGAACTCGCGGCGGTCGATGCGACCGTGGCAGTACTCGTCGTAGAGATCGAACACGCGCTGGTCGATCTCGAGCTGCGTCACGGTGTCGGTCATGGCTGGGCCTCCTCCCGGGGGATTCTAACCGGGAACGGCGTCCCCGGACGGTGCTATCGTGGCGCGGCAATCGCGGCGACCAGCCCCGAGTCGCGTGACGTCACCGAAATGGTCGTCCCATGGACCAAGGTCCACTATGCCGACCCGACCTGGCCGACTAGGCTCAGCAGGTGATGACAGGCTCAGTCCGTAACCGTCTTCTGGCCGGTCTGTCGCGCAAGGAATACGCGCGGATTCTCCCCGACCTCACGCGCGTCACTTTGAGCTCCGGCCAGGTGATGTATGAACCCGGGAGCGTCATGTCGATGGCATACTTCCTCGAGACCGCCATCGTCTCGATCCTGTCGGTGGCCGAAGACGGAACGTCCATCGAGGTGAGCGTGGTCGGCGATGAAGGTGTGATCGGGATACCCATTGTCTTGCGGTCTCACGGGCTCCCGTACCGGATCGTCGTCCAGGAGCCTGGTATCGCCTGGAGGATGAAGGCCGATGTGCTCCGAAGGGAGTTCGAGCGATGCGGGCCGCTTCACAAGCTGGTGTTGCACTACGTGCACACCTTGATCGTGGTCCTGGCTCAGTCGGGCGCCTGTAACCGATTTCACACCATACGGCAACGCTTCTGTCGCTGGGTGCTGACGTCCCAGGATCGTGCGCGATCCAGCGAGATCAGGTCCACTCAAGAGTTCCTGTCGCAGATGCTGGGCGTGAATCGCGGCAGCGCCAGTCAAGTGGCCAGCGCTTTGCAGAGGGCAGGGCTGATCAGCTACCGGCGTGGCCGGATCACCATCCTCGATCGTTCGGGTTTGGAAGCGGCCGCCTGTGAGTGTTACCACATCGTCAAGGGCGAGGTCGATCGCTTCTTTCGCGCCTAGCATCCGTCGTACCCCGCCTCCCGCGTCCCGCCGGTAGCTCCCTTCCCTCCGCGGCCCCGATGACCATCGTATGTCGGGTATCCGACAGACATTCGGGGTCTCGTATCCCTAGAGTACTGGCAGCCTGGAATTGGCTGTCACACTCGACGGGAGATTCCGCGGAGGCCGCAATGGACCGCAAGCAGACTCCAGGGTTCGATGCGAAGGCGTTCCTGACGAGAGCGATGGGCCGACCGGTCTCCACCCGGAAGAAGCAAGTCGTCTTCGCTCAAGGGGATCCCGCGGACGCCGTCTTTTACATCGAGAGAGGGCAGATCAAGCTGACGGTGGTATCGGAACGGGGGAGAGCTGCGGTGGTAGCGATGCTCGGACCCGGTGACTTCTTTGGCGAAGGGTGTCTCGCGGGCCAACCCGCTCGTATGGCGACCGCGTCTGCGATGACCGAGGCGTCTCTCGTGCGAATCGGTAGGCTAGCCATGATCGGGCTGCTCCGCGAGCCGTCGGTATTCACCGAGCGCTTCATGGCGCACCTGTTGGCCCGCCATGTGCGCGTCGAGGAAGACCTGGTGGATCAGCTGTTCAACTCGAGCGAGAAGCGGTTGGCGCGGGTGCTCTTGTTGCTGGCCCGCCTTGGCAAGGAAGGGAAGACCGAGCCGATCATTCCGAAGGTCAGCCAGGAGGTTCTGGCGGAGATCGTCGGCACCACTCGGCCGCGTATCAATGAGTTCATGAACAAGTTTCGGAAGCTCGGCTTCATCGACTACAACGGCGGCCTACACGTTCACACGTCGCTCCTCAATATCCTCCTGCACGGGTAGGCGCGGCCCATCTCTCCCGGGCTTACTTGGTGAGCGTGCGCACGCCTCGACGAGCCACCCGGTCATCGCCGCGCCCGACGCCCGCGGCGTGGAGGCTCGGGACGAGATCGCCGCGCACGATGAGATCCGAGACCTCGAGCCGCGCTCGCGCTTCGCCACGCTGCTCCGCGACTAGGGCGCAATCGACGCGCTGTCCGGTCTTGACCGCGTAGCAGGTGCCGGCCGTCAACCCGACGCGGTGGGCATACCAGGTCGTCCCGTCGGTGAAGCTGCCATCCCGGAACACCACGAGGGAGCTCTGGGCCTGGGTCAGATCCCGGCCCAGCATCAGGCCCGACTCGTGCCGGATCCCCAGGAGCGAGAGAAGCGTCGGGGCGATGTCGAGGTGCCCGCCGGTGACGGTCCTGACGCCGGCCTTCTCGCCGTGCGGCAGCCGGATCAACATCGGGACCTTTTTCCGGACCTGGAGCGTCCGATATTCGTCCCCGGCCGCGATGCCCAGGAGGCGACCGAGCTCGGGGGGATCGCCGAGAAAGCCGTGGTGATCGCCGTAGAGCACGACGACGGAGGTGTCCAGGAGGCCCGCCGCGCGGAGGCGATCCACGAACGTGCCGAAGGCGCGGTCGAAGTAGCGGACCGACTGCAGGTAGTCGCCGAGCAGGGTGCCTTCGAGATCGCCCAGCGAGAGCTCGCGATGCTCGGGAGGCAAGCGGTAGGGATGGTGGTTCGAGGCGGTCAGCAGGAACGCCATGAAGGGCGCGGGCTGGGCCTTGAGGAACGACGTGGTCTGCGCGAAGAACTCGTGATCGGCCAGCCAGGGACCGATACGCTCCGTCATCCGGTAGCGGTCCTCGAAGAAGGATCGCTTGAAGCCGAGGCCGGCATGCATGGCCCGCATGTTCCAGAAATCCGCCGGGGCCGCGCAGGCCGAGACGGTCATGTACCCCTGCTCGGAGAGGATGCGCGGGAGGCCCCGGTGGTGGTTATAGGCGAAGTGATTGG
Source organism: uncultured Candidatus Rokubacteria bacterium (assembly GCA_963747235.1). Classification (GTDB taxonomy): domain Bacteria; phylum Methylomirabilota; class Methylomirabilia; order Rokubacteriales; family CSP1-6; genus CAMLFJ01. The sequence continues at coordinate 9,530 of CAVVEU010000004.1, forward strand.
AGAGCACGCCGACCGCCAGCGGATGGAGCGAGTGCATGGCCGCGAACTCGGCGTCCGACGTCGTGCCCAGGTGCGTCTGATCGTGGAAGCTCGTGAAGTGAAGACTCTCCCGGGCGAAGGCGGACAGGCGCGGAGTGATCGGCTGGCCGTTGATCTCCAGATCCATCGGGAACGCCTGCAGGGACTCGGCGTTGATCACGATGACGTTCTTCCCGCGCGCGTGGCCGAAGAGCGGAGAGGCGCCCTGCGTGCTGCGCGAGTGATCGGCCAGGAAGCGAGCGACCCGCTGACGCTCGCGCTCCCCGATGGTCGGCTTGGCCGTGGCCAGCCGCAGCGCCAGGTCGCCCAGGTGGTAGGGCAAGATGCCGATCGCCGAGGCGAGCTCGATGCGAGGGCTCGAGTACGCCAGCAGCGCCGGCCCGTTTCGCCACGCCATCCGCACGGTCGGGACCGCGAGCACGAGACCCGCGCCGAGCACCGCGAACGCGACCCCGATTCGCACCGGGCGCGGCAGGGGTGGAATCGCCCGGCAGGCCTGCCGGTACCAGGGCAGGAGGAGCAGGCCCGCGACGATGTCGAGATAGTAGAGCGCGTTCAGGGTGGAGAGCGATTCGAAGACGCGCGGCAGCACCCCCAGCACCATGGGCGCCATGACCACGTCCGAAAGGGAGACGACGTCGGCGTAGAAACGGACGTGCACGAGATCGGTGATGCCCAGCGACGTCAGGAACAGGTTGAGGAAGAGGAGCGTCAGAAGGCGCGGGAGGCGCGGCAGCACCAGCAGGGAGGCCACGAGGAGCAGGAGGCCGGCGAGCGTCGCGGCCAGCACCTCGGGGTGGGCCTGTACCGCGCTCACGGCATGGAAGGCCGGACGCATCCACTGGATGATCGTCTCTTCCGGCGCCCACCACTCGCCGGGCAGGAGCGCGCTGAAGTAGACCAGCTTCGCCCAGAGCAGCGCCACCATCGCGGCCAGGGGACCGACCTCGAGCAGCCAGCGGAGGCCCGCGCGTGGCGGGGCCGGACTCAAGGGGTCGGTGGAGGCGGGCGCGGGCATCGGACAACGGTGGGGGGTGGAGGCCGCCGGTGTCAAGTACCCGGCGGTACGCCTCCGGGATGGCTTATCATGACCGGCCAGAGGGGGACGCCATGGACTACACGCGGATCTCCGCCGACTGCCACATCGACATGCCCTGGATCCCGCCCGATCTCTTCACGGCCAACGCGTCCGCCGCCCTGCGCGAGCGCATGCCGTATGTCACCGATGGGCCCGACGGCCCGTGCTGGGTGGCGAAGAACGGCGCCGCGTTCGGTCTCGTGGGCGGCGTCGGGCCCTCCGGCCAGAAGTACGTGCCGGGCCTCCACTACCGCGCCGACGTGATGGCGTCGACCGGTTTGTACGATGACGGCCGGAAGGGGATACGCCGGCCGACCGATCCGCATCTCCGCATCCTGGACATGGAGCGGGACGGCGTGCAGGCCGAGATCATCTTCGGCATCCTGGGCGCGGCCACGCGGCTGCGCGATCACGAGGCGGCCACCGAGATGTTCCGCATCTACAACGACTGGCTCGTGGACTTCTGCCGCCACTACCCGGCGCGCCAGATCGGCCTGGCCTGCCTGCCCCACGGCGACGTCGGCGCGGCGGTGCGCGAGATCGATCGGGTGGCGAAGCTGGGGCTGCGCGGCCTCGAGCTGTCGTGCTCGTGGGACATGGAGCCGATGTGGCACCCGTCGTGGGAGCCCCTCTGGCAGGCGGTGAACGAGGTGGGCCTGCCGCTGCACTTCCACACCTTCCCGACCATGCCGCCCAGCGTGCGGGAGAAGGCCACCGGCCTCACCCGGCGCGCCGCCATGTTCACCAGCGTCTCGGGGTTCCAGATGAACCTCATCAACATCCTGGCCGCGGTGATCGGGAGCGCGGTGCTCGAGCGCTACCCGCGGATCCGCATCTCGTTCGGCGAGAGCGGGATCGGCTGGCTGCCCTACGCGCTCGACCGCATGGACTTCGAGTGGGAGGACCGCTTCCGCGACCTGGGGCTCCGGATGAAGCCGAGCGACTACTGGCGGCGGCAGTGCAAGGCCACGTTCCAGTTCGACCGCATCGGCACCCAGATGATCCACGAGATCGGCGAGGACACGCTCATGTGGGGCTCCGACTATCCCCACGGCGACGGGGTGTGGCCGGAGTCCTCCAAGTACATCGAGGAGCAGTTCGGCCACCTGCCCGCCGCGACCGTGCGCAAGATCGTCTGCGAGAACGCGGGGAAGTTCTACGGCCTGATCACGTAGCCGGGCTCAGATGCGCTCGACGGCCGGCCGACCGAACATCCCGTACGGCCGCGCGAACAGCATCGCGATCAGCGCGAGGTAGGAGGCGACGCTGCTGAATCCGCCCCCCACGAAGGGATCGAGATAGCCGGCGGCCAGGCTCTCCAGCACGCCGATGGCCAGGGCGGCGACGATGGTCCCGGGGATGCTGTCGAGGCCCCCGACGATCACGATCGGGAACACCTTGAGCCCCACCAGCACGACCCCGAATCCGCTGCCCGCCACGAAGACCCACAGCGTGCCGGTGAGGACCGAGATCGTGGCCATCATCGCCCACGCGATCGAGAGGTGGCGATGGATGATCGATGCCCATCGCCATCGCGATCTGCTGGTCGTCGGCGATGGCCCGGAGCGCCAGCCCGGTGCGGCTGCGGCGGAAGAACCAGCTCACGACGGCCACGCAGACGGTGGCGATCGCCGCGGTCAGGAGCTTCTCGGGCGAGAGCGGCAGGCCACCCGCGATGAGTGGATCCGACGGGAAGGGCAGCGGAATCGCGCTGGGGATACCCCCGAGCACCAGAGGGGTCGCTCCGCGCATGAGCATGCCGAGACCGAGGGTGACCATGATCACGGAGATCATCGGGCGCCCGACGAGCCGGCGCAGGACCAGTCGGTTGAAGACGAGGGCCCCCGCGACGGTGGCGGCACATGCGAGACCGATGGCTCCGGCGAGCCCGAGGCCCATCGCGTGGAGGCCGGTCGCGACCAGTCGTGAGCCCAGCATCGCCCACTCGCCCAGCGCGAAGTTGACCATGCGGGAGGTCTTGTAGACGACGACGAACGCCAGGGCGATCAGGGCATAGAGGGGGCCGGCCAGGAGTCCATCCACGAGGAGGGAGACGAAGAACAGCACTCAGGTAGACCGAGCGGGCGGCGCCGGGTCGCCGCTACAAGCGCGCGAGTGTGCTGGTCACCGTCTCGAGATCACGATCCGCGCCGACCTGCCTGAACAGCGCGCCGGCCCGCCCCAGGGCCGGGACGGCCTGATCGCGGCCTCCGGGGGCCCCGCGCTGCAGCAGCGGTCATGGCCATCGCGTGGTGGGCGCGCGCCTCGTCGTAGGGGAGCTCGAAGGCCCGCGTGACCGCGATGGCTCGCTCGAAATGGCCGTCGGCCTCCTCCCAGCGGTGGCCGGCGGCGGCGAGCCGACCGCGGACGATCTCGAGCCGGCCCGGGAGGCCGTACCACTGCCGGTCGGGGTCGAGAAGGGCGAGGCTCCGACGGACGCACGCGTCGACGATGTCCAGACGCTGCATCGCGAGCGCCACCTCGGCGAGCTCGGTCAGCCCCCAGGACTCGAGGAGCACGTTGCCGCCGCTCCGGGAGATCTCGAGCGCTTCGTCCAGCATGGCGTGGGCCGCCTTCAGGTCCGCCTGCTTTCCATGCAGGTGCCCGAGGACGACGAGACAGGCGGCGTAGGCCGCGACATTCCGGCCACGGTTCTTCGCCGCCGCGGCGTCGAGGTAGGCGCGGGCCCGGTCCCACTGGCCGCGTCGCGCGTAGAAGAACCCCACGCTCGCGGCGTCCTCGAAGAGGCATCCGAGCTGGGTATCACGCTCGATCCTGACGATCGCCTCGCAGGCCTCCTCCCCCTTGGCCACGTCGCCGGACAGCGCGTAGACCAGCGCCAGGGGACGCCGGAGCAGGCCCTCGAACACCGGGCTCGCCTTCATCGCGAGCGGCAGCGCCTTCTCGCCCCAGGCGCGCGCCCGGGGCACGTCGAGCGCCAGCGCGAGGGTGAGGGTCAGCTCGTGCCCGAGACCCGCGATCACGAGCGGATTCGCGGCGGCCACGACCGCGTCCCAGTTCTGCTCGTTGTAGGCGACGCCCTCGTCGAGGCGCCCCATGTACGAGAGGATCGTTCCCCGCGAGGTCCCCATCGGAATGTTCAGGCGCGCGAAGAGATCCACGGCTCGGTTCGCCCAGCCCAGGCTCGTCGACGGCTGTCCGCGATGCAGGTGCAGGTGGGCCGCTCGCTGATAGATCAGGCCCTTCTCCAGGCTGTCGTCGTCGGTCTCCACGCTGGCCGCCACCGCTTCCAGATGACGCCGGGCGCGATCCTCCTCGGCCGCGTCGCCGTACCCGTCGGTGGACAGGCGCGAGATGTCGAGATGCATCCGCAGCGCGTTCCGCTTGTCGCCGAGGGCCTGGTACACCTCGAGCGCCCCTTCGACGTAGCGGAGGCTCGCGGCGGCATCGCCCAGAAAGATGCTGGCGGTGCCCAGCTTGTGCAGCAGGGCCGCTTCGATGGCTCGATCCCCGCCGTGGTGGAGCTCGAGCGCCTCGCGGTAGAGGGCCAGCGCCTCCCGGTTCGAGAATGCGGCCGCCGCGCGGTCCCCCGCCTCGATCAGGTACTTGACGGCCTTGCCCGCGACCTCGCCGCGAGCAAAGTGATACGCCAGCGCGCTGCCGTGCTCGGAGAGGGTCGGCGGGGTCATCTCCTCGAGGGCCTCGCCGATGAGGCGGTGGAGCTGCTTGCGACGAGGGGCGAGGAGGCTCTGGTACACCACCTCCTGGAAGATGGCGTGCTTGAAGGCGTACTCCGGCTCGGGGAAGAACTGGGTCTCGTGCACGAGCTCGGCGCGCTTGAGCACCTCCAGGTGTGCCGCCACGTCCTCCGGCGCCTCGACGGTTCGTGAGAGCAGGCTCACGCTGAAGTGCCGGCCGACGACGGCGCCGACCTGGAGCGTGCGCCGCGCCGGCTCCGGAATGCGATCGAAGCGGGCGCTCACGATGTCCTGGATGCTGGCCGGGAAGTCGACGTCCGCGGCGCCCATCCAGCGCACCTGCTTCTGCTCCCGGCGCAGCACGCCGCGCTCGAACATCGAGCGGACGATCTCCTCGACGAAGAGGGGATTGCCCTCGGCCTTCTCCCAGACCAGGTCCGCGAGCTCCGGCGGCATCTCGGTCGTCCCGAGGAGGTTCGACACCATCGCGCTCACTTCCGTGGTCTCGAGGAGATCGAGGCCGATCTGGGCGGAATAGGCGGTCCAGCGGGGGGTGTAGCCGGGGCGATGGGTGGTCAGGAGCAGCAGCGGCATTCCCGGCAGGCTGTCGATGAGCTGGACGAGGTACTCCTCCGACGTGGTGTCGATCCAGTGGAGGTCCTCGAGGACGACGACGAGCGGCCGGCGCTGGGCGGCGGCCATGGTGAGCGCCCGGATCGTCTCGAAGATGCGCTGGCGCTTCGAGTGCGGATCGAGGCGTTGCAGCGCGTCGCTCGAGACCGGCAGGCCGAACACCATCTCGAGCACGGGAAGGACGGTCTCGGGGTCCATCTCGAGCTGTCGGACGCCGTGCCGGATCTTCTCCCGGATCTGCGACGCGCTGTCGTCGGTCTCGATGCGGAAGCTCATCCGCATCACGTGGAGGATCGGCTGATACGGCACGGATTGGCCCGAGGCCGAGCACTGGCCCTCGAGCCAGGTGATGGCCTCCCCCTGGAGCGCGCGGCGAAACTCGTGCACCAGTCGCGACTTTCCGACGCCCGCCTCGCCGACGATGCTCACCACCTGCCCGCGCCCGGCGCGCGCGCGCGCCAGGCGCTCGTTCAGCAGCTTGAGGTCGCGCTCGCGGCCGACGAACGAGGTGAGGCCGCGCTCGGCGGAGACCTGGAAGCGGCTCCGGCTGGCCCGCACGCCCAGCAACCGGTGCGCCACGACCGCCTCCGCGCGCCCCCTGATCGCGAGCGGTCCCAGGGAATCGAGCCGGACGTAGCCCTCCACGAGCCGCGCGGTGTCGTCGCTGATCAGGATGTCCCCGGGGTCGGCGAGGACCTGGAGCCGGGCGGCGAGATGGGTGGTGTCGCCGACCGCGGTGTAGTCCATCCGGAGATCGTCCCCGATGCGGCCGACGACGACGAGCCCGCTGTTGAGTCCCATCCGCACGCGCAGGGCGGCGCCCTCCCGGGTCCCGGGGCGCTCGTTGAAGGCCCGCAGCGCGTCGCGGATTCCCAGCGCGGCATAGATCGCCCGCAGCGCGTGCTGCTCGAGGGCGACCGGCGCGCCGAAGAGCGCCATCAAGCCATCGCCCAGGAACTGGTTGACGGTTCCTTCGTAGCGGTGGACGGCCTCCGCCATCAGCCGGAGGGCCTGGTCCATGATCTCGTGCATCCCTTCGGGGCCGAGCTGTTCCGCCAGCCGGTAGGATTCGACCACGTCGCAGAACAGGACGGTGACCCGTTTCCGCTCGCCTTCCAGGGCGCTCCGGGTGGTCAGGACGCGGTCGGCGAGATGCTTCGGGGTGTAGGCCTCGGGTCCGGCGCCGGACGGCGGGGAGCCCAGGGGCGCGCCGCAGCCACCGCAGAAATGGTCGAGGGGCTTGTTGACGAAACCGCAGCGGACACAGCCACGCGGGAGGGCCTCACCACATGCGGAGCAGAACAGCCGCCCGGAATCATTCTCTGCGCTGCATCGCCCGCAGATCATGACGATACACGGACGCCATATCGCATGAGGAAGCGAGGATCGCGGCCCCGGTCAATGCGGCGTCAACACGGGGCCGGGCAAAGGACGGGGCTTGACCCGGTCGCCCGCCAAGACTAAGCTCTCGCCACCGTCCGACCGGGTCGGCCCGGCCCCCCTGGATCCGAGGGGCTGCCGGGCAGGAGAGATGCCATGGCGATTCTGACGATCTCCCACGAAATGGGCAGCGGCGGTGCCGAGATCGGCATGGCCTTGGCGACCCGCCTCGGGTACACCTACGTCGACAACGAGGAGCTGCTCGGCCGGGCGCAGAAGTACGGGCTGGCCGAGGAACGCCTCGCGCGCCTCGTGGAAGACCGGCCGTCCTGGGTCGAGCGCTTCGATGCGGAGACGCGCCGCTGCATCCTGGCCCTCCAGGCGGTGCTCTACGAGTTCGCGCAGGCCGATAATGCCGTCCTGATCGGCGGCGGTGGCCAGTGGCTCCTCCGGGGGGTGCCCCACGCGCTCCGGACGAGGATCGTGGCGCCCTTCCCCGAGCGCGTGACCCGGCTGACCGCCACCCTGTCGGCGCAAGGGCGCGAGCGCGTCACGCCGAAGACCGTCGCCCAGTTCATTCGCCGGGACGACATCCAGAAAGCGTCGCGGATGCGCTATCTCTTCGACGCCGACATCAAGGATCCCGGCCTCTACGACATCCTGATCAACACCGCGGGCTTCTCCCGCGCGGCCGCGGTGGAGCTGCTGGCCGAGGTGGCCCGGCGGCCCGAGTTCGCCACCACGGACGCGGCCACGGAGCTCGTGGCCGACCGCGTCGTGGCGTCCCAGGTGGAAGTCGCGCTCGCCGGCCATCCCGACATGCGGCGGTACCGGATCGACGTGGAGTCCACCCGCGGCCTGGTGACGCTCGAGCTGCCCGCCGGCGTGGACCCCGACGCGGCCCTCGCGGTGGCGAGAGGCGTCGCGGGCGTGCGGGACGTCAAGCTGAGAATCGCGGAGCTCCCGGTGGCGACCCCGTTCCCGGGGTGAGTATGTTCGGTAGATCCGTTTCTGAGCAGCGGGTGCGGCCACCGCTGCTTTCGTGAGCAGCTCCCCGCGCCGCCGGCGCCTCTGACCCGGCGAAACGGCGCGAATCAGGCCTCGTCAGCGGGGCACGTCGGTTGCATGATGCGCGCATGCCGTTACTGACCGTCCGCGACCTCAGCGTGTCCTTCGAGACACGCGACGGCACCGTGTGCGCGGTGAACGACGTGACCTTCTCGCTCGAGGCGGGCAAGGTGCTCGCGCTCCTGGGCGAGTCGGGATCCGGGAAGAGCGTCACCCTCCGGGCGATCCTCGGGCTGCACCAGGGCGCGCGCACGCGCGTGAGCGGCGAGGTGCTCGTGAAGGGGCAAGACGTCAACCGGCTCGCCGAGCGCGCGCGCGAGGCGCTGCGCGGCAGCGTCGTCTCCCTCGTGTTCCAGGAGCCGATGACCGCGCTCGATCCGGTCTACACCATCGGCCAGCAGATCGCGGAGACGCTCGCGCAGCACCGCCGGCTCGACCGCGGGGCGGCGCGCCGGCGCGCGCGCGAGCTGCTCGATCTGGTGCAGGTCCCGTCGCCGGAGCGCTGCCTGGCCAGCTACCCGCACGAGATCTCGGGCGGCATGCGCCAGCGCGCGATGATCGCGATCGCGCTCGCGTGCGAGCCCGAGCTCCTGCTCGCCGACGAGCCGACCACCGCGCTCGACGTCACGGTGCAGGCGCAGATCCTCTGGCTGCTGCGCGACCTGCAGAAGCGCCTCGACCTCGCGGTGATCTTCGTCACCCACGATCTCGGCGTCGCGGCGGAGATCGCGGACGACGCGGCCGTGATGTACGCCGGGCGCATCGTCGAGCAGGCCCCGATCCGCGAGCTGTTCCGCCGTCCCGCGCACCCGTACACCGCCGGCCTGATGCAGGCCACGGTGCGCCGCGGCCAGAAGGGGCGCCCCCTCGTCCCGATCGCGGGCGCGCCGCCCAACCTCGCCGCGCTGCCGCCCGGCTGCTCGTTCGCGCCGCGGTGCCCGGGCGCGCTCGAGATGTGCACGACCACCGCGCCGGCGTTCCACCCCGTGGCCTCCGGCCACACCGCCCGCTGTCACCTCGTCGCCTAGGAGACTCGCCATGAGACGCTTCGTCATCCTGCTCCTCGCCCCGCTGCTCGCCTTGATCCTGCCGCTCTCCCTGACCGGCCCCGCCCTCGCGCAGGGCACGCTGCGGATCGGCATGACCGCCAGCGACATTCCCTACACCGGCGGCCAGACCGACAACGGCTTCGAAGGCTTCCGCTTCGTCGGCTACCAGATCTACGAGCCGCTGATCGCCTGGGACCTCACCCGCGGCGACCGCCTGGCTCCGCTGGTGCCCGGGCTCGCCGAGTCGTGGGAGCCGCGCAAGGACGCGCCGACGAAGTGGGTGTTCAAGCTGCGGAAGGGCGTCACCTTCCACGACGGCAGCCCGTTCAACGCGGACGCGGTGGTCTTCTCGTTCGAGTCGATCAAGAAGAAGGACGCGCCGCACTTCGACACCTACGGCTCGGGCCAGGTCAGCTTCCGGCTCGCCTCGATCGTCGGGGTCACCAAGATCGACGACTACACGGTGGAGTTCGAGACCAACAAGCCCACCAGCTTCGTGCCGTACCAGATCTGCTACATGCTCATCGTGTCGCCGACCCAGTGGCAGAAGGTCAAGGACTGGCGCAAGTTCGCCGAGCAGCCGTCGGGCACCGGCCCCTTCAAGGTGACCAAGTTCGTGCCGCGCGAGCGGCTCGAGCTCGACGCCAACAAGAGCTACTGGGACGCCAAGCGCCGGCCCAAGATCGACAAGCTCGTGCTGCTGCCGCTGCCGGAGCCGACCACGCGGCTGGCCGCGCTGCGCAGCGGGCAGGTGGACTGGATCGAGGTGCCGCCCCCGGACTCGATCCCGCAGCTCAAGGGCGGCGGGTTCACGATCACGATGAACAGCTATCCGCACAACTGGACGCACACCCTGCGGCTGGACAAGGAGCCCTGGAGCAACAAGCTGGTCCGCAAGGCGGCCAACTACGCCATCGACCGGGTCGGCATCTGCAAGAGCCTGCTCAACGACACCTGCATCCCGGCCACCGGCGTGGTCTACAAGGGCCATCCGTGGTTCGGCAAGCCGAAGGAGATCTACGAGTACAACCCGGCCAAGGCCAAGGACCTGCTGCGCCAGGCCGGCTTCGACGCGAGCCAAGCATCCCGCGAAGGCGGTGCAGCTCATCTCGACCTCCGGCTCGGGCCAGATGCTGCCCCTGGCGATGAACGAGCTCATCCAGAAGAACCTCAAGGACGTGGGCATCGACGTGGACCTGCAGCCGGTGGAGTGGAACACGCTGCTCACGCGCTGGCGGGCCGGCTTCAAGACGCCGGAGAACGAGGGCATCAACGCCTGGAACATCTCGTGGAACTTCCTCGAGCCCTGGAGCGGGTTCGGCCGGTTCTTCCACAGCAAGTCGGTGGTGCCGGTCTCGGTCAACACGATGCCCTACATCAACCCGGAGGCGGACAAGCTCATCGACGAGGCGGAGCGGACCTTCGACGTGGCCAAGCAGAACGAGCTCCTCGCGCGGCTGCACGAGCTGATCGTCGACGACGCCCCGTGGATCTTCGTGGTGCACGACCAGAACCCCCGGGCGCTGTCCCCGAAGGTGAAGGGGTTCGTCCAGCCCCAGAGCTGGTTCGTGGACCTGACCGCGGTGACGGTGAGGTAGCGCCGCCTCGTGTGGGTCTACGTCGGCCGGCGTCTCCTGCTCGCGATCCCGACGCTGCTCGGGGCCAGCATCATCGTGTTCGCGATGGTGCACCTGGCCCCGGGCGATCCGATCGCGGCGGTGATGCCGGCCGAGGCCAGCCAGGCGGAGATCGAGGCCACCAAGCGCGCGTACGGCTTCGACAAGCCGCTGCCGGTGCAATACCTGATCTGGCTCGGGCGGGTGGCCCAGGGCGATCTCGGCAAGTCGCTCGCCACCCGCCGTCCCGTGATCCTCGACGTGCGCGATGCCCTCGCCAACAGCCTCGTGCTGGCGCTGTCGTCCTCGCTGATCGCGTTCGTGCTCGGGGTGGCGCTCGGGCTGCTCGCCGCCTTCCGGCAGGGGCGGGTGCTCGACAAGCTGGCGAGCGGCATCGCGGTGATCGGGGTGTCGGTGCCGCACTACTGGGCGGGGATCATCCTCATCATCGTCTTCTCCGTGCAGCTCAACTGGCTGCCCGCCATGGGCGCCGCGAATGACCCCGGGATCTGGGAGTACCTGCGCCACATGGTCCTGCCCACGGTGGCGCTCGCCCTCATCCCGCTCGGCGTCATCACCCGGGTCGTGCGGTCGGCGGCGCTCGACATCCTGAACCAGGAGTTCGTGCTGGCCCTGCGCGCCAAGGGCCTGGCCTCGCGGCGGGTGTTCACCCACGTGGTCAAGAACTCCCTCCCGCAGATCCTCACCGTGCTCGGGCTGCAGTTCGGCTTTCAGCTCGGCGGCTCGGTCCTCGTGGAGGCCGTCTTCTCCTGGCCCGGCACCGGCTACCTGCTGAATCTCGCGATCTTCCAGCGGGACATCCCGGTGCTGCAGGGCGTGATCCTCGTGCTCGCGACGTTCTTCGTGCTGCTGAACCTCGCGGTCGACCTGCTGCAGACGGTGATCGACCCGCGGATCGCGCGCCACTGATGGCCATCGCGGTCCCGCTGGTCGAGGCGCCGGTGGTCGCCGCCGCGCCCATGTCGTACTGGCGGACCGTCGCGTGGCGGCTCGCGCGCGATCGGGCCACCCTGGTCGCGGGCGGCGTGCTGGCGGTCATCGTGCTCTCGGCGATCCTGGCGCCGTGGATCGCCCCGTACGATCCGGCCGCCGGCTCGATCCGGCTGCGTCTCGCCCCGGTCGGCGCGCCGGGGCACGTGCTCGGGACGGACGAGCAGGGGCGCGACATGCTGAGCCGCCTGCTCTGGGGCGGCCGCATGACCCTGGTGGCCGGGCTCACGCCGGTGCTGGTGGCCTTCGTGGTCGGCGCCGCGCTCGGCGTGATGGCGGGCTACGTGGGCGGCCTCACGAACACGCTGATCATGCGCACGATGGACATCTTCTACGCGTTCCCGGCGGTGCTGCTCGCGATCGCGATCTCCGGCGCGCTCGGTCCCGGGCTCGCCGAACACCCTCATCTCCCTGTCCATCGTCTTCGTGCCGCGGGTCGTGCGCGTCGCCGAGTCCGCCACCGTGCAGGTGAAGGGTCTCGAGTACATCGCGGCCGCGCGGGCCAGCGGGGCCGGGGTCCGGGCCATCGTCCGGCACCATCTGCTCGCCAACGTGCTGGGCCCCATCCTCGTGTTCTCGAGCACGCAGGTGTCGCTCGCCGATCATCCTGGCCGCGGGCCTGTCCTTCCTCGGGCTCGGCGTCACCCCGCCCGCGGCGGAGTGGGGGCTGATGCTGAACACGCTGCGCCAGTCCATCTACGTCAACGCGATCGTGCCCGCGCTGCCCGGCGTGGCCATCTTCGTCACGTCCATGGCGTTCAACCTGCTGTCCGACGGCCTGCGCGACGCCATGGAGATCCGCGGGTGAGGGCGCCGCTGCTGGAGGCGGTCAACCTGCGCAAGCACTTTCCCCTGCGCGGCGGCGTGCTGCAGCGCACGCGGGCCTGGGTGCGGGCGGTGGACGACGTCTCGTTCGAGGTGGCGCCGGGGGAGACCCTCGGCATCGTGGGCGAGTCGGGCTGCGGCAAGTCCACCCTCGCGCGGCTCCTGCTGCGATTGATCGAGCCCGACGCGGGCATGGTGCGGTTCGACGGCGAGGACGTGCTCGCGGCCTCCCCGTCGCGCATGAAGCGGCTGCGCCGGGACATGCAGCTCGTCTTCCAGGATCCCTACGCGTCGCTGAACCCGCGGCTGACGATCGAGGACACCGTCGCGTTCAGCCTGCTCGTGCACGGCACCCCGCGCGGGGAGGCGGGCGAGCGGGCGCGCGCGCTGCTGGGGCGCGTGGGCCTCGACCCGCGGCTGCACGGCCGGCGCTACGCCCACGAGCTGAGCGGCGGCCAGCGCCAGCGCGTGAACATCGCGCGCGCGCTCGTGCTGGACCCGAGGCTCCTGGTGCTCGACGAGCCGGTGTCCGCGCTCGACAAGTCCGTGCAGGCCCAGGTGCTGAACCTGCTGCAGGATCTCAAGGCCGAGCGCGCGCTGACCTATGTGCTCATCTCGCACGACCTGAACGTCATCGAGTACGTGAGCGATCGGGTGCTCGTCATGTACCTCGGCGAGGTCGTGGAGACCGGGACCGCGGAGGCGCTCTCGCAGGCGCCGAAGCATCCCTACACCCAGGCGCTCTTCGCCTCCGCGCCCAGCATGGATCCCGACCGCCGCATGGACCGCCTGCCGATCACCGGCGATCCGCCGAACCCGATCAACCCGCCGTCCGGCTGCCGGTTCCGCACGCGCTGCCCGTTCGCGATGCCCCGCTGCGCGGAGGCGACGCCGCCGCGCGTGCCGGTGGGCGCCGCGCACGAGGTGGCGTGCTACCTGTACGAGGCCGCGCCGGCGTCCGTCGCGTGACTCAGCGGAGGTGGACCTCGGTATACGCGCAGCGGGCGTAGCCCTGCGCGGCCGCCGCGGCCAGGATCGCGTCGGCGTGGGCGGCCATGGCCGCGAGCCGCGGCCGGGGATCGGCCGCGTGGAGCGTCTTCGCCACGTGCCCGAACAGCGTCATGCTCGAGACGAGCTTGAGGGCGTCGATCTCCGAGCCCATCAGCCCCGCGAGACGCATCGGGCGGCCCCTGGCGCCGGACAGGTGCGCCCGCACGGCCGCCGACGCGGTGACCAGCCGCTCGCCGAGCACGCGATCGCGAAGGTAGGCCGCGGCTTCCTCCACGCCGGCCAGGCCGTAGTAGACGGCGGTGGAGGACCGTCCCAGTCCCGCGAGCTGCGGGAACACGTACCAGATCCAGTGGCCGGTCTTCTCGCCGGCCTGTAGCTCGCGGAGCGCCACCGCGTAGCCGGCGTGCGGACGCGTCCTGCGCCTGGCGAAAGCGGTCCAGCTTGTCCATGCCGTCCTCTCGGGAGTACGCTCTCACCACCTGTCCGACCTGTCCAGGCTCCGAATCGCCGGGGAGGCTCCCGCATGCGAGGTGTCCGCTGGATCCGGCTGGGCGTCTTCGCGACTCCTCCTGCTCGTGGCCGCGCCGTCGGCCGAGCCGCAGGGGACCATCGCGAACGTCTGCAACACCGCGTGGGGATGGTGCCTCCTGCCGCCGGGGACCATCGTCCAGATCACGAGACCGTGCCGCTGCTACACCACGGCCGGCCAGCCCGCCGATGGCCGCACGCACTCGTTCAACTTCTCGGAGGTGCGGCAGATCAACCCCAGCCCCTATCTGAACCCGCACGCGCCGCCGCCCCAGCGGCCGGGCGTCACGCCGTAGGAGTCCTTCTCCCGCGGCAGTTTACGAGTGCCCGTTCCCACGTCCGTCCGGCTCGCCATTTCCCCTGTCGATCCCGGCCCTCCCTGGACGACTATCTGGCGTCAGGCAGTTGCGCGAGCTCACGTCAGGCGGTTGCACGAGGGCGTAGGATTTCCAGGGAGGGAATGGAGCCATCATGATTCTCAAGATTCTGATCGCGGTCGCCGCGATCGTGGTCGTGCTGGTCGTCGTCATCGCCACGCGGCCGACCGAGTTTCGCGTGGAGCGGGCCGCCACCGTCTCGGCTCCGGCGCCGGTCGTCTTCGCCCAGGTGAACGATTTCCACAAGTGGGACGCCTGGTCCCCGTACGCGAAGCGTGATCCCGCGATGAAGAAGAGCTTCGAGGGCGCGCCGGCCGGGGTGGGCGCGATCTACACGTGGTCCGGCAATCACGAGGTGGGCGAAGGGCCGCACGACGATCATCGAGAGCCGGCCGAGCGAGCTGATCCGGATCAAGCTCGAGTTCGTGCGGCCCTTCGCGGGCACCAGCACCGCGACGTTCACCTTCCGGCCCGAGGGCGAGCGCACCGCGGTGACGTGGAGCCTGGACGGCCGGAACAGCTTTCCCGCGAAGGCGATGAGCCTGGTCATGAACATGGACCGGATGATCGGCGACGATTTCGAGAAGGGCCTGGCCCAGATGAAGGCGATCGCGGAAGCGGCGCCCAGACCATAGGAGGCTACCATGGGAGCGAAGAGCGAAGAGCTGGCGAAGCAGTTCGAGGCGAAGTCCCGGGACGCGCTGGCCACGCTGGAGAAGCTCAGCGACGCGGACTGGAAGAAGGTGACGGAGGCCGAGAAGTGGTCGGTGGGCGTGACCGCCCACCACCTGGCCAGCGTGCTGGAGGCGGTCTCCAGTATGATCAAGGCCGTCGCGGCGCGGCAGGCTCCGGGCGATCTCAGCATGGGGCTGATCGACGAGATGAATGCCCAGCACGCGAAGGACTTCGCCAACTGCACCCGGGCGGAGACGATCGAGCTGCACCGGAAGGGCAGCGCGACCGCGGCCGCGACGATCCGCGGGCTGAGCGACGCGGATCTGGCGACGGGCGGCACGGTGTTGAAGGGCATACCCCCGATGACCGCCGAGCAGCTGATCGCCGGCGGCCTGCTCGCCCACATCGACGATCACTATGGCAGCATCCGGAAGACCATCGGCCACTGACGGCTCGGCCGTCCCGAGGAGACAGACCTTGAGGGCAGCAAGTGGGAGCGGAAAGATCGTGTGGACCGGACGGGTGATCACGGGGCTGGTGTCACTCCTCTTCTTCTTCAGCGCGGCCATGAAGTTCGTGGGCGGGACCGAGGTGAAGGAGGGGATGGCGCACCTGGGGCTGCCCGAGTCGATGATCATCCCGCTGGGGATCCTCGAGGCCGCCTGCACGGTGATCTACCTGATCCCGGCGACGTCGGTGCTGGGCGCGATTCTCCTCGCCGGCTACATGGGAGGCGCGATCTGCACCCACTGGCGGGTCGGGGACCTGTTCATCGGGCCGATCGCCATCGCGCTCGTGGTCTGGCTCGGCATCTACCTGCGGGAGCCGCGTCTCCGGGCGCTCATCCCGCTGAGAAAACCCTGAGGAGACATGACGATGCGTTTCATGATGCTGGTCAAGGCGTCGAAGGAGTCGGAGGCGGGCGCGCTCCCGAGCAAGGAGCTCCTCGCCGCGATGGGACAGTTCAACGAGGAGATGGTGAAGGCCGAGGTGATGATCGCCGGCGAGGGGCTCCAGCCGAGCTCGAAGGGCACGCGGGTCACGTTCTCGGGGTCGCAGCGCACCTTCGCCGACGGGCCCTTCGCGGAGACCAAGGAGCTGCTGGCCGGCTTCTGGATGATCGACGTGAAGTCGAAGGCGGACGCGCTCGCGTGGGCGTCGCGCGTGCCGTTCACGGACGGCGAGGTGATCGAGGTGCGCCAGGTGTTCGAGGCCGAAGACTTCCCGGCCGAGGTCTTCCCTCCCGAGGAGGTCGCGCGGGAGCAGAAGCTGCGCGACGAGCTGCAGCGGAAGGCGGCGAAGCGATGAGCCGCGTCCGGGTCCTGGTGGGCACGCGCAAGGGGGCATTCGTCCTCACGCGGACGGCACGCGCGACCGGTGGGACGTGAGCGGGCCCCACTTCGGGGGCTGGGAGATCTACCACCTCAAGGGATCGCCCGCCGATCCGGACCGCCTCTACGCCTCGCAGTCCAGCGGGTGGTTCGGGCAGGTGATCCAGCGCTCGAACGACGGCGGCAAGACGTGGGAGTCGGCGGGCAACAAGTTCGCCTACGACGGGCCCACCGGCACGCACCTCTGGTACGACGGCACCCCGCACCCGTGGGAGTTCGCGCGGGTCTGGCATCTCGAGCCGTCGCTCGACGATCCGGACACGGTCTACGCCGGGGTCGAGGACGCCGCCCTGTTCCGCACCACCGACGGCGGCCAGAGCTGGCAGGAGCTGCCGGGGCTGCGCACGCACGCCTCGGCCTCCCTGTGGCAGCCCGGCGCGGGCGGGATGTGCCTGCACACGATCCTGCTGGATCCGAGCCGGGCCGGGCGGATGTTCGTCGCCATCTCGGCGGCGGGCGCGTTCCGGAGCGACGACGCGGGCGCGACGTGGCGGCCGGTGAATCGCGGCCTCCAGTCGGAGGGCATCCCCGATCCCACCGCCGCGGTCGGCCACTGCGTGCACCGCACTCGCGATGCACCGGTCGCGGCCCGGGCGTCCTGTTCATGCAGAAGCACTGGGACGTGATGCGGAGCGACGACGCGGGAGAGAACTGGCGAGAAGTGAGCGGGAACCTGCCGAGCGACTTCGGGTTCCCGATCGACGTGCACGCGCACGAGCCGGAGACGATCTACGTGGTTCCCATCAAGAGCGACTCGGAGCACTATCCGCCCGACGGCAAGCTGCGCGTGTACCGGAGCCGCACCGGCGGCCACGAGTGGGAGGCACTCACGAAGGGGCTGCCCCAGAGCCACTGCTACGTCAACGTGCTGCGCGACGCGATGAGCACCGACACGCTCGATCCGTGCGGCGTGTACTTCGGCACCACCGGCGGCCAGGTGTACGCGTCCGCCGACGGGGGCGATAGCTGGGCGCCGATCGTCCGGGACCTCCCGGCCGTGGTGTCCGTCGAGGTCCAGACGCTGCCATGATCCGGGTCGTCCTGCCCGCCCACCTGCGGACGCTCGCGCGCGTGGACGGCGAGGTGAAGGTGATGGTCGCCGGCGCGGTGACGCAGCGGTCGGTGCTCGACGCGCTCGAGGCCGCCTATCCGATGCTGCGCGGGACTATCCGCGATCACGTCACCCGGCAGCGCCGGCCGTTTCTGCGGTTCTTCGCCTGCGAGGAGGATCTGTCCCACGAGTCTCCCGACGCCCCGCTCCCGGACGCCGTCTCGGAGGGCACGGAGCCGTACCTGGTCGTGGGCGCGATGGCCGGGGGCTAGGATGGATCATGCGTTACGCGGATGGCGATGGCTATGTGTTGCCGTCGCATCGCGCTCTAGGCGGGCAGGATGTGGCGTGAGCACAAGACGATGCCGTTCGACGTCAAACGCATGGTCTAGGGCGGTGCTCCCCGCGTCTTGACTGCCGGCCCGGAGAGGCGCAGAGTTCTCGGCGCATCGCACTGTGAGCGAGGAGGACCTCGATGCCGACTTACATGGTGCAGGCGTCGTACACGAACACCGCGTGGAACAAGCTGGTCCAGCGTCCCGAGAACCGCATGGAGGCGCTCAGGCCGGTCGTCGAGAAGCTGGGCGGGCAGGTGCTCGCCTGGTACTACACGTTCGGCGACTACGACGTGCTCGTCCTCTTCGACGTGCCCAGCGCCATCAATGCCGCGGCGTTCTCCATGGCGATCGCGGGAAGCGGAGCCGTGAAGGAGTTCAAGACCACCGTCCTGATGTCGCCCGACGAAGGCTTCGATGCCCTGCTCCTGGCGCAGGGGGCAGGATACCGTCCGCCTGGTGGCTGATCCGGCAAGCAATCCCGGACGGGCGCCGTGGCGCGAGTGGACGCTGGTCCATCTGATTCGCCGGCAGGCCGGCGAGCGGGGCGCGCGCCCGTTCATCCGCTTCGAGGACGGCCAGGCCTTCACCTTCCGCGCCCTCGACGCGTGGACAGACGAGTTGGCCTCCTCGCTGGCCGCCCTCGGCGTGCGCCCGGGCGATCGCGTGCTGGGCCTGCATCGGCAACCGGGCCGAGGCGATCGGGATGCTCTTCGCCACCGTGAAGCTCGGCGCGGTCTGGGTGCCGGTCAACACCGGCCTGCGCGGCGCGTTCCTCCAGCACCAGCTGCACAATGCCGAGCCGCGCGTCGTCGTCCTGGAGGACCGCCTGGCCGCGAACCTTCGGGACGTCGTGGGCGGCCCGGTGGCCCCCGAGGCCCTGGTCATCGTCGGGGATGCGGCCACCCCGACGCCCGCGTGCCTGAGCGGCTCGCGGCGGCTCACGCTTCCCGAGCTGCGCGCGCTGCGAGCGCCCGCCGATCTCGTGACGCCCGCGCCCGGCGACGTCGCGATGATCATGTACACCTCGGGCACGACCGGTCCGTCGAAGGGCGTGCTCATCCCGCACGGCCACTGCTACCTGGCCGGCCTCGGGCTGGCGGAGGCGACGGCGCTCACCGCGGCCGATCGCTACTTCGTCTGCATGCCCCTGTTCCACGCCAACGCCCTGCTCATGCAGTTCCTGGGCTGTCTCATCGCGGGCGCCGAGGCGGTGGTGACCGAGCGCTTCCGGGCCACGAGCTGGCTCGAGGAAGTGCGCGCGGCCGACGCCACGATCACGAACGGCCTCGGCGTGATCCCCGAGTTCATCTTTCGCCAGCCCCCGACCGCCCGCGATCGCGACCACCGCCTGCGCCTGATGATGGCGGTGCCGATCGCGCCCGAGTGGGGCGCGGCCTTCGAGGCGCGCTTCGGGGTGCCGTTCATGCAGGGGTTCGGCATGACCGAGTGCAATATCGTGGCGTACACGCGCCCGGGCGACCCTCTCGTCCCGGGCTGCGCCGGCTATCCACTGGACGACTGGTTCGACGTCGCCATCGCCGATCCCGCCACCGACGCGCTGCTGCCCGCGGGGCAGACCGGCGAGATCGTGGTGCGGCCGAAGGTGCCGGGCTGCGTCATGGCCGGCTACTTCCGGATGCCCGAGAAGACCGTCGAGGCGTGGCGCAACCTCTGGTTTCACACCGGCGACGCCGGCCGCTTCGACGACGCGGGTCGCCTGCACTTCGTGGACCGCATCAAGGACTGCATCCGCCGGCGGGGCGAGAACATCTCGAGCTTCGAGATCGAGCAGGTGCTCAACGCCCACCCGGCGGTGGCCGAGTCGGCGGTGGTCGGCGTCAAGGTGGCCGGCGCGGGCGGCGAGGACGAGGTGAAGGCCTATGTCGTGCCGGCCGCCGGCGCGGCGGTCGATCCGGTGGCGCTGCTCGACTGGTGCGCGCCCCGGATGCCGCACTTCGCGGTGCCGCGCTTCGTGGAGGTGGTGTCCGCGGAGCTGGCCAAGACTCCCACCGGCAAGATCCAGAAGACGCCGCTGCGCGAGGCGGGGATCACCGCGGCCACCTGGGATCGCGAGTCCATCGGCTACGTGGTCCGGCGGTGACCCGGAGCGGCCCACCGGGGCATCCGGGTCCGCCGGCGCCGCGATCGATCGCGCGCGGCATCCTCGACCAGGCGCGGCCGATCTTCGTCGGCCAGGTCGCGGTGATGCTGTACGGGGTCGTGGACACCGTCTTCACCGGCCACGCCTCGGCCACCGACCTCGCCGCGATGGGCCTCGGGACCGGGGTCTACTCGAGCGTCTTCGTGAGCCTCCTCGGCGTGCTCAACGCGCTCAATCCCATCATCGGGCAGCATCACGGCGGGGGCCGGCACACCGCCATCGGCGCGAGCTACGTGCAGGGGCTCTGGCTGGCGCTGCTGCTCTCGGTCGCGGGCGGCTGCTTCCTCGCGTTTCCCGAGCCGTGGCTCGGATGGATCCACGCCCCGTCCGACGTCGAGGCCCTGGTGACGCGATACCTGCGCGTCCTCGCGGTGGCCATGCCCGCCGCGCTGATGTTCCGGGCGATCTCCGCGCTCAACATCGCGGTGGCGCGGCCGCACGTCGTCATGCGCATGCAGGTCGCCGGGCTCGCGCTGAAGGTGGTCCTGAGCTATGGCCTGATCTTCGGCGCGCTCGGGCTGCCGCGCCTGGGCGCGGTGGGCGGCGCGCTCGCCTCGGGCATCGTCTTCTGGGGGCTCTTCGCGGCGGGCTGGGCGCACACGCGCCTCGACCCTTTCTACCTCCGCTTCGCGATCCGCGGCGCGCGGCCCCGCTGGTCCGTCGTCCGCGAGCAGATCCAGCTCGGCATCCCGATGGGCCTGTCCTACGCGATCGAGGCGACGTCCTTCACGTTCATCACCCTGCTGGTGGCCCGGCTCGGCACCAGCGTGATGGCGGGCCACCAGATCGTGGCGAATCTCGCGGCGCTCTGCTTCATGGTCCCGCTCTCGCTCGCGGTCGCCACCTCCACCCTCACCGCCCACGCGATCGGCGCGGACGACGCGCGCGCGGGCGCAGCGCACCGCGGCCACCGGGATCCGCATCGCGGGGCTGGCGGGGGCGTCGCTCGCGCTCGCGGTGTGGACGTTGCGCCACCCCATCGTCCGGCTCTACACGAGCGACGCGGCGGTGGCGGCGGTGGCGCTGACGCTGGTCCCGTTCCTGGCCGCCTTCCACGTGTTCGACGCCGTGCAGACCGCGGTCGGCTTCGTGCTCCGCGCCCACAAGCGCGCGGTGGCGCCCACCGTGGTCTACGCGCTCGCGCTCTGGGGCGTCGGCCTCTTCGGCGGCTATCAGGTCGCGTTTCGCGGCGTCTGGGGGCCGCCGCGCGGCGTCACCGGCATGTGGCTCATGCAGTCGGTCGGGCTCGCGCTGGCCGGCGCGCTGCTGCTCGGGTTCTACGTCTGGCTGATGCGGCCGCGAGACTACGCCCTGAAGTAGGGCCGGTCCCCCTTCACGGTCACGCGGTGGCCGTGGCGGCGCTGCGGGAAGTAGTCCCACATCGCGTGGTGCTGGACGGCGCGGTTGTCCCAGAACGCCACCGAGTTGACGCGCCACCGGAAGCGGCACTGGAACTCCGGCGTCTCGATGTGCTCGTAGAGCATGCGCAGCACGCCCGCGCTCTCGGTGCGGCTGAGCTGCGGGATGCGCGTGGTGAAGGTGCGGTTGACGAAGAGCGCCTTGCGGCCGGAGACCGGATGCGTGCGGATCACCGGGTGCTCCGCCTCCGGGAAGGTCCTGCCCTCGTCCTTCACGCCGTAGCGGCCGCGGTAGACGTGCTCGCCGCGGTGGATCGCGGTCATGCCCTCGAGCAGCCGCTTCATGGGCTCGGAGAGCGCCTCGTAGGCCGCGTACATGCTGGCGAAGAGGGTGTCGCCCCCGACGGGGGGCAGCTCGTGCATATAGAGGATGCTGCCCATCGGCGGCTCGGGGTCGCAGGAGACGTCGGAGTGCCAGTTCTCGCCCGCCACGTGCTTCGAGCTCTCGTCGGCGTGGATCACCAGGATCTCGGGATGGCCCTCCACCAGGCCGGGGGCGGCGGGGTGCACCGCGAGCTCGCCGAAGAGGCGCCCGAACGCCTTCTGCTGCTCGGGGGTCATGTGCTGGTCCCGGAAGAAGATCACCTGGTTCTCGACGAGGGCGTCGTGCACCTGCTTGAACGTGGATTCGTCCAGCGGCCGCGCCAGGTCCACGCCGAGCACCTCGGCGCCGATGTGGGGCGTGAGCTTCTCGACGGTCAGGGTCTGCTGCGTCATGGTCAGCTCCTCTCGACGAGTGTCTGGAGCGCGGTCGCCGGCTCCCCGAGCGCGTCCGCCACCGCCGGGTGCACGACGCGCCCGCGCCAGATGTTGACGCCCTTCGCGAGCGGCGCGTTGTCCCGCACCGCCGCGGCCAGGCCCTTGCCGGCCAGCTCGAGCACGTAGGGCAGCGTCGCGTTGGTCAGCGCGAAGGTGGAGGTGCGCGGCACCAGCGCCGGCATGTTGGCGACGCCGTAGTGGACGACGCCGGTGACGAGATAGGTCGGGTCGCTCAGCGTGGTCGGGTGGATCGTCTCCACGGTGCCGCCCTGGTCCACCGCCACGTCCACGATCACCGAGCCTTCCTTCATGGAGGCCACCATCTCCTGGGTGACCAGCACCGGGGCCAGGGCGCCGGTGACGAGCACCGCGCCGACCAGGAGATCGGCCCGGCGCAGCACCTGGCTGATGTTGAAGCTGTTGGACACCAGCGTGATCACGCGGCCGTGGAAGAGATCGTCCACCGCGCGCAGGCGATCGAGATTGATGTCGAGGATCGAGACGTCGGCGCCCAGGCCCAGCGCCATGCGCGCGGCATTGACGCCGACGGTGCCCGCGCCCAGCACCACGATGTTGCCGGGCGGCACGCCGGGGACGCCGGCCAGCAGGATGCCGCGGCCGCCGCGCGCCTTGGTGAGGAAGAACGCGCCTTCCTGTACCGACAGGCGCCCGGCGACCTCGCTCATCGGCGCGAGCAGGGGCAGCGTGCCGTCGGCGCGCTGCACCGTCTCGTAGGCGATCGCGATGACGCCCGAGGCCTGGAGCGCCCGCGCCAGCTCGGGCGCGGGCGCCAGGTGGAGGTAGGTGAAGAGGATCTGCCCCGGTCGGATCCGGGCGTACTCCTCCGGTACCGGCTCCTTCACCTTGAGGATCAGCTCGGCCTGCGCGCCACACTTCCTCGACCGATCGCGAGCGTCGCGCCCTCGCGCGTGTACTCCTCGTCGCGGATGCTGCTGCCGAGGCCGGCGCCGCGCTCGACGATCACCTGATGCTTGCCCTCGACCAGGGCGCGGGCGCCGGGCGGCGTGAGCGCCACGCGCTGCTCGCCCGACTTGATCTCGCGCGGCACGCCGACGATCACGCCGCCGCGGCTCCGCGGCTCGGCCGGGCGCGCGTCACGGCAGCGGGATCCGCGACGGCATCCCGGTCTGGACGGTGAGCCCGCCGTCGGCCACCAGCGCCGCGCCGGTGACGTAGGACGCGAGATCGGAGGCGAGGAACATCACGCACCCCGCGATCTCCTCGGGCCGGCCGAGCCGCCGCATCGGGATCATCGCGGTGGTGGTCTCCCCGAAGCCGCGCAGCCCCAGCGACGGGCGGAGCAGGGGGGTGTCGATCGCGCCGGGGCAGACGCAGTTGACCCGGATTCCGCGCGCCGCGTACTCGATCGCGGCCACCCGCGTGAGGTTGATCACACCCGCCTTGGCCGTGTTGTAGGCGCCGATGGCGAAGTCGGCGAAGAGGCCGGAGATGGACGCGGTGTTGACGATGACGCCGCCGCCGCGCGCGAGCAGCTCGGGGATGGCCCGCTTCATCGCGCGGAAGACGCCGGTGAGGCCGAGCTCGATGGTGTGCGTCCACACCGCCTCGTCGATGTCGGCGGTGAACGCCAGGCGGCTCCGGCCCGCGGGCAGCGCGGGCTGGCCGAAGGCATTGTTGTGGAGGATGTCGAGCCCGCCGAAGGTCTTGACGGTGCCGCCGATCATCGCCTCGATGCCCGCCGGGGTGCCCGCGTCCGCCACGATGGCCGTCGCGGCGCCGCCCGCCTTCACGATCTCCGCGGTCACCGCCTCCGCCTTGCCGCCGTCGATGTCCGCCACCGCCACCCGCGCGCCCCGCTCGCCGAAGCCGAGCGCGGTGGCCCGCCCGATGCCGGATCCGGCGCCCGAGATGAGCACCACCTTCCCGTCGAATCGCATGGGGCCCGCCGCCCTACTTCCGGATCAAGGGACAGCCACCCTCGGCGAGCGGGCGGAAGGCCTGCTCGCCCGGGATCGTGCCCACGATCTTGGCGAGATCCCACTCGCCCTTCGATTCGTCCGGCGTCTTCACCTGCATGAGGTACATGTCGCGGATCAC
Organism: uncultured Candidatus Rokubacteria bacterium; assembly: GCA_963747235.1. Classification (GTDB taxonomy): domain Bacteria; phylum Methylomirabilota; class Methylomirabilia; order Rokubacteriales; family CSP1-6; genus CAMLFJ01. The sequence continues at coordinate 33,676 of CAVVEU010000004.1, forward strand.
CCGGCCGTCCTCGCGGATGCGGCCGTTCTTCGTCATGAAGTCGTTGATCGGCAGCTCCTTCATCTTCGCCATGACCGCCTTGGCCTCGTCGGTGCCGGCCGCCTTGACCGCTTTCAGGTAGTGCAGGGTGGCGCCGTAGGTCCCGGCCTGGATCATGGTGGGCGGCATGCCCTTCGCGGCGGCGAAGCGGTCGCTGAAGACGCGCGCCTCCGGCGTCATGTCCCAGTAGAACGAGCTGGCCATCAGCAGGCCCTGCGCGGTCCGCAGGCCGATGGCGCGCACCTCCGGATACTGGATGAGGAGCGCGGCCACCCGCTGGCCGCCCTTCTCGAGCCCGAACTCGTTGGCCTGCTTGATGGCGTTGGTGATGTCGGCGCCGCCGTTCGCCATCACCACCACCTTCGCCTTCGAGCTCTGCGCCTGGAGCAGGTAGGAGGAGAAGTCGGCGTTGTTCAGCGGGTGCCGGGCCGAGCCCAGCACCTTGCCGCCCGCCGCCTTCACGAACTCGGTCGCGTTCTGCTCCAGCGCGTGGCCGAAGGCGTAGTCCACCGTGATGAAGAACCAGCTATCGCCGCCCTGCTTCACGATCGCGCTGGCGAGGGTCTTGCCCTGGCCGTAGGTGTCGTAGACCCAGTGCACGCTGTGGGCCGAGCACGCCTTCCCGGTCAGGTCGGACGTCGCGGCCGCCGTGGGCATCACCAGCCGGTTCGTCTGCTCGGCCAGCTTCACCACGCCGAGGGCGATCGCGGAGTGGGGGATGCCGATGATCATGTCCACCTGGTCCTGCTCGTACCACCGCCGCGCGATCCCGACGCCGACGTCCACCTTGTTCTGCATGTCGGCCGAGATCACCTCGATCGGCTTGCCGAGCACGGAGCCGCCGAAATCCGCCACCGCCATCCGCACCGCCAGGAGGTCGCCCGGCCCGGTGTTGTCCGCGTAGGGGCCGGACATGTCGTCCAGCACCCCGATCTTGATCACGCCATCCTGGGCGCCACTTTGGCCCTGGGCCAGGACCACGACGGCAACGAGTGCAACCAACGCAGCATTGAGCCGGCGCATCACTCGGGTCCTCCTCGATGGGGTTCGCGGCTGGGCCCGATCCTGCGCCCGGGCCGCCGTCGGGTCAAGCCTCCCGCAGTTCTTTGACCTCCCGCGCAGAATCCGTACACTGGCCCCCATGCTCTACGATCCGGGGGTCTGGCTGTTCGGGCTGGCGGTGGCGCTGTTCCTCGCGGGCGTCCTGGGCGTGGTCCTGTCCACCCGGCGCGTGCCGCCGAACGAGGCGCTCGACCTGCCCGGTCTCGGCGCCGATCCGGGGGCCGAGCGTCAGCTCATGCAGCTCGAGGCGGAGGTGGAGCGGCTCCGTGCCGAGCGCGATGAGCTTCAGACCGTCCTCGGCCGGCTCGCGTCGCTGCTGGAGCGGCGGTACCCGCAGCTCTCCCCGGAGCGCCGCGCGCAGCTCGTGACCACGCCGGACGACGGGGAGCATCGGGCCGGCGGCAGCTAGAGGCATGCCCGTGCCGCTCCAGCGCTCGCGCGAGCACAAGATGATCGCCGGCGTCTGTGGCGGCATCGCGGAGTGGCTCGGCTGGGATCCGACCATCGTCCGCATCCTGTACGTGGTGGTGTCCTGCGTCTCGGTGGCGTTCCCCGGGATCCTCGCCTACATCGTGCTCTGGCTCATCATGCCGAAGGCGCCCGTGTCAGAGCTCCTCCGGGGTCAGGACGACCGCCGTCCGTAGCGTCTCGCCCGGCTCCAGGACGAGCATCCCGCTGTCGGTCTGCCCCGCATCCGCCAGGTTGAACGCGTCGGTCACGTGGCTGACCGGCTCCACGCAGAAGAACGGCCGGCGCGCGGGTGTGAAGACCACGAGGTAGTCGAGCGGCGGCTCCGCTCGCATCACGAGCCGCGCCCCGAGCTCGGGCCACTCGATCGTCGCCCGCCGGCCCCAGCCCACGAAGCAGTTGTCCCGCCCATGCTCGAAGGGCGTCGCGGGGGGCGCCACCAGCTCGGTCGGGAGCTTCTCGTCGTCGGTGAGCCACATCGCGCGAACGTCCGCGGTGATCGTCGCGCGCGGGGTGCGGGGGAAGTAGGGGTGCCAGCCGAGCCCCGCCGGCATCGGGGAGGCGCTCTGGTTCGAGAGGCTCAGCTCGACGGTCAGGCTCGACGGCTCGAGGACGAACCGCTGCGTGGCGTGATAGGCCCACGGCCAGGCGCCGGCCGGATGCCGGTACTCGAGCTGCGCCTCCGCGGCCCGCACGTCGGTTGCCTGCCAGCGCGCCTGCCAGCCGTGACCGTGGATGGCGTGACGCTCGGGCGGCCGGTTGAGCGGCTCGACGACCGCGCGACCCCGAAACGAGAACCGGCCCCCGCGGATCCGGTTGGAATAGGGCACCAGCGGAAAGGCGGCGGCCCGGTACGGATGGCCAGCCCGCAGGACGCCGGCCGGAGTCGGGCGCAGCCACTCCCGCGTCACCGGGCCGCGCGCGAGCCAGTAGCGGGTGACCGCGCCACCGGCCTCCGGCGCCAGCTCGATCGCGGCGTCGCCCGCGCGCAGGGTGATCGAGATCCATCGCTCTCGCGCCGGAGCCTAGCACGGGCGCCCACCTGTGCTAGGTTGTGCGCCATGATCCGGTCCGCGACGTACCCGAGCCTCGAGGATCGCGTGGTGTTCGTGACGGGCGGCGGCAGCGGCATCGGCGCCGCCATCGTCGAGCACTTCTGCGCCCAGCGGGCCCGCGTGGCGTTCGTGGATATCCAGCGCGAGGCCTCGACCGCGCTCGTGGAGACGCTCCGGGCCCGCGGCCTGCCCGCGCCCGCGTTCATCCCGTGCGACCTGCGCGACATCGCGGCGCTGCGCGCGGCGGTGACGGAGGCGCAGGCGCGACTCGGGCCGATTCGCGTGCTGGTCAACAACGCGGCCCACGACGAGCGGCACACGATCGAGGCGGTCACGCCCGAGTACTGGGACGACCGCTTCGCGGTGAACCTGCGTCACCAGTTCTTCTCGGCCCAGGCGGTGGTGCCCGCGATGGAAGCGGCGGGCGGCGGCTCGATCATCAATCTCGGCTCGACGTCGTGGATGGTGGGCCAGGGCGGCATGCCGGCCTACCTGAGCGCCAAGTCCGCCGTCGTCGGGCTGACCCGCGCGCTCGCCCGCGACCTCGGGCCCCGGAGCATCCGGGTCAACTCGGTCGTGCCCGGCTGGATCATGACCGAGCGGCAGATCGCGCTCTGGCTCACGCCGGAGGGCGAGCAGGAGCTGCTGCGGCGGCAGTGTCTCAAGCGCAAGCTCCTGCCCGAGGACGTCGCGCGCGTCGTCCTGTTCCTGGCCGCCGACGATAGCGGCGCCTGCACCAACCAGAGCTACGTGGTGGACGGCGGCTGGGTGTAGGAGACACGCGGTCCGGGGTATAGTCCCGGTGACGTACGACCCGCTCTCTCAAGGAGGTGTCCGCACAATGCCCGGCACAGTCGGATTCATCGGTCTCGGGGCCATGGGCGATCCGATGGCGCTCAACCTCGTCAAGCGCGGCTTCTCCCTCGTGGTCCACGACATCGATCCCGTGAAGGCCGAGCGGTGGCGCACGCGCGGCGCCGCCCTGGCGCCCTCGCCCGCGGAGGTGGCGGCCAAGGCCGAGCGGACGATCTGCATGGTGGAGACCACCGCGCAGGCCGAGGCGGTCATCGCGGGCGAGCGCGGCATCATCCACCTGGCGCGGGCCGGGCACATCGTGGCCTGCATGAGCACCATCGATCCGTTCGTGGCGCGCCGGCTCGCCGAGCAGCTCGCGGCGCGCGGCATCGCGATGGTGGACGCGCCGGTGAGCGGCGGCACCGAGCGGGCCGCCTCCGGCGAGCTCTCCATCATCGTGGGCGGCGACGCGCAGACGGTGGCCGCCTGCCAGGACCTCTTCCGCGCGATGGGCAAGAACGTGTTCCACATGGGCGGGCTCGGGCAGGGGCTCGCGATGAAGCTCGTCAACAACATGCTGATCCAGGTCAACACGGTCGCGGTGGCCGAGGCGCTCGTGCTCGGGGTGAAGGCGGGGCTCGACCCGCAGGCGATCTACGACGTGGTGCGGGTGAGCACGGGCAACAGCTTCGCGTTCGAGATGCGCGTGCCGCGGATGCTCAAGCGCGATTTCTCGCCCGGCGGCACGGTGGACATCTCGTTCAAGGACCAGGAGCTCGAGACCGCGTTCGCCAAGCAGCTCGGCGTGCCGGTGCTCCTGGCCAACATCACCCAGCAGGTCTACCAGATGGCGCGGGCGGCCGGTCTCAACAAGGAGGACGGCTCCGCGGTCGTGAAGATCTACGAGCAGCTCGCCGGCGTGAAGGTCGGCGGGAAGGGATAGCGCGATGGCGACCTACGTGCTGGTTCACGGAGCCTACCAGGGCGGCTGGATCTGGAAGCCGGTGGTCCAGCGCCTGCGCGCGGCCGGCCACGCGGTCCACGCGCCCACGCTCGACGGCTGCGCCGAGCGCGCCGATCAGATCCGCCCCGGCATCACGGTCGGGAGCCACGCCCGGGAGGTCGCCGGCCTGCTCTTCTACGAGGACCTCCGCGATGTCGTGCTGGTCGGCACGAGCTCGGGCGGCATGGTCATCTGCAAGGCGGCCGAGCTGGCCGCCGACCGCATCGCGCGCCTGGTCTTCGTGGACGCCCTCGCCCTGCTGCCGGGCGAGAAGGTGGGCGACATCGTGAGCCGGCCCCCGGGCGACGTGACCGCGGTGACGATCGCGCCGACGCGCGCCGACGCGGAGAGCCGCATGTTCTCGGACCTGGATCCGGCCACCCGCGCGTGGGCGCTCGCGCGCTACACGCCGCACCCGATCGCGGCGCTCGAGGCCCCGATGGAGCTGACCGATTTCTGGGATCGCAAGTGGCCCACCTCGGTGATCCGCTGCCGGCGCGCCAAGAACCCGCCCGAGCCGCACCAGCGCCGCACCGCCGAGCGCCTGAAGGGGAGCTACGCGGAGATGGACACCGGGCACTACCCGATGCTGAGCCAGCCGGACGAGCTGGTGCGGCTGCTCGGCTGATGGCCCGCCGGCCGGCCGCGCGACGCGGGGATCACCGTCGCGCCCAATCCGAACCGGGTGATCGTCCGGCTGGGCGGGGCGATCGTCGCCGACACGACCCGCGCGCTCGTCATGCGCGCGCCGGGGACGCCCGATCAGCAGTACATTCCTCGAGCCGACGTGGACATGACGCGCCTGGTCCGCACCGCGCACGTGACCCACTGCCCCTACAAGGGCGACGCGTCCTACTGGAGCATCCAGGGCGGCCCGCGCACCGTGGAGAACGCGGTGTGGAGCTACGAGACGCCGCACGACGACATGGCGCTCCATCTCGGGCTACCTCGCCTTCTACACGGATCGGGTGGACGCGATCGAGGAGCGGCCTCTCGACCCTCCGCGATGACGCGCCGGGCCGCCCTGCTCGCCGCGCTGCTCCTGCTGCCGGCGCAGGGGGCGCGGGCGCAGGCGCCGCCGGTCGCCGAGACCATCGCGATTCCGCTGATCGAGAAGCGGCTGCTCGGCGCGCCCCGCGAGCTCTCGCTAGAAGCCTTCCTGTACCGGCCCGCGTCGCCCGGGCCTCTGCCGGTGCTCGTCTTCAACCACGGCTCGACGGGCGCGGGGCGCGTCTCGCCGGCCGATACCGAGTACTACCGCTACCCCGAGGTCGCGCGCTTCTTCGTGGCGCGGGGCTGGGCGGTGCTGATCCCGATGCGGCGCGGCCGCGGCGGCTCGGGCGGCGAGTATCTCGAGCGCTACGATTGCGATCGCGCCATCCTGACCGCGGGCGTGGAGCGGGCGGTCGAGGACCTGGACGCCGTGCTCGCCTTCGTCGCCGCGCAGCCTTGGGCAGACCCGGCGCGACTCCTGCTGGGCGGCATGTCCCGCGGCGGCCTGCTCGCCGTGGTGTATCCCTCGCGGCGCACGGTCGCCGCGCGCGGCGTGGTCAGCTTCGCGGGGGGCTGGACGGTCGAGCGCTGCGACGGCCGCACCCGCTTCAACGCGGACACGTTCGCGGAGGCCGGCCGGATCGCCCGGCTGCCGATGCTCTGGTTGTACTCCGAGAACGACCGCAACTACGGCCCCGCGTCCGTGCGCTCCTACCACCAGGGGTTCGTCCGGGCGGGTGGGACCGCGACGCTCGAGATGTTCCCGCCCATCGGCCGCGACGGGCACATCCTGCTGCCGGGCGAAGTCCGCGCGTGGGGGTCCGCGGTGAGCGAATTCCTGACGCGGCTCGGCCTCGGCGAGCGCTGACGAGGAGGTGACGGAGATGGAGAAGAAGTCGATTCCCGTGGCGAGCCTGCAGAACGTGCTCCCGCCGAACCTGGATCGGACCTACTTCGACGATGCGGCCACGAACCCGTTTCAGCCGCAGGCGCCGGCGTTCGAGCCGGTCAACGCGTGGTGGCTGGCCGAGACCGCGCTCCTGACCTACGCCGACGAGGAGTTCGCCCGCGGACAGTTCGAGCGGGCCGGCCTTGGCCAGGTCGCGTTCGTCTCGAACGCCGGGAGCCAGTGCTATCTGGTCGAGGGTCGCGACTTCGTGATCGCGGCATTTCGAGGGACCCAGGTGCCGAAGCCGGGCGCCACCCCGGATCTCGTGCGGGGATTCGAGGAGACGGTCCGGGACTTCCTGGCCGATGTGAACATTCCGATTTGCCGAGGCCGGCCCGGGTCGACTCGTCCACGCCGGCTTCAAGGGGGCGCTCGATTCGATCTGGAGCGACCTCGAGCCCCGGCTCCTGGCGCACGCGCAGCGCCCGCCGCCCCATCTGGATGACGGGACACAGCCTCGGCGCCGCGCTGGCCACGCTGGCCGCGGACCGGCTCCGCACCGTGCAGGGCCTCTACGTCTTCGGATCTCCCGCCGTCGGCGATCGCGCGTTTGCCGACACGTTCCCCGTCAACGCGTTTCGAATCGTCCACCACCGCGACATCGTGGCCCGGGTGCCGCCCTTCGGGAGCCGGCCCGACAAGGGGCAGGCCGACTACGTCCACGTGGGGGCGCTCAAGTACATCGACGGCGACGGGCGACTCCGGGACGAGGCGGACGGCACGGAATCCCTGCGCGGCCTCACGCGGGAGGCGATTCGCGCGCTCTTTCGCCTCCCGTTGCCGGCACGGCTCGCGGGGCTGTTCGACGCCGCTCGAGAGCCGTTCGACGACCATGCGCCCTTGTACTATGCGCTTCGTGCCTGGAACTGTTACGTGGACAGCCGGGCTGTCACCCAGTAAGGGCACAAATCGTTTGACGGTAGCGATGGGCCCCCGTCATCCTCGACCCCGGCAAGGGGAGGTGCGATGAAGGGTTTCGATGGCCTCTGGAACGCCGCGGTCGACCGGATCCAGGGTGAGCGGCTGGTCGACCAGCTCCGCGCGCTCGACTTCCCCGCCGCGCTCGCGGTGCTCGGGGTCGGGCAGGCGCCGTCTCCCGGCCCCCCGCCGGACCTGCTCGACCAGGTGGCCGGGCAGGTGGGTGGCGCCGATGGCGAGCGGCTCCGGCACGCGCTCCAGCAGCTCTTCGTGGCCCGCAAGCCCCCGGTGGACGCGGGGAGCCGGGACGTCCTGATCCGCGCGCTCCAGGTGGGCGGCGGCATCGCGCGCCCGGGCCTGCCCGTCACGCCGGAGGAGGCCGCGAAGGTCCTCGAGCTGCTCCGGAGCGGCGAGTTCTTCAGCGACGCGGCCGGCACCACCAGCGCGGTGGTCCAGCTCACGCAGGAGCTCCCGCAGGCGCTCGTGCGCGACATTCCGAGGACGCCGAGCCGGCTCGGCGAGCTCGGGCGAGGCCCTGGCGCGGGACGGGGCCGACGCGTTCGGCCACATCAGCCAGCTCGCGGCCGACCTCCTCGACGGCCATCTCGACCGGCCGCCGAGTCCGCTGACCAATACGTTGAGATGGCTCTACGGCAATGCGGCGGCCGCCGCGGTGGCGGAGACGGTGCGGCGGATCATCGCGCGCGACAACGAGACCGCGCGGCTCGCCATCCTCATCTACGCGCGCGCCCACGGCATCCCGCTGACCCCCGAAGGCCTCGACGCGCTCCACGACGGCCCGCTCAACCCGCGGGATCCCGATCTCGGTCCCGCGCTGGCCGCCGGCGTGGAGACGCTGACCGCGCAGCGCGGCGGCGAGCAGGGCGTGGTCGGCGTGCTCCGGCGCCTGCGTCTCTGATCAGCCCTCGCGGAGCAGTCGCCCGAAACCCGGCACCGGATCGCTCACGCCCGCCAGGCGCAGCGCCCGCCAGAGACACGCCTGGTTGCTGCTGATCACCGGCTTGCCCAGCTCGCGCTCGAGGCGCTCGAGCACCCCCACCGTCGGCAGGCCCGTCCCGCTGATCAGCACCGCCTGCGCCTCCGGCGTGTCGGCCTGGCGCGCGAGCTCGGCCGCGCGCTCCTCGCTCTCCGCATAGATGTCGACCACGCCGGCCAGGCGGTGATAGCCGACGAGCTCGAAGCCCGCCGCCTCCCAGTACGCGCGGCCCTGCCGGCTGATCGATTCCGGGTAGGGCGTGCCGAGCGCGAGCCGGGTCACGCCCAGGTGGTGGAGCGCGGCCCGCACCGCCTGCGCGGCCAGGAGCGCGGGCGCGCGGCAGAGTGAGGCGACGCGGTCCACCAGCGGCTGCTCGCGCCCCCAGCCGAGCGCGTAGCTCGACGCGGTGTGGGCCAGCAGCACGATCGCGGGGCGCACCTCGCCGAGCGCCTGGGCCGGGCCGTCCAGCCCCTCGCGATAGGCGCGCGTGCGCTCCTCCATGCCGCCGGCGCCACCCGGCGGGCCGTCTGACGGCGGCGCTTGCATCCGGGCGAAGTGGATGCTGACGCCGGGCGGCGCCATCCGGTAGAGCTCGGGCTCCACCGTCGGGTTCCCCGGCGGAACCAGCACGCCGATGCGCGCGCGTCGGCTCATCACGCTAGGGCTTCGGGACCTTGAGCGTCTTGCTGATCATCAGGCTGCCGGACAGGAGGAAGAGCAGGCTGACCAGATGCAGCTCGAGCCCGGCCACCACGACCGGATACAGGCTCTGCCGGTGGAAGGCCAGCAGGAGCAGGCCGAGCGGGACGATGCTGGTCGGGATCGGCGTGCCCTCGAAGTAGCGCACCTTGCCGGTCTCGGTCGCGAGCGACTCCGCGGTGACGTTGTAGCGGGCGAGCCGGCTCAGGCCGCAGCCGACGAAGTACATGAGGATGATCTGGTCGAGCGGGCTCCGCAGGCCCGCCGCGAACGCGATGCCCGCCGGGGCCACGCCGAACGAGATCACGTCGGCCAGGGAGTCCAGCTCGCGCCCCAGCGGCGAGGCGTGGTGCCGCCAGCGCGCGATGCGCCCGTCGAGCACGTCGAAGAGCAGGGCCAGCACGACGAGCGCGGCCGCGAGGTCCAGGCGCCAGCGCTCCCGCCGGCGAGGAAACGCATGGCCTGGAACAGGGCGGCGACGCCGCAGAAGCCGTTGGCGATGGTGAAGAAATCCGCCAGGTGAAAGTTGCGGATCATCGAGAAGTGCCGGCCGGGCATCGGGACGGCCTACCGCGCCGAGTCGGCCGGGGGGCCGGCGGGCTCGACGCCGACCATGCGGACGAAGTTCGCGACCAGCCCGGGGCTGTGGAAGGTGCCCACGCGCTCGGTGAGCACGCTCACCGCGAACTGGCGAGAGCGCGCCTTCGCGTACGGGCGCGTGGTGCAGATCGCGTCGTAGACGTCGGAGATGGAGGTCATCTGGCTGGCCAGGGTGGGCCGGCGGCCGATGCGCGGCACCGGGTAGTTCGGCTGGCCGTCGAAGCGCATGTGGTGCTCGTAGGCCACCAGGATCGCGAGCGGATGGCTGCCCTCGACGCCGCAGAGGTGGGTGGCGCCTTCCTGCGCGTGGCCCATCATGATCCGCCACTCGTCGCCCTCGAGCTTGCCCGGCTTGTTCAGCACGTCGAGCGGGATCTTGAGCTTGCCGATGTCGTGCAGGAACGCGGCGAGCCCGATGGCGTGCAGCCGGGCCCCCTCGATGCCGAACGAGCGCGCCTGGGCCAGGGTGAGCAGCGAGACGTTCACCGAGTGCACGAAGGTGTAGTCGTCGTGGGTCTTGAGCGGGGCCAGCGGCAGGATCTCGCGCGTGGCCCGCTGGAGCGCGTCCATGAGGCTCCACACCACCTGCTCCAGGCGCACGAGGCCGCCGCGGCGGTCGGTGCGGAACTCGGTGAAGGCGTCTCGCGCGCCGTCCACGCCCTGCGCGGTCAGCGCCTCGATCGCCGAATCACCGCCCGGGCCCGCGCCGGGGCCCCCGCCCGCGCCGGTCCCGGGGCCGGGGCCCTCCTCGACGGCGGCGGCCTGGAGCTCGACGCGGCCCACCGTGATGTACCGGGTCGAGATCGGCACGCCGCCGAGGGCCATCGGGGTCAGGAAGCGCACGCACTCCTCGGTGTCGAGGCCTTGCGCCACGGTCAGGCGCTCCACGCCGCGCCGGGTGAGCGCCCGGATGAACTGCTGGTGGTAGAGGCTGCCCGTCCGCAGCGGCTGGGTCTCCACGACCAGGTCCGTCCCGACCACCAGGAACGTGAGCGAGTCCCGCTGCCGCTCCTCGCAGGCCGCGGTCACCGCCTCGATGATGCGCTCCACGTGGCTGGCGAGCGCGGGGTGCTCGGCGCCGTAGAGCGCGCGCATGTTGATCCCCGCGACCAGGCTGACCACCAGCCGGTCCACCGCGGAGAGCGCGCCCGGAATCGCCGGCTCGGTCATTCGGATGCACCTCCGGCGGATGCACCTCCGGCGGATGCACCTCCGGCGGATGCACCGCCGGCGGATGCACCGCCCGCGGATGCACCTCCGGTCGATGAGCCCCCCGTGGGCGCATCTCCGACGGGCCGGTCCTCGCGCGGGGCGGGCGGCCCCGCCTTGGTGAGCCCGCGGCAGATGTCGCGGATCACGGGATCCCGGGACTTCTCGACCGCGCGCCACCCAGGGCGCGCGCGCGGCCACGTCGTAGGAGCTCAGGTAGCGGTAGGCGGACCGCCGCTCGTCGATCGGCACGAGCGGGAACGGCCGCTCGCGGAAGAAGCGGCCGAGCCGCGGCAGCACGGCCGCGTCCCCGAGGTCGGCGAGGGCGCGGAGCGCCTTGAGGCGCATCGAGCGGTGCCGCCCGAAGAAGTCCCAGCGGAGCAGGATCTCGACGAGCAGGTCGGTCGCCTGCGTGATGCCGTGCTGGCCGGAGAGCAGCACCGCCGCCTCCGCCAGCCGCGGGTCGGGATGGTTGATGGTGCGCGCGAGCAGGTCGCGCGGCACCTTGGAGTCGAAGGCGAAGAGCGCGCGGATGGCTTCGAGCCGGACCCGGAGGTCCGCGTGATCGGCGCAACGCAGGATCTCGCTCATGGCCGAGCGGTCCTGCACCCGCCGGAGGAGCAGCACCATGTTCCGCACCACGTACCAGCGCGGATCCGCGAGCAGGCGCCGCGTCTCCGGGACGATGGCCGCGCCCAGCGAGGCCGCGAGCTCGATCAGGCGGAGCCGGCGCCCCCGATCCTGCTCGGCGGCCAGCGCCTCGAGCAGCCCGCGCGAGGCCGACGCGCCGAGGGCCAGGATCAGCGTCTGCACCTGGACGAAGGGTGGCCCACCCGGCTGCCGGCTCGCGGCGACGAGCGCGGCCAGGGTCGGGGCATCGGCGATGTGGGCGAGGAATTCCTCGAGCGCCTCGCGCCGCGCCGCCAGGTTCGGGTCCGCGGTCAGGTCGCGCACCGCGCGGATGATGCCCACGGCCTGGGCGAAGCGGTTCTGCTGGAGCGCGCGGACGAAGATCTCCCGCAGGCGGCCCAGGACGAGCGGCCGCACGATGTCGGGGGAGCCCGCGGTCATGTCGAGCAGCGTCGTGACGACCCGCCGCTCGATGGCGTCGTCGCTCTCGGTGTCGGGTCCGAAGGCGTCGGGGTCGGCGGCCACCTCGACCGCGATCGCGTCCAGGTCCACCGTCGGCTTCTGGGCGAGCAGCACCCGATGGTCCTCGGGGTTGTAGCGGTCCACGTCTTCCTCGCGGAAGAGCGCGGCCATCTCCGCGAAGTCGGCCGGCGGCTCGGGCAGCCCCGCCGGCGCCGGGCCCATCTCCTCGTGCGCCTCGGCCAGCGCCTGGGCCATCTGGAGCGCGTGGCTCGAGAGCTGGCCCTGCTCGCGGGCCAGGCGGCGCAGGCCCCGCAGCACGTCGGCGGCCGGCAGCGCGGCGGCCAGGCTGGCCAGGTGCCCGCTCGCGGTTTCCTCGCGGGCGAGGGTGCGGAGCGCGGCGGCCAGCACCGGCTCGCGGACCTCGCCCGGCAGCGCGCGGAGGAGCTGGATGATCTGCGGCGCCAGCTTCTCCCGCTCGTCGCTGTCCGCGCTCTCCAGGCGAGTGCCCACCAGGCCGGCGAGCGTGTAGGCGGCGGCCATGCCGAGCCGGCCGCCCCCTCCCGCTTGCCCGCTGCCCACGTCGTATCCGGTGCCGCCCGGGCCGCTGCCCCGTCCCTGCCCGCCGCCGCCCCAGCCGCCCCCGCTGGCGCCTCCACCGCCGGGGCCCCCGCTTCCCCCGCCGGGCCCCCCGCCGCCCGGGCCGCCGGCGCCCGGTCCCCCCGTGCCGGGGCCGCCGCGGAACAGCGAGGCGATGGTCTCCGCCGAGGAGCTTTCGCGCGGACCCGACCGGTCGCCTCCCGACCCGATCGGCTCGGCGGCCAGCAGGGACTCGAGCAGGCCGTCGAAGAGCGAGCTTTCCTCCGGCGTGGCGGGCGTGAGGTCCGTGGTCGTCACCAGCGCGCTGTAGTCGATGGCCGAGACCGAGATGTGCGTGATGCCGGCGGCCGGCAGCTCGTCGCCGGTGAGGGGATGGTCGCGGGCGGTCCCGGTGTCGCCCAGGATGGCCAGGAAGCGCTCCAGCTCGGCGGGCTCCACGTCCTCGTCGATCCGCAGCAGGCCGCCGTTGCGCCGGTAGAGCGCCCGCGCGAAGGCGCGCACCTGCGCGGACTCGATCTTCTTGCCCGCGCTGACGAGCCCGTCGCGCCCGATCCCGAGCACCAGGGGGCTCGAGGAGGCCAGGAAGGCGCGCACCCGGGCATGCGCGGTGGCGAGCGCCGAGGCGCGGGCGGGGTGGCCCGGGGGGTAGGCGGCCAGATTCCGCCACGCCGTCACCAGCGCGGACACGACTTCGGGCAGTGTGGGCGGGGGACCCGGTTTCTCCACGTTTGGAGTTGAGTCTAGCCGACCCGAGCCGCTTCCCTTGCAAACTTGAGCCGGCCCCGCCGGTCGCTTATGCTTCCCCCATCCCAGTGCCGGGAAGGGAGAGCCCGTCCATGAAAGTCAGCGCGTTCCACCTGATGCCCCACCGCGAGCTGCCCCAGGACTTCGAGCGCCGCTACGACAGCGTCTGGGTGACCCCGCCCTGGTGGGAGCTGGCCGATGCCCGGCGCGTGGGCCAGTACTACAACTGGACGCTGGACGAGCTGCTGTACGCGGCGCGGGCCGGCTTCGACGGGGTCTGCACCAACGAGCATCACCAGAACGCCTACGGGTTCATGCCGAGCCCGAACCTCATGGGCAGCGTGCTGGCCAAGCAGACCAACGGCCTCGACGTGGCCATCGTGCAGATGGGCATGACGCTGCCGACCACCTCGCCGCCGATCCGGGTGGCCGAGGAGTACGGCATGCTCGACTGCATCAGCGGCGGCCGGCTCGTCGCGGGGCTGCCGCTGGGCAGCCCGATGGACGTCAACCTCGCCTACGGCATCACCCCGATGGAGCACCGCGAGCGGTATCGCGAGGCGTTCGAGCTCGTGCTGAAGGCGTGGCAGGCGAAGGAGATCTTCGCGTGGAACGGGAAGTACTTCCAGCTCGGCCAGGTCAACCTCTGGCCGCGGCCGGTGCAGGAGCCGCATCCGCCGGTGTGGGTGCCGGGCTCGGGCAGCATCAGCACCTTCGACTTCGCCACCGAGCACAACGTCTGCTACTGCTTCCTCTCGCTACGCGGGAGCCCGCGCCGCCACGACGATGATGGACGGGTACTGGGACGTGGTGGAGAAGAAGGGGCTCGAGCGCAATCCGTATCGCGCGGGATTCCTGCAGCTCGTCGCGGTGTCCGAGACCGACGCGCAGGCGGAGGCCGACTACGCGAAGCACGTCGAGTACTTCTATCACAAGTGCCTGCACGTGCCGCCGCAGTGGTTCGCCCCGCCGGGCAACCAGGACTACCGCAGCCTGCTCGCGGCCAACCGCAACCCGGTGCGGCGGGCCGAGGATCCCAAGACGCTCCGCTACAAGGACTTCGTGGACAAGGGCTACGTGATCGCGGGCAGCCCGGCCACCGTGAAGGAGCGCCTGATCGAGGAAGTCATCAAGCGCCTCAACGTGGGCAACCTGATGGTGCTGGTGCAGATCGGCTCGATGCCGCACGAGCTGACGCTCAAGAACATCGATCTCTTCGCGCGCGAGGTGCTGCCCGGGCTGCGCGAGATCTGGGACGACAAGGGCTGGGAGAACCACTGGTGGCCGAAGAGCCTGCGCGGCAGCCGCCAGCCCGCCGGCGCGGCGCGATGACCGCGCGCGACACCCTCTCCCCTCAGGGGAGAGGGCAGGGTGAGGGGTCCGGTGGTGAGGGCCGTGGCGAGATCCGGACCGTCACGGTCTGGAACGGCCGTGTGCCGATTCGGGTCCACGTCCAGGGCAGCGGGCCCGGCGGTGGTCTTCTTCCACGGGCCGTGGGGCCTCACGTGGGGCCCGTTCCTCGACGCGCTCGCGGGGCAGTTCACGGTCTACGCGCCGGAGCACCCGGGCACGAGCCCGGGCGACCCGGACGCGATCCAGCACGTGGACTCCCTGTGGGATCTGGTGCTCTGCTACGACGAGCTGCTCGAGCAGCTCCGGCTGCGCGACGTCATGCTCGCCGGCCACTCCTTCGGGGCCATGATGGCGTGCGAGGTGGCGGCGCTCCAGCCGGCGCGGGTGAAGCGGCTGGCCCTCATCGATCCCATCGGGCTCTGGCTGGACGACGCGCCGGTGATCAACTGGATGCTCCAGGGCCCGGCGGAGATGCCGGCGTACGTGTTCCACCGGCCGGACGGCCCCGCCGCCCAGGCGATGTTCGCGGTGCCCGCCGAGCTGGAGGCGGGCGCGCTCGCGCGGACGCGGCTCACGTGGGCGATGGGGGCGACCGGCAAGTTCATCTGGCCGATCCCGGACAAGGGGCTGAAGAAGCGCATCCATCGCATCACCGCGCCGACCCTGCTGCTCTGGGGCGAGCACGACCGCCTCGTCCCGCGCGCGTACGCCAAGGAGTTCGCGGGACGCATCGCGGACACGCGGCTCGAGGTGGTGGCGGACGCCGGCCACGCGCCCCATCTGGAGGAGCCCGACGCCACCGCGCGGGTCGTCCAGGCCTTCCTCAAGGCCTGACCCGGCTCAATCCTTCGCGTCGCGCAGCGCCGCGCGAACCTTGTCGAGCTCTTTCCGCTTGGCCTTGTCCGACTCGGGGAAGGTGAGATCCAGGTCGTCCAGCGCCTCGACGATGGCGGCGGCCACGATGAGATGGGTGTACCACTTGTGGTCCGCGGGCACGACGTACCACGGGGCCCGCTGGGTGGCGGTGCCGCGGATCGCGGCCTCGTAGGCCTCCTGGTAGTCCGGCCAGGACTCCCGCTCCGTCACGTCGCCGAGCGAGAACTTCCAGTTCTTCGCGGGCTCGTCGAGCCGCGCCAGGAAGCGCCGCCGCTGCTCCGCCTTCGAGAGGTGCAGGAAGAACTTGCGGATCACCGTCCCGTTGCGGGCGAGGTACCGCTCGTGCGCGTTGATGTCCTCGTAGCGCTCGTCCCAGATGTGCTTGCCCACGAGCGGCTCGGGGAGGCGCTCGGCCGCGAGGAGCTTCGGATGCACGCGGGTCACCACGACCTCCTCGTAGTAGGAGCGATTGAAGATGCCGATCCGGCCGCGCTCCGGGCACGCGGTGTGGGTCCGCCAGAGGAAGTCGTGGTCGAGCTCTGGTGGGCTCGGCTGCCTTGAAGGAGTGCACGTCGCAGCCCTGGGGATTGACGCCGGACATCACGTGCTTGATGGCGCTGTCCTTGCCGGCGGTGTCCATGCCCTGGAAGATCAGCAGCAGGGCCCAGCGGTCCTGGGCGTAGAGCTTCTCCTGCATCTCGCTGAAGGATCGCGGTGCTCTTCTCGAGGAGCTTCTCGGCGTGGGCCTGCGACTTCACCCCGCTCGTGTCGGCCGGATCCACGTCCTCGAGCCGGAACTTGCGTCCGTTCCGCACGCGGTACCGCTCGGCCAGACGGGACATCTCCTTGAGCGCCCGGCGGGTCTTCATGACCAGGCCAGTCTAGCCCGGGCTTGCCTTCCCCGCATCGACTCGACTATTCTTGGCCACCCCAGTGACAACCCGGCAAGGAGGCCGCCATGAGTCGCACTAAGCCCGTCGCCAGCAATAGCCTGACCGTCCGTCTCCGTCTCGCCAACAAGCCGGGCATGCTCGGCCGGATCACCTCCGCCATCGGCGAGGCCGGCGGCGACATCGGGGCGGTGGACGTGGTGGAGGCCGGCCAGAAGGAGATGACCCGGGACATCACCTTCAAGGCCTCCGACGAGGCTCACGGGCAGGCCATCGTCGACCGCCTGCGGCAGGAGCCGGACGTCACGGTGGTCAACGTCTCCGACCGCACGTTCCTCATGCACCTGGGCGGCAAGATCGAGGTCAACGGCCGGGTGGCGGTGAAGACCCGCGATGACCTCTCGATGGCCTACACCCCGGGCGTCGCGCGCGTCTGCATGGCCATCCACGCCGATCCGGAGAAGGTCTACAACCTCACGATCAAGCAGCACACGGTGGCGGTGGTCACCGACGGCTCCGCGGTGCTGGGCCTGGGCGACATCGGGCCGGCGGCGGCGCTGCCGGTCATGGAAGGCAAGTGCCTCATCTTCAAGGCGTTCGCGGGTGTGGACGCCTTCCCGATCGCGCTCGACACCAAGAACGTGGACGAGATCGTGCGCACCGTGAAGGCGATCGCGCCGGTCTTCGGCGGCATCAACCTGGAGGACATCTCGGCCCCGCGCTGCTTCGAGATCGAGGAGCGCCTGCAGGCCGAGCTCGACATCCCGGTCTTCCACGACGACCAGCACGGCACCGCGGTGGTCACCCTGGCCGCCTTGCTCAACGCCCTGAAGGTCGTGAACAAGAAGCTCAACGAGGTGAAGATCGTGTTCACCGGGGCGGGCGCCAGCGCGATCGCCACCGCGAAGCTGATGATGCTGGAGGGCGCGCGCCACATCATCGCCTGCGATCGAGCCGGCGCGCTGTACCGCGGCCGCACCGAGAACATGAACCCGATGAAGGCCTGGTTCGCCGAGCACACCAACGCGGAGGGGATCCGCGGCACCGTGCGCGACGCGATGGTCGGCGCCGACATCTTCATCGGCCTGAGCGGCCCCGGCGTCGTGAAGGTGGACGATCTCGGCGCGATGCACCGCGACGCGATCGTCTTCGCGATGGCCAACCCGACCCCCGAGATCATGCCGGAGGAGGCGGGGAAGTACGTGAAGGTGATGGCCACCGGGCGGTCGGACTACCCGAACCAGATCAACAACTCGTGCGGCTTCCCCGGCTTCTTCAAGGGGCTCTTCGACGTGCGGGCGCGCAAGGTCAACGACGAGATGAAGCTGGCCGCCGCCCACGCGCTCGCCAACATCGTGTCGGACGGCGAGCTGAGCGACGAGTACATCACGCCCTCGATGTTCGATCCGCGTGTGGTCCCGGCGGTGGCCTCCGCGGTGGCCGACGCGGCGGTGCGCACCGGCGTGGCGCGGCGCAAGCGGGGCTAGGCGCCGTGCCCGCCTACGTCATCGTGGACGTGACCGTGACCGACCCGCGCCACGATGGAGGAGTACCGCAAGCAAGTGCCCGCCACCCTCACGCCCTACGGCGGGCGCTTTCTCGTGCGCGGCGGCGCTCACCAGACGGTGGAAGGCGACTGGAAGCCGAATCGCCTGGTCGATCCTCGAGTTCCCGAGCCATGGATCACGCGAAGCGCTGGTACGACTCCGAGGAGTACCGCGAGCCCCTGGCGATGCGCCTCCGCGCCGGCCACACCAACCTCGTGATGGTCGACGGCGTCCCCCCGCCTAGAAGCGCGCCAAGTCGGGGTCAGTTCGACGCCGACTTCAGCGCCAGGTGACCTGCTCGCCACTGGGAATGTCGGAGTAGACCTGACCCCGTCGGCCGTCGAGGCCTTACGCCTCGGGCCGGCGTCGAAGCGCAGGCCCATCTTGGTCTTGAACACCTCGAGCGCGTTCGGGTCCACCGCCTGGATCTGCCTGGCGATGGCGGGCGGCAGCCCGATGTCGTTGCGGTCGTTGATGCCGCCGGTGATGACGGTCAGCAGCACCGCGTCCCTGGCGCCCACGTTGCGGAAGCCCCGGTTCACGCCCGGCGGGCACGAGAAGGTGTCCCACTGGTTCAGCACGATCTTCTCGCCCCCGTCGTCGTTGAGCGAGAACTCGAGCGTGCCGTCCAGCACGGTGAAGGTCTCGAAGGTCTTCACGTGCGCGTGCAGGCACGGCCCCTGGCCCGGCGGCATGATCGAGATGAACATGGTGAGGCCGGCCGCGTTGTAGATCGGCGCGTCGTTGCCGAAGGCGGACTGGGTGCGCTCCAGCACCACCGGCATCAGCTTGCGGGCCAGGATGATGTCCTTGGCGGCCTGGGTCACCGTGGTGTCGTTCTTCATGAACTCCATCGGCTGGAGCTGCGCGAAGCGGCCGGTGCGCGCCGCGATCTCGTCGCGGGTCATCTGGACGGTTTCCATGGCGAGTCCTTTCTGGCGGAAGATCTAGCGGAAGACGATGGTGCTGGGGCTGCCCACCGGGACGACGTGCCCGGTGGGCGTGAGCGTGCCGGACTGCCGGTCCACGCGGAAGGCCACGATGGTGTCGCTGTCCTGGTTGGCCGCGTAGAGCATCGCGCCCGCCGGGTCGAGGCCGATGAACCGCGGCGTCTTGCCCTGGGTCGGCGCCCAGCCGACCGGGGCGAGCGTGCCGGTGGCCTGCTCCACCGCGAACACGACGACGCTGTCGTGGCCGCGATTCGAGGCGTAGACGAAGCGGCCCGACGGGGCGACCGCGATCTCCGACGTCGTGTTCCGCCCGGTGAACGCGGGCGGCAGCGTCGTGATGGTCTGGCGTGGCTCCAGCGCGCCGGTGTCGGCGTCGAAGCGATACGTGGTCAGCGTCGAGTCGAGCTCGTTGAGGACGTAGGCGAAGGGCCCGGTCGGGTGGAAGCCGGCGTGCCGTGGTCCCGCCCCCGGCCGGCTGGCGACCGACGGGGGCGCGCCCGGGACCAGCTTGCCGCCCGCCGTCCACGCGGAAGACGAAGACCGCGTCGAGGCCCTTGTCCGGCACCAGGCAGAAGCGCCCGCGCGGGTCGAAGGCGACGTCGTGCGGGTGCGCGCTGGTCTGCTCGGTCGGGTGCGGGCCGGTCTTGCCGGTGAGCGGGACCAGGTCGCGCAGCGCGCCCAGCGCGCCGTCCGCCTCGATCGGGAGCACCGCGACCGTGCCCGAGCTGTAGTTGGCGCAGACCAGGAAGCGGTCGGAGGCCTCGATCCCGAGGCGCACGCCGTTCTTGCCCTGGGTCGGCTGGCGGTTCAGGACGCGCAGCCGGCCGGTGGCGGGCTCGATCGCGAAGGCGGTGGCCTCGTGCCCTTCGCCGTGCGCTGCGTACAGCACCGGCCGCCGGCGATCGAGCAGGAGCCACGAGGGGTTGACCAGATCGCCCAGGCACTGGACGTGGCTCCAGGCGCCGGAGGCCTCGTCGATGCGGTAGACGTTGATGCCGTCGCCCCGCCCGTTGCGGTCCTTCGACGTGTAGGCGCCGACGTAGGCGAACATGGCGGGCCGATGCTGCGACAGCGGCCGCCGAGCTGTCAAGGGCCCCTTGACACGTCGGGCCGGGGGGCGTTACCTGTCTGGGCGAGCCAACCCGCGACGAATCCCCAGAGGAGGCCATCATGAAAGCAGCCGTGTTCCACGGGCCGCATCAGCCGCTCACGATCGAGAACGTCGACATCGACAAGCCCATCGGCCGCGAGGTGCTGGTGCGCACGGTGGCCTCCGGCGTGTGCCACAGCGATCTGCACTTCGTGGATGGCTTCTACCCGTTCCCCACCCCCGCCATCCTCGGCCACGAGGCGGCCGGCATCGTCGAGGCGGTGGGGCTGCAGGTGAGCGAGTTCAAGCCGGGCGATCACGTCATCGCCTGCCTGTCCGTCTTCTGCGGGCACTGCGACTACTGCCTCACCGGCAAGACCCATCTCTGCCAGACGCGGCCGGTGCGGGCCAAGACGGATCCGCCGAAGCTCTCGTGGAAGGGCCAGCCGGTCAACCAGTTCGCCAATCTCTCCGCCTACGCGGAGCAGATGCTGGTGCACGAGAACGCGCTGGTGAAGATCGACGACAGCATGCCGCTCGACCGCGCGGCCCTGATCGGCTGCGGGGTCACCACCGGGGTGGGCGCGGTGCTGAACACCGCGCGCATCGAGGCGGGCTCGACCGTCGCGGTCTTCGGCGCCGGCGGCGTGGGCCTGGCCGCGGTGCAGGGGGCGCGCATCGCGGGCGCCCGCATGATCATCGCGGTGGACACCGTCGAGTCCAAGCTGGCCACCGCCAAGGAGCTCGGCGCCACCCACGGGGTGAACGCCAAGGCCGACGACCCGGTCAAGCAGATCCGGGCCCTGACCAACGGCGGGGTGGACTACTCCTTCGAGTGCATCGGCCTCAAGCTCGCGGCCGAGCAGTGCTTCGACTGCATCAAGCCCGGCGGCACCGCCACCATCGTGGGCATGATCCCGGTGGGGCAGAAGATCGAGCTGGACGGCCCGATGTTCCTCCGCGAGAAGAAGATCCAGGGCTGCAGCATGGGCAGCAATCGCTTCAAGGTGGACATGCCCCACTACATCGAGCTCTACCGGCAGGGGCGGCTCAAGCTGGACGAGATGATCACCCGCCGCGGCAAGCTCGAGGACGTCAACGAGGCGTTCCGCGCGATGAAGGCGGGCGAGGTCTCACGCACCGTGCTGATGCTCGGATAGGCCTCTGCTACACTACGGAGCGACATGACCGACAACACCCCGAAGAGCGCGCTCGAGCTGGCGATGGAGCGGCTCCGGCAGAAGGACAAGGACTCGAACGCGCCCGATCGGCCGCTCACCGACGAGCAGAAGGCGGCCATCGCCGAGGTCCGGCAGATGTACCAGGCCAAGGGCGCCGAGCGCGAGATCCTGCACCAGGCCGCGATGCGGAAGGCGGCCAGCCACGAGGAAGTCGAGCAGCTCAACGAGGGGCTGCGGCGCGATACGGAACGGATGGCGGGCGAGCGGGATCGCAAGATCGCCGCGATCAGGGAAGGGAGGTGAGCACATGGCCAAGGGCCGGAGCATGAAGAAGGAGAAGAAGAAGCCGAAGAAGGAGAAGAAGTAGCCGAGCGTGCCCCGTTCGCTTCTTCTGAGCTGTGAGGGGGTGGGCAAGGCGCACGGCCCCCGGTCCCTCTTCGAGGGGCTGTCGTTCGGGCTCTTCGAGGGGGACCAGGTGGGGCTGGTGGGGCCCAACGGGGCCGGCAAGTCCACCCTCCTGCGCATCCTCGCCGGCATCGAATCGCCCGACCGCGGCCAGCGCTCGCTCCGCAGCGGCGTGCGCGTGGGCTACGTCCCGCAGGATCCCGTCTTCCCGCCCGAGGGCACCGTCGAGGACGTCCTGACCGCCGTGCTCGCCTCGCTGGACGAGTACGAGCGCGCGGGACGCATCGCCCAGGCCCTGGGCCGCGCCGGGTTCGACGACGGGCGCGCCGAGGTGGCCGCGCTCTCCGGGGGCTGGCGCAAGCGCCTGGCGATCGCGCGCGAGCTGGCGGGCGAGCCCGACGTCCTGCTGATGGACGAGCCCACGAACCACCTGGACGTCGAGGGCATCCTCTGGCTGGAGGGCCTGCTCACCGAGCGGGGGCAGCGCGCCTGTCTCGTGGTGAGCCACGACCGCTACTTCCTGGAGCACGTGGCCACGCGCATGCTCGAGGTCAACCGCATCTACCCGAGCGGCCTCTTCGAGACCGAGGGCCGCTACAGCGAGTTCCTCACCCGGCGCGACGAGTTCCTGCGGGGCCAGGCCGCCTACGAGGAGTCCCTCGCCAATACCGTCCGCCGCGAGATCGAGTGGCTGCGACGGGGCGCCAAGGCCCGCTCCACCAAGGCGAAGGGCCGCATCAAGGAAGCGGATCGGCTGATCGAGGAGCTCGGCGACGCGCGCGCGCGGGCGGCCACCCGCACCGCCGACATCGACTTCACCGCCTCCGGCCGGCGCTCGCGCCGGCTGCTCGTCGCCCAGGGGCTGACCAAATCGCTCGGCGGTCGGACGCTGGTGCGGAACCTCGATCTCATCATCACGCCGGGCACGCGCATCGGGCTCATGGGGCCGAACGGCAGCGGCAAGACCACCCTGCTCAACGTGCTGGCGGGCGCGCTCGCGCCCGACGCGGGCACGATCGAGCGCGCGGAGGACCTGCGCGTCGTCCGGTTCGAGCAGCAGCGGCCGGGGCTCGATCCCACGCAGTCGCTGCGGCGGGCCCTCGCCCCCGAGGGCGACACGGTGACCTTCCAGGGTCGGACCCTGCACGTGGCGGCCTGGGCCAAGCGCTTCCTGTTCCCGCCCGACCAGCTCGAGGTGTCGGTGGGCCGGCTCTCGGGCGGCGAGCAGGCCCGC
The DNA here is from genome assembly GCA_963747235.1 of uncultured Candidatus Rokubacteria bacterium. Lineage (GTDB taxonomy): Bacteria > Methylomirabilota > Methylomirabilia > Rokubacteriales > CSP1-6 > CAMLFJ01. The sequence goes on from CAVVEU010000004.1 coordinate 56,422, forward strand.
ATCCACATCGCGCGGCTGATGCGCGAGCCCGCCGATCTCCTGATCCTCGACGAGCCGACCAACGATCTCGACATCCCGACGCTCGACGTGCTGGAGGAGAGCCTGACCACGTTCGAGGGCGGCCTGGTGCTGGTGACGCATGACCGGTTCATGCTCGATCGGGTGGCGACCGGCATCGTGGCGCTGGATGGGCGCGGGGGGGCGGAGAAGTTCGCCGACTACGCGCAGTGGGAAGCGGCGCGGGTCGCTTCGCGGAAGACGAGCGGGCCTCCCCTCACCACCACACCCCTCACCCTGCCCTCTCCCCAGAGGGGAGAGGGAGAGAGGGGGAAGCCGCGGAAGAAGCTCGGGTATCTGGAGCAGCGGGAGCTCGACACGATGGAGGCGACGATCCTGGCGGCGGAGACCGCGCTGGAGGCCTGCCGCCGGGCGGCGGAGGACCCGGGCATCGCCTCCGATCCGGCCGCGCTGCAGGCGCGCTACGCGGCGCTCGAGGCCGCCCGCGCCGAGGTGGACCGGCTCTACGCCCGCTGGGCGGAGCTGACCGCGAAAGGAGACACACGATGAGCGATGCGGACGCGGTGCCCACCGTCAAGGTCGACAATGCGCGCGTGCGGGTGACCGAGTGGCGCTTCGCGCCCGGCGCGCGGACCGGCCACCATCGTCACGAGTACGCCTACGTGGTGGTGCCGCTCACCACCGGCTCGCTGACCGCCACCGGCGCGGCGGGCGAGACGACCAACGCGCTCCGCGCCGGCGAGCCCTATTTTCGCGACGCGGGGGTCGAGCACGACGTGCGCAACGCGAATTCCTTCGAGTTCACCTTCATCGAGATCGAGCTCAAGGACACATGAGAGACGTGCTAGTGTTGTAAGGCCTTCCTCTGGGCCCCCGCGGCTCACCGGCATCTGGCTCGACCTCGACCTCGCTCACCGGTTTCACGTCCCGTCTCGAAGGGAGCCCCATGAAGAAGAAGCCACCAGGAGTCTTCTCGCTCATCGTCACCGCGTTCACGGGCTTCGGCGCCCACATCGTGGCCCTGTGCGTCACGGGCCGGGACCGCCTCCTCGCCTTCCAGGGGCGGAAGGCGCGGCACGGGAAGCGGTAGGCGCCCTCATGGCCCTGCCCTCCACGGTCTTTACCGCCGGAGACTTCATCCGGCGCGTCGTCGACAGCCTGCTGCACGGCGATCACCGGGGCCAGTTCCTCTGCGCGCGGTGCCTCGTCAAGCTGGCGAAGGACAACCTGGACCGGAGCTACATGAAGCCGGACATCGCGCGGGTGATGGACGACATCTTCGCCACCCCGGGCTCGCTCACGCTCGCGCCCGCGAGCCTCTGCGCGCTGTGCGCGAGGAAGAAGGTCGCGTGTCTCGGAGCGTCGGCCGCGCGCTGACGCGAGAGCTCCCCATGTGCGTGTACTGCCGGGAAGATGCCGCCTGCGAGCACGAGCGCGATTCCTGCGCGGCCAGCGGCGGGGACACGTGCGCGGCCTGCGGCCACACCTCCGCGGCGCTGCCCTGGCGCCCGCCCGCGTTTCCCGGTCCGGGGCCGCGGTGGAGCCGGCCGAGGCCTCGGGTGGTCAGGAGCCGGCCGAGCGGAGCACGCCCGGCGGGGCCTGGGGCGGCGGGGCCTGCGAATCCCCCACCGCCGCGAGCTCGCGGCGGTGGGCGCTGATCGTTCGGACTAGCGGGTCACGCCGCTACGCGCGCGGCTGAGCCACTGGATATCCAGGTCGTGATCGGTCCAGCCGTGGGTACGGAGATGGGCGATCCAGGCCTTGACGGTGGCGGCGGGGACTTCGAGATCGGTCGGATCGACCTCGACGGGGGACGCGCAGCGCGCGGGCTTGCTGGGCGGTGGTGGCTTCGTGGGGTTGGCGACATCCATGTCGGTCTCCGTGACGTCGTGAGAGGCGAACCGGCTACTCGGCGATCATCCGCTGGTTGATCTCGTCGGTGAAGAGCGCGAGCGTGAGCGGGCACGGCGGCTCGTTCTCGTCGATGTACTGGCAGTCCTTCTCGCTGCACGCGACGAAGAGCTTGCCCCGGCCGGCCATGGAATTCCGCCGCCGCAGCGTGATGGACACGGACTCGGATACGACCCCGCAGGTGAAGGACTTCGACGGCATGCGACTCACGCGGACTCCTTTGCGAGAAACAGCGGCGGTGACACGACGAGAGCGTGAGGTGCGGGCGAGGGCGATGAACGATGGCAGGGTCGCTACGGCCTACCAGTATCTTCAGCGAAGACACGACCAGTATAGCTGATCGCGCGCGGCCGCAGGAGGCCCATTTCAGCGCGGCGCGGCAATGAGCGAGCGGAGCACCGCGATGATCGCGGAGTTGTCGTGGTCGCCCAGGCCGCCCGCCACGCCCGCGAGCAGGAGCTGCCGGTGGAGCGCGGTCGCCAGCAGCGGGGCGCCCGCCGCGTGGCCCACCTCCAGCATGAGCTCGACGTCCTTCAGGTGCTGCACGAGCTTGCCTTCCGCCTCGAAATTGCCCTCGATCATGCGCTCGCCCTTGATGTCCATCGCCCGCGAGTAGGCCGAGCTGTCCTTGAGGATGGCGAGCAGGGCCGTCCCGTCGAGGCCCTGCCGCAGCCCGAACAGCAGGCCCTCGGCGAGAGCCAGCCGGTTGAGCCCGAGGACGAGATTGACGACGAGCTTGGCGCGGGCGCCCGCGCCGTTCGGGCCGACGTGACGCACGCGCTCGCTGAGCGCGTCCAGGATCGGGCGGCAGCGCGCGAAGACATCGGGATCGCCCCCCACCATCACCGGCGCCTCGCGCCGGCGCGCCTGCCCGCTCGATCCCGCGACCGGCGCGTCCAGCATCGGGATCCCGCGCGCCGCGAGCCGGGCGGCCAGCGCGGCGGACGCGTCGGGATGGATCGTGCTGTTGTCGATCACGACGACGCCGGGCGGGGCCGCGTCGATGGCGCCGTCGGGGCCGAGCAGCACGTCGCGGACGAGGTCGGCGGTCATGAGGCAGGTCATCACCACCGCGGCGCCGCGGGCCGCATCGGCGGGCGAGCGCGCCGGGATGCCGCCCCGCGCCTCGTGCTCGCGCATGCGCTCGGGCGCGATGTCGAAGCCGCGCACGGTGAAGCCCGCCTTGATCAGGTCCTCGGCGAGCGCCGAGCCCAGCAGGCCCATGCCGATGTACGCGATCACGCCGGCCACGGTGCGTCTCCGGGCGACTAGCGGGCGGCGGGGGCGGGACGCGCCGGAGTCAGGTGCTCCAGCAGCCGGCCGAAGCCGGTGATCGGGCGGGTGACGCCGAGGGCGCGGAGCGCGGTCCAGATCGTGGACTGGTTGGAGCTCACCGCGGGCTTGCCGGTGCGGGCCTCGATGGCCGCGATGGCCTCGACCGAGCGCCACGCGGTGCAGGAGCAGAGCAGGGCGTCCGCCTCGGGCCGGCAGACCCGCGCGGCGAACTCGGCCACTTCCTCCGGGTCCTGATCGTTGATGCCCTGGTTGCCGGACGCGGCGGCGCGGGGCTCGCCGTCCACGTTCAGCACCTCGAAGCCCTGGGCCTCGAGGTAGGCGCGCAGCCGCTGGTTGTTCCACTCGGGATACGGCGTGGCCACCGAGAGCCGCCGGGCCCCGAAGAAGCGGAGCGCCTCGACCACCGAGGGGCTGGTGGCCACCGCGGGCACGCCCGCCTCGCGCCGGATCAGCTCGAGCATCTCGGTGTCCCAGCCCGGGCCCTTGTAGAAGCTGCCGGTGGTGCACCCGTAGACCACGACGTCCACGTGGGCGGTGGCCAGGTAGCGGGCCCCGCTCTCGATCTCGCCGTTCATGCGGACGTACGCGTCGTCGCCGGTGCCCTCGTTGGTCATCCACAGGCGCTGGCCGTGGATGGTGACGTCGCGCGGGACCGTCAGCTGGAAGTCGGCCTCGCACGTGGTGTTCGTGGAGGGGATCATCACGCCGATGCGCTTGCGCGGGCTCATAGGACGCAGAAGCCCTGCGCCTCGACCCCGAGCGGCACGTTGAACTTGCTGCGGAAGTTCTCGAGCGCCACCGCGGCGGTCAGCTCGACGATCTGGGCCTCGTCGTAGCAGGTCTTGAGGCGCGCGAAGAGCTCGTCGCTCACCCGCTGGCCGGTGATGGTCATGGCCTCCGCGTACTCCAGCGCCACGCGCTCGGCGTCCGAGAAGCGCCGGCTCTCACGCCAGGTCGGGATCTCGCGCACCTTGTCCTCGTCCGCCCCCGCCTGCATCCCACGGGATGCATTGATGTCGATTCAGAAGGGACAGCCGTTGATCAGGGCGACGCGGAGGTAGATCAGGGGCAGCAGCGCGGCGGGGAGCCGGCCGGACTTCTCGATGGCGGCGCCGAGCTGCTTGGCCGCCTTCATGATGGGCGGGCAGTGCGCGAAGACCTTGGTGGGATTCAGGAGCCCGCCGAAGATCTCGCGCTCCCGGGCGAACACGTCCTTCAGGATCGGGTCGCCGCCGTCGTCCTCGATCTCGCTGACTCTGGGCATGGGAAACGGAGTATACAATAGGGCCCGCGGAGGGCGCGATGAGCGACGTACGGCATCGGACGGTGGAGACGAACGGCATCCGCATGCACGTGGCCGAGCAGGGCGACGGGCCGCTCGTGCTCCTCTGCCACGGCTTCCCGGAGTCCTGGTACTCCTGGCGCCATCAGCTCGCGGCGCTCGCGGCCGCGGGCTTCCACGCGGTGGCCCCCGACATGCGCGGCTACGGCCAGACCGACCAGCCGGCGGAGATCGACCAGTACACGCTGCTCCACCTGGTCGGCGACATGGTGGGCCTGGTGGACGCGCTGGGCGGCGGGCCCGCGGTGATCGCGGGCCACGACTGGGGCGCGCCCGTCGCCTGGCACGCCGCGCTCCTGCGTCCCGACCGCTTCCGCGCGGTGATCGGACTCAGCGTGCCGTACCGGCCGCGCGGCTCGGTCCGCCCGTCCACCGCGATGCCGCAGACCGACGACGCGATCTTCTACCAGCTCTACTTCCAGGCCCCGGGCGTGGCGGAGGCGGAGCTCTCGCGGGACGTGCGGAGCAGCATCCGCCGCGTGCTCTACTCGGGCTCGGGCGAGGGCCGGCAGGCGCGCGTCGGGCTCGGCGATCCCGCCGCGGTCGGCATGGTGCCCCGCGCCGGCGGGTTCCTGAGCCACACCGCCGAGCCGCCCGCGCCGCCGTCCTGGCTCACCGAGGCCGACGTGGACTTCTACGCCGGCGAGTTCAGCCGCGCGGGCTTTCGCGGCGGGCTCAACTGGTACCGCAACATCGACCGCAACTGGGAGCTGATGGCCCCGTACGCGGGCGCGCGGGTGACCGTGCCCGCCCTCTACGTTGCGGGCGACCAGGATCTGGTGGTCCACTTCCGCGGCATGGACCAGCTCCTGCCGAACCTGAAGCAGTTCGTCCCCGAGCTCCGCCGAGACGATCATGCTGCCCGGCTGCGGGCACTGGACGCAGCAGGAGCGCCCGAAGGAAGTCAACGACGCAATGATCGCTTTTCTAAACACCCTGTAAGCCCACAGGAGGCCTCCATGGGACAGACGCTCGAGCAGCTCGCGGCCACGATGCACGACATCCTCGCGGCGGAGCCCGGCCCCGCCGGGCGCGAGAAGGTTCGCGCGCTGGTCGAGGAGGTGCTCAAGGACGAGGCCTTCGTCGCGAAGCACCTGGGCGACGACGTGCCGGAGCGCAAGATCCTCTTCGAGGATCCGCAGCTCGGCTTCTGCATCCTCGCCCACGTCTACAAGGGCGCGCGCGAGAGCAATCCCCACGATCACGGCCCGACCTGGGCCATCTACGGCCAGGCGCGCGGCGAGACGCTCATGAACGACTGGGCCCTCGTCGAGCCGGCGAGCGACGCGAAGCCCGGGAAGGTGCGGCACGTGCGGAGCTATCCCCTGAAGCCCGGGATGGCCCACGTCTACAACGAGGGCGATCTCCACTCCCCGCGCCGCGACGGGCCGACGCGCCTCATCCGCATCGAGGGCCGGAACATGGACAAGGTCAAGCGGCTGGCCTACGACAAGGTCTGAGCCAACAGGAGGCCCGAGCCATGAAAGAGAACCTCCGCTTCGTCGATTCCGACATGCACATCATGGAGCCGCCCGATCTCTTCGAGCGGTACCTGGATCCGAAGTTCCGCGACCGGGTGGTCCTGCCGATCGGAGCCGACGGCCGGCCGAAGCGCGGCACCATCGTGATCGACGGATTGCCGAGCACGATGGACGCCGAGATGCAGCAGTACCGCAAGCGCGGCCGCGGCGGGGCCGCGAGCGCGCACAGCACGCAGCCGCTCTCCGGCTCGCGGCTGCAGGGGAGCGAACCGGCTCGACTTCGCGATCGAGCGCAACTACGACCCCGAGGCGCAGGTGATGGGCATGGCGATCGAGGGCGTGGACATCGCGGTGCTCTACCCGACGACCGGCCTGAGCCTGCTCGCCCGCGACAACATGGATCCGCAGCTCTCGCTGGCGCTCTGCCGGGCCTACAACGACTGGATCCACGAGTTCTGCCGGTACAGCCCCGAGCGGCTCAAGTTCGTGGCCATGCTGCCGGTGCACGACGTGCACCTGGCCTGCCGGGAGCTGCACCGGTGCGTGCGCGAGCTGGGCGCGGTCGGGTCCTTCATCCGCCCGAACCTGCTCAACGGCCACTACTGGCACTCGAACTACTGGGATCCGCTCTACAGCCTGCACGAGGAGCTCGACGTCACCTGGGGCTTCCACGAGGGGACCGGCGCCTGGAACTCGCACATGAACGTGCTCTACGGCGAGAACCGGTTCTACCGCCACGTGGCCAGCCACTGGATCGAGATGCAGCAGGCGTTGATCGCGATGATCGTCGGCGGGGTGTTCGAGTTCCATCCGAAGCTGCGCGTCGGCTTCCTCGAAGCGCAGAACTCGTGGGTGCCCGGCATCCTGTCGCGCATCGAGTGGGACTACCCGCAGTACCGCGACACCCACGCGCCGTACCTCTCCCTGACGCCGAAGGAGTACTTCCGGCGGAACTGCTGGGCCGCGGTGGAGGGCAGCGAGCCCGAGATCGAGGCGACCGCGGGCCTGATCGGCGCCGACCGGATGTGCGTGTCCACCGACTACCCGCACTTCGACTCGAACTTCCCCAACGTGTCGGAGAACGTGCTCAAGAGCTGCTCGCGCGAGACCGCGGCGCAGATCCTGATGGGCGGGGCGCACCTCTACGGGTTCAGCGAGGCCGACTTCGCGAAGGCCGACGCGGCGGCGGCCGCGCACGCGGGCACGAACGGAGGGCCGGACGCGGCGCCCGCGAAGCGGCGAGGGGTAGCGGTCGGCGGCTAGGCGCGGCGGGTCACGGCCCGGTCGTGACCCGCCCGTTCGCGGGCGCCATCGCGGGCGCCACCTGCTCCGCGAACAGGCGCATCGAGCGCAGGGCCAGGCTCGTGTCCAGGCCCGGCAGCGCCATCAGCAGCAGCACGTGCTGGTACCCGGTGGCGTCGAGATACTTCTGCAGGCCCTCGCGGACCTCGTCCGGCGTGCCGATCAGGGCCCAGCCGTCGTCGAGATATTCCCGGAAGGTGCGGAGCCGCAGCAGTGAGCGGTTGAACGAGCCGGGCACGGTGCCGCCGGTGGAGTCGGAGCGCAGGACCGACATCTTCCGCTGGTAGCCCATGAACGGGCCCTCGATGGCGCGCAGCGCTTCCTCGCGAGAGGGCGCCACGTGCACCACGCGCATCCCCCACGCCTGACGCTCCAGCGCCGCCACCTCGGCGTCCGACCGGCCGATCGCCAGCGACTCCTCGCGGTAGAGCTGATGCCGGCGCTGCAGCTCCTCGATCGGCACGAAGAACGAGGAGAGCGTGGGCAGGCCCAGGCGCGCGGCCGAGTGCACGCTGTCCTCGCTGTTGGCCGCGATGTAGAGCGGCGGGTGCGGCCGCTGCACCGGGCGCGGGCGCACGTGCAGGCGCTCGGCCGAGTGGAAGCGGCCCGCGAAGTCGAACGGCTCGCCGCTCCACGACTTCTGGATCAGCGTGATGCCTTCCTCGACGCGGGCCCGGCTGTCCTCGCGGTCGGACTGGAAGGTCTGGTAGTCCTGCAGCGTGCCGCCGCGCCCGATGCCCACGTCGAGCCGGCCCCCGCTCACCACGTCCAGCACCGCGAGCTGCTCGGCCAGGTCCACCGGGTGATGGAGCGGCAGCAGGCTCACGCCCATGCCGAGCCGCAGCGCGCGCGTGCGGGCGGCCAGGAACGCGGCGAGCACCGGCGGGACCGGGCAGAGGCCGTAGTCGTTGAAGTGGTGCTCGGCGATCCAGACCGACGAGTAGCCGAGCGATTCGGCGGCCAGCATCTGCTCGAGGCCCGAGTCGTAGACCGCCCGCTCGCTCCACTGGTCATCACGTTGCATGAGGTAGAAGAGTCCGAAGTCCATGGCGCGGTAGCATAGCTTGACTTTGGCGCTCGGGGTGCGGCATAGTCCCGGCACTCGGAGCCGGTGTAATGACGCATCGGCTCGAGTTCGCTCGAGGGGTCCTTTCCTTCACGAAGACGTGAGAAGGAGAGCCGCGATGCCCTTCGATCGCCCGTCGCGAACCGGCTCAATCGCCGTACATTCCTCACGCGTGCTGGATGGACCGGCCTGGGCGCCAGCGCCCTGGTCGCCGGCCCCGGCCGCCGCCGCGCCCTCGCCCAGGCGGGGGCCAAGTACCCCGACTGGATTCCGGCCAGCACCAATCCGCCCAAGCGCGGCGGGGTGCTGACCCGCGCCTCCGCCTGGGATCCGCCGGTGATGGACCCGCGGCTGACCCAGTCGGTCGGCCTCTACCAGTTCGCGGGCCTCGTCGGCAGCCGGCTGGTCCGCTACGCGTTCCCGGACGAGATCACCGGCCCCTCCGACATGAGCCTCAAGGGCGACCTCGCGGAGTCGTGGACGTCGACCCCGGACGCCCGCGTGTGGACCTTCAAGCTGCGCCAGGGCGTGAAGTGGCACAACGTGGCCGCCGCTCAACGGGCGCGAGTTCGTGGCCGCCGACGTCAAGTACTGCCTCGAGGCCTACGCGAAGGAGGGGGCGCAGTCCTTCACCTTCCAGGAGGTCGAGGGCATCGAGACGCCGGACAAGCACACCGTCCGCATCCACCTCAAGACGCCCAACGTGCTCTTCCCGCAGAACGTGGCGGAGCCGATCACGGTGATGTTCTCCCGCGAGGTGCTGGAGGAGGACGGCGATCTCAAGAAGCGCATGATCGGGACCGGCCCCTTCGTCCTGAAGGAGCACAACCGGAAGGTCCGGGTGGTGCTCACGCGCAATCCCGACTACTGGGACAAGGGCCGCCCGTACGTGGACGAGTACGTGATCCTCTCGACCCCGGACGCGGCGACCCGCATGGCCGCGTTCCGCACCGGGCAGAGCGACTTCATCTGGCTGGCGAGCCCCTCCGAGGTCGAGACGATCCGCAAGACGAACGCCAACGTGCAGGTGCACTCGTACCACAACACGCTGACGCCGTTCGGGATCGCGCTGGCCCAGGACAAGCCGCCCTTCAACGACGTGCGCGTGCGCCGCGCGGTCTCGATGGCGATCGACCGGCAGAAGCAGGTGGACACCATCTTCGAGGGGCACGGCATCCTCGGCTGGGGCGTCCCCTACATCTACTACCAGGACAAGCCGCTCACCGCGGCCAGCTTCGGCCCGTGGTGGCAGTACCGCCCCGCGGAGGCCAAGAAGCTCCTGGCCGAGGCCGGGCACCCGAACGGCTTCGAGACCACCCTGTTCTACTACGAGTACTTCCCGCAGATGACCTCGCAGGTGCAGGTCGTGCAGCAGGATCTCAAGCGCAACCTCAACATCAACGTCAAGATCACCAAGCTCGACTACACGACCTACTACGGGCGCTACGTCGAGAGCAAGTGGGACGGCATGGCGTGGGGCTTCCAGTCGGGGCACGCGATCGGCCTCGACGAGCGCACCTACCAGTACATGCACTCCAAGTCCACGAAGAACTTCTTCCGCGTCGCCGATCCGGTCATCGACGAGCTGACCACCAAGCTGCGCCAGACCCCGGGGCAGGCCGATCAGCGGGCGCTCACCAAGAAGATCGTGGACCGGGAGTTCGACCAGGTGCTCCGGATGTGGATGCCCTACGACAACGGGTTCCTGGTCTTCCAGCCGCACATGCGCAACGGGGCCGCGGCCGCCCTCCGGCGCACCGACGGCTACGGCTCCTCCACCATCTCGCGGGTCTGGCTGGACAAGTAGGAGGCGCGGGGGCCGGGGCCGCGCGCGATGTACAAGTACACGCTCCGCCGGTTCATGCTGGCGGTCCCGGTCCTCCTGCTGTCCTCGCTGATCGTCTTCGGGCTGATGCGCGTCATGCCGGGGGACGCGCTCACCGCCCTCATGGGCGAGTCCGGCAATATCGGCGAGAAGGAGCTGCAGAAGCTCCGCATCGACCTCGGCCTCGACCGGCCGTACTACGAGCAGTACCTGCTCTGGCTCTGGCAGATGGTGAGCCTCCACCCCGGCGACTCGCATCTTCACCGGCGAGCCCATCACCACCAGCCTGGCCAAGGCGATCCCGGTCACCGTCGAGCTGGCCGCGCTCGCCATGATCCTCGGCCTGATCGTCGCGGTTCCGATCGGGGTGCTGTCGGCCACGCGGCAGGACACCGCGTCCGACTACGTGGGGCGGGTGGTGGCGGTGTCGGGCCTGTCGCTGCCCGACTTCTGGCTGGGCACGCTCGTCATCACCTTCGCGGCGATCTGGTTCCACTGGATCCCCGCGATCGGCTACGTGAGCTTCTGGGAGTCGCCGCTGCGCAACCTCCAGCAGTTCCTGCTGCCCGCCGCGGTGCTCGGCTTCCGCCTCTCCGCCGCGACCATGAGGATGACCCGTTCGACCGTGCTGGAAGTGCTGCGCGAGGACTACGTGCGCACCGCCTGGGCCAAGGGGCTCGAGGGCCGCATCGTGGTCTACAAGCACGCGCTCAAGAACGCGCTGATCCCGGTGGTGACGATCGTGGGCGGCCAGCTCGGGGTGCTGCTGGCCGGGACGGTGATCGTGGAGACGATCTTCGCGCTGCCCGGCATGGGCCGGCTGACCGTGGAGGCGATCCTCTTCCGCGACTACCCGGTCGTGCAGACCAACGTGATGCTGGTGGCGGGCACCCTCGTCACCCTGAACCTGCTGGTGGATCTCACCTACGCGTGGCTCGACCCGCGCATCCGGTACCAGTGAACGAGGCCCCGCGATGGCGGTGACCGCGCCCGCCGCCCACTTCGAGGCCGAGCCCACCGTCGAGCTCGGCCGCGCGCGGGCGCTCTGGACGGTGATGCGGCGCAAGCCGCTCGGGGCCGTCTCCGCCGCGCTCATCGCGGTGATCGTGCTGACCGCGATCTTCGCCGACGTGCTCGCGCCCTACGACCCGCTCGCCGCCCAGCCCGAGATCCGGCTCGCGGCCCCGAGCTGGGAGCACCCCTTCGGCACCGACGACATCGGGCGCGACGTCCTGAGCCGCGTCATCTACGGCAGCCGCATCTCGCTCTGGGTGGGCCTGCTCGCGGTCGGCATCGGGACGGTCGCGGGCATGATCATCGGGCTCCTGTGCGGCTACTGCGAGGGCCGCACCGATCTCGTGCTCCAGCGGATCATGGACGGCATCCAGGCGATCCCGGGGCTGGTGCTGGCGCTGGCCATCGTCTCGGTGCTCACGCCCAACACCACGAACGCGATGCTCGCGATCGCGATGGTGATCATTCCCGGCAACTCCCGCATCGTGCGCGGCGCGGTGCTGGCCGCCAAGCAGAACCGCTACGTGGAGGCCGCGCAGGCCATCGGCTGCCGCCATCCGCGGATCATCCTGACCCACATCCTGCCCAACGTGACCGCGCCCATCCTGGTCATCGCGCTCCATCTGGCTCGGCAACGCGATCCTGATCGAGGCGTCGCTGTCGTTCCTCGGCGTGGGCACCCAGCCCCCGACGCCCTCGTGGGGGCTGATGCTCAGCAGCAGCGGGCGCGCCTTCATGGAGCAGGCGCCGTGGCTCGCGCTCTTTCCCGGCCTGGCGATCAGCCTGGCCGTCCTGGGGTTCAATCTCTTCGGCGACACGCTGCGGGACGCGTGGGATCCGAAGCTGCGAGGCTAAGACCCATGCGCGCTCTCGTGTCCGTGATCCTGGTGATCGTTCTGCTGCTCGGTGCCGGTCTCACCCCCGCGGCCGCCCAGGCCAAGCCGGAAGGGCGAGATGCGCTGGGCGCTCTACGTGACGCTCGCGCCCGCCTGGTTCGATCCGGCGGAGGTCGTCGGCGTGCTGACCCCGTTCTGGGTGCTCAACGCGATGCACGACGCGCTCGTGAAGCCGATGCCCGGCAACCACCAGACCCCGAGCCTCGCCGAGTCGTGGAAGGTGAGCCCGGACGGGCTCGTGTACGAGTTCAAGCTGCGCGAGGGCCTCAAGTTCCACAACGGCGACCCGTTCACCGCCGAGGACGTGCGCTTCAGCTTCCACCGCGCCAAGGGCTCGAAGGTCCTGCAGGAGAAGGTACGCGACGTCGAGATCGCCGGGCCCTACCGGGTGCGCTTCCATCTCCACGAGCCGTGGCCCGACTTCATGACCTTCTACGGGACCTACGCGACCGGCGCGGGCTGGATCGTCCCCAAGAAGTACATGGAGCAGGTGGGCCCCGACGGCTTCAAGAAGAACCCGGTCGGCCTCGGACCCTACAAGTTCGTCAGCCACACCCCGGGTATCGAGCTGGTGATGGAGGCCTACGAGGGCTACTGGCGCAAGATGCCGTCGGTCAAGCGGCTGGTCTACAAGAGCGTGCCGGAGGCCACCACGCGGCTGGCCATGCTCAAGCGCGGCGAGGTGGATCTGGCCTACCTCCTGGATGCTCCCGCAGGCCGAGGAGGTCAAGCGCGATCCCTCGCTCAAGCTCGCGTTCTCGGGCGGCATCGGGACGTTCTACCTCGACTACCTCGATCAGTGGGATCCCAAGTCGCCGTGGCACGATCGACGGGTGCGGCTGGCCGCCAGCCACGCGCTCGATCGCCGAGGCCCTCAGCGAGGCGGAGACGCTCGGTGCCTCCCGGCCGAACGGCAGCGTGATCCCGCGGACGTTCCAGTTCGCGCTCCCGCTCGACCCGCTCCCTACGATCCGGCGAAGGCGAAGCAGCTGCTGGCCGAGGCCGGGTATCCCAACGGCTTCGACGCGGGCGAGCTCTATCCGTGGCCGCCCGTACACCGCCTTCAGCGAGGCGGTCGGCGGCTACCTGGGCGCGGTCGGGATCAAGGTGCGCCTGCGGACCATGGAGCGGGCCGCCTTCTACTCGGCGCTGGCGTCGAAGAAGCTCAAGGGGCTCTGCGTCTGCATCAACGCGGTGTACGGCAACGCGGCCTCGCGCATGGCCCAGACCGTCCCCAGCGACGGGGCCTTCGCCTACGGCGGCTATCCGGACATCGACGCGCTCTACAAGCAGCAGAGCCGCGAGACCGACCCCCGCAAGCGGGAGGCGCAGCTCCACCAGATCCAGCGCCTGCTCCACGAGCGGGTGCGCTTCGCGCCGATCATGGACTACATCTGGCCGAGCGGCGTGGGCCCCCGGGTGGCCGAGCCCGCGCTGATGCTGATCGATCCCTACCCGTGGTCGGCGCCCCTCGAGGACGTCCGGCTCAAGAAGTAGGCGGCCAGGGCCAGCGCCGCGGGCAGGAACTGGGTGGCCAGGATCGACGTCTTCGCGGTGAGGCCGCCGAAGATGCCCGCGATCGCCACGCAGGCGAGGAAGAACACGGTGATCCGCCGCTCGCCCCGGCCGAGCCCCCAGAAGAGCCCCGCCGCGAGGAAGCCGTTGTAGAGCCCCTGATTCGCGGCGAGCACCCGCGAAACGGCGGATACTTCAGGGGTCATGTTGAAGATCTTCCGGCCCACCGGGTGGTCCCAGAAGAACATCTCGAGCACCATGATCCCGACGTGCTCCAGGGCCACGAGTCCGGCCAGTAGCTTCGCGACGGTGCGCATGCCGACCGCCGCGGGTCAGGCGCCGACGGTCTTGCGGATGCTGCCGAGATGGTCGTTCATGTGGTTGATGAGGATGCCCTCGACGATCTGCTGGGTGGTCATGGCGGGCATGCCGGTGAGGACGGTCCCGCTCTGGTCGAGCTCGGCATCGGAGAGCGCCCGCACCCCCGCCGCCGCGACCGCGGCGCCCTTCTCGTGGAGCGCGAGCGTCTCCGCCTTGGTGCAGCCGGCATGCTCGCGCGCGTGGGTCGCGTTCATCTCGTCGAGCATCGTCGTGGTAAAGTTTGGAATCGACTTGCCGGTCGCGATGGTCTTCACGATACCCAGGATCGCCTCGTGCCCGCGCGCGAGGTGATGCGCGGTGACCCCCACCGGCCACTTCTCGGCCGCGGTGATCTTCTTCCAGTCGGCGTCGGAGAGCTTGGCGATGACCCCGGTCATCTCGGTGGCTTTGGCTTCGAACTGCTTGGCCAGTGACTCGGCGCGTGCGCCCATGGCGTGCCTCCTAGAAAGAGAGTGATGTCATGAAGAACGTGGAGATGACAGTAGCCGGAAACATCCTGACGATCAAGGTGGACCTCACCAAGGAGTTCGGGCCGTCCGCGTCGGGCAAGACCATCATCATCGCCTCCACCGAGGGCAACATCACGATTCCGGAGCGGGAGGAGAAGGTGGGGCTGAACGTGTACCGGAAGAAGTGAGCGCGCGCCGGAGCGGGCCGCGCAGACGGCCGGGCGTCACGCGGCCGAGCGTGACGCGGTCCGCGCCGACGAAGACGGCCAGCGAGGCCAGCGCGTCGGCCAGCTCCGTCAGCACCTGATCGCGGTCCACCTCCCCCCAGCCGGCGGGGGGCGCCTCGCCCCGGGCGAGCCACCGCTCGAAGTGCACGTGGCGGACTTCCAGCCACCGGGCGACGCGATGGGCCTTGGCGTCCAGCCGTCCGATGAGGTGGCCGTGGTGGAGGATGGGGAGCGTGTAGTAGCCGTGCACGCGCTTCGGGCCCGGAGTGTAGACCTCGATGCGGTAGTCGAAGCCGAAGAGCCGCGAGACCCGGTCGCGGTGCCAGAGCAGCGAGTCGAAGGGCGCGAGCAGGGTGGTCCCGTCCGAGACCATCCGCCGCCGGCCCGCGCGGCGCAACGCGGGCAGGTCGCGCGTCAGCACGAGCCAGCGGCCGATTCGGCCCTTCACCGCGATCTCGGTCACGAGGCCCTCGGCCACCATCGCGCGCAGCGCGGCCCGGCGGCCGGCGGGCGCCAGGCGCGGGTAGGTGAGATAGCGGCTCAGGTCGAGCTCGGTGGCCGCGCCCATGGCGTGGAGCGATCGCTCAACGTGCCAGCGGAGGAACTGCTCGGCCGACACCGGCTCCACCGTGGGGGCCGCGACCGCGCGCTCGAGGAGATCGTAGCGCTTCTGGAAGTGCCGGCGCGAGTGCACGGTGAGCACGCCGGTCATCCAGAGATAGTGGATCGCGTGCTGGACCGGCCGCCAGTTCCACCAGCCGCTGCTGCCGCGGCGGGGGCGGCTCTCCTCCAGGTCGCCGTGGCTCATCGGGCCATTGGCGCGGATGGTCTCGGTCACCAGGGCGAGGAGCTTGGTGTTGCGCCGCAGCCAGGTGGACCAGCCGGTGTGCCGCCGCCGGTAGTCGAGCATCGCGCGCCGCCACCAGGGCAGCATCGAGGCGGGCACGAGACAGGCCGCGTGGGCCCAGTACTCGAGGAAGAGCCGGCGGCGATAGACCAGCCGATCGAGGCGCGGCCGGTCGTAGGGGCCGAACCGGCTCCAGACCGTGAGGTAGTGGGCGCGGTCGAGCACGTTGATGGAGTCCATCTGCAGGCCGCCCACGTCCTCGACGAAGCGCGTCAGCCGCGCGGGGGTGAGCCGGTGGGCGCGGGGCCGGGTCAGGTGCTGCCGCTCCAGGAACAGGGCGGTCACCGCGCGGAGCGGGAAGACGGGGTGCGTCATCGCCCTGGAGGGTATCAGCCTGGAGGGGCCGCTCAAGGTGTAAGATGAGATCCGGATCACGATGACGTCCAGGAGGGCGGGTATGAAGAAGCTGATGGCGGGGTGTCTGGTACTCGCGGTGCTGCTCACGATCACGCTCGCGCCGAGCGATGCCTCGGCCGGCGGTCGCTTCCATCGTGGCGGCGGTCACATCGGATTCTGGGGCCCCGGTCTCTTCCTCGGCGGCCTCGCCCTGGGCGCGGCAGTCTCCGCTCCGTATCGCTACGGCTACCCGTACTACTACGGCTACGGTTACGGCCCCGACTACTACTATGCCCCGCCTCCCGCGGTGGTCTACCAGCAGGCGCCGCCCGCCTACGCGGCGGCCCCGGCCCCGGTGCAGCGCGAGGTGGTGTACGCGCACGGCAAGTACGTGCTCTACGGCGACGG
The DNA here is from genome assembly GCA_963747235.1 of uncultured Candidatus Rokubacteria bacterium. Taxonomy (GTDB): domain Bacteria; phylum Methylomirabilota; class Methylomirabilia; order Rokubacteriales; family CSP1-6; genus CAMLFJ01. Next base: position 72,796 of record CAVVEU010000004.1, read on the forward strand.
CGTGTCGCAGGCCTGGCAGTGGGTGTGGGTGCCCAACGCCCCGGCCAGCCCGCCTCCGCCCCCGCCGGCGCGCTAGCACCCGCCCGCCTCACTCGTCGTCCCGGCCATGCGACTCAGCGGTAGGGTCGCGCTCGTCACGGGCGCCCAGCAGGGTATCGGCCGGGCCATCGCCATCGCGCTGGGACGAGACGGCGCCGACGTCTGCGTCAACTTCCTGGATGACCGCGGGGCCGCGGAGCGCGTGGCCGCCGAGATCCGGACCCACGGCGGCAAGGCGATGATCGTCGCGGGCGACGTCGCGCGGAGCCAGGACGTCGCGGCGATCATGGCGGCGGCGACCGCGGAGCTGGGCACGCCCGACATCCTCGTCAACAACGCGGGGGTCTTCCCGCGCGCCCCGTTTCTCGAGCTGGCCGAGGCGGAGTGGGATCACGTGCTCGGGGTGAACCTCAAGGGCGGCTTCCTCTGCGCCCAGGCGGCGGCCCGCGCGATGGTGGCGGCGGGCAAGCCGGGCGCGATCATCAACATCTCGTCCTCCGCGATCCGCGGCGACGCGCGCGGCGTGCACTACTCGGCCAGCAAGGCGGGCGTGCTCGGCATGACCCGCGCGATGGCCCTGGCCCTGGCGCCGCACCGCATCCGCGTCAACGCCATCGCTCCCGGCCTGACCGACACGCAGCAGCCCCGCTACGGCAATACCGAGGAGCAGATCGCGGCGCGCGCGCAGGAGATCCCACTCGGCCGCATGGCCCAGCCCGAGGAGATCGCGCGGGTCGCCGTGTTCCTGGCCTCCGACGACGCGGCGTTCATCACCGGCGAGCTCATCCACGCCAACGGCGGCGCGTATCTAGCGTTGAGCTCGGAGGGGGGCTGCGCCCCCCTTCCGGACCTCCCCCCAAGCGGATGCGCGGGCGAAGCCCGCGCTCGGAGCGGCCGAGCTGTCGGTGAGGTCGACGCGATCCGTTGGTGTCGGGACGGACTCCTGGCGTAGAATCCTGGCCCATGACCCAGTCGCGGGGAGTGCAAGTCCGGGCTGAGCCGCCGGGCGTTTCTGGGTGGGGCGGCCGCGCTTGCGGTGGCGGGGTGCGCGGGGATTCGTGGGCGGAAGCTGGAGGAGCTGGATCCGCGGGTGCCCGGGGTGCTGGCGGGGGCGATCTCGGTGGACATGCACAGCCACGCCGCGGGCGCGGGCTTCGCGCGGGCGCCCCGGTTCGATCTGGCGGATCACATGCGGCGTGGCCGGATGACGGCGGTGTGCCTGTGCCATTCCGCGGATGGGCCGGTCATTCGCCGGCCGCCCGGCGGCCGCATCCGCCAGTACCGCGATCCCGCGGCCGGCGAGCTCTACCAGTTCACGCGGCAGCGGCTGGCCTTCATGGACTCCCTGGTGGGGTCGGACGGCATGACCCGCGTGCTGACCCCGGCCGATCTCGACGCCGCGAAGGCGGCCGGGCGGCCCGCGCTGATCGGCACCATCGAGGGCTGCCACTTCATGGACGGCCGGCTCGAGCGGGTCGAGGAGGTGTATCGCCGCGGCGTCCGTCAGCTCCAGGTCGTGCACTACATGCCGAGCGAGCTCGGCGACCAGCAGACCGAGGACGCGAAGTGGGGCGGGCTGAGCCCGCTCGGCGCGGATGTGATCCGGGAATGCAATCGGCTCGGCGTCGTGGTGGACGTGGCCCACGGGACCTTCAAGCTGGTCGAGCAGGCGGCGCGGGTCAGCGCGGTGCCCTTCATCCTCTCGCACACCTCGCTCGCCACCGCGCCGCTTCAGCCCTACACGCGCTTGATCTCCGCGGACCACGCAAAGCTCATGGCACAGGCGGGCGGGGTGATCGGGGTGTGGCCCGCCGCCTACCAGTTCGTGGATGCGCGCGACTGGGTATCGGGGATCGCGCGGCTGGTGGACGTGGTGGGCGTGGACCACGTGGGCATCGGGACGGACATGGAAGGCGGCGTGAACGAGGTGTGGGACGATTACGCGGACCTGCCCGCGGTGGTGGATCTCTTCCTCCGGCGCGGGTTCAGCCCCGCGGACACGACCAAGCTCATCGGCGGCAACTACGTGCGCGTCTTCCGGCAGGCGGCGGCGGCGCGGAAGGAGGCGGCATGAAGGACATCACGGTCATCCGGCTGGACGACACCGAGCGGGTGAGCTTCGGCCCGCTGTCCCACTACCAGCCCATCGTGGGCGACGACGCGGGCAGCACGCCGGTGCGCACCGGGATCCAGACCGCGCAGCCCGGCTACGCGGCGGCGGTGCACTCGCATCCCTACATCGAGATCCTGCACATCCTGGACGGCGTCGCCGAGGCGTGGATCGACGGCAAGCCCGAATCTCTCGTACGTGCTGCGGAAGGGCGACACGATCGCGGTGCCGCCGGAGACGCCGCACGCCTTCCGGGTGGTGGGCGACCAGGAGCTGCGCCTGCTCGGCACCCACGTCTCCCCGAAGCGCATCGTCAACTACCAGGACGGGGTTGTGAGCGACGCGCGCGGTTACCGTGGCGAGGTGAGCTAGCCCATGCGACTCGGGATCGCGGTGTCCTCGATGAACCCGGACGGCTCGCCGCTCACCGGCGACGTGCTGGTGGGCAGCGCGCGGATGGCCGAGCGGATCGGGTTCGACAGCCTCTGGTTCTTCGACGCGATGAACCGCGGCTTCATCCTGCCGGACCCGCTGATCGGCGTCTCGGTGGCCGCCGCGGTGACCACCCGGGTCGAGGTGGGCACGTGCGTGCTGCAGGTGCCGCTGCGCAATCCGGTCGAGCTGGCCCACCGCATCCTGACCGCGCATCTCATCGCCGGTGGGCGGCTCCTGCTCGGCGTGGGCGCCGGGTCCACCAAGGCCGACTTCGACGCGCTCGGCCTCGACTACGGCGCGCGCCTGCAGGCCTTCGAGGACGCGCTGCCGGTGATGCGCCGGCTCTGGCGCGGCGAGACGGTCGGCGCGGCCAACCTCACCCCGTGGCCCGGCGCGAAGGGCGGCCCCGCGGTGCTGATCGGGAGCTGGGGCGGCAAGCGCTGGATCCCGCGGGCGGCCCAGGAGTTCGACGGCTGGATCGCCTCCGCGGGCAAGACCAATCTCAACACGCTCACCGACGGGATCCAGCGCTACCGGGCCGCCGGCGGCAAGCGCGCGATCGTGACGAATATCGCGGTCGATCTCACCGGCCCCGCGGAGCCGTGCCCCGACGACGGCCCGTTCCATCTGCGCTGCGCCCCCGACGTGGCCGCGCAGCGGCTGCGGCGGCTGCGGGACCTGGGCTTCGACGACGCGGTGCTGGTGCTCAAGAGCGGCTCGGAGGCGAACCTGGCCGCCGCGCGCGCGCTCCTCCCATAGCCCCGCCATGAGCCAGACGGCCGAGGTGGTGGTGGTCGGCGGCGGCGTGAACGGCGCGAGCATCGCCTACGCGCTGGCCGCGAAGGGCGTCAAGGTCGTGCTGGTGGAGAAGGGCGCGCTCGCGGGCGGCGCCTCCGGCCGGTCGAGCGCGCTGGTGCGGATGCACTACACCAATGAATGGGACGCGCGGCTGGCCTGGGCCAGCTTCCCGGTGTTCCGGCACTGGGCGGAGCTGATGGGCGGGCCGCCGGTGTTCACCCACACCGGCTTCGTCAACGTGGTGGCGCCGCGCTACGCCGAGCATCTCCGCCAGAACGTCGAGATGCTCCGCCGCATCGGCGTCAACACCACCGCGATCACCCCGGCCGAGCTGCGCGAGCTCCAGCCCTTCGCCCACGTGGACGACGTCGGCGCGGCGGCCTACGAGCCGGAGAGCGGCTACGCCAATCCCGCCGAGACGGTGGAGGGCTTCCGCCGCCGGGCGGTCGAGCTGGGCGCGCGCGTGCTCCCGTGGACCGCGGTGACGCGCATCGTCCGGCGCGAGAGCCGGGTCACCGGCGTGGAGACCTCCGCGGGCCGGATCGACGCGGGCCACGTGGTGGTGGCGGCGGGCGCCTGGTCGCGGCGGCTCTGCGAGGAGATCGGCCTCGCGGTGCCCGCGCGGCCGAAGGCCATCGACACGGTGGCGGTGAGCCGCCCGGCGGCGCTGCGCGACCCGCACATGGTCTTCATCGACAACGTGCAGGGCAACTACTTCCGGCCCGAGAGCGGCGGCCTCACGCTGGTCGGCGTCCCGTGCCAGGAGTGGGACATCGATCCGGACACGCTCGGCACCGGGCTGCCGCCCGAGGCGGCCGGTGTCGGGGCGCAGCTCCTCACGCACCGCATCCCGGCCATGGAGCGGGCCACGCTCTCCCGCGGCTACCGCGCCTTCGACGGCTACAGCCCCGACCGCCACGCGATCCTCGGCGCGGTGGACGGCATCGACGGGCTCTACCTGGCCACCGCCTTCAGCGGCTCCGGATTCAAGATCGCCCCGGCGGTCGGCCAGTGCATGGCCGAGCTGATCACGGACGGGCGCGCCAAGACGGTGGACATCGACGTGTTCGGCCTCGGCCGCTTCGCCCAGGGCAAGACGGTGGAAGGGCCGTATCCGTACGCGGTGCGGCCGGACTACGTGGATCCCGCGGCCGCCGGAGGCGCGCGATGAGCGCGGGACGGCCGCCGGGCGTCGAGTTCCACACCTTCACGGTGCTCGGCCGCTGCCCGCGCACCGGGCGCCTCGGCATCGCCACCGCGACCCGATCGCTCGCGGTCGGCGCGCGCGTGCCGCACGTGCGCGCGGGGCTGGGCGCCGTCGCGATCATGGCCATCGCGGATGCGCGCCTGGGCTACATGGCGCTGCGCCTGCTCGAGCTCGGCTACAAGGCGCCCGCGGTGATCGAGGAGCTGGTCCGAGGCGATCCCTACGCGGAGTACCGGCAGCTCGGGGTCATCGACGCCGACGGCTTCGCGGCCGCCCGCACCGGCAAGATGAATCGCGACTGGGCCGGCCACCACGTGCGGGACGACTACATCGTGCTCGGCAACGTGCTCACCGGCGAGCACGTCCTGGACGCGATGGAGAAGGCCTTCGCGGCCGATCCCGCCGAGGATCTCGAGGAGCGCCTGCTGCGGACGATCGAGGCCGGGCGCGACGCGGGCGGTCAGCACGGCGGCCAGCAGTCCGCCGCGCTCCTGGTCTTCGACGACCGGCCCTTCGCCCACGTGGATCTCCGGGTGGACGTGCACGCCGAGCCGATCGGCGAGCTGCGGCGGGTCTTCGACGTCTACCGGCCCGCGATCCCGTACTACAACCTGCGTCAGGTGGACGCGCGGGTGCCCCCGCTGCACGACTGGCTGGCGTCCCGGCCCCGCTGAGCGGCGCGGATCGCGTCCCAGACGCGCTCGGGCGTGACCGGCATCTCGAGGTGCTCCACGCCCAGGTCCGCGAGGGCGTCCACGATCGCGTTCACGGTGGCGCCGAGCGCCGGAGTCGTCCCGCCCTCGCCGCCGCCCCGCAGGCCGAGCGGGTTCGAGGTGGAGGGCACCTCGCTGATCTCGGTGGTGAACGAGGGCACCAGGTCGGCGCGCGGCATCGCGTACTCCATGAAGGTCGCGGACTGGAGCTGGCCGGACTCCGCGTCGTAGCGGCAGTGCTCCCAGAGGGCCTGGCCCAGGCCCTGGACGATGCCGCCGTGGGTTTGCCCGTCCACGATCAGCGGGTTGATGGCGCGGCCGACGTCGTCCACCGAGGTGTAGCGGAGCGACCTCCACCACGCCGGTCTCCGGATCCACCTCGACCTCGCACACCGCGCAGCCGTAGGGGAAGGACGGCGTGCTCACCGTCTCGTCCGAGGCCCCGTCGAGCGGCCCGCGCAGGTCCTCCGGCGCGTCGGGGCGCCCGGCGGCGGCCGCCACCTCGAAGAGGCCGATGGCGCGGTCGGTGCCGCGCACCCGGAACCGCCCGCCCGAGAACTCGAGATCGGCCACCGCGGATTCGAGCCGCCACGCCGCGAGGCGCGCGCCCTTCTCCACGATCTGGTCCGCCGCCTTCGCCATGACGACACCGCCGAGACGCATCGAGCGTCCCGAGTGTGAGCCGCCACCCACCGCGACGCGATCGGTGTCGCCGCTGATCAGGCGCACCTGGTCGAGCGTACAGCCGAGCCATTCGACGACGAGCTGGGCGAAGCTCGTCTCGTGGCCCTGGCCCGCCGCGAGGGTGCCGATCACCACGTCGATCCGTCCTTCGGGCCGCACCGTGATGTGCGCGCGCTCGCGCGGCGCTCCGGTGGCGATCTCGATGTAGTTGGCGAGGCCGATGCCGCGGTAGCGCCCGCGCGCGCGGGCCTCCCGGCGCCGCGCCTCGAAGCCGGCCCAGTCGGCCAGCGCCACCGCGCGGTCCTGGACGGCCACGTAGTCGCCGCTGTCGTAGACGATGCCGAACGGATTCGCGTACGGCATCGCGGCGGTCGGCACCAGGTTGCGGCGCCGCAGCTCCAGCCGATCGAAGCCGTGACGGCGGGCGGCCAGATCGATGAGCCGCTCCATCACGAACATCACCTGCGGCCGGCCCGCGCTGCGGTAGGCGGAGAGCGGGGAGGTATTGCTGAGCACCGCGCGGCCGCGCACCGCGGCGGCGGGCACCTGGTACACGGTGGTGGCCAGCTCGCGCCCCTTGTTGAGCGGCACGAAGGTCACGGTGTGCGCGCCGACATTGCTCGTGTTGGTGCCCCGGAGCGCGAGGAAGCGGCCGTCCGCGTCGAGCGCCAGCTCCATGCGCGGAGACGAGGTCGCGCGCCTGGTAGTCGGTCAGGAACGCCTCGCGGCGCTCGCACGTCCACTTCACGGGCCGGCCCAGGCGCCGTGACGCCCACGCGACCAGCGCGAACTCGGGATAGAAGCTGTTCCGCGTGCCGAAGTTGCCGCCCACGTCCTCGGCCACCACGCGCACCTGGGTCTCCGGCACGCCCAGCACCTCCGCGAGATCGGCCTTCTGCCGCACCACGCCGCCCGAGCCCGCGTAGAGCGTGTAGCGCCCGGTCGCCGCGTCGTGCACGCCGAGGGCCGCGCGCGGCTCCATGGGCACGCCGGTGATGCGCGGCACCCAGGTGTCGAGCCGCACGGTGTGGGCGGCCGCCGCGAAGGCGGCGTCGGCGGCGCGCGCGTCGCCCGCGACCGAGTCCACGCACACGTTCGAGCCGAGCTCGCTCCAGAGCACGGGCGCGCCGGGCTCCCCCGCGTCGGGGGTGGCGGTGACCGACGGCAGCGGCTCGTAGGTCGACCCGGACCCGCTCGGCCGCGTCCGCCGCCGCGGCCGCGGTCTCCGCGATCACCATCGCCACCGCCTCGCCCGCGAAGCGCGCGACGTCGGCGGCCAGCGGCGGATGCGGGGTGACGAGCACGCGCCCGCCCTCCCGGCCGCCGAGCGGGAACTCGTTCGGGTTGGTCGGCACCGGCTTGTGCGGGATCGACGCGAGGCCGTCGGCCGCCGCGTCACGCCCGGTGAGGACCGCGAGCACGCCCGGCACCGCGAGCGCGGCGGCGGTGTCGATCGAGAGCACGCGCGCGTGGGCGTGCGGGGAGCGGACGAGATGCGCGTACGCCTGGCCCGGCAGGTTGACGTCGTCGCTGAAGCGGCCGCGCCCGGTGACGAGGCGCGCGTCCTCCTTGCGCGGCACCGGCCGGCCGAAGCCCTGAGGGGCCGAGCGCGTGCGCGCGGAGAGGAACGAGGCGCCGGGAGTGGTCATCGGGGCCGCTCACGCGCGTCGGCGCGCGGCGGCCCCGCAATCTTACCTCAGGGCGGCTAGCTCATCAGGCCGTCGGGCGCGGTGCCCAGGAAGAACACGCCGAGGCCATCCGCGTCCACGCGCCACACCATGGCCTCCACCCGGACCGGGCGGCCGTTCGGCTTGACGAACTGCAGCGTCAGCGACTGGCCGGCCTGCATCTCGCCCCGGGGGCGGAGCTTCGCGCCGCGGGCGCTGACGTCCACGGTATGGAAGCGGAGCCGCTGGCCCCGGAAACGGGCGAAGACGGTCCACGAGACATTGGCTCTGCGACTGTTCCGCCGGGTGCGCTGATGCTGGCCGGCCGCGGCTGGGGGCACCTTCATGGGGGGAGGCGTCATGAGTTCCATGGCGCCGGATGAGAGCAAGGCTCGGGCCAGTCGGCGGACCGACCGGAAATCGAAGACTTAGCGGCGGATCGGTCCGGTGCGCAATTCTCGATGGGAACGCGGCTACCCAGATACGGTCGCGGGGCGCTCGCGGCTGGACAACGCGAGAATGCGCAAATCTTTCGGCTCAGCCGCCGGCCGCCCCTCGCGCGCGCAGGAACGCGAGCCCCTGACGCGCGTCCTCCACCGACAGCTCGATCACGCCGGGCAGCGCCGCGAACGCCGGGTGGCTCGCCACCGACGCCACGCCCTCGCCGATGGTGCCCGCGCCGGGGATCGCGTGGCGGTCCCGGTGCGCGCCGCACGCGAGCTGGGAGTCGTTCAGATGAAACGCGATGACGCGCTCGAGCACGCCCTCGGCGGCCAGCGCGTCGGCCAGCCGCTGGCCCGAGTCCGCGCCCGCGAGATCGAAGCCGGCCGCGTGCAGGTGGCAGGTGTCGATCAGCAGGCCGAGCTGCTCGGGCGGCGCGCCGACGTCGCGGAGCAGTCGCGCCAGCTCCGCGATGGTCTGGCCCAGCTCGCTGCCCTCGCAGGAGTTCTCGATCAGGAGGCGCGGGCCCGCCGGCATGCGCGCGATCAGCTCGCCCAGCTTGCGGGTGGCGAGGATCAGCGCCGCGTCCGCGCTCGGATGCCCCTTCGCGTAGCCCACGTGAAAGCACACCGCGTCGAGCCCGACCTCGGCCGCCACCTTGAGATCGGCGAGCAGGCTCGAGACGGAGGAGTTGCGGATGCGGCCCTCCGGGCTCGCCAGGTTGACGAGCAGCGAGCCGTGGGCCACGCCCCAGACGTGGCGGCCGCGGAGCCCCTCGACCAGCGCGGCGCGGTCGGCCGGCTCGGGCACGCCGTAGTTGCCGAAGCGGCCGGGATCGCGCAGGACGGTCTGGTAGACGTCCACGCCTTCGTGCTCGAGCAGCGCGGGGATGGAGGCGAGCGGGGGGTCGATCGAGATGCCGACGCGCATGCCGCGTATTGTACCGGATCAGCCGCGGGCGAACCGCGGCAGCACCGTCCGGCCGAACAGCTCGACGGTTTGCTCGGGATCGGCGGCGAGGCTCACCGTGAACATGAGCTGGGTCACCCCGGCCGCCTCGGCGGCGCGCACCTGGGCGATGCAGTCCTCCGGCGTCCCCGCGATGGCGAGGCGGCCGCGGAGATAGTCGAAGAGGCCGAGGCGCTTCGTGAGCGCCGGATCCATGTCGCGCCGTCGCGTGGTGTAGGTGGCCCGCAGCTCGTGGACGGCGGGCACGAGATCGGGCGGCACGCCGCGGCCGGCCGGGTCCGGCCCGAGGATGTACGCCGCGACGAAGCCCAGGATGTTCCCGAGCTTCTCGAGGGCGTCCTCACGCCGCTCGGCCACGTCGAGGCAGGCGATGGACCAGACGTCGATCGCGCTCGCGGGCCGGCGGCGCCCCGGCCGCGCCCTCCGCGATCAGCTCCCGCACCCGGCTCACGTGCTGCGCGCCGAGGCCATAGTTGACGAAGGCGCCGTCGGCCGCGGCGCCGACCGCGCGCAGCGCCGCCGGGCCCGAGGCGGCCGCGTAGACGGGCACCGCGCGCTTGATCCACGCCAGATGCGTGGCGGCGCCGCGCCACGACGCGGGCGCCCCGCTCAGCGCCGCCTTCAGGAACGCGAGCCCCTCGCGGAGATCCGCGGCGCGGCTGGGCGCCCCGCCCACGTTGGCGACGCCGCTGTGCCCCGCGCCCACCCCCAGGATGGTTCGGCCACCCGCGGCGGCGTCCACCGACGCGGCGGCCGACGCGGTGATGGACGGATGGCGCGTGACGAGGTTGGTGACGCAGGTGGCCAGCGTCACCCGCGAGGTCGCGGCGGCCGCCAGCGTCATGGCCACCCACGGATCGAGCGCGTTGCCGGGCGTGTCGGCGATGCCGACCAGGTCGAAGCCCAGCTCCTCGCCCCGCCGCGCCATGCGCGCCGTGTACTCCGGCGTGTACGGCCAGAAGAAGAAGCCGAAGCGCATGGCGCCCGCGCTCAGGGCTTGGCGGGCGGGTAGTCGCGCGAGTAGGGCGGGGTCTTGAGGAACTCCTCCGGCTTGTAGGTCCAGAACTGCGACACCGCCGGATAGGTGTGGATCGACGGTGGTGACGAGCTTGCCGCCCGCCCTGTCCACGCGGAGGATGTAGACGTTCTCGGTGGGATTGCCCCACTCGTCCAGCTTGATGGGCCCGCGCGGATCCGGCGTGGTCTCGATGGCCCGGCGGATGGCGGCCACGAGCTTCTCGCGGTCCTCGACCTGGCCCTTGAGCGCGCCGGCGGCCTCGGTGATCCACCGCCCGGAGCTGTACATGATGGCGTGGAAGTAGGCGGGCGTGCGCCCGAGCTTGGCCTCGGCCATCTTCATGAAGGTCTGGTTCGCCGGGTTCTGGAGCGTGGGGCTCCAGAGCAGGGAGCCCACGACGCCGACCGCTTCGTCGCCCATGCCCCGCAGCGCGCTCTCGTCGATCATGACCCCGGTGCCGATGAGCGGGGTCTTGTCCTTGAGCGCGGACTCGCCGTACTGCTTCACGAAGCGCACCGCCTGGCCCGCCACGAAGACCGCGCAGACCGCGTCCACGTCCTTGGCCACCTGCGAGAGATACGGCGCGAAGTCGAGCGCGTTGAGCGGCACCCAGATCTTCTGGACCACCTTGCCGCCGCCGTCCTCGAAGACGCGCTGGAAGCCGCCCGCCTCCTCGTGGCCGAAGCCGTTGTCCATCGCGATGGTGGCCACGCGGCGGTACTTGAGCGTCCGGGCCGCGTAGTCGCCCAGCGGGTGCATGATCTGGCTGGCCGAGAAGTTGGAGCGGAGGATCCACTTGGCGACCTTGCGCTTGGTGAGGTCGTCGGGGGTGGTGAGGAACAGGGTGGGGAGCCGGTCGCGCTCGATCAGCGGCACCAGGCTGTTGCCCACGTTGACCAGCAGGATGCCGGTCATCACGTGGATCTTGTCGTGGTCCACCAGCTTCCGGTACTTCGCGATGGCGGTGGTCGAGTTGCCCTCGGTGTCCTCCTCGATCAGCTCGATCTTGCGCCCGCCCGCCTGGTAGTTGACCTGCTCGAGCGCCATCTTGAGGCCGTCGAGCATGTCCTTGCCGGCCTGGGCGAAGATGCCGGTGAGCGGACCCATGAAGCCGATGCGGATGGTCTCCGCGGCGGCGGCCGGTCCCGCCGCGGAAACGGCCAGGGCGAAGACGAGCGCGGCGGCGAGGGCGACGCGGAGTGATCTCATGGATGGGGCTCCTGTGTGGCGGGAGTGGACGACACCCCCTCACCCTGCCCTCTCCCCCTGGGCGGGGGAGAGGGTAAGGCGGATTAGCGGCCGAGGGCCTTCAGCGCCATCTCGAGGCCGCGCTTGCCGTCGGCCCCGGTGCGGGTGAGCCAGGTGTCCCAGGCGGCCTTGGCGGTCTGGCGCGCCTTGGCCAGCTCCTCCGCGGGCGGATCCACGATCGTGAGGCCGAGCTCGGGCAGACGCTTGCGCACGCGCTCGTCGAAGGCGATGGCGTCGCCCCACTCCTTCTCCTCGAGGTTGGTCTCCTTGACCGCGTCGAGCACGATCTGCTGGAGATCCTTGGGGAGCGCGTCCCACGACTTCTGGTTGGCCACGATCCACTCCTGCGCGGCCCCGGCCAGGTACCAGTAGTCCACGTACTTCGCGACCTCGAAGAACTTCATCGGCTCCGCGTTGGTGGCGGAGGTCATGGCCCCGTCCACCGTCTTCTTCTCGAGCGCGGAGTAGACCTCGCCGAAGGCGATGTTGACCGGCGCGCCGCCCAGGAGCCGCGTGATGTTGGCGGAGTCGGCGCCGTAGACGCGGATCTTCTTGCCCTTCCAGTCGGCCACCGTGCGGATCGGCGCGGTGGAGAAGATCTGCTGCGAGGGCCACGTGCTCATCGCGAGGAGCTTGAGGCCCTTCTTGGCCAGCATCTCGGTGTAGAAGCCCCGCATCGCGAAGGCGGCCTTCTTGTGCTCCTCCATGCTGCTGGTCATGAACGGCAGCTCGAGCGGGCCCATCTCGAGCAGCACGTCGGTGAGGTAGGAGGCGAGCACCGGCGCGATCTCGGCGCGGCCGTCGAGCACCGCGGGGAGCAGCTCGGGCCCCGGGTAGAGCGAGGAGGCCGCGTGGAAGCGGATCTCCATGCGCCCGCCGGACTTCTCCTTCACCTTGTTGCCGAACGCGGTGTAGTTGATCGTGTGGTAGTAGGTCGGGGCCGAGATGTGCGGCAGGTTCCACACGATCGGCTTCGCCTGCGCGGCCACCTCGGGCGCGACCGTCGTGGACGCGCCGATGAAGACGGCGAGCAGGACCAGGGCGAGCGTGCTCCAGGTCAGGGATTTGGTCATAGGCCTCCTCGGGGCGCTATTCACAGAACTTGCACGGGGGGATGTTGCGATCGTAGGCCGGTCCCTTGAGATACTCGTCCTGCTTGTAGGTCCAGAACTGCGAGACGTTCGGATAGGTGTGGACGACGGTGTTCTGGAGCTTGCCCGCCCACCCGCTCCACCTTGCGGACGTAGACGTTCTGGATCGGGTTGTTCAGCTCGTCCATCTTCATGGGGCCGCGCGGGTCGTCGGTGATCGCCACCTGTCGGAGGGCGGCGACGAACTTCTCCTTGTTCTCGGCCTCGCCGTTGATCGCCTTGAGCGCCTCGTAGTAGAAGCGGGCGCCGGTGTAGCCCTGGGCGGAGTAGAGCGAGGTGCTGCGGCCGAAGCGCTTCTCGTAGGCGGCGGCGAACTTCTTGTTGGCCGGGGTGTCGAGCGCGGCACTGTAGTGCAGCGAGGTGATCACTCCGATCGCCTCGTCGCCCATGGCCTTGAGCACGTTCTCGTCGGTGAGGGTGCCGACACCGACGAGCGGCATCTTCTCCTTGAGGCCGACGTCGTTCCAGGTCTTGACGAAGCGGGGCGAGAGGCCGCCGGTGTGGCAGGCGAAGACCCCGTCGATGTCCTTCTTGAGCGACGCGAGGAACGGCGCGTAGTCCTGGATGTTGAGCGGCGTCCAGATCCGCTGCACCACCTTGCCGCCCAGGTCCTCGAACACGCGCTGGAAGCCCGCGTTGGTCTCCCAGCCGAACGCGTAGTCCATGCTGATCGTCGCCATCCGCCGCAGCTTGAGCTGCTTGTAGGCGTAGTCCCCGAGCGGATGGGTCATCTGGCTGCCCGAGGCCGAGGTGCGCACGATCCAGCGCACCGGCTTGCGCTGCGTGATGTCGTCGGGCGCGGTGATCGGGTAGACCGTCGGGATCTTGTTCTGCTCGATGTAGGGCACGAGCGCGTAGCCGGTGGCGGCCAGGAGCCCACCCGCGATCGTGTGCACCTTCTCCTGCTCGACCAGGCGCCGCACCTTGGTGAGGGCGCCGGTGGGCTCGGGGTCGGAGTCCTCGACGATGACCTTCACCTCGCGGCCCGCGACCTTGTTGCCCACCTCTTCCCAGAAGAGGTTGAAGCCGTCGGTCATGTCCTTGCCGGTCTGGGAGAAGTTGCCGGTGAGCGGACCGAAGTAGCCGATCTTGATCGGCTCCGCGCCACGGGCCCGGGAAGGCCGGACCGCGGCGGCCGCCGCGGCGCCGCTCAGCGCCACCAGGAACTGTCGCCTCTGCATGGGGACGCCTCCTCTTCGGTGAGGGGAAACGGGTGCTCGCGCCGCTACACTAGGGATGGCCCTCTCATTTGTCAACCTTCGGACGGTGACTGGCGCGGGCTTGACAGGGTTCCGGGCGAGCTAGCACAGTCGGGCCCATGCTCAACGCCACCCGCGACCTCGTCCTGCCCACCACCATCACCGGCTCCTATCCGCGCCCCCACTGGTTCACCGAGGAGCTGCGCGGGCGGGGCTTCAAGGACGCGCTGGGCGATTCCCGCTTCCGCGAGCAGTACCTGGACGCGGTGGCCTGCCTGGTGCGCGAGCAGGAGATGGCCGGGCTCGACTTCGTCACCGACGGCGACTCCCGGTTCGACCTCACGGTGGGCGGCAAGTCGTGGTTCTACTACGTGATCGAGCGCCTGAACGGCATCACCGGGGCCCAGGACCGCTCCACCGGCGGCGGCTGGAAATCGCTCCGGCCCGGCCACATCCTCTACGAGGTGATGGAGGCCTACCAGCCCGCGGTGGTGGGGGCCAAGCTCACGGGCGGCGCGCTCCAGTACGCGGCCCTCTTCAAGACCGCCCAGCGGCTCGCGAACAAGCCGGTGAAGTTCGGCGCGATCACCGCCCAGTCGCTCGCCAAGATGCTGGTGGATCGCCACTACGGCGGAGACCGCGACGTGATCCTGGCCCTGGCCGACATCTTCAACGCGGAGCTCAAGGAAGTCGCCGCCGCGGGCTGCCGGGTCATCCAGGTGGAGGAGCCGCAGCACCACATCGCGGGCGCCATCGGCGCCTCCGACAAGGACCTCGAGTTCTACACCGAGTCGGTGAATCGCGAGATCGCGGGGGTGAACACCGAGATCTGGCTGCACACGTGCTGGGGCAATCCGAACCAGCAGCCGCTGCACTGGGAGCGGCCGTCCTACGAGCGGTCGCTGCCGTATCTGCTGGCCACCAACGCCGACGTGCTCACGCTCGAGTGCGCCTCCACCAACGGCCGCGACCTGCCGCTGCTCGGGAAGCACCGCACCGACAAGAAGATCGCCATCGGGGTCGTGAACCACTCCACCGCGGCGGTGGAGCCGCCCGAAGTGGTGGCGAACCTGATCCGCAAGGCGCTGGAGTACGTGCCGCCGGAGCGGCTGATCCTCAGCACCGACTGCGGCTTCGGCCGGGAAGGGCTGGCGCGCCGCATCGCGTTCTACAAGAGCGTGGCCATCAATCTGGGCGCGAACATCGTGCGCCGCGAGCTGAAGCTGCCGGAGGTGGAGATTCCCGCCGCCGATCCGCGCTTCACCTTCGCGGGCTGACCAACTCTTCCCCTCTCCCCTCTGGGGAGAGGGCAGGGTGAGGGGGGTTCTATGCCGACCATCAAGGTGCGAGACCTGGCCTGGGTGAGGCTGCGGGCGCCGGACCTGGACGCGATGGAGGAGTTCCTCACCCACTTCGGCCTCACGCGCGCCGCGCGCACGCCGAAGGCGCTCTACATGCGCGGGACCGACCCGGTCCACCACCTCCACGTCACCGAGAAGGCGGACGACGCCGGCTTCGTGGGCTTCGCCTACCACGCGGCGGGCGAGGGCGACCTGGCGCGGGTGGCGACGGCGCCCGGCGCCTCCGCGGTCGAGGCGATCGACGAGCCGGGCGGCGGCCGGCGGGTCCGCCTGCGCGAGCCCAACGGCTACCAGATCGAGGTGGTGTGGGGCCTCGAGGCGCCGGCGCCGATCCCGGTGGACTACACCCCGATGAACACCGGCGCGGAGCCCCTGCGGCGCGCGGGGACGCTGATGCGGCTGCGCAAGTCGCCCACCCCGATCAAGCGGATCGGCCACGGGGTCTTCGGCACGCCGCGCGTCGTCGAGACCGCACGGTGGTTCCGCGACACGCTGGGCTTCATCGGCTCGGACGACGTGTACGTGGGGACCAAGGACCACATCATCGGCTCGTTCAACCGCTGCGATCGCGGGGACGAGTACGTGGATCACCACACGATGTTCTGCGTGATGAACGAGCGGGCCGGCATGAACCACGTCTCGTTCGAGGTGCCGGACGTGGACGCGGTGTTCAAGGACCACGAGTACCTGGCCGGGCTCGGCAAGTACGAGCACATGTGGGGCGTGGGGCGGCATCTCCTGGGCAGCCAGGTCTACGACTACTGGGCCGACCCGTGGGGCCGTGTGCACGAGCGGTGGGCGGACACCGACCGGCTGAACGCCCGGAGCGGCTCCAATCTCCTGTCCGCGGAAGAGGGGCTGGTGAGCCAGTGGGGCGAAGATCCACCGGAGCGATTCCTCCGGCACGTGACGACGTAGCGCCGCTCGCGCGGCTGCGGCGCATCTGCCTCGCGCTGCCGGGGACCGGCGAGAAGGTCTCCCACGGCGAGCCCACGTTCTGGGTGGGCGGGCGCATGTTCGCCACCTTCGACAACCACCACCACGGCGCCCCGCACGTGGGCGTCTGGCTCGCGATGCCGCTCGGCGCGCAGGAAGCCCTCGTCTACCAGGACCCCAAGCGCTTCTTCGTGCCGCCCTACGTGGGCACCGCGCGGCTGGGTCGGCGTGCGCCTCGACGGGCGCCCGAGCTGGAAGGGGGTGAGAAGGTAGTCCGCGAAGTCCTACGCCTTCATCAAGAACAAAAACCCTCTCCCCCGGAGGGGGAGAGGGCAGGGTGAGGGGGCGCGCAGCCAGCCCGCTACGACCAGACCTCCGTCGGGAACGGCAGCCCCTCGAGGTCGGCGTCGGTGAGCGGCGCGTCCTTCTCCACGCCGCAGCTCGTCGAGGAACCAGTAGATCTGCCGCAGGTGCTGGGCCGAGTGCCACGTCGTGCGCTCCATGAACTCGGGCGCCGACTGCGGGCCGTAGTAGGTGCTCACCTCGCCGTCGCACCAGCCGGGCCGCGCGAAGTAGGCCCGGAGCCGCTGGCGGACCGTCTCCCCGTAGCGCGCCACCGCGTCGCCGTCCGCCATCTCGGGCGGCGCGTTCTCCTCGAACCACGCCCCGTCGAGGTTGCCCTGCTCGCGCGTGTCCGCGTACGAGGCGGCGACCCGGAACACGTGGAAGCCGAGCTGGTGCACGGTCCGATCGCGCCCCGGGTACTTCATGCCGAGGTGCTCGCGCGGCACCTGCCGGATCGCCCGCTGGGTCGCGTCCAGGACGACGTCCATCCGCTCGGCGAGCTGGGCCGGGCTCAGCTTCTTCGGCGCGCGGTAGCGCACGCCCGACCAGCTCGGCCAGCGCCTGCGGGTTCCAGCCGTGCACGATGCGCTCGCCCACGATGGTGGCGGGCACGCGCATCACGCCGAACGCTTCGAGGTCGGCCCGGCGCTCCGGCTGAGCCTCGACGTCGAAGCCCTCGAAGGCCACTCCCCATGACGAAAGCAACTCTTTCGTCTTGGCGCAGGAGCTTCAGCCCTGGCGGTAGTAGACGCGCGCGCGGTCCATGGCCTTCCCACTATACCCCGGCCCGCGGTGATCCTGGAAGGCGGGCCGGGTCACTCCACGGGCCCGATGCCGCGGCGGCGGAAGATCCGCCTGAGGATGGCCGCGTGCCGCCCTCGGTAGAGGTTGCGGTCGGCGTCGAGCATGGACCGCGCCCCGCGCGCGAAGGTGGTGAAGCCGTCGAGCTGGAAGTGGCTCTCCACGATGATGCGATCCGCCACGGGCCGCCCGGTTGCCTTCCAGATGTCCCACAGCGTGGCCGACCAGATCTGGCCGTTGTCGTGCTCGTCGGCCCGCGGGCCGTGGTCGAAGCTCTCGTAGGTGAGGCGCGAGTCGACCCGCCGGACGCAGGGCGGGTTGCCGTCGCCGAGCGCGCCGTCCCAGCTCATCACCGCCTCGACGTACGGGTCCCGCTTCTTCGCGGCGAAGAAGCTGGCCGCGAAGTAGTCGCCGAACCCTTCGCCCATCGCGGCCGCCTCCGGTGACTGGCCGAAGTCGGGGCAGATGGCGTCCTGGAGCGCGTGCCCGAACTCGTGGAGCACGGTCTCGCCGTCCTCCGCGTCGTCCACGTCGCCGGTGCCGAAGGTCAGGGTGCGCTCGCCCGGGCTGTACCACGAGTTGTCGTCGCGGGTGCCGCGCGCGTCCACCTCGAGAGGCCGCCGGAACAGGCGACGCGCACCCCGGTAGCCGAGCGTCTCGAGGTAGGCGATGGCCTCGTTCACGTGGTAGTAGGCCGAGGCCTCCTCGAAGCCGGCGCGGAAGCGCGGCACCGAGAAGTCGAGCCGCGCGCTGCGCAGGCGCTTCGTTGTCAGCCGCGTGGTGACCCGCCGGCCGTCCAGTCGGCTGTTGCCACGCAGGCCGGTGAGCTTCACGTCGACGTAAGCGGTCGCCGGCGGGCGCCGCACCCGGTCGGCCTCGTTGAGCGGCTCGAAGTCATGCGCCCGGGCCATCGGATTCGGCAGGAACACCATCGCGCGCCCCGTCGCCTCGGCGAGGTTGTCGTACCGGCTGAGGATGCTGCCGGTCACCGCGTGCACGTAGGTGATGACCTCCGAGCGGGGCCTGGTGCGGTGGATCCGCACGCGCCAGGCCGGATGCAGCAGCCGCTTGGCCGGGTACCAGAGCAGCTCCGGCTTGCCGACCACCCACGCGCGCCCCCGGCCGCGTCCCCCGCCCGCGAACGCCGCCCGCACCGCCGTCTCGCCCGCGAGGCGGGGCTCCTCGGTCTTGCGGAGCACGTCGTCCGGCACAGCCCGGCTCTTCACCAGGTACACCCGCCGGTCGCCGATGTGCACGGTGACGTAGGCGCGGTGAATGCGGCGGCGGCGCCAGAGCTGCTGGAGGTGACGTGGCGGCCGGGGCCGGGCGCGGCGCACCCGGCGCGACGACCGCCGGAGCGCGTGACGCGCCGCATGGTCCGGGTCGCCTCAGGACCGGGCGAGCCCGAACGCCTCCGCGTAGCGCCGCCACGCGTCCAGGTGGCTGCCGTACTTGCGGTGCCCCGCGGTGTGCTTGGCGGAGGCGAAGAGCAGGCGGTCGCGCTCCTCCGCGGTCGAGTGGCCGTAGTCGTCGAGCAGGCAGATGCCCAGCTCCTGGTTGTGCGGGTCGTTGCCCGCCTTGGCCGCGCCCACCGCGAGGGTCTGCAGCAGCGGCGCGCGGTCCGCGCCGTCGCGGAGGTAGGCGGCGACCCAGTCCATGGCCTCGAAGGCGCGCAGGCCGTCGAGCGCGCTGTCGAGACGCTTGAGCACTTCCGACGAGGTCAGCGCCGTCGGAGCCCTTGGGCGGCGCGATCTTCACCGGGTTGTTGTCCGGGGTGTGCTTCTGGTGATGCGCCGCGCGGGTGACGAAGGCGGCGGCCACGAAGAGGAGCTTGAGGCGGTGCGGGTGCTGGAACGTGTCGAAGAACCAGCGCACCGTGTTG
Source organism: uncultured Candidatus Rokubacteria bacterium (assembly GCA_963747235.1). Classification (GTDB taxonomy): domain Bacteria; phylum Methylomirabilota; class Methylomirabilia; order Rokubacteriales; family CSP1-6; genus CAMLFJ01. Next base: position 91,800 of record CAVVEU010000004.1, read on the forward strand.
CAGTACTCGTAGCTGTGCTGCGGCATCGAGTAGCCGTTGACGTCGCCCGTCTCGATGATGAGCTGCGCGGAGGCGAGCTGGATCGTGTCGATGATCTGGCGATGACCCCGCCCGGCCTTGAGCAGCGCCACGAGCAGGTCGATGAAGGCCGGCTCCTGGCCGCTCAGGATCGCCTGCTGCAGCGCGAGCGACTCGACGGGGGTGAGCGCCGTGTCGTTGGCGAGCAGCTCGCGATCGCGATTGTCGAGCAGGTTCTGGACCACCAGGCAGCCCATCTCGTAGGTCGAGTACCAGCGGGGCCCCACCGCGATGTCGGGCACGCCCGCGTACAGGATCGAGTGCGCGTGCTGCCAGCCCACCGCGCGGGCCACCTCCACGGTGGCGCGGGCACGGTAGGACTTGTGCCCGGTGGTGTAGGAGCGGTTGTGCAGCACGCGGTCCTGCACGTCGATGAGGCCGGCGAACACGAGCTGGGCGAGCAGCGGGGTGCGCTTCGCCTCGTCGTCCACCGCCTCCTCCCACAGGCCCAGGAAGACGCGATAGGCGTTGATGACCTCGCCGCGCTGCACGAGCGTGAGCCACGTGTTGAGCCGCTCCGGCCACGTGCCCTCGATGGCCAGCGGCTCCTGGTCCGGCCAGTGCACCTCGGGCAGGGGCGGCTTGCCCTCGAACTTGATCTCGTAGAGCCGCACGTAGTGCCCCGGCATCTTGCCGATGAGCTGGTTCCACGGATCGAGGCCCGTCGGCATGTACCAGATGGTCTGGGCGTAGGGCAGGTAGGCCAGCTCGGGCGGCATCAGCGGCATCAGGTCGAGGCTCGCGCGCGAGCTCAGCAGGCAGTGGTCGTTGTTGACGAACCGCGGCACGCCGTCGTCGAGGCGCTGGTGGTACGGCACGTGCGTGTAGGGCGCGTGGATGCGCACGATCTGGCCGGCCAGCTCGGCGAGCGGGACCTGCGCCCGCACCAGGTCGTAGAAGATGTCGCTGGCCGCCTTCTGATCCCGCTCGAGGATCTTGTTCTCGAGCCGCGCATAGGCAGTGCTGATCTCGGGACGCACGGACCGGTCGACGGAGGTGGCCATGGCGACGCTCCTTTGCGAGTTGCCGAGAATGTGTCACGCCCCGGCGGGGCCTGTCAAATGGCGCCGGGCTTGGCGACGGGCCCGCGGTCTGCTAGGCTCCGGCCGACATGGCGACCGCGATCGCGCCGAGCGTGCAGGGCATCAAGCAGGTCGCCTGGCTCGACTGCCCGGGCGGCGGCCAGGTCTCGGTGGACGGGACCACCGCCTACATCGCCCACATGAAGGCGCCCCACGGCACCAGCATCGTGGACGTGAGCGACCCGGCCCGGCCCCGCACGCTGGCCACCGTCGAGGTGCCGCCCCAGACCCACTCGCACAAGGTGCGCGTGGCCAACGGGCTCATGCTGGTGAACCGCGAGGCCCAGCCCGCGCATCAGCCCCCGGCCGGGGTCGGCGGCGGCCTCGTGATCTACGACGTCTCCGACCCGAGCCGGCCGCGCGAGATCACGTTCTGGAAGTGCGGCGGCGCCGGCGTGCACCGCTTCACCTTCGACGGGCGCTACGCCTACATCTCCCCCGAGATGGACGGCTACGTCGGCAACATCGTGATGATCCTCGACCTGCACGATCCGGCGAAGCCGAAGGAAGTCGGGCGCTGGTGGATGCCGGGGCAGTGGACCGGGGGCGGGGAGACGCCGGCCTGGTCGGGGCGCCACCACCGCTGCCACCACCCGATCCGCTCGGGCAACCGGCTCTACGTGAGCTACTGGCACGGCGGCTTCGTGATCCTCGACATCGAGGACATGAGCAAGCCGCGCTTCGTCTCCGGGCTCGACTGGAGCCCGCCCTACATCACGCCGACCCACACCGCGCTGCCGCTGCCGTTCCCGCTCCACGGCCGCCGGATCATGCTGGCCGCCGACGAGGACGTGGCCAAGACCGCGCCGGGGCCGCCGTCGTTCCTCTGGCTGGTGGACATCACCGACGAGCGCCACCCGGTGCCGATCTCGACCTTCCAGGTGCCGGGGGTGAACGGCGACCCGCAGCCCGAATTCACCGGCTGCCACCAGCCCTGCGAGCGGGTGACGGGCACCGAGATCCCGGTGGCCTGGTTCGCCCATGGGCTGCGCATCGTGGACGTCGCCAACCCCCATGCCCCCCGCGAGGTCGCCCACTTCCTGCCCGAGCCCCCCACGGGCCACGCCCGTGTCTCCAGCAACGACGTCGAGGTGGACGGCCGGGGGCTCTTCTACGTGATCGACCGGGGCCGAGGTTTGCACATCCTGGAGCGGACTTAGCCAGCACCCGCCCCGTTTCACATCCGCCCCTGGTCGGTGTCTCAGGGGCATGAACAGCCAAGCGAATCCCCGCCCCACGATCGCGCGCATCTGGCGCGGGTGCACGACCGCCGCCCGGGCCGACGAGTACGCGCGGTACCTCTACGAGCACGGCATCCGGCCGCTCGAGGCGAAGGCCCTCGGTGTCCAGCTGCTCCGCGAGGACCGCGCGACCGAGAGCGAGTTCGTGACGATCTCCTACTGGGAGAGCGTCGACGCGATGTCGCGCTTCGCCGGCCCGGACCCGCGGCGCATCCACCACCTGGAGCGGGATCCCGAGTTCCTCATCGAGCTGCCCCGCTCAGTCCAGGTCCTCGACATCGTCGCGGCCAGCGGCCGGACCGGAGGTGACACATGAACAACCGAACGGACCACGGGTTCCTGATCCTGGCGGACGTTTCCGGCTTCACCGCCTTCGTGACCACCACGGAGCTCGAGCACGGCTCCGACATCATCGCGGCCCTTCTCGACGAGGTGGTCGGCCACCTCTCGCCGCCGCTCGAGATCCAGGAGATCGAGGGTGACGCGGTGTTCGCGCTCGGCGGGGAGGGATCTCCGCTGCCGAAGGCGCGGTTGCTCGAGGTCCTGGAAGACGCCTTCGCCGCCTTCAAGACGCGGCAGCGGGCGATGGCGGCCGACGAGACCTGCGCCTGCGGCGCGTGCCAGCAGACCGGGACCCTCGATCTGAAGATGGTGGTCCACCACGGCCCGTTCCTGCGCCACACGGTGGGCGGGCGGGCCCGCGTGACCGGCACCGCGGTCATCCTGGTGCACCGGCTCCTGAAGAACGGGGTCGGGCGGAAGGGCGGCTACGCGCTCCTCACCGAGCCGGTGCTGCGGTCACTCGGGATCGACGCGGTGGAGGCCGGGCTGCCGGCCCACACCGAGTCCTACGAGCACCTGGGCGACGTGCGCTGCTTCGTGCGCGACCTCACTCCCCCCCCTCTCCCCGCTGGGGAGAGGGCAGGGTGAGGGGTCGGGCAATGAGGGGCGCGAGCTTCACCCGCAGGCGATCGCGTAGACGTCGCCGACGCCGTCGGGCAGCCGTTCTTCGCGCCAGGTGCGCCCGGCGTCCTCGGTGCCGAAGACCTGGCCGGTGCGGCTCACGCAGTAGACGCGGTCGGCGTCGCGCGGGTGGAGCGCCACCGCCATCATCGTGCTCTCCGCCTTGACCCCGCGGTCGAAGCGCGTCCACGTCTCGCCCAGATCCGCGCTCCGGTAGAGCGAGCCGTCCTCGCTGCGCGCGGCCGGGCTCAGGCAGGCGTAGAGCACGCGCGGGTCCTGCGGCGACACGCGGATGTCGCGGCTGTAGGTCAGCGGGGAGAAGCGGCCGACCTCCATGTCCTTCCAGTGCGCCGCGTTGTCGGTGCTGCGGAAGAGGCCCATGCGCAGGGCCAGGATCACGGTGCCGGAGGCCGCCGGGCTCACGCAGAGGGCGTGGCCGTCGAGCATGCCCTCCATCTCGCTGTCGCTCACGATGCGGCTCTTGAGATGCGGCAGGTCGGAGAGCTTCACGAGGTCGCCGCTGCAATCATTCCAGGTCACGCCCCCGTCGAGGCTCCGCATGGCCCCGCCCACCTCGAGCGCGGCGTAGATGTGGTCGGGCTGGGCGGGATCGATCTCGATGCGCATCACGCGGCACGCGAACGGCATCTTCACGCGCTCGGCCTGCACCGCGTTCGGCAGCTTCCGCCACGAGGCGCCCTCGTCGTCGCTGCGGTAGATGCCCACCGGCGAGGTGCCCGCGAAGAGCGTGCGCGGGTTCTTCGGATGCACCGTGATCGACCAGACCTGCCCGCCGTCCTCCGGGAAGGGCAGGCGCTCCCAGCGCTCGCCGCGATCCACGCTCCGGTAGGGGCCGTTCTGGGTGCCCACGTACACCACGTCCGGATTGGTCGGGTGCACCGTGATCGCCTGCACGTGCACGTCGTCCGGGAGGCCCTTGTTGCAGAGCTCCCAGCGCGACTCGCCATCCCCGCGGCGGAACACCCCGCTCTTGCTTCCGCCGGTCCACTTCGCCGCTCCAACGTAGACGTGAGAGGGACCCGTTGCCGTCGTCATGGACGCTCCCCTTTCGGTGCCGCGCTACCCTTGTGCGGCGTGGTGGGCCAAAGCATAAGCAGCCCCGGCGGTCTACGCAAGCGCCCTAAGCGCACCACTCGCGGGGCCCGTCGTCGGTGAAGCCGCACTGCTCGCACGGGTGGAAGAAGTGCCAGGCGGGCGGCATCGCCACCGCCAGGCGCAGCGACAGCTCGGTGCCCACGTTCTTGATGTGGTGCACGGCGCCGCGCGGCACCCACACGATGTCGTCCTTGGCCGCGTCCACCACCACCCCGCCGGTCAGCTCCCACTGAAGGCGCCCCGCCAGCACCACCCACCACTCGTCGAACTCGCGATGCCAGTGCGGCCGGTTGCCGCCGCCGGGCGGGGAGGCGATGAGGGTCACCAGGTTGCGCTCGTCGCTGATGATGCGGCGCGACCACGGGCCCGGGCCCATCTGCGCGACGACCTCCGCGACCCGCGTGCGCAGCGGAGTCGAGCCGGCGCCGCCCGCGGGGGCGGTGGGGCCCGCGGCCAGGCGATCGATGATGATGCTGATCGGGGACGAGACGGTGGACATGGTGGCGCCTCCCGGCAGAGAGCATACCCGCGGGGCCCGGGGGCGCAAGCGGTTGCGGGCGCCCGACCGGCTCGCTTATGATCGGGACCCCGGAAGGAGGGCACGCCATGTCACTGACGACGAGGACGCTCCACCCCCTGTTCGGCGCCGAGATCGTGGGCGTCGACGTCAAGAGCGTGGACGAGGCGACGTTCCAGGCCATCGTCGCCGCGTTCAACGAGCACTCGGTGCTGCTCTTCCGCGGGCAGTCCCTCACCGACGAGGAGCAGGTCGCGTTCAGCCGGCGCTTCGGGCCCCTCGAGGTGACCATCCGGAGCATCAATACCCTGGAGAACACCCCGCCCCACATCTCGAACCTCTCCAACGTGGACGCGGCCGGCCGGCTGATCCCGGCGGGGGACAAGCGCAACCTCTTCAACGCGGGCAACCAGATGTGGCACACCGACAGCTCGTTCAAGAAGGTGCCCGCGATGGCCTCGCTCCTGTCCGGGCGCGAGATCCCCCCCGAGGGCGGCGAGACGCAGTTCGCGAGCATGCGGGTGGCGTACGAGCGCCTGCCGGTGGACATGCAGCGCTTCCTCGAGGACAAGGTGGCCGTCCACAGCTTCGTGTACTCGCGCGGGCTCGTGGATGACGGCTTGATGCCGCCCGAGCACGCGGCCCAGGTGCCCCCGGTGCGCCAGGCCCTGGTGCGCGCGAACCCGGCCAACGGGCGCAAGGCGTTCTACGTGGGCTCGCACGCGTGCGAGATCGTGGGCATGCCCACCGCGGAGGCGCGCGCGCTCCTGCGCGAGCTGCGGGAGGCCGCCACGCGGCCGGAGCTGGTCTACACGCACGAGTGGCGCGTCGGCGATCTCGTCATGTGGGACAACCGCTGCATGCTCCACCGCGGCCGGCCGTGGGACGAGTCGCGCTACCGCCGCGTCATGCACCGCACCACGGTGGCCGGCGAGGGGCCGACCGCGCCCGACGAGGGGCCGGCCCAGGTCAGCCCGGCCCGCGAGGTGGACGTGACGTGGGGCCGCTCGCAGCTCGAGATGGTCTGAGCCCTGGACGACGTCGTCGTCATCGGCCATCCGCTCGTGCAGCACAAGCTCGGCCTCATGCGGAAGCGCGAGACGAGCACGTCCGAGTTCCGCAGCCTGCTCGCCGAGATCAGCATGCTGCTGGCCTACGAGGTGACCCGCGAGCTGCCCACCCACGAGGTCGCGGCGGAGACCCCGGTGGGCCCCACCACGATCCGGCTGCTCGACGGCAAGAAGATCGTGCTCATCTCGATCCTGCGCGCGGGCAACGGGCTCCTCGACGGCATGCTCCGCATCCTGCCGAGCGCGCGCGTCGGCCACGTGGGCCTCTACCGCGATCCGAAGACGCTCCAGGCGGTGGAGTACTACTTCAAGGTGCCGACCGGGATGGCGGATGCGGGACGCGGTCGTGCTCGACCCCATGCTCGCCACCGGCAACTCGGCGGTCGCGGCGGTGCACCGGGTGAAGGCGACCGGCCCGCGCTCGATCCGGTTCGTCTGCCTGCTGACCTGCCCGGAAGGGCTCGAGCACTTCCACCGCGAGCATCCCGACGTGCCGGTCTACACCGCGGCCATCGACAGCCACCTGAACGACCATGGCTACATCGTCCCCGGCCTGGGCGACGCGGGCGACCGGCTCTTCGGCACCAAGTGAGACTCGCGGGCAAGGTCGCCCTGATCAGCGGGGGCGCGCGCGGCATGGGCGCGTCGGAGGCGATCCTGTTCGCGCGGGAAGGCGCCCGCGTGGTCCTGGGCGACATCCTCGACGCGGAGGGCAAGGCGGTCGAGGCCGAGATCGCGGGCAAGGGCGGGGAGGCGGTCTACGTGCGCCTCGACGTGACGAGCGAGCCGGACTGGGAGCGCGCGGTGGCCACCGCGGTCTCGCGCTTCGGGCGGCTCGACGTGCTCGTGAACAACGCGGGGGTGGGCGGCGGCAGCCTGCTCGAGCACACCACCGCGGAGGCGTGGGACCACGGCATGGACGTCAACGCCAAGGGCGTGTTCCTCGGCACCAAGGCCGCGATCCCCGCGATGCGCCGGAGCGGCGGCGGCTCGATCGTCAACATCTCCTCGCAGCTCGGGATGGTGGGGCTCGAGCGCAGCAGCCCGCAGTACCAGGCCAGCAAGGGCGCGGTGCGCACGCTGACCAAGCTGACCGCGGTGCAGTACGCGCGCGAGCGCATCCGCGCCAACTCGGTGCACCCCGGGCCGATCGTGACCCCGATGACCGAGGCGCGCCGCGGCGACCCCGGCCACTACGAGTACATGGTCTCGCGCATCCCGCTCGGCCGCTACGGCGAGCCGGACGAGGTCGCCTACGGGGTGCTGTACCTCGCCTCGGACGAGTCGTCGTTCGTCACCGGGAGCGAGCTGGTGATCGACGGAGGCTGGACGGCCCAGTAGCATCGGATCAACCGCAGCGCCCGAAGCTCCCACGCAGTCGAAAAGGAGTGGAGTCATGATCTACGAGATCCGCACGTACCGCGTGAAGGTGGGCAGCCTCCCCGAGGTGGAGAAGCGCTTCGGCGAGGGTTACGAGCACCGCAAGAAGATCTCCCCGCTCGCCGCGTTCTGGCACACCGAGATCGGGCCGCTGAACGAGATCATCCACGTCTGGCCCTACGAGAACATCGGCGAGCGCAACCGCCTGCGGGCGGACGCGGTGAAGGCGGGCAACTGGCCCCCCAAGATCGCCGAGTTCATCGAGACCATGCAGTCGGAGATCGTGGTGCCGTTCGCGTTCCTGCCCGATCTGAAGCCGGGCAAGATGGGTCCGTTCTTCGAGATGCGCTACTACGCGATGAAGGCGGGCACGCTCCCGGACCTGATCAAGCGCTGGGAGTCGAAGATCGAGGAGCGCGTCAAGATGTCCCCGATCGCGCTCGCCGGCCACGTCGAGCACGGCGAGGCCAACCGCTTCATCCACATCTGGGCCTACAAGAGCCTCGACGAGCGGACCGCGGTGCGGAACAAGGCGCGGGAGATGGGCGTGTGGCCGCCCCCGGGCGGCAGCGACACGCTGCTCACGATGGCCAACAAGATCATGCTCCCGTCGGCCTTCTCGCCCGTCCAGTAACCGGCGTCTAGGCGGGCGGCAAGCCGTCGAGGAAGTCGAGCAGCACGCGGTTGAAGGCCTCCGGCTGGTCGAGGTTCGAGGAGTGTCCGGCGCCCCGGATCACCTCGAGCCTCGCCCCGGGGATCTTCTTCGCCATGTACTCGCAGGGGGCGAGGAACGGCTGGTCCTGATCGCCCACGATGATGAGGGTGGGCACCCGGATGCCCGCGAGCCCGTCCATCACCCGCGAGCCCTCCTGCGCGAGCATGCCCCGCGCGGCGTGGGCGAGGCCCTGGGCCGAGCGGTGGAGGCTCGCCGATTCCCGGACCTCGCGGCTCTGGCCGAGGGCCTCGAGGCCGCGCGTCTCGAGCGACCACCGCGCGCTCGCGGGCGCGCGCGTTCCACGCCTCGCGCGCGTCCGCGCTGCGGTAGCCGGGGCCGGAGTCGCAGATCACGAGCGCGCGCGTCATCTGGGGATGCTCGAGCGCGAAGCCGAGCGAGACGTACCCGCCGAGAGACAGCCCGCCGATCACCGCCCGCTCCACCCCCAGGTGGCCGAGCAGGGCCTTCATGTCCGCGATGGTGAGCGGGGACGAATACCGCGCCGGGTCCGCCGGGCTCTCGGTCGCGCCGTGCCCGCGCATGCTCCAGCTGATGACGCGATAGCGGTCGCCGAGCGCGCGGTGCTGGTCGTCCCACATGCGGCGGGTGGCGGAATAGCCGTGGCTCAGGAGCACCGCGGGGCCGGCGCCGGTCGCCTCGTAGTCGATCTCGATGCCGTTCAGATTCGCTCGCGCCATCGGGAGCCGCTCCTTTCGCGCCGGATTGCGCCCGAGTATGCCAGAATCCCCGCATGCAAACCATCCGGCGCCGGCGCCGCGCCGTGAGGAGCCGGCCATGAGACTGCTGAGCCCCGACGAGCTGCATGCAGCTCCTGCCCGCCGAGACCCACGCCTTCCGCGGGCCCGTGCCCACCCAGATCGTGTCCAGCGAGGAGTATTTCCCGACGCCGCAGACCGCGGCGCAGCGGGAGGTCGAGGCGCGGCTCCGGGCGCTGGGCGACGAGCTGGGCGCGCGCCAGGGCGTGAGCCGCCGCGCCTTCTTCCGCACCGCGGCGGGCATGGCGGCGGCCTACGTGGCCATGAACGAGGTGTACGGGCCGCTCTTCGCGGCCACGCGCGCCGAGGCCGCCGACAAGGATATGGCCGCGGACCGCGCGAAGGCCCTCGCGGGGCAGTTCATCATGGACACCCACACGCATTTCTTGAAGGACGACACGCGTCTCACCGGCTTCGTGCGGATGCGGGAATCGGTGGGCCGGGCGGGCTGGAACCCGGGGCTGGCGGGCCGGCCGCAGACCATCGAAGATCTGAAATTCGACAACTACTTCAAGGAGATCTTCCTCGACAGCGACACCAAGGTCGCGCTCATCAGCAGCGCGCCCTCCGACGTGCCGTCCGACTGGTTCCTCACCAATGAGATGATGGCGCAGGCCCGCGCCACCGTGAACGCGCGCCTCGGCGGGCGCCGGCTGCTCACCCACGCCATCTTCACGCCGGGGCAGCCCGGCTGGATGGAGGCGCTCGAGCGCGCCCTCGTGGATCTCAAGCCCGATTCGATGAAGGGCTACACGATCGGCGACAACACCAACAAGGACCAGAGCCGGCACCCGTGGCGGCTCGACGACGAGAAGCTCCTCTACCCGGCCTACGAGAAGATGGCGAAGGCGGGCGTCGTCAACGTCTGCGTCCACAAGGGCCTCTTCGCGCCCGCGCTCGACCAGCGGTTCCCGACCCTGCGCGCCTACTGCGACGTGCGCGACGTGGGCAAGGCGGCCAAGGACTGGCCGCAGCTCAACTTCATCATCTACCACGGGGCCTATCGCTTCGCGGGCGGCGGCGATCCCGCCGACGCGCTGGCCCAGTTCGAGCAGACCGGCCGCGTGGAGTGGGTGACCGACCTGGCCGAGATCCCCGGGAAGTACGGCGTGAGCAACGTCTACGCCGATCTCGGCCAGCTCTTCGCGCTGACGACGGTGGCCCAGCCGCGGCTCACCGCGGCGCTCATGGGCATGCTGGTGCGCGGCATGGGCGCCGATCACGTCATCTGGGGGACCGACGCGGTGTGGACCGGGCGCGCCGCAATGGCAGATCGAAGGGCTGCGCCGGCTCGAGATCCCGGAGGACATGCAGAAGAAGCACGGCTTCACGCCACTCGGCGCGGCCGACGGCCCGGTGAAGACCGCGATCTTCGGGGAGAACGTCGCGCGCCTCTACCGCTACAACCGCCACGCGGAGCTGGCCGGGCCGAGCCGGCTCGCCGAGCTCCAGGCCGAGTACGAGCGCCGCGGGATGGGCCGCAGCAACCGCCGCTACGGCTACGTCGTGCGCGGCTGAGCCGGCGGAGGGATCACGAGGCCTTCACGGGAAGGTCTCGCCCTTGCGCTGGTAGGTGATCTCGAGCTGCAGGGACTTGAGGATCGTCGAGCAGTGGATGTTTTCCTTCCCCGGCAGGCTCTCGGCGTAGGCGGACGGCGCGAAGAAGAACCCGAAGGCCGTTCCGGTGTCCACCCACTTCTGGATCACCTTCCGGAGATCCTCGGTCGCGATGCCCTTGGCGAGCGGCGGCTGATCGAGCTCGTCGGAGAGGAGATTGCCGGGCGTGCCGGACGACGTGCTCCAGGGGGCGGTCGCCTCGAAGAGTCGCCTGAAGCAGTCGGCGGGCTGGTTCGAGGAGTGGCTCCCGCCGTGCTGATGCGCCGACCACGGATCCCAGGCGAGCCTGGCCGTGACGACCTTCTCGATCGGCGGAACGATCGTGAGGTTGAAGTTGACGTAGGCCCGCGTCGCCGTGCTCGCCCACTTCCAGCACGGCACGGGCTCGGTCCCGGGGTCGTGGATCCGGTCCGAGCCGACCTCGGGCGGTTTCCCGGCGAGGTCCTCGAGCGTCCAGGCCGGCGGGCACGTGGTGTACAGATTGATTCCGCAGCTCCCGAGCAAAGCCTCCGCCCGAGCCCGAAGCTCCCTTGCAGGCCTGAGCCGTCACCATCCCGACCTGCGAGGTCGAGCTGGGCTGGAAGACGTGTTGGTAGGTGGTCTTCCCGCTACAGGCGAGTAGCAGGGCGAACAGGGCGCAGTAGAGGCCGACGCGGGCGAGAGAGGTTCATGGCGTTCCTCCCGCGCGGAAGCCGAGCATTCGGTATGCCAGCGCGGAGCGCCTGCCAACATCGCGTCCGGTCACGACATGCGCCTTGTGCGGTCCGGCGCAACTGTCGTCGCGAGAACGGCCGTCAGGGCACGGACGTCGAGGGGCCGCTCAGCGCGTGGCGGCGGGGCCCGCCCACACCCAGACGTAGGGGTAGTCCACGCCGTTGCCGTGGCGCGCCCAGCGTCCGGTCGGCAGCGTGATCTCGGGCGCGGGCTCGACTCGCGGCGTCGGCACGTAGACCAGGCTCGGCGGCGACGGGACGATCACGTAGACCGGGGGCGGCGGGATCACGACCACCGGCGGCGCCGGCGGGAGATACCCCCCGCCCAGACAGCAGCCGATGAACGGATGCGGCCGGGCAATCGGCCGGGACGGGCGGTGATGCGGGCGGGACATCGAGCCTGGGCCGCCGCCCGTCCGGTCGTCGGCCCAGGCGCCCGCGGGACCCAGCGTGAGCAGGCCGAGGGCGACCAGCGCGAGGCTGATGAGACGGCGCATGACCGAAGTCTACTCCTCCTCCCGCTTGACAACGAGCGCGCGCGGCGGTCTTCTGGAAATCGACGGAGGGTGAGGCGCCGCCGACCGTCGTGCGGTGAACCCCCAAGGAGGTCAGGATATGGAGAACACGCCACCCGGCTCGTACGGCGCGTCGTCGGGCGTGGGACCTGCCTGATGACGCGCGAGCTCAGCTAGAGCACCCCAGATCCCGGCCCTTGGTCGGGACATGCCGCAGGCATGAGCCTGCGCGCGAGAAAGCAAGGCCCGGCAGGCGGCTGACCGGTTCCGCCGCCGGGCCGTTTCTCTCACGAGCGTACTTGGAGGAAGACGCGGCATGGCGCAGTGGGACCAGATGGCCGTCGACGGGTCCCCGATGCGTCTCTACGTCGGCATGCCGAGCCTCGGCCGGGCCTTCCCCGCGGTGATCGTCATCCACCACGGCCCCGGCGTGGACAAGTTCGTCGAGGACCGGGTGGAGAACCTGGCCCAGCAGGGCTACCTGGCCATCGCCCCCGACCTCTACCATCGCCAGACGAGCGCCCGGTATGTCGCGACGACGGCGACATGATGACCCGCATCGGCCGGCTCCGGGATCCGGAGGTGATCGCCGACGTCAACGCCGCGGTCAACTACGCGCGACGGCTGAAGGACACGCAGCTCGGCGACGTCGGGATCATCGGCTTCTGCATGGGCGGGCGCGTGGCCTACCTGATGGCGGCCTCCAAGCCGGTGTTCAAGGCGGCGGCGGTCTTCTACGGCGGCAACATCATGAAGGCGTGGGGGAACGGGCCGACCCCGTTCGACCTGACGCCCTACATCCACTGTCCGATCGCGGGGTTCTTCGGCGCGGAGGATGCCAATCCCTCGCCGGCGGACGTGGACCGGATCTCCGCCCAGCTCGACAAGTACCGCAAGGCTCATGAGTTCCACCGCTACCCGGACGCGGGGCACGCGTTTGCCAACTTCACGAATCCGGCCGCCTACCGGGAAGGCCCCGCGCGCGACGCGTGGGACAAGCTCATCCCGTTCCTGCAGCGCAGCCTGCAGACGAGCCGCCAGCCGCGCCAGCGACTGACCTGAGCCCGGTCAGGCCGCGGTGGGCGAGAGCCTCGGCGCGGGGGCGTCGCCCCGTCGCGCGGGGGGCGGCGTGACCGGGTAGCCCTGGAGCACGTCGTAGAAGACCTGGCACCAGGGGCAATCCACGCCGCCGTCCATGGCCGCGCAGGTACAGCGGCCTTCGAACTGGGTCGCGATCTTCGCTGCGTTCTCGCGAACGTTCATGATCGGCCTCCGTGATCTGGACGGTAGCCCCGACCTGCGACGGCTTGATGGCAGCCGGATGAAGAGCTCATCACTCTCATGAATAGCAATCGAGATGCCACGCGGGAGGTTCCGCGAAGGTGGCGACAACACAGCCCGGGCGGGCCGGTCCGGTCGGAAATCCGGGTGTTCTTACCGAGTCGAGACGGGGCGAAACGCCGCGTGCTCCGCGGTCCAGCGCTTCGAGCAGCTCCGGGTCGGGCGCCTGGGCGATGCCCGGCACCCGCGAGGTGGCGACCTCGCCGCGGCCGCTCAGCACGATCTCGGGCTTGCCGAGGTCGTTCGTGTAGAAGTACGAGGACGGGAAGATGTCGCCCGCGTAGGTGAAGTTGGGCAGGGTGGCCAGCTCGGCGCAGATGGCCCCGCCGATCGCGCTCTCCAGCATGCCGCCCACCCAGCAGGGGATGTCGTGCTGGGCGCACAGGGCGGCGATCTCGCGCGACTCGGTGAGCCCGCCCACCCGCGCCATCTTGATGTTCACGACCCGGCAGCTCTTCAGCCGGATGGCCGCCTGCACGTGGGCCAGGCTCTGGGCGCTCTCGTCCAGGCAGACCGGCGTCCCGATCCGCTGCTGCAGATCCGCGTGGTTGACCAGGCTCATGCCGTCGTCGGCCAGCGGCTGCTCGATCATGGCGAGCCGGAACCGGTCGAGCTTGCGGAAGAGCTCGGTGTCGGCGGGGGTGTAGGCCGCGTTGCAGTCGATGTGAAAGGTGAAGTCGGGGAACGTCGACCGGACGGCCTCGACCATGAAGAGATCCCAGCCGGGCCGGAACTTGAGCTTGACCCGCGGGAAGCCCGGCGTCGATGGCCCCCTGGATCTTCTTCATCAGGTCGTCGAGCGAGTCCTGGATCCCGAAGTCGGCGCCCACCGCCACGCGGTCCGCGGTCCCCCCGAGCGCGCGATGCAGCGGCAGGCCGCGCCGCTTGGCGTCCAGCACCCACCAGGCGATGTCCAGCGCGGCCCGCGCGAACTGGTTGCCCTTGATGAAGGCCAGCCGGTCGAGCAGGTCCCGGGCGGTCTCGATGTCCTGGCCGATGATGCGCGGGACCATGTGCTCGCGCAGGGTGTGGAAGACGGCGAGGGTGTGCTCGGCGGAGTAGCCCGGGATGAACGGCGGGCAGCTCTCGCCCCAGGCCTCGTGGCCGCCGCCCTCCATGCGCACCAGGATGGTGTCGGTGAAGGACTGGTCGGCGTAGGACGTCTTCCACACGAAGGCCAGCGGGAGCTTCATCCAGTAGACGTCGATCGCGTCGATCTTCATGCCGCCCTCCTCAGCGCGCCCGGGCCACGATGAAGAGGCGCCGAAATGGAAACAGCGTGCGCCCGTCCGCCCGCGGAGGGTAGGCGCGGGCCACCAGCTGAGCGTAATGCGCCTCGAAGCGGCTTCGCTCCGGCTCCTCGAGCGCGTCGAGCAGCGGCTTGAGCCACGTGCCCTTGGTCCACTCCTTGACCGGATCGGCGCCCTCGAGGATCTGGAGGTACTCCGTCTCCCAGATGTCGAGGTTCGCGGCGCGGGGCGCGAGGGCGTCATAGTAGAAGTCGGGATCGGCCACCGGCGCCGGCCGGAGCAGGGGCTCGAGCGTCGCGCGCCACGCCCCGCCGCGCGCGGCCTCCGAGATCAGCGTGTGCGACGGCGCCCCGAAGTTGCGCGGCATCTGGACGGCCAGCACCCCCGCGGGCGCCAGGGCCGCGAGCAGCGCGGGGAACAGCCGCTCGTGGCCGGTGAGCCAGTGGAGCGCGGCGTTCGAGTAGATGAGATCGGCCGGCCGCGCCGGCGCCCAGGTGGCCAGGTCCGCCTGCTGCCAGGTGATCGCGGGAGCGGTGGCGGCGGCCTTGGCCAGCATGGCCGGCGAGTCGTCCACGCCGGTGACGCGCGCGTCGGGCCAGCGCTCCTTGATGAGACGCGTGACATTGCCCGCGCCGGCGCCCAGGTCGTAGACCTCGTCCGGGCGCTCCAGGGCGACGCGGTTCAGCAGGTCGATCGCCGGCCGCAGCCGGTGGTCGGCGAACTTCAGGTACTGCGCCGGATCCCAGGCCATGTCAGCGGGTCGGGGCGGGCGGCGGGGGCGGAGGCGGCGGCGGCCCGGCCGGGGGCAGCGGGATGCGCGCGGGCGCGGTGCCCGGCGCGGCGGCGGGCGGGTCGCCGCAGCGGAACACCTCGGCGTAGATCACGGAGAGGTCCTCGGTGCCGCCGAAGGCCATGACCGCGGTGTTGCCGCCCATCTTCACGATCTTGCGCCGCAGGTCCTTGACGGAATCGTCGCGCACGGGGCCGATGCGCGAGCAGCCCTGGGTCAAGCCGGGCTCGGTGGTGAGCCGCACCCGCGCCATCGCGATCTTCTCCGCGTCCTGGGCGTCCGCCGGTCCCGCCAGCGCCGTGGTCATCAGCAGCAGCGCTCCCGCCACGCCCGTCGCCTGCCTGTTCATGGCCGTCTCCCGGTTCCTGCTATATGCTGTGTTCGCCATGATACTTCGGATGCTCCTGGTCGCGGTGTCAGTCCTCATGGCCGGCCCCGCGGCCGCTCAGCAGCCGGTGCAGACGCCCCTGCTGCTCATGATCTCGATCGACGGGCTCCGGCCCGACTACGTGACCGCCGCCGACGCGCACGGCGCGAAGATCCCGAACCTGCGCCGCTTCCTGAAAGAGGGCGCCTTCGCCCAGGGCGTGGTGGGCGTGATCCCCACCGTCACGTATCCGAGCCACACGACGCTCATCACCGGCGTGTCGCCGGCCACCCACGGGATCTTCGCCAATCTCACGTTCGACCCGCTGCGCGAGAACCAGCAGGGCTGGTACTGGTACAGCGAGGACATCCGGGTGGCCACCCTCTGGGACGCGGCGGCCCGCGCCGGGCTCAGCACCGCCAGCGTGCAGTGGCCGGTCAGCGTGGGCGCGCGCGTGACCTGGAACATTCCCGAGTTCTGGCGGTCGGGCGCGCCCGACGACGCCAAGCTGCTGCGGGCGGTGTCCACGCCGGGCCTGCTCGCCGAGCTCGAGCCGGAGCTGGGTCCCTATCCGCGCGCGCTCACCGTGGAGTCGGACGAGCAGCGCGCGCGGTACGCGGCGCGCATCCTCGAGAAGAAGCGGCCGAATCTCATGACGCTCCACCTCATCGCGCTCGATCACGTGCAGCACGTCACGGGGCCGTTCACCGCCGAGACCATGGCGGTGCTCGAGCGCCTCGACACCCTCGTGGGCACGCTGCGCACCACCGCGGAGACGGTGGCGCCGGGGGGCGCCCACGTCGCCATCGTGTCGGACCACGGCTTCGGCAAGACCGCGATGGAGCTCAACCTGTACGCCGAGCTCCGCCGCGCGGGGCTGGTCACGGTGAGCGGCGGCAAGGTCACCGACTGGAAGGCGATGCCGTGGACGGCCGGCGGCGCGATCGCGGTGGTGCTGAAAGACCCGGGTGACGCGGCCACCCTGGCGACGGTGCGCGCCCTGCTCGACCGCCTGGCCGCCGACCCCGCTCACGGGATCGACCGCGTGCTGGACGCGGCCGCGCTCCGCGCCCGGGGCGGATTCCCCACCGCCGCGTTCCTCGTCGGGCTCAAGCCGGACTGGCACGCGGGCTCGAGCCTGACCGGCCCGCTGGTGGGCAAGGCGGCGATGGCGGGCACGCACGGCCATCTGCCGGACCTGCCCGACCTGCACGCGTCCTTCTTCGTGGTCGGGCCCGGCGTGCCGGCCGGCCGGGCGCTCGGCCTCATCGACATGCGTGACATCGCGACGACGCTCGCCCGCCGTCTCAACCTCTCGCTGCCCGCCGCCGAGGGCAAGGAGCTCTGGCCGTGATCCCCGAGTCGGCCGGGTTCGTCCCCTCGATGTGAGGGGAGACGCGCCCCTCTACCGGGCGCGCCAGTACCCCTCCACCCACACGAACGCGCCCTCGCGCGGCATCCAGCCGCCCGGCACCCACACGAGCCCCGGGGAGGGCGGCACGTCCCAGCGCCCCGGCACCCACACGTAGCGCTCGTGATGCCACGACCACTGGCCGGGCACCCAGACGTGCGCGCGCGTGGGCGCCACCGGCGCGATCTCGGCCCGCCGCGGCGGCTGCGGCGGCGGGCGCTTGACCACGCCGGGCTGGGTGGCCGCGCAGCCCGCCAGGAGCAGCGCGACGACCGCGGCCGCTAGTGCCCGGATGACGACGGCGCGCTCTCCCGCGCGGCTAGCGGCTCGGGGCGGTCGGCCGCCCGACGATCCGCGTGGTGGAGACTTCCGTCCACGTGTAGTACCACCCCTCGTAGATCATGATCTGCAGCGAGCTGTCCTGCTTCTCGTAGACCTGGGTCGTGCCCTTGGAGGACGACGTGGTGGAGGAGACGTGGCGCCAGCCGTTGGCCTCGAGCGAGGCCCGGTAGGCGAGCGCGAGGCTCTCCGGCCTGATCCGGCTCTTGTAGAAGAGGCGGGCCGCCTTCACGGTCGGCGACTCGATGATGGTGGTCCGGCTCTGGTCCAGGGTGAGGCCGGCGGGAACCGGAACGTCCTCGAACTCGCTGCGCTGCCGCGCCGGTCCGGACGAGGAGGCGCACGACGCCAGGGTGAGCCCGAGCGTGCACACGATGAGGACACGTGACATTGACATGGAGGTGACCTCCCATTGGGGCCGCGAGTAGTGTGGCATCCCCATTCTATGCACGAGCGGCCGGACTTTTGTAGTATGGGCTCGATGACGCGCCGCGGTCTCCTGGCCCTCGTCCTTCTCGGCGCGGCCGCGCTCGTCCCGGGCGGCTGCGGCGGCGACAAGCCCCAATCCATCAAGGTGGTCATCGCGGAGTACAGCCGCGACCACACCCGCGCGTTCTGGCAGGCCCTGGCCGAGCAGTACACCAAGCAGACCGGCGTCAAGGTGGACCTGCAGGTGATCGACTGGAACTCCATCGATCAGCAGGTCAGCACCATGATCCAGAACAACCAGCCGCCCGACGTGCTCAACCTGAACTCGTTCTCGAGCTACGCCAAGGACGGCCTCCTCTACACGGGCGACGAGGCCCTGTCGCCGAAGACGCGGGACGATTTCCTCGAGGCCTTCGCGCGGGGCGGCACCTATCGCGACAAGCTCTACGGCTTCCCGATCCTGGCCAGCGCGCGCGCCTTCTTCTACAACCGCGACCTGCTCGCCCGAGCCGGGAGTGGCCGCGCCGCCGCGCACGTGGGACGAGTTCGTGCAGGCCGCGAAGCGGGTGCAGGCGCTGGGGGGCGGGACCATCGGCTACGCGCTGCCGCTCGGGCCCGAGGAGGCGCAGGCCGAGTGGTCCATCTGGATGTGGAACAACGGCGGCGACTGGAAGGCCGGCGAGACGTGGGCCATCAACAGCGAGAAGAACGTGCAGACGCTCCAGTTCCTCGCCGCGCTCGCCAATACCCACAAGGTCACCCAGATCAACCCGGGCAAGACCAACCGCACCGACGGCGCGTTCCAGCTCTTCAAGGACGGCAAGGTCGGCATGGTGATGGGCTTCAGCCCGCTCGCCGCGCAGCTGGACGTCGAGAAGAAGGTGAGCTACGGCGTCACCCAGATGCCGACCAACGTGGGGGCGCCGGTGACGCTCGGGGTCGAGGACTACCTCATGGCCTTCAAGAAGAAGGGCAACCAGGAGGCGGTGCGCCAGTTCCTCGACCTCTACTACCAGCCCGAGCAGATCACCCGCTGGATCACCGCGGAGGGCTTCCTGCCCGTGACCAAGTCGGGCCGCGAGCGCATGAGCGGCAACGAGAAGCTCAAGCCGTACCTCGACGCGCTGCCGAGCGCGCGCCTGGCGCCCACCACCGATCCCACCTGGGACAAGGTGAAGCTCGACGTCCAGCAGAGCATCGGGGCGGCCGTCCAGCCGGGCGGCGACCCGAAGCAGGTCCTCGACCGCCTCCAGAAGAACGCGGCGGAGAGCGCTCGCTGACGGGCTCGCGCCCACGGGGCCCGGGCGCGGGCCGGGCGCTCCTGTGGCTCGGCCCGAGCCTCCTCCTGATCGCGGGGGTGGTGATCTACCCCGCGGTCGAGCTGGTCCGCGCCTCCCTCGGCCGCTACTCGATCACCGGCCTCTACCAGGGCGCGGTGGGCCTGCGCAACTACACGCGCCTGCTCGAGCAGGAGGCGCTGCCGGCGGTGGCCGCGAACACCGTGGTCTGGGTCGCGATGGTGGTGGCGATCACGATCGCGCTCTCGCTCGGGCTGGCCCAGCTCCTGAACGAATCCTTCCCGGGCCGCCGGCTGGTGCGGTGGGCGCTCATCGTGCCGTGGGCCGCCTCGCTCATCATGACCTCGAAGCTCTTCGTGTGGCTCTACGACTACTACTTCGGCCTGCTCAACCGCGTGACCGGCGCGGCGGGCCTGGCGCCGCTCGACTGGCTCGGCGACGACCGCACCGTGATGGGCGCGATGATCGCGGTGGGCGTGTTCGTGTCGCTGCCGTTCACGACCTACGTCCTGCTCGCGGGGCTCCAGACCATTCCGGGCGAGGTCTACGAGGCGGCGCGGGTGGACGGGGCGGCGGGCTGGCGCAGCTACCGGCTGATCACGCTGCCCCTGCTGCGGCCCGCGCTGCTGGTGGCCGCGGTGCTGAACCTGATCTACGTGTTCAACTCCTTCCCGATCGTGTGGACGCTCAACGACCGTAACCCCGGCTTCGCCCACGACACCATGATCACGTTCATGTACAAGATCGCGTTCAAGAGCGCGCTGCGCGACGTGGGCCTGGCCGCCGCGCTCGGCGTGGTCAACGTGCTGCTGATCCTGGTCGCGGTCGTCGCCTACCTGCGGGTGGCGCGGTGGCGGGAGGAGCCGGTCTGAGCCGCCGGCTCGCCCTGAGCGCGGCGGGGTGGCTGCTCGCCGCGGCGCTGCTGGCGCCCTACGCGGTGATGCTGCTCACCGCGCTCAAGCCGGAGGCCGAGCTGCGCGTCAGCCCGCCGCGCCTGCTGCCGCTCGAGTGGCGGCCGCAGAACTTCTGGACGGTGCTGCGCGACCCGGAGTTCCAGTCCTGGCTCACCGTCTCGCTGGTGGTGGCCGTCGTGTCCACGCTGCTGGTGCTGGTGGCCGCGGTGCCCGCCGCGTACCACACCGCGCGCCACCGCTTCCCGGGCCGCGCCGCCTTCCTGTTCCTGGTCCTGGTGACCCAGATGTTCGCGCCCACCGCCCTGGTCGTCGGCCTCTACCGCGAGTTCTTCGACCTCGGCCTGATCAACACCTACGCCGCGCTCATCGCGGTCAACGCGGCCTTCAACCTGGCCTTCGCGATCTGGATCCTCCGCGCCTTCTTCGCCTCCATCCCCCGCGAGATCGAGGAAGCCGCCGCCGTCGACGGCTGCGGAGCCGCGGGCACCCTCTTCCGCATCATCCTCCCGGTGGCGACGCCCGGCATCGTGACCGCGGCCATCTTCGCCTTCATCGCCGCCTGGAACGAATACATCGTCGCCCTGACCCTGATGACCGACGCCTCCATGCGCCCCCTCACCGTCGGCATCACCTCCTACGTCACCGCCTACGTCCAGCACTGGGACCTGCTCTTCGCGGCCTCGACGATCGCCATCGTCCCAGTCGTCATCCTCTTCGCCCTGATCGAGCCCTACCTGGTCGGCGGCCTGACCGCCGGAAGCGTGAAGTAGCCGGAACAGCGGCCCCTCACCCTGCCCTCTCCCCAGAGGGGAGAGGGAGGAGTGGAAGAACCACGCGGGAGGCCGGACGCGGGCGGGGTGGCGGGGGGTGGGGCGGCTGACCCGTTCCCCGCCAACGAACGCCGGAGCCGAGCCATCCCGGATTGGGAACTCCTCCCGCGAGCAGGCGAGAAAGCGGGTCGTGGTCAGAGCCCCACCCCCCGCCACCCCGCCCGGGTCCGGCCGCGGCGCAGCCCTTGACGGCCCCCGCGGTGAGCCCGGCGACGTAGTACTTCACGAAGAACGAGTAGATGAGGGCGACGGGGATGGAGCCCAGGAGCGCCCCGGCCATGAGCTGGCCCCAGTAGAAGGCGTCGCCTCGGATCAGCTCGCCGACCACGCCGACCGGCACGGTGCGCACGCTCGACTTGGTGAGGAAGAGCAGTGCGTAGAGGAACTCGTTCTGCGACAGCGTGAAGGCGAAGATGCCGGCGGAGAGGAAGCCGGGCAGGCAGAGCGGCAGGATGATCCGCGTCATGGCGCGCCAGCGGCTGGCGCCGTCGATCATGGCCTGCTCTTCGAGCTCCTTCGGTACCGTCTTGAAGTAGCCCATCAGGAGCCAGGCGATGAAGGGCACGAGCAGCGTCGGATAGGTCAGCATCACGGCGGTGAGTGTGTTGCCGAGCTTCAGCCGGCCGATGAGATCGGCCATCGGCACGAAGAGCAGCGTCTGGGGGATCAGATAGGTGATGGCCACCGTGATGGCCAGCAGCGCCGAGCCGCGAAACCGCATGCGCGCCAGGGGGTAGGCGAGCATGCTCCCGAGCAGGAGCGAGATGAACGTCGCGATCATGGCCACCAGCATGGTGTTGCCGACCCACATCAGGAAGTTGGTCTCCTTGAGGAGGTCGATGTAGTGCACCAGCGATGGGTGCTGGATCATCAGAGGGCTGGCCTTCGGGTTGTACAGCTCGGCATTGGTCTTGAGCGACGTGGCCGCCATCCAGGTGAACGGAAACAGCGCGATCACGACGAACCCCACCAGCGGCAGCCAGAGGCCGAAGAGGCGCTTGCGCCAGGTCAGCTCGCCGACCATTCGCTCATTCTCTGGCGCTCAGTCCTTGCGCACGTAGAAGGTGAGGAGCACCAGCAGGAGACCCAGGACCGGCACCATGCTGAGCGCCACCGCGGAGCCGAGCCCCATCTGGCCCGCGCCCATGCTCAGGCTGTAGGCGTACGTCGCCATGAGGTGCGTGGAGTTGGCGGGCCCGCCGCCGGTGAGCACGTAGACGAGCTGGAAGTCGAAGAAGGTGATGACGATCGAGAACGTGGTCACGATGAAGATCACGGGCAGGAGCGAGGGCAGCGTGACGTACCGGAAGCGACCCCAGGTGCCCGCGCCGTCGATGGTCGCCGACTCGTGCAGCTCGACGGGGATGGTCTGCAGCCCCGCGAGGATCGAGATGCCGAAGAAGGGCAGACCGCGCCACGTGTTGACCATGATGATGGAGATCATGGCCATCGTCGGGTTGCCGAGCCAGGACGGCCCCGTCGTGGCCAGCCCGCTCACCACCAGCAGACGGTTGAACAGGCCCATGCCGGGGTCCAGGATCCACTGCCAGGCCACGGTGCTGAGCACCGTGGGCACGATGAACGGGAGCAGGAGCATCGCGCGCGTGGCGGCCTTCATCCGGAAGTCCTGGTTCATGACGAGCGCCATGCCGAGCCCGCCGGAGGCCTTCAGGATGGTCGCGACCCCGGTGAAGATGATCGTGTTCCGCACCGATTGCCAGAAGATCGGGTCGTTGTAGAGCTTGACGAAGTTGTCGAAGCCGACGTAGGTGGCGGCGCGGGCCACCTCCTTGTGGAAGAAGCTCAGGTACACGCCGTAGACGAACGGGTAGCCCAGGAACAGCAACAGGAACAGCACGGGTGGCGTGAGCATGAGCCAGGAAAATACGGACTCGCGCTCGAGAAACGCGGCCAGCCGGAAGGGCAGGCGGGCGGGCGCCGGTAGCGCGCCCGCCCGCGAGACCTCGAGAATCTTGCTCATCCCTACCCGTAGATGGTCTTGAGCTGCTTCACGGCCTCCGCGATGGCCGCCTTGACCGGCGTGCCCGTGCAGGCCTTGGTGAACATGTCGATCACGATCCAGCGATTGACCACTTCGCCGTGCTGGCGGTTGGCGGGCGCCGGCCAGGACGTGAGCTTGCCTGTCTCGAGCACCTTCTGGAACGGCTTGACACGCGGCTCGATGTCCCACTCGGGCACCTTGTCGAAGGCGTGCAGATACGGAGCGAAGTACATGTCGCCCGAGGCGATCCAGGGCCGGTACTGCTTCGGGTCCATCATCCAGCGGAGGAAATCCTTGGCCGCCTGGGGGTCCTTGCTGTGGGCGAACACGCCGTGCGTCACGGGCACGAGGGCGTGGTAGCGCTGGCCGGTGGGGCCCTTGGGATTGAGGCCGTGCTCGATCACCTTGCCCATCTCGGGCAGGTCGCGCTTGGCCGAGACCATGATGCTGTAGGCGTTGTTGGTGCACGAGATCTGGCTGGTCAGGAAGGCCTTGTTGTTGGCCGGATCCAGCCACCCGAGGCAGTCTTCGATGCACGCTTCCTTGTAGAGCCGCTTGACGTACTCCACGGCCTTCGCGGTCTCGTTGGTGTCGAGCGCCACCTTCTTGCCGTCCTTGTCCATGACCGTCACCCCGTAGGACCACAGCAGGGGGTAGAGCCAGGAGTAGTTGTCCGCGAATCCATGCCCCATGGACATGCCGAACGGATGGCCCTTGGCCTTGAGCTTGATGCCGGCTTCCAGGAACTCGTCCCAGGTCTCGGGGAAGCTCTTGACCCCGACCTCGTCGAACCAGTCCTTCCGGTAGTTCATCAGCTGGCCGATGTTCCCGTTGGGCACGGACTTCCACTTCCCCTTGTCCACGGACAGGCGCTTGATCTCGTCGTACCAGCCGCCCTGCTGCTTGCCCACTTCCTCGGCGATGTCGGACACGTCCACCAGGGCATCGCGATAGAGCCACTCCTGCTGCACCCAGGCCAGGTCGGCGCCGGCCTTGTTCTCGACCATGGAGACGAGCTGGGGCACCGCGCTGCCGCCCGCGGCCTGGACCTGGTAGTCGATCTTGATGCCGGTGGCCTTTTCGTAGGCCGGCGCCATCACGTTCTGGAAGTGCACGTCGAAGTTCTTCACGTAGGAGCTCTCACGCGCGAACGTGATGGATACCGGCTTGGCCTGGGCATTGCGGGAGACCCAGGGCCCTGCGGCGACCCCGGCGGCCCCGGCGGCGGCCAGCTTCAGGAAGCTACGACGGGTGGCCTTCGACTGTGTGGGCTGTGCCATGCATTTCCCCTTGTAGGTGGCGTGTATTGCCATTGGCTCCTGCGCGATGCCAGATCAGTGCCCCAAGGATATCAGCCGGTTGAGGCGTGTGCGGAACTTTAGGCTGGGCGCCCCGGCCGTGTCAAGGCGGCCGCCGCTACGCCGGCCGGAGGGGCGGGACGCTAGCTCTTGACGGACCCCGCGGTGAGCCCGGCCACGTAGTAGTCGACGAAGAAGGAGTAGATGACCGCGACCGGGATGGAGCCGAGCAGCGCCGCCGCCATGAGCTGCCCCCAGTAGAAGACGTCCCCGCGGATCAGCTCGGTGATCGCGCCCACCGGCACGGTGCGCACCTCGCTCTTGGCGAGGAAGATCAGCGCGTAGAGGAACTCGTTCTGGGCCAGGGTGAAGGCGAAGATCCCGGCGGAGAGCAGGCCCGGGGTGGTCAGCGGCAGCACCACGCGCCACATGGCCTGGAAGCGGCTCGCTCCGTCGATGCGCGCGGCTTCCTCGAGCTCGCGCGGCACGCTCTTGAAGTAGCCCATGAGCAGCCACGCGCAGAACGGGATCAGCAGGGTGGGGTAGGTCAGCATCACCGCGCTCAGCGTGTTCCCCAGGTCGAGCCGGTTGATGATGTCGGCCATCGGGATGAAGAGGAGCGGCTGGGGCACCAGGTAGGTCGCGGCGACCCCGATGGCGACGATCGCGGCGCCGGGGAAGTTCAGGCGGGCGAGCGGGTAGGCGATCATCGCGCCCGAGGACCAGCGAGATCGCGGTGGTGATCACCGCCACCAGCATGGTGTTGTAGGTCCACAGCAGGAAGTTCGTGTCGGCGAGCAGGTCGTGGTAGTGCTTGAGCGTCGGCTGGTAGACGACCAGCGGCATGATCTTGGCGTTGTAGAGCTCCCGGTTCGGCTTGATGGACGCGATGAGCATCCAGTAGAACGGGAACAGCATCACCACCAGGCAGACCAGCACCGGCAGGTAGATCCGGAGGATCCGCGAGCCCCAGCCGCGCCCGTCGATCACGTCTGGCGCCTCAGGTAGAGCGTGAGCGCCACGATCATGACCGCGAGGGCCGGAAGCATGGCGAGGGCCGCCGCCGCGCCCATGCCGAGCTGTCCACCCGACATCCCGAGGTCGAAGGCGTAGGTGACGAAGACCTGGGTGGCATTGGCGGGCCCGCCGTGGGTGAGGGCGTAGACGATCTGGAAGTCGGAGAAGGTGAAGATCACCGAGAACATGGTCACGATGATCAGGATCGGCATGATGATCGGCAGCGTCACGTGAAGAAACCGCTGTCGAACCGAGGCGCCGTCGATGGCGGCGGCCTCGTAGAGCTCGGGCGAGATCGTCTGTAGCCCGGCCAGGAGGGTGATGCCGTAGAAGGGGATGCCGCGCCAGGTGTTGACGATGATGATCGCCACCATGGCGAGCGTCTTGTTGCCGAGCCAGGAGAAGCCGCTGCTGACCACGCCGGTATGCACGAGCACCCAGTTGATGACGCTGAAGGTGGGATCGAAGATCCACATCCAGGCGACCGTGCTGAGGATGGTCGGCACGATGAAGGGCAGGAGCAGGAAGGCGCGGACGAGACTCCGGCCGCGGAAGTGCTGGTTGATGATGAGGGCCATCGCGAGGCCGCCCAGCAGCTTCAGGATCGTGGTGACGATGGTGTAGACGAAGGTGTTGCGGGTCACCTGCCAGAACACCGCGTCGTGGGCGAGGGTGATGAAGTTGCCGAGCCCGATGAACACGCCGGGCTTGGCGACCGGCCGATCGTGCAGGCTCAGCCAGACGCCGTAGAAGAGCGGATAGGCCACGAACGCGAGCAGGAAGAGGACGCCCGGCGCCAGCATGATCCAGCTGAACGCCCCTTCCCGCTCGAGCACGCCGTGGAAGCAGGCGCGGCCGGACCACGACCGAGGCCGATCGGGCCACCAGGTCGGGCCGGACCGCCATCGCCTACTTCGCCTTGTAGATCTGCTTGAGCTGCGCGGCCGCGGTGGCGATGACGTCCTTCGTCGAATCGCCCCGGCAGGCCTTGGCGAACATGTCGCAGAGCACGTACTTCGCCACGCTCTCCGACATCGCGTGGCCGGGAGGGCCGGGCCACCCGTGGAGCCGCGAGGTCTTCAGCGATTCCTTGAAGGGCATGTAGCGCGGATCCGCGTTCCACATCGGATGGTTGTCGTAGCCGTTCAGGAACGGCGCGTAGTAGGCGTCGCCCGCGACGAGCCAGCGCGAGAGCTGCTTGTCGTCGTAGAGCCAGCGCAGGAAGGCCTTGGCCGCGGCCGGGTCGGGCGCGTGCGAGGCGATCGCGTGGGACTGCGGGTTGTAGAGGTGGTAGCGGCCCTTCGGCCCCTGGGGATTGAGGCCGTGGTCGGTGACCTTGGCGATGTCCGGGAAGTCACGCTTGGCCACGATCAGGATGGACATGGCGTTGTTGGTGCAGGAGATCTGCTCGCCGAAGAACGCCTTGTTGTTGTTGACGTCGGTCCAGCCGAGCACGTCCTCGAGCATCGTCTCCTGGTAGAACCTCCGGCAGAAGTCCACCGCCTGGGCGGTCTCGGCCGAGTCGATCAGCACGGTCTTGCCGTCCTTGTCGACCTCGCGGCCGCCGTACGACCAGAGGAGCGGGTACATCCAGCCGTGGTTGTCGCCGAAGCCGTGGCCCAGCTCGAAGCCGAAGGGGTGGCCCTTCTTCTTGAGCATGCGGCCGACCGTGAGGAGGTCCTCCCAGGTGTCGGGGAACTTGGTCACGCCCACTTCCTTGAACCAGTCGGTGCGGTAGCACTCGAGCTGGCCGATGTTGCCCCAGGGCAGGGCCTTCCACTTCTTGTTCACCACCACCGAGTCGAGGATGTTGTCGTGCCAGGGGCCGAGCTTCTTGCCGATCTCGTTGGCCACGTCGGTGACGTCGAGCAGGCCCTGGTCGAAGAGGTGGGGCCAGTTGACGCCGGTGGCGACGATCTCGGGGCCGGACTTGGTCTCGACGATCGTGGTGAGCCGGGTGAGCATGCTGCCCACGCTCACCGGCTCGTAGCCGACCTTGATGCCGGTGAGCTTCTCGTACTCGGGGGAGAGCGTCTTCACGAAGAAGTCGTCGAAGCCCTTGATGAACGAGCTCTCGTGGACGACCGTCATCGACTTGACCGCGGCGCTCGCGCGCCGGGGAGCTACCGCGGCGGCCGCGCCGCCGACGAGGGTCGAGGTCAGGAATTCGCGTCGAGTGCTCATGAGACCTCCTCCGCGACGAGGCGGACAGGTGGGGGACGGTTCACTGCTCGAGGAGCATAGCGAGAGGGTTTGCGCGCGCGGCGCACCGAGTGGAGCGTTCGTGATCGGGCGCCGATTCCATCCGGGCCTCCGAGAAGCGGCCAACTGGCAAGCGTGTCCGGGACTCTAGGCCCGCCGGCGGGGGCCTGTCAAGGCGATCAGCGGGGGGCGGGGCCCACGACCTCCATGAGGGCGCCGAGCCCCCGGTGGAACGTGGGCGCGCCGCCCGGCACCACGCAGGCCTCGAGCACCTCGAACAGCTCGGCGGGGGTCGCGCCGAACTGGATCGCCCGCCGCATGTGCGCCACCAGCCCGGCCCGCTCCCCGCCGCGGAAGCAGAGCAGCGCGATGGCCACGAACTCGCGCACCTTGGCCGAGACGTGCTGGCCCTCGCCCAGGGAGAGCTCGTAGAGGCGGTTGTAGGCCTCGACGAACTCGGGGTCCTGCCGCGCCGCGAACTCCCACTCGGGGTACATGTAGCCCCGCGCCGCCTTCATCTTGGCGATGAGCGCTTCCGCCTGCTGCTCCCGATTGTCTGGCATGGTCTCTAGTCCTTTGGCAGCCCGAGGACCCGCTCGCCGATGATGTTGCGCTGGATCTCGCTGGTGCCCCCCGCGATCGTGTACTGCCGTGCGCTCAGCACGCGGTTGTACCAGCGCGGGCCGTCGGGCACCTGCGGGCTGGCGCGGTTCACGAGCGCGTGCGGGCCGAGCAGCTCGCCCGCGAAGTCGGCGATGCGCACGCCCAGCTCGGAGCCGAAGAGCTTCAGGATGGAGCCCTCGGGCCCGGGCGGCTCGCCGCGGAGCTGCCGGGTCAGGTTGCGCATGCGCGTGTAGCGCTGGCACTGCGCGTCGATCAGGAGCTGGGCGAAGCGCTGGCGGATCACCGGGTGCTCCCACGCGGGCCGGCCGTCGAGCGGCACCGTCATGGCCAGCGCGCGCAGCCGCGCGAGCTGCTCCTCGTGGCCGCGTCCGCCGCCGCCCTTGCGCTCGTACATGAGCGTGGTCATCGCGGGCTTCCAGCCCTCGTTCTGCCGGCCGATCAGGTTGGCCTTCGGCACCGCCACGTCCACGAAGAACACTTCGTTGAAGTGCCGGTGGCCGTTGAGCAGCACGAGCGGGCGCACCGTGATGCCGGGCGTCTTCATGTCCACCAGAAGATAGCTGATGCCGCGATGCTTGGGCGCGCTCGGATCGGTGCGCACGAGGAGATAGATCCAGTCCGCGTACTGCGCGCCCGACGTCCACACCTTCTGCCCGTTGACGACGAAGTGGTCGCCGCGGTCGTCGGCGCGGGTGCTGAGGCCGGCCAGGTCCGAGCCCGCGCCGGGCTCCGAGTAGCCCTGGCACCAGATGTCGTCGCCGCCCAGGATGCGCGGCAGGTAGCGCTGCTTCTGCGCCTCGGTGCCCCACTCGATGATGGTCGGACCCGCCATGCCGATGCCGGAGTAGCC
The DNA here is from genome assembly GCA_963747235.1 of uncultured Candidatus Rokubacteria bacterium. Classification (GTDB taxonomy): domain Bacteria; phylum Methylomirabilota; class Methylomirabilia; order Rokubacteriales; family CSP1-6; genus CAMLFJ01. Next base: position 120,545 of record CAVVEU010000004.1, read on the forward strand.
GGGGAGCACGGGCGCCCGCGCCCGGAAGCATTCCTCGTCGTAGATGACCTGCTCCATCAGGGTGGCGCCGCGCCCGCCGTAGTCCTTGGGCCACGAGATCCCGACCCAGCCCGCCGCGTACATGCGGCGCTGCCAGTCGCGCCGGCGCTCGAAGGTCGCGCGATCCGGGGCCACCCGCTCGTCGGTCGGGTCCTCGATGCGGAGATCGTCGGTGAGGTTGGCGGCGAGCCAGCGGCGGATCTCGGCGCGGAAGTGCTCCTGCTCGGGCGTGTAGGTGAAATCCATGGGCCCTCTTCTAGCACCGCTGCGCCCGCGACTCAAGGCGTGCTACATTCAGCGGTATCTCGACGCGGTATTCCCTGGCCACGGAGGCGGCATTGGCTCACAAAGGCATGAAGTTCGGCATCTTCCTCGCGCCCTTCCACAAGGTCGGCGAGAACCCCACGCTCGCGATGAGCCGCGACATGGAGCTGATCGAGTGGATGGACCACCTCGGCTACGACGAGGTGTGGATCGGCGAGCACCACTCGGCGGGCTGGGAGCTGATCGCCTCGCCCGAGGTCTTCATCGCCGCCGCGGCCGAGCGCACGCGCCACATCATGCTGGGCTCCGGGGTCACGAGCCTCCCCTACCACCACCCGCTGATGGTCGCCCAGCGCTTCGTGCAGCTCGACCACATGACGCGCGGCCGCGCCATGCTCGGCATCGGGCCCGGCGCCCTCGTCTCCGACGCCTACATGATGGGGATCGAGCCGGTGACCCAGCGCGCGCGGATGGACGAGTCCCTCGACGCGATCATGCAGCTCTTGAAGTGCGAGGAGCCGGTGACGCTCAAGACCGACTGGTTCGAGCTGCGCGAGGCCCGGCTGCACCTCGCGCCCTACACCGATCCGCACTTCCCGATCGCGGTGGCCAGCACGATCACCCCGGCGGGAGTGATGACCGCGGGCAAGCACGGCATCGGCGTGCTCTCGCTCGGGGCGGGCTTGCCCGGCGGGCCGGAGGCGCTCTCCAACCAGTGGAAGATCGCCGAGGAGACCGCGGCCAAGCACGGCAAGACCATGGACCGGAAGAACTGGCGGCTCGTGGTCAACGTGCACGTCTCCGACGACGACGAGCTGGCGCTCCGGGAGGTGTCCCGGGGCGAGCGCCACGAGACCATCACCTACTTCGAGGACACGCTCGGCCGGCCGCCCGGCCGCGCCGACGATCCGCTCCGCGAAGGGGTCAAGATGGGCACCACGCTGGTCGGCACGCCCGACACCGTGATCCGCGGCATCGAGCGGCTGGAGACGCTGAGTGCGGGCGGCTTCGGCGGCGTCCTCTTCCGCGCCCACGAGTGGGCCAACCGCGAGCAGACCCTCAAGAGCTACGAGCTGTTCGCGCGCTACGTGATGCCGCGCTTCCAGGGCTCGCTCGGCCCCATCCGCGAGTCCAACGAGTGGGCGCGGAGCAACCGCAAGACCATCTTCAGCCCCAACGTCGAGGCGGTGCGCCGCGCGTTCACGGACGCGGGCCGGGATGTGCCGGCCGAGTTCCGCAACCGCACCGTGGGCGCGCGGGACGTGGACGACTCGAACCCGCCCCGGTAGGGGCGGTCCCCGCGGGGCGATGAGCATCGAGCTGCGCGATGCGCGTCGCTCGCTGGTCGATCGGGAGTGGCTGATCAACGTCTACCCGGTCTATCTCCACGACCTCTCCGCCTTCGACAGCACCTACTACACCCTGGACGAGCGCGGTCTCTGGAGTCCGGATCATCTGCCGGGCTGGCTCAAGGAGGACCCGGATCACCCGCTGATCATCGTGGAGGCCGGCCGTCGTGTCGGCTTCGCGCTGGTCAACCAGGCCCCGTCTCCCCACATGCAGCCGGGGATGGACTTCCGGATGTCGGAGTTCTTCGTGCTGCGGGCGGCGCGCGGCCGCGGGATCGGACGGCGGGCGGTGTTCGCGCTCTTCGACCGGTTCCGCGGGAAATGGGAGATCTTCGAGCTCCCGCGCAACGCGCCCGCGATCAGGTTCTGGCGCGGAGCGCTCGGCGCGTACCGCGACGGTCGCTTTGCCGAGACGAGCGACGCGTCCCACGTGCGCCAGGTCATCGATACTACCGGGTAGTTCGTTCCAACCGCGCGGTTCTGGCGGGGCCCCACCGAGCGGAAACGCCATATCGATCGCGCATAGCTCGCGGCATGCTTGTTGCTCACTTCGACCACGAATCAAATCGCCTCGAAAGGAGCGTCCCATGCTGCGACCGATCAAGAACGTGCTCAACTACCGGATCCTCGCCACCGACGGGGAGATCGGCAGCGTCAGCGATCTCATCGTGGATGACCAGGAGATGAAGCTGCGCTACCTCGTCATCGACACCGGTAACTGGCTGCCCGGGCAAGAAGGTGGTGCTCTCGACCGCCTGGATCAGCAGCGTCGCCCCCGAGCGCGAGACGGTGGTGATGAACATCGAGAAGAAGCGGATCCAGGAAGCGCCCGAGTACAAGCCGGACGCCGATTGGAGCCGCGAGTACGAGACGCGGCTGCACGATTACTACCGGTTTCCGTACTACTGGCTGTAGATCTACCAGGTCCGGGTTTCGCCGGGCTTGAGGATCCAGGCGGTGGCGGGGTCGATCCCGCGCCGCTCGATCTCGGCGCGCATCCGGGTCGGCGGCTCGTCGTAGGGCTCGCGAGCGAGGGCGAACGTGCCCCAGTGCACGCCGAGCAGGTGGGAGGCGCGCAGGTCCAGCGTGGCCTGCAGCGCCTCCTCCGGCGACATGTGCACGGGCTTGGCGATGTCGCGCGGGGTGTAGGATCCGATCGGCAGCGCGGCCAGGTCGAACGGGCCGAGCCGGTTCCCCGTTTCCGTGAAGTGGCGAAAGTATCCCGTGTCGCCGCCGAAGTAGAAGCGCTTCGAGCCCAGCACCGCCCACGAGGACCAGAGGCGACGGCCCTGGTCGATGACGGTGCGGCCGCCGCCGTGCTGGGCGGGTGTGCACACCACCGTCAGTCCCTTGACCGTGACCGATTCGCCCCAGTCGAGCTCCACCGCGTTGGTGATGCCGCGATCGGCGAGCCACGCCTTGATGCCGAGGGGCACGACGAAGAGCGGGTCGAACTTCCGGGCGAGGCGGCGCACGGTGGGCTCGTCGAGATGATCGTAGTGATCGTGCGAGATCAGGACGAAGTCGATGGGCGGCAGGTCGTCGAACGCGATGCCGGGCGGCGTGTAGCGGCGCACGCCGATGAAGCCGCTGAAGGGGCCGCTGCGCTCGGCCCAGTTCGGATCGGTCAGGAAGGTGACCCCGTCGAGCTGGACCAGCACGGTGGAGTGGCCGATCCAGGTCACGGTCGGGGCGTGCGCGCGGTCGCGCAGGGCGGCCCAGTCGGGCGTGCCGAGCGGGAGCGCCGCGACGCGACTCTCCGAGACGAGCCAGGTGGCGCCCATCACCAGCGAGTGCAGGCGCGCCCAGTAGGACGCGCGCCGGTACTCCGGGTCGACGTTCTTGTAGGCGCTGCCCGCCCGCTTCGCGGGATCGAAGAAGCCGGGCGCGACGTGGGGAACCGGCGTCTCGGCGCTCGACGCCGCGGGCCCGAAGGCGGCGGAAATCCATCGCCGGCGATCAGGGTCAGGACGACGACGAGTAGGAGCGATGGCACGCGGCGATGCATACCTTCAGCGCTAGCGTCCGGCCGTCAATCGGCGTCCGCGATCAGAGCTGACCCGGACCGGGAGCGAGAGGATCTCGAGGATGCGGTCGATGAGTCCCGCGGTTCCTCCATTCCTCGTAGGTGACCTGGCGGGACTCGTCCGAGATCCTTCTCGAAGACGCGCTCGAGCCGGCGCGCGATGCCCCCGTCGTAGACGACCAGGTTCAGCTCCTCGTTCAGCTCGAACGAGCGACGGTCGAGGTTGGTGCTGCCCACGGTGGCCCAGATCGAGTCGATCACCATGGTCTTGGAATGCAGCAGCGCCGCCCGGTACTCGTGGATCTCGACGCCTGCCAGGAGCAGCCGGCCGAGCTGGCCCGGCTCGCCTGCCGGACGAGATTGTGGTCGATCGCTCCGGGCAGGAGCAGGACGACGCGCACGCCGCGCCGGCGGGCCTGCACCAGCGTCTCGATCATCTTGTCGTCGGGCACGAAGTACGGATTGGTGATGTAGATCGACCGGCGTGCCGAGGCCATCGCGAGCAGGAACATGGTGTACATCGCCACGCTGCCGCCCGCGGGCGAGCTGCGCACGATCTGCGACTCGACCGCGCCCTGGCGTCGCAGCGGCCGGGGAAGTAGTCGGCCCCCCCAGAGCACGCTCCCGGTCGCCTCGAGCCAGTTCTCCGCGAACGCACCCTGGAGCTGCTCACCACCGGGCCCTCGACCCGCATGTCGGTGTCGCGCCACTGGCCTTCCTGCTTGCCGTCGCCGCTCCACTTGCCGCTCGTGCCCGAGCCTCCGGTGATACCCACTCGCCCGTCCGCGACGAGGATGCGTCGATGGTTCCGGTAGTTGACCCGATCGATCGTCCACGGGGTCAGCGGCCGGTAGACAGCCACCTCGCAGCCGGCCTCGGTCATCCAGTGGCGGTACTGCGACGGCATCAGCAGCGAGCCGACCGCGTCGAGCAGCACGTGCACCTTGACGCCCGCCCGGCAGCGCTCCGCGAGCGCCTGGGCGGTGTCCGCGGCGGGCTCACCCTCCTCGAACACGTACTGCGCGTAGGTGATGGTCTTGCGCGCGGCCCCGGATCACCGTGAGCTTGGCCGGGAAGATCTCCTCCCCGTTCAGGAGGACGTCGACCCGGTTGCCCGGCTACGACCGCCGCGCCGGTGTAACCGACGAGGGTGGCCGGAGCGCGGGCTCCGCGATCCGCAGCTCGGGGATCTTGAGGTGGGGCTGGACGTGGTTGCAGCCGGCCAGCCCCAGCAGAAGAAGACAGGCGGCGAAGAGTCCGGCGAGGGCTGCCCGCCGGCGGCCGGGCTCACAGCTTGCGGAGAACTTCGATCCGATCTCCGTCGCGGGGTGGGTGCTGAGGAAGCCGCCGCCCCCTCCGTCCCGTTCCGCGCTCATCAGCCACGTGAGGGTGTTGATCATGACGTCCTTCGGCTGCGACCGATCCGCTTGAGCAGCTCGACGCCGTGGCGGTCGGCCTCGTACTCCTCGTTGCGGCTGTAGCTTGCGCGTGGATCGAGCGCGCCCGCGATCGGCACGACGCTGGCCTGCGCCCGGAATGATCTGGTCGAGGATGACCGCGCCGATCCCGATCCCGGTGCCGAGCGCCTGGGCTTTCGCCACGTGTCCCAGGTCGTCGTGCGCGACCTCGTGCGCCATCACCGCCAGGAGCTGGTCGTCGTTGGCCTTCTGCAGGAGACCGGTCGTGACGTAGAACTCACCGTTGCCCGCGTTGGCCGCGTTGATCGCCGGGTCGTCGATGATGCCGACCTTGACCTGACCCGGTCGCCTTCGGCTTGTTCATGACGGCCAGCAGCGGGACCATCACCTTCTTCAGCCGTTCGACCTGGGCCGGGTCGACCGTCTTCTTGGCGGTGGTCGGGGCGGGCCGGCGAGGGCCGCGTCGGTCCGTCCGCTCGAGGGCGGCGCCGAGGTGGTCTCGACGGCGCAGCCGCCGAGCAGGGCCGCCAGGAGCGCCCCTCCGACCGACCGCCGCGCGCTCATCGCCGCTCCCGGGGGTTCGCGTGGGCCGGACCGCGTCCTGACCCGACCTGGAGCGTCGAGGTGACCTGATCCTTCGCGGAGTCGAAGATGCTCCTCGGCGGTGGACTGGACCGACTGGAGCGTATCGGCCGCCACCAGCGCGCGCGGTCCGGCCCTTGGTGTTGGCGAGGCGCCGCAGATCCGTCGCCCCACACGTAGACCGCGATGCCGCCCACGATGGCTCCCAGCAGGAATCGACTCAGCATGATGCTCTCCTTCTCACGCCGCTACGTTGTGGATGGGCCACTCGACTCCGGCGCTCCGCCGGATCTCGTGCCCGCAGGGACCGAGCGCGATCACGAGGGCCTCGCCCCGCTCGCGCCAGTCTTCGACCTCCCGAAAGGTGTTGCACGTCCGACAGTACAGCGCCGGCATCCCGTTCATCGCGTGCCTCCCTTTCTTCCCGCCGCGTCCGTCTTGGCGCAGTCGGGACACACCTCGAGTTCGGCATCGTAGGCGATGCCGTGTATCGGACAGCGCGCCACCGGGAGCGGATCGGAGCGACGGCCGCCCAGCAGGAGGAGCCCCAGTCCGAGGCCGCCCATGGCGAGGACCACCGCCGCCGCGATCCGTCCCGATGCCGCGTACGCGTTCATGTCAGAGCCGACCCGTCAGCATGAGGATGATGAGGATCAAGAGCACGAGCCCGACGCCCCCGCTCGGGTAAGGGCCCCAGCCCGAGCTGTAGCCCCACGTCGGCAAGCTCCCGACCAGGATGAGTACCAGGATGATGATCAGGATCAGTGACACCGCGCGTCCTCCTCTTCTCGTCGATTCCGTGGCGTGTTCTCTTGTTGCCCGGCGGGCGACGGGGATCATTCCCCGCCGCCCGCCCTCGAGGCGACGACCTAGCGGCTGCGCTCGCCCTGACCGCCACCCGGCTGCGGGTTGCGGCCCGGTTCCTGCTGCTGCTGGCCCTGACGGTCCTTGTCCCGATCGTGACCGGGCTGGCCGGCGGCTGGCCCTGCTGTCCCTGCTTCTCCGTCGTGCCCATGTCGTCGTGCTCCTTTCTGTTTTCCGACGCGCTCGCGCCGGATCTTCCCGGCCGCGTCAGCGGGCCCGGGATGTCCGCCGTCGTCGCGGAATGCGGGCTCCCGCTTCGCGAGCCTCGCTCAGCGCGATGGCGACGGCCTGCTTGCGCTTGCGAACTTTCCCTCCCGAGGACGAGCGGAGCGTGCCCCGCTTGTACTCGCCCATCACCTTCTTGACCTTGCGGCTGCCCTTGCCTCTCGGCTTGGCCATGTCGGTTGCTCCGTGCCGCGGTCTCTGAGGAGCTTTGCTTACTTGCCGGCCTGGCGAACCGTCAGCTCGTTCTTGACCCACTTCACGCCGGCCGTGTTGCGGGCCACTTCGGAGGCCTTGGCCGCCACCATGATGCTCGGCACCTCTCCGGTCAGCGTCGCCACGCCCGCGTCGATGCGCACGTCCACCTTCTTGAGCTGGGCGTCGCGGGAGAAGCGGTTCTCCACCGCCTTGGTGATGTCCTCGTCCTTGGCGTCCACCATCTTGCGGCTGCCCGGGGCCACGACCTGGAGGTCGTTCTTCACCGACTGCGCGCCCTCGATGCCCTTGGCGATCTCGCCGGCCGCCGACTTGGCCTCGGCGGAGTCGACCTTGCCGCGCAGATGCACGACGCCGCCCTTCATGGTATCGACGCTGATCTGCGTGCCCTTCACGCGCTCGTCCGCGTAGAGGGCGATCTTGGTCTTGGAGGTGATCCAGGTGTCGCTGACCGCGGTCTTCGCGTCCTGGGTCATGACCTTGGCCTTGTCCTTGGTCTCTTCCATCTTGCTCTGCGCGCCCGCGGTGAGCGGAGCCGCCGCGAGAAGCGCGGTGAGAATCGTGGCCGTCGTCATCGTCTTGCCGTACCGCATGGTTGCTTCCTCCTTGAAACGGGTTTGGTTGCTTCTTACTTCGCTACCGGGGCGTCGTCGCTCGGACGCGAGCGCCCTTCCTCGTCGAGCTGCACGGGCCGCCCCGCCCCGGCATCCCGGTCACTGCGCTCGCCATCGGGCTCCACGTTCCCCTTCCGCGGGCTGCGCACGTCGCGGTCCGGATCCTGAAGATCCTTCCGCCCGATGCGCGGCTCCCCGGTCGTCTTCGACTTGCGAGTCATGGTGTCCTCCTGTGCGCTTCGTGATTGCTCTGGCTACCTGACGCGGTGGAAGGGGAGCAAGCGGTATGCCACGGGGTAAAGCCACGAAGATGCACGCCGATCGGCGCTCGCGCGGGCAAGGCGCCGGCTCGGTCCGGTAAAGAGTGCCGCGTAGTTTCTTCCGGCGCGGGAGACGCCCGAGACACGCCATTTCCCTGGTCCCGAATGTGCAGTCCGAGACAGACGGGAGGACACGACAATGAGTGAGGCGACGATGCGGTATGGGACGAGGCCGCGCGTGTCGCGGCGATCAGCTCACGCGCTGCGCGAGGGCATCACGGTGGGGCTCATCGGAGCCGCGATCGTGATGCTGTGGTTCTTCATCGTGGATCTGGCCGCGGGCGTGCCGCTCCGGACCCCCGCGCTCCTGGGGGCCGCGCTCTTCGACGGCGCGCGCCACGCGGACGCGGTGACGCCCACCGCGCGCCTGGTGGTGAGTTACACCGCGCTGCACCTGGCCGGCTTCGTGGCCCTGGGGGTCGGGGTGGCGGGGCTCTTCGCGCTCGCCGAGCGCGAGAAGCGCGTCCTCGCGCTGATCTTCATCTTCGGCTGCTGCCTCGCGGTGGTATTTCTCGCGATGGTCTACGTGCTCTCGCTCTGGCTCGGCCAGGCGGTGACGCCGGCGATCTTCCTCGCCGGGCATGTCCTGGGGTTCGTGTCGATGGTCGGCGCGCTCACGTATTTTCACGGGCGCCTGCTGCGCAGAATGCCCGAAGCCCTCGACGGCGAGTGAAGAGACGCGGGCTAGACGCTGAAGCCACGGGGAGCGTCCGCCGGACACGGACGTCCGCGGACGGGGGGAGTGCGGGGGCCATTTCTGGGCCCCCGCATTTCAACAGAGAAGCTATCCGGTGGTAAGACCTACCCGGTAGCTCCGACCCGATAGCCCTCCGCGCGGAACTGACCTACGCGATCCACACCGCCTTGATATTCACGAACTCGCGGATGCCGTATTCGGAGAGCTCGCGGCCGTAGCCGGAGCGCTTGATGCCGCCGAAGGGCAGGCGCGGGTCGGACTTCACGATCCCGTTGACGAAGATCGCGCCCGCCTCGATCTGCACGGCGAGGCGCTCGGCGCGGGCGCGATCGGCCGTCCACAGCGCGGCGCCCAGGCCGTAGGGGGAGTCGTTGGCGAGGCGGATCGCGTCGGTCTCGTCCTTGGCCGCGATCACCGCGGCCACCGGGCCGAAGGTCTCCTCGTCGAAGGCGGGCATGCCCTTGTCCACCGCGGCCAGCAGCGTCGGCGGGTAGAAGGCGCCCTTGCCCGCGGGCACCTCGGCGCCCAGCATCCGCCGGGCCCCGCGCTTGATGGACTCGGTGACCTGCTTGTGGAGCTCGTCGCGCAGGTCCACGCGCGCCTGGGGCCCGACCTGCGTGTCGCGGGACGTCGGATCGCCCATGCGCCGCGCGCCCAGCTCCGACTTGAAGCGCTCGAGGAACCGGTCCACCACCGGCTCCACCACGATGAAGCGCTTGGCCGCGATGCAGCTCTGGCCGCTGTTGATCAGGCGCGCGTCCGCCGCCGCTCGGGCCGCCGCGTCCACATCGGCGTCGGCCAGCACGATGAAGGGATCGCTCCCGCCCAGCTCGAGCACCGTCTTCTTCAGCATGCGGCCCGCCTGCTCGGCGACCGCCATGCCCGCGCGCTCGCTGCCGGTGAGCGTGGCCGCGACGATGCGCGGGTCGGCGATGATCTCCTTCACGCCCGCCGCGTTCGTGAGCACGGTCTGGAAGAGCCCCTCGGGGAAGCCGGCGCGGCGGAACACCTGCTCGATCTGGAGCGCGCAGCGCGGAACGTTCGAGGCGTGCTTGAGGATGCCGCCGTTGCCCGCCATGAGGGCCGGCGCCGCGAAACGGAAGACCTGCCAGTAGGGGAAGTTCCACGGCATCACGGCCAGCACCACCCCGAGCGGGTCGAAGCGGACATAGCTCCGGGTCGCGTCGGTCTCCCGCGGCTGCTGCGGCCAGGAACGCCTCCGCGTGCTCGGCGTAGTAGTCGCAGGTGCCCGCGCTCTTCTCCACCTCGGCTTCCGCCTGGGTGATGGGCTTGCCCATCTCCCGGGTCATGGTCATGGCGTATTCCGCCTTGTTCGCGCGGAGCTCCCTGGCGGCGGCCCGCATCAGCCGGGCCCGATCGGCGAACGGCCGGGTGCGCCATTCGAGGAAGGCGGCGTGCGTCCGCGCCAGGGCCTGCTCGATCTGGGTCTTCGACATCTCCTCGATCGTCTCGAGGATCTCGCCGGTGGCCGGATTGACGGATTGAACGCTCATGACGTCCTCCTGTCTCATCATCGTGCGCCCGACAAGGACGCGCGGCAAGCGATGCCCGGGCGTAGACTGCGAGTGGAGGTGGCCGATGAAAGCATCCGAGCTGATCGCCCGGTGTCTCGAGAACGAGGGCGTCAAGTACGTGTTCGGGGTCCCCGGCGAGGAGATCCTCGACATCGTGGACTCCATGATCGACTCGAGCGTGCGCTTCATCCCCACCCGGCACGAGCAGGGCGCCGCGTTCATGGCCGATGCCTACGGGCGGCTCACCGGCCGCGCGGGCGTCTGCCTCGCCACGCTGGGCCCCGGCGCCACCAACCTGGCCACCGGGGTGGCCGACGCCAACCTCGACCACGCGCCCCTCGTGGCGATCACCGGGCAGGCGGGCCGCGACCGCGTCCACAAGGAGTCGCACCAGTACGTGGACATCGTCGAGCTCATGCGCCCGCTCACCAAGTGGAACACGCGCACCGAGATGCCGGTGGTGATCCCCGAGGTCATCCGCAAGGCCTTCAAGGTGGCGGAGGCCGAGAAGCCGGGCGCCTGCCACATCGAGGTGCCGGAGGACGTGGCGGAGGAGATGGCCGAGGGCGAGCCGCTCTCGCCCGAGCGGCCGCGGCGCCCGTCGCCGGACGGTCCGGCGCTGCGGTCGGCCGCGCAGCTCATCGAGGCCGCGTCGTTCCCGCTCATCTTCGCGGGCAACGGAGTGATCCGCGGCGGCGCCTCCAAGGAGCTGCGCGACTTCTCCCGCGCCCACGGCATCCCGGTGGTCAACACCTTCATGGCGAAGGGGTGCATGCCGTACGACGATCCCCTCGCGCTGCTCACCGCCGGGCTGCAGGCGCGCGACTACATCTCCTGCGGCTTCGAGAAGGCGGACCTGATCATCGCGGTGGGCTACGACGTGGTCGAGTACGCGCCCAAGTTCTGGAACCCGGAGCGCAAGAAGCACATCATCCACATCGACTTCACCCCCGCCGAGGTGGACAGCCACTATCAGCCGGCGGTCGAGGTGGTGGCGGACGTGCGCGAGGCGCTCGAGCTGCTCAACGGGCTCGTGAAGGGGCAGAAGGATCCCGCGCCCTATCGCGAGCTGCGGCGCTTCATCCTCGAGCAGCTCGCGGAGGGCGCGGACGACGATACCTTCCCGATCAAGCCGCAGCGCATCCTGCGCGACCTGCGGCGGGCGATGGGGCGCGAGGACATCCTGATCTCGGACGTGGGCAGCCACAAGCTGTGGATCGCGCGCACCTTCCCGGCCTACGAGCCGAACAGCGTGCTCATCTCCAACGGCCTCGCCGCGATGGGCTTCGCGCTGCCCGCGGCGGTGGCGGCCAAGCTCGTGCACCCGGACCGCAAGGTGGTGGCGGTGAGCGGCGACGGCGGGTTCCTCATGAACGTCCAGGAGCTCGAGACCGCCAAGCGCCTGAATCTCGCCATCGTCAACGTGATCTTCCGCGACGGCGGCTACAACCTCATCCAGTGGAAGCAGCAGACGCGCCTCGGCCGCGAGTCGGGCGTGGAGTTCACCAACCCGGACTTCGTGACGCTGGCCCAGGCCTTCGGCGCCAAGGGCTTCCGGGTGGAGTCCGCGCGGGGCCTGGCCCCGGTCCTCGCGGAGGCGCTCGCGTGGCCGGGCCCGTCCATCGTGGACGTGCCGGTGGACTACCGGGAGAACCCGAAGCTGACCGAGCGCCTCGGTCAGCTCGTCTGCCCGATCTGACGGCACGCGCCTTGCTGTACCCCGGACCGTGAGACCTGTCTGGGGGCTGGTGAAGCGCGCCGCGATCAAGTGGAACCGCGACGACTGCCTGACGCTCGGGGCCGCGCTCGCCTACTACACGGTCTTCTCGCTCGCCCCCATCCTGGTCATCGCGATCGCGGTGGCCGGCGCGCTGTTCGGCGAGGAGGCGGCCCAGGGCGAGATCGTCGGCCAGATCCGGACCCTGGTCGGAGAGGAAGGCGCCACCGCGATCCAGTCGCTGATCGAGAGCGCCGGCCGCCAGGACGCCGGCGCGCTCGCCACCTCATCGGGCTCGCGGTCCTGCTCTTCGGCTCGACCAGCGCGTTCAGCCAGCTCCAGTCGGCGCTGAACACGATCTGGGAGGTGGAGGCCGAGACCCACAGCGGGATCTGGGACATGGTCCGGGCCCGCTTCCTGTCGTTCACGGCGGTGCTGGGCACCGGCTTCCTGCTGAGCGTCTCGCTGGTGCTGAGCGCCGCGGGCGCCGCCTTCGGCCGCTACGGCTGGGGCTGGATGCCCGCGATCGGCCGCATGCTCGAGCTGGCCGACTTCCTCGGGTCCATGCTGGTGCACACCCTGCTCTTCGCGATGATCTTCAAGCTGCTGCCCGACGCGGCGATCCGGTGGCGCGACGTGTGGGTGGGCGCCGGCGTCACCGCCGGGCTCTTCTTCGTCGGCAAGCTGGCGATCGGCCTGTACCTCGGCACCAGCGAGGTGGGGGCGGCCTACGGCGCGGCGGGCTGGGTCATCCTCATCCTCGCCTGGGTCTACTACTCGGCCCAGATCGTGCTCTTCGGCGCCGAGTTCACCCGCGCCTTCGCCACGCGTCAGAAAAGCCGCTCCTCCTCTCCCCCTCTCCCCTCTGGGGAGAGGGCAGGGTGAGGGGTCTACATCTCCACGATCCCGTCACCGACCTTCTTGAGCCGCTCGAGCACCAGCGGGTCGTGGCCGGGCAGCACCAGGTCCTCCGACGACGCCAGCGAGCGGATCTTCTCGAAGGCCGAGTACATGCGTGGCAGATCCTGGAGGGTGTTGAACGGGATGCGCTCCTCGAAGTTGCGATAGTAGTGCGAGGCGTCGGAGGCCACCACCGCCTGGCCCCGCGCGTGCGCCACCGAGACGATCTGCATGCCCGCGGTGTGGCCGCCCACGTGGTGCACCGCGATGCCGGGCACGATCTCGCGTGAGCCGTCCACGAACTGCATGCGCTTGTCGTAGTTGAGGCGGATGAGCGCGCACACGTCGTCCACCTCGACCGAGTGGCGGAAGGCGGGGAGGGCCGCGTTGCGGCCGGTGTAGAACGCCATCTCGGAGTCCTGCACGTAGAAGGTGGCGTTGGGGAAGAGCGCGTAGTTGCCCACGTGGTCGTAGTGGAAGTGGCTCAGGATCACGTGCTTGACCGAGGCCGCCTCCACGCCGATCTCGGCCAGGCCCTTGCCCGGGCAGCGCAGGAACTGGCGGCCCCGCCGCGTGCCGACGTCTTCCGTGAAGCCGAGGTCCACCACCACCGTCTCGGTGCCGTTGGTGAGCGCCCACACGAAGTAGTCCATCGTCATGGGGCCCTTGTGGTAGTCGCCGTAGAACGCCTCCGAGGTGGTGCAGGTGCGGTGGGCGTAGCGCACGGCGTAGATGCGGTAGGGCGCATTGGGCATGGTCAAGTCTCCTTTCCCGTGGCAGGATTCTACGCGTTTCCCAGTTGACACGGAAGGCCCACTTGAACACGCACGACCGCTCTCACGAGGAGGAGCCCGCATGACCCTAGCCGCCGCGGTATCGACGTCTCGCAACGAGGTTCGCACGGTCGCTCCCAGGCTCATCGAGCTGACCGAGACCCTGGTCTATCCCGACATCTGGGAGCGCCCCGGTCTTTCCAAGCGCGACCGGAGCCTCATCACGGTGGCGGCCCTGATGGCGATGTACCGTCCCGATCAGCTCAAGGGCCACACCGAGCGGGCCCTCGCCAACGGCGTCACCAAGGAGGAGATCGGCGAGCTCATCACCCATCTGGCGTTCTACGCGGGCTGGCCCAGCGCGATGTCGGCGGCCAAGATCGTGAAACAGGTCTACGAGGAGAACAAGGTATGAAGGTCGGGTTCATCGGGCTGGGCACCATGGGCGCCAGCATGGCGTCCAATCTCCAGGCGGGCGGGCACGAGCTCTCGGTGAGCGACGTGCGGCGCGAGGCGGCGGCGGCGCATCTGAAGGCGGGCGCGACCTGGAAGGACACGCCGCGGCAGGTGGCGGAGGGCGTGGAGGTCGTCTTCACCTCGCTCCCCGGGCCGAAGGAAGTGGAGCAGGTCGCCCTCGGGCCGGACGGGCTGATCCACGGCATGAAGAAGGGCGCGGCCTACTTCGATCTGAGCACGAACTCACCCGCGCTGATGCGCCGGCTCTACCCCGCGTTCAAGGAGAAGGGCATCCACGTGCTCGACGCGCCGGTGAGCGGCGGGCCCAAGGGCGCCAAGTCGCGGAAGCTCGCGCTGTGGATCGGCGGCGACCGCGAGGTCTACGATCGCTTCAAGCCGGTGCTGGACGCCATCGGGGATCAGCCCTACTACGTGGGGCCGATCGGGGCGGGCTCGGTGGCCAAGCTGGTGCACAACTGCGCGGGGTACGCGGTGCAGACCGCGCTGGCCGAGGTCTTCACGATGGGGGTGAAGGGCGGGGTGGACGCGCTCACGCTCTGGAAGGCGGTGCGGCAGGGCGCGGGCGGCCGGCGGCGCACCTTCGACGGGCTGGCCGACCAGTTCCTGCCCGGCGTCTTCGACCCGCCCGCGTTCAGCCTGCGGCTGAGCCACAAGGACGTCTCGCTGGCCGTCGCCCTCGGCCGGGAGCTGGGCGTGCCGATGCGGATGGCCAATCTCGCGCTGGAGGAGCTGACCGAGGCGATCAACCGCGGCTGGAGCGAGCGGGACTCGCGCGTGGCCATGCTGCTGCAGGAGGAGCGGGCGGGGGTGAAGATCGCGGTGCCCGTCGAGCAGATCCGGGAGGTGCTGGAGAAAGACGGCCGCTAGGGCTCGCGGAAGAAGAGGGGCTCGATCCTCGAGAGGTCCTTCGAGATCGCCATGGTGAGGAGGTCGGCGAAGCTCTGAAGGATGATGAGGGCGTTGAGGTCTGCGTCGTTCTGGACCACGCCCTGGATGCGCGCGAGGATGCCGTCGTTCACCTGCTGGATGTTCTCGTAGTGCGTCTCGAGCTGCTCGAGGCCGAGATCGGGCGCCCCCCCGCGCTTGGCCACGAAGTACTGCTTCAGGAGGTACAGGGAGACCGACCGCACGATGGTCTCCTCCACGCTGGAGAACGGCAGGTGGAAGCGGGCCATCGGCTTGAGGAAGTCCATGTAGGGGCATGAGCTGGTGGCCATGACGAGGCCGAAGATGCCGAAGATGCCCCGCTGCAGCGGGAGCTGCTTGACGTAGGTCCGCTCCTCCGTCGTCACCGTGACCGTGGCCTCGGCCACCGAGGCCTTGTCCTTGAAGAACTCCACGACGCTCGACAGGTTGGTGGCCACCGGGCAGTAGGGGTGCTCGGCCGGTTCTAGCGGGCAATGCCCGCATTGGTGGTTCTCGAGCCGCGCCCACGCGGGCGGCCGCTCGGTCACGGAGGGGTGGTAAGACAGCGTGGCGCGGTCCAGCTCCACGGTGTAGGCCTTGGAGCCCCCGTCCGGAAACGCGAAGTCGTAGACGATCTTGATGGGGTTCACTGGTTACCGCGAGGGTAGCGAGCCGGGGGCGGCTCCGTCAATAAATCAATCTGGTCGGGGCCTTGCGGGCCGCGTGCTATCGTGGGCCCGTGGCGTCCGTTCCCGAGCCTCCGGCCGTCGGCCAGCCGGCGCCGCTCTTCAGCTTGACCTCGGTGCAGGGCGAGCCCGTGGAGCTCGCGGCGTATCGCGGGCGCCGCAACGTCGTGGTCTGGTTCTCCCGGGGCTTCACCTGCCCGTTCTGTCGCGTCTACATGGACGGCATGCGCGAGGGCTATGAGCTCCTCCAGGCCGCCGACGCCGAGATCATCCAGGTCGGCCCCAACCTGCTGCAGTCGGCCCGCATCTTCTTCGGCCACAGCCCGACGCCCTACCCCTTCGTCTGCGATCCCGACAAGCGGCTCTTCGCGGTCTACGGGCTCGGCGACCGGGGCGCCCTCGAGGCGACCCGCTCGGCGGTGGTGAGCTTCTCGTACGCGTTCACCCATGGGGACACGGGGCCCCAGCTCCGGGGCGCCTGGCTCGACGTCATGAACCGGAACTTCGTCCGCCGGCTGCACCACCACGCCATGACCGCCATGGAGCAGGGGATCTTCCTGGTCGACCGGGAGGGCGTCATCCGCCACCGCTCGGTGGTCGGGCCTCTCGACCCGGTCCCCCGGGGCGACAGCCTGGCCGACCTGGTCCGGACCCACTGCACCGCCGGCCCCGTAGATCCGCCGCGGCCGTAGTTCAGGCAGGGATCAACATGTCGGGGGGGCTTGGGCATTGAAATACTACCGGCAGTGTCGTATGACTTGAGACGACCGATGCCTGCTTTCGACATCGACTCCTACGTCGGGCGCTCGAGGGCGGTGGACCTTGCGGCCATCGACTGGGCCGCGGTCCCACGGTATCCCGTGCCTCCCGAGGCCCTCCGCACCATGCGCTTCATGCAGGACATCGAGAGCCACACCATCATCTACCTGCGCGCCCTGCTGGCCACCCGCGCCATCGACGACCCGGACGTCGCCACCTTCCTGGCCTGCTGGGTCTACGAGGAGACCTTCCACGGCCTGGCCCTCCAGCGCTTCCTGCAAGCGGCCGGCACGCCGGTGGGCGAGCGTCCGCTGCCCCGCGGGCAGGAGCCCTGGCCGAAGCGCATCGAGGCGGCGGCGACCGCGATGGTGTCGAAGGCCTGGCCCAGCTTCTGCGCGGTGCACATGACCTGGGGCGCGATCAACGAGCTGACCACGCTCACCGGCTATCGGCGCCTGGCCGCGCTCACCGATCACCCGGTGCTCGCGGATCTGCTCGAGCGGATCGCGCTCGACGAATCGCGGCACTTCTTCTTCTACTACCGCCAGGCCGAGCTCCGCCTGCGGCGCCGCGGGGTCGCGCGGACCGCGCGCTTCCTGGTGGACCGGTTCTGGGCCCCGGTGGGCAGCGGGGTCCAGCCCGACGCCGAGCTGCGCTTCCTGGCCACCTATCTCTTCGGCGGGCCGGAGGGGCTGGCCGCGGCGCGAAAGGTGGACGAGACGATCCGGCGCCTGCCCGGTTTCGAGACGGTGCAGCTCCTCGAGTCCTGGATGGACCGGCACGCCGGGGGGCCCGCCGGCGCTCCCGCGGGGCCACAAGGAGGACCCA
This sequence comes from uncultured Candidatus Rokubacteria bacterium, assembly GCA_963747235.1. Lineage (GTDB taxonomy): Bacteria > Methylomirabilota > Methylomirabilia > Rokubacteriales > CSP1-6 > CAMLFJ01. The sequence goes on from CAVVEU010000004.1 coordinate 137,737, forward strand.
ATGGCAACGGCAACCACTGAGCGCCCAGGTGATCCGCAAGCTGCGGCCGGCCACTACCGCGCCTACACCCCGCGCCCCTTCACGCGCGCCGAGCGTGATTCGGTGACGATCCTCTTCGGCGGCCTGCACTGGCGCGTCGAGCGGATCCTGCAGGCGGTGCTGGAGAGCGGCGGGCACAAGGCGCAGGTCTTGCCCGTGGCCACCAGGGACGACCTCCTCACCGGCCGCGAGGTCGCCGACATCGGCCAGTGCTGCCCGACCAGCTTCACCACCGGCAACCTGGTCAACTTCCTCAAGAAGGAAGCGAAGGCGACCAGCCCCGAGGACGTCAACAAGAAGTTCGTCTATCTCACGGCCGGCTCGTGCGGGGCCTGCCGCTTCGGCCAGTATCACCAGAGCTACGAGCTGGCCCTGCGCAACTCCGGGCTCGACGCCTTCCGCATGTTCCTGCTCGCCCAGGACCAGCTCGACCAGAAGGCGGCGATGGGCGACGGGCTCGATCTCAACCTGCCGGTCACGCTGGGATGCCTCTGGGCGATCTTCTGCACGGACCTGGTGCAGGACCTCGAGTACCAGGTGCGGCCGTATGAAGTCGTGCCCGGCCAGACCGAGGCGGTGGTCAAGGAGTCGGTGGAGCTGCTCTACGAGGCGTTCCGGAACCGGCCCACGCGCGGGCCGTGGCAGTCGGTCCTGCTGGTTCCTGACCACCGGTTACTTCGTGCGCGTCATGAAGCGTATCCGTACGAATTTCGCCGCGATCGAGGTCGACCGGCTGCGGGTGAAGCCGACCGTGAAGATCACCGGCGAGTTCTACCTCCAGACCGTCGAGGGCGATCCCAACTACAACATCCACCGCTGGCTCGAGGCGGAAGGCGCCGAGGTCTATCCGGCCGGCATCACGGTGTGGATGGACTACCTGCTGCGCCTGGGCCTGCAGCGCTTCGAGGACTACTCGGGCATCGAGAAGGGCGCGCGGCTGAAGCTCGGCGCTGGGTCGCGCCGTGCAGGCGATCTACCGGGGCGTGGTCGACCGGCTCCGCCGGGCCATGGGCAACCTGCCCCGGGCCATCCCGCATCAGCTCGAGCTGCGGCGGCTGGCCGCGCCCTACTTCCACAGCCGGCTGGACGGCGGCGAGGGCGACATGCTGGTCGGCAAGGCGATCTGGGCGCACCAGAAGAAGAAGGCCCACATGATCTGCGAGCTCTCGCCCTACTCCTGCATGCCCAACACGATGTCCATCGGCGCGATGGCGGGCGTGCTCGGCAAGTATCCCCGACCTGCTCTACGCCCCGCTCGAGATCAAGGGCGACGCCGAGGTGCACGCGCTCTCGCGCTGCCAGATGATCCTGACCGAGGCCAAGAAGCGCGCCCAGCGCGAGTTCGACGAGGCGCTCGAGCGGAGCGGCATGACGCTCGAGCAGGTGCGCGCCTACCTGGACGCGCACCCGAAGATGAAGCGCGCGACCTACCGCGTGCCCCACATGGGCTGCGCGGGCCAGGCCGCCAACCTGGTCCTGCACGTCGGCGCAGAAGGCGCGGTAATGAAGCTCATCGGGATGGACGTCGGCTCCACCACGCGTCAAAGCGGTCGCGCGAGTGACCGAGGAGTCGGGCGCGCAGGTGCGTCACTGGCAGGACTACCAGCGGCACAACACGCGCCAGGCGGAGAAGGTGCTCGAGTTCCTCGGGCGCATGGAGGAGGAGGCGCAGGTCGTGGCGGGCCGCGATCGCGTCTTCTTCACCGGCTCGGGCGCGGGCCTGCTGGGCCCGCTGGTCGGCGCCAAGATGATCCAGGAAGTGGTGGCGGTCGCCGCGTGCGTCGAGCGGCTGCACCCGGACGTGCGCTTCGTGTCCGAGATCGGCGGCGAGGACATGAAGACGATCTTCTTCACGCGCGACCGGCACCGGCCGCTCCAAGCAGGTCTACATGCAGTCGGCGTGCAGCGGCGGCACCGGGACGTTCATCGAGAAGACCGCGCGCAAGCTCCAGGTGGCGAGCGAGCAGCTCGCGGCCCTGCCGTACGCGGGCATGAGCCTGCACAAGGTCAGCAGCAAGTGCGGCATCTTCGCCGAGACCGACGCCAACACGCTCGTGAAGACCGGCGTGCCGGTCGAGGAGATCATCGCGAGCCTCTTCGAGGCGGTGGTGTACCAGAACCTCGCCACGCTGACCAAGGGCAATACCCCGGCGCCCGAGGTGCTGCTGCTGGGCGGCCCGAACCTCTTCTTCAAGGGGCTGCAGGAGGCCTGGCGGCACCACCTGGGCAAGCTGTGGGAGCAGCGGAAGCTCGCGCTGCCCGAGGGGCGCGATCCGGCCTCGCTGATCACGGTGCCGGCGGAGGCGCTCTACTACGCCTGTCTCGGCTGCGTGGAGATCGGCGCGGGCGAGGCCGACGGCGTCGCGGTCTACGAGGGCCGCGACCGGCTGCGCTGGTGGGTGGAGGAGGGCCAGCAGGAGGAGAAGGCCAAGGCGGGCGGCGCGCGCGCTCGTGGCCTGCGCGGAGGATCTCACCTCGTTCGTGGCCGAGTTCGACCTCAAGCGCTCCGCGTCCGCGCGGGCCGCGGCGGAGCTGGCGGGCCCGGTGCTGGTCGGCTGCGACTTCGGCAGCACCACCGCCAAGGCGGTCGTGCTCTCGCCCGCGCGCGAGCTGCTCTTCACCTGCTACGCGCTCTCCAAGGGCAACCCGATCGAGGACGCCCAGTCGCTCTTCCGCCAGGTCCGCGAGGCCGGGCTACACCGAGGTCGGCGGGCTCGCGCTCACCGGCTACGGCAAGGATCTTCTGAAGGACATCGTCGGCGCCGACGTGGCGGTGGTGGAGACGGTGGCCCACGCCACCGGCACGCTGCACTTCCACCCCGACGCCGACGTGATCTGCGACGTGGGCGGCACCGACGTCAAGATCATGATCCTGCGCCAGGGCACGGTGGCCGACTTCCGGCTGAACTCGCAGTGCTCCTCCGGCAACGGCGCGTTCCTGCAGGGCGTGGCCGAGCGCTACGCGATCCCGCTCGAGGCCTACGCCGAGAAGGCCTTCGCGGCCAAGGCGATGCCGCACGCTCGCGATGGGCTGCGGCGTGTTCCTCCAGTCCGACATCGTCAACCAGCAGCGCAAGGGCTGGGCCGCCGAGGAGATCATGGCCGCGCTGGCCGCGGTGCTGCCGATCAACGTCTGGATCTACGCCGGCCAGCTCCAGAACCTCCGCGCGGTGGGGCGCAAGTTCGTGCTGCAGGGCGGCACCCATCGCAACATGGCGGTGGTGAAGGCCCAGGTGGACTTCATCCGCGGCAAGGTGCCGGAGGCCGACGTGGTGCTGCATCCGTACTCGGGCGAGGCGGGCGCCATCGGCGCCGCGCTGTGCGCGGCCGACTGGCGCGAAGGGGGCGGCGGGCGCGCGAGCCGCTTCCGCGGCTTCGAGGCCATCGCGGCGCTCGACCTACACGAGCACGACCGCGGCCGACACGGTCTGCAAGTGGTGCCCGATCAACTGCACGCGCACCTTCATCGACGTGCAGCTGCCCGGGCGCCACGGGACGGCCGTGGAGCAAGCTGCCCCTGGCCGCGGGCTGGGAGCGCGTCATCAGCGGCAACTCCTGCCCGAAGGGGCTGGTCGAGGACGTGAACGAGCTGCGCGAGGTGAAGGCGAAGCTGGAGGAGGTCAAGCGTGACTACCCTAACGTTGCCGAGATGGTTCGGAAGGACGCGTTCCGCCGCTCCCGCGCCGGATCCGAGGCCGTCGCGGGCTAAGCTCCGGATCGGGATTCCGCGCGTCCTGAACCTCTGGTCCACCCATCAGTTCTGGGTGGGCTTCTTCGGCGAGCTGGGGGTCGAGGCGCGCCAGCTCGTCTTCTCCTCCGACACCTCGGAGGAGCAGGGGCGGCAGTTCGGCAAGGGCCGGGGCACGGTGGACTGCTGCTACCCGGTCAAGTGCATCGCCGGCCACTACGGCGAGCTGATCTTCGGCCAGCGCGAGAAGCTCGACATCCTCTTCTCGCCGATGATCTACAACCTGCCCTCGTTCCTCTCCGGCCACGTGGCGCGCACGCTGACCTGCCCGCGCGTCATGGCCGCGCCCGAGAACATCAAGGCCGGCTTCATGAAGGAGCGCGACGTCTTCGCCGAGCAGGGCATCCGCTACGCCGCCCCGTTCGTCTCGCTCGACGAGCCGCGGCTCGTGCCCAAGCAGCTCTGGGAGGGGCTCGACGGCGTGATCCCCGGCGCTGACCGCCGAGGAGACGGCCGGGGCGGTGGAGGCGGGCTACCGCGCCCTGGCCGAGTTCAACGCGCGCCTGCGGCGCAAGGGCCGAGAAGTCCTCGAGTGGTGCGCGCGCGAGAACCGCGGGTGCCTGATGGTCCTGGCCCGGCCCTACCACATGGATCCGGGCATCGGCCACGAGATCGAGGTGGATCTGCAGGCCTACGGCTACCCGGTGCTGTGGGCGCAGTACTTCCCGATCGACGACGACCTGATGCAGTGGGCCTTCGGCCCGGACATCCGGGCCGGCCACATCAAGTCGCCCTTCGACATCCGTGACGTGTGGCCGTCTTCTTACAGCAGCAACACCAACGAGATCCTGTGGGGCGCCAAGGCGGCCGCGCGGATGCCGTGGGTCGCCTGCGTGGTGCGCCTGGCCAGCTACGAGTGCGGCATGGACCAGCCGACCTACACGCCGGTGCAGCAGATCGTGGAGCGCTCCGGCACGCTCTTCTTCTCCTTCCAGGACCTGGACTCGACCAAGCCGGCCGGATCGGTGAAGATCCGGGTGGAGACCATCGCCCACTACCTCGAGAAGTACGCGGGCGACATCATCGACAAGAAGAAGGCGGCCATGGGCGCCCGGCTGCCCGCTGCTGCCCCGGGCGGCGGAGGTATCTTTGACAGGGGTTTAGCCCCCGGCCTACACTCGCCGGATACGATGGCCAGGCGCCGGCGGCTGTTCTGGAAGTACGTCGTCTTCTTCTCCCTCCTCGTCACCGTCGCCCTGCTCGCCAGCGGTCTCATCGAGATCTACTTCTCCTACCAGGAGAGCAAGGAAGTGCTCTCGGCCCTCCAGCGGGAGAAGGCGCAGGCCGCGGCGGTCCGGATCGAGAGCTTCATCACCGAGATCGAGCGCCAGATGGGCTGGGTGACCCAGCCCCGCGCGGTGGCGGCCGCCCCGCTCGAGCAGCGCCGCTTCGACTTCTACCGCCTCCAGCGGCAGGTGCCCGCGATCACGGAGATCAGCTACATCGATCCCACCGGGCGGGAGCAGGTGCGCGTCTCCCGCCTCGCCATGGACGTGTTCGGCAGCAATATCGACCTCTCGGCCGATCCGCGCTTCACGGAGGCCCGCGCCCGCCGGCTGTACCGCGGGCCGGTGTACTTCCGCAAGGAGTCGGAGCCCTACATGGCGATCGCCATCGCCGAGGGCGGACAGGGCGGGGGCGTCACCGCGGCGGAGGTGAATCTCAAGTTCATCTGGGACGTGGTGTCGCAGATCAAGGTGGGCAAGGCCGGGCAGGCCTTCGTGGTGGACGGGCAGGGCGCGCTCATCGCCCACCCGGACATCAGCCTGGTGCTCCAGAAGACGGACCTGGCCCGGCTCGACCACGTCAAGGCCGCGCTCACGCCCTCCACCACCCCCGGCGAGGCGACGGCTGCCGCGGCGGTCGCCCGCAATCTGAAGGACCAGCGGGTGCTGACCGCTCACGTCACGATCCCGTCCCTGCGCTGGACGGTCTTCGTGGAGCAGCCCCTGGAGGAGGCCTACGCCCCGCTCGAGGCGTCGGTCCGGCGGACCGCGCTGCTCGAGCTGGTCGGCATCGTCCTGTCGGTGATCGTCAGCCTGATCCTGGCCCGCACCATGGTGAAGCCGATCCGCGCGCTGCAGGCGGGAGCGGCCCAGTTCGGCGAGGGCAACCTGACCGGCCGCATCGCGGTGCGCACCGGCGACGAGCTCGAAGGCCTGGCCGAGCAGTTCAACAGCATGGCGGCCAAGCTCCAGGAGTCCTACGCGGGCCTCGAGCGCAAGGTGGAGGAGCGCACCCACGAGCTGAGCGAGGCCCTCGAGCAGCAGACCGCGACCGCCGAGATCCTCGGGGTCATCAGCAGCTCCCCGACCGATCTCCAGCCGGTGATGGCGGCGGTGGTGGAGAGCGCGGCGCGCCTGTGCGACGCCCAGAACGCGCAGATCTTCCAGATCGAGGGGGCGCTGATGCGGCTCGTGGCCCGCCACGGCCCGGTCAAGTCCAGCCTGGAAGCCGGCGAGGCGAGACCGCTCACGCGCGGCTCGGTGTCCGGACGCGTCGCGCTCGAGCGCCGGACCCTCCGGATCGACGACCTGCGGGTCAACCTCGAGGCCGAGTATCCGGACATCGCCGCAGCCATCCGGCGCCAGGGCATCGCGTCCACCGTCGGCGTCCCGCTGCTGCGCGAGGGCGTGGCGATCGGCGCGATCACCGCGTTCCGGACCGAGCTGCGGCCCTTCACCGACCAGCAGGTCGCGCTGCTCGAGACCTTCGCGGACCAGGCGGTGATCGCGATCGAGAACGTGCGCCTGTTCCAGGAGCTCCAGGCGCGCACCCACGATCTCTCGCAGTCGCTGGAGGAGACCGGGGCGCTCAGCGAGGTCATCCGGGCGGTCAGCTCCTCGCTCGACCTGCGCGAGATCCTCGACGCGGTGGCGCGCCGGGCGGTCACTCTCGCGGGGGCGGATGGCTGCGGCATCTTCGAGTACAGTCCGGAGCGCGGGCGATTTTACGCGGTCGTCAGCCAGGGGATCAGCCGCCGGTTCGTGGACTCGATCCCGGTCGCCATGAACCAGGGCACGCTCGGGCGGGCGACCCAGACCGGCGAGCCGGTGCAGGTCGGCGACGTGCAGGCGGTGCCCGACTATCCGTTCCGGGATCGGTTCGTCGAGGAAGGGCTGCGCGCGGTGCTCACGGTGCCGATGATGGGCGGCGACGTCGCGCGGGGCATCGTGCTGTTCCGCCGCGCCCCGGGCGAGTTCGACGAGCGGGTGGTGACGCTCATGCGGACACTCGCCGACCAGTCCAAGGTCGCGATCGCCAACGCGCATCTGTTCCGGGAGATCGAGGAGAAGAGCCGGCTGCTCGAGGTGGCCAACCAGCACAAGTCGGAGTTCCTCGCCAGCATGTCGCACGAGCTGCGCACGCCGCTGAACGCCATCATCGGCTTCTCGGAGGTGCTGCTGCAGCGCATGTTCGGCGAGCTGAACCCCAAGCAGGACGAGTACCTCCAGGACGTCCTGTCCTCGGGGCGCCACCTGCTGTCGCTCATCAACGACATCCTCGATCTCTCCAAGGTCGAGGCGGGCCGCATGGAGCTGGAGCTGGCGCGCTTCGACCTGCCCCAGGCGCTGCAGGACACCCTGGTGCTCGTGCGCGAGCGCGCGGTGCGGAACGGCATCGAGCTACAGCTCGAGGCGGACGCCCGGCTCGGCGCGCTGGTGGCCGACGAGCGCAAGATCAAGCAGGTGATGCTCAACCTCCTGTCCAACGCGGTGAAGTTCACGCCGGAGGGCGGCCGCGTGGACGTGCGCGCGATCCCCACCGACGGCGCGGTGGAGATCTCGGTGACCGACACCGGCATCGGGATCGCGCCGGAGAACCAGGAGCTGATCTTCGAGGAGTTCCGGCAGGTGGGCGGCGACTACGCCCACAAGCGGGAGGGGACGGGACTCGGCCTGACCCTGGCCCGCAAGTTCGTGGAGCTGCACGGCGGCCGCCTCTGGGTGAAGAGCCAGGTCGGCCAGGGCTCCACTTTCACCTTCTCTGTTCCGGAGCGACCATGGCCGGCGAGCTGATCCTGATCGTCGAGGACAACGAGAAGAACCGGAAGCTGGAGCGCGACATCCTCCAGTTCCACGGCTACCGGACCGCGGAGGCCGAGAACGCGGAGGACGGGATCGCGCTGGCGCAGGCCACCCCGCCCGCCCTGGTCCTCATGGACATCCAGCTCCCGCGCATGAACGGGATCGAGGCGCTCCAGGTCCTGCGATCCGACGCGCGGACGCGGGCCATCCCGGTGATCGCGGTGACCGCCTCGGCCATGACCCAGGACCGGCAGAAGATCATGGCCGCGGGCTTCGACGGCTACCAGGCCAAGCCCATCGACGTGACCCAGTTCGTGGCCGCGGTGCGCGCGATGCTGGATCGCCCCGCGCAAGGGTCGAGCCCGCGCGGTGAGCGAGCCGGCCCGCATCCTGGTGGTGGACGACACCCCGATGAACGTCAAGCTGCTCGAGGGCGTGCTCGTCGGCCACGGCTACGCGGTGATCACCGCGTCCGTCCGGCGCGATCGCCCTGGAGCGGGTGCGGGCCGAGCAGCCGGATCTCGTCCTCCTGGACGTGGTGATGCCGGAGATGAGCGGCTACGAGGTCTGCCGGCGGCTGCGGGCCGACGAGGCGACGCGGCTCCTGCCGATCGTCATGGTGACCGCGCTCGATCCGGCGACGGAGCGGGTCAAGGGCATCGAGGTGGGCGCCGACGACTTCCTGACGCAAGCCGATCAACCAGCCCGAGCTGCTGGCCCGCGTGCGCTCGCTGCTGCGCATCCGCGCGCTGCACCAGGAGCTCGAGGAGCTGAACCGGACGCTCGAGCAGCGCGTGCGGGACCAGGTGGCCCAGCTCGAGCGCCTGGGGCGCCTGCGCCGCTTCTTCTCGCCCCAGCTCGCCGAGCTGATCGTGGCCGGCGACACCGAGGACCCGCTCAAGAGCCATCGCCGGGAGATCACGGTGGTCTTCCTCGATCTGCGCGGCTTCACCGCGTTCGCGGAGACCGCCGAGCCGGAAGAGGTCATGACCGTGCTGCGCGAGTACCACGGGGAGATGGGCCGGCTGATCGTGGCCGCGGAGGGCACGCTCGAGCGCTTCGCGGGCGACGGCATGATGATCTTCTTCAACGACCCGGTGGAGGTCCCCGACCCGGCGGTGCGGGCCGTCCGCATGGCCGGCGCGATGCGCGAGCGCATCGCCACGCTGACCGGCGCCTGGCGCAAGCGCGGCTTCGATCTCGACTTCGGGGTGGGCATCGCGCAGGGCTACGCCACCATCGGCGCGGTCGGCTTCGAGGGCCGCCTCGACTACGGCGCCATCGGCACCGTGACCAACCTCGCCTCGCGGCTCTGCGGCGAGGCCAAGCCGGGGCAGATCCTGCTCTCGCAGCGGGTGGCGGGCGGGGTGGAGGAGATCGCGGAGGTCGAGACCGTCGGCGAGCTCACCCTGAAGGGCTTCCAGCGGCCGGTGAAGGCCTTCAACGTCGTGCGCCTGAAGGAATGAAGTTGTCGACGGATCGCCGAGGTTCCTGAGTGCGCTGGCGTCCGGGACTCTCGTCGCGCCGCGCGCTGCTTCGGCTCAGTCGCCGGCCGCGAAGACGGTCAAGGTCGGGCGTGCTCCGGAACGCGCCGGATGGTCCCGTCTTCCGGCAGAACTTCGGCTGGGTTCCGGCGGGCCCTCCACGAGATCGGGCTCGTCGAGGGCGAGGGGCTCGTCATCGAGTACCGCGTGCGCGCGGGCACCGCCGAGGAGATCGCCGCGTTGGCCGGAGAGCTGTCACGCCTCCGGATGAACGCGATCGTGGCGATCGGGCCGGCGTCGGTGCGGGCCGCCGCCGACGCGACGAGAGTCGATACCGATCGTGGCGGTGGATCTGGAATCGGATCCGATCGCCGAGAAGTTCGTGACCGGTCTCGCCCGGCCCGGGGGGAACGTCACCGGGCTCTTCCTGGATTTCCCGGAGCTGAGCGGGAAGTGGATCGAGCTCCTGAGGGAGATGGTCCCGCGGCTCTCACGGGTCACGGTGGCCTGGGATCCCTCCACGCCCCACGAACCTGCTCCGGGGCGCCGAGGCGGCGGCCCGGACGCTGCGGGTCGATCTCGCGTCGGTGGAGATCCCGGGACCCGAGGCGCTCGCCGCCGCCTTCCGCACGGCCGCCGGCACCCGGGGTGGCGCGATGGTCGTGCTGCCCTCGCCCGTGGTCAACTCGGCGCGGCGGGAGATCGTCGCGATGGCCGCGAAGCATCGCGTCCCCACGATCATGGCGTTTCCCGAGTTCGCCGAGGAGGGCGGGCTGATCGCCTACGGTCCCGAACGTCCCCGCCATGTTCCGGCAGGCGGGCGACGTGATGGCGAAGGTTCTGCGCGGAACGTCGCCGGCCGAGATCCCGATCGAGCGGCCGGCGCGCTTCGAGCTGATCGTGAATCGAAAGACCGCCGCGAGCCTCGGGCTGACCGTGCCGCGCTCGCTGCTCGCGCGGGCAGACACGGTGATCGAGTGAAGCGCGTCTGCGTGGTCGGCGCGGGCGCCATCGGCACGTTCCTCGGCACGTACCTGGCCCGGACCGGCGCGGACGTCTCGGTCCTCGCGCGCGGGGAAGACCGCGGCCGCGCTGCGCGCCCACGGCTTCCGGTTCGAGGAAGGCGGCGCGCGACTCACCGCGCCGGTGCGCGTGGCGGAGGAGACGGCCGCGCTCGGGCCTCAGGATCTGGTTGTCCTCGCGGTGAAGGGGCCGTCGCTGCCGGGCCTCGCCCCGGCGATCCGGCCGCTGCTGGGCCCGGAGACCGTGGTGCTCACCGCGATGAACGGGGTGCCGTGGTGGTTCTTCCACGGCCTCGGCGGGCCCCACGAGGGCGCCGCGGTCCAGGCGGTGGACCCGGACGGCGGGATCGCGGCCGCGATCCCGGTGCGGCACGTGATCGGCTGCGTGGTGCACGCCACCTGCTCGGTGCGGGAGCCGGGCCTGGTGAAACACGGCTTCGGCCGCGGCCTGATCGTGGGCGAGCCCACCGGCGGCGCGTCGGGCCGGCTGAGCGCGCTGGCCGATCGGCTGACCGCGGCCGGCTTCGAGACCACGGTCAGCACAGCGCATCCAGGCCGACGTCTGGTACAAGCTGTGGGGCAACATGACCATGAACCCGATGTCCGCGCTGACCGGCGCCACCTGCGACCGCCTCCTCGACGATCCGCTGCTCGACCGCTTCACGCTCGCGATCATGGCGGAGGCGGCGGCCATCGGCGACCGCATCGGCTGCCCGATTCACCAGAGCGGCGAGGAGCGCAACGCGGTGACGCGCAAGCTCGGCGCGTTCAAGACCTCCATGCTGCAGGACGTGGAGGCGGGCAAGCCGCTCGAGATCGACGGGCTCCTCACCGCGGTGAGCGAGATCGGCCGGCGCGTGAGCGTGCCCACGCCCAGCACCGACGCGCTGCTCGGCCTCACCCGGGTCTTCGCGGCCGGGCGGGGGCTCTACTAGCATGGCGCCGCCCCGCGCGCCGTTCCGCGCCGACCACGTGGGCAGCCTGCTGCGGCCGCCCGCGCTCAAGGCGCTGCGCCTCGAGCGGGACTCGGGCCGCGCGACCGCGGCCGAGCTGGCCGCCGCCGAGGACACCGCGATCCTCGGGGCGGTGCGTCTTCAGGAGGAAGCCGGGCTCCTGGGCGTGACGGACGGCGAGATGCGCCGCAAGTCCTGGCACATGGACTTCCTCACCCGGCTGGGCGGTCTCGTCAGCGAGGGCAAGCAGCTCCCGGTGACCTTCCACGGCCGCGCGGGCGACGTGAACTTCACGCGGCCCGACCTGCGCATCGCCTCGCGCGTCGGGCGCCCGGCGCCGATCTTCGTGGACGCGTTCCGGTTTCTCCGATCGGCCACCTGCGCGCACCGCCAAGCTGACGATCCCGTCGCCCTGCATGCTCTACTCCCAGGTGGGGCGCGCCAACATCGACCGGGCGGTGTACCCGGATCTCGACGGCTTCGTGGAGGACACCGCCGCGGCCTACCGCGCCGAGATCGCCGATCTCTACGCGGCGGGCTGCCGGTATCTCCAGCTCGACGACGTGAGCCTGGCCTATCTCTGCGACGAGGACATGCGCGCGCAGGGCCGCGCCCGCGGCGAGGACCCCGACGAGGTGCTGGCGCTGTCGGTGAAGCTGATCCAGGCCACCCTGCGCGACCGGCCGAAGGACCTGGTGGTCTGCACGCATCTCTGCCGCGGCAACTTCCGCTCGAGCTGGCGCGCCCAGGGCGGCTACGAGAAGGTGGCGGAGGCCATCTTCAACCAGATGCCCTACGACGGCTTCTTCCTCGAGTTCGACGACGCGCGCTCCGGGGACTTCTCGCCCCTGCGCCACGCCCCGAAGCACGTCCGGGTGGTGCTGGGCCTCGTGACCACCAAGATCGGCCGCGCTCGAGCGGAAGGCCGACCTGAGGCGTCGCCTCGACGAGGCGTCGAAGTACATCGCGCTCGACCAGCTCTGCGTGAGCCCGCAGTGCGGCTTCTCCTCGACGCTCGAGGGCAACGAGGTCACCGTCGAGCACCAGAAGGCGAAGCTCGCGCTCTGCGTCGAGCTCGCCCACGAGGTCTGGGGCGGCCTTGTAGTCGCGCCCCACCGACCCTCTCCCCCGGGAGGGGAGAGAGCCGGTCGAGGGTGAGGGGGGCGGGCCGGTCAGTCGTCGGCGGGCAGTAGCACGCAGGCCTCGGCCGCGACCGTCACCGAGACCGGGTCGCCCGCGCGGGCGCGCGCCGGGGTGGGGCCGGTGACGCGCAGGACGACGTCGCTGCCCTCCAGCGCGATCTGGTAGTCCACCGTGTCGCCGAGGTAGCTCGCCCGCAGCACGGTGCCCGCGAGCGCGTTCGTGCCCGGCGCCGGTGTCCGCGCGCTCGGTCCGCGGGCCGAGCGCGATCAGGTGCGGCCGGATCGACACCACCGCGGGCGTCCCGGGCGTCAGGCCGTCGGCGGCCACGCGCAGCCGCAGGCGGGCCGCGCGCGACGGTGGCCGCGCCGTCGGCGACCGCGTCGATCAGGTTGGTCTTGCCGATGAACTCGGCGACGAAGCGGGTGCGCGGCCGCTCGAAGAGCTCGTGCGGCGCGCCGATCTGCTCCACGCGGCCGTTGCGGATCACCGCGGCCCGGTCCGAGATCACCATGGCCTCCGCCTGATCGTGGGTGACGTAGAGCGTGGTGATGCCGAAGCGCTCGTGCAGGCGGCGGATCTCGAAGCGCATCTCCTCGCGGAGGCTCGCGTCGAGGTTGGAGAGCGGCTCGTCCAATAACAGAATTTCGGGCTCCACCACCAGGGCGCGCGCCACCGCCACCCGCTGCTGCTGGCCGCCCGACAGCTCGCCGGGATAGCGCGCGCCGTAGCCCGCGAGCTGCACCGCCCGGAGGATCTCGTCGACCTTCCCGTCTCGCTGGGCGCGCGGCGTGTTCGCCGAAGCGCAGCCCGTAGGCCACGTTCTGCGCCACCGTCATGTGCGGCCAGAGCGCGTAGCTCTGGAAGATCATCGCCATGCGCCGCCGCTCGGGCGGGATCACGGAGCCCGGTGACGGAGAGCACGCGGTCGCCCACGCGGATCTCCCCCGCGTCCGGCGCCATGAAGCCCGCCACCAGCCGCAGCGTCGTCGTCTTGCCGCAGCCGGAGGGGCCGAGCAGGGCGACCAGCTCGCCGGGCCGCACCGTGAGGTCGAGGCCGGCCACCGCCGCGACGTCGCCGTAGCGCTTGGTGAGGCCGGTGATGACGACGCCGGGCATGGGCTCAGCCCGATCCGCTCGAGGACCGCGCGCCCATGACGTCGCGGCCGAGCAGGGCCTGCATCGCCGCCACGATGGCGAAGGTCATCACGAGCATGAAGATGCCCAGCACCGCGATGGCGCCGAACTGGCCTTCTTCCTTCAGGTCGAAGATCACCACCGACATGACCTTCGTATTCGGGCTGAACAGGATGATGGAGGCCGACAGCTCCCGGATGACCCCGATGAAGACGAAGCACCACGTGGCGATGATGCCGCTCCGGGCGAGCGGCGCGGTGATCTCGCGCAGCACGCGCAGCCGCCCCGCGCCCAGGATGCGGCCCGCTTCCTCGAGCTCGGGATGGATGCCCCGCATGGTGGCGTCGGCCTGCGAGTAGCCGACCGGCATCTCCTTGGTCAGGTAGGCGATGAAGAGGATCCAGAGCGTGCCGTAGAGCAGGAAGGGCGGCCGGGTGTAGGCGACGAAGAGCGCCACCGCGAGCACCACGCCCGGGATGACCACCGGCGAGACCGCGAGGAAGCCCAGCACCTGGTGGCCCAGCACGAGCTTCCGGTTGGTCACGTAGGCGAGCAGGGTGGCGAGTCCCGCGCCCACGCAGGCGGTGAGCACGCCCAGCTCCAGCGTGTTGACGATCGCGGACTGGGTCGCGCTGTGGAGAAAAGTGAACGACCAGTTCTCGAGGGTGAAGTTCGCGGCCGTGAGCGGCTGCGCCCAGGCCCGCGCGAACGCGGTCTTCAGCAGGATGCCGTAGGGCAGGAACACCGCGCAGGCCAGCACGGCCAGGCAGCCCGCGAGCGCGGGCCCGCGCCAGGGCCCGAGCCGGATGATGCGCCGCTGCCCGCCCTTGCCGCCCACCGCGGCGTAGCCGCGCCGGCCGAGCAGCTTCTTCTGCGCGAGCAGCAGGAGCGCGGTGGCGAGCAGGAGCGGGATCGAGAACGCGGCGGCCAGCTCGGCGCGCGGCGGGTACTGGAAGAACGACCACATCTGGGTCGTCACGGTGTGAAAGCCCGCGGGCAGCGCCAGGATGGCCGGCGAGCCGAAGAGGGCCAGCGCCTGCAGCACGGCCAGGATGAAGCCGCTGAGGATGGCGGGCAGCACCATCGGCAGCGTGATCGTGCGCGCCACCTGCAGGCGGCCCGCGCCCAGGATGGCCGCCGCGTCCTCGAGATCGGAGGCGATCAGGCCGAGCGTGTTGGCGATCATGATGTACACGTAGGGGAACGTGTAGATCGCCACCACGAAGATCAGCCCCGGCATCGAGAAGATGTTGAGCAGCGGCCCCTCCGCGCCGGTGAGGCCGCGGTAGAGCTGGTTGAGATACCCCGCGTTGGGGCCGGCGAGCATCACCCACGCGAAGGCGCCCAGGAAGGGCGGCGTCACGAACGACGCCATGATCAGGCTCTGGATGATCCGGCGCCCGGGCAGATCGGTGCGGGCGGAGAGCCAGGCCATCGGCGCGCCGATCGCGAGGGCGACGAGGCCGGACCAGAAGGCGAGCACCACCGTGTTCCAGAGCGCCTTCTGCAGCGGCGGGTCCCCCAGCACGCGCGCGTAGTGGGCGAGCGTGAAGCCGCCCCGCGGGCCGGTCACGCTGATGTAGGCGAGCCAGCCCATCGGGCAGCAGGATCAGCATGACCAGGGCGGCCGCCGCGAGCAGCCAGACCGGCGCGGCGCGGTCGAGCCCTTCGAGACGGCCGGGCCTGAGCGATGCCGCCGACGCCTCCGCCATGAGGCGGCGCGCTAGGCGCCGAAGAACTCCACGAAGCGCGTCTTGATCTCCTCGGTCCGCTTCTCGAGCTCCTCCGGATCCACCTGCAGGAGCTTGAGGTCGCCGAGCTTCGGCCGGTCGGCCGGGTACTTCACGTCCGGGTGCCCGGTGTAGAGGCCCTCGGTGTCGGCCAGGACCTGCTGGATCTCGCGGCTGAAGATGAAGTCGGTGAAGAGACGGGCCGCGTTGGGATGCGGCGCGAAGCTGGTGATCGCGCTCGGGGAGACCACCAGGGGCACGCCTTCCTTGGGGAAGACGATCTCCACCGGATTGCCCTTCTTCTTGAGCTGGTAGAAGGTGTAGTCGCCGCCGTTGACCGCGACCGGCCGCTCGCCGGAGGCCACGATGCCGCCCGGATCCACCGCCGACTGCACCAGCATCGGCTTGTTCTGGGCCAGCGCCTTGAAGTAGTCCCAGCCGTGGAGGTGCACGAGGGCCAGGACGTGCGTGGCGATCACCCCGCTGTAGCCGGGATGGGCGGTGACGAGCTTTCCGCGCCACTTCGGATCGAGCAGGTCCTTCCAGGTGCGCGGGGCCTCCGCGGCGGTGACCTTCTGCGTGTTGTAGGCGATGACGTTCACGGTGGCGCGCAGGCCGTAGTGGAAGCCGTCGCGGTCCTTGAAGCCGGGCGCGAAGCGGTCCACCCCGGCCGGGGTGTAGCGCATCAGGAGCTGCTTTTCCTTCAGCAGCACGTAGTGGCCGGCGTCGGAGGTGTGGACGACGTCCACGTTCTTGATGTTGGCCTGGAGCTCCTGCATCATCCGCTGCAGGATCCGCTGCGAGCCGGTGCGGTGCACCTCGACCTTCACGCCCGGATACGCGGTCTCGAAGAGCTTGGCCACCTTCTCCGAGCTGGTCAGCGCGAGCGAGGTGTACCAGACGACCTTGCCCTCCTTGCGCGCGGCCTCGAGCCGCGCATCCTGCGCGGCCGCGGGGGCGGCGGAAACGATGAAGGCCGAGACCAGCAGGACCAGCGCGCGGCAGTGATATCTCATCACGACTCCTCTAGGCGGTGAGGGCGTCCATCAGGGGGGCGAGGCGCGGCTGCGCGGCCAGCGCGTCCACGAGCGCGACCACGCGCGTGGCCTGCGCGTCGGGTACGGCCTCCGCCGCGTTGGCGCGGAACTTGGCGGTGAGCTCCTCGCGCGTCATCGGGGCATCGGGCCCGCCGCGCGGGTGGTCCTGCCGCTCCTCCAGCACGCGCCCGTCGGTCAGGCGCACCGCCACGTGCCCGATGAAGTGACGCGGGTAGTCGATGGTCGGGTCGATGTCGTAGTAGACCTTGGCCGCCACCGCGCGCAGCGTCTCGTCGCGCACCGCCTCGTCGGTGAAGTCGGCGAGGGTGGCCCGGCCGTTGACCAGGATCGAGGCGAGCAGGTAGGGCAGGCTGAACTTGGCCGCGTAGCCGTTCTTCGGCCGGTGCTTGGCCGCGAGCGGCTCCCAGAGGCGCGGGATCGGGCCCTCCGCGGTGCGGCAGCGGATCTCGGCGATGTCCTCGGGCCGCGGCCGGTGGCGCTCGCGGAGGCGCAGCGCGCAGTCCATGTAGGGATGCGCGATGGAGCCGCACGGATAGGGCTTGAAGGTGAGGTTGCCGATCTCCCACGTCCGCCCCAGGCTCTCGACCAGCGCCTCCAGACGGGCCGCTTCGTGGCCGCCCGCGAAGGCCGCGTAGAAGCCGTGCTCGCCCTCGAAGACCGTCTCCGGCCCGGTGAAGCCGGCGCGCGCCAGCAGGGCCGCGGTCACGCCCGCGTGGGCGGCCCACCCGGGATGCAGGCGCTTGGTCCAGGAGCCGTCGGCCAGGTACTCGATGATGCCGGAGGCCTGGCTGCCGCAGATGCCGAGGGCGTGCACGAGCTGGTCCTCGGTCAATCCGTAGAGCCGCCCCGCCACGGCGGCGGCCGCGAAGCTGCCGGTGAGCGCGGTGGGGTGGTAGTGGCGCGCGTGAAAGCGCCCCGGCACCGCGAGGCCGACCCGGCACATCACCTCGACGCCCACGATCAGCGCCTCGAGCGTGGCGCGGCCGGAGGCCTCCACCGCCTCGCCGACCGCCAGCGCGGTCGTGACGGCCACGCAGCCGGTGTGGACGATGGCGTCCTCGCGCGTGTCGTCGAAATCGAGCCCGTGGGCCAGCGTGCCGTTGGCGAGCACGGCGGCGGCGGCGCCGATCCGGGCCTTGCTGCCGATCACCACGCTCTCCGGCGGGCCCCCGAGGCGGCCCGCGGCCTCCATCACCGAGCGGCCGAAGTCCTGTCGAGAGGACGCCAGGCAGCTCCCGAGGGTGTCCAGCGCCAGGAGGGTCGCCTGCGCGGAGACAGCGGGCGGCACCGCGTCGAGCGAGAAGCCGGACACGAATCGCGCGAAGCGCCGAGCGACCGAGAGGGACGAGGCGGGAGGCTGTGGCACGGCCGTCGGCTTGTTCTACTGAACGGGTCGGGGGATGTCAACGACGAACTTCCGCTGCTCCGCGGCGGGCCGGTGGCGGACGCGTCGCCGGCGCGCTATGATCCGGGCGCAATGGAAGAGATGGTGACCTCGCGTGCGACTGGGGTAGCGCAGGTCTTCGATCTGCACGCGTTGAAGGCGTTCGCCCCCGACAAGCGCGTGCGCAAGATGCTCTTCAAGACCGACCAGCTCTGGTCGGAGATCGCCTGCTACGAGCCGGGCCAGTCCACCGTGATGCACACGCACCCGAAGGAGGAGGAGGCGATCTTCGTCCTGGAGGGGACCGCCCACATGAGCATCGACGGCGAGGAAGTGGTCGTCGAGGCGGGCTCCATCGTGAAGTTTCCCCGGAGCGTCATGCACGACGTCCGGAATCTGGGTCCCGAGCGCTGCGTCATCATGTTCCTCAAGGTCAATCCCAAGGGCTGTCCGGGCCCAGGGTGCTGTCCGCGAAGGCCGATGGGTAACGTCGAGCGCTGCGACAAGACCCTGCCGGTGAACGAGATGATCTTCTACGTTCGCCGGGACGCGGTGCTGCGGGCCCGCTGGCTCAGCGACCTCGAAGGCCTCGCGCGC
Organism: uncultured Candidatus Rokubacteria bacterium; assembly: GCA_963747235.1. Classification (GTDB taxonomy): domain Bacteria; phylum Methylomirabilota; class Methylomirabilia; order Rokubacteriales; family CSP1-6; genus CAMLFJ01. Next base: position 156,057 of record CAVVEU010000004.1, read on the forward strand.
GAGTTCGGCCTGAGCCGGGAGGAGTACGAGGCGGTCCGCGACAAGGACGTCCGGCGGCTCAACGAGATGGGGGTGCACCAGTACTACATCCCCCAGATCCTCCGGCTCTTCTACGGGGCCTCCGCCAACAGCAATAGCCACCCGGCGCTCGAGGCCTACCGCCGGGCCTACCCGGCCGAGACCGCCGCCGCGGAGCGGTTGCTCGCCCCGCCCGCGCGGCGGGAGGGCTGAGCGTGGCGCGCATCGTGGCCGCGATGGCGATGACGCACTCCCCCGGGCTCACCGGCTGGTTCGACCGGGCCCCCGAGGACCAGCGGCTCGAGGCCCGGCGCGCGCTGGACGAGATGCGGGAGCGGCTGCGGGCCGCCCGGCCCGACGTGATCCTGCTATTCAGCAACGATCACCTGCTCAACTGGCCGATCAACAACACGCCCGAGTACACGGTCGGCATCGGGGCCGAGCACGTGGGCCCCGCCGACTGGTACGACGAGTGGCTCGCGCTGGCGAAGTACCGCATCCCCGGGCAGCCCGCGCTCGCCCGCCACCTGGTCAACGAGGGCGCGCGGCGGCGGCTCGCCTTCTCGTACCTGCGCGAGATGCAATTCGACGACGGGGTGTCGGTGCCGATGCACTACCTGAATCCCGAGGGTGATATCCCGCTGGTGCCGGTGACGATGAACTGCACGGTCCCGCCCATCCCGACGCCCGCGCGCGCCTACGAGGTGGGGACGATCGTCCGGGAGATGGTGCGGGCCTATCCGGGCGACGAGCGCGTCGCGGTGGTCGCCACCGGCGGCCTCTCGCACGAGCCGGGCGGCCCGCGCTACTTCTGGGTGGACGAGGAGTTCGACCGGTGGTTCCTCGGCCTGCTCGAGCAGGGCGATCACGCGGCGCTGCTGCGCGAGTGCACGCTCGAGCGCATGGAGGCCGCGGGCTCCGGCGGCACCGCGGAGCTGCTCGCGTGGATTCTCGCGCTCGCGTTCACGAGTGGCCCCGCCGAGGTGCTCGCGTACATGCCCGCGGTGGCCTGGCGATCGGGTACCGGCATGGTGGTCTGGCCGGAGGTCAAAAATTGACACCCAGCAAGCGTCCTCCTGTGGACGACCGGAGTGACACGTGAGAATCGTTCATCAGCGAACCGCCGCTAAGTCCAAGCCCCGTCTCACCCGTCCGGCTGGCGCTGTTCTTGCTCCTTCCCGGCCCGGGGGAACGAGTGTCATGAGGGTACAGACGGGGCAGGAATCGTCGGTGTTTCGCAAGCCGACCGCTCCGCCCCCCGATCGTGCCGCACAGCGGCGTGGCCCCGAGGCGCGCAGCGATCGGTCGGTGGTGATTCCCGCGCGGGTGGCGTCGTCCCTGTCGCGCACGGTGCGCGAGCAGCTCGCGTATCTCACGCCGGATCAGCAGCGCGCGTTCCTGTGGCGCTACCGGGCCCAGGCGAAGTCGCCGGTCGTCGCGCTCGCGTTCCTCCCCCTCGGCTGGCACTACCTCTATCTGCGCAAGCGCGGCCTCCAGGTCCTGTTCTGGATCACCCTGGGCGGGCTCGCGGCGTGGTGGGTGCTGGACTTCTTCCGCATCCACAAGCTCGTGCGCGATTACAACCGGCGCGTGGCGATGCACGTGATGCGGGCGCTCTGGGGGTAGGGTAGCCGGCCGGTCCGTCCGTCCCCATGGATTCCGCCTTCACCCGCGTCGCGGGCTGCGATCTCTGTCGCGCCGCGCGCATCACCCCGTGGTTCCACGAAGACGACATCTGCTGGATCGCGGAGTGTGAGATCTGCGCGGTGCCCATGGTGGTCTGGCGCTACCACGGCACCGAGCCGCCCGCCGAGCACCTCACCCACATGCACGCGCGCCTGCGCGAGATCGCGACCGCGCAGCTCGGCGACTGCTACATCGACGACCACATGCGCAACATCCCCGACCACTACCACGCCCACGGCCGACCCAAGGGCGGGTTCTTCGGCCCCGGCGCCCGGCGCTAGGGGACTCGGAGGGGGCGGTACTACGACCCTCACGATCCAGACAGGAGACGACCATGGCAGAGAGCGAGCTCCACCGGAAGGGTAGCGAGATCCGCCGCAAGCTGCTGGGCGACAAGTACGTGGAGCGCGTGAACGCGACCACCTACAAGGACCCGGTCATGCGCACGTTCATCGACGTGGCCACCGAGAACGTCTTCGGCGCGCTCTGGACGCGCCCGGGGCTCGATCTCAAGACGCGCACGCTGGTGTGCGTGGTCTCCGACGCGGCCACCGGCCGCGAGCCCGAGCTGCGCATCCACCTGCGCATGGCGCTGCGCCAGGGCTGGACCGAGACCGAGCTGATCGAGACCCTGATCCACATGTCGGGCTACGTGGGCGTGCCCATCATCCGCGAAGCCATGATCGCGGCGGGCCAGGTGTTCGCGGAGGTGAAGGCCGAGGGCTGAGGGTCAGCCGGGGACGCCGCCCGGCAGCTCCACCCAGAACGTGCTGCCCGCGCCGTCGGTGCTCTCCACGCCGATGCGGCCGGCGTGCGCTTCCACGATGCTCCGGGTGATGGCCAGGCCGAGGCCGGTGCCCGAGATGCCCGCGGTCGCCTCGTTCGCTACCCGGTAGAACTTGTCGAAGACGTGCGGCCTGGTCCCGGGCGGGGATGCCGATGCCGTTGTCGAGGACCCGGACGCGCACCGGGCTCCCGGTGTCGTCCGGCGCCTCCACCGTGACCCGCACCCGCCCACCGTCGCGGGTGTATTTGATCGCGTTGCCGATCAGGTTCATCAGCACCTGCTGCAGGCGCGCACCCACCCCCAGGACGGCGGCCGTGGATGGCGCCTCGATTGCGACCGTGATCCGTTTGCCCTCCGCCAGCGTGGCGAGCGCCTTCACCACGTCCCCGATCAGGGGCACGAGGTCGAGCGGCTCGCCGGCCCCCTCGAGGCCTGCTTCGATCTTGCCGAGGTCCAGGAGATCGGTCACGAGCTCGGTCATGTTCTTCGCGCTGCGCAGGATGCGCTCGCACCGGTCGCGATAGGCCTGCTCGCCGCCCGGCGTGGGTGGCGCCTTCAGCAGGAGCTCCGCGGTCATCGCGATCGCCATGATCGGGCTCTTGAGGTCGTGCGACACCGTGCTGACGAAATCGGTCTTCATCTGCTCGAGCTCTTTCAGCAGCGAGATGTCGCGCAGGATGGCGGTCAGGCCGACCGCCTCACCGTACTCGGTTGTCACGACGATGAGGCTGGCCTGGGCGGTGCGCCCATCGGGCAGGAGCAGCGCCGCGATGCCCGGCCGTCCGGCCTCGAGCAGGCGGCGGAGCGGCTCGTGCGCGATCGCCTCGGCGAACGGGCGGCCGGTCATGGTGTCCGGGGCCACGCCCAGCATCGCGCGCACCGCCGGATTGGCGAGGAGCACCAGGCCGTCCTGGCCGACCATGACCACCGCGTCGGCGGTGCTGGTCAGCACCGCGGCCAGCGTGCCGCGCTCGTCGGCCAGCGCCTGGTAGGCGCGACAGGTCTCGAGCCCGCCCGAGAGGCCCGCCGCCACGAGCGTGCCGATCTCGAGATCGTCGAGCGTGTAGGGCGCGGCCGGGCGAAGAGCAGCGCGCCCAGGACCTGGGGGCTCGGAGGCGACTCCGGAGCGTCCGACGCCATGCCGGCCTCAGCGGCCCTCCATGATCTCCCGCATCCGCTTGAAGGTCAGGATACGCCGCCGATTCGCCTCCGGCATGTTCTCGAGATCCACCGGCTGCGTCACCGTGAGGCCGTAGGCCTGGTAGGTGGGGATGTCGGCCTCGGCCAGGCCCGCGGTCGCGCGCTTGCGCTCGAAGGCGGCCGCCACGTACGGGGCCAGCTCCTCCGCCTTGCGCGCCGCGCGCGCGGCCTCGCGCTCCTTGAACTCCGGCATCACCGAGGCCGCGAACAGCTCGAGCGACTCGCAGATGTGCTCGTGGCGATTCTTGCCGCCCTGCTGGATGAAGATGGTCTGGTCCACGCCGTAGTCCTCGAAGGCCCGCAGCGCGCCCCGCAGCTCCTCGGGCGTGCCGATGCAACCGGTGCCGCCGCCGAGGATTCCCAGGTCAAGCTCCGCGCGGACCGCTTCGTACTTGGCCCAGATGTCGGTGCGGCCCGGCCGGTGCGTGCCGAAGACGTAGTGGTGACCCAGCGCGAACTGGAAGAAGCGGAAGCCGTCGGTGCCGCGCCTGCGCGCTTCGTCCGCATCCGAGTGGCATGAGAAGCCGGTAACCATTGCGACGTTGGGATTCACCGCGTGGCCGATCGGCACGCACTCGCGCTTGAACGTTTCATAGTAGTCGTCCACCCAGTGCTTCGCCTCGGCCGGGTCGATGAAGGCGAAGGTGAGCGCGCCCATGCCGAGCTGGGCGGCCAGGTGGATGGTCTCCCGGTTCGAGCACGCCACCCAGAGCGGCGGGTGCGGCTTCTGGACCGGCTTGGGGACCACATTGCGCACCGGCATCGAGAAGTACTTGCCCTGGTAGCCCGGGTAGGGATCCAGCGCGAGCATGTTCGCCACCTGCTCGGTGGTCTCGCGCCACATCGCGCGGCGCTCGGCGGGCGTGACCCCGAAGCCCTCCAGCTCCGCGCGCGAGGCCGACTCGCCGGTGCCCCACTCCACCCGCCCGTTGGAGACGAGGTCGAGGGTGGCGAGCCGCTCCGCGACGCGCGCCGGGTGGTTGTAGCCGGGCGGCATCAGGACGATGCCGTGCCCGAGACGGATCCGCTGGGTGCGCTGGGACGCGGCGGCCAGGAACACCTCGGGGGCCGAGGAGTGCGAGTACTCCTCGAGGAAGTGGTGCTCGACCTCCCAGGCGTAGTCGATGCCGAGCCGGTCGGCCAGCTCGACCTGCGCGAGCGCGTCCTGGAACAGGCGTTGCTCGCTGCCGTTGTCCCAGGGGCGCGGTAGCTGGTGCTCGTAGAAGACGCCGAATCGCATGCTCGCTCCTTTCGCGCCGATGGCGGCGCAGAGGCGCCGCCATCGTAACGCAGGACGCGAGCGGGTGGGGAAGAACGCGGGCTAGGGGGACTGGCCCATCGAGGTATTGGGGGCCGGCATCGAGGGCGGTGTATCCACCGTCTGGATGATCGCCGGCGTCGGCGACCAGGTCCGCGAGCTCGGCCGCTGCTCCAGCTCGTTCAGCACGAACTGGGCGGCCGGCCGCTCGCTCATCCGGGACACGGACATCTGGACCATGGTCGGTCGCACGGGGCCCGGATACACGGGCGCCGTGCTGACCATGTGCGCCTTCGACTGCGAGCGCGGGCTGCGCGCGACCCACTGCGGGGCCGGCACCGGCTTGGCCATCACCGTCTCCGCGCCCTTCTTGTCGCCCATCCGCCGGAGCACGCGGGCCACGAACTGGCGGGTCTCCTGGAAGGGCGGGATGCCGCGATGGCGGATCACGTTTTGCTCGCCCGCGTTGTACGCGGCCAGGGCGAGCGGCAGGTCCCCCTTGAAGGTGTCGAGCATGGCCCGCAGGTGGCTGGCGCCCGCGTCGATGTTCTCGTCGGGGTCGTGGGGATCACGGACGCCCATGATGGAGGCGGTCGCGGGCATGAGCTGCATGAGACCCCGCGCGCCCTTCTGGGAGACCGCGGCGTGATCGAAGTTGGATTCGACGGAGATCACCGCGGTGATCAGCTCTTCGGACAGGCGGTGACGCTGCGCGGCCGCCTTGATGTGCTCGGGGATGGCCGCGAGATCGTACTGGGGCGCCGCCGGCTCCTCGATACTGACCGCCGGCTCCATCAGGGAGGAGGTGCGCTCGATCACGTCCGACGCGGACCACGGCGTGCCCACCGCGAACAGCACGCCGAGCGCGAATGCGGCGCCCAGCGAAGGCATCGGAGAGAGCCACCGCATGCGCTCCCAGTCTGGAAAGAGGGGAAGCTGGCGGCGATCCGCGTTGAAATATCGGGTCCAGGTCTTGATCAGCATGGTGCCCATTGGCAACACCTCCGGATGGTCCGGAGGTATGCGAGGGGGGTGCCAAGCAGGGGCGGTGCCCGCGGCCCTTGTTTCCGGCTACTTGACGAGCGTCGGGGGGGTGTCACGGCGCTCCGGGGCCACTGTCAGGCGACCTCAGTCACGCCGCTGACAGTGCTAACTTTTCGTGATCTGCGAGATCCCCGGCAAGCGGCCCAGGAAGTTGCCGGTGATGCCGCCGTCCACGACGAGATCGTGGCCGTTGACGTAGCGCGCGTCGGGCCCGAGCAGGAACGCGATGACGTCCGCCATGTCTTCCGGCGTGGCCACGCGCCCGATCGGCACCAGCGCGTCGCGCTCGGCCGCGATCGTCTCGTTCTCGTAGACCTTCGCGGTCATGCCGGTGCGCACCATGCCGGGCGAGAGGCTGTTGACGCGGATGCCGTCGCGTCCGAACTCCTGCGCGAGGACCGCGACGAGCATGATCAGCGCGGCCTTGCTCGGGCCGTAGGGCCCGAGGTTGGCGTGCGCGTTGCTGCCCGACATGGACGCCACCGCCACGATGGCGCCGCGCGAGGCGGCGAGGGTGTCGTGGGCCGCCTTGGCGAGGAGCCACGTCGCGCGCGTGTTCACCGCGAACATGCGGTCCCAGTCCTCCACCGCGTACTGCGCGAGCGGCCCCGGCCGGTTGACGCCCGCGTTGCTGACCACGCCGTCGAGCCCGCCGAAGCGCGCGATCGCCTCGTCCACCACGCGCGCCGGCGCGTCCGCGGTGGCCATGTCGCCCGCGAGCGGCAGGGCCGTCGCCCCGAGATCGCCCAGCTCTCGCACCAGCGAATCGAGCGCGGGCGAGGGCCCGAGGTCCACCGCCGCGATCTGCGCCTTGCGCCCGGCCGCCTTCGCGTCGCGCGCCAGGCGCAGGCAGGTGGCCCGGCCGATCCCGCTCGCCGCTCCCGTCACCAGGGCGCGCACGGGCTCACGCCCCCGTGAACGTCTTGCCTTCGGTGGCGAGCCGATCCAGCAGCGGCGCCGGCTTCCAGTCCTCGCCCTGCGTCTTCCGCCACTCCTGCATCCGGTCGCGCATGGCCTTGAGACCGACCTGGTCCGCCCAGAACATCGGGCCGCCCCGGTAGACCGGCCAGCCGTAGCCGTAGACCCAGATCACGTCGATGTCGCTCGCGCGGATCGCGATCTTCTCCTCCAGGATCTTGGCGCCCTCGTTCACCATCGGGTAGAGGAGCCGCGCGAGGATCTCGTCGTCGCCGATCTTGCGCCGGGTGATCCCCATCTCGCTCGCCACCTCGACGATGATCTTCTCCACGTCGGCGTCGGGGATCGGGGTGCGATCGCCCTTCTCGTAGCGGAAGTAGCCCGCGCCGGTCTTCTGGCCGAAGCGGCCCAGCTCGCAGATGCGATCGGCCACCGCCGACTTCACGCCCTTGCCCTTGCGGATGCGCCAGCCCACGTCGAGGCCGGCGAGGTCGCCCATCGCGAAGGGGCCCATCGGGAAGCCGAAGTCGGTGAGCACCTTGTCCACCTCGTGGGGCAGCGCGCCCTCGAGGATCAGCTTCTCGGCTTCGCGGCCGCGCTGGTGCAGCATGCGGTTGCCCACGAAGCCGTAGCAGACGCCCACGCACACCGGCACCTTGGCGATGCGCCGGCCCACGCTCATCGCGGTGGCCACCACGTCCTTGGCCGACTTCTCGCCGCGCACGACTTCCAGGAGCCGCATCACGTTGGCGGGGCTGAAGAAGTGCATGCCGATCACGCTCTCCGGCCGCGTGGTGGCCGACGCGATCTCGTCCACGTCGAGCGTGGAGGTGTTGGAGGCGAGCACCGCCCCCGGCTTGCAGATCTTGTCGATCTTCGCGAAGACCTCCTTCTTGATCGGCATCTCCTCGAAGACGGCCTCCACCACGATGTCGGCGTCCGCGATCTTGGACCAGTCGGTGGTGCCGGAGATCAGGCCCATGCGCTTCTCGACGTCCGGCATGGTGAGCCGGCCCCGGGAGGCGGTCGCCTCGTAGTTCTTCCGCACCAGACCGAGACCGCGGTCGAGCGCCTCCTGGGCGACTTCCACCACCGTCACCGGGATGCCCGCGTTGGCGAAGTTCATCGCGATGCCGCCGCCCATCGTGCCGGCCCCGAGCACCGCCGCCTTCTTGATCTCGCGGCTCTGGGTGTCGCCCGGCACGTCGGGGATCTTGGCCGCCTCGCGCTCCGCGAAGAAGAAGTAGCGCTGCGCCTTGGACTCGGGCGAGGTGATCAGCTCCTGGAAGAGCTCGCGCTCGCGCTTCATGCCCTGGTCGAAGGGGAGATCAACTGCCGCTTCGATCGCCTTGATGCAGTTCTCCGGCGCCCGGAAGCCGCGGGTCTGGCGCGCCACCGACTTGCGGAACTCCGCGAAGACCTCGGGCTTGCCGCGCACCGCCGCGATCTTGTCGTCGAGGTCGCGGATCTTGCGGAGGGGCCGCTTCTCGGCCACGATCTTCTCCGCGAAGGCCACGCCGGCCGCGGTGAGATCGCCGTCCACGATCAGGTCGATGAGGCCGGCCTGCAACGCCTCGTCCGCCCCGATCGGATCGCCGCTCACGATCATGGACAGCGCCTTGGGCACCCCGACCACGCGCGGCAGCCGCTGGGTGCCGCCCGCGCCCGGCAGGAGGCCGAGCTTCACCTCGGGCAGGCCGAAGCGCGCGGCCTTCGCGCCCACGCGGTAGTGGCAGGCCAGCGTCACCTCGAGCCCGCCGCCGAGGGCGGTGCCGTGGATCGCGGCCACCACCGGCTTGGGCGAGCTCTCGATCAGGTCCAGCACTTCGTGCAGCCCGGGCTCCTTCGGCGGCTTGCCGAACTCGGTGATGTCGGCGCCCGCGATAAACGTGCGCCCCGCGCACGTGATCACGATCGCCGCGACGCCCGCATCGGCAGCGGCCTGCTTCAGGCCATCGCGCAACCCCTGGCGCACGTGCTGGCTCAGCGCGTTCACGGGCGGATTGTTGACGGTGAGCACGGCCACGCGGCCGCGGCGATCGAGATCAACGGACTGGGTGATGGCGGTCATGGCCTTCTCCTTCGAAGGTGAGCGGTGAAGTGCCGCCAATCATAAGCGCCTTGCGGGGCCCCGGAAAGAGGAAATCTCCGGTCGTAACTACGCGTCTTCTTGGCCTTGTCGCACCGGTTTGCGGTATCGGCGCCGGGTACTATCACTCCCAGGCCCGAACGCGCATACTCCTCGAGCCAATGCCAGACCGGGACGAGACGAAGGGGAGCATGAGCGGGGTCGGCGTGATGTTCGCCATGCTCGAGGAACAGCATGCCGACCACCTCATCCTGAGCGACGGCAGCCAGATCCGGCTCGCGGATGGGCTGATCCTGGAGCCGCTCGGCTCCGGCGCTCGCCTCACCATCACCTACACGCGTGATGGTGGCGGGGCGATGGTCGCTCAGCGCATCAAGCGCAGCGACCTACCGAGGCTGTCCGACCGGGCGTAGCCGCCACCCGCTCATCGCCCCAGCCGGTCGAGTGCGCGACACGGCGCCGCGACGGCCATCTTCGCGCGCTTCCGTTTCTCCCGCTCTCCCGGGCCGCGCTTGTCGGCGAGCGCCAGGGTGTTTCCCAGACGCTTCCGTACGAGCATGGCCGCTGCGCTACCGCGATTTCCCGCTTCGTCCGGATCGCCATGACCGAGAAGTCCTCCGGCTCGTCAATAGGGCGCCTTGGGGGCGCGTCGGGATCTTCTTACCAGGTCGATCCTACCCACCCGGCGCCGCCCGCCCGGCGAGCCTGACGCCAAGCCGCCGTCTCGATTGAGCAATCGAGCCGGGAACATCCGGCACGCGGCGTGCGTCCAAAGACTGCAGCGAGGAGGTCGATCATGCTCAAGCAATCCATCGTGGTTCTGTTCGTCGCCGCACCGCTGATGATGTGTCCCTTCACCGTTGGGGCTCAGTCCATGGACCTGAAGACGACGCCGCCTGCGCGCGAGCGCCAGGCTCCGGGCGTTCCCGAGCGGGATATGCAGCCGCAGCGCCCGGCGCTGCCGGATCGTCCGAACTTCATCGCGCCGCTGTCGAAAGACACGAAGACGGGGCGCGCGGGCGTGGCGGGCTGGAGCGCGCCCAACCCGCCGGTGGGCTCTCGCATGGCCGGCGATCACGAGAATCCGGGCTGGCCGGGCGTGGGCTTCGCGATCGAGTGGGGCCACCCGGATCGGGCAAACTAGCTCGCGCGGTATACTCTCGCGATGGCCGACTCGCCGGCTCCTTCGACGCGCCGCGGATCGACCCGCGACCTGGACTACGACACGATCGTCATCGGAGCGGGCATCTCCGGCCTGTACCAGCTCTACCGTCTGCGGCAGCTGGGCCAGAAGGTCCGGGTGTTCGAGGCCGGGACCGGCGTCGGCGGCACGTGGTACTGGAACCGCTATCCGGGCTGTCGTTTCGATTCCGAGAGCTATTCCTACGGCTACTCGTTCAGCCAGGAGCTGCTGGACGGGTGGGACTGGACCGAGCATTTCGCGTCCCAGCCGGAGACCGAGCGATACCTGAACCACGTCGCCGACACGTTCGACCTGCGCCGGGACATCCAGTTCAGGAGCCGGGTGATGGCGGCGGTGTTCGACGAGGCCGGCCCCGCCTGGGAGATCACCCTGGAGGACGGCCGCCGCCACCGGTCGCGCCACCTGGTGACCGCGGTGGGCCCGCTGTCCGCCCCGACCCTGCCGCGGCTCGAGGGCGTCCCGGACTTCGAGGGCGAAGCGTTTCACACCGCGCGCTGGCCCAAGCATCCCGTCGAGTTCCGCGGGAAGCGGGTGGCCGTGATCGGCACCGGCGCCACCGGCGTCCAGGCGATCCAGGAGATCGCCAAGACCGCGGGGCACCTCACCGTGTTCCAGCGCCGCCCGAACTGGTGCACGCCGCTGCACAACCGCCCCATCCCCCGCGAAGAGATGGACGAGATCCGCCGGGGCTACCCGGCGCTGTTCAAGCGCTGCCTGGAGACCGCCGCCTGCTTCGTGCACACCATCGACCCGCGCGGCACGTTCGAGGTCGACGAGGAGGAGCGCCGGGCTTTCTGGGAGAAGCTCTACGCCTCGCCGGGGTTCGGCATCTGGCAGGGGAACTTCCGCGACATGCTGATCGACCGGGAGGCGAACCGGCTGATGTCCGAGTTCGTGGCGGACAAGATCCGCCAGCGCGTGAAGGACCCGAAGGTCGCGGAGATGCTGATCCCCAAGGACCACGGCTTCGGCACCCGCCGCGTCCCGCAGGAGACCCACTACTACGAGGTCTACAACCAGCCGAACGTCGAGCTGATCAGCATCCTCGAGACCCCGATCGCGCGGATCACGCCGAAGGGTCTCCGGACGACCGAGCGGGAATTCGAGTTCGACATCATCGTCTACGCCACCGGCTTCGACGCCATCACCGGCAGCTTCGACCGCATCGATATCCGCGGGCGAGGCGGGCAGACGCTGAAGGACCGGTGGAGAGGCGGTCCCTCGACCTTCATCGGCGTGATGGTCGATGGCTTCCCCAACATGTTCATGGTGATGGGCCCGCACACCGCGCTCGGCAACATTCCGCGCAGCATCGAGTACAACGTCGAGTGGATCCGCGATCTGCTGGGCTACCTGGAGGCGCGCGGCCTGAGCTCGGCCGAGGCCCGGCCCGAGGCGGTGGAGGAGTGGACCGGCTTCGTGAAGAAGAAGGGCGAGGGCCTGCTCTCCAACGAGGTCGATTCCTGGATGACCGGCGTCAACTCGAACGTCGAGGGCAAGCAGGTGCGCATCGTCGCCCGCTACAGCGGCACCGCCCCCGAGTACCGCGCGTGGTGCGACCGGGTCGCCGCCGACGGCTACCGCGAGCTGATGCTGACCTGAGGCCCTAGCGCAGCTCGCGCGCGGTCTTCTCGACGAACCGCTCGAGCCCGGCCGCGTCGAGCGACCGCGGCGGCATCAGGATCAGGCGGTGGACCCCGAGGGCGGCGAAGCGGTCCGCGCTCGCGCGGTCCATCGCCTCGCCGCCTCTGGTGGGCCGCGGCGTGACGCTGATCTCGAGCGGACCCAGCGCGGCCGGCCGCTCGTGCCGCGCCGCCGCCTGACGCAGGCCCTCCAGACACCGCTGCACGCCGGCTTCGTCCAGGGCGAAGCCGTACCAGCCGTTCCCCTGCTCCACCGCCCGCCGGAACGCGGCCTCGGTGTGCCCGCCCACCACGAGCGGCGGCCCGGGTTGCTGCACCGGATGGGGATGCGCCTGCACCCCATCGAAGCTCACGAAGCGGCCGCGATACGCGGGCCGCGCCTCGCTCCAGATCACCCGCAGCGCGGCCAGGTAGTCGTCGGTGACCGGGCCGCGGTGCTCGAACGGAATGCCGAGCGCGCGGAACTCGGGCTCGAGGTAGCCCACGCCGACGCCGAAGATCAGGCGCCCGCCGGAGAGCACGTCGAGCGAGGCGAGCTGCTTGGCCAGCACCAGCGGGTTGCGCTGCGGCAGGATGATGATGCCGGTGCCGAGGCGGATGCGCGTGGTGTGCGCGGCCACGAAGGCGAGCGTCACCACCGGGTCCATGATGCGATCCTCGGGCTCCATCGGCGACGGGGGCACGCGCGGGTCCGGCAGCACCACGTGCTCGCCGCCCCAGAGCGAGTCGAAGCCGGCCGCCTCCGCCGCGCGCGCCACGCGGGCCGCGCCGTCCGGATAGGTGCAGGGCCCGGTGGTCATCGAGAAGAGGCCCAGCTTCAACGGCATCAGGCGTCCTTGACGAGCAGCGCCCGCGCGCGCTCGCGCAGGGCGTCCGGCAGCGGCGCGGGCCGGCGCGCGTCCTGATCGAAGTGCACGCCGGACTGCTCGAGCGTGGCCACGACCTCGTCGCCCGGCTCCCGCGTCATCACGTGGAGGATGCGCAGCGAGGAGTTGCCCACGTGCAGCACGCCGGAGCGCACCCGCACGCCGTCTCCCGGCCTCAGGGGACTCCCGAGCTCGAGCTGGAACTCGAAGGTGGAGAAGCCGCGGTGCTCCGCGCGCATGTAGGCCGGCGTCATGCCGAACGCGGCGATGGCGTGGCCGTTGGCCGCCGAGAAGCGGTGGATGTAGTGCGAGAGCGCGGCGCCGCCCGAGATGTCCACCTCCACCGGCTTGACGATGTCGAGCGCGCTGTCCCGGAAGCCCGCGAGGCCGGCCGGCCGCGGCCGCCGCTCTCGCGCCGGCCCGTCCCAGTCCACCCGGTGTGCCTCCACGGCGCGCCGGGTCTCCGCGCTCAGGGGCGCGGCGAGGCGCACGCGCTGCTCCACCGTGGTGCAGAGCGCGCCCGCCCCGGAGTCGAAGAGCTTGTGGCCCAGCACCAGCGCGTCGAGCTCCACCGAGGTCACGCCGCTCTCCATGTGCATGATGTCGCCCACGCGCAGCTCGCGCTGGTAGCGGACGAAGGAGTCGGCGGTGCGGGCGGCCGCGGCGGTCAGGCCGACCGCCGCCAGCAGCCCCGCGCCCGCGTCGGCGATGCGGGCGAAGTAGTACGCCACCGTGAGGTGGTCGTTCGGATCCACCTCCCAGCGGAAGACGGTCCCCCGGTAGGTCTCGAGCCAGTCCCCCACGGGCGCGGGGCCTAGATGTACACCGACTTCATGGCGGGCACCGGGTAGCGCTCGCCCGCGGCGGCGCCGGCCGGGACCGCGTCCTGGAGCGCGGCAACCTCGTCCGGCGTGAGGCGCACGTCCGCGGCGCCCACGTTCTCCTCGAGCCGGTCCTTCCGCTTGGTGCCCGGGATCGGCACGATGTCGGGGCCCCGCGCGAGCAGCCAGGCCAGCGCGAGCTGCCCGGGCGTGCAGCCCTTCTTCCGGGCCATGTCGTCGAGGGGCTTCAGGAGGTCGAGGTTCTTCTTGAGGTTTTCTTCCTGGAAGCGCGGGTGGTCGCGCCGCCGGTCGTCCGAGGGGATCTCCGCGGCGGAGCGGGTGCGGCCGGTCAGCAGGCTGCGGCCGAGCGGCGAGTAGGCCATGAAGGAGATGCCCAGCTCGCGCAGGGTCGGCAGCGTCTCCTCCGCCTCCACGCGGTAGAGCAGGGAGAACTCGGACTGTAGCGCGGTGATCGGATATACCGCGTGCGCGCGGCGCACGGTCGCCGGGGAGGCTTCCGACAGCCCGATGAAGCGCACCTTGCCCGCCTCCACCAGGCGCGACATCGCGCCCACCGTCTCCTCGATCGGCACGCTCGGGTCCACCCGGTGCTGGAGGTAGAGGTCGATGGTGCTGACGCCCAGCCGCTTCAGGCTCGCCTCGCAGGCCTGGGGCACGTACTCGGGGCGGCCGTTGACCCCCGCGGTCCCGTCCGGCTTGCGGAGGTTGCCGAACTTGGTCGCGAGGACGACCTGGTCGCGGTGGCCGCGCAGGGCCCGGCCCAGCAGCTCCTCGTTCTGGCCCCAGCCGTACATGTCGGAGGAGTCGAGAAAGTTCACGCCGAGATCGAGCGCCTTGTGGACGACCGCGATGGACTCCGCCTCGTCGCCCTTGCCGTAGACGTTGGACATGGACATGCAGCCGAGGCCGACCGCGGAAACGGCCAGCGAGCTCTTGCCGAGTATGCGTTGCTCCACGAGTTCCTCCTCGGAACCTGCCAAAGTTGGATAGGATACGGCGACCGATTCTATCTCAAGACCGAGGTGCCCGCGACCCGTGCCGCACGACGTGACCCTGCTCCGTGACATCGCCCTCGGGATCATGTTCGCCGCGATCCTGGGGCACGTGGCCCGGCTGCTCCGGCAGCCGCTGCTCCTGGGCTACATCGCGGGGGGGATCCTGCTGAGCCCCCAGATGGGCTTCGGCCTGGTCACCAACGCGGAGAGCATCGAGCTGATCTCGGAGATCGGCCTGATCCTCCTCCTCTTCATCATCGGGCTCGAGATCGACCTGCGGGAGCTCCAGCGCCTGGGCCGCTCCATGCTGGCCCTGGGCGTCGGCCAGTTCGTGGTCAACGCGCTGCTGGGCCTGGCCTTCTTCGCCTGGCTCGGCTACCGGGTGGCCGAGGGCCGCTTCGATCTCGTCTACCTCGCGATCGTGATGTCGCTGAGCTCGACCCTGATCGTGGTCAAGCTCCTGCGCGAGAAGTTCGAGCTCAAGATCCTCTCGGGACGGCTCACCCTGGGCGTCCTGGTGGTCCAGGACATCTGGGCCATCCTGTTCATGGCGGTGCAGCCGAGCCTGGCCGAGCCGGGCGTGCTCCAGATCGCCCAGTCCATCGCGGGCGGCGCGGTGCTGGTCGGCGTCACGTTCCTGGCCAGCCGCTATCTCCTGGCGCCCCTGCTCGAGGCCTCCGCGCGCCGGCCCGAGCTGGTGCTGATCTCCTCGGTGGCCTGGTGCTTCGGCATCGCCGGCGTCGCGGACCAGCTCGGCCTCTCGCGCGAGATGGGCGCCCTGATCGCGGGGGTGAGCATCTCGGCCTTCCCCTACGGCGCCGACGTCATCTCCAAGGTGACCGGCGTGCGCGACTTCTTCGTCACCCTCTTCTTCGTCGCGCTCGGCCTGAAGGTGCCGGTGCCCAGCGGGGACGTGCTCGGCCAGGCGCTGCTCATCGTGGTCTTCGTGCTGGCGAGCCGCGTGCTCTCGGTGGTGCCCACGTCCTACGTGCTGGGCGACGGGCTCTACGCGGGCACGGTCACCGCGCTGAACCTGGCCCAGATCAGCGAGTTCTCGCTCGTGATCCTGACCCTGGGCACCGGGTACGGGCACGTCTCCACGCAGGTGAGCGCGGTGGTGCTCACCGCCATGATCCTGACCTCGCTGCTGTCGCCCTACCTGATCACCGGCAACGATCGCATCGCCCGGTGGCTCCTGCGGCCCTTCGTGCGCGGTCCCGGCGCGGGCGGGGCCGCCGCGCCCGCCGCGGAGGCGCGCGCGGCGCGGGACATCGTGCTGCTCGGCCACTTCCGCATCGCCCAGGCGGTGCTCGACCTGGTGGAGACGCAGGCCCCGCAGCTCAAGGGGCGCATCACGCTGGTGGACTACGACGCCAACCGCGCCCACGGGGTCATCGCGCGCGGGTTCCGGTGGGAGTACGGCGATCTCGCCAACCCCGACGCCCTCGAGCACCTGGGCATCGAGGAGGCGCGCATCGTGGTGACCACGATCTCCGACACGTTCCTCAAGGGCATCAGCACGCGCCGGCTGGTGGGCAATCTGCGCCGCCTCGCGCCGCGCGCGGTGATCGTGATGACCGGCGAGGAGCGGACCGACATGGAGGACCTGCTGCGCGCGGGCGCCGACCACGTGCTGATTCCCGGCGAGATCACCGGGGAGCGCATCCTCGAGCTGCTCCGCCAGGGCGACGGGGGCGGCGCCGCCTAGCGTCGGCCGATCAGGCGATGCCGGCCATGCGCGCGAAGGCGGTCAGCTCGCGCGGGATGTCACCGCCCGAGGGCTGGTAGGCGATCTCGGTCACCCCGCGCGCGGCGAGCTCGTCGATGCGCGCGCGCAGCGCCGTCGCCTCGCCGGTGAAGGTGACGCGCCGGATCATGTCGCCGCTCACCACCGCGCGGTCCACCGGGTTCAGCTCGGTGAGATGGCCGGCATGCGTGCGCAGGTGGCGCTCGCGCGCGGGCACCGCCTCGATGGCGGCCTGCCACGCGGAACCGCCGGGCAGGGTGGCCAGGTCGAGGCCGGGCACGTTGCGATACTCGTAGGCGCGATGCAGCAGCACCGCCGCGCCCGCGCCCGCCGCATCGAGCGCGCGCGGGGCGTCGGGCCGCTCCCCGGGCTCGAGCACCGTGCCCAGCGTGAGCTGGATGGACCAGGGGAAGCCGGGCGTGGGCACGACCGAGAAGACGCCGTCGCCCTCCGCGCGGGCCACCGCCTCGCCCTTGGGGCCGCGCGTGCCGAAGACGAACGGCACGCGGATCGGACGCCGGGGTGCCTGTCCCGCGCCGTGCAGGAGCTGGGTGAGGGCGCCGTCCACCTCCATCATCTCGCCCGCGAGCAGGCCGCGGAGCTGGCGCGCGTAGCGCGCGACCGACGACCAGGTATTCGGCCGCTGGCCCATCGCCATGCGTCCGGTGAAGCCGGAGCCGATACCCACGTTCACGCGGCCTGGCGCGATGTCCACCAGCGTGGCGACCGCCGCCGCGGTCACCACCACGTGGCGCAGGCTCGGGATGAGCACGCCGGGGCCGAGCTCGATGCGCCGGGTGCGCTCGGCGGCGCGGCCGAGCGTCATCCACACGTCGAGCTGCAGCGCGGGCGTGTCGTAGACCCACGCGCGCCGGTAGCCGAGCCGCTCCGCGAGCGCGATGTGCTCCGGGGTGCCCGGCACCGGGGGGAACGCGCAGGAGATATCCACCGCGGGGCGTTCGCTCAGCGGCCGGGCCCGAGCGGCGCCCCGCCCCAGCGCTCGAGCATCGCGAACTCCGCGACCGGCTTGCGGGTGAGCTTGGTGATGTTCTTCACCGGCCGGCCGAGGGGCATCACCGCCGCCACCGCCACGTGGGAAGGGAGGCCGAGCAGCGCCTGCAGCGCCGGCTCCTGGGCCGCGGCCAGCGTGGTGATGGTCCCGGCGAAGCCCTCGTGGCGCGCGGCGAGCAGGATGTTCCACGCGAACGGATAGATGGACGCGCCGCTGATCACGCCGACGCGCTTCAATTCCGAGTCCATCGAGGCCACCACCTTCAGGTCCACGCAGATCACCAGGACCACCGGCGCCTTGAGCACCGGCTCGATCAGCCGGGGCGGGGCCGGGGTGCGCTCGATGGTGGCCGCGTCCACCTTCGTGGGGACGATGGTGTTCCACGGGCTCTCGCCCACCTGCACCTGCGCGGCGTAGCGCTTGGCCGCGGGGACGGTCGCGGCGGCCAGGCCCTCGCGCGTCTTCGGGTCGCGCACCACGATCACGCGCCAGCCCTGGCGGTTGCCGCCGCTCGGAGCGAAGCGCGCGCGGTCCAGGATCGTGAAGAGCGTCTCGTCGGGCAGCGGGTCGGCGGTGAACTCGCGGGCCGAGAACGTGGTGCGCATCACGTCGTAGAGCTCCATGGTGTCTCCTCCGGGGGGTGAATATACACCGCCAACGGCGGTATAGTACGCGCCATGACCAAGCCCGCCCTCTCGCTCGACGGCATCCGTGTGATCGATCTCTCCCGCGTCATCGCGGGGCCCTGGTGCGGCGCGCTGCTCGCCGACCTCGGCGCCGACGTCATCAAGGTGGAGGACACCGGCCCCGGCGACGAGTCGCGCACCTGGCCGCCCCACAAGGACGGCGAGGCCGCCGCGTACCTGCTCTTCAACCGGAACAAGCGCGGCATCGCGCTGGATCTCAAGCAGCCGGAGGCGGTGGAGGTGGTCAAGCGGCTCGTGAAGGACGCGGACGTGGTCATCGAGAACTTCCGCACCGGGACCATGGAGTCGTTCGGCCTCGGCTACGACGTGCTGGCCGAGATCAATCCACGGCTGATCTACTGCTCGGTCTCCGCGTTCGGGCGCACCGGGCCGCGCAAGGACAGCCCCGGCTACGAGGCGCTGATGCAGGCCTTCAGCGGCATCATGTCCATCACCGGCGAGCCGGGCGGCCAGCCGGTGCGGGCGGGCGTGTCCTTCCTCGACCTGACCACCGGCATCCTGTGCGCGCTCGGCGTGTCCAACGCGATCATCCAGCGCGAGAAGACGGGCCTCGGCCAGCGGGTGGACGGCTCGCTCCTCGAGACCGCGGTGAGCCTGCTCGCCTTCCACGCCGAGGGGTATCTGCTGACCGGCGCGCTGCCGCGCGCGCTCGGCTCGGGGCACCCGTCGCTCTCGCCCTATCGCAACTTCAAGTGCGGCGACGGGCAGTGGATCTTCATCGCCGCCGCCAACGATCGCTTCTGGCAGAAGCTCGCCAAGGCGCTGGGTCTCACCGACCTGGCCGCCGATCCGCGCTTCGAGAAGAACCAGGGGCGGGTGGCCAATCGCGCGGAGCTCGAGGGCATCCTCGAGAAGACCATCGGCGGGCTCGAGCGGGAGCCCCTGCTCAAGCGCCTCGAGGAAGCCGACGTGCCCGCCACCCCGGTGAACACGGTGGACCAGGTGATGAACGACCCGCAGACCGCCGAGCGCGGCATCGTGCAGCGCGTGATGCATCCCAAGCTCGGCGAGATCCCGGTCGTCGGGACGCCGCTCCACTTCTCGCGCATGTCCCCCGGCGTCCGCACCGCCGCCCCGCTCCGCGGCGAGCACACCGACACCGTCCTCGCCTCCCTCGGCTACTCCGCCGACGAGATCAAGACCCTCCGCGCCAAGAAAGCCGCGCTGTAAGGGGTCAGGTCTTGAATTACGACATTTTCACGCGGCCGCGAGCGCGCGCGCGGAAATGTCGAATTAAGACCTGACCCCACTAGCCGAACTTGCGGGATTCTTCGTTGCGGTAGGCGCGGATCGCGATGAGCAGGAATAGCGCGGTGTAGCCGGCGAGCCAGGCGAGGGACACCGGGAGGCGCTCGGTGTTGGCGCCGAGCGCGCTCCAGCCGAGCTGGCCGTAGTGGTAGGCGGGCAGGTACGGCGCGATGGTGCGCACGAAGCCGGGGAGCTGGGAGAGCGGCATGAAGAGCCCCGAGGCGAACGTGAGCGGCAGGTAGACCAGGTTCGCCACCGCGGGGGCCACGTTGGGGCCGCAGAGATAGCCGATGGCGAAGCCCAGCGCGATGAACGGCACCGAGCCCGCGAGCAGGCGCGCGATCATGTCGAGCCACACCGTGAGGTCCTGGCGGATCCCGCCCACCACGATGGCGTAGGCGATCAGGACCACGAGCGAGAGCAGCGCGTAGAAGAGCGCGTTCAGCACCTTGGCCAGGATCGCGATGAGGGGCGGCAGCGGAGTCGCGCGCATCAGCACGTCCACCTTCAGCCCGCGCTCGGTGGCCACCCCGATGCCGAAGCCGAACACCATCACGCTGCCCACGCTGTAGGCCGCGAACGAGGCGACCAGATAGGCGCCGAGGCTCGTGCCGTTGGGCAGGGTCTGCTTGGCGTAGGGCAGCCCGAAGAAGGTGAAGAAGAGCACGGGCAGCGCGATGATCGTCACGCTGAAGGCGGGGATGCGCCAGCGGATGCGCAGCTCGCTCCACGTCTGCGTCAGCAGCATGCGCCCGAGCGGCGCAATCTGTGGCTTCGCGACGGCGCTCACGACCCGCCCTCGGCCCGGCGGGTCAGCGTGAGGAACGCCTCCTCGAGATCCGCCCCGGTCACCTCGAGGTCCACCACGTCCACCCCGCGGCGGAACAGCTCGCGCAGCACGGCCGCCGGCTCATTGCTGAGCAGGCTCGCGCGCTCGCCGCTCACGCTCAGCACGCGCGCGGGCAGGCCGTCCAGATCCGCGGGCGCGAACGGCCGGCCCGCGACCAGGGTGATCTTCTTGCCCGGCACCCGCGCCTTCAGCTCCTGCGGGCTCGCGTCCGCGATGACCGCGCCGCGGTCGATCACGATGATGCGCCGGGCCAGCTCCTCGGCCTCGCGCAGGTAGTGGGTGGTGAACACGATGGTCTTGCCCGCGCCGGAGAGCGTCTGGATGCTGGCCGTGAAGGCGCGCCGGGCCTCCACGTCCATGCCCACGGTGGGCTCGTCCAGGAACAGGACGTCGGGATCGCCGCAGATCGCGAGCGCGAAGTAGAGGCGCTGGCGCTGGCCACCCGAGAGTGTCCCGACCCGCACCCCGGCCTGCTCGTCGAGCCCGGCCATCGCGATGGCGCGCTCGGCGGGCAGCGGCGCCGGATAGTACGCGCGGAAGACGTCCACGATCTCGCGGACGGTCAGCACGCTGGTGGTGCCGGACTCCTGCAGCATCACCCCGCAGCGGCTGCGCGCGCGCCGGTCGGCGGGGGGCAGGCCGAAGAGGCGCGCCTGGCCCGCGGTGGGCTGGCGCAGCCCCAGCATCAGGCTGATGGACGTGGTCTTGCCCGCGCCGTTCGGCCCGAGCATCGCGACGACCTCGCCGCCGCGGATGGTGAGATCGATCCCGCGGAGCGCCTCGACGTCCCCGTAGCGCTTGCGCGCCCCGATCAGCGCGACGGGAGCCGGGGCGGCGTCACCCCTTGAGTCCGTAGAGCCTCCGCGTGTTGTCCGAGAGGATCTTCCGCTTCTGGATCTCGGTGATGTCGCCCCGCTCGCGGATCTCGTCGAGGGAGGCGGGGTAGCTGTGGTCCCAGTGCGGGAAGTCGGAGGCGTAGACGATCTGGTTCTCGCCGATCAGCTTCAGCGCCTGCGGGAGCAGCCACTCGTCGGCCTCGCAGGAGAAGAAGATGGACCCGCTCCGGATGTAGTCGCTCGGCTTGCGGGTGAGCGCGGGCGCCTCCGAGGCGCGCTTGGCGTACTCGTCGTCCATCCGCTCCGCCCAGTAGGGCGCCCAGCCGCATCCGGCTTCGAGATAGGCGATGCGCAGGCGGGGGAAGCGCTCCGGGATGCCCTCGAACACCATCGAGGTGATCTGCCGCATCTGCCCGAACGCGTGCGAGCAGGTGTGGGCCTGGATGAACTGCGGGAAGAGGTCCACCCCGGCGCCACCCAGGTGCGAGCCCGAGGCGTGGATGCCCAGCATCACGTCGAGCCGATCCGCTTCCTCGTAGATCGGCAGGAAGCGCGAATCCCCCAGCAGGTGGCTGCCGTCGGCCGCGAGCATGGCGCCCACCAGGCCGAGCTCGGTCACCGCGCGGCGCAGCTCGCGCGCGGCCGCGTCGGGATCCTGCACCGGCAGCAGCGCCACCGCGTGCAGGCGCGGGCTCTTCTTGACGAACTCCTCGTGCAGGAAGGTGTTGTAGGCGCGGCAGAGCGCCACCGCCCACTCGCGGTCCTTGAGGAAGGAGAGGAAGAGGCCGAGCGTGGGATAGAGCACCGCCTGCTCCATGCCGCCCCGATCGAGCGCGCGCAGCCAGGCGTCCGCGGTGCCCGCCGCGTCGCCCAGCGTGCCGAGGAGCCGCCGGTCCCAGCCGTCCCACGGATAGAACGAGAAGTTGAGCGGCCGCCGGTTGTAGGGCGCGTCGAGATACTTCGCGACCTGCTCGATGGACTCGGTGATGTGGCCGTCGGCGTCGAGGATGGGATACGCGGCCTGGCTCATGAGGTCCTCCAGCGCGGAATCGCCTGCGGGTTCACGCAGTGGGCGGGCGCCTCGCCGCGGCCCGCGGCCAGGATCTGGTCGAGGGCGAGCTCGAGATTCGCGCGGCGGCCCGCTTCGCTATGGCTCACGTTGTGGGGCGTGAGGATCAGCCGCTCGGGGTCCACGTCGCGCAGCGGGCTCGTGGCGGGCAGCGGCTCGCGCGTGAAGGCGTCCAGCGCGGCGCCCGCGATCCAGCCCTCGGTCAGCGCGCGGGCGATCGCCTCCTCGTCCGCGATCTCGCCGCGGGCGGTGTTGATCAGGATCGCGGTGGGCTTCATGGCCCGCAGCGCCTTCTCGCCGATCAGGGTGCGGGTCTCGTCGGTCAGCGAGGCGTGGAGCGACACCACGTCGCTCTCGGCCAGCAGCGTGGGCAGGTCCACCAGGGTGGCGCCCAGCGACCGCGCGCGCTCCGCGGAGACGTAGGGATCGCAGGCCAGCAGGCGCACGTCCCAGTTCACGAGCCGCCGCGCCACGTGCGAGCCCACCCGGCCGAGGCCGATCAGCCCCACCGTCTTGCCGAACAGGAACTCGCCGCGGTCGCCCCGCTGCGCCCACTCGCCGCGGCGCAGCTTGGCCTCGTTGTGCTTGATGCGCTTCTGCAGCATCAGGGTCAGCGCCACCGTGGCCTCCGCCACCGCGATGAAGTTCTCCGGCGTCGGGCTGTTGGCCACCAGGATGCCGAGCCGCGAGGCCGCCTCGATGTCGATCTTGTCGGTGCCGATGAAGGGCACGATGACCAGGCGGAGGCTCGGGGCCGCCTCCATGACCCCGCGGGTGATCGCGTCGAGATGCGAGGCGAGGATGACGTGGGCGTCGCGCGCGGCCGCGCCGAGATCGCTTTCCGTGTACGCCGCGCGCCCGGGCTGATCGAGCGGCCGGCCGATCACGACGTCGTGTCCCGCCGCGCGGAGCGGGTCGAGCTCGGTCGCCGGTCCGCTGGGGCCCGAGGCGAGGATCTTCACGGCTTCTTGCAGATCACGTTGAGGACGACCTGGCGCTTCTCTTCCTTCACGATGCGCAGCCCGCGCCGGAGCGCGTCGGCCAGCGCGGCGGGATCCTCGACCTTCTCGCCGTGGCCGCCGGAGGCCCGGCAGATCATCTCGTAGTCGGGCGAGGGCTCGAGCGCGGTGAGCGGCATCGAGTCGGTGCGCACCGCCCAGCCGTCGCGCGCGTAGGTCTGCACCGCGCGCTTCACCGCGTTCCACGTGCGGTTGTTGAAGACCACGAACAGGACGGGCAGGTTGTAGGCGCGCGAGACGAAGTGCGACGCGGTGGGCGAGCCGAAGATGTAGGCCCCGTCGCCCACGCAGCAGATCACGCTGTGATCGGGCGCGGCCAGCTTGGCCCCGAGCGCCGCGCCCAGGCCCCACCCGAGCCCACCGGACGGCGGCGCCGCGAAGTAGCTGCCGGGCCGGGTGAACGTGCACTGGGTGGCGTCGAGATCGTACTCGTTGACCACGATCGTGCGGTCGTCCACCAGCTCGCCGATCGCGCGGGAGAGCGCGAGCATGTCGATGGGCGCGTCGGCCTGGACCGCGCGGCTCTTCGCGGCCGCGGCCTCGCGCCGCTTGACGCCCGCGTCCGCCCAGCGCTGCCGACGCTCCGCCACCGCCGCCTTGTCCACGCGCCGCGCCACCGCGTCCGTCAGCGCGGCCAGCGCCAGCCGCGGGGTGCCCGCCAGCGCCAGGTCCGCGGGGAAGCCCCGCACCGGGTAGCGCGAGAAGAGCGGGTCCACGCCCAGGTGGACGATGCGCGCGCTCGGGCTCCGGCCGGGCCATCCCCGGGAACCACGGCACGTCCGACTCCACGACCAGGATCGCATCCGCCTCGCCGAGCGTCCGGCCGGTCTCGAAGCCGCCGTGCAGCGCGTGATCCTGGGGGAAGTTCACGTAGGTGTGGAACTGATCGAAGACGGGGGCCCCGAGCGTCTCGGCGAGCCGCACCAGCACCGGCACCGCGGCCGGATCGCGGCCGAGCGCCTTGGTGATGATGATCGGGTTGCGCGCCGCGGCCAGGATCGCCGCCGCCTCGTCCACCGCGGCCGGATCCGGCAGCGTCCCGGCCGGCACCACCGCGCGCGCGGGATCGGCGTACTCGATGGCGTCGTGGCGCTCGGCCAGCACCTCGCGCGGCAGCGTGAGGTAGACCGGCCCGCGCGGCTCCGATCTGGGCCAGGGTCAGCGCGCGGTCCACCACCGTCTCGAGCTGGTCGAAGCGCTTGAGCTCGTAGTCCCACTTCACGAACTCGCGCAGCATGCCCGCCTGGTCGAACGACTCCTGCGCCCAGTGGATCGGCCGGTCGCGGCTGCCCGCGTCGCCGGACTCGGTGATCGGATTGCGCCCGGCCGAGAAGAGCATGGGGATGTTCGAGCGCGCCGCGTTGATCACGCCGCCCGCCGCGTTGCCCGCGCCCACGATGACGTGGACCATGACCACCTGGGGTCGGCCCGTGATCATCGTGAACCCATGCGCCATGGCGACCGCCGGTATCTCGTGCGGCACCGTGATGGGGCGCGGGCTCGCCTGGCCCTGCGCGCCGCGGCGGGCGTAGGCCTCGATGATCGGCGCGAAATCGGTGCCCGCGTTGGCGAAGAAGTACTCGACCCCGCGGGCGGCCAGGAGCTCGAGATAGGCGTCGGCGGTGGACTCGACGGTCGCTCGTTTCATCATGGTGCAGGGAGGGTAGCGCCGGGCCGAGGGGTGGTCAAGGACCATGCAGTTGCCGTAGAGTAGGCCCCCATGACGACCCAAGGGACGACCCAGGCGGCGGCGCACGACCTCGTGATTCGCGGTGGACTCGTCGTCGACGGCACCGGCGCCCCCGGCCGCCGCGCCGACGTGGCGGTGCGCGACGGCAAGCTGAGCGAGATCGGCACGGTGACGGGCCGCGGCGCGCGCGAGATATCAGCCGCGGGCCTGGTCGTCGCGCCCGGCTTCATCGATCCGCACACGCACTACGACGCCCAGATCACGTGGGACAGCCTCGCCTCCTGCTCGTCCTGGCACGGGGTGACCACGGTGGTGATGGGCAACTGCGGCTTCACGCTCGCCCCGTGCCGCGCCGAGGATCGCCTGACCCTGATGCGCATGCTCACCTACGTGGAGGGCATGCCGCTCGAGGCGCTCACCGCGGGCATCCGCTGGGAGTGGGAGACCTTCGCGCAGTACCAGGACGCGGTCGAGCGGATCGGCCCGTGGATGAACGTGGGCTACTTCATCGGCCACTCGGCCATCCGCCAGTACGTGATGGGCGACGCGGCGTGGGAGCGCGAGGCCACCGCGGAGGAGATCGCGGGCATGGGCCGCCTCGTGACCGAGGCGATGGCGCTCGGCGCGGTGGGGCTCTCGTCCACCACCAACAAGAACCACGTGGGCGATCGCGGGCGCCCGGTGCCGAGCCGGCTCGCGCACGAGGACGAGCTGACGAGCCTGGTGCGGACCATGGGCGCGTCGGGCCGCGGCATCCTCGAGCTGACCATCGGCGGCACGCGGCCGGATCGCATGGCCGAGATCGACCGCTTCGCGGAGCTGGCGCGCGCGGCCGACCGGCCGGTGACGCTGGTCTCGCTCCGCCACAACCCGTCGCACCCCGAGGAGCACCGGGCGATCCTGGCGCGCATCGAGGCGCTCGCGCGCGACGGGGTGGAGATCTATCCCCAGGTGACGACATCGCCGCTGACCGCCACGTTCGATCTGGCGAGCGCCTTCGTGTTCTTCCGCTTCCCGGTCTGGAAGCGCGTGCTCGACGCGCCCGTCTCGAGCTGGCGCGCGCTCTTCCGCGACGCGGGCTTCCGCGAGGAGTTCCGCGCCTCGGTCGGCCGCACCCCGCTCTTCCAGGGCGACACCGCGCCGCTCCGCGTGCACGCGGTGGGCGCGGACGCGTTCAAGCCCTTCGTCGGCCTCGCGGTGGCCCAGGTCGCGGCCCGGCGCGGCCAGGACGTGATCGACGCCTTCTTCGACCTCGCGCTCGAGGACGATCTGCAGACCCAGTTCACGGTGGCGGTGATGAACACCGACGCGGCCTCGGTGGCCGAGATCTTCACCCACCCGCGCTCGCTCATCGGCCTCTCCGACGCGGGCGCGCATCTGACGCTCTTCTGCGAGGCGGGCCAGACGAGCCGGCTGCTGGGCCACTGGGTGCGGGAGCGCCGCGCGCTCTCGCTGGAGGACGGCGTCCGCCGCATCACCTCGATGCCCGCCGATCTCTTCGGCCTCCGCGACCGCGGGCGCCTGCAGCCCGGGCTCGCCGCCGACATCACGGTCTTCGATCCGGACACCATCGCCGATCACGAGCCCGAGCTGGTGCACGATCTCCCGGGCGGCGGGCCGCGGCTCGTGCAGCGGGCCAGCGGCATCCGGTGGTCGTTCGTCAACGGCCAGGCCGTCATCGAGGACGGGCGGGTGCCCGAGCCCGCGGGCGCGCGCGGGCCCGGCCGCCTGCTGCGCGCGTCATGAAGTTCGGCATCTTCTACGAGCATCAGCTCCCGCGGCCCTGGGGGCCGGACAGCGAGTACCGGCTGTTGCAAGACTCGCTCACCCAGATCGAGCTCGCCGACCGGCTGGGCTACGACTACGCCTGGGAGGTCGAGCACCACTTCCTCGAGGAGTACTCGCACTCCTCGGCGCCCGAGGTGTTCCTGGGCGCGGCCACCCAGCGCACGAGTCGCATCCGCCTGGGCCACGGGATCATCCAGCTCCCGACCAATCACCCGATCCGGGTGGCCGAGCGCGTCGCCACGCTCGATCTGCTGAGCGGCGGGCGCGTGGAGCTGGGCCTGGGCGAGGGGCAGGGGCCCATCGAGCTCCATCCATTTGGCCGCCGCGTGCGGGACAAGCGAGAGGTCTGGGAAGAAGCGGTGCGGGTGCTGATCCCGTGCTTCACCCAGGACGCGGTCGAGTTCCATGGCCAGTACTTCGATTTCCCGGCCCGCAACGTCATCCCGAAGCCGCGGCAGAAGCCGCACCCGCCGCTCTGGGTCGCCTGCTCGAACATCGCGACGATCGCGAGCGCGGGCCAGTGGGGCATGGGCGCGCTCGGCTTCCAGTTCGTCTCGCCGGAGGCGGCGCGCGCCTGGGTGAACCGCTACTACACGAGCCTCACGCGCGAGCCCAATCGCCTGGCCGACTACCCGGCCAACCCGAATATCGCGATGGTGAGCGCCTTCATGTGCGCGCCGACGGACGAGGAGGCGCGCGAGAAGGCGGCGGGCTGGACGTTCTTCGTGTTCTGCCTCTCGCACTACGGCCGGCACGGCATGGCCGAGCCCGGCCGGGGCGACATGTGGAAGCTCTACGAGGAGTGGCGGCACACGCCCAAGGCGCAGGAGACGCTCCACGCCGGGCTGATCGGCTCGCCGGAGACGATTCGCCGCAAGCTCGCCCAGTTCGAGGCGTCCAACGTGGACCAGGTCATCCTGCTCAACCAGACCGGGCGCACCAGCCACGAGGACATCTGCTCGAGCCTGGAGCTCTTCGCGCGCGAGGTGATGCCCGAGTTCCACGCGCGCGAGCCGGAGCACCAGCGCTGGAAGGCCGACGTCCTGGCCGGGAAGCTCGCGCTCGAGGATCTCGACACCGACGGCTTCAAGGTCTACGCGCACCAGAACGAGGACATCGTCCGGCTCACGCCCGAGCAGCTCAAGCGGAAGATGGCGGCCAAGGAAGCGGGGAGACCCTCATGAGCCTGCGCATGCGACAGATCTGCCTGGTGGCCGGCCACCTGGCGCCGGTGGTGGAGGAATTTCGCGCG
The DNA here is from genome assembly GCA_963747235.1 of uncultured Candidatus Rokubacteria bacterium. GTDB lineage: Bacteria > Methylomirabilota > Methylomirabilia > Rokubacteriales > CSP1-6 > CAMLFJ01. The sequence continues at coordinate 183,825 of CAVVEU010000004.1, forward strand.
GTGCTCGGCCTCGAGGTCTGCCACCGCGATCCGGGGGTGGGCAAGTACGGGCTCGAGAACGCGCTGTTCCCGATCGGCCACAACTTCCTCGAGGTCGTGGCCCCGGTGCGCGAGGGCACGACGGCCGGACGTTATCTCGAGCGGCGCGGCGGGGACGGCGGCTACATGGTGATCACCCAGTGCGACGATCTGGCCCCGCGGCGCAAGCGCTGCGAGGCGGTCGGCGTACGCATCGCGAACGAGATCGGCTATCCCGAGTATCGCGAGCTGCAGCTCCACCCGCGCGACGTGGGCGCGGCCATGCTGTCGTTCGGGTGGCAGCCCGGCGCGCGGGATCCGGGCGGCCCGTGGCACCCGGCTGGGCGAGGCGCAGCCGAAGGCGAGCCGAGCGAATACGAGAAAAGCTCTGCCGCCAACCAGTCGAGCTTGATCACGGCCATGACGGCGGCCGAGCTCCAGAGCGACGACCCCGACCGGCTGGCCCGCCGCTGGAGCGAGGTCATGGAGCGCCCGGTCCAGATGCGCGATGGGCAGCGCGTCATCGCCCTCGACGACGCGACGCTCCGCTTCACCGAGGCCACCGACGGCCGCGGTGAGGGGCTGGGCGGCCTCGACCTGGCCTGCGCCGATCGGACGCGTGCCGGCCTCGTCCAGATCTGCGGCATCCGCTTCCGCCTGACCTAGCGGCAGCGGCACTCCGTGGACACCGGACGACTCGGTGTCACCAGGCAGCCCGAATCCGTCACATCGCGCCCGCAGGGCCCTCGCAATTCCACGCACTTGGCCGGTGTTCCGGGTGGCAAGAATGTTGCGGCTTGCAACCACCATGCTGGCCTTCCCGCCGGGGCTCATGCGCTGGATCTTCGGGATCGCCCTGGCCGCTTCCCTCCTGGCGATGGGCTGCAATGGCCCGGACTCGAGGGCCCGGGGCTCGATCAAGGCCGGGGATGAGGCGGCGCAGCAGCGGGCCCTCCGCGAGGCGCTGAACCACTACCGGACCGCCGCGGTGGCGGAGCCCGCCTCGGTCGAGGCCCAGATGCGGCGCGGCGCGATGGCGGAGCTGCTGGGCGAGTTCGACGAGGCGCTCGAGGCCTACAGCCGCGCGAGCCGCCTGCAGCCCTCGGGCCTCGCCTACTACCGCGCCGGGGCCATGGCCGACCGCATGGGCAACACCGTGCTCGCCACCGAGTTCCTGAACGCCAGCCTGCAGGCGCCGCCCACCCGCGGCGAGCGGTGGGCGCAGAGCGGCCAGCACGCGATCGAGCGGATGACGCTGTCGCTCAACGGCTCGCGCTGGGGCCGCATGCTGCCCGACTGGGTGTTCCGCTCGCTCCACGCGAGCCGCGTGGTGCTGGCCAATGCCGTGCTCGATCGCGAGGTGGTGGCGGCGGCGCTCTTCACCACGCTGCTCGAGGCGGGCGAGCCGGAGCGCGCGCTGGAGGTGGCGCGCGGGCGTGGCTGGGTGCGCGAGGGCGCCGACTACTGCTCGGCCGCGCGCGGAGCGGTGGGGGCCGAGACGCGCGCCCTGGTCGGCATGCTCGCCGCGCCGGAGCGCGCGGACTGTCTCCTGCCGCTGGGGCGCGCGCTGACCGATGCCGACCTGGTCCGGCTCTCGCGCCTGGTGCTGCAGGACCGCATCCGCCGCGCGCCGGACGCGCGCGCGCGCCGCGAGGTCGAGACCTTCCTGCGGTATCGCCTGCCCGCGCACGACGTGCCCAAGACCGCCGAGTCGCTCAACGTCGCGGCCTACAACCTCCAGCACCGCTTCGGCGATCAGGGCGCGGCGGCGACCGCGTACCAGAAGGCGATCGCGGCCGATCCGAAGTTCTCCTGGCCCTACGCCAATCTCGGCCGCCTCTACATGGAGCTCGACCAGTACGATCTCGCGGTGGACTGGCTCTCCACCGCGATCCGCGTCAACCCGAACCACTTCCGCGCCCACGCCAACCTGGGCGTCGCGCTGCAGACGCTGCGGCGGTACGACGAGGCGGTGGCGGCCTACCGCGCCGCGCTCGCGCTCGATCCGGCCGACGCGGCCACCCACGCGAACCTGGGGCGCAGCCTGCTGAGCCTGGGTCGCGACCAGGAGGGCCTGCGCGCGGTGCAGACCGCGGTGCGTCTCGATCCGAGCCTCGAGGAGGAGCGCGAGCTCCTGACCCGGCGCCTCGCCGGCGGCTTCCGCCTGGACTGACGCCGCGGTATGGTGGGGCGCCCATGCGCCCCGACCCGGCGGCCTCCCCCGCGCCTTCGTATCTCGCCCTCGGCGTCACCGTCGTCACCCTCGCGCTGGCCTACGGGGTCTGGTACGCCTACAGCGTCTTCCTGGTCGCGCTGCTGCGGGAGTTCGGCTGGAGCCGCTCGGTGCTGGCCGGCGCGTTCTCCATCTTCACGCTGGTCAGCGGCGGCGCCGGACCCGTGCTGGGCGCGCTCGCCGATCGCTTCGGGCCGCGCCGGCTCATCCTGATCGGCGGCGTGCTGCTGGCGGGCTCGCTCTGGGCGGACAGCCTGGTCACGCGCGCCTGGCACCTCTACCTGACCTTCGGCCTGCTCACCGCGGTCGGGGTGGCGACCGCGGGCTGGACGCCCGCCGTGGTCATGGTGCAGCGGCAGTGGAAGGCGCGCCTGGGCCTGGCCCTCGGCATCGCGGGCTCCGGAGTCGGCCTCGGCATCTTCCTGGTCGTCCCGCTCTGCCAGGCGCTGATCGACGGCGTCGGCTGGCGCTGGGCGTTCCGCACGCTCGCCATCCTGTGCGCGCTCTGGATCCTGCCCGCGACCTTCCTGGCCATCCGCGACACGCCGCCGTCGCCCCGCGAGCCCGCCGCGCGCGGCGAGGCGGGCCGGCCGCCCGCGGGCGAGCATTCGCTCGGGCTGGCGCTGGCGAATCCGTCCTTTCGACTCATCGGTCTTGCCGTCTTCCTCGGCAGCATCTGCAGCCAGACGCTTCACGTCCACCAGGCCGCCTTCCTGACCGATCACGGCCTGCCGGCCATGACCGCCGCGTCGGTGATCAGCGTGGTGGGCGCCTCCAGCATCGTGGGCAAGACGGGCGGAGGCTGGATCTCGGATCATCTCTCGCGCGAGCTGGTCTACGCGCTCGGCATGATCGGCATGATCGTCGGCGTGGGCGTGCTCTGGCTGGTGGCGCTGGCCCCGTCGGCGTGGCTCGCGCTGGGCTACGCGGTGCTGTTCGGCCTCGGCTACTCGGTCACCGCGTTCATCGTGCCCGCCATGATGAGCGACCGGTTCCGGGGCCCGCACTTCGGCTCGATCTTCGGCGCGACCCAGGTGGCGAGCGCGCTCGGCAGCGCCCTGGGCGCGTGGCTGGCCGGGCGGATCTTCGACGCGACGGGGAGCTACGCGATCGCGTTCTCGCTGGCCGCCGCGGCGGCCGGGGTGGCGGCGCTGTCGGTGTGGGCGGGGCGGTTGCGGGGGCCGGCGCGGCTCTAGGGGCTCTCGCCGCGCGCGGGCGCGACGACGACGGCGTCCGACGGCTGGAGCCCGCGGCGCTCGCGAACGGACCGCGCGCGGGGTGCGGCGGCCGCGTGGTCCTCGGCCGACAGGACGCGCGCGGGCTCGGGGACCTCGGGCGCGCGGACGCGGGCCTTCGCGGGAGCGGGGACCGCGTCGCCGGGCGCGGGCTTGACGGCCGCCGGCCCGGGCGCGGGGGTGACCGCGGCGCGCGGCGCCGCGGGGACCGGGCGCGCGGAGGCGGACGCGCCGGGCGTCGGATCGGCATTCGGACCGGAGGCATCGAGATGCAGGAGATACGGCAGCGAGACGAGGACGACCATGCCCACCGCGGTCAGCAGCAGCGAGGCGCGCACCCAGCCGCGCGACAGCCAGCCTCCCGCCGGCTCCTCGTCCTGGCCGGTGAGCCAGCGGATCTCCTCCTGGAGCGCGGCCACTTCCGCGCGCAGCCGCGTGGCCTCGTCCTCGAGGCCGACGAGCCGCTGATCCACCGCGCTGATGTTGCGCTCCGGTGAGGCCATGACCCCTGAGAGGAGCAAGACGGAGGCCAGCCCTTCGATGGCTGAAAAGTCGGCGGCTTATGCGGTGGGGGCGCACCTTCTTCGGCGCGATTCGCGTCAGAGCGGCGTCCGGCCATGACGATTCCCGACATCCTGGCGCTCGACTTCGACGGCGTCTGCTGCGACGGACTGCGCGAGTACTTCGAGACGAGCCGACGCACCTGCGCGCGCGTGTGGCCCGCGGAGGAGCCGCCCGCCGAGAGCGCCTTCGTGGCGTTCTGCGCGCTGCGCCCGGTGATCCTGAGCGGCTGGGAGATGCCGGTGCTCCTGCGCGCCATCGCGCGCGGGGTGCCGCGCGCGGAGATCCTGGGCGGCTGGGAGCGGGTGCGCGCGGAGCTCGTGGCGACGGGGTCGCCGAGCGGCGACGCGCTGATCGCGCGGCTCGGCCACGCGCTCGACGAGGTGCGCCACGCGTGGATCGCCGCCGACGAGGCGGGCTGGCTCGCGCTCCACGTCCCGTACGGCAGCGTGGACGAGCTGCGCCGCCTGGTGGCCGAGCCCGCGCGGAGCGTGCTGGTCACCACCAAGGAGGGCGGGTTCGCGCGGCGCATCCTGGATACCTGGGGGGTGCGGCTCGCCGACGTGCAGGGCAAGGAGACGGGCGTGCACAAGTGCCTGAACCTCCGCGCGCTGATCGCGGCGTGGACCGCCGAGCGCGGGAGCCGGCCGCGGCTGGCCTTCGTGGAGGACCGCCTCGAGACGCTCCAGCACGTGACCACGCATCCGGATCTGGACGACGTGGCGCTCTTCCTCGCCGCCTGGGGCTACAACACGGAGGCGGCGCGGGCGGCCGCGCGCGCGGATTGCGCGGATCCGCCTGCTCACGCTGGAGCAGTTCCGGCAGGGCTCCGCAGCTGGCCGTGCCATGGTGACCGCTCGGTCGCGCGGCCGGCTTCACCTGGCCCTGGGATGCCGCCTTCGAGCAGGTCCATCTTCTTGCCGACCAGCGGCCAGGTATCGGAGAACCGCTCGCCGCCGTTGTCGCTCGTGAACACGACCAGCGTGTCGCGATCCGCCCCCGCCGCCTTCAGCGCCTTGAGGATGCGCCCGATGCCCTCGTCCATCTGGCGGATCATGGTGAGGTAGGTCACGACGGAGCCGCCGTCGAAGTGATAGAGCTTCCCGATGCGCTTCGACTCCGTCTCGTCCTCGCGGGTGAGCCAGGGCCAGTGGGGCGCGTTGTAGTGCACCGACAGGAAGAAGGGGCCCTTGCGCTCGCGGCCGATGAACTCGACCGCCCGGTCGGAAATGAGGTCCGTCAGGTATCCCTTCCGATGCACCGCGACGTCGTTTTCGTACAGGTCGTGGTTGTTCGCGGTGTCGCGGTGACTGAAGTAGTCCATGCCTCCTGAGAGAGCGCCGAAGAACTCCTGGTAGCCGCTCCGGAGCGGCCCGAAGTGCGGCGGGTAGCCGTGACCGCATTCTTGTATCCGCTCGGCTCGCCTGCGGCTGCGCCTCGCCCTGCCCTTGTCCGCGCGCGCGGCCTGTGGCATGGTCTGTCGCCATGAAGATCGCGCGCGTGGAAGCCCTGCACTGTGACGGCGGCTGGCGGCCCTGGACCTTCGTTCGCGTCGAGACCGACGATGGCCTCGTGGGCTGGGGGGAATGCAGCGACAACCGGAGCCCGTACGGCATCGCGGGCTCGGTGCAGGACCTGACCCCGCTGCTGATCGGTCAGGATCCGCGGCCGGTCGAGCGCCTGTACTGGGACATGCTGCGGGCCACGCGCCAGAACCTGGGCGGCGTGAGCCACAAGGCGATGGCCGGCATCGAGCTGGCGCTCTGGGACATCAAGGCCAAGGCCCTCGGCGTGCCGGTCTACGAGCTCTTCGGCGGCCCGATGCGCGACCGCATGCGGCTGTACTGGTCGCACTGCGGGACGACGCGGGCGCGGCTCGGCCACGTGCTGGGCACGCCGCCGCTGCGCACCTACGCCGACATCACCGCGCTCGGCAAGGAAGTGGTGGCCCGCGGCTTCACCGCGCTCAAGACCAACATGGTGATCCCGGGCGATCCGGCCACCGTGTACTTCCCGGGCTTCGCGAGCGGCATCAACTCGACGGACGGCGCCCCCACCGTGGAGATCCTCGACGCGATCGAGCGCCTGATCGGCACCTTCCGCGACGCGGTGGGGCCCGAAGGTCGGCCTCTGCCTCGATCTCAACTACAACTTCCGCACCGAGGGCGTGCTGCGGGTGGCCAAGCTGCTCGAGCAGTTCGACATGCAGTGGGTCGAGTACGACAACTGGGACCCGCAGGCGCTGCTGCAGATCAAGCAGTCGACCTCCACGCGCCTCGCTTCGCTGCGAGAGCCTGGTGACCACGCGCCAGTACCGGCCCTTCCTCGAGCTGCACGCGGTGGACGTGGCCATCATCGACGTGCCGTGGAACGGCTTCTCCCAGGCGGTCCAGATCGGGCGCATGGCCGAGACCTACGAGATCAACATCGCGCCCCACAACTACTACAGCCACCTGGCCGATCTCCATTCGCTCCACCTCTGCGCGGTGCTGCCCAACGTGCGCATCATGGAGATCGACATCGACGACGTGTCGTGGAAGGCGGACCTGGTGACGAAGCCGCCGGTGGTGAAGGACGGCCACATCTTCCTGCCCTCGGGGCCCGGGCTGGGGCGCCGACATCAACGAGGAGGTCCTGCGCGCGCATCCCTGGCCGGGGCCGGGCGACCGCGCGCGGAGCTTCTACGGCATGAGCCCCGAGCAGATGCGGGCGCGCCCGTCCGCTACGTGACCTTCGGCTCGATCTTCCGGTGCAGCGCCTTCTCGGCCGCGCGCCAGAGATACCAGGCGGCCACCGAGCGGTAGGGCTCCCAGCGCGCGCCGTAGCGCCGGAGCTGCTTCGGGGTCGGCTGCTTGCGCCGGCCGTAGGCGATCTTGAAGCCCTCGCGCACCCCGAAGTCGTCCACCGGCAGCACGTCGGGGCGGCCGAGGGTGAACATCAGCAGCATCTCCACCGTCCACTGGCCGACCCCGCGCACCTGGACCAGCCGCTCGATCAGCTCGGCGTCGGTCAGGCGGTGGCAGGCGGCGCGGGTGGGAATCAGCCCGCTGCGCGTCTTGCGCGCGATGTCCTTGATCGAGCGGGTCTTCGCCCGCGAGAACCCCGCGCGGCGCATCTTGCGCGCGTCCACGGTGGCGATGTCCTCGGGCCGCGGGAAGCGCCGGCCCGGGAAGAGCGCGATGAAGCGCCCCAGGATCGCCTCGGCGGCCCGCCCGTGGATCTGCTGGTGCGCGATGGCCCGCACCAGCGTCTCGAACGGCGAGTGATTGCGCACCGCGAGGCCGCACGGCCCCACGCGCCGGATGAGCGCGCGCATCACCGGGTCCACGGTGGAGAGATGCCGGATCGCGGGACGGCTCATCGCCGCGTGACTGTAGCACAAGGTTATTGACTTCTCTCCCGTGAGTCGCCACCATCCGGAGGTCATGCAGACCACGCCCGTGCGGTATCCCGATCCGGCGGTGCAGATCCTCGACGAGAGCTTCGCCAAGTACCGCGTCTTCAACGCGGCGGTGGAGCGCCTGGCCACCGGGTTCCGCTGGGCGGAGGGGCCGGTGTGGTTCGGCGACGGCCGCTACGTGCTGTGGAGCGATATCCCGAACGATCGCATCATGCGCTGGGACGAGGAGACCGGGGCCGTCTCCGTGTTCCGCAAGCCGTCGAACTTCTCGAACGGCAACACGCGCGATCGCCAGGGGCGGCTCGTCACCTGCGAGCACGACAGCCGGCGCGTGACCCGCACCGAGTACGACGGGGCGGTCACGGTGCTGATGGACTCGTTCGAGCACAAGCGGCTCAACTCCCCGAACGACGTGGTGGTCAAGTCGGACGACAGCGTGTGGTTCACCGATCCGCCCTTCGGCGTGCTCGGCAACTACGAGGGCCACACCGCGGCGGTCGAGCTGCCCACGAACGTCTATCGCCTCGATCCGCGGACCGGCAAGGCCACCGTGGCGACCGGCGACGTCCCGCGCCCGAACGGCCTCTGCTTCTCCCCCGACGAGAGCCGGCTCTACGTGGTCGTCTCGGGATCGATGCCGCGCGAGATCCGCGTGTTCGACGTGGTCGCGGGCGGCACCGCGCTGGCCAACGGGCGCGTCTTCATCAACACCGGGGCCGGCATCCCCGACGGCCTGCGCTGCGACACCGACGGCAACCTCTGGTGCGGCTGGGGCGGGGGCGAGGGCCTCGACGGCGTCGCGGTCTACAATCCGGACGCGAAGCTGATCGGCCGCATCCTGCTGCCGGAGCGCTGCGCCAACCTCTGCTTCGGCGGGGCCAAGCGCAATCGGCTCTTCCTCGCCGCGAGCCAGTCGCTCTACTCGATCTTCGTCAATACCCAGGGCGTCGCCGGCGGCTGAGCGGCCGCCGATGGCCCTCCCCACCGGCCTGCGGGCGTTCCGCCACGCCGATTTTCGGCGGTTCTTCGCGGCGCAGTTCGTGGCCCAGGTCGGCTCCTGGATGCAGACGGTGGCCCAGTCCTGGCTCGTGCTCCAGCTCACGTCCTCGCCCCTGCTCCTGGGGTTGATCGGCACGCTCCAGTTCGGGCCGATCCTCCTCTTCTCGATCGTGTCGGGCGCGGTCGCCGATCGGGTGCCCAAGCGGCGGCTGCTGCTCGTGACCCAGTCGGTGATGGGCGCCCAGGCGCTCGTGCTGGGCGCGCTGGTGTACGGGGGCCACGTCGAGTACTGGCACGTGGCGGTGCTCGCCACCGGGGTCGGGCTCGCCAACGTCTTCGACGGGCCGGCCCGCCAGTCCTTCGTGGCCGAGATGGTCGGCCGGGCCGACGTGGGCAGCGCGATCTCGCTCAACTCGGCGTGCTTCAACTCGGCCCGCATCGTGGGGCCGAGCATCGGGGGCGTGATCATCGGCCGCTACGGGATCGCGCCCGCCTTCGTGCTCAACGCGCTGGGCTTCGCCATCGCGATCGGCCATCATGCTCACCCTGCGGGCGCGCGGGCTGCCGCAGCCGCGCTCCGGCCAGGGCGTGATCCAGGAGATCCTCGTCGGCATCCGCTACGTGAGGCGCACGCGCGAGATGCTGCTGGCCCTCGGGCTCACGTTCATGGTGAGCCTCTGCGTGTTCAACTTCACGGTCTACGTGCCGCTCGTGGTCCGCGGCGTGCTGGGGCTGGGCGCGGAGGGCTTCGGCTTCCTGATGGCCGCGCTCGGGGTGGGGGCGGTGAGCGGGGCGCTCACGCTCGGCACCCTCGGGGCCCGCCGGCCGCCGCGCGCGCTGATGTTCGCGGCGGCCGCGCTGGCCTGCGGCGGGCTCATCGGTCTCGCGCTGGTGCGCGCGTTCTGGCCCGCGGTGGCGGTGCTGTTCATCACCGGATTCTTCGGCATCATCGCGGTGGTGTCCTGCAACACCACGATGCAGCTCTCGGCCCCCGACGCGCTGCGCGGGCGGGTGATGAGCATCTACACGCTGATCTGGGGCGGGGTGTTCCCGATCGGCGCGTTCATGGTGGGGGCGATGTCCGAGCGCTGGGGCGTCCAGCGCGCGCTGATGACCAACGGGACCATCGGGCTGGCCGGGGTCACGGCGCTGCTCGGCTGGTGGCGGCTGCGGGCGCGCTGAGCGCCGGGAGGAGAGAGATCGCGATGGCGTCACGACCGAGAGTGCGGGTGGGCATCGTGGGCGCGGGCTTCGTGGCCCACATCCACGGCGAGGCGTACCGTCACGTGCGCGGGGTGGAGGTCGAGCTCGCGTGCGTGACCGCGGCGCGCCCCGAGCGGGCCCAGGCCTACGCGCGGGAGTTCGGGGTGGCGCGCGCGGTCGCCGATTTCCACGCGGTGCTCGCCGATCCGGACGTGGACCTGGTGGATCTCTGCGTGCCGGCGCATCTCCACGCGGCGATGGCGATCGAGGCCGCGCGCGCGGGCAAGCACGTGATCGTGGAGAAGCCGCTCACCGGGTTCTTCGGCCCGCCGGACACGCCCCGCGCGGAGATGATGACGCGCGCGCTGGCCAGCGCCGACCAGGTGCTCGCCGCCGCGGCGGCCGCGCGCGTGCGGCTCTGCTACGCGGAGAACTGGGTGTACGCGCCGCCGATCCAGAAGGCGCGCCGGCTGCTCGCCGCCTCGGGCGGGCCCATCCTGAGACTGGTCGGCGAGGAGAGCCACTCGGGCACGCACGCGCCGATCAACAAGCGCTGGGTCACCGGCGGCGGCGGCTCGCTGATCGGCAAGGCCTGCCACCCGCTGGGCGCCGCGCTCTATCTGAAGGCGGACGAGGGCCGGCGCCTGCGCGGGGTCCCGGTCCGGCCGGTCTCGGTGATGGCGGAGACCGCCCAGCTCGCCGACACCGCGACCTTCCGCGCGGCCACGCCGCGCTATCTCAACATCGTGGACGGCGCCGACGTGGAGGACTGGGGCACCATGCTGATCACCTTCGACGACGGCACGGTGGCGGCGATCTCGGCGGCCGACACGGTGCTGGGCGGGATCCGCAACCAGATGGCGATCTACGGCGCCAAGGCGGTGGTGCTCTGCAACATCAATCCCAACGACCTCGTGCAGGCCTACGCGCCCGACGGATCCGTGTTCGGCGACGAGTACATCGTGGAGAAGATCGAGACCAAGGCGGGCTGGACCGCGCCCCAGCCCGACGAGGAGTGGACCACCGGCTACCCGCAGGAGATGCAGGACTTCGTGGAGTGCGTGGCCACGGGCCGCGAGCCGCTCTCCGATGGCCCGCTCGCCCGCGACGTCACCGCGGTCATCTACGGCGCCTACCTCTCCGCGAACGAAGGCCGCCGCGTCGACCTCCGCCCCTATACGGGGTCAGGTCTTGAATACGACATTTCCGCGCGCGCGCGACTAGCGCGTGAGGCCGAGCTCGGCGAGGTAGCGGCGCACGCCGGGGTGCAGCAGCTCCGGCCGCGCGACCGCGGCCACCGTGTTGGCGGCGGTGGTCTCGCGCCCCTGCGCCAGCCGCGCCGCGAGCGCGGCCTCGCCGCGGTGCAGCGCGCGCGCCAGGCGATAGGCCACCTCGTCGGCCAGCGAGGGCCGCGCCATGATGAAGCTCCACGAGCCCACCGAGACCAGGTCCGCGGTCTGTCCCGGGTAGGAGCCGGCGGGCACGCGCATGAGCTGGAGGAACGCGTGCTTGGTCTGGATGCGGTGGATGCCGTCGAGATCGGGCACCAGGAAGCGCGCGCCGGCGGGCCCGCGGGCCACCGCGGTGAAGCCGGGCCAGCCGAGCCCGCCGCCCCACAGCGCGGCCACCGTGCCGTCCATCACCATCCGGGGGCCGTCGCCGGCCGCGTCCAGGAAGACGGCCTGGAAGTCGCGATCGCGATCGAAGCCCAGCCCGTCGAGCACGTAGCGCGCGAGGACGATCAGGCCCGACCCGCGCGCGCCGAAGGCCACCGGCTTGCCCTTCAGATCGGCGATGGCGCGATAGGGCGAGTCGGCGCGCACCACGAACATGCCGGGCGTGGAGAACATCGCGGCGAGCACGCGCAGGTCGGCGGGCGCGCGGCCGATGCCGGCGAGCGCCTCGTACGCGACCTCGCCCTGCACCAGCCCGAGATCGAGCGCGCCCGCCTCGAGCAGCGGCACGTTCTCGGTGCTGCCCTTGGTGTTGCGGGGCCGCACGTCGAGGGTGGGATCCACCTCGTTGATGACGGCGGCGACCGCCTCGGCCGTAGACCGGGAATCCACCACCCGGCGTGGCGGTGCCGAGGCTCACCGTCGTCCGGCCCGCGGCGGTAGTCGTCTCGCTCACGGCGCGTACCCTACCACGCCCCGGGGTGGGTCATTGACACGATCGAGGGCGTAGGCTAGTGTGACCGGTCACAAATGGCGCTGCCACCGCGACGCAGCGAGCGACGATCCGGGACGTCGGCCGTGTCGCGCGCGTCTCCCACCAGACGGTCTCCGCGTGATCAACGGCGACCACCTACGCGCCGGACGCGGGCCAAGGTGGATCGCGCGATCGCCGCCCTCGGCTTTCGGCGAGCACATCGCGCGCACCTGGTCAGCCGGAGCACGAAGACGATCGGCCTCGTGATGGGCGACGTGCCAGCCCGTTCTTCCCCGACGTGGTGCGCGGCGCGGACGTGCTCTCGGACGCGGGCTACTGCCTGATCCTCTCCAACGCCGCGATCCCCAGCGCGAGCTGCGCAATGTCCGGCACCTGCTGGAGCGGGCAGACGCGCCTCATCCTGGCGGCCCGCAGAGCGCGCCGGACGGCTCCGCGAGCTGGCCGAGCGGGTACTTCACCGCGTCGATCGAGGGCGCCCACGAGGCGGGCCTGGTCGGCCGGGCCGCGACGCCGAGTTCGTGAACCGCGGCGACGGAGCGACCGGTGCCTTCCCGGGCGCGCGGGGTAGCCGGTCGGTGGCTGGGCGGTCCCGCACCTCCAGCCTCATGCACCCAGGCGGCTGCCTCAGCTTGACGACGCGGCGCTGCGCCTGAACGGGCCTCGATGCTGATCGCGGGCCTCGCCGCCGGCCGCGGCCGGGTCCCACGGGCCGATCCACGAGGTCGTGCTCGCCACGGGAACGCGAGTCCATCGACTTCGACAGGCAGACCGGCTGCGCCGATCGGCCTCCTGGCGCGATCCCCGCGTCCTGGCCTGCCGCACGCAGGCACCGCGCATGATCGGCAGCTGGAGCGGAGCTCGCCGCGGCGTGCCAGCAGGGCTGCACGGCAGCGCCGAGCCGCTGAGCGAACGGCCGGGAAGACTTCCGCTAGCGGCGGTCGCGCTGGTGATCCGCGACATCGAGTACGGCGGCTCGCGCACCGGACCCTTCGACACCTCCAACGGCCACCGCGCCGCCCAGAACGACAAGCTCCTCTACTTCGACTACACCGGCACCAAGATCGTCCCGAACATCGCCCGCGCCTGGGACGTCAGTCCGGACGGCCGGGTCACCACGATCTCCCTGCGGCGGGGCATGCGCTGGAGCGACGGCCAGCCGTTCACCGCCGACGACTTCGTCTTCTGGTTCGAGGAGGTCTACCAGAACAAGGAGCTCGTGCCCACCCCGCTGCCGGTGATGACGATCAACGGCAAGCCGATCGCGGTCAAGAAGATCGACGCGGCCACCGTCCAGTTCGTCGCGCCCGATCCGTACTTCGCGCTGCCCACGGTGCTGGCCTCGGTGTGGGGCATCGGGCACCACGCGCGCTACGGCCGCGACGCCCTCGGCGGCTTCGCGCCCGCCCACTACCTGAAGCAGTTCCATCCCAAGTGGAGCTCGAAGGACGAGGTCACCCGGAAGGCGGCCGACCTGAAGTTCGACAGCTGGGTGGCGCTGTTCAAGAACCGCAACGACGCCTGCCGCAATCCGGACCTGCCGGTGGTGACGCCCTGGAAGACGGTCTCGCCGATCAACACGCCCACCTGGGTCCTCGAGCGGAATCCCTACAGCGTCTGGGTGGACAGCGCCGGCAATCAGCTCCCGTACATCGACAAGATCCGGATGACGCTCGGCGAGAGCCTCGAGCTCATCAATCTGAGGGCCATCGCGGGGGAGTACGACTCGCAGGCGCGGCACATCGACATCAGCAAGCTGCCGGTGCTCCTCGAGAACCAGAAGAAGGGCAACTATCGCGTCTACCTCGACCCGTCCACCCAGGGAGCGGACGTGGGGCTCTTCTGCAACCAGAGCTTCGACAAGGATCCGGAGATCGCGAAGTGGCTCGGCACCCGCGAGTTCCGGATCGCGCTCTCCCACGGCATCGACCGCCAGCAGGTCAACGAGACCTTCGTGCTGGGGCTCGGGCAGACCGGCTCGGCGGCGCCCGGCGAGCGCACGCTCTACTTCCCGGGACCGGAGTACAAGACGCTGCACTGCGCCCACGACGTGAAGAAGGCCAACGCGATGCTCGACAAGCTCGGGCTGACCAAGAAGGACAGCGAGGGGTATCGCCTGCGCGCCGACGGCGGCGGTCGCCTCCGGCTCTCCCTGACCACGTATCTCGGGTTCCTGCCCTTCACCCAGGTGGCGGAGATGGTCGTCCAGCAGTGGAAGCGGATCGGGATCCGGGGCGAGGTCCAGGAGCTGGAGCGCGGCCTCGCGACCGCCCGGCTGCGGGCCAACGAGCACCAGATCTACTTCGAGACGCAGTGGGGCGCCGACAACATGTTCGGCCACTCGCCGTTCTTCTTCCCGATCGACGGCGGCACCCCGGTCGGCCCCCAGTACGGGGTCTGGTACGCCAGCGCGGGGACCCAGGGCAAGGAGCCGCCGCCGCGCATGCGCGAGCTGATGGAGAAGTACCGCAAGGCCTTCGGGGTGCCGGACGCGGAGCGGACGCGCCTGGCCAAGGAGGTGTGGAAGATCGCGCTGGACGAGATGTGGGTGATCCCGGTCGTCTCGAACTCGCCCGCGTCTCAGGGCGTGCGGGTGATCAAGAACAACGTCGGCAATGTCCCGGAGCGGCTCTGGAACAGCGCGGTGAGCGACAACCCGCACATCGCCCACACCGAGACCTGGTACTTCAAGAGCTAGCCGCGATCTCCACCGTCGCGGCGGGCTGGGCGGGCAGGCGGATGACGGTGAAGCCGTCGCCGTCCACCCACCAGCCCGCCGCGCCGTCGACGGGGCCGGCCACGCGGGGGAGCGCGCCGTGGCCGCTCACGCTCACCGCGGTCGGCCGCTCGATCCGGATCCGGATCAGGTAGCGCCGGCCGGCCGGGATCACCGACCGATCGCCCACGGGCTCGCCGATGCGCACCGTGACCCCCGCGGGCCCGGCGACGCATTCCATCGGCGTCAGCGCATGGTGGCCATCGCGGTAGGCGTTGGAGCGTCCGTCGTCCTCGTACATCTCGAAGCGGGACGTCCCCGAGCCGCTACGCGCATTAACAGGTGATGGATGGATCAGCAGGGTGATCTCCGCCTGCGGTAGGCCGGTGTGCTGGATGACCGGGCCCATCGGAACGATCGCGCCGGCCCGGACGAGCAGCGGCAGCCGGTCGAGCGGGGCCTCGAGCGTGACGCCGCCCGGGCCTTCGTGGCGCGCGCCCGTCCAGAAGTCGTACCAGGCGCCCGCGGGCAGGTAGACCGGCCACGCCGTCGCGCCCTCGCGGGTCACCGGGGCGACCAGCAGATCGTCGCCCCAGAGGAACTCGCTGCCGAGCTGCCAGACGCGAGGATCGTCGGGATAGTTGAGGACCAGGGGGCGCATCAGGGGCAGGCCGAGGGTGCGCGCCTGCCACGCGAGCGTGTACGTGTACGGCAGGAGCCGGTAGCGGAGCTCGGCGTAGCGGCGGCAGATCGCCTCGACCTCGGGCCCGTGCGCCCACGGCACGTGCTCCCGCCAGACCCAGCCGTGCGAGCGGAACACCGGGCAGAACGCGCCGAGCTGGAACCATCGGGCGTAGAGCTCGCCGGTCTCGGGGACGGGATGAAAGAACCCGCCCACGTCGGTGCCCCAGTACGGCACGCCGGACAGCCCGGTGTTCAGCCCCAGCGGGATCTGCGCTTCCAGCGTCGCGAAGTCGTTGTTGATGTCGCCGGACCAGCACGCCGCCCCGAGCCGTTGCATCCCGGCGGCGCCGGACCGGCAGAGCATGAACACGCGCCGGTCGGGCCGGTCGGCCGCTTCGCCCTCGGCGAAGGCCTGCTGGCGGAGCCGATCGTAGAAGTTGTGCAGGAGCGTCCCGTCCCCCGCGTGGAGCCGCGCGCGCGCCGGCGGCCCCTCGCCTCCGTCCAGCCACCAGCCGGCCACGCCGAGCTCGCGCAGCGTGCGATGGGCCTCCCACCACCACGCGCGGGTGGCCGGGTTGGAGAAGTCGATGTAGCGCTGCCCGTCGCGATAGGCCGCGGGCGGGCGGCCGGTCACGGCGGCCCGCTCGTAGCCCTCCGGCAGCAGGTGGCCCTTCGCCTCGGCGTCCGCGAAGAGCGGCGACTTCTCGTGGAGCACCGGGTACTCGTGGGTGATCACCTCGAAGTGCTGTCGCTTCGCGTCGTCGAGGAGGGCGGCCGGGTCCGGCCAGAGCTCGGGCTGGAACTCGAGGTGCCCCACGCCGCGATTCCAGCCGAGCGCCTCGCCGTAGCTCGAGAGATACACGAGCCCGTCGCACGGGATGCGCTTCTCGCGGATCGTCCGCGGCAGCGCGCGCAGCTCGGCGGTGTCATCGAAGTGACGGGTGGACTGCAAGAACCCGAGCGCCCAGCGCGGCGGGAGCGACGGGCGGCCGAGCAGCTCGGCGACGGCCCCCATGACGCCGCGCAGATCGGGGCCCATCAGGAAGTACCAGGTCAACCGTCCCGCCTCGGCGGTGTAGACGATGCGGACGCCGTTGTCCGAGCGGCCCACCGAGACCACCGCGTCGGCCGTGTTGTCGAAGAACAGGCCGTAGCCGCGATTGGACAGGAGCAGCGGCAGGCCCATGTCCGACCCGGGCCCGTGGCCGATCTGCGTGTTCCAGATCTGGCGCGCGGTGCCGAGGCGGTCGAGCTGCAGGCCGCCCTGGCCCAGGCCGTAGAAGTGCTGCTCGCCCGCGAACGCGAAGGAGGCGCGGACCCGTCGCGAGGCGCCGTCGCGGTCGCGCTCCGCCGACATCCCGCCGTCCACCGGCTCGTGCAGCAGCCGGCCGCCGGCGGGGTCGAGAAACGAGAGGCGGACCGGGTCGGTCGCGACGTCGATCTGGAGCGTCGGCGGTCGCGAGCCGGAGCGGCTCGCCGGCGACGATCTCGAAGGGGGCGCCGGCCCACGCGCGAGATTCCACGATGGGACGGTCCGGCGGCCTGGCCCAGGACGTCCAGGTCGACGCGGATGATGCGCGCGCTGCAGATGGACACCGCGGTCTTCGAGCCGCCGTTCCCGAACCGCACGGTCGATCCGTCGCGCTCGAAAGCCAAGTCGCTCTCCTCGCCCCAGGGTTTGTGACCGGTCACATCCTACCATCCTGTCGTCCGGAGGGGTCCTGCGCAGATCGAGAGTCTGTGGCAGACTGGGCCCCTCATGGAGCTGGCCAAGGACGCGTATCGCCACATTCTCGGAGGCTCGGTGGTCTTCGAGCACCTCCCGCCCGCCGCGCTCGATCACATCATCGCGCGCGGGCTGCTGATCGAGGTGTCGTCCGGCGAGACGGTGCTCACCGAGGGCACCCGCGGCCCCGGCCTCTACGTGGTGCTCGAAGGCCTCGTGGAGATCTTCCTGCCCGACGGCGCCAGCGGCCGCACCCGGCGCCCCACCGAGGTGCACCTGAACACGATGGGCCCCGGCCGGTGCCTCGGCGAGTACTCGCTGATCGACGAGCACTCCACCTCGGCGGCGGCGCGCTCCATGGCGGGGGCCAAGCTCTTCTTCCTCTCGCGCGAGGAGTTCCGCAGCATCGCGGAAGGCGACGCGCGGGTGGGCAAGGTGATCTACCTGAACCTGCTCCGCTTCCTGATCACGCGGCTGCGCGCCAAGGACGAGGAGCTGGATCTGTTCATGATGGGCTCGCTCTGATGAGCCCGCACGACCTCACCGTGAAGCTCTTCCTGCAGCTCGCGGTGATCCTGGCCGCCTGCCGCGCCTGCGGCTTCATCGGGCGCCGCTTCTTCGGCCAGACCCAGGTGGTGAGCGAGATGGTGGCGGGCGTGCTGCTCGGGCCGTCGCTGCTCGGGCTGCTCGTGCCCGAGGCGCAGGCCTGGCTCTTCCCGAAGACGCTGCCCGCGGGCGGCCCGCACCCGTCCATGCTCATCCTGTACGCGCTCAGCCAGCTCGGGCTCGTGCTCTACATGTTCATCGTCGGCATGGAGTTCAACCACCGGCTGCTCCTGGGCCGCGTGCGCCACGCCTCTCTCGTCTCGGGCGCGGGGATCGCGGCGCCGCTGGCGCTCGGCGCCGTCGCCGCCCTCACGCTCCGCGGCGACGCCGATCTGTTCGCGCCCCACGTGACGCCCGGCGCGGCCGCGCTGTACCTCGGCGCGGCCATGTCCATCACCGCGTTCCCGACGCTCGCGCGCATCCTGCACGAGAAGGGCATCACGCGGACCCGCCTGGGCACGCTGGCGCTCGCGGCCGGCTCGAGCGGCGACGCGGCGGCCTGGTGTCTCCTCGCGCTGGTGCTGTCCTATCTCGAAGGCTCGTGGCTGATCGCGATGCTCGCCATCGGTGGCGGCGGGCTGTACGTCCTGGCCATGCTGCTGCTCGGGCGGCCGCTCCTGCGCGTTCTGGACCGGGGTGTGGACGAGCAGGGCCGGATCGCGCCCGGGACCCTGGTGGCCGCCCTGCTCGTGCTCATGCTGGGCGCGTTCGTCACCGACGTGGTGGGAATCTACGCGGTCTTCGGCGCCTTCATCGCGGGCGTCGCGATGCCGCGCGGCCGCTTCGCGGACGCGGCGATCGGGCATCTGGAGCCGCTCACCACGACGTTCCTGCTGCCGGTCTTCTTCGTGTACTCGGGGCTCAACACCCAGATCGGCCTGCTCGCCTCGCCCGCGGTCTGGCGCGTGGCGGTCATCCTGGTCGCGGTCGCGATCGTGGGCAAGGGCGTGGCGTGCCTGCTCGCCGCGCGGGTCGCGGGCGAGGCCTGGCGCGAGTCGGTCGCGATCGGCGTGCTGATGAACGCGCGGGGGCTCATGGAGCTGATCATCCTCAACATCGGGCTGCAGCACGGGATCATCACCCCCACGCTCTTCACCATCATGGTGCTGATGGCGGTGGTCACCACGCTCATGACCTCGCCGCTGTTCGACCTGGTGTACGGGCGGCGCGGGGCGATGGCGGCCCAGCAGGAGCAGACCGCGTGAGTCCCCGGCGTCGCCGCTTCCTGGCCGCGCTCGTGCTCGTGGTGGTGGCCCTTGCCGCCGCGGCGTGCGCGCCGATGGGGCATGGCGGCCATCACGGTCGCACCTCGACGGTGACGGTGGCCGGAACCGGCACGGTGTCGGCCGCGCCCGACATGGCCGAGATCACCACCGGCGTGGTGACGCAGGCGCCCACCGCCGCGCAGGCGCTCGCGGCCAACAGCCAGGCGATGGAGCGGCTGCTCCAGGCCCTCGGCACCCTGGGCGTCGCCGCGCGCGACATCCAGACCACGAACATCAGCGTGTCGCCGCTCCGCCGCCAGGGCCGCGACGGCCAGCCGCCCGAGATCACCGGCTACGAGGTGACCAACCAGGTGCGGGTGAAGGTCCGTGACCTCTCGCGCCTGGGCCGCGTGCTCGACCAGCAGGTGGGACAGGGCGCCAATCTCGTCCACGGCATCCAGTTCGGGCGGCAGGAGCCCGCGCCGCTGCAGGACGAGGCGCGCAAGCGCGCGATGGCCGACGCCCGGCGCAAGGCCGAGCTCTACGCGGGCGCCGCGTCGCTCAAGGTCGGCCGCGTGGTGGCGGTGCAGGAAGCGGGCGCCGCGTCGCCGCGCCCGGAGATGGCGCACGCGGGTGATGATGTCCGCCGCGGTGCCGGTGGCGCCCGGCGAGCAGGAGATCCAGGCCTCCGTGACCGTGACGTTCACCCTCGAGCCCTGAGGCGACCATGATCGCTCCCCACTTCCGCAGCGCCAAGCAGCTCGCGTCCGACATCCGCCGCCGCAGGATCGGCTGTCTCGAGGCGCTCGATCTGTTCCTCGCGCGCGTGGACCGGTTCAATCCGCAGCTCAACGCCATCGTGGCCAGCGACGCGGAGGCGGCCCGCCGTCGGGCGCGCCAGGCCGACGCCGCGCTCCGCAAGGGGAAGGTCTGGGGCCCGCTCCACGGCGTGCCGATGACCGTGAAGGAGTCCTACGACGTCGTGGGCATGCCGACCACCTGGGGGCTCAGCGAGCTGAAGGACAACGTGCCCTCGCGCCACGCCCTGGCGGTGGATCGGCTGCTCGGCGCGGGCGTGGTGCTCTTCGGCAAGACGAACGTGCCGTCGTGGCTGGCCGACTGGCAGTCCTTCAATCCGGTCTACGGCACCACCAACAATCCCTGGGATCTCTCCCGCACGCCGGGCGGCTCCTCGGGCGGCTCGGCCGCCGCGCTCGCCGCCGGCCTCACCGGCTTCGAGGCGGGCAGCGACATCGGCGCGTCCATCCGGAATCCCGCGCACTACTGCGGCGTCTACGGCCACAAGCCCACCTACGGGATCGTGCCGCCCCGCGGCCAGGCCCTGCCCGGCCGGGTGGCGCAGGGCGACATCTCGGTGATCGGGCCGATGGGCCGGAGCGCGGACGACCTGGCGCTCGGCCTCTCGGTGATGGCGGGCGCCGACGAGATCGACGGCGCGGGCTGGCGGCTCGAGCTGCCCGCGCCGCGCCAGAAGAAGCTGCGCGACTTCAAGGTGGCGGTGATGCTGACCGATCCGGTCTCCGAGGTGGACGACGAGGTCCAGGCGCGCGTGCAGGCGGTCGCCGACTTCCTCGCGAAGCAGAAGGCCAAGGTGAGCGACACCGCGCGACCCGCCATCGACACCGCGGAGGCCCAGCGCGTCTACGTCTTCCTGCTGCGCGCGGCCACCGCGGGCCGGCAGACGCCCGAGCAGTTCGCGCGGAACGCGGAGGTCGCGCGCGGGCTCCGGCCGGACGACGAGAGCTACTACGCGCGGATGACGCGGGCGAACGTGGCCTCGCACCGCGACTGGCTGAGCCGCCAACGAGGCGCGGCACCAGATGCGCTGGCGCTGGGCCGAGTTCTTCCGCGACTACGATCTGCTGCTGTGCCCGGCCGCGGCGAGCGTGGCCTTCCCGCACGATCAGGAAGGCGAGCGCCACGAGCGGACCATCCCCGTCAACGGCCGCCGCGTGCCCACCACCGACCAGCTCTTCTGGGCCGGTTATCCGGGCATGGCCTTCCTGCCCTCCACGGTGGCGCCCGCCGGGTTCTCGCGCGCGGGCCTGCCCATCGGGGTGCAGATCGTCGGCCCGCAGTACGGTGACCGCACGTGCATCGAGCTGGCCCGCCTGCTCGAGCGCGAGTTCCAGGGCTTCGTTCCCCCGCCGGGCTACTAGCCGGCTACCGAGGAGAATCCATTGGCGAAGAAGCGAGTGGTCGTGACGGGGGCGGCGGGCTACGTCGCCCAGCGGATGCTGCCGGAGCTCCGGGAGCGCTGGGACCTGGTGCTGCTCGACGTGCGGCCCACCACGCGCGACGGCAAGACGGTGCCCGGGCTGATGGTGGCGGACCTGACGAAGCCGGATCGCAACGAGTACCGGCAGCACTTCCGGGGCGCGGACGCGGTCATCCACTGCGGCTTCGTGAGCGCGCCCCGGCTCGACGCCACCACGTGGCAGGACAATAGCGACGCCAAGTTCTGGGCCGAGCACACCAACGTGGCGCTCGCCTACAACGTCTGCCGGGTCGCCCTCGAGGAGGGCGTGCGGCGGGTGGTGGTGTGCAGCTCCAATCACGCGGCCGACTACTACGAGCGCCTGGTGTGGGACGGCCGCCTCGACATGGTGACGCCCGAGATGCCGCCGCGCTCGGACAACTGGTACGGCTGGGCCAAGGCGGCCTACGAGCTGCTGGGCTTCGTCTTCGCCACCGGCAAGGTGGACGGGCGCAAGCTCGAGATCGTGCAGTGGCGCATCGGGGGCCCGCGCGACGACGATATCGACCAGGTGAAGCCGGGCGACATCAAGGTCATGCACCGCGCGCTGGGCGCCTATCTGTCGAAGCGGGACCAGGTGCAGCAGGCGGTGCGCATGGTGGAGACCGAGGACATCCGGGACGAGCACGGGGTGCCGTTCCTCATCGTCTACGGCATCAGCGGCAACACGCACCGCTTCTGGTCCATCGCGAACGCGCGCGTGAAGCTGGGCTACGCGCCGGAGGACGACAGCCAGGTGAACTTCGCCGACAAGATCGCGGCGATCGCCAGGGTAGACCGGAGATGATCATGAACGCGGAAGAGGAGCTGAAGACGCTCGAGGAGACGCTGGTCCGCTTCCGGGAGACGCTCAAGGAAGTGAACCGGCTCGGCGGCGACGGCATGGTCATGGTGCGGGAAGAGTGGCTCCTGCGCATCAAGGAGCTCGAGCTGCAGCGCGAGCACCTGAGCTACGTCGTGCGCAAGGGCCGCCGCCGCGCCGGCTAGCCGTGGCCACGCGGGATCTGCGGTTCGTCCAGGTGGACGTGTTCACCGAGCGCGTCTTCGGGGGGAATCCGCTCGCGGTGGTGTTCGAGGGGGCGGGTCTCACCGACGGGGAGATGCAGGCCATCGCGCGCGAGATGAATTGCTCGGAGACCACCTTCCTGCTGCCGCCGACGCGGCCCGACTGCGCGGCGCGGGTGCGGATCTTCACCCCGGCGCGCGAGCTGCCGTTCGCGGGCCATCCGACCATCGGGACCGCGTGGGTGCTCGCCACCGAGCAGCTCCTGCCCCCGAACACCCACCGCTTCAACCTGGAAGAAGGCATCGGGCCGGTCGAGGTGACCCTCGAGGGCGAGCCCGCGCAGCCGAGCTTTCTCTGGATGCGGCACGGGGAGGCGCGATTCGGGCCGGAGCTGACCGGGCGCGCCGGCTTCGCCCGGGCCCTGGGTCTGGCCGAGTCCGACCTGCTCGCGGGCGCGCCCATCTGCACCGGGTCCACCGGCAACACCTTCCTCTATATCCCGCTGCGCGACCGCGAGGTGGTGGACCGGGCGCGGCTCGACGTGCCCGCGCTGCTGGCCGCCCAGGGCGAGGGGCCGAACGTCGGGGTGTTCGTCTTCGCTCCCGATCCTGATCCGAAGGCCGGCCGCGTGTATTCGCGCATGTTCGCTCCCCACACGTCGGGCATTCCGGAGGACCCGGCCACCGGCTCGGCGAGCGGGCCGCTCGGAGCCTATCTGGTCGAGCGCGGCCTGGTGACGCCCGCCGCCACCGTGGATATCGTGAGCGAGCAGGGCACGCGCATGGGCCGGCCGAGCTTCATCCGGATCCGCGTCGGCATGACTGCCGGGCGCGTGAGCGAGATCCTGGTGGGCGGCAGCGTGGTGCCCGTGATCGAGGGCCGGCTGCGGGTGCCCTGACGCCATGTACATCCCCAAGCAATTCCAGATCACCGACACCGCGTGGTGCCACACCCTCATGCGGGCCCAGAGCTTCGCGGCCATGATCACGGCCGACGACGCGGGCGTGCCCTTCGCCACCCACCTGCCGATCCTGGTGGATCCCGCGCGCGGCCCGCTCGGCACCCTGCGCGGCCACGTGGCCCGCGCCAACCCGCACTGGCGCTACGTGGCCGCCGGCCGGCCGACCCTCGTGGTCTTCTCGGGCGCCCACGCCTACGTCTCGCCCTCGTGGTACGCCACCCATCCGAGCGTGCCCACCTGGAACTACGTCGCGGTGCACGCCACCGGAACCGGCACGCTGGTCGAGGACCCCGAGCAGGTGAAGACGCTGCTCGCCGACCTGGTGCGCACCTACGAGAGCAGCGGGCCGACCGCGTGGTCCCTCGAAGGCCTCGCCGACGGATTACCTGGCGGGCATGCAGCGGGGCATCGTGGCCTTCGAGATTCCCATCGAGCGGCTCGAGGGCAAGGCCAAGCTCAGCCAGAATCGCGACGCGGTGGATCAGGCGCGCACGCGGGAGGCGCTGGCCGCGTCGGACGATCCGCTGGCGCGGGCGGTGGCGGCGCTGATGGCCGGCGCGCCGCCGCGCTGACCGCTACTCCCCGCGGAAGACCGGCTTTCGCTTCTCCAGCATCGCGCGGCGCCCTTCCTGCGCGTCCGCGCTGGAGCGGGCCTTCGTGGCCGCCGCGTCCAGGTCGTCGTGGACGATCCGCTCCGACGCCGAGGTCGCGCGCAGGATGCTCGCCTTGATCCCGGCCAGCGAGAGCGGCGCGTTGTCCGCGATGCGGCGCGCGAGCGCCTGCACCGCGGCGGACAGGTCGTCCGCGGGCACCACCTGGTGCACCATGCCGATCTCGTAGGCGCGCCGCGCGTCGATCGGCTGGCCGGTGAACAGGAGCTGGCGCGTGTGCGCGGGGCCGATGATCTCCACCAGCTTCTGGCCCAGCGGGAAGGGGATCACGAGCCCGATGCGCGCCAGCGGCATGCCGAGCCGCGCGGGCTCCGCGGCCACCCGCAGGTCGCAGTGCAGGGCGAGCTCGCAGCCGCCCGCGATGGCGTCGCCGTGCAGCGCGGCGATCGTCGGGATGCTTCGACCGCTCCACCCGCTGCAGGACCTGAACCACGTTGCCTTCCGGATCGGCCTCGCCGCGGCGCTGCTCCATCTCCTTGAGATCCATGCCCGAGCAGAAGGCCGGCCCGGCGCCCCGCACCACCACCACGCGCACGTCGCGGCGGCCGTCCAGGTCGTCGAAGGTCGCGCGCAGGGCCTGCAGCAGCGGCGTGTTCATGGCATTGCGCTGGTCGGGACGGTTCATGGTCACCGTCGCGATGCCCGAATCCACCGACAGCAGGATCTCGTCCGCCATGTGTCGCCTCCGGGTTACGCGCCGGGCGCCATCGCCCGCAACGCATTCAGCATGAGATCGCGCTTCTTCTTGGGATCCTGCTCGGTCGTCATGAGCGAGAGGAACGCGGTGTCGATGCCGCGGTCCAGGTAGAGCTGGATGCGCGCCTTGAGCTCGGCCAGGGTCCCGCACGGGATCAGATCGTCCATCACCCGGGTGGGGATGGCGGCCACCGCGCCCTTGCGGTCGCCCGCGTCCCACGCGGCCCACATGGGGCCGAGCGCCTCGGTGCGGCCGAGCCATTCCTGGAACGCGCGGTAGACCGGGACGTTCAGGTATCCCGCGATGTGGCGACGGACCACCAGCTCCGCCTCGGGGCCGGGCGGATCGAGGTTGACGAAGAGCCGCGCGGTGACCTCGATGGCCTCCGGATCGCGCCCGGCCTGCTTCGCGGCCTCGCGCACCACGGAGACCGAGCGCGGCACGTCGTCGGGCGAGAGCCAGTTGAGGATCACCCCGTCGCCCACCTGGCCCGCGACTCGCAGCATCCCTTCGCGAAGAGCCGCGATGTGGATCGGTACCGGCTGCGCGGGTACCTTTGTCAGGCGGAATCCGTCAACGGTGAACGTCTCGCCCTTGAACACCACGCGCTCGCCGGCCAGGGCCGCGCGCAGGAACTGGGCGGTCTCGCGCACGCGCGTGGCCGGCCGGCTGAACTTGCCGCCGTTCCAGGACTCCACGATGGGCTGCGAGCCCGCGCCGATGCCCAGCACGAAGCGGCCGGGCGCGACGTCGGCCAGCCCGGCGGCGGTGGAGGCGAGCGTGGCGGGCCCGCGCGTGTAGACGTTCGCGATCGCGGTGCCGATCCGCATCCGTGTGGCGAGCCCGATGACGGTCAGCGGGGTGAAGGCGTCCACGCCGTCCACCTCGAAGGACCAGGCGTCGGTGTAGCCGAGCCGCTCGGCCTCGCGCGCCACCTCCGCCAGCTCGGGCAGGGCGAAGCCGTCCATCGGCACCGACAGGGACCAGCGCTTCCTCATGTCCGGGCTCTCTCCTCGATGTGTCGTCTGCCGGCCCGCCGGGCCGCCCCCGAGTGTACCCGGTTTTCCGGGCGGTGGTATCATCCCCCACCATGACGGTGTTCCCCGGCTTCACCCTTCCGGAGGAGCTGCGCCTGCTCGGCGATCAGATCCGCCGGTTCGTGCACGACGAGATCATTCCGCTCGAGCAGACCATCGATCCCGATGCGCCCGAGATCCCGCGCGAGGACTTCGTGCGCCTCTCCGCCAAGACCAAGGCGGCCGGCCTGTGGACGCTCGGCGCGCGCGAGGAGTACGGGGGCGGCGGGCTCGATACGTTCAGCATGTGCGTCGTGCTGGAGGCGATGTCGCAGCACCGCATGGGCCTCTACAACCCGGGCTGCGGCGTCTTCGGCCGCTACCCGCCGCCCGCGATCTGGGCGGGCAGCAAGGCGCAGATCGAGAAGTACGCGGTGCCCGCGCTGCGCGAGGGCTACGAGACATTCTTCGCGATCACCGAGCCCTCGGGCGGCTCCGATCCGGCCGGCGCGATCCAGACCCGCGCGGAGCGGCGCGGCGACAAGTGGGTGCTCAATGGTCGGAAGGTCTTCATCTCCCGCGCGCACGACGCGCCCTGGGGGATCGTCTTCGCCCGCACCGACAAGGGCAAGGGCCGCGGCGGCATCTCCTGCTTCATCCTGGAGCACGGCACGCCCGGCTTCACCGCCAAGCCCATCCGGGTGATCCGCACCTCGGCGATTCCCAACGACGTGACCTTCGAGGACTGCGAGATTCCCGCCGAGAACCTGATCGGCCAGGAAGGGCAGGGCCTCGACCTGGCCTTCGATCTGCTGGTCAAGAACCGGTTCCCGTACTCGGCCTGCAATCTGGGCGTGGCGACGGCGGCGCACCGCATGGCGGTCGCCCACGCCAAGCAGCGCTCGACGTTCGGCGCACCGCTGAGCCAGCGCCAGGCCATCCAGTGGATGCTGGCCGACGCGGAAGTGGAGCTGCGCGCGTGCCGCTGGCTCATCTGGGAAGGCGCGTGGAAGGCCGATCGCGGCGAGGACGCGCGGGTCGAGGCCTCCATCGCCAAGCTCTACTCGAGCGAGGTGCTGGGGCGCGTGATCGACGCGGCGGTGCAGATCCACGGCGGCTACGGGGTGTCGAAGGAGTTCCCGCTGGAGCGCTGGTATCGCGAGGCCCGCGTGCGCCGCATCGGCGAGGGGCCGTCGGAAGTCCACCGCATGGTCATCGCTCGCTCACTGTTCCGGTAATTCCAGAGAGGTCAGGTCAATGGCGACATTCAACTTCGAGCTCTCCACGCTTCCCCCCGAGGCGGAGGCGCTGCGCGACGAGGTCCGCACCTTCCTCAAGCAGGAGATGGCCCAGTACCGGCCCGCGGACCGCGCGCGCTCCTGGGGCGGGTTCAACCGCGACTTCTCGCGCCGCATGGGCGAGCGCGGCTGGATCGGCATGACGTGGCCCAAGAAGTACGGCGGCCACGAGCGCACCGCGCTCGAGCGCTACGTGGTGCTCGAGGAGACGCTGGCCGCGGGCGCGCCGGTGAGCGCGCACTGGGTGGCCGACCGCCAGAGCGGTCCGCTGCTCCTGCGCTTCGGCACCGAGGAGCAGCGCCAGCGCTTTCTTCCGCGAATCTCTCGGGGTGAATTGGCCTTCGCCATCGGCATGAGCGAGCCGGACTCGGGCTCGGACCTGGCCTCGGTCCGCACGCGGGCCGAGAAGGTGGCGGGCGGCTACAAGGTCAACGGCACCAAGATCTGGACGAGCAACGCGCATCTCTCCGACTACGCGATCGCGCTCTTCCGCACCAAGGTGGTGCCGGACAAGAAGCACGAGGGCCTCTCCCAGTTCCTGGTGGATCTCAAGTCGCCGGGCATCTCGATCCGCCCGATCATCGACCTGGCCGGCGGGCACCACTTCAACGAGGTGCACTTCCAGGACTGCCTGGTGCCCGACGACATGCTGGTCGGCAAGGACGGCGAGGGCTGGAAGCAGGTGACCACCGAGCTCGGCTTCGAGCGCAGCGGGCCCGAGCGCTATCTCTCCTCGCTCCAGCTCGTGATCGAGCTGATCCGCGAGGCCGGCAAGGAGCCGCCCGAGCGGGCGGCCGCGCTGATCGGCCACTTCACGGCGCACCTGGTGACGCTGCGCCAGATGTCGCTCTCGATCGCCACCATGCTCCAGGCCGGGCTGAACCCGAACCTGGAGGCCGCGGTGATGAAGGACATCGGCACCACCTTCGAGCAGGAGATCCCGGAGGCGGTGCACTCGCTCACCGGCGCCGAGCCGCGCATCGGCAGTGGGACCGAGTTCGAGAAGACGCTGGGCTACCTGGTCCAGCACGCGCCGTCGTTTTCATTGAGGGGTGGAACGCGAGAAGTCTTGAGAGGGATCATCGCCCGCGGTCTGGGTCTGCGGTAGGAGACTGACATGAACGAGCTGCAGACGATCCTCGCCGAGACGTGCACGCGCCTCTTCACCGATCACGTCACCACCGCGGTGCTGGAGGGCGCCGAGAAGGGCGAGTGGCCCGCCGCGCTCTGGCAGGCGCTGGAGGAGAACGGCCTCACGCTGCCGCAGGTGCCGGAGGCCCGCGGGGGCGCCGGTGGCTCGTGGAACGACGCCTTCGTGGTGCTGATGGCGGCCGGCCGCTTCGCGGCGCCGGTGCCGCTGGCCGAGACCATCCTGGCCGGCTCGATCCTGGCCGAGGCGGGCCTGGACGCGCCCCTCGGGCCCATGACCGTGGCGCCCGTGCATATCGATGAAGGCCTCACCCTGGCCCGGCAGGGCGGCGGCTTCACCCTGAGCGGCCGCGCGACCCGCGTGCCGTGGGGCGCGCGCGCCGAGCACGTGGTGGTGGTGGCCGACGCGGGCGGATCGCCGATGATCGCGCTGGTGGCCGGCTCCGCCGCGAAGACCGAGGCCGACGCGAGCCTCGCGCGCGAGCCGCGCGACACGCTCACCTGGTCCGGCGCGCCGGTCGTGGCCGCGGCGCCGCTGCGCGGCCGGCTCGGCGCGCAGCCGGTGTGGGCGGGCGGCGCGCTGGTGCGCGCGGCGCAGATGGCGGGCGGGCTCGAGTTCCTGCTCGCCCAGTCGGTGAAGTACGTGACCGAGCGCAAGCAGTTCGGCCGGCCGCTCGCCGCGTTCCAGGCCATCCAGCAGAACCTGGCGCTCCTGGCCGGGCACACCGCGGCGGCCGGCATGGCGGCGCAGCAGGCCTTCCACATCGTGGAGCGCACCGGCGAGGGCGGCGACGCGACATTCGAGATCGCGGTCGCGAAGGTTCGAACGGGCGAGGCGGCGAGCCTGGGCGCGGGCATCGCGCACCAGGCGCACGGCGCCATCGGGTTCACCTACGAGCACTCGCTGCACTTCGTCACGCGGCGGCTGTGGTCCTGGCGGGCCGAGTTCGGCGCGGAGAACCACTGGTCGGTGGCGCTCGGGCGCCAGGTCGCGACGCGCGGCGCGGAGGCGCTCTGGCCGCACATGACGTCCCGCTAGGAGACAGACATGCACACGCTCACGCTCGGCGAAGTGGCCATCTCGCGGATCACCGAGATCGGCCGCTCGGCCTTTCCCACCACCCAGATGCTCCCGGAGTCCGACGCCGGGCGGATCGTGCAGCACCACCGCTGGATCAAGCCGCACTTCTTCGACGACGTGACGGGTGACATGGGCTCGCGCATCCAGACCTGGATCGTGCGGACGCCGCGGCACACGGTGCTGATGGACACCGGGGTGGGCAACGACAAGAGCCGGCACGAGACCGATCTCTGGAACAAGCGGCAAGGCGGCTACCTCGACGATCTGCGCGCGGCCGGCGTCACGCCGGAGCAGGTGGACCTGGTGCTGTGCACGCACCTGCACGTGGACCACGTGGGCTGGAACACGCGGCTCGTGGACGGGCGCTGGGTGCCCACGTTCCCGAAGGCCAAGTACGTCTTCCCGGGCGAGGAGTGGGAGTTCTGGAAGCACGAGAACGAGGCCGGGCGCGAGAAGTCGGGCTGCATCGCGGACAGCGTGGTGCCGGTGGTGGAGGCGGGGCAGGCGGTGATGGTCGACAGCGCGTACACGGTGGACCCGTGGCTCGCCTACGAGCCGTGGGTGGGCCACACGCCGGGCCACGTCGGCGTGCGCGCTGCACACCAGCGCGGGCGACGCGGTCTTCTCCGGCGACCTCATGCACCGCGTGGTGCAGG
This sequence comes from uncultured Candidatus Rokubacteria bacterium, assembly GCA_963747235.1. Lineage (GTDB taxonomy): Bacteria > Methylomirabilota > Methylomirabilia > Rokubacteriales > CSP1-6 > CAMLFJ01. The sequence goes on from CAVVEU010000004.1 coordinate 213,390, forward strand.
TGGCGGAGCCGCAGTGGAGCAGCATCTTCTGCTACGACGCCAAGCAGGCCGCGGCCACGCGCAAGGCCTTCGTCGAGCGGCACGCCGCCTCGGGCGACCTGGTGCTGCCCGCCCACTTCCCGCATCCCGGGCGCATCGTGCGCGACGGCGACGGCCACCGCTTCGAGCCGGTCATGCTGGACGCGATCGCGGCGGCGAAGGCGTGAGCGCCGCGCCGATGCTCCCGCTCGAGGGCATTCGCGTCGTCGAGGTCGCGCAGAACCTGGCCGGGCCGATGGCGGCCGAGATCCTGGCCCACATGGGCGCCGACGTCATCAAGGTGGAGCGGCCGGAGGGCGACGACGCGCGCAAGTGGGGGCCGCCCTTCTGGAAGGGCGTCTCGCCGGGATTCCTCGCGGTCAACGCCAACAAGCGCGGGATCAGCCTCGATCTCAAGGACCCGAAGGCGGTCGCGTGGCTCCTCGATTTCGTCGGCACCGCCGACGTGCTGGTCCAGAACCTGCGGCCGGGCTCGCTCGAGGAGATGGGGCTCGGGCCCGACACGCTGCTCGCGCGTCACCCGCGGCTCATCTACTGCTCGGTGTGGGCCTTCGGGCGCTCGGGCCCGCTCAAGATGAAGCCGGGCTTCGAGCCGATGGTGCAGGCCTTCTCCGGCCTCATGATGATGAACGGCGACGAGGGCGGGCCGCCGACCCGCATCGGCACGTCCATTCTCGACTACGGCACCGGCATGTGGACCGCGATGGGCGCGCTCGCCGGGCTCGTGCAGCGCCAGCAGACCGGGCGCGGGTGCGTGGTGGACGCCTCGCTCTACGAGACCGGCCTCGCGTGGCTCAAGGGCCACTTCGCGAGCTATCGCGCCTCCGGCGAGGTGCCGGAGCGCCATCGCACCGGGAGCAAGCGGGTCGTGCCGTTCCAGGGTTTCGAGACCAAGACCGGCACCATCATCGTCGCCGCCGGCAACGACCGCCTCTTCGCCAAGCTGGCGACCGTCGTGGGCCACCCGGAGTGGGCCAAGGACGAGCGCTTCACCACCAATGCCGCGCGGGTCGAGAACAAGGCCGCGCTGCTCGCCGAGCTCGACGCGATCTTCCTGACCCGCACCAAGGGCGAGTGGATCGACCTGCTGGAAGCGGGCGGCGTGCCCTGCGGGCCCATCCACACCCTGCCCGAGGCGGTCACGCAGCCCCAGGCCCAGGCCCTCGGCATCATCCAGCGCCTCCCCGGCGACGACTACGACGTCGTCTCGCTCCCGCTCTCGTTCGACGGCCAGCGCCCCCCGATCCGCCGCGCCCCCCCGCGCATCGGCGAGCACAACGCGGAGATGAAGTAGGGGTCAGGTCTTAATTCCGACATTTCCGCCGAGCGGGAAGGCGCGCGCGCGGAAATGTCGTAATTCAAGACCTGACCCCGAAGGCGGTCCAGAGCATCGTGAGGCCGGAGAGGAGCATCAGCGCGTCCATCAGGAGGCGGAAGCGGTCGGGGTGCGAGGCGGAGCGACGAAGCGCTTGGCGATCCAGGCGCCGACCATGAGCGAGGCGCCGGTGATGAGCCCCTGCGTGATGACCGGTAGCGGCAGGGCGCCGAAGTGGCGGAACACGGCGGTCTTGCTCCCGTAGACCGCGAGCGAGGCCGCGGCCTCGGTGGCGATGAACGCGCCCTTCACGAGCCCGTAGGACAGGAAGATCGGCGCGGTGATCGGGCCCGTGGTCACCACGATGCCGGTGAGGAAGCCGATCGCCGCGCCCAGCCCCAGCAGGTGCGGCAGGCGCAGGCGGAAGCCGCGGGCGGCGAGCCAGCGCCGCGCCGGGATCATCAGCAGGAAGAAGATGCCGAGCGCGCACTCGATCAGCCGCGGCGGCAGCACGAGCAGCGTCCGCGCGCCGAGCGCCGCCGCGGGCACGCCGGTGACGGAGTACGCCGCGACCGCGCGCCAGTCCACCTCGCGCCACCAGATCAGCACCCGCGAGAGGTTGGCCAGGATCGCCGCGATGGCCATGATCGGCACCGCGTGGAGCGGCCCGAACACGATCACCAGCACCGGCATCAGCATGATGGACGAGCCGAAGCCCACGATGCCGCTGATGGTGCCGGCGGCCAGACCGACACCCAGGACGAACAGCAGCTCCACGCCGGCCCGGGCTAGGCCAGCAGGCGGACCAGGGGCTCGAGGTTGCGGGGATCGGGCTTGAGCTGGCCGACGCCGTGCGCGTGGAAGGCGGCCACCACCGCGTCGTTGAAGGGCGTGGGCACGCCGATGCTGCGGCCCTCGGCGGCGACGAAGCCGTTGAGATAGTCGATCTCGGTGCGCCGGCCCTTCATCACGTCCTGCAGCAGCGACGGCCGGCCGCCGCTCCGGCTCTGCGCGTCCGCCGCGATCTCGCGTCCGAGGGTCTCGATGTCGGCCGCGCCGGAGGCGTCCGCGAAGCGCTTGGCCGCGATGCCCAGGATGGGCTCGACGCGGTGGCCGAGCGCGGTCCCGACCCGCACCACCTCGGCCCCGAGCTGCGCGGCCACCCGGCGCGACATCGGATCCGAGCGCACCTCGGCGGTGCCGAGCCCGCTCAGGCCCGCGAGCGGGTTCAGCATGCAGTTGAGCGCGAGCTTCGACCAGCGCTCGCCCCACAGGTTGGTGGTCACCACCGCGGGCGCGACCTCGCTCATGATCTCGGCGATCCGCCGGGCGCGCGGCGAGTCGGTGCCGTCGTGCTCGCCGATCTTGAAGGCGGCGTTGCCGCGATCCGTGCGGATGGCGTGGGCCGGCTCGTACATGCCCGGCGCTGATGAGGATGACGCAGCCGAGCGTGCGCGCGCGCCCCGCCACCGCGGCCACGCGATGGTCGTTGATGCCGTTCTGGAAATCCACCACCACGCCGTCGGGGTTCCGCAGGTGGTCCACCGCCATCTGGGTGGCCCACTCGGTGTCGTAGGACTTCACCGCCACGAACACCGCCTCGAACGGCTCACGCACCTGGCTGAACTCCCCGAGGGTCAGGGCCTTGACGGGCACGACGTGCTCGCCGCAGCTCCCGGAGAGCCGGAGCCCGCTGCTCTTGATCTGCTCGACGTGCTCGGGCCAGGGATCGGCCAGCGTCACGTCGTGGCCCGCCTTCGCCAGCAGGCCGCCCACCACGCAGCCGATGGCTCCGGCCCCGATGATGCCGATCCGTGCCTTCTGAGCGCTCATGGATTCCCCCCGGCCCGCGGCCTCGATCACCACCGCCGCGTGGCCCCGCGTAGGCTACCGGAGTTGCGCGCGGGGGCGCAAGGGCGTCAGCGCCGCCGACGTCTCCGGATGATCCAGCGCTCGCGGACGATCCAGCCGATGACCGCGAGCACCCCGGCCACGATCGCCACGATCGAGCCAGCCCGTGTCTCCCATCCGTTTCCTCCATCAGCCGGGTTGAATTTTACCGGGTTGAAGTTACCGAAGTCCACGGGTGCCCGCGCGCGCGGAGTCGCTGCAAGGCTCAAGGAAACCGAGCACTTGCGCCTGATCCCAGCCAGGCACGAGCATTGCCTCCCTCAGCACGATCCGGGCCGTTGCGCGAAGGGTATGATGTGGCGGGTACCTGACGCGATGCAACGGAACGCGGTTCGACTCGACGTGCCTGTTCTTCGCTCGGTGAAGTCTCGGAAGGCGTACGGCGCCGCCCTGCTGGCGGTTGGCCTCGCGTTCACGTGTACCTACCTGTCGGTGCCGCTGGCCGAGCGATCGCTCTTCCTGCTCCTGGCCGCGGTGGTGGTCGGCGCCTGGTACGGCGGCCTCGGCCCGGGCCTCGTGGCCACCGCCCTCTCGATCGTGGGGCACCTGGCCTTCATCAAGGCGCCGTATGGCGATGACGTCGTCCGGCTCCTCTTCTTCGTGCTGGTGGCCGGCGCGATCACCGTGCTGGCCGCCGGTCGCCGCCGCGCCGAGGACCACGCGCGCGCGCAGCAGGAGGAGATGGCGGTCACGCTCGCGAGCATCGGGGACGCGGTCATCGTGACGGACCGGGCCGAGCGCGTCACGTTCATGAACGCGGCGGCGGAGCATCTCACCGGGTGGACGGCGGACGAAGCGCGCGGTGGCGCGCTCGTGACCGTGTTCGGCCTCGTGAACGAGGAGACCCGGGCGCCCGCGGAGAGCCCGGCGGCGCGCGTGCTCCGCGAGAACCAGGTGGCGCCGCTGCCCGCCGGAATCCTGTTGCCGCGCCGGGGTGGAGACGCGCGCGCCATCGCCGGCGGCGCGGATCCCATCCGTGATCGCGCCGGCCACACGGTGGGCGCGGTGCTCGTCTTCCGCGATCTCACCGAGCGGCGCGCGATCGAGCGCGATCAGGCGGATGTCCTCGCGCGCGAGCGGACGGCCCGGCGCGACGCGGCCGCGCTCTCGGCGGTGGGCCAGGCGCTCGTGCAGTCGCTCGACACCGAGAGCGTGGGCCAGCACATCGCCGAGGCGATCCGCGGGACTGCTCGGCGGGACCGTGTCCGCGCTGTGGGAGCTCGATCACGTGACGGATCGCCTCGTGGTGGTCGCGACCTCCGGCGAGGACAGCCCGTTTCCCCCGGGACCCGGATCCCACGGGATCAGATGCTGGCCGGCTTCGCGGTGACCGAGGGCCGCCCGGTCTCGACGCGCAACCTCCTGACCGACCCCCGCCTCACGTTCACCCCCGAGACCCGCGCGCTGGTCGAGAAGTCCGGTCACGGCTCGGTGCTCGCGGTGCCGCTGGCGATCGGGGGCCGGATCACCGGCGTGCTCGCGGTCGGCGACGTGACGGGCCGCACCTTCAACGCGGACGAGATCCGGCGGCTGCAGGATTTCGCCAACCAGGCCGCCATCGCGCTCGAGAAGGCGCGGCTCTTCGCCCTCGAGACGTCCCGCCGCGAGCAGCTCGAGGCCCTCGCCACCGTGCAGCGCGATCTCAGCGCCGAGCTCGATCTGGACCGTCTCCTCGGCCTGATCGTGGAGCGCGCGGGCCGGCTGTTCGACGGCGCCGGCTTCGCCTATCTCGTGGACGAGGAAAGCCAGTCGCTCGACGGCCGGGTGTGGGGCCGGGCCGAGCCGGAATCGGACGCCCCGTTCCCGGCGGCGGGCGGGATGGTGGCGAGCTGCGCGGGCGAGCGCCGCGGGCTGCTCGTCAACGACTATCCGGTCTCGGGCTACGCGCTGCCCGGTGTGGTCCGGCTGGGCGTGCGCCACGCGATGGCGCAGCCCCTCGTGAGCCGCGACCGGCTCCTGGGCGTGCTGGTGGTGGCCCGGCGCGAGGACGTCCCGTTCCGGCCCGAGGACGCTCGCGGGCTTCGAGGGGCTCGCGGTGCAGGCCGCGGTGGCGCTCGACAACGCGATGCTCTTCGTGGAGGCGGGACGACAGCGACGCGAGGCGGAGGTGCTGGCCGAGCTCGCGCGCTCCATCAACACCGCGCAGGACGTGTCCACCGTCCTGCAGCGCGTGGTGGACGGCGCCAAGGAGCTCTGCCGGTGCGATCTCACCAGCGTCGCGCTGCGCGAGACGGAGAGCGGCGCCATCGTCATGCGCAACCGGGCCGGCGAGTACCGGGGAGCGCAGGAGCGCGTCGTGGTCGAGCCGGGTCGCGGCGCGGGCGGGCTCGTGCTCGAGTCGGGCCGTCCCTTCCGCAGCGACAACATGGCGGAGGACGCGCGGATCGCGCGGGTCCGCGGGGACGTCGTCGAGCTCGAGGGCCTCGTGGCCACCCTGGTGGTGCCGATCATGGTGGAGGGCCGCGTCGAGGGGTTGCTCTACGTGCATCGGCGGACCCCGAAGCCCTTCAACGATCGCACCGAGACCGTCCTGCGCCAGCTCGCGGAGTACGCGGCCATCGCCATCCACAACATGCGGATGCTGGCGCACGAGCACCAGATGCGCGCGGAGGCGGAGAGCGCGAGCCGGACCAAGGACGAGTTCCTGGCCACCCTGTCCCACGAGCTGCGCAGCCCGCTCCAGCCCCTGCTCAACTGGGCCTACCTGCTGCGCTCGCCCAATCTCGATCCCGCGAGCGCGGAGCGCGCGCTGGACGCCATCGAGCGGAGCACCAAGACGCTCGGCCAGCTCATCGAGGATCTCCTCGACGTCTCGCGCATCGTCACCGGGAAGCTGCGGCTGCAGGCCCGCCCGGTTCGCCTGCCCGCGGTGGTGCGCGCGGCGATGGAGGCGGTGGAGCCGGCCGCGCTCGCCAGGACGGTGACGCTCGAGGCGCGGATCGAGCCCGAGCTGCCCGCGGTGCTGGGCGATCCGGACCGGTTGCAGCAGGTGCTCTGGAACCTGCTCTCCAACGGGATCAAGTTCACGCCGAAGGGCGGGCGGGTGACCGTGACGGTGGCCGGCCGCAACTCGGAGGTGATGCTCACGGTGGCGGACACCGGGGCGGGCATCAAGCGCGAGTTCCTGCCCCACGTCTTCGAGCGCTTCCGCCAGGCGGAGAGCAGCACCAACCGGGCCTACGGCGGCCTCGGGCTCGGCCTGGCCATCGTGCGGCACCTGGTCGAATTGCACGGAGGCAGCGTGGCGGTGCAGAGCGAGGGCGAAGGGCAGGGCGCGACGTTCAGCGTGCGCCTGCCGGTGGCGGCGGCGATCCGCACCGCCGAGCGCGCGCCCGCGGCGGTGAGCACCGACGGGCCGGTGCGCCAGAGCCTCTCGGGCCTGCGCTTGCTCATCGTGGACGACGAGGCGGACGCCCGCGAGGTGATGCGCTTCATGCTCGAGCGCGGCGGTGCGCAGGTGCGGGTCGCGGATTCGGCGGCCCAGGCCCTCGACGCGATCCGGGAGGAGCGGCCCGATCTCCTCATCAGCGACATCGGCATGCCGGTCGAGGACGGCTACGTGCTGGTGCGCCGGTTGCGGGCGATGGAGGAAGGCCTGGGCCGGCGGCTGCCCGCGATCGCCCTCACCGCGTACGCGAGCGAGGAGGACACGCGCCGCGCCCTCGCGGCCGGTTTCGACGCGCACCTCTCGAAGCCGGTGGATCCGGCCCGCCTCATCGATATCGCGGCCGGGCTGGCGGGCAGCCGGCGCGGGGTCTCCTGAACTCCCGGCTCCCTCAGCGGCGCGCCGCCGGCCGCTCCGGACCCCGCGGGCTCGTCGTCTCGAAGCGCCAGATGGGGCCGCCGGTGTAGAGCGGGCCGTCGATCGCCACGAAGGCGGGCAGGTCGGCGGTCACGATCCAGCAGTGATAGTCGGGCGGCGTCTTGCCGAAGAGCGCGGCCGCCGCGCCGCGCAGCAGCCCGAGCTTCGGCTTGAGCACGTAGTGCGTGACCGGCACGCGGCGCTCGCCCGCCGACACCGTCTCCGCGCCCTGCGGCGTGAGCTCGACCTGGATGAGGGTCGGCTTCGGCGTGAAGGCGAGCACGTGCACCGTCTCGGCGGCGCCCTTCGGCAGGTTCTTGAGCATCATGATGAACATGCCGTTGTAGACGTCGGGCGGCAGGTCCAGCTCGCCGGTCACGGTCTCCGCCTCGCGCGCCCGCGCGCCGCGACTTGACCTTGTAGCGGCCCTTGTCGCGCTCACGGTCCACCGCGATCTCCATCTCCTCGGGAAAGCTCGGCCCGCGCTGCACCAGGCGATAGCTCACCATGGTGAAGACCTTGCTCTGCGTGAACACCACCGTCTCGTCGTAGAGCGAGCCGTCCTTGAAGCGGAACACGAGGCGCGAGTCCACGCCCTCGGGGCGGACGACCTGCAGCAGATCGCCCTCGGCCAGCAGGTCCCCGGCGGTGGAGCGGAGGGTGAGGAAGCCGTGGGTGACGCCTTCCGCGTAGCGCACCGCCACCGGACCGGCTTCCGCGTCCGGAGCGCCGGCGCCGACGATAGGACGAATCCCGATCACGACAGAGAGCCAGGACCACGCGCGCGCACTTCGCATGACCTTCGTGAGTTGCAAGCGCGCTGCCACCCGAGAGCATCAGTAAGGATTGACGTCGTGCTCGCGGTCCGGTCGGGAGTGGAGTGTCGAGGCGAAACTACCGGGTAGGAGCTTCCGACCGGCAGGACTCCGGCGCGGCCGAGGGCCGCTATCACGGGGTTTGGCGGGCGGCCGCGTGGGCATGGGGGTTGCAGCCCCACCTCCTCATGACCTCGTCGCTTCGGGTCGCCGCCGTCGGCGACCTGCACTGTACCCGAACCTCGGAGGGTGTCTTCCAGCCGCTGTTCGCGAAGATCGTGGAGAGCGCCGACGTGCTCGTCCTCTGCGGGGACCTCACCGACTACGGCACTCCGGAGGAGGCGCGCGTCCTCGCCAGGGAGCTCAGCGCGACGAAGCTGCCGAAGATCGCGGTGCTCGGCAACCATGATTTCGAATCCAACGCGTCCGACGAGGTGGCGCGCATCCTGACCGACGCGGCCGGTGTCTCGGTCCTGGACGGTACCGCGATGGAGGTACAGGGCGTGGGCTTCGCGGGCGCCAAGGGCTTCCCGGGAGGATTCGGAGCGCGCGCGCTGCAGTCGTGGGGTGAAGGCCCGGTGAAGGCGTTCGTGGCCGCCGCGGTCGAGGAGACGCTCAAGCTCGAGTCGGCGCTGGCCCGCCTGCGCACGCGAGGTCGCGTGGCGCTGCTGCACTACGCGCCGATCTGCGCCACCGTGGACGGCGAGCCGGTCGAGATCTATCCGTTCCTGGGGTCGAGCCGCCTCGAGGAGCCGATCAATCGCTACCGGCCCGACGTGGTCTTCCACGGGCACGCCCACCGTGGCCAGCTCGAGGGGACCACCTCGGCGGGCGTCCCGGTCTACAACGTGGCGCTGCCGCTGCTGCGCCGGCGGTTTCCCGATCAGCCGCCCTTCCGCGTGATCGAGATCCCGCTCGGCGAGGAGCCGGCCGACCACGCCGCGCCCGCGGGCGCGGCGGCGGGAGCTCGCGCATGACCCCGGCACTGGCCGCGGCCGGCCGCGCGCCCGCGCGGAGCCGCGGGCTGCCGGTGGCGACGCGCCGCTTCTACCGGCGCGTCCTCGCGGAGCTGCGCATGGCCGGAGTGCCGTTCCTCGTGGGCGGGGGCCACGCGCTCGAGCGCTATCTCGGCATCGGCCGCTCGGTGAAGGATCTCGACCTGTTCCTGCGCGAGCGGGACGCGCCGGGGGCGCTCGCGCATCTCGAGCGCCGCCTGGGCTATCGTACCGAGCTCACGTTTCCGCACTGGCTCGGCAAGGTCAAGCGCGACGAGCACGACCACATCGACGTCATCTGGAGCTCGGGCAACTCGGCCTGCCCGGTGGACGACGACTGGTTCCGCCACGCGGTGCCCGCGACCGTGATGGGCGAGCCGGTTCACCTCTGCCCGGTCGAGGAGACGATCTGGTCCAAGTCCTACGTGATGGAGCGCGAGCGTTACGACGGCGCCGACATCGCGCACCTCATCCACGCGCGCGCCGAGCAGATCGACTGGAGCCGTCTGGCCCGCCGCTTCGGCCAGCACTGGCGCGTGCTCCTGAGCCACCTGATCATGTTCGGCTTCGTCTACCCGTCCGAGCGGCGGCGCATCCCGGAGCCGCTCATGCGGCGGTGCCTCGAGCTCCTCGAGCAGGAGATGCGCCACGCTCCCGCGCGGCGCATCTGCCGGGGCCCGCTGACCTCGCGCGCGCAGTACCTCGTGGACGTGCAGCTCTGGGGCTACGAGGACGCGCGGCTCCTGCCGCACGGGAGCATGCGGGAGGAAGACGCGTCCATCTGGACGGCCGCGATCGACGAGGCGGCGAGCCGGCCGATCGGCGCAGACGCGCTCGCCGGGCCGTCGGCCTAGGGCCCCACCATGCCCGCCTCTCCGCTCCGTGTGGTTGCCGCGCCGGGACCTGTCCGCGCCGGGAGCCGGCGCCGCATCTGGCCGCTGGTCGCCGCCGGCCTGTTCCTGCTCGCCATGGTCGTGGTGGCGCGGTTCGTCGACGTGGGAAGCCACCTCGCGGCCGCGCAGGGCTGGACCGCGACGCTCGGCGGGCTGGCTCCTGCGGTGTTCGTGCTCGTGTACGTGGCGGCCACCCTGATCGGCGTGCCGGGCATGCCGTTCACGCTGCTGTCGCCGTTTCTCTTCGGGATCGGCCCCGCGTTCGTGGTGATGGTGGTGGGGAGCGCGATCTCGGCCGCGCTGGGCTTCCTCATCGCGCGCTATCTCGCGCGCGATGCTCTCGCGGAGCGGCTCGCCGAGCACCGACGGCTTCGCGCGTCTCTCCGCCCTGGTGGAGGAGCACGACTGGGCCGTGATCCCGGTGCTGCGCATCGCCCCGATCGCGCCCTTCGCGGTCGTGAACTACGGCTTCGGGCTGACCGGTATCAGTTTCTGGCGATACTTCGGCTGGTCGGAGCTCGCCATGATCCCGATGAACGCGGTGCTCGTGGTGGGCGCCGGTCTCCTCGTGGACGCGTCCACGCGCGGGACCGCCTCCTGGCCGCTGCTCGGCGCGGCCGCCGCGGCGGCGCTCGTGCTCGTCGGGCTCGCCGCGCTGGGCCGGAAGGCGCTCGCCCGTGGCTGAGAGGCCCCCCGTGGTGAAGAGGCCGGTGGTCAAGACGATCGAATCGCTCTTCCTCCGGCTGCAGGCCGTGGGTGGACCGGTGGAGCCGGTGGGTGCGGCTCGCGCCGACCGCCGCGATCGAGCCGAGCCGCCGCTTCCTGATCATCCAGATCGACGGCCTTTCCCGCGGGATCCTCGACCGCGCGCTGGCCGGCGACAGCATGCGCAACACGCGGCGGCTGCTCGTGACCGGCCAGCTCGAGCGCCGCGAATTATCCGTCGGGCTGCCCTCCTCCACGCCCGCCTTCCAGGCGTCGATCATGTACGGCGTGCGGCCGGACATCCCGGGCTTTCACTACTACGACAAGCGCGAGGGGCTCGAGCTGCACTTTCCCGAGCGGGGCGTGGCCGACCGGGTGGAGCGCCGGCTCTCCGACGGCCGGGCGGGCATCCTCGAGGACGGCGCCTGCTACGGCTGCGTGTTCACCGGCGGCGCGCCCGAGAGCCTCTGGACCTACGCGCGCCTCAAGCGCCTCACCCGCGCCGGCGCCGGCCTGCGACGCACCGCGCTCTCGCTGCTGCTGATCGGCTGGGTGGCGCTCAAGTGCGTGGGGCTCACGCTCGTGACGCTCGCCCGCTCGGTGGGGCGGACCGCGGCCGCGCTCCCCGCCGGGCGCGTCCCGCTTCGCCGCGCCCTCGAGGCGCTGGCCATCGACATCGGCGTGTCCATCTGGGCGCGGCAGCTCTTCACGCTGCTGGTCTCCGCCGATCTCTACCGCGGGGTGCCCGCGATCTACGTGAACTTCCTCGACTACGACGTGTTCTCGCACGCCTTCGGGCCCGCGGACCGGCTCGCCTTTCGCGCGCTGCGCCGGGTGGACCGCTCGATCCAGCAGCTCGCGCGCGTCATCCGCCGGCTCCCCGATCTGGGTTACGACCTCTACATCCTCTCGGACCACGGGCAGGCGCCCACGCGGCCCTTCCACCGCGTCACGCGCGGCGTCCCGATCGACCGGGTGGTGCGCGACGCCCTCGGGGTGGAGGGCGACGCGGTCAAGGTGATCGCGGCCGGCCCCAACGCGTTCGTCTACTTCATGGACCGCCGCGAGGCCTTGTCGGCGGCCGAGATCGAGTCGCGCCATCCGGGCGTCCTTGCGCGCCTCTCGCGCCACGTCGGGATCGGCCTCGTGCTCGCGCGCGGCGCGGGCGGGCCGCTCTGCTGGCACCGCGGCCATCGCGTACCGCTCGGCCACCGGCCCGACCCGACGGTGCGCGATCCCTTCGCGCGGCGGGCGGATCGCGCGCTGGTCGTGGCGGGGCTGCACGATCTGGTGGCGATGCCGAGCGCGGGCGACATCGTGCTCTACGGCACGGGCGCCCCCGGCGGCGACGTGAGCTTCATCGACGAGCTCGGCGCCCACGCGGGCCCGTCCGAGGAGGAGCTGCACACCTTCATCCTCCATCCGCCGTCGGTGCGGCTTCCCGCGGAGCCGCTCACGCATCCGGTCGATCTCTATCCCCACTTCCGCGCCTACCGCGGCGCGGAGGCGGAGGAGCCGGTCGCGACGAGGAGCCCGGCATGCGCGGCCCGCTGACCCCAGCCCGACACCGGGGGCCGATCCTGTCGCTCCGCGCGTACCTCGTGGGGCTCGTCCTCGTGTGCGTCGTGCCGGCGGTCGCGTTCTCGGTGTGGGTGACCATCGCCGTCGTCGACCCGGCGGCCACGCCGTGGATGCGGTCGCTCGGCGCGCTCGGCGCCGCGGTCCTCCTGGCCGCGCTGGCGCTGGCCGCGGTCGCGGGCCGGGCCATCATCCTGTCCCTGACACGGCTGGCGGAGACGGCGGCCGAGCTCGCGCGTGATCTCGAGACGGCCGGACGGGCGCGCGAGCTGGCCGAGCATGCGGGGCGCGCCTGCGACGCCCGGCTCGCCGCCATCGTCGGCCAGGGCACCGTCGGCATCGCCCAGACCGATCTCGCACGGCCGCTTCGTGCTCGTGAACGAGCGCTACTGCAACCTGGTTGGACGCGCCCCGCGCGACGTGATGGAGCTCTCGTTCGTGGATACCGTCCATGCCGAGGACCGGGACCGCGCGGTGGCGGCGCTGCACGGCCTCACCGTGGATGCTCCCGAGGCGGTCTTCGAGACACACCACGCCCGACCGGACGGATCGCTGGGCTGGGTAGACGTGAGCCTGTCGCTGGCCCACGAGGCGGGCGAGCCGCGGTCCGTCGCGATCGTGGCCTTCGACGCCAGCGGCCGCCACGCGGCCGAAGACGTCGCGCGGGCCGGCGACGTCGAGCGCGGCGAGCTGCTCGCGCGCGAACGGAAGGCCCGGCGGGAGGCGGAGGCGGCGAGCCAGGCGAAAGACGAGTTCCTGGCCGTCGTCTCCCACGAGCTGCGCACGCCGCTCAACACGCTCCGGCTCTGGGCGGGCGTCCTGCGCAACGGCCCGCGGGATGCGCAGACGATCGCCCGCGCGGTGGACACGATCGACCGCAGCGCGATCCTGCAGGCGCGGCTCATCGAGGACCTGCTGGACGTCTCGCGCATCGTCTCGGGCCGCTTCCGCCTGGCCATCGAGCGGGTGGACCTGGCCGAGATCATCGGGCCCGTCATCGAGACGGTGCGGGCCGCCGCCGAGAACAAGACCATCACGCTGACCACCGCGTTCGATCCCGCGGCCCGCTCGGTGCTCGGCGATGCGACGCGGCTGCAGCAGGTGGTGTGGAATCTCCTGTCGAACGCGGTGCGGTTCACGCCGGCGGGCGGCCGCGTCACGTTGGGGCTCCGCCGCGTGGGCGCGGAGGCCGAGCTGACCGTGACGGACACCGGCCGCGGCATGGCGCCCGGACTCCTCCCACGCGTCTTCGACCGGTTCCGCCAGGGCGAGAGCGGCACCATGCGATCGCACGGCGGCCTCGGCCTCGGGCTCTCGATCGCCCGGCAGATCGTGGAGCTGCACGGCGGGACGATCCGGGCCGACAGTCGGGGCGAGGGGCGCGGCGCGACCTTCACGGTGTGCCTGCCCGTCGCGGCGCCCGCGGCGGTCCGCCCGGGGCCGGCGCCGCTCCGCGCGCGGCCGGGCGAGCCCGATCGGGCCCCGACGCGTCGGCTCGAGAACGTGGACGTGCTGGTCGTGGACGACGACGCGGAGACGCGCGAGGTCGCTGAAGGTGGTGCTCGGCTTCGAGGGGGCGCGGGTGACGACCGCGCCGTCGGTGGCCGACGCGGTGGCGGCCATCGAGCAGCGGTGGCCCGACGTGCTCGTGTGCGACATCGGCATGCCCGGCGAGGACGGCTACGACCTGATCCGCCGGGTGCGCCGGCTCGAGGCCGTGCGCGGCCGCCACATCCCGGCCATCGCGCTGACCGCGTACGCGGCGGCCGAGGATCGGCGCCGGACGCTCCACGCGGGTTACGACAGCCACGTGGCCAAGCCGGTGGAGGCCTCCGCGTTCGCGCCCCTGATCGCGAGCCTGCTGCCCCGGGAGC
>CAVVEU010000005.1:0-128188 GCA_963747235.1 uncultured Candidatus Rokubacteria bacterium
CTCGTGGCTGGTCACGTCGGTCTGCACCACCAGCGACTTGCCGGGCGTGCCCTTGCCCTCGGCGGCGGCGGACTCCAGCATGTCCTTGCGGCGTCCCGCGAAGACGACGGCGTAACCCTCCTTCATGAGGGCCAGCGCGCTGGCCTTGCCGATCCCACTGCTCGCTCCCGTGACGATCGCGACTTTCTGCGTTGAAGTCATTGTCGGCCTCCCGGGGCCGAACCTTAGCCCGTGCGGCGGCGGCAGTCAATGCGGCTATTTGCCGCGGCGCCTTTGCTAGTATGAGCGAGGGCATGACCACGCTGACCGACCACATCACCTATGCGGATGCCCAGCGGCTCTGCTCGCCCGCCCGGCTGTGGGAGCTCTTCGACGGCGACCGGCAGCGGATGAACATCGCGCACGAGTGCATCGACCGGCACCCGGCCGATCGGGTCGCGGTGCGCCTCGTCCACTCGCCGGAGCACGGGGGCCACGACGAGGCCTTCACCTTCGGCCAGCTCGCCGCCTGGTCCGCCCGCTTCGCCCACTACCTGGCCGATCGCGGCATCGGGCCGGGCGACCGCGTCGGCATCATGCTGGAGCCGTCGCTGCCCTTCTACGCGGGGCTCTTCGGCGCGGTGAAGCGCGGGGCCATCGCGGTCCCGCTCTTCACGCTCTTCGGCCCCGACGGCCTGCGCCTGCGCATCGACGACTGCACGCCGCGGCTGCTGCTCGTCTCCCCGGCGCAGGCCGAGCATCGCGGGCGACGTGCCCGGGCTCGCGACCGTCGTCGCCGACGACGCGTTCCTCGCCGCGCTCGCGACGTACCCCGACCGCTACGCGGCCGACACGCGGGCCGATGATCTCGCGGTGTTCCAGTACACCTCGGGGACCACGCGCGAGCTGCCGGCGGCGGTGCGCCACACCCACCGCAGCGTCGTCACGCTGATGGTCGCCGCGCTCTACGGCACCGGCATCCGGCCGGGCGATCGGTTCTTCTGCCCGTCGTCGCCCGCGTGGGGCCACGGCCTCTGGCACGGCACGCTCGGCCCGCTCGCGCTCGGCGTCACCACCGGCGCCTTCGCCGGCCAGTTCGACGCGGATCGCCTGCTGCGCGCCCTGGCCGAGCACGAGATCACCAATCTCTCGGCCGCGGCCACCCACTACCGGATGATGAAGAGCGCGGGCACCGCCGGGCGCTACCGCTACGCGATCCGCAAGCTCTCCTTCACCGGCGAGCCCATCGACGAGGCCACCCGGCTCTTCGTGGAGGCGACCTTCGGCACGCCGGTGTGCAGCATGTACGGCACCACCGAGATCGGCGTGATCCTCGCGTCCTATCCGGGCGCGCCGGACTTCGCGGTGAAGCCGGGCTCGCTCGGCAAGCCGGTGCCCGGCGTGGAGGTGGAGGTGCAGCGCCCGGACGGCACGCGCTGCGCCCCGGACGAGGTCGGCGAGATCATGGTGAAGCGCCGCGACGGGTGGTTTCCGACCAAGGACCGCGGCTGGACCGACGCGGACGGCTATTTCTTCCACGGCGGCCGCGCCGACGACGTCATCATCTCCGCCGGCTGGACGATCAGCGCGGTGGAGGTCGAGGGCGCGCTGCTCAAGCATCCGGACGTCCGCGAGGCCGCGGTGATCGGCGTGCCCGATCAACTGCGCGGCCTGGTGGTCAAGGCCTTCATCGTGAGCCCGCGCCCCGGCGACCCGGCCTTCGCGCGCGAGCTCCAGGAATGGACGCGCACCCGCCTCGCCCAGCACGAGTACCCGCGCCAGGTCGAGTTCGTGACCGAGCTGCCCAAGACGCCCGCCGGCAAGGTGAACCGCAAGGTGCTCCGCGAGCGCGAGGCCGGCGCCTCCGTTCCCACGTCCTAGGAGGGCGAGCCATGGCGGCCGAGACCCAGCAGCTCTTCCCCAAGATCACCCCGCAGGGCCTCGAGGACCTGCGCCGGCGCATCGGCGTGCCCATCACCGACACGCTCGAGCCGTGGTGCCACGAGGCCACCCGCGACAACATCCGCCACTACGCCCACGGCATCGGCGACGACAACCCGCTCTGGTGCGACCCGGCCTACGCGGCGCGCACGCGCCACCGCGGGATCATCGCGCTGCCGAGCTTCCTCTTCGCGACGAGCCGCATCATCTCGGGCTACGTGGGCGGGCTCTCGGGCGTGCACGCCATGTGGGCGGGCGCGGACTGGACGTGGCACCAGGCGGCGCGGCGCAACGACGAGATCTCGACCGAGGCGTGGCTCAAGGACCTGATCGAGCACCAGACGCGCTTCGCGGGCCGCTCGGTGCAGCAGATCTACCACGTGAAGTTCCGCAACCAGCAGGGCGAGCTGCTCGCCGAGGCGGATAGCTGGTGCTTCCGCACCGAGCGCGACCACGCGCGCGAGCAGGGCTCCAAGTACGCGGACGTGAAGAGCCGGCCGACCCGGCGCTACACCGACGAGGAGCTGGCCGAGGTCTATCGCCTCTACGCGGCCGAGGAGGTGCGCGGCGCCACCCCGCGCTACTGGCAGGACGTGACCGTCGGCGAGGCGCTGCCGAAGATGGCGAAGGGACCGATGACGGTGACCGGCTTCATCGCCTACGCGCAGGGCTGGGGCGGCCTCTACATCCGCGCCAACAAGCTCAACTGGAAGCAGATCACCAAGCACTCCGGGCCTCGGCATCAAGAACCGCTTCGGCATCCCGGACTGCCCGGAGCGCGTGCACTGGGAGCACGAGTTCGCCACCGCGGTCGGCGCGCCCGGCGCCTACGACTACGGCCCGGAGCGCTGCTCCTGGCTGACGCATCACCTGACCAACTGGATGGGCGACGACGGCTTCCTCCGCCGCGCGCACTGCAAGATCCGCCGCCACAATCCGGAGGGCGACTACCTGATCATCGAGGGGCGCGTCACCGGCAAGCGCGTCGAGGACGGCCGGCACCTGGTGGACATCGAGCAGGAAGCGCACAACCAGGACGGCGAGCTCTCGGTGGTGGGCGGCGGCGTGGTCGAGCTGCCCGCGCGCGCATGATGCGGCGTCCGCTCCGGCCTCGAGGTGCTGGCCGGGCGCCTGGGCTCCCTGCTCGCGGGCCGGCGGGTCGGTCTGCTCGCCCACCCCGCGTCGGTGGCGCGCGATCTCACCCACGCCGCCGACGTGATCCGGAAGATGCGGCGGGTGCGTCTGACCGCGCTGTTCGGGCCGGAGCACGGCCTCGGCGGCGTCGTGCAGGACCATGTCCACGTCGGCGCCGAGTACGACCGCGCGCGACGGGTTCCGGTGCACAGCCTCTACGGCAAGCGTCGCCTCGCGCCGACTCCCGCCATGCTGCGCGGAATCGACGTCCTGGTGGTGGACCTGCAGGACGTGGGCGCGCGCTACTACACCTACGCGTGGACCACCGTGCTGGCCATGCGGTGTGCGCGCGCGAGGGCAAGCCGGTGATCGTGCTCGACCGGCCGAACCCGCTGGGCGGCGAGCGGCTCGAGGGCAACGACGCCGATCCGCGGTTCGCCTCGTTCGTCGGCCTCTACCCGCTGCCGATCCGCCACGGCCTGACCATCGCGGAGCTGGCCGCCTACCACAACGAGACGCAGCAGCTCGGCTGCGACCTCACGGTGGTGCCGATGGCCGGCTGGCGCCGCGAGATGCTCTGGGAGGACACCGAGCTGCCGTGGGTGGCGCCGTCGCCCAACATGCCGACGCCCGACACCGCGCGCGTCTACCCGGGCGGCTGCCTGCTCGAGGGCACCAATCTCTCCGAGGCGCGCGGCACCACGCGGCCCTTCGAGTGGGTGGGCGCGCCGTACCTCGACGGCCCGAAGCTGGCCGCCGCGCTCGAGCGGCGCGGCCTGCCCGGGGTGCGCTTCCGCCCCATCACCTTCGAGCCGATGTTCCAGAAGTGGGCGCGACGCGCCTGCCATGGGCGTGCAGGTGCACGTGACCGACTGGGACCGCTTTCGCTCCTACGCGGCCTACGTGGCCCTCATCGCGGAGGCGCGCCGGCAGGCCCCGCGCGGCTTCCGCTGGAAGCGACCGCCCTACGAGTACCAGTGGAACAAGCAGCCCATCGATCTCATCGCCGGCACCGACCGGATCCGCCGGGCCATCGAGGCCGGCACGTCGCTGGCGCGCATGGAGGCCTCCTGGCGGGAGGACCTGGCCGCCTTCGCGCGGGCGCGCCGGCCGTACCTGCTCTACAAATGATCGGGCCTGGATGAATGCGCTCGCCCTGCTCTTCCTCCTGGCCTTCCTGGTCTCGGTGGATCTGCGCATCATCGCGCCGGTGCTGCCGTCCATCAGCGAGTCGCTGCGGGCGACGGCGGGCGCCATCGGGCTCGCCATGACCAGCTACTCCTTCGCCTACGGCGCGGGCCAGCTCGCGTACGGCCCGCTCTCCGATCGCCACGGCCGCGTGGCGGTCATCCGGCTCGCCGCGCTCGGCTTCACCGTGTCCACCGCCCTCTCCGCCCTCTGCGCCACCACCGGGCAGTTCGTCGCGGTGCGCCTGCTCACCGGCGCCTTCGCGGGCGCGGTGATCCCGCTCACCATCGTCCACATCGGCGACACCGTCGAGTACGCGCAGCGGCAGGTGATGGTGGCCCGCTTCTCGATCGTGACCTCGGCCGGGCTCGCCTTCTCGGCGGCCATCGGCGGCCTCGTCGCGCACTTCGTCTCGTGGCGGGCGATGCTGATCGGCTACGCGGTGGTCGCGCTCGTGCCCGCGGCGCTGCTGTGGCGGCTGCCGCCGGGCAAGCCGGCGCGCGCGCCGGGCGAGATGGCGCCGGTGGCGCGCTTCGCCGACTTCCTGATGGATCCGTTCGGCCGCCTGGTCTACTTCTCGATCTTCGCGGAGGGCTTCCTGCTCTGGGGCGCGGTGGCCTACCTCGGCGCCTACGCCGCCTCGCGGTACGGGCTCGAGCCAGCTGGGCGTCGGCCTCCTCTTCGCGCTCTTCGGCGTCGGCACCATGGTGGGCGGCGCCCTGATGGGGCCGCTGCGCGGCGCGGCTCTCCGAGCGGGGCCTCGCGGGCGGGGGCGGGCTCGTCATGGGCCTCGCGCTGATGACGATGATCCCGCGCCGGCCCGTGGCCGGTGTTCGCGGCGGCGATGCTGCTGCTCGGCCTGGGCTTCGTCGGCCTGCACACCACGCTGCAGGTGTACGGCACCGAGATCAGCCAGGCCGCGCGCGGCAAGGCCTTCTCACTCTTTCCCGCGAGCCTCTTCTCGGGCATGGCGGTCGGCACCGCGGTGATGGGCCCGCTGGTGGACGCGGGCGGCGAGCGCATCGTGCTGGCCATCTCCGGCGTGGGCCTCGCCGGAGTCGGCGTCATCACCGCGGGCATCCGCCGCAGGAGAACCGCATGAGCCTCGAAGCGCCAATGAGTCTCGAATCCATGGTGGGCCGGCAGCTCATCGTGGGGCTGCCCGGCCCCGACGCCACCGACGACGACCTGCGCCTGCTGCGCGACATCCACGCGGGCGGGCTGATGCTCTACCGGCGCAACTTCGAGACGCCGGAGCGCTTCCTGCGCTTCATCGCGCGGCTCGAGGAAGGGCTCGGGCGCCGGCTCCTGATCACCACCGATCACGAGGGCGGCCGCATCATCATGCTGAACAGGGGCGTCACCATCTTCCCGGACAACCTCACCGCGGGCACCGCGGGCGACGAGGCGATGGTGGCGCGCCAGGGGCTGATCGAGGGGCGCGAGCTGCGGCGCCTCGGCGTGGACGTCAACTTCGGCCCGTGCCTCGACGTGCTCACCGAGCGCTACAGCCCGAACATCGGCATCCGCTCCTACGGGAAAGACCCGGCGCTGGTCTCGCGCCTGGGCGCCGCGCGCATCCGCGGCATGCAGGCGGGCGGCATCTCGGCCTGCGCCAAGCACTTCCCCGGCAAGGGGCACGCGCCGGTGGACGCGCACCTGGGCCTGCCCGTGATCGACTCGGACTGGGGCGACATGCACGCGCTCCACCTGCCGCCGTTCATGGCCGCGATGGAGGCGGGCGTGGACTGCATCATGACCTCGCACCCGCTCTACCCGAACCTGGATCCGGCGCCCGCCATGCCGGCCACGTTCTCGAAGCTGATCGTGGAGGACTACCTGCGCGGCCAGGTGGGCTACCGCGGCGTCATCGTGTCGGACGATCTCGAGATGGGCGCGATCGGCGCGCTCTGCCCGATCGGCGAGGCCACCGTGCGCACCGCCGCGGCCGGGCACGATCTGCTCCTGGTCTGCCACACCGCGCCGGCCCAGCGCGCGGCCTACGAGGCGGTGGTCGCGGCGTATCGCGACAAGACGCTCCGGATCCGCGAGCTCGAGAAGAGCATGGCGCGGCTCGACGCGCTCGACGCCAGGCGGCCCGAGCGCGTCACCGGCGGCGCGCCCCGCGCGGAGGCCGACGGCGACCCGCTGGCCCGCGCGATGGCCGCGCGCGCGGTCACGGTGGTGGCGGCGCCCGACGCCGCGTGGCGGCCCGCGCTCAACGGCAAGCGTCCTCGCCATCTTCCCGCGGCTGTCGTCACTCGCCGACCGCATCACGATCGAGCCGGTCATGCAGGACGAGCCGCGCTACCTGCGCGAGGCGATGGCGCCGCACGGCGTGCAGCCCGAGCCGCTGGTGGTGGGCGTGGAGCCGACCGCCGAGGAGATCGAGCGCGCGCGGAGCGCGGCCGCCGCCGCGGACGCCACCGTGCTCTTCCTCTACGACGCGCACCTCTACAAGTCGAACAGGGCGCTGCTGGAGGCGGTGCAGGCCGGCGCGCGGAAGCTGGGCGTGGTGCTGATGCGCGATCCGTGGGACGCGGAGTTCCTCGCGCCCGGCGTCGCCGCGCTCACCGCCTACGGGTGGCGGCGCTGCCAGCTCGACGCGGTGATGGCGCGCCTGCTGACCTGACCACCACCCAAATGGCCGTACGGGTCGCCGGATCGCAGGGATGCAGTCGAGGGTGTTCGAACCGGGCGAGGTGATCTTCGGGCAGGGCGACCCGGAGATCGGGAAGCCTATCTCGTACACGACGGCGAGATCGCGGTCCGGAGACAAACGCCGGATGGGGAGGTGGCTCTTCGCTCTCTCACGAAGGGAGAGAGTCCCAGAATACCGCCACGCGCGTGAGGTTGGGCAGCGCCTTCTTCAGGAACTGCATGCGCTTGCTTGTCAGCTCGATCTGACGCAGGAAGACACCCGTGGCATTGCCGCCGGGCTTCGCCAAGCTCGCGATGTAGCCGCGGGCAAACGGGTCAAAGTCCACCGCGGCGATCACGATCGGAACCGTGCCGGTCGCCTTCCGAGCCGCCTGCAGCGTCGCCTCGGGGCCCGGAGCAAAAAAGACGTCGACATTCAGACGGACGAGCTCGGCGGCGAGGGCGGGAAGCCGACTCACATCGCCTTCGGCGTTCCTGAACTCGATGACGAGGTTCTGGCCCTCGACGTGCCCCAGCTCGCGCAGCCGCTGGATCATGGCTTCGGTGAAGGACGTGGTGCGCGGGTTGACCGCCGAAAGGATACCGAGCCTGCTCATCCTTCCCGGCGTCTGCGCCCGTGCGGCGAGCGGCGCGGCGAGGAGGCTGCCGCCCACCGTGCCGATGAACGAACGGCGGTCCATCACTCGATCACCCGATCCGCCCGCTGCAGGAGAGACTCAGGGATCGTCAGCCCCAGGGCCTTGGCGGTGCTGAGGTTGATGACGAGATCGAACTTCGACGGCTGCTCCACCGGGAGATCGCCTGGCTTGGCACCCTTGAGAATCTTGTCGACGTAGGTCGCCGCACGTCGGTACAGGTCTGCGATGTTCGCGCTGTACGCCATCAACCCGCCGGCGTCGACGTAGTCTCTGGTCCAGTAGATGGCCGGCAATCGGTGCTTCAGGACCAGCTGCGCGAACGCTCGAGGGTAGCGGATCGTGACAGGGTCCCCGATGACAATAACTCCCGCGACTCCATCTTTTCGGCTCTGGATCAAGATCGGCTCGAAATCATCGGGCCCACGCACCGTGAGGACCGACAGGCTGATGGCCAACACCTTAGCGCCCGCTTCCAGCTCACCTAGACCGTCCCGGGTGAGACTGCCCGGACTGGTGACAACACCAAACCGTGAAGCCGAAGGCAGAGCTTCCTTGAGCAGCTCGACGTATTTCTGCCGGAGCCCAGGGACGAGACGCGTCAAGCCGGTCACATTCGCGCCCGGCCGCGCCAGGCTCGCGACCCCCAATCCCTCGCTGACCGGATCCGGGGCAAAAACCATCACGATGGGAATCGTGGATGTAGCCTGTCGTGCCGCCCGCGTTTCTGGCCCCGCCGTCGTCACGATGACATCGACCTTGGCTCGCGCAAGCTCGGCGGCCAGCCCGGCGAGCCGCTCAGGTCGGCCGCCCGCGGAGGCGCGCCTCACAATGAGGTTGCGCCCTTCGACATAGCCCAGCCCGCGCATAGCTTCGAGAAACGCGGACGACCAGTCTTGTGCAGGATCAGGGTTAGGAAAGCCGAGCCCGAGGGTCCCGACTGTGTACACCTTCCCCACCTGCTGCGCGTCGGCGGTGAGCGGCACAGCGAGCACGTAGCCCGCCAAGGTGCCCAGGAATACCCGGCGAGCGATCACTCAATCACCTGATCCGCTCTCTGGAGGAGCGACTGGGAGATCGTGAGCCCAAGGGTTTTGGCGGTCCTGAGGTTGATGACAAGGTCGAACTTCGTCGGCTGCTCGATCGGCAGGTCGCCTGGCTTCGCTCCCCTCAGGATCCGGTCGATGTAGGAGGCGAGCCGTTCATAGTACTCCGGTTGGTTCGGGCCATAGGCCATGAGACCGCCGATATCGGGAAAGTTCTGGAACATGGAGATCGCCGGCAAACGACGCTTTACCGAGAACTCCGCGACCCGTGTGGCGGCGGGACCCTTGTCAAAGAGGGGGGATGACAACTGGACAACAGCTCGTGATCCGCCCCTGACTCCGGCTCCGAGCGCATTCTCTACATCCCACGCTCCTCGGATTTCAAGGATCTGAAGCTCCATTCCGAGCTTCAGAGCCGCTACCTTGATCGCTGCCAACTGCCACGGACCAGTGGTCGGATCCACGAGAACGGCGATCCGGCTGGTTCCCGGAGCCGCCTCTCTAATCAGCTCCAGCCACTTGCCGGTCAACCCGGGTTGGTCGAGAAAACACCCGGTGATGTTTCCGCCCGGACGGCCGAGACTTCGAGCGAACCCTGCCGCAACGGGGTCACTCTCTAGATCGACGGCCACGATCGGAATCGCGGTCGTGGCGTCTCGTGCGGCCCGGATGGCAGCCGGGCCAATCGCTAGCAGGACATCGACTTTCCGATGGACGAGTCCTGCGGCGAGACCAGGAAAAGCCTCGGCCTTCCCGCCCGCGAAACGAACCTCGAAGACAATCTGGCCGTCGACGTAGCCGAGCTTACGTAGACCTTGTCGGGTGACGTCGACCAGGAGAGAGTGAGGTCCGACACCGGTGTGGAGAACACCCAGCGCCGGAACCTTTACCATCGGCTGGGCTTCCGCCCTGAGCGATCTGCCGAGGAGCGCAAACGTCGAACCGAAGATGAACATTCGCCGGTCCATCACTCGATCACCTGGTCCGCCCGCTGCAGGAGCGAGGGTGGAATGGTGAGGCCAAGGGCCTTAGCGGTCTTGAGGTTGAAGGCCAGCGTCACCGCGGTCGCCTGCTCGATTGGCAGGTCGGCCGGGCTGGCGCCCCTGAGCACCCGATCGACGTAGGCCGCCGCGCGCTGCGCCGCCCAGCGGCCGCTGGCGCCGTACGCCATGAGCCCACCTTCCTCGACGTGCTCCGCCCACTGGTAGATCGCGGGCAGTCGGTGCCGCGCCGCGAGCTCGATGATCCGGCCTCGGTCTGCGTGCAGGGTGGGGCTGGCCCCGACGAACAGCGCGTCGGCGCGCTCGCTTCTCATCGTCGTGAACGCCCGCTCGTACTCGTGCCCCTTCGCCTCGACCACGACGAGCCTGACGCCGAGGAGCGCGGCGGCCCGTTCCGCCTCCTTCACCTGGACCTGGAAGGCCGCGTCTCCCGTGGCGAGGAGCGCGATCCGGGTCGCCTGCGGAACCGCTTCCTTGAGCAGCTCCAAGCGTTTGCCCGCCAGTACGCTCCCGAGCACGACGCCGGTGGCATTCCCGCCGGGTCGCGCCAGGCTCGGAGTCAGTCCCAGATCGACCGGATCCTGACCCGCGATGATGAAGACGATCGGGATCGTCCTGGTCGCCGCCAGGGCGGCCCGAACCGTCGCGGTCCCGCCCGTGAGGATGACGTCCACGTGACGCTGCACGAGCTCGGCCGCGAGCGCCGTGAGTCGTTCGACGAACCCGTCGGCGTAGCGGCGCTCGACCGTCAGGTTCCGGCCCTCGACATAGCCCAGGTCCCGCAGAACCACAACGACATCACGGCGGGCGTCATACGTCGCGCGGGCGGGAGGCGCGCCGAGATTGAGCGTCCCGAGCCGGAACACCTTGCCCCCCTGTTGCGCCGAGGCGGCGAGCGGCCCGGCGAGGAGGCCCGCGGTCACGCTGGCCATGAATGCTCCTCCGGTTCGTCACCCAGTCACCTACTTCGCCGCGAGGATCATGTAGGTGGCGCGGCCGACGGCGAGCAGCTTGCCCGCGCCGTCGGTGATGGTGGCCTCACCGAACGCGATGGTGCGGCCGCGCCGCAGGATGCGCCCGTCCGCGAAGACGTCGCCCGTCCCCGCGCCCATGAAGCTCACGTTGAGGTCGAGCGTGGTCTGCCCCACCCCGCCCGCGGCGGCCTCGTGCATGGTCGAGAGCGCGCCGCCCACCGCCATGTCCACCAGCGCGGAGAAGACGCCGCCGTGCACGGGCGCGCCGGGCGCATTGCGCAGCTCGTCGCGCACCGGCACCCGCAGCCGCACCTTGCCCTCGCTCGCCTCCAGCACCTCCACCCCCAGGTACCGCCAGAAGGAATTGTCGCGCGCGCGGGCGCGCACCCGCTCCAGCAGATCGTCGCTCATGGTCTCCCGCGGGGCATGTCGGGTTGAACCGCCTCCTCCAGGGTCAGGGGCGGGCGGGCGGTGAACGCCTCGCGGCGGATCGGGCAGTCGTCGAGGTCGCACATCCGGCAGTAGATGCGATGGCAGGGATCGGTGTGGAGCGTCATCTCGCCCTCCACGCTCAGCTCCTTCATCACCCGCTCGCCGAGGTCCTCGGCCAGCTCGTGCGAGCGCTCCACCGACCAGAACTCGGGGACGACCAGGTGGGCGTCCACGTGGTGGAAGCGGCCCGCGCGGATCGCGCGCAGGTGGTGGACGCGGATCACGCCCTGGCTCAGGTGCGGCTGCAGGACCTCGAGCAGACGGTCGAGCAGGTCGGTGTCCTCCTCGTCCAGGAGACCGCCGGCCGCGTGGCGAACGAGGCGGTACCCGGTCCACAGTAGATTCAGGGCGACGACGCCGGCCACGAGCGGGTCCAGCCACCCGATCCCGGTGAAGTGGACGAGGAGCAGGCCGATCACGATCCCGGCGCTGGTGTAGAAATCGGCGAGCACGTGGCGGCCGTCGGCCACGAGGGTGAGCGAGGCGTACTTCCGGCCGGTGCGGATCAGGTACCAGCCGAGCAGGAGGTTCACGAGGCCCGCGCCCAGCACGATGGACACGCCCACGTCCAGCGCGCGCACCTCGACGCCGCGGAGCAGCGCGAGCACCACCTCGTAGACGATCAGGACGGCCGCGAACGCGATCAGGCCGCCCTCGAAGGCCGCGCTGAAGAACTCGATCTTGCCGTGTCCGTAGGGGTGGTTGCGATCGGCGGGGCGGCCCGCGAAGATGATCCCGCCCAGCCCGAACACCGCGGCCACCACGTTGACGATGGACTCGAGCGCGTCCGACAGGATGGCGGTGGAGCCGGTGAGGCGATAGGCCTGGTACTTGGCGGCCAGCAGGACGACCGACACCACCAGCGAGATGACGACCGCGCGCAGCCGCGCCCGCGCCTCCTCGTCCGCCGCGATCCCGTTCGCCACGGACTCGATCATACCCGCGGCGGGGCCGCTTGCCGCGTCAGGTACCATGGACGTGTAAGGCAACCCTCACCCAAAGGAGTCGCGTGATGATCGTCACCCGTCCCGCCGCCGAGCGCGGCCACTTCGATCACGGCTGGCTGGACACCTCGCACACGTTCTCGTTCGCGGGCTATCACGACCCCGCGCACATGGGCTTCCGCACGCTACGGGTCATCAACGAGGACCGCGTGGCGGGCGGCCGCGGATTCGGCGCGCACTCGCACAACGACATGGAGATCGTGACCTACGTGCTGGAGGGCGCGCTCGAGCACGCCGACAGCATGGGCAACCGCTCGGTCATCGTGCCGGGCGACGTCCAGCGCATGAGCGCGGGCACCGGGGTGACCCACAGCGAGGCCAATCCGAAGCCGGACCAGCCGGTGCACTTCCTCCAGATCTGGATCCTGCCGGACCGCCGCGGGCTCGCCCCCGGCTACGAGCAGAAGGCGATCCCGCCGCAGGAGGAGCGCGGGACGCTCCGCCTCATCGCCTCGCGCGACGGCCGGGACGGCGGGGTGACGATCCACCAGGACGTGGATCTCTACGTCTCGCGCCTCGAGCCCGGCGAGCGGGTGAAGCACGCGCTGGCGAGCGGGCGGCACGCGTGGCTACAGATGGTGACCGGCCGCGTGGAGATGAACGGCACCGCGCTCGGCGCGGGCGACGGCGCCGCGGTGAGCCGGGAGCAGCGCGCTCGAGATCGTGGCGCTCGAGCCCGCCCACTTCCTCCTGTTCGACCTCGCCTGAACCGCCCCCCTCACCCTGCCCTCTCCCCCTCGACGGGGGAGAGGTATGCGTGGTCACCCTCTCCCCTCAGGGGAGAGGGCAGGGTGAGGGGTGGTCGAGACGGTCTAGCTGGTCTGCCCGAGCTGCTGCGCGACGAACTGCTTGGCGTCGAACTCCTCCGCCACGCGGTTGTCGTTCTCGAGGATCGCGGCCGCGTCCGTGTCCGCGAACTCCATGACGCCCATGTCCTCGTAGGCCCGCCGCACCCGGTTGCCCCAGAGCCCGATGTCCTTCACGGTGGGGACGATCCGGGTGAACAGGCGCCGCCGGAACTGCTTCATGGTGTCCGACTGGTCCACCGCCGCGACGCATTCCTTCACCGGCAGGCCCAGGTTCTCCCAGACCTCCTTCTGATCGAAGCGGTCGCGCATGTGGTAGCAGGCCTCGACCACGAACTCCTCGCGCTCGTCCCGCTCCGCGTCACTGAGCTGTGGGTAGTACTCGCGCAGGGCCAGGCGGCCGAAGGCCACGTGGCGCGCCTCGTCCTGCATGACGTAGGCGTTGACCGCCGCGCACAGGGGGTTGGTCGAGTTGTCCCGGATGCGCTGGAAGGCGGCGAGGGCGAGCCCCTCGATCAGGATCTGCATGCCGAGGTAGGTCATGTCCCAGCGCCGGTCGGTGATCGTGGCCTCGAGCAGCTTGGCCAGCGTGGGCGTGATCGGGTAGGCGAGCTTGAACTTCTCGTGCAGCAGCCGGGAGTAGGCCTCCACGTGGCGCGCCTCGTCCATCACCTGGGTCGCGGCGTAGAACTTGGACTCGTAGGTGGGCACGGTCTGCACGATCTTGGCGGTGGCGATGAGCGCGCCCTGCTCGCCGTGCATGAACTGCGAGAGCGAGTGGGCCTGCAGGTTGCGCCGGATGTGCACCCGGTCCTTCTCGCCGAGGCTGTTCCAGAGATCGGTCCCGTGGATCGCGATGGTCCGGTCCGACATGCCCATCGGGTTGTCCGGGTCCACGTCCTGCGACCAGTCGAGCCGCTCCGCCGCGTCCCACTGCTGCTTCTTGCCCTTCCCATACAGGCGCAGCAGGTCCTCGCTGCCGTCTTCGTATTCCCAGGTGAACGCGGTCGTGGTCTGGCCCTCGACCTTCCACTGCGTTTGTTCGACGGGCAGCCGGTAGAGGAACGTGCTGGACATGGCATCCTCCGCTTCGAGGAGTGATTGGTCGTTCAGTGGCGGAAGGATAGCACTGAACGGCGGTTCAGGAAACCCCGGCCCTCCCCCGCAGCTCCAGGGGGATCTCCTCCCCCATCTGCGCGTCGCGCTCGTGGCGGGCCACCTCGGCGCGCACCGCGTCGGGGGTGCGGAAGCAGAGGCCGACGGCGACCACCACCACCGCGCCGATCATGGCCCACCAGGTGAACGCCACCTCCGGGATCCAGGCCGGCTGCCGGAAGGTCGCGGCCCAGCCGAACCAGGGGGCCACCCCGTTCAGGATCGTGATGTGGAGCTTGCCGGCCACCACCGTCGCGACCAGCCCCGCGGTGATCGCGAGCAAATTGCCCCGGTCGGAGCCGCGGCCGGTGGTCAGCATCCCGATCAGGAACACGCCGAGCATCGGCCCCAGGATGAAGCCCGCGATGCCGAGCACCACCGGGATGATCCGCACGTCCGGGGTCGTGACCTTGGCGTAGGCGAAGGCGCCCGCGATCGCGACCATGAAGACCGCGAAGAGCACGGTGAACCCGCGCGCCACCCGCACGTAGTGGGTCTGGGACCGGCCGCGCACCCAGTGCAGATACCAGTCGTTGGTGGCGCTGGTGGCGAGCGCGTTGAGCGCGGCCGAGAACGATCCCATCGCGGTGGCGAACACCCCCGCGACCACGAAGCCGCGCACGCCGACCGGCATGACGTTCAGGATGTAGGAGGCGAAGACGTCCGCGGTGGCGCCCGGCCGGAACGTCGGATCCTGCTGGTAGAACACGAAGAGCAGGATGCCGATGAAGACGAAGGCGCCCGCGATCGGCACGTCCATGAACGCGGCGGTGACCAGGCTGCGGCGCGCCTTCTGGTGGGTCTCCGCGGTCAGCATCCGCTGGACCATGTCCTGGTCGGTGCCGAAGGCGGCCATGTTGCCGATGGTGGCGCCGATCACCGCGGAGAAGAGCGTGTAGTCGCTGGCCAGGACCAGCTTGACGTAGTCCCAGACCCCCATCGCGGAGAGGCCGTGCGCGGCCTGCCACGCCGCGACGCGAGCGGCCTCGAAGCCGTGCAGGAAGTAGCCCTCGTGGCTCGTGAGCTGCGGCACCGCCTGGACGACCGCCGAGAACCCGCCCACGTGGACGAGGAGGGTGGCGATCGCCACCAGCGCGCCGCCGAACATCAGGCAGGCCTGGATCACGTCGGTCCAGATCACCGCCTTGATCCCGCCCACCGCGGTGTAGAGACAGGTCACGACGGTGAGGATGACGATCGCGACCAGGTAGGGGCCGACGGTGGTGACCGGCTCCTGCGCGGCCTCGGCGCGGGCGCCCGAGACGAAGAGGCGGTAGGCCAGCACCATCACGAGCGAGGGGATGAAGAGCCGCGTGCCGGACGCGAGCGTGCGCATGAAGAGGAAGAGGGCGGAGACATAGGCCTTGCTCCACGGCCCGAAGCGCACCCCGAGGTAGTCGTAGACCGTGTAGACCTTGAAGGTGTAGTACGGCCGCAGGAAGACGTGGCCGACCACGACGCGCCCCAGGATCAGGCCGATCATGATCTGCACGTAGGCGAAGCTCCGCGTGGTGTAGCCCTCGGCGGGCACGCCCAGGAAGGTCGCCGCGCTCGTCTCCGCTGCGATGATCGACGCCATCACCGCCCACCAGGGCACGCGGCGGCCCGCGAGGGCGAAGTCCTCCAGGCTCCGGTCCTTCCGGCCCAGGTAGAGGCCGATGGCGGTGATGCCGGCGAAGTAGACGACCACGATGGCGCCGTCGATCAGCAGCTCGGCCGCGGGAGAGAGCACGATCCATTATCGCGGAGACGGGTGCCGGAAGGGGCAATCTGCGGCGCGCGCCCCGCGGCCGGCCGCGCTGGTCCCCATCGCGACGTTGGACTATGATCGGCAACGGGAGCGGCGTGGCGAACATACGGAGCGTGCGACGGTGGTCGGCGATCCTGGCTCTCGCCGGGGCCGTCGCGGCGCCCTCGGCGGCGCCGGCGCAGACGTCCGTCCCCATGGAGTTCCCGCCGACCGGCACCCGTTGGATCACCCGGACCGTGGACCAGACCGGGGGCAGCTACCTCATCACCTACACCGCGCTCGACCCGGGCTCCTTTCAGGGCCGGCCCGGCTTCCGCGTCTCCGACAATGTCGGCGTCCAGTTCTTCGATCGCGCGAGCCGCAACTGGTTCGCCACCGTGGTGCGCGAGAAGGAGCGCTCCGGGGCCACGCCGCACAACGGGATGCTCGCGTGGCCCCTCGAAGTGGGCAAGAGTTGGACCGCGGTCCTCCAGTTCCGGGACAACCAGCGCAACCTCCGCTTCAACCGTATCGAGACCGCGTGGCGCGTGACCGCCGAGGAAGACGTGACCGTGCCCGCGGGCACCTTCAAGGCCCTCCGACTCGAAGGCACGAACCCCGCCAACGCGTGGACCCTCTGGTACGCGCCGGCGATGCGCCTCGTGGTCAAGGAGATCCAGGAGCGCAAGGCCGGCAATCCGTTCGGCGCGGGGCGCACCGTCACCGAGGTGGTCCGCCACGCCGCTCCCGGCGGCGATCCCTGGTACGGCTTCGGGCTCGAGGCGAGCACGGCGGCAATCCGACGCGGCGAGGGGCGGCGCGCGGTGGCGTTCTACGAGGCCGCCGCGACGGACTTCGAGGCCCGCGGGATGCCGGTCGAGGCGGCGCAGGCCCTGGCCGATCTGGCGCGCATCGCCCGGCCGGCCGGCGTGGTCCAGCAAGGCCTCCGGGCCGGGCTCCGGGCCATCGACCTGCTGAAGGCCGCGCCGCGTAACGACGCGGTGCTCGCCGATCTGGCCGGCGTCTATCTGTTCGTCGGCGCCCTTTACCGCGCCGCCGGGAGTCTCGCCGAGGCGCAGCGGTTCTTTCAGGAGGGCGCGCAGCTCAGCCCCGCCCTCGGGACCCCCCAGCGCCGGCTCTTCTGGGCGGGGGCCTTCGGCCGGGCGCTGAGCGAGCTGGCCTACGCTCGTCGCGACTTGCCGGCCGCGGCCCAGCAGGCGGGGGAGGCGGTCAAGCAGTTCGAGCAGTTCCTGGCGAACTCGTCCGCATCCGGCTTCGATCTCGGTCGTCGCAGCGCCCAACGCCAGCTGGTGCTCGCTCTCACTCTGATGGGCGACATCGAGCGCCACTCCGGGAACAATGCCGCGGCGGCGCAGGCGCTCAACCGCGCGGTCCAGGTCGCGCGCGACCTCGGCGCGACCGAGCTCGAGCTGGGAGTGCGGAACTCGCTCGGCTATCTCGCGATGAACAAGCCGGACATCCCGGAGGCGCTGCGCCACCTCGAGGAGGCGAAGCGGCTCGCGACCGCGACCAATAACCCGACGTTCTTGATGTGGGCCATCAACGGCATCGGGCGGGCGAATTTCCGGGAAGGCCGGTACCCCGAGGCCCTGGAGGCCTACAAGGAAGCGGTGACGCTGGCCGAGGGCCTGCGCGGCTCGCTCCAGGACGCGGCTCTGCGGAGCGGGTTCCTGGAGGACAAGCAGGAGATGTACAACGGTGCCGTCTTCAGCGCGGTGGCGCTGCGCAAGCCGGACGAGGCCTTTGCCCTCGCCGAGCGCGGGCGCTCGCGCGCCTTTCTCGACCTGCTCGGTACCCAGACCGTGCTCTCCAAGGGCAAGACCCGCGCCCTCGTGGACGAGGAGGTGCGCCTGCGCGCCCGGCTCGCCGCCGCGAAGACGGCCGCGGACGAGGCCGGGGAGGACGACGCCGCGGACGGGCGCGCGGAGGCCGAAGCGGCCGAGCGTGGCTATCGCGAGTTCCTCGATCGGGTCCGCAAGGAAAATCTCGAGCAGGCCTCGCTCATGACGGTGGAGCCGGTGAACGTCCCCGAGCTGCAGGCCCTCCTGCCGGAGGGGACGACGCTGGTCGAATACCTCGTCGGGCGGCAGAACGCGCTCGCCTGGGTGGTGGACCGGACCTCCATCACGGTGGTGCGGCTTCCCATCCTCCGCGACCAGCTCGTCTCCGAGGTTCGCGCCTTCCGCCGCGGCATCGAGGACCAGGCCCCGCTACCGGACACCCAGAAGCAAGCGGAGGCGCTGCACGAAGCCCTGGTCGCCCCGGTGCGCCGGCACATCAAGGGCAGCCGGGTGGTCGTGGTGCCGCACGACGTGCTCCACTATCTCCCCTTCGGGGCCCTGCGCAGCAAGCAGGGGCGCTGGCTCGTCGAGGACTACACGCTCTCCACGCTGCCGAGCGCGAGCGTGCTCAAGTTCCTCGAGGCCAAGCGCTCCGCGAGTGGCGGAAGCGTTCTGGCAATCGGGAACCCCGACCTGGGCCCCGCCCTCAACCTGCGCTACGCGGAGCGCGAGGCGCGGGTGGTGGGCGATCGCTACGCGGGCGCGCACGTGCTGGTGCGCCAGGAGGCGACGGAGACGCGCGCCAAGAGCCTGATCGACGGGGCGCGGCTGCTCCACTTCGCCACCCACGGCGAGCTGAACGAGCGCGATCCGCTCGCCTCCGGCCTCCTGCTGGCGCCGGGCGGCGGCGACGATGGCCGGCTCGAGGTGCGCGAGATCTTCGGCCTCGACCTGAAGGCGCAGCTCGTCGTGCTCTCGGCCTGCGAGACCGGCCTCGGTCAGCTCAGCACCGGCGACGAGCTGGTCGGACTGCAGCGGGCCTTCCTCTACGCGGGCAGCCCCGCGGTGGTCACGACGCTCTGGAAGGTGGACGACCGCGCGAGCTTCACGCTCATGCGCGAGTTCTACGACCAGCTCGTCAAGCTGGACGCGGTCCAGGCCCTCCGGGCCGCCCAGCGCGCCGCCATGAAGGAGTTCCCCCACCCCTTCGCCTGGGCCGCCTTCGGCCTCACCGGAGTCGGCCGCTGACCTTGGCCCTCCGGGGCACGGGACGCCGCGCGCGGGTGCTGCGCGCGATGCTGGTTGGTCTGCTGGTCTCCGTCGCGGTCACCGCGTTCTCCCGCACCGGCGTGCTCGCGGGCTGGGAGACGCGCGCGGTGGACGCGTTCCTCTTCCTGCGCGACCGGGTGGCCGCGCCCGAGATCACCCTGGTCCTGATCGACGACGACGCGTTCCAGGCCCTCGGGCAGCGGCAGCCGCTCTCGCGACGCTACGTCGCCGACCTCGCCGACTTC
This sequence comes from uncultured Candidatus Rokubacteria bacterium, assembly GCA_963747235.1. Lineage (GTDB taxonomy): Bacteria > Methylomirabilota > Methylomirabilia > Rokubacteriales > CSP1-6 > CAMLFJ01. The sequence continues at coordinate 19,062 of CAVVEU010000005.1, forward strand.
CTGCTCAAGAGCGGCGCGCGCGTGGTGGCCTTCGATCTCGTCCTCACCGCGCCCACCGTCCCCGCGGAGGACCAGGCGCTGCTCGCCGTCATCCGCCGCTGGAGCGCGGCGCGGCCGGGCTCGCTGATCTTCGCCACCTTCGCGATGCCCGCCGGCCAGGACGGCGCGGACGGCTACACCCTGCTGCCGCCCTTCGCGCCGGAGCTGACCGGGCTCCTGGGCTTCGCCAACGCGCCGATCGGCGCCGACGGCATGGTGCGGCGCTTCACGCCGGTCCTGCCCCGGGCGGGCGGCGGATGGCTGCCCGCGCTCTCGCTCGCCACGCTCGCCGCGTCCACCGGCCTCCCGCCCGCGGAGCTGGCGACGCGTCTCGCGGGGGACGGCGCCACCGCGATCCCGCTGCCCGTGCGCGAGACGTCCGGCGCCATCGCGGGGCCGACGGAGACGCCGGTGAGCCAGCTCGCGGCCCAGCCGTGGCGCGTCAACTTCTCCGGGCCGGCGGGCGCCTTCACCACGTTCCCGAGCGAGCCGCTGGTGCAGCTCGCGCGCGCCGGCACGATCCCCGATCAGGACAATCCCTTCCGCGACCGCATCGTCCTGGTGGGCGCGAGCTTCGCGGAGAGCCGCGACACGTTTCCGACCCCGACCGGGCTCATGCCGGGCGTGGAGATCCACGCCCACATGGTGAACACCCTGCTCTCGCGCCGGACCCTGCTGCCGCCGCCCTGGTACCTGAACGTGGCGCTGCTCACGCTGGTCTGCGTGTCCATCTCGCTGCTCTCGCTCTGGCTGCGCCCGCTCTGGCTCGCGCTGGTCGGCCTGGCCCTGGTGGCCGGGCTCGCCGCCGCGTCCTACGAGGCGTACACGCGCGGCGGCTACTGGCTCGACTTCCTGGCTCCGCTCATCGGGATGCTGGTCTATCTCCAGGGCGCCCACATGCTGCGCCGCCGCCGCCTGCGCTCGGCCTTCGGCCAGTACGTGAGCCCCGAGATCATGGACCGCGTGCTGCAGACCGGCACGCCGCTGGGCGGCGAGGTGCGCCGCGTGACCGTGCTGATGTCGGACCTGCGCGGCTTCACCACCATGTCCGAGCGCCTGCCGCCCGAGGTCGTCTCCGAGATGATGAACGAGTACTTCACCGCGATGGTGGACGTGATCCTCGCCCATCGCGGGCTCGTGCAGGACTTCATCGGCGACGCGATCATGGCGGTCTACGGCGCCCCGCTCGACGATCCCGAGCACTGCTGGCACGCGGCCCACACCGCGGTGGCCATGCACGCGGCGCTCGAGGGACTGAACCGGCGCTGGGAGGCGCAGGACCGCGGGCCGCTCGCCATGGGCATCGCGGTCCACACCGGCGAGGCGTTCGCGGGAACCCTGGGCGCGCCGCGCAAGAAGAAGTACGCGGTGCTCGGCGACACCGTCAATACCACGTCCCGCATCGAGGGGTTGAATCGCGACCTCGGCACCGGCATCCTGATCAGTGGCGCGGTGCTGGCCGTCCTCAAGGACCGGGTGGTGGTCCGGGACCGGGGCAGCGTGACCGTGAAGGGCCGGCGGCAGCCGGTCGAGATCTACGAGCTCACCAGTCTGACGGAGGCCTGACGTGAAGAACGTGCTCTCGCTGCTATCGCTCGCGCTGGGCGCGCTGCTCGCGCTGGCCACCTCGGCGCAGGCTCAGACCGCCGAGACCGCGGCGGTCATCACCGAGATCAAGCCCGCGAAGGGCCGCGTGGAGGTGAAGCCGGCGGCGGGCGGCGACTGGCGGCCGGCGCGGCCGCTGCTCGCGCTGCGCGCGGGCGACATCGTGCGGACCACCGAGGACGCGAGCGCGGTGGTGCTGCTCTCGGGCGGGCGCGGGACCATGCGGGTCGCGGGCGCCGCCGGGACGCTCACGGTGCCCGCGGTGTCCGCGGCCGGACAGGGCCAGAAGGCCAAGACCCTGGTCGAGGCGAGCCTGGGCTTCCTGGCCGGCACCACGAAGGAATCGTCGCAGGCCGTGCTCGCCACCCGCAGCGTGGCGCGCCCACCCGTGATCCTGAGCCCGCGCAACGGCCCCGTCCTGCCGGAGGCGCTGGCCTTCGAATGGCTCGGCAGCCGCTTCGCGCGCTACTCGGTGCGGCTGGTCGGCCCGAACGGCCCGGTGGTCGAGCGGCGCGAGGTCACCGGCCCGCGCTGGGAGTATCCCGCCGACGCGCCCGCGCTCGCCCCGGGCGCGCGCTACACGCTGCAGGTCACCGCCGGGGGCCAGCCCACGCAGGAGGCGTGGTTCGAGGTGGTGGACGCCGCGCGGGCCCGCGCGGTGGCGGGCGATCTCACCGCGCTCGAGCAGGAGCTGGGGACGGGGGTGCCGCCGACCTCGAAGGCGGTGATGCGGGCGGGGCTCCTGGCGCGCGAGGGGCTCCTGCACGACGCGCGGCGGGTGGTGGTCGCCGCGCTCGACGCCGATCGCGACGAGCCGACGCTCCACCTGCTGCTGGGCGATCTCTACACCCGCACCGGCCTCGCCAACCTCGCCGCCGAATCCTTCGACGAGGCCCAGTTCCTGCTGAAGAAGTAACTACTGCGCTTCCGCGACCTGGCCCTTCTCGCGCAGGCGGCGCAGCAGGTTCGCGAAGGACTCCGCCTTGATGATGCGGTCGAACTGGCTCCGGTAGGTGCCCACCAGGCTCACGTTCTCGATCAGCACGTCGTAGGCGGTCCACTCGTCGTTCACGCGGTGCAGCCGGTACTCGACGGGAATCTGCGAGCCCTTGGCGGTGACCACCCGCGACCGCACGGAGGCTTCCTCGCCGTCCACGCGCTCGCCCACGTAGGCGATGGACTCGCCCGCGTAGCGGTCGATCTTGCCGATGTACGTCCGCGCGATCAGGTCGGTGAAGAGGCGCGTGAACTCCTCGCGCTCGGCGGGCGTGCGGTCCGTCCAGTGACGGCCCAGCGCCCGGCGCGACATGTCGGGGAAATCGAACAGCGTGTCGGCCGCCCGGCGGATGTCCGCGCGCCGCCGCTCGGAGGCCTCGGCGGTCGGGTTGGCGGTCTGGGAGAGGCTCTGCAGCGCTTCGTCCACTCGCGACTTCACGGTCTCGGTCGGCGTCAGGGCGGCCGCGACGGTCGCGGTCAGGCCCAGGAGCAGCGCGGCCGTCATGGTCATCAGGGTGCGTCGCATGTTGCCTCCAGGTTCGAGAGAGTCACCGCCACTGCCTGATAGGACGGGCGGTGGACGCGGGTATTCCCACCTTAGCCCGCTTTCATTTTTCACGTCCGCCGGAGGGCGCCGGGGGACAATAGCGACCATGAATCGCGCTCTTGCGGCGCCGCCGCGCGGCGGCCGGCCGCTCGTCGTGGTGGATCTCGGCGGCACCTGGGTGCGCGTGTCCCTCTCGGGCGCCGCGCCGCGCGCCTATCGGGGGCCGACGCCGGGCGTGGCGGGCCTGCCCGCGCTGCTCGCGCGCCTCTGGCGGCGCTGGCGTCTGTCACGCGGCGACCTGGCCGCGCTCGGCGTGGCCTCGCGCGGGATCTGGACGCGCGGCGAGCGCCAGGCCCTGGCGCGGCGCCTGCGCCGCTTCGCCCCGCGCGTGGTCGTGATCTCGGACGTGGAGGCCGCCTACCTCGCCGCGCTCGGCGCGGTCCCCGGCGTGCTGCTGCTCGCGGGCACCGGGTCGATCGCGCTCGGGCGCGACCGGCGCGGGCGCTTCGCGCGCGCCGGCGGCCTCGGCCCGCTGCTGGGCGACGACGGCTCCGCGTTCTCGATCGGCCGCGCCTGGCTGCGCGACGCGGTCGCGCCGGCGCGCGCGCGGCGCATCGCGACGTCGCCCGACGCGGTCGCGCGCGTGGCCGCGCTCGCGCCCGGCGTCCTGCGCCGCGCCCGCCGGGGAGACCGGACCGCCCGGCGCGTCGTGCGGGACGCGCAGGAGGCGCTCGCGGCCCTCGCGGCGCACACCGCGCGCGCGCTGGGGCTGCGCCCGCCGATCACGCTGAGCTGGGCCGGCGGCCTGCTGGGCAACGCGGCGTTTCGCGCCGGCGTGTGGCGCCACGCGCGTGGCCGGGGCCTCCGCGTCCGCCCGGTGCGCCCGAAGGCGCCCGCCGCGAGCCCGGCCGCCTGGCGCGCGATCTTTCCCGCGGCCAGCTCGTCGCGCGACTAGGCGGCGCCCGCCAGAGCCGGTAGGCGAGCGGGCCGGTCAGGGCCGCGGCGACGCCGACCGCGGTGTTCGTCCATCCGGCGGTCGCCATCGCGAGCAGGCAGCAGAGCGACGGCAGCAACACCACCAGCCACATCCCGACCGGCCGCCGCCCACGCGCCACGGCCGCGGCAGCCCCGGCTCGCGGAGACGGAGGGCCACGAAGGCGGCCAGCTCCAGGACGAGCGTGATCGAGTACAGCCAGATGTTGAGCACGATCAGCTCCTTGAAGCTCCAGACCGCGCAGAGGCTGTAGGCGACGCTCGACAGCATCACCGCGCCCCACGGCGTGCCGAACCGCGGGTGGAGCCGCCCGAGCGCGGCCGGCATCTGGCCGGCCACCGCCAGCGCGTAGGGCAGCCGCGAGTTGGTCAGGAGCAGCGACAGGAAGAGTCCCGCGGTGGCGATCACCGCGCCGCCCGCCACCAGGTTGGCGAGCCACGGCCCGCCGAGCGCCTCGGCGACCACCGGCCAGTGGCCCGTCTCCCAGTCCTCCCAGCCCTCGACCGCCGAGAGGCTCGCCGCCACCGGCAGCACGTAGGCGAGCGTGATCAGGGGCAGCGCGACCCACACCGCGCGGCGGAAGCTCGGGCCGGGGTTCCGCGTCTCGCCGAGCGTGGTGGTGGGCGCGTCCCAGCCCGAGTAGTTCCACATCATGATCGCGAGCCCCAGGCCGAGCCCGGTGAGGAGGCTCCCTTCGTCCGCGGCGAACGGGCGCCACGGCACCTCGCGGAGCTGCGTGCCCGCGACCGCGGTGAGCGCGACCACCGGCAGGAGCGACACGCCGGCCATCGCCACCGCGACCCAGCCGGTGATGCGCACCCCGGCCAGGTTGATGGCGGTGAGGATCCAGATGAAGGCCAGCACCAGCGCCCAGCGCTCGAGCGTGGACATGTCCGGGCGCCAGAAGCCGACGTAGTCCACGAAGAGCGCGGGATAGACCGCCACGTCCACGAAGCTGTTGATCCAGCTCCACCAGCCGACCTGGAAGCCCCAGAAGCGGCCGAAGGCGCGCTGCACCCACACCACGTAGCCGCCTTCTTCCGGGAGCGCGGCGGCGAGCTCCGCCATCGCGAGCGAGACGGGCAGGCTCCAGACCAGCGGGGTGACGAGCAGGAGGACCAGCGCGAGGCCCGGGCCGAGGGTGCCGACGGCGTCCTCGAGCCCGTAGGGCCCGCCGCTGACGTTGAAGAAGAGGATGGCGACGAGGGAGAGGAGCCCGATCTCCCCTCGTCGGCGGGAGCTCACGCCATGGCGGCCCGGATCAGCGCGGGCAATCCCTCGAGCCACTCGTCGAACGGCGTCTCCGCATCCACCGTGATCTCGAACTTGCCGCTCGGCAGCTTGCGCACGCGGCCCTTGCCGGTGCCGAGCGGGATCACGAGCGCTTCACGGTGCACCCCGAGGGCGTCGGTGACCGCGAAGATCTTGTTGATCTCGGCCATGCCCACCGCCTCGAGCATCAGGGGGCGCCGCGCGGCTCGATCGCGGGGCGCTCGCCGCCGGGCACCACCACCGGGTTGCGCCCATCGGGCGTGGTGGTGACGAGCGGCGGAACCTCGACGCGCTGGCCGTTGACGTCGCGCTCGTAGTGGCCGGGGACGAGCACCTCGCGCCCCTGGGCGGGCGAGTACACGCGGGCCGGCGGCACGTAGCGCTCGGCGGGCCGATCGGGCGCGGGCAGCGTGCCGAAGGGCTGGGTGGCGAGGCCGCGCGCCCGATCGATGGCGTCGGGCGGGCGGCCGCCGGGCAGACCCTGCGCGGCGGCGGGCCCCGCCGCCAGCAGCAGGCTCACGATCACGATCGCGCGCAGCGCTCTCATCACGTCGCCCAGCGTAGCGCCGGCAATGCGGATGCGCAAGGCGAGGCGACCATGCTAGGCTCCAGCCGTGCGGTTGGCACATCGCGACGCGCCTGCTTCCCCTGCTCGCGGTGGCGCTCGTCGCCCTCGGGGCGGAGGCCACGCGCGCCCAGAGCCCGGACCTGCCGATCTTCGACACGCACATCCACTACAGCGCGCCCGACTGGATCGAGTATCCGCCCGAGCGCATCCTGGGCATTCTCGACAAGGCGGGGATCAAGCGCGCGCTCGTGTCCAGCACGCCGGACGACGGCACGCTCACGCTCCACGCGCGGGATCCCAAGCGCATCGTGCCGATCCTGCGGCCGTACCGCACCCGCGGCGACATGGGCCACTGGTGGCAGGACGCGGCGGTGCTCGCCTACGTGCAGGAGCGCCTGCAGAAGCACCGCGGCGTGCACAAGGGCATCGGCGAGTTCCACCTCTTCGGCGGCCAGACCGGCACCTTCGTGGTCAAGCGCATCACCGAGCTCGCGGTGCAGGAGAACATCTATCTCCACGCCCACTCGGACGAGCTCGCGATCATCGAGCTGTTCACGATCGAGCCGCGCCTGCGGGTCATCTGGGCGCACGCGGGCATGTCCGCGGGCCCGCAGGCGGTGGGCGCCCTGCTCGACCGCTACCCGAACCTCTGGGTGGATCTGGCCATCCGCAACAGCGACGTGGCCCCGGGCGGCACGCTCGACCCGGGCTGGCGCGCGGTGTTCCTCCGCCATCCCGATCGCTTCCTCGCCGGGACCGATACCTGGATGACGTCGCGCTGGGAAGCGCTGCCGGGCTCGGTGACGGAGGTGCGGAGCTACCTGAGCCAGCTCCCGCGCGACGTGGCCGAGAAGATCGCCTTCAAGAACGCCGAGCGGCTCTTTCCGTAGCGCGTCCTACGACGCCGAGCTCTGCCGGCCGTCGTCTCGATCTGGCTCCAGGTCTGATCCTCGATGGGAATCCCTTCGCGGCGGCGCTGCGCCTCGAGCCGCGCCTCCGGCTCGCCGGGGATCAGGATCTCGGTGGCGCCCAGCGCGAGCGGCGCCGACTTCACCCATCCGAAGAGCGAGGCCACCTGGCGGTGGAACTCGGGCAGCGGCAGGAAGCGCTCCACGTCGAGACAGATCATGAGCGTGCCGTTGGCGAAGACGCCCGGCGGGGGCCCCGCGGGGCCGGTGCCGGAGAGGATGCCGCCCAGGATCTCCACCGCGAGCGAGAGCCCGTAGCCCTTGTGCTCGCCCGAGGTGAGCAGCGCGCCGGGCGGCGTGCCGTAGAAGATCTCGGGATCCGTCTGCGGCCGGCCCTCTGCGTCCACGAACCAGCCGGGCGGGGCGGGCTGCTTGCGGTTGCGCTTCACGCGCAGCTTCCCCTCGGCCACCACGCTGGTGGCGAAGTCGAGCACCATCGCGGGCCCGCCCGCGCCCGGGATGCCGACCGCGTGCGGGTTCGTGCCGAGGCGTCGCGCGGCGCCGCCCCACGGCGCGACGTTGAGCCCGTGCACGCAGTTGGCCCAGAGCATGCCGACGAGCCCGGCGTTGGCCGCCATCTCCGCGTAGTCCGCGAGCCGCCCCACGTGGCTGGTGCGCGAGGTGGACGCGGCGCTCAGGCCGCCCGCCTTCGCCTTGGCGATCGCCATCTCCATCGCGCGGCGGCCCACCACCTGGCCGAAGCCGCCGCCGCCGTCGAGCCGCGCCAGCGCGGGCGTCTCCGCGATGACCGTCACGGGTGACCGGGGATCCACCTCCTTCTTCTTCACCGACTCCCAGTACTGCGGGATGCGGATGACGCCGTGCGAGTCGTGGCCGCGCAGGTTCGCGCGCACGAGCAGCGCGGCGATCCACGCCGCGTCGCCGGCCGGCGCGCCCATCGCGGTGAAGATGCGGGTGGCCTTCGCTTCGAGCTGGGCGGGGTCGATGGTCGGCATGTCGGCTACAATACCCCAGCGATGGAACCCACGAAAGCCGAGCGCGAGTTCTTCGATCCGGCGCCCCTGCCGTGGCGGCCCGCGCCCGGATTCCCCGCCGGCGTCTGGGAGCAGGTCGTCAGCGGCGGGGCCGACGAGGGCGTGACCACGCGGCTGCTCCGCTTCGATCCCGGCTCCGGGAACGACCGCGTCGTGACCCACGATTTCTGGGAGGAGATCTACATCATCTCGGGCACGCTCGAGTGCGGCGGCCGCCCCTACCCGGCGGGCTCGGTCGCGGTGCGGCCGCCCGGCATGCCGCACGGGCCGTTCCACTCCGCGGCGGGGTGCGTGAGCTTCGAGGTCCGCTACCGGGCCCGCTGATGGCGGCCACGCCGGCCTGGCGCTCGCCCGATCTCCCCATCCGGGTCGGCATCTCCTCCTGCCTGCTGGGCGAAGAAGTCCGCTACGACGGCGGCCACCAGAAGGACGCCTACATCACCGGCGTGCTCGCGCGCTACTTCACGTGGGTGCCGGTCTGCCCCGAGATGGAGGTCGGCATGGGCGTGCCGCGCGAGCCGATCCGGCTCGTGGGCGACGCGAGCCGCGCCGCGCCTGCTCGGGATCACGAGCGGGACCGATCACACGGAGCGCATGAACGAGTTCGCGCGGCGGCGCGTGGACGAGCTGCGGCGCCGCGAGCTCAGCGGCTACATCCTGAAGCGCGCGTCGCCCTCCTGCGGCCTCGAGCGGGTGAAGGTCTACGCGGGCGAGGGGCCCGCCCGCGCGCACCGGCACCGGGCTCTTCGCGCGCGCGCTCACCGACGCCCTGCCGCTCCTGCCGGTGGAGGAGGAGGGCCGGCTCAACGACGCGCACCTGCGCGACAACTTCATCACCCGCGTCTTCGCCTATCGCCGCTTCGCCGCGCTGCGGGAGTCCGAGCCGCGCCCGGCCGCGGTGGTGGAGTTCCACACCGCGCACAAGTACCTGCTGCTCGCGCACAGCCCCGCCGCCTACGCGCGGCTGGGCCGCCTGGTCGCGGAGGTCTCGCGCGCCCCCGCGCGCGCGATGGCTCGACGCCTACGGCGAAGGCTTCATGGAGGCGCTCGCGGCGCGGGCGACGATCAAGAAGCACGTCAACGTCCTGCAGCACATCATGGGCTTCTTCAAGAACCAGCTCGCGGCCGCCGAGAAGCGGGAGCTGCTCGGGGTCATCGGCGACTACGCCGCCGGGCTCGTGCCCCTGGTGGTGCCGATCACGCTGATCAACCACTACGTCGCCCGCTTCGACGTGACCTATGTCCGCGACCAGATCTATCTGAAGCCGCATCCGAAGGAGCTGATGCTCCGCAACCACGTCTGATCCGCGGCCCGGGAAGGGTTGTGGCGACCCGGCTCCCGCCGTATTCTGGACGGGCGTGACCATGACGCGATCACGGCGGAGCTTCGCGGGGTCCGGCGAGGGCATCCCCTGGATCCACGTCGGCGTGTTCCTCGCCGGCACGATCCTGGTCGTGCTGTTCACCGCGCACCAGATCGCCACCGAGCGCGAGACCGCCCTCACCCACTGGAAGAGCCGCCTCGCCACCATCGCGGCCGACCGGACCCGTCTCGTGTCGAGCTGGCTCGCGGCCCGACGCGCCGACGCGGAGGTGCTGGCCGCCTTCCCGGCGGTGCGCGCGCAGCTCGCCGGCCAGGGCCGGGACGACGAGGCGCTCGCGCGGCACCTGAGCCGCGTCGCCGCCGCCTACGGCTACGTGGGCATCGTGGTCTCGGACGCCGCCGGCCGCGCGGCGGCCCGCTCCGCGTCCGACCCCGGGCTCGCGGCCGGGCTGCTGGAGCAGGCCGCGGAGCACGCCGCGCGGGTGGCGAAGAGCCGGAAGCCGCGCTTCGAGCTCGGCGGCGAGGGCGCGGGCCGGCTGCTCGTGGTCACGGTGCCCGTCTTCTCCGACGGCGCGCCCGCCGGCCTCGACGGCGACACCCGGCCGCTGCTGGGCGTGGTCACGCTCGGGGCCAAGCCGGAAGCCGGGCTCTACCCGCTCCTCGCCGACGACGCGGAGCCGACGCACACCAGCGAGACGCTCCTGGTGGACCTCGAGGCCGAGCCGCCCGCCTTTCTCTCCCCGCTGCGCCAGCCCATCGCGCCCGATGCCGAGATGCCGAAGCGCTCGCTCGGCGGCCTGGGCGTGATCGCCCGGGCCGGCGCGCAGGGCCACGAGGCGGTCGGCGAGACGGTGGACTATCGCGGCGTGCCGGTGCTGGCCGCGGTGCGCCGGGTCGCGCCCACCGGCTGGTCGCTCGTGCTCAAGGTGGACCGCGACGAGGCGCTCGCCGAGTTCCAGCGCTCGGGGCGGCTGGCCGGCGCGGCCGCCGCGTTCCTGTTGCTGGCCCTGGCCGGCTTCCTCATCGCGCTCCACCGCGAGCAGCAGCGCGCGCGGCTGCTCCAGGAGCAGATGCGGCAGGCCCGCGCGATGACGAGTCTCCAGAGCTACGCGGACAAGATCGTGGCGAGCGTGCCCGCCGGCCTGCTGCTGCTCTCCGAGGACCTGCACGTGCTCTCGGCCAATCGCGCCTTCCTCGAGTCCTTCCGGCTCCGCGAGGAGGACGTGCTGGGACGCGATCTCCAGCAGCTCGTGCGGGCGGAGCGGCTCCTGCGCGGCGCCCGCGAGGTGCTCGCCACCGGCGCGACCCAGCAGGCCGGCCTCTACGAGCTCTACGTGTACGCGCGCCGCGATACCAAGCCCGCGCGCATCACCATGAGCGCCATCCACCTGGCCGACGACGAGCCGCCGCGCCTGCTCCTGATCGTCGAGGACCTCACCGAGGAGGAGCGGCTGCAGGCGGCCCACCAGGAGTCGGAGCAGCGCTACCGCGACCTCATCCAGGGCCTCGACGCCATCGTGTGGGAGGCCGACGCGCGCACCCTCACGTTCTCCTTCGTCAGCCGTCGCGCCGAGACCGTGCTCGGCTACCCGGTGGAGCGCTGGCTGCGCGAGCCCGACTTCTGGGCCCGCCGCATCCACCCGGAGGATCGCGACACGGTGATGCAGACCTATCGCACCGCGCTCGCGGAGAACCGCGACCACGAGTTCGAGTACCGGGCGGTCGCGGCGGACGGCCGCGAGGTGTGGCTGCGCGACATCGTCCACGTGGTGCGCGACGCCGAGGGCCGGCCCATCACCCTGCGCGGCCTCACGGTGGACCTCACCGAGCTGAAGCGGTCGGAGCGCGCGCTGCACACGAGCGAGGAGCAGCTCCGGCAGGCGCAGAAGATGGACGCGGTGGGCAAGCTGGCGGGCGGCATCGCGCACGACTTCAACAACCTGCTCATGGTCATCCGCGGCGACAGCGACCTCATGCTGCGCCGGCTGGCGCCCGGCCACTCCCTGCGCCGCAACGCGGAGGGCATCCGCGACGCGGCCGATCAGGCGGCCACCCTCACCCGCCAGCTCCTCGCCTTCAGCCGCAAGCAGGTGATGGCCCCGCGTCTCGTGGATCTCAACGGCATCGTGGCCAGCATCCACGCCATGCTCCAGCGGCTCCTCGGCGAGACGATCAATCTCGTCACGGTGACCGCGCCGGACCTGGGCGGGGTGAAGGCCGATCCGGGCCAGATGGAGCAGATGATCCTGAACCTCTGCGTGAACGCGCGCGACGCCATGCCCGACGGCGGCCGGCTCACCGTGCGGACCGCCAACGTGGACCTGGACGAGGCGGCCGCCGCGCGCCTGAGCGACGCGCGGCCCGGCCCCTACGTCCTGCTCGAGGTCGGCGACACCGGCGTCGGCATGGACGCGGAGACGCGCTCGCACCTGTTCGAGCCGTTCTTCACCACCAAGGAGCAGGGCAAGGGCACCGGGCTCGGGCTCTCGACCGTGTACGGCACCGTGAAGCAGAGCGGCGGCCACATCTCGGTGGAGAGCGAGCCGGGGCGCGGCTCCACGTTCACCGTCTACCTCCCGCGCGTGGCCGCCCCGGTCGCGCCGCCGGACCGGCCCGCCGCGGACGCCCCGGCGCCGCGGCCCGGCGGCTCCCCCGAGGCCGATCCTCACCCCGGGCCACGGCGAGACCATCCTGCTGGTGGAGGACGCCCAGCGGGTGCGGGCGGTGGTGCGGGAGATCCTCGAGATGAGCGGCTACGTCGTGCTCGAGGCGCGGCAGGGGGCCGAGGCCCTCGAGATCAGCAACCGGCACGCGGGCACCATCCACCTGCTGGTCACCGACGTGGTGATGCCGCAGATGAGCGGGCGCGAGCTGGCGCAGCGCCTGGCGACCTTGCGCCCGGAGCTGAAGGTGCTGTATATGTCCGGCTACACGGATGACGCCATCGTCAGGCACGGCGTGCTGGCCTCGGGTATCGCGTTTCTCTCCAAGCCGTTCACCCCGAACGCGCTCGCGCTCAAGGTGCGCGAGGTCATCGACGGCGTGGCCGACGGGGCCGCGGCCGGCCCCTCCGTCGCGCCCGGCGGCCGCACCCGCCGCTAGCCCCGCCGCGCCCCGACCGCTCCCGTCATGATCGAGCGCCCCATCCGCGTGCTGGTGGCCAAGGTCGGCCTCGACGGGCACGACCGCGGCGCGAAGATCGTGGCGCGCTGCCTGCGCGACGCGGGCATGGAGGTCGTCTACACCGGGCTGCACCGCACGCCCGAGGAAGTGGTGGCGGCGGCGGTCCAGGAGGACGTGGACGTGCTCGGCATCAGCATCCTCTCCGGCGCCCACCTCACGCTCTTCCCCCGCGTGCTCGAGCTCATGCGCGGCGCGCGCGCGGAGGACATCCTGCTGGTGGCGGGCGGGGTGATCCCGGACGAGGACGTGCCCGTGCTGCGCGACATGGGCGTGGCCGAGGTGATCCTGCAGGACACGCCGCCCGACACGATCGTCGCCCGCATCCGCGACCTGGTGGCGGCCCGGCCGACCCGCTGATCCCATGACCGGCGCGCTTCGCGCGACGCGTGGCGTGGACCTGACGGTCTGGCCGCCGCGCTACGACCCGGCCTACCGGCCCGCGCCGGACGCCGAGCACTGGCTGCCCGAGATCGAGTGCGCGGATCCGGCCGCGCGCGACGCGCTGATCTTCGCCAAGCTCACGCACCAGGTGCGCTACGCGTGGGAGCGGAGCCCGTTCTACCGGCGACGGTGGCAGGAGGCGGGCGTGTCGCCGGAGACGCTCAAGAGCCTCGACGACCTCGCGCGCTTCCCGGTGGTGCAGAAGGCGGAGCTGCGGGCCGCGCAGGCGGCCGCGCCGCCCTTCGGCGACTATCTCTGCATCGAGCCCGCGGCGGTGGCGCGCATCCACGGCACCAGCGGCACCACCGGCCGGCCCACCGTCTTCGGCATCGGGGCGGACGACTGGGGGCGGATCGGCGAGGCCCACGCGCGCATCCTCTGGGGCGCGGGCATCCGGCCGGGCGACCGCATCCTGATCTGCTCGTTCTTCAGCCTCTACCTGGGCTCGTGGGGCGCCCTCGCGGGCGGCGAGCGGCTCGGCGCCACCGTGTTCCCCTTCGGCGCGGGCGCGCAGGGCCAGACGCTCCAGGCCGTGCAGTGGGCGCGCGATCTCCGGCCGTCCGCGTTCTACGGCACGCCGTCCTACGCGCTGCACTTCGCGGAGACCGCGCGCCGCGAGGGCATCGACCCGGCGAGCCTGGGCTTCCGCGTCCTCTTCTTCTCCGGCGAGCCCGGCGCGGGCATCCCGGCGACCCGCGCGCTGATCGAGCAGACCTTCGGCGGCATCTGCGTGGACATGGGCAGCATGGCCGAGATGTCGCCCTGGATGACCAACGGCGAGTGCCGGCATCGCACCGGCATGCACCTCTGGCAGGATCTCGTCTACACCCAGGTCTGCGATCCGGAGACGTTCCGGCCCTTGCCCTACGGCGCGCGAGGGCACGCCCGTGTACACTCACCTCGAGCGGACGTCGCAGCCCATGATCCGGCTGGTCTCGGGCGATCGCGCGCGGTGGGTGGACGACCCGTGCCCCTGCGGGCGGACCTACCCGCGCCTGCCGGACGGGCTCTACGGCCGCTTCGACGACATGATCATCGTGCGCGGCGAGAACATCTACCCGAGCGCCATCGAGGACACCCTGCGCGCCATCGACGGCTTCGGCGGCGAGTTCCGCGTGATCGTCTCCCGCCGCGAGGCCATGGACGAGCTGCTGGTCCGCGCCGAGTACACCGCGACCCACGCGGGCCGCGCTCGACGCCCTGCGCGCCCTGATGCGCGAGCGCCTGCGGGCCCGCCTCGGCGTCCACCCGATCGTGGACCTCGTCCCCGAGGGCACGCTCCCGCGCACCGAGTTCAAGGCCCGCCGCGTGATCGACGATCGAGATCTCTATCGCCAAGCACTACCGACCGGAGACAACCGCCATGTTTGACCCGAAGCGCTCGAGCGCCTCGCCGCCGAGAAAGCCGCCTGGGAGGCCAAGGAGCTCGCCGAGTTCCTCGCCCGCCAGCCGGAGGCGCGCACCGACTACCGCACCGGCTCGGGCATGCCGGTGCAGCGCCTGTACACGCCGGAGGACATCGCGGACGCGCCCGCCGACAACATCGGCCTGCCCGGCCGCTTCCCCTACACGCGCGGGCCCTATCCCACGATGTACCGCGGCCGCAACTGGACGATGCGCCAGATCGCGGGCTTCGGCACCGGGGCCGACACCAACGGCCGCTTCCGCTACCTGATCGAGCAGGGGCAGACCGGGCTCAGCGTGGACTTCGACATGCCCACGCTGATGGGCTACGACTCCGACGACCCGCGCTCGCTCGGCGAGGTCGGCCGCGAGGGCGTGGCCATCGACACCCTCGACGACATGGAGGCGCTCTTCGCCGACATCGACCTCGAGCGCATCTCGGTCTCGATGACGATCAATCCGAGCGCGTGGATCCTGCTCGCCATGTACGTGGCGCTCGCGGAGTCGCGCGGCTTCGACCTGAACAAGCTCTCCGGCACCGTGCAGGCCGACATCCTGAAGGAGTACATCGCCCAGAAGGAGTGGATCTTCCCGATCCGCCCCTCGATGCGCGTGATGCGCGACATGATCGTGTGGAGCGCGCGGAATCTCGCCCGCTACAACCCGATCAACATCAGCGGGTATCACATCTCGGAGGCGGGGGCGACCTCGGTGCAGGAGCTGGCCTTCACCATGGCGAACGCGATCGCCTACGTGGAGGAGGTGACGCGCGCGGGGGTGCCGGTGGACGAGTTCGCGCCGCGCCTGGCCTTCTACTTCGTGGCCCAGGCCGACTTCTTCGAGGAGGTGGCCAAGTTCCGCGCGGCCCGGCGCATCTACGCCCGGCTCATGAAGGAGCGCTTCGGGGCCACGAAGGCCGAGTCCATGCGCCTGCGCTTCCACTGCCAGACCGCGGCGGCCACGCTCACCAAGGCGCAGCCGCTCAACAACATCATCCGCACCGCGCTGCAGGCGCTCTCCGCGGTGCTGGGCGGCGCCCAGTCGCTCCACACCAACGGCATGGACGAGGCCTACGCGATCCCGTCCGAGGAGGCGATGAAGATCGCGCTGCGCACCCAGCAGATCATCGCGATGGAGACGCGCGTGCCCCAGGTGGTCGATCCGCTCGGCGGGTCCTACTACGTGGAGGCCCTGACCAATCGCGTCGAGGCCGAGGTCCTCCGCATCCTGGCCAAGGTGGACGCGATGGGCGGCACCATCAAGGCCATCGAGGAAGGCTTCTTCCAGCACGAGATCGCCGACTCCGCCTACGACTTCGCCCGGCGCAAGGCGGCGGGCGAGCAGGCCGTGATCGGCGTCAATACGCTGGTCGAGCCGTCCGAGCCGCCGCCGCTCCCCATCCACAAGGTGGACCCCGCCGTCGAGGCGCGACAGATCGGCCGGTTGAAGGAGACCCGCCGGCGGCGCGACCAGGCGCTCGTGGACCGCCTGATGGACCGGCTCGAGCGCGAGGCGCGCGAGCCCGCGACCAACATCATGCCGGTGACGATCGAGCTCGTGAAGGCGCGCGCCTCGCTGGGCGAGATCGTGGCGCGGCTCCGCCACGTCTGGGGCGCCTACATCGAGCGGCCGGTGTTCTGATGCCGCCCCGGCCCTTCCGCATCGAGGTCCCCGAGAGCACGCTGGCCGACCTGCGCGAGCGCCTCGGGCCGCGCGCGCTGGCCCGACCAGGCGCCCGGCGCCGAGTGGGCGTTCGGCACGAGCCTGGCCTACATGAAGGAGCTCACCGCGTACTGGAAGGACCGCTACGACTGGCGCGCGCACGAGACGCGGCTCAACGGCTTCCGCCAGTTCACCGCCGCCGGTGGCGGGCATCGATCTCCATTTCATCCACGAGGAGGGCCGCGGGCCGAACCCGCTCCCGCTGCTGCTCTCCCACGGCTGGCCCGGCTCGGTGTGGGAGTTCCACAAGATCCTGCCCATGCTCACCGACCCGGCGCGCTTCGGCGGCGATCCGGCGGACGCGTTCACGGTGATCGCGCCCTCGCTGCCCGGCTACGGCTTCTCGTTCGCGCCCGGCCAGCCGCGCTTCGGCGTGGCGGAGATCGCCGACGTCTTCGCGTCGCTCATGACCGACACGCTCGGCTACCGGCGCTTCGCCGCGCAGGGCGGCGACTGGGGCGGCTTCATCACGTCACGCCTCGGCGCGGCGTATCCGGACCGCCTCGCCGCCATCCACGTGAACCTGCTCTCGCTCCGCCGCGACATCAAGCCGCCGGCCCAGCCCTCGCCGGAGGAGAAGCCGTACCTCGACGACCTCGCCCGGTGGCAGCGCGAGGAGACCGGCTACCAGTGGATCCAGGGCACCCGGCCCCAGACGCTGGCCTTCGGCCTGAGCGATTCGCCGGTGGGCCTCGCGGCCTGGATCGTGGAGAAGTTCCGGACCTGGAGCGACTGCGGCGGCGACGTGGAGCGCCGCTTCACCAAGGACGAGCTGCTCACCAACGTGATGATCTACTGGGTGACCGGCAGCATCAACGCCTCCTTCTGGCCGTACTACGCGCGCTTCCACTCGCCGTGGCCCATCGCGGACGGCCAGCGCATCGAGGTCCCGACCGGCTACGCCGCGTTCCCGAAGGAGATCGTGCGGCCGCCGCGGTCGTGGGCCGAGCGCATGTACAACATCCGCCGCTGGACGGTGATGCCGGCGGGCGGCCACTTCGCGGCGATGGAAGAGCCGGCGGCGCTGGCGACCGAGCTGCGCGCCTTCTTCCGGGAGTACCGCTGACGCGCCCCCGGCGGCGGGCCACCACCGTCGTCCTGGCGGCCCTGCTGGCGGCAACCATCGGGTTCGTCGTGTGGGCGGTGGGCATCGAGCCCGGCTGGGTGGTCACGCGGGAGACGCGCGTGCCGATCGCGCGCTGGCCCGCCGACCTCGGGCCCCTCCGGATCGCCGCGCTCGCCGATCTGCACACCGGGGCGCCCCACATCACGGTGGACAAGGTCCGCGAGATCGTCGCGTCCGTGAACGCGGCGCGGCCGGACCTGATCGTGCTGCTCGGGGACTACGTCATCCACGGGGTGGCGGGCGGCCGCTTCGTGGACATCGAGCTGACCGCCGCGGCCCTGCGCGATCTGCACGCGCCGCTCGGCGTCTTCGCGGTGCTCGGCAATCACGACTGGTGGTACGACGGCCGCCGCTGCGCCCGCGCCCTCGAGGCGGTGGGCATCCGCGTCCTGGAAGACGCGGCGACGGAGGTGACCGTGCGGGGCCACCCGCTCTGGATCGCGGGGGTGAGCGACGCGAGGACGCGCCCGGCCGCGATCGGCCGCGCGCTCGCGCCGGTGCCGGAGGGCGCGCCGCTGATCGTGCTCACCCACAACCCCGATGTCTTCGTCCGGATGCCCGCGCGCGTGCTCCTCACCCTGGCCGGGCACACCCACGGCGGCCAGGTGAACCTCCCCGTGCTCGGCCGCCTCATCGTGCCGTCGCACTTCGGGGATCGCTACGCGATCGGCCACGTCCACGAGGACGGCCGCGATCTCTTCGTCTCGCCCGGCATCGGCACCAGCATCATCCCGGTGCGATTCCGGGTGCCGCCCGAGATCTCGCTGGTCACGGTGGGGCCGTGAGGGCGCTCACGCGGACGCAGCGCACGCGCCTGCTCGCGAGCGGCGCGCCCGCGCTCGGCGTCGCGCTCGTCCTCGCGGCGGCCTGCTTGTGGGGACTCCTCGCCGCGCACCCGCGCGCGCGTGGGCGACCTGCTCTTCACCGCGCGCCCCGCCCAGGCCGCCCGGTCCACCGTCATCGTGGGCATCGACGAGAAGAGCTACCGGGCGCTGCTCGCGCGCCACGGCCCGCTCTCGGCCTGGCCCCGCACGCTCTACGCCGACGCGCTCGACGCGCTCCGGCCCGCCGCGCCGCGGGTCGTGGCCTTCGCGATCTTCTTCGACGCCCAGCGGCCCGAGGACGGCGCGCTCGCCGAGGCGATGCGCCGGGCCGGCAACGTGGTGGTGCCGGTGGTGGCCCAGGGCGCGAAGGCCTTCGACCCGCGCCCGGGGGTCGCTCAGGAGTTCGAGGCCTTCGTCCGGCCCCCCTCGACCGTGCGGAGCGCGGCGGTGGCCGAGGGGCTGGCCAACGTCACCACCGGGCGGGACAGCGTCGTGCGAAGCCTCCCGCTCCTGCTGCGCGCCCGGGACGAGGAGCTGCCGAGCCTGGCGCTCACGATCGTGGCCCGCTTCGCCCGGAGGCCGGTCGTGCTGGACGCGCCCGCGGAAGACCGGCCTCGTCCACGCGGCCGGCCGGGCGATCCCGGTCGGGGAGCACGACACGATGCTGATCGACTTCCTCGGGCCGCCGTCCGACCCGGCCGGCGCCGGCCCCTTCCGCATCCTCTCGTTCGTGGACGTGCTCGAGGGCCGCTTCGATCCCGCCCTGGTCCGCGACCGCATCGTGCTGCTGGGCCCGACCATCCGGGGCGTGGACGAGCACGCCACCCCGACCACCGGCGACACGCGGATGTGGGGCGTCGAGATCCTGGGCAACGCGGTGGAGACCGTGCTGTACCAGCGCTTCCTCTCGCCGGCCGGGCCGGGCGTCACCACGCTCCTGATCGGGCTCATGGCCTTGCTCGCGGCGCTGGTGGTGGCGGCGTGGCGGCCCCTGCCCGCCGGGCTGGCGGTGGCGGCCGGGCTCGCCCTCTACGGCACCGCGGCGGCCCTGCTCTTCGAGCGCGGCGTCGTGCTCGACCTGATCTACCCGCCCACCGCGCTGCTGATCAGCTTCGCGGCCGCGCTCTCCTCGCGCCTCGTTCTGGAGCAGGCGGAGCAGAGAATAGTCCGGGAAGCCATGGGGCGCTATCTCTCGCCCGCGGTGAGCCAGTGGGTGCTCGCCGATCCGGATCGGCTGCGCCTCGGCGGCGAGACGCGGGAGATGACGGTGCTCTTCAGCGACCTCCGTCAGTTCACCACGCTCGCCCACGCGCTCCCCCCCGCGACGCTCGTGGCCCTGCTGAATACCTACCGGACCGAGATGGCGGACGTGGTCTTCCGCCACGACGGCGTGCTCGCCCAGTACGCGGGCGACGCCATCGAGGCCTTCTGGAACGCGCCGATGGACCAGGCCGACCACGCGCGCCGCGCGTGCCTGACCGCGCTCGACATGGTCGCGGCGCTCGCGACGCTGCGCCCGCAGTTCGAGGCGCGGGGCTGGGCCCAGCTCGACCTGGGCGTGGGGATCAATACCGGGCAGATGGTGGTGGGCAACATGGGCTCGAAGGACCGCCTGATCTACACCGCGGTCGGCGATCCGGTGAACGTGGCCGCGCGGCTCGAGGGGCTCTCCAAGGAATACGGCGTGCGCATCGTGGTGGGCGAGGCCACCGTCGCGGCCGAGCCGCAGACCTTCGCCTATCGCTTCCTCGACCGGGTCGCGGTCAAGGGCCGCGCCGAGCCCCTCACCTGCTACGAGGTGGTGGCGCGCGCGGGCGCGCTCGATCCCGCGGCCGAGCGCCGCCTCGCCCGCTATCACGAGGCGATCGCGCTCTATCGCGCGCGGCGCTGGGAGGAGGCGCTCCGCCTCCTCGACGAGCTCGGGGCCGAGGCGCCCGCCGACGGGCCCATCGCGCTCTACCGGCGCCGGGCGCGGGCGCTCCTCGCGGATCCGCCGCCCGCCGACTGGGACGGCGTCTTCGTCGCGGAGTCGAAGTAGCCTCGTGTATCATCTCGCTCCATGAAGCTCGGATTCGCGCTCCCCACCGCCGGCGATTGGGCCACCCCCGAGAACCAGATCCGCGTCGCGCGCCAGGCGGAAGCGCTCGGCTACCACTCGCTCTGGGTCTTCCAGCGCCTGCTCTACGCGCTCGAGCCGAAGAACGAGTACCCGCCGGTGCCGGGCAAGGTGTGGCCCAAGCCCTTCGAGCGCGTGCTCGATCCCATCGTCACGCTCGCCTACGTGGCCGCGGCCACCCAGCGCATCCGCCTCGGCACCAGCGTGCTGATCATGCCGTTCTACCAGCCGGTCGTCCTCGCCAAGCAGCTCGCCACGCTGGACGTGCTCTCGGGCGGCCGGCTCGACGTGGGGCTCGGCCTCGGCTGGTCGCAGGACGAGTACGAGGCGGTGGGCGTGCCCTTCAAGCACCGGGGCCGGCGCGCCGACGAGTTCCTGCGCTGCCTCGACGCGATCTGGACCCAGGACGTCACCGAGTTCCACGGCGAGTTCTACAACGTGCCGCGCTCCCGCGTGGAGCCGAAGCCGGTGCAGAAGCCGCGCCCGCCCATCACCATCGGCGGCTACGGTAGGACGGTGGTGAAGCGCGCGGTGGAGCTGGGCGATGGCTTCAACGGCGGCAACGTGCCGATGGCGAGCGTGGCGCCGCTGGTGGCCGAAGTGAAGGATGCGGCGGCCGCGCTGGGCAAGGACCCGGCCAAGCTCCACATCGTCTGCCGCGGCACCTACCGCGTCCACGACGCCCCGCAGGGGAAGGACCGCCGGCCGCTCTGGGGCACGCTCGACGAGATCCGCGAGGACATCGGCCGCTACGCCGAGGCCGGCCTCACCGAGCTCTTCCTCGAGGGCAACTTCACGCCCGGCGGGCCCTCGCTCGAGCCGGCGCTCGAGGTGATGGCACGCCTGGCCCCGGGTCGTTAGCCAGCGCCAGAGCTGGATCCTACTTGCGGCGCTCCGGCCGGCCGGCCCTGGTGACCCATAGTGTCAGGGCGATGTCAGGATATGTGAACCAGCCGGTGACCAACCGACGAAACGCCACGGCTAGTTACGGGCAAAGTGCAGCTATTTCATGGAGTTGCATTCGGACCCTCCGCGCCGGAACTGGCTCAGGGCGCGGCACTCTTCTTGCTCGATCAGCTTGACATGGACGACAGCCTCCCGAGCATCCTCTGTGTCGATGACGACGTCGACGTCCTCGAGCTGCTCAAGGAGTATTTTACCGAGCAGGGGTTCGTCGTCCTGACCGCCACGAACGGGGTCGAAGCCTTCCTCCAGGTCAAGCGGTGGCAGCCCAAGGCGGTCATCCTCGACCTCTTCATGCCCCGCCTGGGCGGGATCGGCGCGCTGGGCCGGATCAAGGCGCTCAACCCCGACGTGGTCGTGATCCTGGTCAGCGGCATGGGCAATGCCCTCGAGCTGGTCACCGAGGCCGGGCTGAGCGTGGCCGGCGCCTTCACCAAGCCGCTCAACCTGACGCAGCTCTCCGAGACGCTGGCCCGGTCGGGTGTGGTGGCCCCGGCGGCCCTCGTGGCCGCGGCGGCGGGCGACACCGCGCAGGCCAGGCGGCCGGTGCGCGCGCGCGTGCTCGTGGTGGACGACGAGCTCGAGTTCCGCAAGGTGCTGGCCGAGTACCTCGAGGACCGCGGCTTCGACGTGATGGAAGCGCAGGACGGCGAGGAAGCGCTCCTCCGCGTGCCGGACTTCCACCCGCACATCGTGCTGATGGACGTGATGATGGCGGGCATGGGCGGCGTCGAGGCCTTGCGCCGCATCAAGACCGCCGCGCCCGACACCTGCGTGATCATGGTCACCGCGGTGGAGGACATCGACTCCGCGCGCGGGGCCCTCGCGCTCGGCGCCTCCGACTACGTGACCAAGCCGTTCAGCTTCCAGTATCTCGACTCGGTGCTCGAGGTCCACATGCTGATGGACCACATCGACCCGAAGTCCCCCTAGCTCACCACCCCCTCCGCCGCCTCCTCGCCCGACCGCACGCAGTCCGCGATCCCGACACCCCGGTAGGCTCCGCCCGCCAGGCGCAGGCCCGCGTGCCGCGCCACCGCCAGCTCGATGGCCTCCGCCCGGGCCGCGTGGCCCACGTGGTACTGCGGCATCGCGTGCGGGTAGCGGGCCACCCGGGTGAAGAGCGGCGCGCCCGTCACGCCCAGCAGCTCGCCGAGCTGCGCGCGCGCGGTCTCCACCAGCGCCGCGTCGTCGGCCTCGAGCGCCGACTCGTTCAGCGCGCCCCCGATGAACACGCGCAGCAGCGCGTGGCCCTCCGGCGCGCGCCCCGGATACTTCACGCTCGAGAAGGTGGCCGCGATGACGGGCCGGCGCTCCACCTGCGGGACCACGAAGCCGAAGCCGTCGAGGGGATGGCGGATGTCGGCGCGGCGGTAGGCCAGCGTCACGGTGGCGGAGGAGGCGTAGGGAATCCCCTCGAGCAGGTGCGCGAGCCCGGGATCCACGTAGCGCAGGAGCCGCGCGACCTGGTGCGCCTCCGGCGACAGGATGAGCGCGTCGCCGGTGAAGGCCGCGCCGCCCGCGGTGGTGACGCGCCAGCCCGCGCCGTCGCGCTCGACCGAGGCCGCCCGCTCCTTGAGGCGCACCGCGCCGGGCGGCAGCCGGGTGGCCAGCAGGCGAATCAGCTCCTCCATCCCCTCGGCGAAGGTCACGAAGAGCGACCAGCGCGCGCCGCTCGTCCCCGCGTGAAGCGCCGGGGCCCGGCGGGCGGCCCGCCAGAGGGCCAGGATCACGCTCCGCTCGCGCCGCTCCATCTCGAGGAAGCGCGGCATGGTGGCGCCGAGCGAGAGCTCGTCGGGATCGGCGGTGTAGATGCCGCCGACCAGCGGCTGGGCGACGCGCTCGAGCGCCTCGCGGCCGAGCCGCCGCCGCACGAAGGCGCCCAGGCTCTCGTCGGGCGACCCGCCGCGCGGCAGCACCAGGTCGCAGGCCATCCGGAGCTTGCCCGGCCACGAGAAGAGCGAGGAGGCCAGGAAGGGCCGGAGCCGCGTGGGCGCCAGGAGCTGGAAGCCGTCCGGCAGCGGATGGAGCCGCCCGCGAAAGGCCACGAAGACGCGCCGGAAGCGGTCGTCGGTTCCGATCAGCCGGCTCTCCACGCCGAGCCGCCGGCAGAGCGCGAGCGCCCACGGCTTCTCGGAGAGGAACGAGTCGGGGCCGCACTCGACGAGAAACCCGTCGCGGCGCTCCGTCTGGATGGTGCCGCCCAGGCGATCCGCGCCCTCGAGCAGCGTCAGCTCGAGCGGCCGGCCGCGCTCGCGCGCCAGCTCCACCGCGCGGTGGGCGGCCGCGAGCCCGGAGAGCCCGCCGCCGACGACGATCAGCCTCACGACGCCGGCCCGCGCCGCACCAGGTCGGCCAGCATCGCGATGAACGCGGGGTGATCGTTGGCGGCGGCGGCCCGATGGAAGCCGATCCCGCTGGCCCCGGCCACCGCCTTCGCCTCCACGTCGAGATCGTAGAGCACCTCGACGTGATCGCAGACGAAGCCGACCGGGACCACCACCACGTCGCGCGCGCCGTCCCGCGCCAGCGCGCGGATGACGTCGGCGACGTCGGGCTCGAGCCACGGATCGCGCGGCGAGCCGCTGCGGCTCTGATAGGCCACGGACCACGCGGCCCGGCCGACCGCGGCGGCGATGGCGCGCGCCGCGGTCTCGAGCTGGGCCGCGTAGGGCGAGCCCGCGGCCATGGACACCGGGACGCTGTGGGCGGTGAACACGAGCCGCGCGTCGGCCCGGCGCGCGGGCTCGATGCCGGCGAGCGCGGCCCGCGCCCGGTCCACCATCGCCTCGATGAACCGCGGGTGCTCGCTCCAGGGCGGCGCGTAGACCACCTCGGGCGCATCGGGGCCGACCTTCTCGCGCGCGGCGGCCACGTCCTCCACGTAGCGTGACCACGAGGCCTCGGTCTGCAACGACGACAGGATGATGCCGAGCGCCCGACGGCAGCCCCGGTCCTTCATCTCGGCCAGGGTCTCGTGCAGGAACGGCTGCCAGTTCCGCATGCCGACCCAGACCGGCAGCGCGCGCCCGCCGGCGGCGAGCGCCGCGCGCAGGCCCTCGGCCTGGCGCGCGCGTCAGTTCGTTGAGCGGCGAGCGCCCGCCCATCAGGTCGTAGTGATGCGCGACCTCCTCGAGGCGCTCGGGCGGGATACGGCGGCCCGCGGTGACGAGCTGGAGAAACGGGCGCACGTCCTCCGGGCGCTCCGGCCCGCCGAAGGCGATGAGCAGGACCGAATCGATGCCCTCTCCCTCGGGAGAGGTCGGGGGAGGGTGCCGATCGACGACTCATCGCGCGGACAGCTCGTGGACGATGTCCACGAGGGCCTTCACGTGCTCGACCGGCGTGTCCTTGTGGATGCCGTGGCCCGAGGTTGAAGACGTGGCCCGGCCGGCCGGCCGCGGCGTCGAGGATCTCGCGGGCCGCGCGGCGGATCGCGGGCACGCCGGCCAGCAGCACCGCGGGATCCAGGTTGCCCTGCACCGCCACGTCGTGGCCGAGCCGGGCCCACGTGGGCCCGAGCTCCACGCGCCAGTCGAGCCCGATCACGTCCCCGCCCGCCGCCTTCATGAGCGGCAGCAGCCCGCCGGTGCCCACGCCGAAGTGGATGACCGGCACGCCCGGCCGCAGCGCGGCGATCACACGGCGCGAGTGCGGGAGCACGAAGTCGCGGTAGTCGGCGGGCGAGAGCGCGCCCACCCACGAGTCGAAGAGCTGCACCGCCTGGACGCCGGCCGCGATCTGCCCGTTCAGATAGTCGGCGGTGATGTCCGCGAGCCGCGTCATCATCGCGGCCCACGCCGCGGGCTCCTCCCGCATGAGCGTCTTGGTGAGGAGGAACTCGCGCGAAGGGCCCGCCCTCGATCAGGTACGAGGCGAGCGTGAACGGCGCCCCCGCGAAGCCGATGAGGGGCACGCGGTCGGCGAGCGCCTTGCGCACCCGCCGCACCGTCTCGAACACGAAGCCGACCGCGTCCTCCACGTCCACCGCGGGCAGCGCCCGCGCGGCCGCCGCGGTGCGCACCGGCCGCGCGATGCGCGGGCCGTCGCCCGGGGTGAACTCGAGCCCGACCCCGAGCGGCTCGAGCACGAGCAGGATGTCCGCGAAGAGGATCGCCGCGTCCACGCCCAGGCGCTCCACCGGCTGCAGCGTGACCTCCGCGGCCGCGTCCGGGCTCTTGCACAGCTCGAGAAAGCCGAGCCGCGCGCGCACCGCGCGATACTCCGGCATGTAGCGGCCGGCCTGCCGCATGAGCCAGATCGGCGTGAACGGCGTGGGCCGGCGGAGACACGCGTCGAGGAAAGCGGCGGGAACGGCCGGCGACATGCTGCCCCGAAGCCTACAGGCGGGGTCTGGCGCAGTCAAGGAAGCGGGGCTATGATCCGCCGCGAGGAGGCTCCCCCCATGTCCTTTCTTTCCGGCAAGCAGGCCTTCCTTCAGATCCTGAAGGACGAAGGTGTGGACACCATGTTCGGCAATCCCGGCACCACCGAGCTGCCCCTGATGGACGGGCTCGTGCGGGAGCCGAGCATCCGCTACATCCTGGCCCTGCAGGAAGCGGTCGCCATCAGCATGGCCGACGGGTACGCGCAGGCGAGCGGCAAGCTGGGCGTGGTCAACGTCCACACCTCGCCGGGCCTCGGCAACGCGATGGGCATGCTCTACGACGCCTACGAGGCGGGGACGCCGCTCCTGGTGACCGCGGGCCAGCACGATCAGGCCATGAACCTGACCGAGCCCATCCTCTGGTCCGATCTGCCCCCGGTCGCGCGCCCGTACGTGAAGTGGTCGCACGAGATCACGCGGCTCGAGGACCTGCCGCGCGCGGTCCGCCGCGCGGTCAAGACCGCGATGGCGCATCCGACCGGCCCGGTGTTCCTCTCGCTGCCGGTGGACGTGCTGAACGCGGAGCGCGAGCTGGATCTCCTGCAGTCCACCCGCGTGGCCCCGCGCATCCGCGGCGACCGCGCCGCGATCGAGGCGGCCGCCGATCTGCTGGTGAAGGCGACGCGGCCCATCCTGATCTCGGGCGACGCGGTGGCCCACGGCGACGCGCTGGCCGAGATGGCCCAGCTCGCCGAGGTGCTCGGCGCGCCGGTCTATACCGAGTGCGTGCCGTCCACCTGCTCCTTCCCGTTCACGCACCCGCTCTACCACGGCCCGTTCCCGCGCCTGGGCCAGCCCATCCGCCAGCTCCTGATGCAGCACGACCTGCTGTTCTCGGTGGGCGGCGACCTCTTCACGCTCTCGCTGCCGTCGGACGTGGAGCCGATGCCGGAAGGGCTGCCGCTCATCCATCTCGACCTCGACCCCTGGGAGCTCGGCAAGAACTACCCGGCCCAGGTGGCGATCCAGGGCGATCCGAAGGCGACGCTGCCCGAGCTGGTGGAGGCGCTCAAGCGACGGCTGACCGCGTCGCAGGCCAAGGACGTGAGCGCGCGGGTGGAGAAGCTACGGATCGCGCAGGAGGCGCGCCGCGAGGCGCTGCGCCAGGAGGCGGCCGCCCAGGCGAGCCGCCACCCGATCAGCCCGCTCGCGCTGGTGGGCGCGGTCGCGGGCGCGGTGCCCGACGAGGCCATCATCGTGGACGAGACCATCTCCTCGAGCCACGGCGTCCGCGAATTGCTCCGCGCCCGCGACCACCGCGGCTTCTACGGCCTGCGCGGCGGCGGCATCGGCTGGGGCCTGCCCGCCTCGATCGGCGTGAAGCTGGCCCAGCCCAGCCGGCCGGTGATCGCGCTGGTCGGCGACGGCAGCGCCATGTACACGATCCAGTCGCTCTGGACGGCCGCGCACGACTCCGTCGCGGTGGTCTTCGTGATCTTCAACAACCAGTCCTATCGCATCCTCAAGCAGCGCACCCAGGCGCTCAAGGGCTTCTCCGCCGAGGACAACGAGTACGTGGCGATGGACCTGGTGAAGCCGGGGCTCGACTACGTGGGGCTCGCGAAGGCGCAGGGCGTGCCGGGCGAGACGGTGGAGAAGACGGCCGACGTGGCCACCGCGATCAAGCGCGGGATGGCGTCGGGCGGGCCCTACCTGGTGGACGTCCGCATCGACGGCTCGCTCCGCGCCTGAGCGCGGGCGGTCGG
This sequence comes from uncultured Candidatus Rokubacteria bacterium, assembly GCA_963747235.1. Lineage (GTDB taxonomy): Bacteria > Methylomirabilota > Methylomirabilia > Rokubacteriales > CSP1-6 > CAMLFJ01. The sequence goes on from CAVVEU010000005.1 coordinate 46,242, forward strand.
CTCAGGTGGCCCCGGCCTCCGCGGTGGCCAGGAGCTCGCGCACCCGGTCGGTGAAGACCTCGGGCGTGAAGGGCTTCGCCACGAACGCGGAGTGCTCGCTGGCCAGCACGGTCCGCGCGGCGGCGTCCTGCACGTAGCCCGAGATGTAGAGCACCGGCAGCGCGGTCCGCAGCGCGCGCAGCCGCTCGGCCAGGTCGCGGCCCGACATGCCGGGCATCACCATGTCGGTGACGAGCAGGTGGATCTCCCCCTCGTGGAGCCGCGCGACCTCGATCGCGGCCGCGCCGTTGGGCGCGCCGAGGACGGTGTAGCCGACGCGCTTCAGGATCTCGGTGGCCAGCTCCAGCACCTCCGGCTCGTCGTCCACCACCAGGACTGTTCGTGACGTGGTTCGCAGGCGCCGCGCCTCGTCGGCGGGCTGGCCGGAAACGGCGACCGGCTCCTCCACGCGCGGCAGATGGATGGTGAACGTGGTGCCGCGGCCGAGCTCGCTCTGGACCTGGATGTGGCCGTGGCTCTGCTCCACGATTCCGTAGACGGTCGAGAGCCCGAGACCGGTCCCCTTGCCCTGCTCCTTGGTAGTAAAAAATGGCTCGAAGATGTGCGCGGCGGTCTCCGCGCTCATGCCGGAGCCGGTATCGCCGACCGCGAGCGCCACGTAGGGCCCAGGCGGCAGGTTGGTCTGGTGGAGCGCGGCCGCCTCGTCCACCAGGACGTCGCGGATGGAGACGTGGATGCGGCCGCCGTCCGGCATGGCGTCGCGCGCGTTGACCGCGAGATTCATCAGCACCTGCTGCATCTGGCTGGGATCGGCCTTGACCCGCCCCGTGCCCTCCACCGGCTCGACCATGAGCTCCATGTTCTCGCCGATCATCCGCTGCAGCATCGGCAGCAGGTCGGCCACCAGCGGCCCCAGCTCGAGCACGCGCGGCTGCACGACCTGCTTGCGGCTGAAGGCCAGGAGCTGGCTCGTGAGCGCCACCGCCCGCTGCGAGGTCTTCTGGATCAGGTCCACGTCGCGGTGCATCGGGTCGCCCGGCTTGAGCCGGCTCATCAGCATGTGGGCCCGACCGCTGATGACGGTCAGCAGGTTGTTGAAGTCGTGGGCGACCCCGCCCGCGAGGCGGCCCACCGCCTCCATCTTCTGCGCCTGCTGGAGCTGCATCTCGAGGCTGCTCCGGGCCGCGGCCGCGCGCTTCTCCTCGGTGAGGTCGCGGACGTAGGCGTTGAACGCGGGCGGCCCCTCCATCCGCACCACGGTGACGGTCAGCTCCACCGGGAACTCGGTCCCGTCGGCGCGCCGCGCGGTCACCTCGATGCGGCCCCCCAGCAGGGTGTGCTCGCCGGTCGCCAGGTAGCGCGCCAGCCCGCGCCGGTGCGCGTCCTGGAAGGACGGCGGGATGATCACCTCGGCCAGCTCCCGGCCGATGACGTCCGCGCGCGCGTACCCGAACATCCGCTCGGCCGCCGGGTTGAACTCGCTCACCCGCCCCTGGTGGTCCATGCCGACGAGGGCGTCCATCGCGGTTTCCAGGACCGCGCGATGCCGGGCCTCGCTGTCGCGCAGCACCGACTCGCCCCGCTTTCGCTCGGAGATGTCGGCCATGCTCCCGACCACGCGCACCGCGCGGCCGGCCGCGTCGCGCACGAACCGGCCGCGGTCGAGCACGTCGAGGTAGCGGCCGTCGCGGGCCCGGAAGCGGTATTCCGCCTCGAAATCGTCGCCGCCGGCCGCGGCGGCCTGGAAGCGCTCCTCGACCCGCGGCCGGTCGTCGGGATGGATCCGCTCGCTCCACCAGTCATACGTCGGCGCGGCCTCTTCGAGGGGGTAGCCGCACATCTCGGTGAGCCCCTGCGTCCACGTCATCGTGCCGTGCTGCAGGTTCCAGTCGTAGATGGCGGAGCCCACCGCGGACGCGGCGAGCTCGAACCGCTCGTTGGCCCGGCGCAGCCGGCGCTCGGCGGTCTGCAGCTCGGCGCCGAGCCGGCGGGCCGCGGTGAGCGCGCGGGTCTGCAGGAGCGTGATCACGAAGACGAGGACGCTGATCAGGAGACCGCTGCCCAGGACCCAGTAGGGCACGAGCCGCTCGGAGAGGGAATGGAAGGCGGGCAGCGTCGCGAGGCGCAGCGTCCAGGTCTGGCCGCCGAACACGACCGGAACCGTGCGGCTCAGCTCGCGCGGGGCCTCCGCGGAGCCGGGGTCGCGATCGTAGATGAGGCGGCCCGGCGTCGCCTCGGGCGCGTCGAAGAGCTCCAGATCCACCGGCTCGGAGCGGGAGGCGCCGAACAGCTCGTCCATCAGGAGATCGGGCCGGAACGTCGCGGCCACGAAGCCCTCGAAGTGTTGCCGGCGCTCCTCGACCGTCGCGAGCGAGCGCCCACCCCGATACACCGGGAGGAAGATGACGAAGCCCTGTCCCTCGCTCTGGCGAAACAGGGCGAGCCGCCGGCTCATCGCCGCGACGCCGGTATCCCGGGCCCGCTCCATGGCCTCCCGATTTTCCGGGCGCGTGGCCACGTCCAGGCCGAACCAGCGCGCCTCGAAGGCCTCGGCGGGCTCGAGAAACGCCACGGGATGGAACTCCGACTGGCTCTCCACCGGGTGGATCTCGTAGCCGGCGGGCGCGCCGCCCCGGCGCATCAGCGCCTCGTGCGCGGCCCGGGACGCGGCGGGGACCCGGGGAATCCAGCTCATGCCCGCGGATGCTCGGGTAGCGGGCGTCGAGGCTCAGGCCCGCGACGAAGGACCGGAACTCGGCGCGCTCCACCGTGCTGCTGCTCGCGAAGAGGGCGCGCAGGCCCATCAGGATCTGCAGGTAGGACTCGAAGCGCCGGTCGATCGCGGCGCGGCCGACCGCCACCACCCGGTCGAAGCGCTCCTGCTCGCTGGCGCGCACGGTGCGCTCCGCGTAGCGCCACGCGCCGAGGGTCAGCAGCAGCGTGCAGGCGAGCACGACGTAGGCGGGCCACGCGCGGCGGAGGGCGTCGAGGGACGACGGGGTGGGAGGGCCGGCTACGCCGACCGCGGCTCCGGAGCGGCTCGTTCCGACCTGGACTCATGCTACGTCACGCCCGTTTCGATAGTACTCCGTCGCGCGCGCGCCACCAACGCTCTTGCGCTGTGCCGGGCCGCGGGTATACCGTCATTTGCGCATGCCGGCCCGCGTACGCCGTCCGCGGAATACTCGCCGCTTCGAGAGGAGTCAACGATGACCGAGGGCAGCCAGCTCATCCGGGGTCTGGAGGGCGTGGTGGCCGCCGAGACGCGTCTCTGCGACCTGGACGGCCGGAACGGCCGCCTGGCCTACGGCGGCTACGATATCGACGAGCTGGCGCGTCAGGCCACCTTCGAGGACGTCGCCTACCTGCTCTGGCACGACGAGCTGCCCGCGCGGGCGCCGCGCGAGCGATTCCAGGCCGAGCTGGCCGCGGCGCGGCCCATTCCCGACGCGCTGATCCGCGCCTTCGCCCTCATGCCGCGCGACACCGATCCCATGCGGGTGCTCCAGGCCGCCGTGGCGATCCTCGGCATGCACGATCCGGACGCCACCGACAACTCGCGCGCGGCCAACCTGCGCAAGTCGGTGCGCCTCACCAGCCAGTTCACCACCGCCATCTGCGCGCATCACCGGGTGCGGAGCGGGCTGGCGCCGGTGCCGCCGTCGAAGGAGCTCTCCCACGCGGCCAACTTCCTGTACATGCTCACCGGGGAAGCGCCGAGCCCGGTCACCACCCGCGCGGTGGACGCGAGCCTCACGCTCTACGCCGAGCACGAGCTGAACGCGTCCACCTTCACGACCCGCGTCATCGCGGCCACGCTCTCGGACATGCACTCCGCGGTGGCGGGCGGGGTGGGCGCGCTGAAGGGCACGCTCCACGGCGGCGCCGGCGAGGCGGTGATGCGCACGCTGCTGGAAGTCGGCACGCTCGACAACGTGGACGCCTTCGTGGACCGCTCGATGGGCGAGAAGCGGCGGCTCATGGGCTTCGGGCACCGCGTCTACACCGCGGGCGACCCGCGCGCGACCATCCTGAAGGGCCTCGCCGAGGCGGCCTGCCGCCAGTCCGGCCAGGCCCTCTGGTACGACCTGGCGGTCGCGCTCCACGCCAAGGTGCAGGCCACCAAGCGTCTCATCCCCAACGTGGACTTCTACTCGGCGCCGCTCTTCTACTCGATCGGCATCCCGGTGGACCTCTTCACCCCGGTGATCGCGGCGGCCCGCATCGCGGGCTGGACCGCCAACCTGCTCGAGCAGTACGACGACAACCGCCTGATCCGCCCCCGCGCCGACTACAAGGGCCACCCCCGCCGCCCCTTCGTCCCCCTCGACAAGCGATCGAATCAAGGGGAGAGGGTCAGGGTGAGGGTCCGGTGGAGGAGCGCGAGGCGATCACGGCCCTCACCCGGCCTCTGGAAGGGAGAAGAGAGCGATGGGCCAGAGCCTCACGCGCAAGCTCCTCGACGCCCACCTGGTCTCGGGCAAGACGGTAGCCGGCGAAGAGATCGGGCTCCGCGTGGACCAGGCGCTGCTCACCGACACCAACGGGACCATGGCCTTCCTGCAGTTCGAGGCCATGGGCTTCCCGCTGGTGCGCCCGTCGCGCGTGGTCGCCTACATCGACCACAACGTGTACCAGGTGGACTCGCGCAACTCGGACGACCACCGGTATCTCCAGACCGCCGCGGCCCGGTACGGCGCCTGGTTCTCCAAGCCCGGCAACGGCATCTGCCACCAGGTGCACTTCGAGTCCTTCAGCGTCCCGGGCCAGTTCGTGCTGGGCACCGACAGCCACACCCCGCTCTGCGGCTCGACCGGCATGCTGGCCATCGGCGCGGGCGGCCTCGACGTGGCGGTGGCCATGGGCGGCGGGCCGTATCACGTCGTCATGCCGCGCGTGACGCAAGTGTGGCTCACCGGGCGGCTTCGCCCGTGGGTCTCGGCCAAGGACGTGATCATGGAGCTGCTGCGCCGCTACACGGTGCGCGGGGGCAGCGGCCGCATCTTCGAATATGGCGGGCCCGGCGCGGCGACGCTCTCCCTGCCCCAGCGGGCCACCATCTGCAACATGGGCGCCGAGCTGACGCTGACCACCAGCGTGTTCCCGTCGGACGAGGCGACGCGCGAGTACTTCCGGCTCCTCGGACGCGAGGCGGACTGGCGGCCGCTGGCCCCGGACGCCGACGCGGAGTACGACGACCGGATCGAGCTCGATCTCTCGAGCCTCGAGCCGCTGGTCGCCATGCCCGGATCGCCGGACCGCGTGGTCCCGGTGTCGGAGGTCGAGGGGCTCGAGATCGAGCAGGTCATGGTGGGCTCCTGCACCAACTCCTCGTGGGAGGACATGCAGGCGGTGACCCGCGTGCTCGAGGGCCGGAAGGTCGCGCCGTCGGTCTCCTTCGTGGTCTTCCCGGGCAGCCACCGCATCCTCGAGGTGATGGCGCGCGAGGGACTGCTCGCGACCCTGCTCGCGGCGGGCGCCACGATCTCCGAGCCCACCTGCGGCGCCTGCGCGGGCATCGGCCACGTGCCCGCCTCGGGCGGACGCAGCCTGCGCGCCTTCAACCGCAACTTCCCGGGCCGGAGCGGCACGAAGGACGACGCGGTCTACCTGTGCTCGCCGCTGACCGCCGCCGTGTCGGCCCTGACAGGAAGGATCAGCGACCCTCGAAAAGCCGGCACCCCGCCCGAGCGGCACTGGCCGGCCACCCTGGTGGCCTCGGTGGCCGGGCTGATCCCGCCACTCTCGCCGTCCGAGGCGGCCGGCGTCGAGGTCCTGAAGGGCCCGAACATCAAGCCGGTGCCGCGCGGCGTGCCGACCGAGGAGCGCCTGAGCGCGCCGGTGCTCATCAAGCTCGGCGACAAGGTCTCCACCGACGACATCTCGCCCTCCGGCACCGCGGTGCTGATGTTCCGCTCCAACGTGCCGGCCATCTCGGAGTTCTGCTTCCGCAACGTGGATCCCGACTTCGTGGCCCGCGCCCGCGCGGCGGGCGGGGGCGTCATCGTGGGCGGCGAGATCTACGGCCAGGGCTCCTCGCGCGAGGCGGCGGTGCTCTCGCCGCTCCACCTGGGCGTGCGGGCGGTGCTGGCCAAGAGCTTCGCCCGCATCCACCGCTCCAACCTGATCAACTGGGGTATCGCGCCGCTCGAGTTCGAGAACCCGGCGGACGCCGACGCCATCGAGCGCGACGACGTGCTCGACTTCGAGAGCCTGCGCGAGAGCCTCGCGGCGGGCAGCGCCGTCGCGGTGGTGAACCGGCGCACCGGGGCGCGCTTCCGCGTGCGCTCGATCCTGAGCCCGCGCGAGCGCGACATGCTGCTGGCCGGCGGCCTGCTCACCCAGACCGCCGCCTCCAGGGGGGAATAGCTCATGGCCCAGCACCGCATCCGGGCGGTCTACATGCGCGGCGGCACCAGCCGCTGCCTCGCCTTTCACGAGCGCGATCTGCCGCCGGCGGGGCCCGAGCGCGACCGCATCCTGCTCTCCGCGCTGGGCAGCCCCGATCCCTACGGCCGCCAGCTCAACGGGCTCGGCGGCGGCATCTCCTCGCTGTCGAAGGCCTTCATCATCGGCGCGCCCACGCACCCGGACGCCCAGGTGGACTACACCTTCGCGCAGGTCGAGGTGGGCCGGGCCGTGGTGGACTACACCGGCAACTGCGGCAACTGCTCCTCGGCGGTGGGCCCCTTCGCCATCGACGAGCGGCTCGTGCCGTCGGCCGACGGGGAGACCCCGGTACGGATCCACAACACCAACACCAAGAAGATCATCGTGGCGCGCGTGCCGGTCACGGACGGCGAGGCCGCGGTGCTGGGCGACTTCGAGCTGCCGGGCGTGGCCGGCCTCGGCGCGCGCATCGCGCTCGACTTCCTCGACCCGGGCGGCTCCCGAACCGGCCGGCTGCTGCCCTCCGGTCGGGCGCGCGAGATCATCGCGGGCGTCGAGGCTTCGATGGTGGACGCCACCAACCCGATGGTCTTCGTTCGCGCCAAGGACCTCGGGCTGACCGGCACCGAGACGCCGCAGGCGATGGACGGCGACCGAGCGCTGGTGGCGCGGCTCGAGGCCATTCGCGTGGGCGCCGCGGAGGCCATGGGCATCCCGGGCAGCGCGGCCACCCCGAAGATCGCGGTGGTGGCGCCGCCCACCGGCTTCGTCGCGCTCGACGGCGCCGCCTACGACGCCGAGCAGACCGACGTGGTGGCGCGCTGCATCTCGATGGGCAATGCCCATCGCGCGTTCGCGCTGACCGCGGCCATGTGCCTGGCGGTGGCCGCCCAGATCGACGGCACGGTGGTGAGCGAGTGCGCGGGCGGCCGCGTGGGCGACCTGCGGCTCGGGCACCCGTCGGGCGTGCTCCCGATCGCGGCGACGGTGGGCCGCAAGGACGGCGCGGCCTGGGCCGAGCGCGTGACCGTGTACCGGACGGCGCGCCGGCTGATGGAAGGCTACGTGAGGGTGCCGTGACCGCGGGCGCCCGCCCGCGCTGACCCCGCGCTAAACATGTCGTTGCCGACACTCACCGACGAGCACGAGATGCTCCGCCGGACGGTCCGCGCCTTCGTGGAGAAGGAGGTCGCGCCCCAGGTGGACGCCTGGGAGGAAGCCGGGCGGATCCCGCGCGCGTTCTGGCGGCGGCTCGGCGAGCTGGGCCTCCTCGGGCTCGAGTTCCCCACCGAGTACGGCGGCGCGGGCGGCGATTTTCTCTCCAGCGTGGTGCTGGGCGAGGAGATGGCCCGCTGCCGGTCCGGCGGCGTGGCCTTCAGCGTGCTGGTGCACACCGACATGTCCTCGCCCTGGCTCACCCGCTACGGTACCGACGCGCAGAAGCGGCGGTATCTGCCGGGCATCGTGAGCGGCGAGACGGTGTGCGCCCTCGGGATCACCGAGCCGGGCTCCGGCTCCGACATGGCGAGCATCACGACGCGGGCGGTACGCGACGGCGACAATTACAAGCTGACCGGGAGCAAGATCTTCATCACCAACGGCGTCTACGGCGATCTCTACTTCGTCGCCGCGCGGACCAGCCCCGGCACCGCGGAGCGCCGCCACGCCGGCATCTCGATGTTCCTCGTCGAGCGGGACACGCCCGGCTTCACGGTGAGCCGTCGGCTCGACAAGATGGGCATGCGCGCCTCCGACACCGCGGAGCTGTCGCTGCAGGATTGCCCGGTGCCCGCGGAGAACCTGCTGGGCGAGGAAGGCCGCGGCTTCCACCAGCTCGCGGCGGGGTTGCAGCGGGAGCGCATCATGGCCGCGGTGCTCGCGCTCTCCGGCGCGGCGCAGGCCCTCGAGGACACGCTCGCGTACGTGCGCGAGCGGCACGCCTTCGGCGAGCCCCTCGCGGCCAAGCAGGCACTGCGGCACCGGGTGGCCGACATGGCCACCGAGATCGAGGCGGCGCGCCATCTCGTCCACCACGCGGCGGCGCTCTACACCGCCGGCCGCGACTGCGTCACCGAGGTCTCGATGGCGAAGCTCTTCGCCACCGAGGTGGCCAACCGCGTCGCCTACCAGGCGGTGCAGCTCCACGGCGGCTACGGCTACATGAGCGAGTTCCCGGTCGAGCGCTTCTTCCGCGACGTGCGCCTGTGGACCATCGCCTCCGGCACCTCCGAGATCATGCGCGAGATCGTCGCGAAGCGGCTCCTCTCGTGACCGACGCTCCCGCCGCCAGCCTGACCGCGGAGGGCCCGGTGGCCCGGCTCACGCTCGAGCGACCGCAGGCCCGCAACGCGCTCAGCCGCGCGATGGCGGATGCGCTCGACGCGGCGCTCGAGCGCCTGGCCACGATGGACGGAGACGCGCGCGGTGGTGGTGGCCGGCCGCGGGCGGTCCTTCTGCGCGGGCGCCGACATCAGCGAGATGCCGACGCTGGCGCCCGCGGAGGCGGAAGGCGCTGGCCGGGCGCTGGCAGCGCATCATGGACGGCTTCGCGGCCCTGCCCCAGGTCACGATCGCGGCGGTGCAGGGCCACGCCCTGGGCGGCGGGCTCATGCTCGCGATCGCCCAGGACCTGCGCGTGGCCGAGGCTTCCGCGCGCTTCGGGCTGCCCGAGGTCACGCTCGGCTTCAATCCGGGCTACGGCATCGCGCGGCTGCTCGACATCGCGGGCGGCGCCCACGCGCGCGATCTCATGCTCACCGCCCGGACCGTGGACGCGGCCGAGGCGCACCGCATGGGCCTGGTCACCCGCGTGGTGGCGGACGGCGCGCTCGAGGCCGCCGCGCTCGAGCTGGCGCAGCAGGTCGCGCGCTCGCCGCGGGGCGGGCTGGCCGCGACCAAGGCCATCACCGCCGACCTCCGCGCGGGCCGGGCGGGCGCCGAGCCCCGCGCCTACGGCGCGCTCCGGGCCGCCCCCGACGCGCAGGCGCGCATCGCGGCCTTCCTGAATCGCCGCCGGATCTCCTAGAGAAGCCCCGAGCCAGAAAGGACACGTATGGCCGCCACGCTTCCGCTCCTCTACACCCACGTGATGGGCAGCCACGGCTTCCCGTCGTGGTTCTGGACCGCGCTCGACAAGATCAAGGCGGGCGAGTACGGGCAGACCGACGTGCGCGAGACCTTCGACGACGCGACCCAGCTCGCGATCCGCGACCAGGAGCGCGCGGGCATCGACGTGCTCTGCGACGGCGAGATGCGCCGCTACTTCTTCGTGCAGACGTTCTACGGCCGCATGGAGGGCCTCGAGACGCTCGAGCCGCTGCGCAAGACCGGCCTCTACGCCTACGACAGCGTGCCGCGCTACCGCGCCACCCGCAAGGTCACGGTGCCGAAGGGCCTCGGCACCGTGGACGAGTTCAAGTACCTGGTCACCCAGACCGACAAGCCGGTGAAGGCCACCTGCCCCGGGCCGGTGACGCTCTCGATCCACATCCAGACGCGGCCCGGCGACGCCTACGACGGAGACCGCCTCGCGCTCTGCTGGGATCTCGTGCCCGCGGTCAACGCCGAACTGAAGGCGCTGGTCGCCGCCGGGGCGACGTGGATCCAGGTGGACGAGCCCTCCGCCGCCATCGTGCCCGGCCAGGCCGCCGAGTACGTGAAGATGTTCAACGCCTGCGTCGAGGGCGTGAAGGCCCGGATCGGCTACCACGTCTGCTTCGGCAATCTCCTGTCGCGGCCGCGCGGCAAGCGGTCGTATCGGTGGATGTTCCCGATGCTGCTCGAGACCCGCTGCGACCAGTTCGTGTTCGAGTACGCCAACCGGGAGATGGCCGAGATCGAGATGTGGAAGGAGATCGGGGTGGACCGCGACGTGGCCTGCGGGGTGGTTGACGTGAAGAGCTTCTACATGGAAACTCCCGAGGACATCGCGGAGCGGGTGGCCCTGTGCCTCCGATCCATCCCGGCGGAGCGGCTGTCGCTCCTGCCGGACTGCGGCTTCTTCCCGGTCCCGCGCTGGGTGGCGTTCGAGAAGCTCAAGCGTCTCACCGCCGGCGTGGCGCTGGCGCGCAAGCGGCTGCAGGGCTAGGACCAATCACTCTCACAGAGGAGAGCCTCATGGCAACCGCAGAGGAGAGCCTCACGGCAACGACGAGACGCGAGTTCCTGACCATGGTGGGCGGGGCGGCCGCGGCGGGCGCGGTGGCCGCGCCGGTGGTGGCGCGGGCGCAGGCGAAGAAGGGCGTGCCCACGGATCCGGTCAAGATCGGCGTGGTCGCCATCCGGGCCGGCATCGCGGCGCCGGTGGGGACCGCCGGGCTCCGCGGCACCGAGTGGTGGGCCGAGCGGGTGAACAAGGCGGGTGGCATCCTGGGCCGCAAGGTCGAGCTCGTGGTGGAGGAGGAATCCACCCCCAAGGACACCGTCGAGCGCTACCGCAAGCTCATCCTGCAGGACAAGGTCGAGGTCGTGCTGGGCGGCATCTCCACCGGCGTGACGCTGGCGCTGGCCCCGGTGGCCGAGGACCTGGCCACGCCGTGGCTCTCGTGGGACGGCACCACGCAGAAGGGCGTGGACGAGACCATGCCCAATCCCAAGTGGGCCTTCCGCAGCGTGGACAACGAGGTCGAGGCGATCGTGGCGGGCCAGCTCACCCCCAAGTACTTCAAGGGCATCAAGACGGTGGCGGGCATCGGCAACGACTACTCCTACGGCCACGACTGCTGGCAGACCTACCAGGCGGTGCTCAAGCGCTACATCCCGGACGTGAAGTTCGTGCTCGAGCTGTTTCCCAAGCTCGGGGTCACCGACTTCACCTCGCACATCGCGGCGATCCAGCAGTCGAAGGCGGATCTGCTGATGTGCTCGTTCTGGTCGGGCGACGCCACCATCATCATGAAGCAGGCGGCCGCGGTGGGCCTCTTCAAGACGATGAAGGGCGTGTTCACGACCGCGGGCGGCGTGCACGACTCGCTCAAGAAGGAGTTCACCCCCGAGGGGCTCCTGCTCGGCTACAACTCGATGTACTTCGACGATCCCAAGGGCAGCGCGCTGCTCAAGCAGTTCGTCCGCGAGTACAAGGCCAAGTACAACGAGTACCCGCCCTACGAGTGCGATCACGGCTACTTCTGCGCCGAGTCCTACAAGGCGGCGGTGGAGAAGGCCTACGCCTCGGCCGGCCAGTGGCCGTCCAAGGAGCAGACGGTGAAGGCGCTCGAGGGCATCGAGGTCGAGTCGCTCTCCGGCAAGCGGAGCTGGCGCGAGGATCACATCCAGATGTGCAACTTCTACCAGGGCGTCACCACCCACAAGAACGCCTACGACTTCGTGACCGTCAACCCGCTCGAGGTCGTCTCCACCAAGCAGGGCATGAAGCCGGCCGGCGCCAAGCTGATGGACTGGATCGCGGGCTGGAAGATCTGAGCCCCCCCACCCTCCCTCCCCCTCGGGAGAGGCCGGTCCCCCCTCTCCGCGAGAGGGCGCGTATGGCCGCCGCGCCTTCCTGGCTCTGCTCACAACCGGCGTCGTCACCCTGCCGCGTCCCGCCGGCGCGCAGCCGGCGGGGCGCGTCTACCGTCTGGGCATCCTCGCGCCCACCGCCGCGCCGCCACCGTCGGAGCAGAACGTGGCCGTGATCCTGATCCCGAAGGCCCTGCGGAACATGGGCTATGCGCCGGGCCGCGATCTCGTGGTCGACGTGCGCTACGCCGAGGGGCAACTCGACCGGCTCCCCGGCGCTGGCGCGCGACCTGGTCCGGCTCCGGATGGACGTCATCGTGGCGATCAGCGCGGCCGCCGCACGGGCGGTCAAGGCGGCGACGACCACGATCCCGATCGTCCTGTACGGGAACCTCGACCCGGTCGCGGCCGGGCTCGTCAAGAGCCTCGCCAAGCCCGAGGGCAACGTCACCGGCGTCCTGATCGCGCCCGCCGGAACCCTGGCGGCCAAGAAGCTGGAGCTCCTCAAGGAAGCGGTCCCCGGGGCCGACCCGGATCGCCTTCCTCGCCCCCTCGGATCCCGGCATCAGGCTCCAGGTGCAGGAGACACGGCAGGCCGCGGCGACGCTCGGCATCAAGCTCGCCGTCACCGAGGTCCAGGCCGGCGACTACGAGCGCGCCTTCGCCGCGCTGACGCCGAGCGGCCCGAGGCCCTCTTCGTCGGCGCGCACACCTTCTTCGTCCGCGACCGGAAGCGGATCATCGCGCTCGCCGCCAAGCACCGTCTGCCCGCGATGTACGAATGGCCGGAGCAGGTCGAGGACGGCGGTCTGATGTCCTACGGCAGCAGCCTCCCCGGAACCACCCGGCGGGTCGCCGAGTCTACGTGGACCGGCTCTTCAAGGGCGCCCGGCCCGGCGACCTGCCGGTCGAGCAGCCCGCCGAGTTCCAGCTCGTGATCAACCTCCGCACCGCCCGGGCCCTCGGGCTCGCCATCCCGCCGGCGCTCGTCGCGCGGGCCGATCGCGTCATCGAGTAGCCGGAACGCTCTTCGCTTGACCGCGAACGTCGTCAACATCCTGATGAGCGGCATCTTCCACGCCGCCATCCTGTTCCTGGTCTCGGCGGGGCTGCAGCTCGTCTTCGGCGTGCAGAAGATCTTCAACCTCGCGTGCGGGTCGTTCTACGCCCTCGGCGCCTACGTGGGGGTCTCCGCGGTCGCCGCGTTCACGACCGCGGGCGGGCCACCGTTCCTCTTCATCGTGCCGCTCGCGCTCGCGGGCATCCTGGTCGGCTCGGTGGGCCTCGTGGTGGAGCGCGGGCTGCTCCGCTTCGTCTACGACCGCGACGAGACCTTCCAGCTCCTGCTCACCTTCGCGCTCGTCCTCATGATGGAGGACGCGATCCGCCTCACCTGGGGCACCGCGCCCCAGTCGACCTCCGGGCACTACCTGCTCTACGGCCAGGCCCGGGTGCTGGGCGCCGTGATCCCCGTCTATAACTTGATCGTCATCGCGGCCAGCGTGCTGATCGCGGCGGGCCTCGGCTTCATGCTGACCCGCACCGCGTTCGGCCGCATCATCCGGGCCGCCGCCGACAACCGCGAGATGGCCGAGGCGCTCGGGGTGGACATGCGCGGCGTCTACGCCCGGGTCTTCACCCTCGGCACCGCGCTCGGCACGCTCGGGGGCGCGCTCGTCATCCCGGCCACCGCGGCGATGAGCGAGATGGGCATCGAGCTGATCGTCGAGGCCTTCGCGGTGGTGGTGATCGGCGGGCTCGGCAGCATGCGCGGCGCGCTGGTGGGCGCCCTCGTGGTCGGCGTGCTCCGCTCGGTGGCGATCAGCGTGTATCCCGAGATCGAGATGCTCCTGATCTACCTGATCGTGATCGCGGTGCTGCTCCTGCGCCCCCGTGGGCTCTTCGGCGGAGCGGCCGCGTGAAGGGGCGCGTGGTCCTGGGCCTGGCGCTCCTGGCGCTGCTCGTCCTGCCGCTCGTGCTGAGCCCCTACCGCCTGCTGCTCATGCTGCCGTTCATGGCCTACGGGGTGATCCTGCTCGGGCTCAACCTGCTCTTCGGCTACACCGGCCTCGTCTCCTTCGGCCACGCGCTCTTCGTGGGCATCGGGGCCTACACCGGCGCCTTCCTCACCACCCACGCGGGCATCCGCTCGCTGGAGGTGATCGTGCTCGCCGCCGCGATCCTGGGCGCGCTCGCCGCCGCCCTGGTCGGCCTCCTCTGCGTGCGCTACGTGAAGATCTACTTCGGCATGCTCACGCTCGCCTTCGGCATGGTCTTCTACACCTTCCTGCTCAAGTTCTACCGGCTCACCGGCGGCGACGAGGGCATGCAGGTGCTGCGGCCGCTCCTGCTCGGGTTCAACCTGGACGCGATGCCGAAGACCACCTACCTGGTCGGCCCGTACTATTACTACTGCCTGGGCGTGCTGGTGGTGGCCGCCGCGGTCATGTGGCGGATCGTGCACTCGCCCTTCGGCCTCTGCCTGCGCACGATCCGCGACAATCCGATGAAGGCGGAAGCGCTCGGAGTGAGCGTGACGCGCTATCGCTGGTACGCCTTCGTCATCTCGGCGGTGTTCGCGGCGGTGGGCGGCGCGCTCCTCGGTCCGCCCACCGGCAACGTGGATCCGACACTGGCCTACTGGACCCACTCGGGCAATCTCGTGTTCATGGCCCTGCTGGGCGGCTTCGCGAGCTTCTTCGGCCCGGTGCTGGGCGCCTTCGTGTTCATCTTCCTGCAGGACACGGTGATGTCGGTGGTGCCCTACTGGCGGCTCGTCTTCGGCGCCATCCTGGCCATCATCGTGATCTTCGCCCCGGGCGGGCTCATGGGCTTCTTCGTGAGGCCGCGGCCGTCGTGACCGGCGAGGCCATTCTCGAGGCGCGCGACGTCCGCAAGCTCTACGGCGATTTCGTCGCGCTCGACGGGGTGAGCCTCGCGGTGGGCGCGGGCGAGTTCGTCTCCATCATCGGCCCCAACGGCGCGGGCAAGTCCACGCTCATCAACGTGCTCACCGGCGTGCTGCGGCCCACCGCGGGGACGGTGCGCTTCAAGGCGCGCGACGTGGCCGGCATCGGCCCGGTGGCGCTGACCCGGCTCGGCCTCGCCCGGAGCTTCCAGCTCGTGCAGATCTTCCCCGACCTCACCGTGCTCGAGACCCTGCTGGCCCCGGTCATCTCCCGGCTCGGCCGGGGCACGTCGCTCTTCCGCTCGCTGGCCGGCGATCGCGAGGTGCAGGACGGCGCGCTCGAGGTGGCGGAGCTCTTCGGGCTGGCCGACAAGCGTCACGTGCCCGCGCGCCAGCTCCCCCAGGGCGACAAGAAGCTCCTCGACGTGGCCTCCGCCTTCGCCCTCAAGCCGGAGATCATCTTGCTGGATGAGCCCACCAGCGGGGTGAGCACCGCGGAGAAGTCGGCCATCATGGAGATCCTGGTGACCGCGTCCCGGCGCATGGGCCTCAAGGCGATCATCCAGGTCGAGCACGACATGGATATCGTCTTCGGCTACTCGGACCGCATCGTCGCGCTCCACCAGGGGAAGATCCTGGCCGACGCGACGCCCGCCGCGATCCGCGCCGACGCGCGCGTGGTGGACATGGTCATCGGCCGCACCCACCACATACCCTCTCCCCCTTCGGGGGAGAGGGCAGGGTGAGGGGGATGCTCAGCGTGGAGAGCATCGACGTCTTCATCCAGTCGAGCCATATCCTGCGGCAGGTCTCCCTCGAGGTCCGCGACCGCGAGGTGGTCTGCCTGGTGGGCCGCAACGGCGCGGGCAAGACCACCACGCTGCGCGCGATCATGGGGTACCTCCACCCGCGGGCCGGCCGCATCGTCTTCCAGGGCGAGGCGATCCACGGGCGCCGCACCCACGAGATCGCCCAGCGCGGCGTCGGCTTCGCGCCGGAGGACGGCGGGATCTTCACGGATCTCACGGTGGCGGAGAACATCGAGATCGCCACCTGGACGCGGCCGGGCGGCCGCCCCGCGGCGGAGCGCGTCGAGCGCGCCTACGAGGTGTTCCCGGCGCTGCGGGGCTACCGCCACCGCAAGGGCCCCGAGATGAGCGGCGGCGAGCGGAAGATGCTCTCGGTGGCGCGGGCGCTCGCGCTCGATCCCCACATGCTGGTGCTCGACGAGCCCTTCGAGGGCCTCTCGCCCGCGATCATCCCGGCGGTCAGCCGCGGCCTCGCCGAGATCACCCAGCGCGGGCACGCGATCCTGCTCGCCGAGTCCAATATCCACCACGTGCCCGAGTTCACCACGCGCCTCTACGTGATCGAGCGCGGCGAGATCATCTTCGCGGGGCGCCCCGACGCGGTCCACGACGACGCGGCGGTCATGCGGATCATCGGCGGGGCGGCGTGAGTGCCGCGACGCGATACTCAGCGCGCGGCGGCGCGGATCTCGTCGAGGACGGGCAGGATGTAGCGGCGGAAGTGGGCCGGGTTCTCGGCCATCGGGAAATGGCCGATCTCGGTCATGACCGTGAAGCGCGCGCCCGGGATCTTCTCGGCGGTGAGCCGCGTGTCCTCCGGCGTGCACGAGAAATCGTACTCGCCGGTCAGCAGGTAGAGCGGGCAGCGCCCGGTGTCGATCTGGCCGACTCGATCGCGGAAGTCGCCGTCCACTCGGTAGAAGTGGAGATCGCCCTTGAACACGCCCGGCCCGCCCTGCATGTAGCCCCAGAGCGTCTCCCAGCGCGTCTCGTCCGGGCTCTGCGGGGCGATGAGCCCCGACATGAGCGCGCCGCAGAGCTCGCCGCCGTGCACGTCGGGGCGATGGAGCCACCCGGTGTCGTCGTACCAGGGTGGCTGGTAGGCGGCGGACTCGAGCCCGATCAGGGCGCGGAAGCGCTCGGGGTGCGTCCGCGCCAGCTCGAGCACGATCTTGCCCCCGATCGAGCAGCCGAGCACCACCGGCCGCTCGAGGCCGAGCGCGGCGCAGAAGGCCAGGATGAGATTCACGTAGCCGCGCGTGGTGAGGCGATACTCCTCGTCCTGCCAGCCCGCCGGCGGCAGGGACTTGCCGTGCCACGGCATGTCGAAGGCCAGCACGCGGAAGTGGCGGGTGATCGCCTCGTCGTTCAGCAGGTGGCGGAACTGGCGGCCGTCGGCGCCCGCGGTGTGCAGGCACACGAGCGGGATCCCCTGCCCCGCCTCCTCGAAGTAGAGGCGGTGCGCGCGGCCGTCGAGAGACAGGCGCAGGTACGTCCCCTTGATCGGCTCGAAGATCGGCTCGGTCACTCAGCCCCTCCGCCGGGGCGCGGCCACCACGTCCTTGACGTAGCGGAGGTGGGCCATGAGCGGCGCCAGGTCGCCCTCGATCCGGGCCACCCCGAGCTTCTTCATCGCGAAGAGGTCGTGGTATCCGGGCGCGGGCATGGGCTCCCAGAAGCGCTGCCAGGTCTCGGCGGAGGCGCGCAGCGCGAAGGTCCAGGAGCGCATCAGGAAGGGCCCGCGCTCGACCGCGGCCAGACGGCCTTCCACCACCCGCACCAGGAACTCGACGTCGCCGGCCTCGACCAGGAAGGTGGCGGTGAGATAGCGCCCCCTCCGGACCAGCCCCGCATCGTTATTGACCAGATCCGGGAGAGATAGGATGCTCGCATGGGTCTCGGCCGCGGCAACGCTCATCGCCGGGACAGTATAATCGCTCTCATCCCTAGTAAGGAGGACACGCTGATGGCCGCTCTTCCGCTGATCCCATCCACCGTCGTCGGCTCGCACGGCAAGGCCGGCTGGTGGTTCACCGCCGTGAAGGCCTACGAGGCCGGAGACATGGGGCCCGGCGACCTCGAGGAGATGTTCGACGACGCCGCCGACACCGCGATCCGCGACATGGAGCGGGCCGGCCTCGACATCATCACCGACGGGGAGGTGCGCCGCCTCGACGGCTACGTGGATTCCTACTACGCGGTCATCAAGGGCATCGAGCCGCTGCCGGTGCGCCGCAAGGCCGGGCCGTGGGGCTACGACCAGCAGACGCGCTACGAGGCCACCGGGCGCATCGAGGCGCCCGCGGGCGGCCTCGGCATCATCAAGGAGTTCGCGTACCTCAAGGCCCACACCAGCCGGGCCGTCAAGGCCACCTGCGCGGGGCCGCTCACCTTCGGCTCCCGCATCCATCCCGGCAAGCTGTACAAGGGCGTGGTGGACGTGGCCGAGCGCTTCGCCGAGGTGATCAACGCCGAGCTCCGGGGCCTGGTGGACGCGGGCGCCGACTATATTCAAATCGATGAGCCGGCGCGCGGCAATGTGAGCGGCGAGGAGATGGCGCGTCTCTTCAACCTGGCCACCGAGGGCGTGAAGGCCAAGCTCGGCTTCCACATCTGCTTCGGCAACCGCTTCGGCCGCTCACGGTTCGATCGCTCCTACCGGCCATATTTTCCGGGCGTGCTGAAGGCCCGGGCGGACCAGCTCGTGCTGGAGTTCGCGGGCCGGGAGCTCTCGGAGCTCGACCTCTGGAAGGAGTACGGCCAGGATCGCGAGCTGGGGGCCGGGGTCATCGACGTGAAGGGCTTCAATACCGACAGCCCGGAGGACGTGGCCGCGCGCATCCGGCGGGTGCTCACGGTCTGCCGCCCCGAGAAGCTCTACGTCAATCCCGACTGCGGCTTCGGCTGGTCTCCCCGCTACATGTGCAATCAGAAGGTGCGCGCGCTCGCGGCCGGCGCGGTACTGGCCCGCCAGCAGCTCACCGGCGCGCGCGGGGGGTAAGCACGAAATGCATTCACGGCTCGTCCTTCCGCCTGCCGTTTCTTGCGAGTGTCAGCGATCTCACGTCGGCCTGGTGACACCCTCCGCCTAGCAGATTCAGTCGGTTACCTCGAAGTGTCCGCGTGGCACTCGCTTTGCTCCCCCAGACCGTCACTGGCTCGACGCACCTACCCCGCGCCGGTGAGAGGGAGCGAGATCGATCATGCCCGGAACGAAAGTCATCGCGATGGCGGCCGCCCTGTTGTGCGCGGGCCTGCCGGCCGTCGCCACCGCCCAGACCGAGGAAAGTGCCGGCGTCGTCACCACCGTCAACGGTGACGCCACCCTGATCCGCGCGGTGGCCGCCGCGCGGCCCGTCTCGCTGCAGATGCGCGACGAGATCTTCGTGCGCGACCGCATCCATACCCAGCCGCACTCCCTGGTGCGCGTGCTCCTGGGTGGCAAGGCCCTCATCACGGTGCGCGAGCTGTCGGTCCTCACCGTGACCGAGGACGATGGCCGAGTCACGGTGGATCTTCAGTCCGGGAAGATCGGGGTGGCGGTGGTCAAGGGCCGCATGCGCCCAGGTGAGGTGATCGAGATCCGCTCGCCGAACGCGACCGCCGCCGTGCGGGGCACCGTCTTCGTGGTCGAGGTGGATCCGATCAAGGCCGGCGAGGCGATCACCACGACCCGCGTCCATCTCTTCCACGGCGCGCTCGACGTGAGCGCGCACCTCGATCCCTCGAAGCCGACGGTCCGCCTCGCGGAGCTGCAGAGCGTGGTGGTGGCGGGCAATGCGCTGGGGTCGGTACGCCCGATCTCCCGTGACGCGGTCGCCACGCTGACCGCGGATCTGAAGCCGAAGCAGATGCAGACCAAGGACGCTCCCGACGAGTTCAAGAGTCCCCTCATGGCGCGCGAGCAGGGCCGTGCGGTCCAGCTCGCCACCGCGCTGCTCCCGCCCCTGCCCGGCGGGCCACCCCTCCCGGGCGGGCTCAAGACCGTGAAGGGCACCGTGGCGGGCGTGACCGGTGTCGCGACGAACCTGACCGACGCCACGGCCGAGACGCTCGATCGCCTGATGGACACGCTCGGCCTCGGCGACACGCTGGTGGGCGGGCTGGTCGAGGGCGTCGGGGACACGCTGCAGGGCACCGTGGGCGCGCTCGGCAACACGCTGACGAACACGGTGGGTGGAGTCGGCAACACCCTGACGAACACGGTCGGCGGGCTCGGCGGCAGCGTCGGCGGGCTCGGCGGCACCGTCAGCGGTCTCGGCGGTACGGCCGGTGGGAGCCTTGGCGGTACAGGCGGTGGCAGCCTCGGTGGCACGGTCGGCAGCCTGGGTGGCACCACCGGCAGCCTCGGTGGGGACCGTCGGTAGCCTCGGCGGTACGGTCGGCGGAACCGTTGGTGCCGTCGGCGGGACCGTGGGCAGCGTCGGCGGGACCGTGGGCGGGGTGGTGGGCGGACTGGGCGGATTGCTCGGCGGCGGCCGCTAAAAGGACCCCGAGACCATGACCGACCGTCGCGACCCTGCGCGTGAACGTGGCATTGTCTGGTACCCCGCGGACTTCTCCCGCGGGGGACTGGTGGCGGGCCTGCCCGATGATCTCGAGCCGCGATTGCTCGAGCCCGGGCAGCCCGCCACCTTCTCACCCGACGAGGCCGGCGTGCTGCTCCTCGACGGCCCGGTGGACGATCTCGACGCGAGCCTGCTCGAAGCGGCGCGGCACGCCCTCGTGCCCGCGGTCGTGCTCTCGGAATCCCCGGAAGCGGCCCCGATGGCCCGGGGCTTCGTCACGCTCACGCTCCCGGTGGGCCCCGCCACGCTGGCGAGCGTGCTGCGCGCGGCGTGCGACCAGGCCCGCGTCACGCGCGAGGCGAAGGAGAGCACACGGCAGCTCGAGGAGTTGAACGCCATCGGCGTCCGCCTCTCGGGCGAGCGCGACACCAAGCTCCTGCTCGAGCTGATCTTGACCAAGGCGCGTAGCATCACCCGGAGCGACGCGGGCTCCATCTACCTGGTCGAGACCGCGACCGACGGCACGCGCCGGCTGCGCTTCGAGCTGGCCCAGAACGACAGCGTGCCGGTCGAGTTCAACGCGGTCGCGCTGCCGCTCAGCCGGGAGAGCCTGGCCGGCCACGTGGCGCTCACCGGCGAGATCCTCGACGTGGCCGACGCCTACGCGCTGCCCGCGGACTGCCCGTATCGCTTCAACCCGGACGTGGACGCCCTCGCCGGCTATCGCACCAAGTCCCTGCTCGTCCTGCCGATGCAGACGCCGGAGGGCGAGATCATCGGCGTGCTCGCCCTCATCAACTGCAAGCGCGAGAGCGGACGGCCCTTCGCCACGACGGCGGTCATCGAGCGCGAGGCGCTCCCCTACTCCACCGCCTTCCGCAACCTCGCCGCGTCGCTCGCTTCCCAGGCCGCGGTGGCCCTGGCCAACAGCAATCTCTTCCGCGAGCTGACCCGCCGGCAGGCGCGCCTGGAAGCCCTCGTGGACGTGAGTCAGCGCGCGACGCGCCTCTGGCCGCCCGCGACGGTGCAGCGGCGCATCGCTGATCTCTACGTCGGGCTCCTCCACGCGGACGCGATGGCCTTCCACCTGGTGGATGAGTCCCATCTCGTTCGCGTGGAAGTGCGCGGCGAAGGCGTGGATCTGCTCCTCCCCGAGAAGGTCGCGATGGGCATGGGGCCGATCGGGCGGGTTGCCGCGACCGGCGAGCCGCTCGCCATCATGGACCTGGCCGCCCGCGGGTGGCTCGATCCCGAGGCCCGCGAGAGCGCCGCGCGTCTCGGCATGCGGGCGGGCCTCGCCGTTCCGGTGCGCGCCGGCGATCGGCTGGTGGGCGTGCTCACGGCATTGACCAGCCAGGTCGCCGCGTTCTCCGACGACGACGTGGCGGTGGCCAGCACCTTCGCGGCGCAGGCCGGCATCGCGGTCGAGAACTCGCGCCTCTACGCGGAGCTCGAGCGCGCGCTGGAGGGCGTGCAGAAGTCCCAGGACCAGCTCGTGCAGGTGGAGCGGCTCCGGGCCCTCGGCGAGATGGCCGCGGGCGTGGCCCACGACTTCAACAATCTCCTGGCCGTCGTCATGCTGCGGACCGAGCTACTGCTGGCCAGAGGGCAGGCCCCCGCGGTCGCGGAGAGCCTGACCATGATCCGCCAGGCCGCGCAGGACGGCGCGCAGACGGTGCGGCGCATCCAGGAGTTCACCCGCACGCGCAGCACGCGGCCCTTCGGCCAGGTGGACATGCACCAGGTGCTGCACGAGGTCGTGGAGCTGGCCCGGCCCCGGTGGCGCGATCAGGCGCAGAGCCGCGGCGTCACCTACGACGTGCGCGTCAAGGGTGGGAAGGTCCCGCTCGTGGCGGGCACCGCGGAGGAGCTGCGCGAGGCCCTGCTCAACCTGCTGAACAATGCCCTCGAGGCGATGCCCGCCGGCGGCACGTTCACGTTCAGCGCGGCCGCCGAGGGCGACCGGGTGGTGATCCGCGCGGCCGACGGGGGCTGCGGCATGTCCGAGGAGACCCGGCGGCGCGTTTTCGAGCCCTTCTTCACGACCAAGGGCGCCCAGGGCAATGGCCTCGGCCTGGCGGTGGTCTGGGGCATCATGGCCCGGCACGGCGGCGAGATCGCGGTGGACAGCGTCCTGGGCCAGGGCACCACGTTCACGATCCGCCTGCCCGTGCCGGCGGTGCTGCCGATGGACCAGGGGACCGAGGGCGCCCTGGGGCTGCCCGAGGGGCTACGGGTCCTCGTGGTGGAGGACAACCAGGAGATCCTCCGCTCGCTCGGGGACGTGCTCCGCGACCATGGCTGCGAGGTGGTGGAGGCCCCGAACGGTGCCACCGCCCTGGCGCGGCTCGAGACCGGGGCCGTGGACCTGGTCCTGACTGATCTCGCCATGCCCGGGGTGTCCGGCTGGGAGGTCGCCTCGGCCTGCCGGGAGCGCTATCCCGAGATGCCGGTCGGGCTGATCACCGGCTTCGGGGACCAGCTCGAGCCGGAAAAGCTCGAGCGCCACGGCATCCAGTTCGTGGTCGCCAAGCCCTTCTCGTCCGACGAGCTGCTCCAGGTGGTCGCCACCGCGCTGAAGGGGTCACGGCGCGCCCGCGGCTAGCTCCCTATCGCGTGGCCTTCCGGCGCTCGTAGTGGCGCCGGCCCTTGGCCCGGTTTCCGCAGCTCGCCATGTCACACCAGCGCCGGCTGCGGTTCTTGGTCCCGTCCATGAAGAGCCGCCCGCAGTCGTAACCGGCGCACTCACGGACGCCTGTCAGAGCTCTCGAGGTGAGGAGCTCGGAGGCTTCGCGCGCCACCCACCACGCCACCCGATCCACGCCGAGCGGCGCGTCGGGCCAGCTCCACTCGAATCCGCCCCCGGCGGCGGGGCTCAGGCCGGCCCTGGTCATCGCCTTGCCAATAGCCTTGTTGATGGTGCGAAGGTCGGACGCCGGAGCGGGCAGACCCGCGGCCCGTGCGGAGAAGACCCCGTAGAGCGCCTCCCGCAGCGTGAGGGCCTGCGCCAGCGCGTCCGCCGCCGAGCGGGGCTGCTGGCGTGCGGTCTCGCCCAGCGTGGCCGCCTCGCCGGGGGTCAGGATCGTCGCCTGGCGGGCCCAGGACAGCAGGTCTTCATAGCCGCCGATCAGGTCGACCTTCTCGCTGAGTGGGCGGGACCGGACCGTGTTGGTGAAATCGAGGCAGAGGCGGCCGGCGTTGAGCTCGAACGCGTATTCCATCGCGTCCAACTATATAACCTTCTAACGGTTTTTTGAAAGGTCTACCGACGCCGCTTCTGGTAGGCCAGGCTCACCAGGAGCAGGACCACGCCCAGGACCAGGAACGAGAGGATCCGGTAGGCGGTCCGGACTGCGCCCAGGTCCACGGCGAACACCTTGAAGACGGTCAAGCCAAACAGGGCGAGGGCTGCGTACCGGACGGCCGGGTTCGCGCGCAAGAAGCCCCAGGCCAGGGCGGCGGCCGCGTAGAGCGTCCAGAGCAGGGAGAGCCCCACCTGGGTCCGCCACCGCAGCTCGCCGACGAGATGGTTCCGGCCGGCCGTACGCGCGGCCGCCACCCCCATCTCCTGGTAGCGCGTCCAGTTCACGCTCAGCACGAAGAGCAGGGCCAGGCCTGCCGCCCCCGAGAGCGCCCGGCCGACGGCGGCGGCCCAAGGGAGAGCCGTGGATCGGGCCAGGGCCCCGCCGGCCAGGCCGATGGCCATGCAGGCCGCCACCCGGACCAGCAGCGGGAGATTCACCAGAGTGCCGGCGGCTTGCCGGGCCATGTCGTCGTCCACCCCGAGCACCCGAACGAGGACCACGCCGGCCAGTAGGGGGGTGGCGACGACGAAGGCGGGCGACGAGGACACACGCGCCAGGAGACCGACCACGACGAGCTCGCCGATCAGCAGTACCGCCGGCCAGTGCCCGGACGGCTCCCGCCAGAGCTGGACGGCCAGCGTCCCCACGGCGGCCACCCAGAGTGCGGCCCGCAGGCTCACGGGTGTCCACCCGGCCCGGACCAGGCCCAGGGCCCGCCCACCCAGCCCGCCCCCGACAGCCAGGGCGATCACGACCAGGAGATGAACCAGGAAGGCCCGGTTCCAGACCGGCCTGATGTCGGCCGCCCAGTAGGCGTCGAGCCCGACCGCACGGAGCGCCGCCAGCAGCAGGACCGCCAGCCCGCCCCAGGCCGCCACCGGCGCCGGGGATCGCGAGGCAAGCCACAGCAGCATCACGCCCTGGACCGCCCAGGCGAGCGTGACCCACTGGCCATCCAGCGCCAGGGGCATGGTGATGGTGAGGAAGGTCCAGGACACGCCCTCGTGCAGGTCCACGGTGACGCGGTCGTCGGGGACCCGGGAGGCGTAGTCGGCCGCCACCAGGCGGTAGAGCACGGCCAGGCCGAGCGCATAGGGCCCCTCCCACGAGGGGCGCCACGCCTCGAGCGTGACGTAGACCGCCCAGAAGTAGGCCGCCGCGTTGGCGACCACCAGGACCAGATCGATCCGGTCGGCCCGGCGGTCTGTCCCTGCTCCTGCAGGAACCGCGTGGTCGCGGAAGAGCGGCACCACGAGGAAGATCAGGAACAGGGCCGAGAGCAGCACCAGGCGCGCGAGCGGGCGCGGGGCCTCCGGCTCGCGAAGCAGCGTCGGCAGCACGAGCAGCGCGCTGCCGACCCACGCGAGCCGGTTGAGCGATGGCCAGGTGCGGTAGCGCGCCGCGAGCAGCACGAGCGCGTCGAGCACGAGCAGGTACGCGAGGAGGTTGCGCTCGTCGGGCCGCTCCACCTGCAGCAGCACGGGCGTGAGGAGACCGCCCAGCACCGTGAGCACCGCGGTGATCAGCCGGCTGCTCGCGACCGCGACCGCGGTGCCCAGGAGCGTGACCGCGAACAGCGCGACGAACGCGGGGGTCGCTCCCACGAGGCCGTAGAAGGCGTGGGCGGCGAAGAGCGAGAGGTACAGCACGCCCAGGCCGCCGCCGGCCAGCCCTTCGCTGAGATACGGGACGTCGCGCCGGCGATGCAGGAGCAGGCCGCCGCCCAGCATGACGAGGCCCGCGACGAGGCCGAGAGCCACGCGCGCGGCGGGCCCGAGGAAGGCGGTGTCGAAGGCCCACTTCAGGAAGAGCGCGACCCCGACCAGGATGGCAACGATGCCGACCCAGGTGGCCCAGCGCGCGCCGATGCGCTGCTCGAGGTCGAGCCCGCGGTGCGGCGCCGGCATGGGCGGCGCCGGGCTCGGTGCCGCCAGGGGCGGCGTGTCGAGGACCGACCCCTCCGCGAGCGGAGCGAGCTCCACCGGCGCCAGCCCGGCCGGTGACGGCACCGGCACGGGCTCGACGCCCGGCGTGACGTCCGGCGCGGCCGGGCTCTCGCGCGGCGTGCCGGCGCCCGGCCCGCCCTCGAGCTTCCACACGCGATAGACGAGCCCGCGCAGGCGCTCCTCGAGCGCGGCCACGCGCTCGTCCGCGTCGGCGGGCCGTCGCGCGCGCGCCGCGCTCAGGGCGACGAGGGCCATGACGATCGCGACCACGGACAGGATCAGACCGACGGCAATTCCCGCGGCAAGCATGATCTGGCGCGAGCCTACACCACCGCGTTCCCGGTCCGGTTGGATTTGTGCCGTCCCGCGCCGCGACGGATAGGCGATACTAGGCCCCGTGCTGCGACCATCACGGGCGGGGCGCCGAATCTTGACCGCGCTCGTCCTGGCCGCGCTGGCCCTGCCTCCCGCCGTCGAGGCGCAGCCGCTCCGCTTCCGCATCCAGCCCGAGGCCAGCGAGATCACCTTCCGGGCGACGTCGCGGTTGATGAACGCGGACGGTCACTTCTCCCGCTTCAGCGGCGACGTGATGGTGGATCCCGCCGTCCTCACCACCGGGCGCATCACCCTCACGATCGACGCGGCCTCGCTCAACACCGGGATCGAGATGCGCGACAACCACCTGCGCAGCTCCGACTTCTTCGACGTGACGCGCTTCCCCACCGTCGCCTTCCAGAGCGTGCGGATCGAGGCGTCGGGGCGCCGGGCCACCGTGGTGGGCCGCCTGACCCTGCACGGCGTGACCCGGGAGGTCGCGGTGCCGATCGACGTGCAGATCACCAATACCGCGCTCGTGGCGAGCGGCGAGTTCATCGTCAACCGCGGCGAGTACGGGATCAACTACAACTCGTTCGTGAACCCGATCGGGAACGAGGTCCGCGTGGCGTTCACCTTCCGCGCCCGCGTGCCCTGAGGAGCCCACACATGGATGCACGGACCGCGGGACGTCGCATGACCGAGCTCTTGAACCTGACCAGCCGGCCGGTGGCGGTGACGTTCACCGCGACCGCGCCCGCCGGTGTCCCGCGGGTCGCCAGGGCCGGGCCCGCCGGCTGCGCCTACTGGAAGCAGGCCGCGGAGGGCGCGGTGTTCTACACCGAGGCCGCCGATCACTACAATTGCCCGGTCGGTTCGTTCACCCACGGCATCACGCTGCCGCCCGAGCGGGCCAAGGAGCTCGAGGATGTGGTGGGCACGATGGTGGGCCTGCAGTACATCCGGATGGAGGAAGTGGGCGCGCTGCCGCGCCGGACCGCGCCGTTCCAGGTGGCGGTCTACGGCCCGCTGGCCGAGACGCCCGCGCCGCCCGACGTGGTGCTGGTACGCGGCCGCGCGCGCCAGATCATGCTGGTGGCCGAGGCCGCGCGCGCGGCCGGGATCGTGGGCGACGGCGCCGCGATGGGCCGGCCCGCCTGCGCGATGATCCCCGCCGTCCTCGGCGGGCCCACCGGCGTCACCAGCCTCGGCTGCATCGGCAACCGCGTCTACACCGGCCTGGGTGACGACGAGCTCTACTTCACGATCCCGGGTCCGAAGATCGGCGAGGTGGTGGAGCGGCTCGAGACGGTGATGGACGCCAACCGGGCGCTCGAGACGTACCACGAGGGGCGCCGGGCTATAATCAGTCCCCCATGAACGCGCCCCTCGCCGGCCTCCTCGTCGCCGATCTCACCCAGAACGTGGCGGGCCCGTACTGCACCCAGATCCTGGGCGACCTCGGCGCGGAGATCGTGAAGGTGGAGCGCCTCGGCAAGGGCGACGACGCGCGCGCCTGGGGGCCGCCCTTCTGGGGCCAGGAGAGCGCCACCTTCATGAGCGTCAACCGCAACAAGCGGAGCCTGTCGGTCGATCTCAAGGCCGACGAGGGGCGCGCGGTGGTCGAGCGGCTGCTCGGCCGCGCCGACGTCTTCGTGCAGTCGCTCCGGGCCGGCGCGGCGGAGGAGCTGGGCCTGGGCTACGCGCGGGTCGCCGGGCTCAACCCGCGCCTGGTCTACTGCTCGGTCACCGCCTTCGGCACCGAGGGCCCGCTGAAGGACCGGCCCGGCTACGATCCGCTGATGCAGGCCTACGGCGGCATCATGTCCATCAACGGCCATCCCGATCAGCCGCCCGCGCGCGTGCCGGTCTCGGTGGTGGACATGGGCACCGGCATGTGGGCGGTGATGGGCATCCTCGCCGCCCTGCGCGAGCGCGACCGCACCGGCCATGGCGCCGAGGTCACCACCGCGCTCTTCGACACCGCGCTCGCGTGGTCGGTCTTCCAGATGAGTCACTACTTCGCCACCGGCGAGATCCCGCGGCCTCAGGGCTCGGGCACCGCGATGATCGTGCCCTACGAGGCCTTCCCGGTCGTGGACGGGTGGGTCATGATCGCGGCCGGCTCGGACGCCCTCTTCGTGAAGGCGACCGGCGCGCTCGAGGTGCCGGCGCTGGCCCGCGATCCGCGCTTCGTGGACAACCCGCGGCGCGTGGAGCACCGCGTGGCCCTGCAGGAGGCCCTGGCCCGGGTCACGCGGACCATGACCGCGGACGAGCTGCTGGGCCGCCTCCAGCGGGCGGGCGTGCCGTCGGCGCGCGTGTCCACCATGGACCAGGTCGCCACCGAGCCGCAGACGGAGGCGAGCGGCATGCTGGCGGCGGTGAAGCATCCGCGCCTGCCCGACTACCGCCCGGTGGCGCTGCCGATCAAGTGGGACGGCGAGCGGCCGCCCGCCACGCGCGTGCCACCGCTGCTCGGGGAGCACTCGGCCGAGGTGCTGGCCGAGCTGGGCTACGATCACGCCGCCATCCAGGGGCTCGTGGAGCGCCATGTCATCCAGCTACTATAAGACGCTGAACGTCGCGACCTCCGCCGAGGGCCACGTGGTCACGGTGGAGCTGAACCGGCCCGAGGCGCTCAACGCGATGAACACTGCGATGGGCGAGGACCTGCTGCGCTGCTTCGACGAGCTCCACCGCGACCGCGCGGTGCGCGCGGTGGTCTTCACCGGCGCGGGCACCAAGGCCTTCTGCGTGGGCGGCGACCTGAAGGAGCGCGAGGGCATGAGCGACGAGACCTGGCGCGCCCAGCATGTGATCTTCGAGACCGCGGCCGCGCGCGTGCTGCACTGCCCGGTGCCGGTGATCGCGGCGGTCGAGGGCTTCGCGATGGGCGGCGGCTGCGAGCTGGCCGTGCTCTCCGACTTCGTGGTCTGCGGCGAGACCGCGGTGTTCGCGGTCCCCGAGGTCACGCGCGGCATCTTCCCGGGCATCGGCGGCACCCAGCTCCTGCCGCGCATCCTGGGCGCGCCCATGGCCAAGGAGATGATCTTCACCGGCCGCCGCGTGGACGCGCGCGAGGCCAAGGCCATCGGGCTCGTCAACCACGTGGTGCCCGCCGGCCAGGCGCGGGCCAGGGCGCTCGAGATCGCCGGGACGATCGCGGACAACGGCCCTTTCGCGGTGCGCCAGGCCAAGAAGGCCATCGGCCGGGGCGGCGAGACCGATCTCGAGACCGGCATGATCCTGGCCATCGAGGCCTACAACAACACGGTCACCACCGACGATCGCCTCGAAGGCGTCCGCGCGTTCAACGAGAAGCGCAAGCCACGGTTCACCGGGAGATGAGCATGGCCGACATGACGTTCACGCTGAGCGACGAGCAGAAGGCGTTGAAGGCGGCAGTCTACGACCTCTGCAAGCAGTACCCGGCCGAGTACTGGCGCGAGCTCGACGCCAAGCGCGAGTACCCGGAAGCCTTCGTCAGCGAGCTGACCAAGGCGGGCTACCTCGCGGTGCTCATCCCGGAGGAGTACGGCGGCGGCGGGCTCGGCATCATGGAGGCCGCGCTCATCCTCGAGGAGATCGGGCGGGCGGGCGGCAATCCGGCGGCCTGCCACGCCCAGATGTACATCATGGGCACCGTGCTCCGGCACGGCACGGAGGCGCAGAAGCTCGAGTACCTGCCGAAGATCGCGGCCGGCGAGCTGCGCCTGCAGGCCTTCGGCGTGACCGAGCCCAACGCGGGCTCGGACACCACGAAGCTCCAGACCACCGCGGTCCGGAAGGGCGACCGCTACGTGGTCAACGGGCAGAAGATGTTCATCTCGCGTGTGCTGCAGTCCGATCTCATGCTGCTGCTGGCCCGCACGACGCCGGTGGACCAGGTCAAGAAGAAGACGGACGGGCTCAGCGTGTTCCTCATCGACATCCGGGAGCTCAAGGGCAAGGGACTCGACGTGCGCCCGCTCAAGATGATGATGAACCACTCCACCAACGCGCTCTTCTTCGACAACATGGAGATCCCCGCCACGAGCCTCATCGGCCAGGAGGGCCGGGGTTTCTCCTACATTCTGGACGGCATGAACGCGGAGCGCATCCTGGTCGCCTCCGACTCCCTCGGCGACGCGCGCTGGTTCACCGAGAAGGCGGTCGCCTACGCGGGCCAGCGCGTGATCTTCGGCCGGCCGATCGGGGCCAACCAGGGCGTGCAGTTCCCGATCGCCAAGGCGCACGTGAACATCGAGGCCGCGGATCTCATGCGCACCAAGGCCGCGCGCATGTTCGACGCAGGCATCCCGTGCGGCCCCGAGGCCAACATGGCCAAGTACCTGGCCTCGGAGGCGGCCATCGAGGCGGGCAATGCCTGCATCGACTGCCACGGCGGCTACGGCTTCGCGGAGGAGTACGACATCGAGCGCAAGTTCCGCGAGTCGCGCCTCTATCGGGCCGCTCCGATCAACAACAACCTGGTCATCGCCTACGTCGGGGAGCACGTCCTCGGCATGCCCCGGTCGTACTGAGGGCATGCTCGGGCCGATCCTCGAAGGCGAGCGCGTCCGGCTCGAGCCGCCGCGGCCCGAGTACTTCCCGGTCTACCAGCGGTGGTTCGCGGACATGGAGGTGACGCGCTACCTGCTCTATCGCTTCCCCTTCACCACGAAGTGGGAGGAGGAGTGGCTGGAGCAGGTGGGCCGGGACCCGGCCCAGGTGATGTGGGCCATCGTGCTCAAGCAAAACGGCCGCCTGATCGGCAACGCCGCGCTCGAGCACCTCGAGTGGCGCAACCGCCGCGCCGAGAGCGGCATCGTGATCGGCGAGAAGGACGAGTGGGGCAAGGGCTACGCGGGCGAGGCCATGCGCCTGCGCACCCGCTACGCCTTCCGCGAGCTGGGGCTCGAGACCATCACCACCCGGGTGGTCCTCGCCAACGCGGCGAGCCGCCGCGGGCTCGAGCGGGCCGGCTATCGCCAGGCCGGGGTGCTGCGCCACCACTACTTCGTGGACGGCCGCTGGCACGACGCCTGGGTGGGTGAGATCCTCAAGGACGAGTGGGAAGCATCCCAGGAGACGACACGATGAAGCTGCCCAAGCATGTGACCATCTGCGAGGTGGGAACGCGGGACGGATTCCAGATCGAGCCCGAGTTCATCCCGACCGACCAGAAGATCGACGTGGTGAACCGGCTGGCCTCGGCGGGGATGCCCCGCATCGAGGTGACCTCGTTCGTGTCGCCCAAGGCGATCCCCCAGCTCCGCGACGCGGCGGAGGTCATGGCCGCCATCACCCGGCGGCCCGGCACGGTCTATTCCGCGCTGGTGCCCAACGACAAGGGCGCGGTGCGGGCGGTGGATGCACGGGTGGACGAGATCCACACCGTGGTCTCGGCGAGCGAGAGCCACAACCTCGCCAACGTGAACATGACCATCGCGGAGTCGCTCACCAAGCTGGGCGCGGTGGCAGAGGTGGCCCGGCGCGCGAGTGTCCCGGTGGTCTCCGGCATCTCCTGCACGTTCGGCTGCCCGTTCGAGGGCGACGTGCCGGTGGACCACCTCGAATCGGTGGTCGCGCGCCTGGTGGATCTGGGCGCCCGCGGCATCGGCCTGGCCGACACCACCGGCATGGCCAATCCCGCGCAGGTCGCCCGCGTGCTCGAGCGCCTGGTCCCGCGCTTCCCCGGCATCGAGTGGACGCTCCACACCCACGACACGCGGGCGATGGCGATCCCGAACATCCTGGCCGCGATGGAGTACGGGGTGACCCACTTCGACGCCTCCATCGGCGGGCTCGGCGGCTGCCCCTTCGCCCCCGGCGCCTCCGGCAACGTGTGCACCGAGGACCTCATCCACTGCCTGCACGCGATGGACGTGGAGACCGGCGTGGATCTCGACGCGCTGATCGAGACCTCGAAGCGCGTGCAGCAGATCGTCGGGCGGGGGCTGCCCGGCCAGCTCGTCAAGGCGGGCAAGTGGGACCGCCGCTACCCGCTCCCCGACGGGGTGCGCGAGCGCATCCCCGCGCGCCCATGACCAAGACCGCCACGCGCATGCTGCGGCTGATGGATCGAGCGGTCACGGAGTGGACCCTCCCGGTGATCGGCCGCGAGAAGGGGCGCGTGCTGCGCCGCCTCCTGCTCAAGCACAAGCCCAAACGGGGCATCGAAGTCGGGTCGCTCTTCGGCTACTCCGCCATTCTCGTGGCGGGCCACCTGCCCCGCGGCGGGCGGCTCACCTGCGTGGAGCAGAATCCCTACCTCGCCAAGTTCGTGGAGTACAACGTGGACGCCGCCGGCCTCGGCTCCCGCGTGAAGGTCGTGGTGGGCGACGCGCTGCGCGTGCTGCCGCTGCTGCGCGGCCCGGTGGACTTCCTCCTGCTCGACGCCAAGAAGGAGGACTACCTCGACTACCTGCGCGCGGTGGAGCCGCGCCTGCGCAAGGGGGCCCTGCTCGTGGCCGACAACACCGGCATGTTCCGGCGCGACGTGAAGCCCTATCTCGACCACGTGCGCGCGGGCGGACGCTACGAGAGCCGCGAGCACGACTTCGGCTTCGACTGCATGGAAGTCTCCGTGTTCCGCGGGTAACGGGCCTTCATGTTCGGCGAGCAGCACGACCCGGAGTTCCTCAAGCACCTCTTCGAGACCACCGAGATCCTGCGCAAGCCGGTGGCCGGCATCATCGCGGGCTACCACGTGCTGCCCTACATCCTGGTGGGCCCGCAGGAGGCGAAGCCGGCCTCGTCGGTGGAGATCCGCGGCAAGATCAAGGTCTCCCCGCGTCTGGTGCTGGCTCCCGGGCGCGCGGGCCAGACCTACGGCGATCTCTTCAAGGAGAACGAGCTGATGGACGAGGCCCTGATCGCGCGGGTCTTCTCCTTCGCCTACTCCAATCGCCACCAGGTGACGCTCGAGAGCGAGGACCTCAAGATCCAGCGCTGGGACCGCAACCCCCAGGCCCAGGTCGAGCGGGCGCTGGACGAGCTCGCGCAGCGGGAAGTCATCAATACCGGTGTGATCCTCGCGCCCAATGTCCGGTTCTATCCCGTCTCGCTCGACCGCTTCATCACCGAGATCCTGGACCAGGAGTTCAAGTCGTAGGCGTGAGCCCGGCGACCGCCATGCCGACCATGGAGGAGTACCTCACCCGCCCCGTCGGCGATCGGGTCGCGCGCCTCCGGAGCACGCCCGACGAGGTGGCCCGCCTGCTGGACGGCAAGGCCGACCGGGCGCTGTCGCGGCGCGCCGACGCGCGGAGCTGGGCCCCGAAAGAAATCGTGTGTCATCTTCGGGATGTCGAGGAGCTCTTCCTGGTCCGGTTCCAGACCATCCTCGCGGTGGAGGATCCGCCGATCCTCACGCTCGGCGCGAGCCCGGATGGGCTGGCCTCCTGGGGCATCGGCGGCGAGATCGGCCATCCGCTCGATCCGGACCGGTGGGCGGAGGAGCGCCAGTACGCGCGCTGCGATGGGCTCGCGGCGCTCCAGGCGTTTCGACGGCCCCGGCGCGAGGTGGTGGACCTGCTCGACGCGCTCGACCCCCGGCAATGGCGACGCGGCGGCATCCATCTGGCGCGCGGACGCATGGAGCTCGGCGAGTGGGTGGCGAGTCTGGCCGGCCACGACGACAACCATCTGGGCCAGCTCGAGCGCGCGGTCGTTCGATGAGAAATCCCTGGGAGGGAACACCATGACCACTGAGAAGTACGACTGGGACGCCATCGTCAACGGCCTCAACCAGTACCTGCGCCTGCGCACGATCCCCATCGGCATGAAGCTCTTCGAGACCGTCGAGGAGATGGAGGCCATCCCCAAGATCCGCCGGCCGAAGAGCAAGCACACCACCGATCAGATCGTGGCCCAGGCGCGCCAGCTCGGCTGGACGGTCGGCATCACGATGGCGGATCTCATCGGCGCGCAGTGCGGCGCGGTCATCGGGCTCCATCCCCAGGACCCCGAGTGGCTCTCCGGCAAGCGCATGGCCGGCGTGTGGTTCAAGACCCAGGAGGACGCGAGCCTTCACCAGCACGCGATGGACTGCGTGCCCCACGGGCGGTACCACGCGATGGCGGTGGCGCCGCTCACCTCCGGGCGCCTCGATCCGCCCGACATCTGCCTCATCTACGGCACGCCGGGCCAGATGATCTTCTTCATCAACGGGCTGCAGTGGATCGGCTACAAGAAGATGTCGTTCACGTCGGTGGGGGAGTCGGCCTGCGCGGATTCCTGGGGCAAGGCGCTCAAGACCGGCGAGCCCGCGCTGACCATCCCCTGCTACGCGGAGCGCCGCTACGGCGGCGTGGCCGACGACGAGCTCCTGATGGCGATTCCCCCGCGCTTCCTCCCGAAGGTCGTGGAGGGCCTGGCCGCGCTGAGCAAGAACGGCCTGCGCTACCCGATCCCGCCCTACGGCATCCAGAGCGACGCGGGCGCGGGCCTCGCGGTCAGCTACCCGGGCGCCCCGGCGGGGGCGGGCGGGCGCTGATCGGTCAGAGCCCGAGCGCCTCGGCGACCAGCCGCGCGAGCTCGCGCCGGAGGGCGTCCCGCTCGGGCGCGCGCGCCGGCTCGTCATGGAGGTTGCGCAGCTCGTAGGGATCGGCGACGAGGTCGTAGAGCTCGTCCACCCCGTCGCGGTTGACCCAGTGGATGAGCTTGGCCCGCTCGGTGCGCACCGCCTTGTAGGTCATCCCCACCAGCCAGGGCATCGCGTTCTCGCTCCAGTACTCGACGAGGAACGACGTGCGCCAGTCGGCCGGGCGCCCGCCGCCGAGCAGCGGAACCAGCGAGCGCCCCTGCACCTGCGGGCCCGGCGTCCCGCCCGCCAGCTCGAGCATGGTGGGCGCGATGTCGAGCGCCAGCACCATCGCGTCAGGCCGGCTGCCCGCCGGCACCAGCGGCGGGTAGCGGACGAGGAACGGCGAGCGGATCCCTTCCTCGTAGGCGAAGCGCCGCTCCGGCCCGAGCGCGTGCTCGCCGAAGAAGTAGCCGTTGTCGCCCAGGAAGAGGATGCAGGTGCGGTCGAGCTGCCCGGTGCGCTCGAGCGCGTCGAGCAGCATGCCGATCCCCTCGTCCACCGAGGCCATCATGGCCGCGCGCAGGCGGATCTCCTCCTGCGTCCCCGCGTGGATCGCGGCGAGCACCGCCTGCGCGCGCTCCGTCGCCTTGAGCCGGAAGGCCTCCGCCCAGGCCGGCTTCGCCCGCACGACCTCGTCGGGCGGCAGCACGTTCGGCCGCGGCGGGAACACGCAGCCCCGGTAGAGATCCTGGTGGCGCTCGGCCGGCTTGTAGCCCCCGTGGCGCGTGAGGTCGAGCGTGCCGTCCGCGGCCTGATGCGCGTCCGGATGCACCGCCTTGTGGGCGAAGAAGAGGCTCCAGGGCTTCGCGCGAGGCCGCTCGACGAAGGCCACCGCCTCCGCGTTCAGCACGTCCGTCACGTAGCCCGGGCTCGCCTGACGCCGGCCGTCCACGTTCAGCTCCGGATCGAAGAGCTTGCCGTGGCCGTCGAAGCTCACCCAGCGGTCGTAGCCCGCGCGCGGCGAGCCGTCATTGCCCATGTGCCACTTGCCCACGTGCGCGGTCTCGTACCCCAGCCGCTGCAGCTCCAGGTGGTAGTTCGGCAGCCGGTGGCTGGCCGCGTCGCGCGCCACATTGTCGATGATGCCGTGGCGGCTCGCGTACTGGCCGGTCACGATGGACGCCCGGTTGGGCGAGCAGAGCGGCGTGGTGTGAAACGCGTTGAGGCACATCGCGCCCTCGCGGGCGAGGCGATCCACGTGCGGGGTCAGCATGTACGGGTGCCCGCCCGCCCCGAACTCGTCGAAGCGCAGGTCGTCGATCAGGATGACGAGCAGGTTGGGGCGGTCGGCCGCGCTACGCTGTGGCACCCCGGCAGCCTAGCACGGCCGGGCCGGCCGGCCGACGGGCACCGTCAACCTCCCGATCCGCGTCAGAACCCCAGCGCCTTGCGCAGCGGGAGCCGCAGATAATGCCAGAACGCGGAGTAGCGGCGATCGAGCCGGTTCGCCACGTGGAACTGGAGCCAGAACGACCCGACGAGGGTGACGACGAGGATCGCCGAGACGATGGGCATCCGCCAGAGCGTCCGCTGATCAGGAGCCAGTACGAGATCTGACCGAGCGCCAGCAGTGATCCTTGCGAGGCGAGGAGCGACGGCGCGGCGGCGTGCGCCTGCTTCACGGTCGCCTCGACCTCGCGGGCCTGGGCGGACGGCAAGGTGCTGCTGACGATCTCGAACTCCGCGGGGATCGTGCCCGGCGCGTACCCTTCCGTGTTGCGCGCGATGCGGTCGAAGACGGTGCGATGGACTCGAGGGGGAACCGCGTTGGCCCGGCACAGGGTCGCCGCGTCCCGCGGCAGCCAGCGGTAGAACATGCCCGCGCCGGCGCGCGAGTCGTACTGCTTGTCGTTCACGGCCACGTGGCCGCGGTACAGGTCACGCTCCGCCGCGTTGAAGCGCAGGCCGGCCGCCTCCGCCCTCGACATCATCCAGTCGAGGGTGACGAGGGACATGCCCTGGCGCGGATACCCGCCGCCCACGTTGGAATGGACCCCCGCGAACCACCTGCTCGATGCGGGCGCGATCGGTCTCGCGGGCCTGGTCCCACAGCAACGGAAAGGAAGCTGCGCCGGGCCTCGTCGAGAGCGAGGGCGTGGCATGCCTTCCTCACCTGACCGTTCAGCGTGGTATCGGGAAACTTGAAGCGATAGAAGAGGGCGTTGATCACATCGGTGATCCGGAACGGCATGCCCACGGCGTCGACGGTGTCCCACACGCCCACCAAGTGGATCGCGATGGCGCCCCCGGGCGCGTGCGTGGGGTGGCTGACGGAGAACCGCGCGCGGAGCGTGACGGGGTCGAGCTCGCGCTTGCCCCGCACCACGCGCGAGAGCCACGTCTGGTACTTCCGCCGGTACGCGCGATAGGCTTCGTCGATCCCGCGGGCGAACACGGTGTTCGTGTCGTAGCGCTTCAGGTCGAGGATCCCGCAGGTCGCGATGAGGCCGCCCAGCGTGCGCACCGTGAACGCGCCGCGGCTGAAGCCGAAGAGAAAGATGCGGTCGCCCGGATCGTAGACGCGCGCCAGCTCGCCGTAGAGCTGCTTGACGTTGTGGCTCAGACCCCAGCCCGTGGCTCCCGTGACGATCCGGATCCATTTCAGGCTCTCGGTCCCCACCCCGTCGTGGTAGATCGCCACCTGGGCCTCGAGGGCGGCGGGGTTGATGTGGTGCCCGTTCTCGTCCACCGCCTCGTACAGCTTGAAGACGTTGGTGCCGCGGCCCTTGATGGTCGAGTTCCCCGTCCCGTCGGCGCAGATGACGATGTTCTTCGGCATGACGTCCCTCTAGCGTCTCGAGTAGTCGATGAAGCCGCGATTGATGGCCGCGACCTTCCGGCCGTTGCAGGGATCCGACCTTGCCGTCCACGACCAGCGCCACGCCGGTCCGGTCGGGAAAAAGCGCTTGAAACAGCCGCACCACCGCGCGAGTCCTGGCGTCGAAGACGCCGCCGGCCTCGAGCGGGCCACAGCCCCGCTCGACGAGACGCCGCTGCACCGTGGCGACCACCTTCCGATCCGGATCTCCCATCATCACGATGCGGCCGGGGTAAGGCGGGGTGCTCATGGGAGGGGTCCTCCCGTCGTCGGTCGAGTGAAGACGGTGATCGCGCGAAATCCCCCGATCTGTCAAGGGAACTCTGCCCCTACTGTGTCACGATGATCTGCATGTCGGCATCGGCGAAGCCGCCGGCCTTGAGCCGGGCCGCCATCGCGCGCGCGCCACCGTCAGACCGGAGCCAAGTCTCATCGCGGGTGGTAGAGTACCGAACTGCGCCTTGGTCCGTCCACGGCGTTGGTCGGTGGCCCGGGATGGGAAGGAGAGCGACATGCACTGCTGCGGTCACGCGTGGGACCGTCGGGAATGGATGTGGAGCACGCTGCTCACCACCGCCTCCGCGATGTTCGCCGGCTGCGCGGGGACCACGGTCCGACGCGCCGGCCGCGGGGGCGGCGGTGCACCCGTACGCGGCCGCGAGCCAGCTGCTCCGCGACCACGTCTCGATCGACGTGCACACGCACGCGGGCCCGAACGGCGTCACCTCTCGCACCGCGCGGCCGAGCGACGACCTCGCGCGCAGCATGCGCGCGGGCGGGATCGCGGTCCTCTGCCTGGCCGACGTGCCGGACGGGCCGATCCTGGGCCGCGACGCCAGCAACGTGCTCCGCGCGCTGCGCGAGCCCGAGCCCGGCTTCCTCTACCGGTACCACCAGGAGCGCCTCGACTGGCTCGACACGCTCACCGCCAAGCACGGGATCCGCCGCGTCCTGACCGTCGCCGATCTCGAGGCGGCCCACCGGGCGGGCGCGCCCGCCATCATCCTGGACATCGAGGGCCTGGACTTCGTCGAGGGGAAGCTCGAGCGGCTCGAGGAGTCCTACCGGCGCGGCGTGCGCACCATGCAGCTCGTCCACTACACCCCGAACGACATCGGGGACTTCCAGACCGGGGCCGTCACGCACGGCGGCCTCACCCCGTTCGGCGCCGACGTCATCCGCGCGTGCAACCGGCTGGGCGTCGTCGTGGACGTGGCGCACGCGACCGCGGACACCGTCAAGCAGGCCGCTGCGGTCGCGAGCCGGCCGCTGCTGCTCTCGCACACCGCGCTGCGCGGCTCGCGGGCCCAGGGCGAGACGCCGCTCGTGGAGCGGCAGATCACCCCGGATCACGCGCGGGCCCTCGCCGACACCGGCGGCTCCATCGGGATCTGGCACTTCTTCGCGACGCCCGAGCTCTACGTGGACGGGCTGAAGGAGATGGCGGACGTGGTCGGCGTGGATCACGTGAGCATCGGCACCGACGCCTCGTCGAGCGCCGGCCTCTTCCCGGACTACGACCGGTTCACGATCCTGGTGGACGCGATGCTCCGCGGCGGCTTCACCCCCGCCGACACCGCCAAGATCATCGGGGGCAACTACCTCCGGATCTTCTCAGCCTCGGTTCGCTGATGAATGCCGCCGAGTTCGACCGCTACGACGGCCTCGGGCTGGCCGATCTGGTTCGCCGGGGCGAGGTGAAGCCGGGCGAGCTGCTCGACATGGCCGTCGCGCGCGTGGAGGCCACCAACCCGGACCTCAACGCGGTGGTCTTGCGCCTGTACGACCAGGCGCGCGCGGCGGTCGCCGCCGGCCTGCCCGCAGGGACCGTTCACCGGGGTGCCGTACCTCCTGAAGGATCTCGGCGCCCACTACGCGGGCGCGGTGACCAGCTTCGGCGGCGCGCTCTTCAAGGATTTCGTCGTGGACCATGACAGCGAGATCACCGCGCGGCTCCGTCGCGCCGGGCTCGTCATCTTCGGCAAGACCAACACGCCGGAGATGGGGCTCGCGGCCTCGACCGAGCCGCGCCTGTTCGGTCCGACGCGCAACCCGTGGAACCTCGGTCACAGCGCGGGCGGCTCGAGCGGGGGCTCGGCGGCCGCCGTCGCGGCCGGCATGGTGCCGATGGCGCACGCCACCGACGGCGGCGGCTCGATCCGGATCCCGGCGTCCTGCTGCGGGCTCTTCGGGCTCAAGCCGACGCGGGCGCGCAATCCCATGGGCCCGGATGCGGGCGAGGGCTGGGGCGGCGCCTCGGTCGGCCACGCCGTCACGCGGACCGTGCGCGACAGCGCGGCGCTGCTCGACGCGACGTCCGGGCCCGACATCGGCGACCCCTACTGGGCGCCGCCGCCCGCGCGGCCCTTCCTCGACGAAGTCGGCCGCGACCCGGGACGCCTGCGCATCGCCATCACGACCCGCCCCTGGAACGGCCAGCCGGTCCACCCCGAATGCGTCGAGGCGGCGCTCGCGGCCGGGCGGCTGTGCGAGCGGCTCGGCCACCACGTGGAGGAGGCCACGCCGGACATCAACGCCAAGGTCCTGGGCGAGGCGAGCCTCATCGTCGTCGGCGCCAATGTCCGCGCGTCCCTCGAGGCCCGCGCCGCCGCCCTCGGCCGCGAGCTAACCGCCGGCGACGTCGAGCGACTCACCTGGGCGCGCGCCATGGACGGCCACACCGCACGCGCGGCCGACTATGCGCGGTCCATCGGCGTGATCCACCGCACCGGCCGGATCGTCGGGCGCTTCTTCACCCGGTACGACATCCTGCTCTCGCCGACGATGTGCCAGCCGCCCTATCCGCTCGGCGTCCTCGACATGATGACCGACGACGTCGAGGGGTACACGCGCGCGATCCTGGGCGCCATCGGCTTCACGTCGCTCTTCAACCACGCCGGGACCCCGGCGATGTCGGTGCCGCTCGGCTGGTCCCGGACCGGTCTGCCCATCGGCATCCAGTTCGCCGCGCCCTTCGGAGACGAAGCCACGCTCTTCCGCCTGGGCGCCCAGCTCGAGGCGGCGGAGCCCTGGGCCGGACGACGTCCTCCCGTCGCGGCATCAAGGAGACAGCCATGAACGAGCGGGACATCCGGAAGCTTCTCGACGACGTCAGGGCCGGGCGTCTCTCACGGCGCGCGTTCGTCCGGACCATGGTCGGCGTCGGCCTCACCGCGCCCCTCGCGGGCCAGATGCTCGCCGGCGTCGGCGCCGCGCGGGCCCAGACCCGTCCGCCGTTCACGCCCACGAAGCGCGGGGGCGGCGGCCAGCTCAAGGTGCTCTCGTGGGACGCGCCCGTCCTGCTCAACCCCCAGATCGCGGTCGGTCTCAAGGACTGGAACGTCTGCAACATCTTCTACGAGTCGCTCGTGGCGTTCGATCCCAGCGGCACCCTGGTGCCGGTGCTGGCCCAGGAGGTCCCGAGCCTCAGGAACGGCGGCGTGGCGAAGGACGGGATGTCGGTGACGTTCAAGCTGAAGCGCGGCGTGCAGTGGCACGACGGCAAGCCGTTCACCGCCGGCGACGTGGTCTTCAACTGGGAGTTCGCGGCGGATCCCGCCACCGGCTCGCCCTGGTTCGGCGTCTACAAGAACGTCAAGCAGATGGAGGCGCTCGACTCCCACACCGTGAGATGCGTCTTCACCCAGCCGACCCCGTACTGGCTCACCACCGGCCTCCTCATTCCCCGGCACATCTTCGAGCCGTACAAGGGAGCCAAGGCGCGGGAGGCGCCGAACAATCTCAACCCGGTGGGGACGGGCGCGTACCGGTTCGTCGACTTCAAGCCGGGCGATCTGCTGAAGGCCGAGCTCTTTCCCGGCTACCACGTCGCCAACCGGCCGTTCTTCGACACGATCGAGGTCAAGGGCGGCGGCGACGCGGTCTCGGCGGCGCGCGCCGTGCTGCAGACCGGCGAATACGACTACGCGGTGGGAATCGCGAACATCGACGATGACGTCCTCCAGCGGCTCGAGCAGGGTGGCAAGGGCAAGGTGGCCATCGCGTTCGGCGGGCGGATCACCCACGTCCAGCTCAACCAGAGCGACCCGTGGACGGAGGTGGACGGCGAGCGCGCGAGCGTCAAGTCGGTGCACCCCTTCCTGACGGACCCGGCCGTGAAGGGCGCGCTCGCCCTTCTCGTGGACCGCGCCGGGATCCAGGAGCAGATCCTCGGCCGTCTCGGGCAGGTCGCCCCCAACTGGATCAACTACCCGGAGCGCTTCCGCTCGAAGAACATCCGGTGGGAGTTCAGCATCGACAAGGCCAACCAGCTCCTCGATGCGGGCGGGTGGAAGCGCGGCGCCGACGGGGTCCGGGGGAAGGACGGCAAGCGGCTCAAGATGGTGTTCCAGACCGTCAGCAACGCGCAGGCCCAGAAGATCCAGGCCGTCATCAAGCAGGCGGCCGCCAAGGCCGGTATCGAGATGGAGCTGAAGGCGGTGGTCGCCTCGTCGTTCTACTCCTCGGACCCCGCCAATCCCGATACCTACACGCACTTCTACGCCGATCTCCAGCTCATGACGTACCTGATGGGGCCGCCCGATCCCGAGCGGCTCATGCGGGTCTTCACCTCGGCGGACGTGGCGACCAAGGAGAACAACTGGAACCGGTTCAATGTCTGGCGGTTCCGCAACGAGGAGTACGACCGGCTCTACCGGCAGGCGGAGACCGAGGTGGACCCGGTCAAGCGCGCGGCGATCTTCATCCGCATGAACGACCTCGTGGTCCAGAGCGGCATCATCATCCCCATCGCGCTCACCGCCAAGGCGTCGGCCATGTCGAACCGGCTGCGGGGGTTCGCGCACAACCCCTACGAGGTCGACTTCTGGTCCCTGCCCTACTGGTACCGGGAGGGGTAGCCCGCCGCCCGGAAACGCCCCGGCCCCAGGAGCGACCTCAGCGGCGAAACCGCCGGTCGAAGCCGCCGTACTGCGGATTGGGAGTGCCCACCGACGGGTGTGAGACCCACTCCTGCGCGGTGCGGTCGTAGATCCAGGCGCCCTGCCGCACATGATCGGCGACGGTACCGATTCTCACGACCCCGTAGCTCGCATTCTCGGCATTGTATTGCTCGTACTGGTGCGAGCGAGGCAGCCGCAGGCCGTCCTGGACCAGCACACCGCGGTCAGACACCGAGGCCTCCCGGCGAGAATCACGGCCCGAGACGGCGTACTGCCGGCTGGGAGTACCCACCGACGGGTGCGAAACCCACTCCTGCGCGGTGCGGTCGTAGATCCACGTGCCCTGCCGCACAAGATCGGCGACGCTGCCGATTCTCACGACCCCGTAGCTGGCGGTCTCGAGGTTGTACTGCTCGTACTGATGCGAGCGGGGCAGCCGCAGACCGTCCTGGACCAGCACATCGTCCCGCTGCGCCAGCGCCGGGGTGAGGCCGGAGAACAGGAAGAAAGCCGCGAATGCGGCCAGCAGAGTGGGTTTCATGGAGTGGTCCTCCACAGTCATTTTGGTTCTGATGGCCTGCGGGCCGATATTGGACCTTGGTCCACGCGGGCGACGAGCGGCGCCCGATCCGGCTGCACGTGCCCGCAGCCGGAGCACGTGCGGAGCGCGAGGCTCGCGTCGAAGTGCTCGATGGCCGCCTTCAGCTCCCGCTCGATGTCGGCCACGTGCATCGTGACCTCATGGAGGAGCCGATCGCACCGGTCACAGTACCAGAGGAGCGACTCGGTCTGCTCGGGCCGGCGCTTGACCTCCACCACCAGGCCCCAGGTGTCGCCCGGGCGGTGGGGCGAATGCGGGACGAGCGCGGGCAGCAGGCAGAGCTCCCCCTCGCGGATGATCCGCTCGTGCCGCCGGCCGTCCTCCATGAACTCGAGGCGCATCGCGCCCCGCAGCATATAGAAGATCTCGTCGGACGGGTCCACGTGGAAGTCGCGGCGGGCGTTCGGTCCGCGGACGATCATCGCGGTGAACTGCGAATCCTCCCAGATCACCTTGTTGCCGACCGGCGGCTCGAAGGTGGCGCGGTTGTCGTCGATCCACTGCCACAGGTTGAAGGCAACGAGGCCTCGCATGGTCACCTCCGCAGGTAGATCACCAGCGAGACGAGGCTCATCACGATCTCGCCTTGCTGGTTGATGATCCGGCTCTCGATCTTCACGGTCCCCCGGTCGGACCGGCTCCGGGACTCGATCTTCTCGCGGATCTCCGATTCCACCGAGAGCACGTCGCCCGGGCGCACCGGCCGGATCCACTTGAGATCGTCGAAGCCCATGGCCCCCGAGGTGGCGTGCACGGGCGTCATGTGCTCGACCACCATCCGGATGAACATGGCCCCGGTGTGCCAGCCGCTCGCGATGAGCCCGCCGAACATGCTGGCCTTCGCCGCGTCTTCGTCCAGATGGAAGGGCTGCGGGTCGAACTGACGGGCGTACTCGACGATCTCCTCCCGGGTGACTTCGTAGCGCCCGAAGCGCATGACGTCGCCGACCTGCACGTCGTCGAAGTACTTCATGCCGCCGCCGGACGCCGCCGGTACATGGTGATCCCCACGATCGACACGACCACGTCTCCATGCTGGTTGATCAGCTCGTTGCGGCGGCGGATGAAGCCGATCGGCTTGCTGCGCGAGGCCCAGGTCTCGAGCACCTCGGTGCGGCCGGTGAGCACGTCGCCCGGCCGCACCGGCTTGAGCCAGCGGCAGGAGTCGAGGCCGGGCGACCCGGTGGCCGCCGCCTCTTCTCGACGATTCGCGTCCACCGAGAGGCGCATCAGGAGGGCGCAGGTGTGCCAGCCGCTCGCGATGAGGCCGCCGAAGATGCTCCGCCGCGCCGCCTCCGGGTCGGTGTGAAACGGCTGCGGATCGTACTTCCGCGCGAAGGCGAGCACGTCGGCCTCCGTGATCGAGCACGAGCCGAGCTCGATGATCTCCCCCACCGCGAAGTCCTCCCAGTACTTCACTAGCGCAGCTCGAACTCGAAGGTGCTGACCACCCGGATGCGCTTCATCGGCGTGCTGGTCGGGCTGAACGGGCCCGACTCGTCGTTGCCGTCCATCCCGAAGATCTGGATCGAGCCCTGGTTGGCGGAGCGGATGACACCCACCTGCGCCCCCGAGTCGGCCGCGAACTGCTGCGCCGTCGCCCGGGCGTTCTTGGTGGCGTCGGCCAGGAGCTGAGGGCGCAGGTCGTTGAACTTGGAGACCACGTAGCGCGGGTTGGCCGCGCCCTCGCGCTCGCCGTCCAGGATCACGCCGGCCTTGAGCAGCTCCTCGGTCGCCCCGACCGCGGTCCGCACCAGGTCCACGTTGGGGGTCTTCACGACCACCGAGGTCGTCACCACGTAGCGCAACCGGTCGGCGGCCTGCGGCTGGCCGTACTCCCGGGCGAGCTTGTCCACCGTGCGGGTGGGCTGCCGCTCGATCTCCGCCTCCGCGAAGCCCTGCTTGCGCAGGAAGGCGACCGCCGCGTCGCGGTCCGCGCTGATGCGGGTGTGCGCGTCCTGGAGGCTCTCGCTGGCCCGGCGCAGGCCGAGCATCCAGACCGCCTGATCCGCCTTGACCTCCCGCTCCACCAGGCCCTTCACCGTGACGACACGACTGTCGGACCGGAAGCGCATGG
This sequence comes from uncultured Candidatus Rokubacteria bacterium, assembly GCA_963747235.1. Classification (GTDB taxonomy): domain Bacteria; phylum Methylomirabilota; class Methylomirabilia; order Rokubacteriales; family CSP1-6; genus CAMLFJ01. The sequence continues at coordinate 90,849 of CAVVEU010000005.1, forward strand.
CCCCCTTGCCGACGAAGTAGCCGCCGATCGCGAGGCCCACCACCAGGCAGAGCCCCACGATGACCGCGGGCACCACCGCCGACCGATTCTCGCCCAGCCGATTGCCATGCCGCCTTGCTCCTCCCGGGTCGGGCTAGCCGCGACGGCTGCCCGCCCGCAGTATTCCAAGGGTCACGACCCCCGCCACCAGTCCCCAGAACGCGGAGCCGACGCCCGAGAGGGTCACCCCGGACGCGGTCACCAGAAACGTGACGAGCGCCGGCTCGCGTTGATTCTCGTCGCGGAGCGCCGCGGCCAGCCCGTTGCCGATGGTGGCGAAGAGGGCCAGCCCGGCGATGGCGGCGACCAGCTCGCGCGGGAAGGCCGCGAAGAAGCCCGACGACGGTCGCCCCGAACAGGCCGACGACCGCATAGAAGCAGCCGGCGGCCATGGCCGCCACGTAGCGGCGGCGCGGATCCTCGTGCGCCTCGCGGCCCATGCAGATGGCGGCGGTGATGGCGGCCAGGTTCAGCGCGAAGCCCCCGAAGGGGGCCAGCGCGAGATTGGCCAGCCCGGTCCAGCCGATGATCGGCGAGATCGGCACCGCGTAGCCGGAGGCGCGGATCACCGCCACGCCGGGCACGTTCTGGGACGCCATGGTCACGACGAAGAGCGGCAGGGCCACCCCGATCAGCGCGCCGACGGTGAAGCGCGGCGTCACCCAGATCGGCGCCGCCAGCGCCAGCCGCGCCTCGTCCATGCGCAGCAGGCCCTGGCCGGCGGCCAGCGCCACGCCCACCGCCAGGGCCGCGATCACTGCGTAGCGCGGGGCCAGCCGCCGCGCCACCAGGTAGACCGCGAACATGCCGAAGGCGAGCGCGAAGCGGGTCCGCATGGCCAGGAACACGTCGAGCCCGAAGCGCAGCAGCACGCCCGCCAGCATGCCGGCGGCGATCGCCACCGGGATGCGGTCCATCGCCCGCTCGAACCAGCCCGAGAAGCCGGCGATCGTGATCAGCGCCGCCGAGACCAGGAAGGCGCCCGTGGCCTCCTCGATGGTGAGGCCCGCCGCGCTGGTGACGAGCAGGGCCGCCCCGGGGGTGGACCAGGCCGTGACCACCGGCGCCCGGTAGCGGAGCGAGAGCAGCACGCACGTCAGCCCCATCCCGAGGCCGAGCGCGAGCATCCACGAGCTGACCTGGGCCGGGGTCGCGCCGACCGCGCCCGCGGCCTGGAAGACGATCACCGCCGAGCTGGCGAATCCCACCAGCACGGTCACGAAGCCGGCGGTCACCGCCGATACGGACAGGTCCCGGGCCAGAGACACCCGGCCACTATATACTCCCGGCGTGCGCGCCTACCTGCTGTCGCGACTCGGGCAGACCGTGCTGGTCGTGTTCCTCTCGCTGACCGCCGTCTTCTTCCTGATGCGCCTGGGCGGGGACCCAGTCTTGTTATTCCTGCCCATGGACATCCAGGCCAAAGACCTCACCGAGTTCCGCCAGCGCCTGGGCTTCAACGATCCGGTGGCGGTCCAGTACGGTCGATTCATCAGTCGTGCGATCCGCGGCGACTTCGGCGAATCCCTGCGCTACAAGCAGGACGCCCTCGGCCTCGTCCTGCAGCGCCTACCCGCCACCCTCTACCTGGCGCTCGCCGCGCTCGCCCTCACCTTCCTGATCGCGGTGCCGGTGGGCGTGCTCTCGGCGGTCCGGCGCGGCTCGCTCTTCGACTTCTTCGGCATGGGCGCCGCGGTGCTGGGCCAGGCCGTCCCCGGCTTCTGGCTCGGCCTCATGCTGATCTACCTCTTCTCGGTCAAGCTCGGCTGGCTGCCCACCGGGGGCACCGGCGGCGCGCGCCACTTCGTGATGCCGTGCGTGGTGCTGGCCTCGTTCTACGCCGCGCGCATGGCGCGGCTCACCCGCTCCTCCGTGCTCGACACGCTCAACGAGGAGTTCGTGCTCACCGCGCGCGCCAAGGGCCTCGCCGAGTGGGTCGTCATCGCCAAGCACGCGCTCAAGAACTCGGCGATCCCGATCGTGACCCTCGCCGGCCTCGACACCGGCCAGCTCCTGGGCGGCGCGGTCATCACCGAGACCATCTTCGCCTGGCCCGGGCTCGGGCGGCTCACCGTGCAGGCTCTGCTCAATCGCGACTTCCCGGTGGTGCTCGCCGCGGTGTTCATCTTCTCGGTCACCTACACCCTGATCAATCTCGTGGTGGACCTGCTCTACGGCTGGCTCGATCCGCGCACCCGCACGCGGGCGGCCCGCGCGTGAGCGCGCCCAGGCCGATACGATGAAGACCTTCCTCCGGCGGCACGGCCGCGGCGTCCTCGGGCTCATCATCGCCGCGCTGGTGGTGGTGGCCGCGGTGGCGGCGCCGATCCTGGTCGCCCAGGATCCGTTGCAGAGCGACTTCGCGATCGGCCTCCAGCCGCCCGGCACGCCGGGCCACCCGCTCGGCACCGACCAGCTCGGCCGCGATCTGCTCGCCCGCGTGCTCTACGGGGCGCGCGTGGCGCTCTTCATCGGGCTCTGCTGCGTCCTGCTCACCGCGGTGGTGGGCGGGCTCGCGGGCCTCCTCGCGGGCTACTACGAGGGCTGGCTCGGCGCGGTGGTCATGCGGGTGGCCGACGTGCAGCTCTCCTTTCCGTTCATCCTGCTCGCGCTGACCATCAACGCGATCGTGGGGCTCGGATTGCGCAACATCATCGTGAGTTTGTCAGTCGCGGGCTGGGTCGTGTATGCTCGCGTCGTCCGTGGGGAGGTCCTGTCGGTGAAGGAGCGCGAGTTCGTGCACGCGGCCCAGGCCCTGGGGCTCGGCCGGGCGCGGCTGCTCTTCCGGCACATCCTGCCCAATGTGGCGCCATCCATCGTGATCGTGGGCAGTCTCCAGTTCGCCCAGTTCATCGTGGCCGAGGCCGCCATCTCGTTCCTGGGCTTCGGCGTGCAGCCGCCGACGCCGGCCTGGGGCAGCATGCTCTCGGAGAGCCGCGACTATCTCTACGTGGCCTGGTGGCTCGCCGCGTTCCCGGGCGCCGCGCTCGCGGTGACCGCGCTCGGCATCAACCTGGTGGGCGACTGGCTGCGCGACGTGCTGGATCCGAAGTTCCGCGTCTGAACATCGAACCAACGAGGAGGCTGTCATGAGGCGATTCACGACGCTACTGACCGCGCTGGCCGTGCTGCTCGGCCTCGCGGCGTCCGCCCCCGCCCAGGATCGGGTCCAGGCCAAGGAGGTCGTGGTGGCCTTCGCGGCCGAGCCGCGCACGCTCCTGCCCAACACGATCGTGGACTGGACCACCAACAACATGGTCGAGCACATGTACGACCGGCTGGTGGACCGCGATCCCAAGACCTACAAGCCGTCGCCGATGCTGGCCACCGGCTGGAAGGTGGTCAACGACACCACATGGGAGTTCGCCCTGCGCCGGAACGTGAAGTTCCACAACGGCGAGGTCTTCGACGCGCAGAGCGTGAAGGCCACCATGGACTACATCAAGGACCCCGCGAACAAGACCCACTACATGCCGCGCTGGGCCCTCGTGAAGGAAGTCCAGATCGTCAACGACTACACCGTCCGCCTCGTCACCGAGAAGCCCTGGCCGGGCCTCATCGACCGCATCGCGGGCAGCGACTTCCTGCCGATGCCGCCCAAGGCCCTCAAGGACCAGGGCGCGCAGGCCCTGGCCGCCAAGCCGATCGGCACCGGGGCCTTCCGGTTCGTGCAGTGGGCGCGCGACGAGAAGCTGGTGGTGGAGCGCAACCCGGACTACTGGCAGAGCCCGGCCGCGGCGAGCCGGGTGACCTTCCGGTTCATCCCCGAGTTCAGCGCCCGGCTCGCCGCGCTGCTGGCGGGCGAGATCGACATCATGAAGGACGTGCCCCCCCAGAACGTGGAGATGCTCGAGAAGAGCGGCAAGGCGCGGCTGCGGGCCACCGTGTCCTCGCGCATCAACTACCTGGCGCTGGTGAACCTCAAGCCCGGGCCGATGCAGGACATCCGGGTGCGGAAGGCGATCAGCCACTCCGTGAACGTCGATGAGCTGATCCAGCAGGTGCTCAAGGGCCGGGCCACCAAGATGTGCGGCTCGCTCTCCCCGATCAACGTGGACTACTCGCCGAAGCCCCAGTGCTGGAAGTACGACCCGGCGCAGGCCCAGGCCCTCTTCAAGGAAGCGGGCGTGGACCCGACCAAGCTCCAGCTCACGCTGGACACGCCGTCGGGACGCTACCCGCTCGACAAGGACGTCTCGCTCGCCATCGCGGCCCAGCTCCAGCGCGTCGGTATCAAGACCAACGTGGTGGTGAACGAGTGGGGCACGCACCTCGACAAGATCAAGAACCGCACCACGGGCGACATGTTCTTCCTGGGCTGGGGGCCCGCCCTGGACGCGCAGAACACCATCGAGCAGCTCTTCCTGGGCAAGCAGACCTATTCGTCCTACGGCAACAACGAGGCGCTCGAAGCCAAGATCAACCAGGCGGTGACGATCGTGGATCCCAGGAAGCGGCTGGAGGCCTGGGCCGACATCCAGCAGATCGTGCGGGACGAGGCGCCGTGGGTCTTCCTCTGGCAGCAGCACGACCTCTACGGCGTGGCCAACTGGATCGAGTGGACGCCGCGCGCCGACGAGCGCATCTGGATGTACGAGGCGAAGCTCGCGCGGTAGCCCCGCGCGGGTGATGGCGGCGAGCGCCGGGGGCGACCCGGCGCTCGCTGGACGCGCTCGGCCGCGTTACTTCTTGTCCATCTTCTCCATCTTGTCCTTGCCCATCATCTTGTCGTCCTTCATCATCTTGTCCTTCTTCATCTTCTCGTCCTTCATCATCTTGTCGTGCTTCATCTTGTCGTCCATCTTCATCTTGTCGTCCTTCATCATCTTCTCGTCCTTCATCATCTTGTCGCCGCTCGGCGTCTGCGCGTACCCAACCACGGGCACCGCCGCCACGAGCGCCACCGCCGCCACCTGCATCCATCGCCGCATGAGAGGCCTCCCTCGCTGAGAGTGGGTGCTGCTGGCCTCGAGGGTAGGCGCCGGCGCGGACGGGATGTCACAGGCCCGTCAAATCCTCGTCAACTCGGGCGGGGCGGCATCGCCGCCGGGGGCGCCGGCGTCTCTTCATCCAGGGCGTCGGGCGCCGGCTCCGGCAGCGCCTGCTCGGCCTCGGCCAGCTTCTCCTTGGCGAGATCGGTCAGGTCCGACAGCTCGCGAATCGCCAGGTCGTACCAGTTATCCATCGGCATGGTGTCACCTCGCTCGGCGCGCTCACGCGCACCCTCCGGTCGGCGGTCCCACGGACAGGAAGGCATGCCGCGTGCCACCCGCTCCTTGCCGTCAGATCAATGATTTGGGGACGAGAGGCCGGGCTCGGGCCGAGGGCAGAATGCCCGCCGGCCAGACAGGCCTCCTGGCACTCCGCGTCATGGGAAAGCCTGCTAGAATCCCGCCGCTGGCCCCTCTAACCCAGAGTCCCGGAGGCGCTCCATGGCGATCACGGTCTTCACCAACGCGTTCCTGATCGACTGCACCGGCAAGGACCCCATGGAGGGTGCCGCGGTCGTGGTGGAAGGCGAGCGCATCAAGGACGTGATCCCCTCGGGCAAGGTCGGGCCCCTGCCCGGCAAGGTGGACACCGTGGACCTCAAGGGCCGCACGCTCATGCCGGGGCTCACCGACGCCCACGTGCACGTCTGCGCCGTCGAGGGCAATATCCCCGAGCAGCATCGCCACAACCCGCCGAGCCTCATCGCGGCCAAGGCGCTCCGCCGCATGGAGCAGTGCCTGATGCAGGGCTTCACCACCGTGCGCGACGCGGGCGGCGCCGACTACGGCTTTCGCGAGGCGGCCGAGTCCGGCCTCTACCCGGGCCCGCGCATGCTGGTCTCGGGCCGGCCGCTGTCGCAGACCGGCGGCCACGCCGACAAGCGGCGGCGCTCGGAGTGGATCGAGCCGGTGGACTGCTGCGTGGGGATGGCGGGCGTGATCGCCGACGGGGCCGACGAGGTCCGCAAGGCCGCGCGCGAGAACCTCCGCCACGACGTGGATCAGATCAAGATCATGGCCTCGGGCGGCGCCATGTCGCCGGGCGACGAGCTCGACACCACCCAGTACACGGTGGACGAGATGCGCGCCGCGGTGGAGGAGGCGCGCGCGGTCGGCAAGTACGTGCTGGCCCACGCCTACTCGGGCTCCGCGATCCGCAACGCGATCCAGGCCGGCGTGCGCTGCATCGAGCACGGCAACCTGCTGGACGAGGCCGGCGCGCAGGCGATCAAGGCAGCGGGCGCCTATCTCGTGCCGACCATGGTCACCTACGAGGCCATCTCGCGCGAGGGGAAGAACTACGGCATCGGCGACCACCAGATCCAGAAGATCAACCTGGCGCTCGAGAAGAGCCTGGAGGGCCTCACCCACGCCTACCGCGCGGGCTGCAAGATCGGCTCGGGCTCGGATCTCCTGGGCGACATGCAGTCCCAGCGCGCGATGGAGTTCGAGCTGAAGGGCCAGGTGATGAAGCCGATGGAGGTGCTGCTCTCCGCCACCATGGTGAACGCGGAGATCTTCCGGATGACGGATCGCATCGGCTCGGTCGAGCCCGGCAAGTACGCCGACCTGCTCGTAATGGACGGCGACCCGCTCAAGAACCTGCGCGTCTTCCAGAACACCGCCCACATCCACGCGATCGTGAAGGGCGGCGTGTTCGTCAAGCGCGCGCTCTAGCGCGGGACGGCGAGGAGCTCATGCCGAACGCGGCCGACTTCGAGAAGCTGGGCGTCTTCTACCTGGGCCGGCCCTACGACTGGCAGCAGAAGAAGGCGCAGGACGGCCTGATCCTCTACGACTCGAAGGACCTGGTCACCCACGCGGTCTGCGTCGGGATGACCGGCAGCGGCAAGACCGGCCTCTGCCTGGCGCTGATCGAGGAAGCGGCCATCGACGGCATCCCGGCCATCCTCATCGATCCCAAGGGCGATCTCGCCAACCTGCTCCTCACCTTCCCCGGGCTCCAGCCCGAGGACTTCCGCCCCTGGGTCAACGAGGACGACGCGCGCCGGAAGAACCTCTCGGTGGACGACTACGCGCGCCAGCAGGCCGAGCTGTGGCAGAAGGGGCTCGCGTCCTGGGGCGAGGACGGCGCGCGCATCCAGCGCCTGCGCGACGCGGCCGACTTCGCGGTGTACACGCCTGGCAGCAACGCGGGGATCCCGCTCTCGATCCTGAAATCGTTCGCGGCCCCGCCGCCCGCCATCCGCGAGGACGAGGAGCTGCTGCGCGAGCGCATCGGCACCACCGCCACCAGCCTGCTCGGCCTCCTCGGCATCGACGCCGACCCGATCAAGAGCCGCGAGCACATCCTGATCGCCACCATCCTCGACACCGCGTGGCGCCAGGGGCAGGAGCTCGATCTGGCCGGGCTGATCCAGCAGATCCAGACACCGCCGGTGAAGCGCGTGGGCGTGCTCGACCTGGACGCGTTCTTCCCGTCCAAGGACCGGTTCGCGCTCGCGATGGCGCTGAACAACCTGCTGGCCGCCCCCGGCTTCGGCGCCTGGCTGGAGGGCGAGCCGCTCGACGTGGCCAACCTGCTGCACACGCCGGAAGGCAAGCCGCGCGTCGCCATCGTCTCGATCGCGCATCTCAACGACGCCGAGCGGATGTTCTTCGTCTCGCTCCTGCTGAACCAGGTGGTGGGCTGGATGCGCACGCAGTCCGGCACCACGAGCCTGCGCGCGCTGCTCTACATGGACGAGATCTTCGGCTTCTTCCCGCCGGTGGCCAACCCGCCGTCGAAGACGCCGCTGCTCACCCTGCTCAAGCAGGCGCGCGCCTTCGGCGTGGGCGTGGTGCTGGCCACCCAGAACCCGGTGGATCTCGACTACAAGGGCCTGTCCAACACCGGCACGTGGTTCATCGGGCGGCTGCAGACCGAGCGGGACAAGGCGCGCGTGCTCGACGGCCTCGAGGGCGCGGCGGGCATCGCGGGCCAGGGCTTCGACCGCGCGGAGCTCGAGCGCATCCTCTCCGGGCCTGTCGAGCCGCGTCTTCCTGATGAACAACGTGCACGAGGATCACCCGGTGGTGTTCGAGAGCCGCTGGGTCATGTCCTACCTGCGCGGGCCGCTGACGCGCGCGCAGATCAAGACGCTGATGGACGCGCGGCGCGGCACGCCGGCCCGCCGCCGCCCGGCCACCCGTCGCGACGACGGCCAGAGGGGCCGCGGCGGGAACGCAACCGCCCGCGGCCAAGGCCTCGCGCGCTGCCGCGTCGGCCGCTGCGGACACCGGGCAGCGGCCGCTGCTCCCGCCCGACGTGCCGCAGCACTTCGTGCCCGCCCGCGGCGGCGCGCCCGCCGGGAGCACGCTGCTCTACCAGCCGATGCTCGTCGGATCCGCCCAGGTCCGCGTGTCCGACACCAAGAACAAGATCGATGTGAGCCGCGACGTCACCGTGCTCACGCCGATCACGGGCGAGGCGGTGCCCGTCGCGTGGGATCAGGCCGCCGCGGTCGGCTTCACTCCCGCCGAGCTCACCCCGGCCCCGGAGGGCGACGCGGCCTTCGCCGACCTGCCCGCCACCGCGGGCAAGAAGAAGAGCTACGACGGCTGGAGCAAGGAGTTCGCGGGCTGGCTGCTCCAGTCGCAGAAGATCGAGCTGCTGCGGTGCCCGTCGCTGAAGGCGGTCTCGCAGCCCGACGAGTCGGAGCGCGACTTCCGGGTGCGCCTGCAAGAATCCACCCGCCAGGACCGGGACCGGGCCGCCGAGGCCCTCCGCCAGAAGTACGCGCCCAAGCAGGCCGCGCTCCAGGAACGCCGGCGCCGCGCCGAGCAGGCGGTGACGCGCGAGAGCGAGCAGGCCAAACAGCAGGGGCTCCAGGCCGCGATCTCGGTGGGCGCCACCATCCTGGGCGCCTTCCTCGGCCGCAAGGCCATCAACGTCGGCACGATCGGCCGCGCCACCACCGCCGCGCGCGGCGCGGGGCGCGTGCTGAAGGAGACGCAGGACGTGGGCCGGGCCAAGGAGACGGTGGCCGCGGTGGACGAGGCCCTCGCCGCGCTCGACGCGCAGTTCAAGGCGGAGGCCGACGCCCTCGGCGCGCGCACCGACCCGCTGACCGAGCCGATCGAGACGATCGCGCTCAAGCCCACGCGCCAGAACATCGCGGTGCGGCTGGTCGCGCTGGCGTGGGCGCCCGCCTGGCGTGACGCGGCCGGCCGCGTCACCCCGGCCTGGGAGTAACTGCGAGCTTCGCCGCGGTGTCGAGACAGATCCTTCCCGCCATCCTGATCGGAATGCTCTCGGTCGGCGCGCTCCAGGGCTGCTCGATATCCCCCGCTCGGCAGGAAGCGATCCGCCAGGCATGGGAGGAGAGAGACGCGGAGCGGGCGCAGGAGTGCCGCCGGGCGGGCCGTGGGTATGTGAATGGTGGCTGCACGGGCGGCGGCGGCCCCTGATCAAGAAGAAGTAGGGCGGCTCATCCCCTTCGGGCGTGCGCCGCGGTCACTCGATCACCTGATCCGCTCGCTGCAGCAGCGACGGCGGGATCGTGAGGCCGAGGGCCTTGGCGGTCTTGAGGTTGACAACGAGCTCGAACTTCTCGGGGCGCTCGACCGGGAGGTCGCCGGCTTTGGTTCCCTTGAGGATCTTGTCCACATAGATGGCGGCGCGCCGGAACAAGTCGGGGAGGTTCGGCCCGTAGCTCAGCAAGCCGCCCGCCTCCGCAAAGTCCCTGAACTGCGATGCCGCGGGCAGGCGATGTTGTGCCGCCAGACTCAGGATGCGCCCCCGGTGTGGAAAGAGCGTTCCCTCCTCGATCACGAACAGCGCGGTCGCGCGTGCCCGGTCCGCCGCCTTGAACGCGGCTTCGAACTCGCTGGAACCTCGCACACCCATGGGGTAGAGCTGAACACCGAGCGGCACGCTCGCGACTTCCATCTCTCTGAAGACGTGGGTGGCCACCGGATTGGCCGAGTTCCAGAGGACCCCTATCCGGGAAATGCCGGGGAGAACAGCCTTGAATAATTCCAAGCGCTTACCACTCAGCTCGGTCGTGATGGTGGTCAACCCTGTAGCGTTTCCGCCCGGGCGCGCGAGATTCGTCACGAGGCTAAGAGGATCGGCAACCCAAGTAAAGACAATGGGGATTGTCTTGGTGGCCTTCAGGGCAGCCTGAGCGGCTGTGCTATTGATCGCAAAGATGACATCGACTTTGAGGCCGACCAGTTCGGCCGCGAGGCCGGCAAGCCGTTCGAGCCTCGTCTCCGCGAATCGATACTCCAGGCGAATGTTTGCTCCCTCGACGTAGCCGAGTTCGCGGAGCCCTTGCTGGAACGCGTCGAGCAAGGGGGAAGGCCCAGACGAGGCAGGGGATAGAACGCCTATGCGGCGGACTGTCGTCGGCTGCGCTTCGGCGGCGAGTGGCGCGGCGAGGAGGCTGCCGGTCAAAACACTGAGGAAGGTCCGGCGATTGACCACACCATCCTCCGGCTGGCCGCTTGATTTAGGGAGGATCGGCGGGACGGCCAGCGGACCAACCTTACACTAACGGGCGATACGTGTGGGGCTACTACGTCAGGCTGAGCGGCTGTGGGCCTGCACCCTCACCCGGACGGGCATTCGCGCTGCCAGCCGCAGGTGCGGGGCCGCGCTGCCGATCCTGTTCGACGGCGACTTCAGGCTCTACGGCGGGTGCCTGCGATTCCGGTACGCTGAGCGCCAGGCACTCGCCGCGCTGTTTCGCCTCTACCGCCGCAATGCAAGGCGGCCGTAGCACAACAATTAGGTCAGGAGCTAGACTCGTTACGAGACTGAGCCAAAGAGGAGAAATCCAATGAAGACGCTACTTCTCGTTACTGCGCTTGCTGTTGCTGGGTCTGGCTGTTCGACCGTATCGCGGTGGTCCGACAGCAATGGAACCGAATTAACGCCCGCGCAACTGGCCAAGGATAAGTATGCGTGTGCTCAAGAGGCGTACAGCAGCACGCCAGGCCGGAGCGTTGGTGGCAGCGCCCTGATGGTTGGGGCCGTTATGATGGATGACGACCAGCGCCTCAACATGATGTTCAGCATGTGCATGCAGGCGCGCGGCTACACGCTCATCAAGTAAGGGTTCGCGGACTCCACACGCTCCGGCCAGACAGTACCCGGCCCGCGTCACGTGCAAGGCGTGCCTGATGGTGCTCCGGCGCCAAGGGGACTCGGCGGGGTTCGTGCTCGACGACTCGCTGAGCCCACACTCAGAACAACTGTAGGTTCGGCGTGTCCCTCCCAGGTCACCGAATGTCGGGTCGGGTCGGCTGTCCACGATCCGCCAGCCCATCCGGCCGCATGATGGGCTTCGCGCCCCATCGAGCCCTTCGAGTTCGCGGATGCGCCGCTTCACCGTGCACGTGACGAGTCAGCGCGTGGGGGTCGTCACTCGATCACCTGATCCGCCGGTTGCAGGAGGAGGCGGCGCGGCCGAGGTGGTCGGGGAAGGTCACCGAGGCGCCTTCTCAGGGGGCCTCGGGCCCGGCCACCCAATCGGCTCCGACTATGGTGACCCGGTAGGTGGCGGCGCCTGCAGACATGGTGAGGCAAAACCGCCCGATGCTCCGAGACCAGATCTGGCCGACGTCTCCATCCCGGCGCTGGGTCACGCCGCCGCGCTCATCCAGCCCCTCAACCCGCACCCGGACCCGCCTGGCGTCCACCGGTCCGTCGTTGAACACGCGCCCGCACACTGTCTGCAGGCCAGAAACCGGCTGGTCTGACTCCCATCGTATCCGTAGGGCCGTAGCGCCCACAGGTTCCTGAGCCTGGCTTGTCGATGGGGATAAGACCAGCAAGCCCATGAAAGCCAGGTGCCGCATCAGTCGCGTAGTCATACGTGCATCACTCCCGAGCTAGACTGCCCGACTCGCGCTCCGCCGTCCACAGGAACTCGTGCCGCAGCCGGAGGCCGCCCGGCACGAGGACACTCTAACCCCCACGAGAAATGGAGGGGGTCGTGTATCGTGGTTGATACACCATGCGTGCCCGCGCGCTCGCCGTCTTCCTGGCCCTGGCTGCCCTCCTGGCCTTCGTGTCGCCAGCCTTCGCCTCCTCACCTTCGATCCCCTCACCCTACCCTCTCCCCAGATGGGGAGAGGGAGGAGTCGTGGTGCGGACGGTGGACGGCGACACGGTGTGGGTGCGGGTGGCGGGCGGGATCGAGAAGGTGCGCTACATCGGGATCGACACGCCGGAGGTGCATCATCCGACGCGCGGGGAGGAGCCGGGCGGGCGCGCGGCCACCGAGATGAATCGCGGCCTGGTCGGCGACCGGCCGGTGCGGCTCGAGCCCGACGTGCAGCTTCGCGACCGCTATGGACGGCTCCTGGCCTACGTCTGGGTCAGGCGCGCCGACGGCGTGGAGGTCATGGTGAACGCGGAGATGGTGCGGCTCGGCTACGCGTCCGTCATGACGATCCCGCCCAACGTGCGGCACGCGGAGATGTTCCGCAAGCTCGCGGCCGAGGCGCGCGAGACATCGCGGCCGTGGGCCTCTGCGCGCCCTGAGCGCGTATACTGGGCGCTCCATGAAGATCGGTTCCGTCGAGATCCCCGCGCTGGCCCGCCTGGCCCCCATGGCCGGCATCACCAATGCGCCCTTCCGGCTCATCGCGCGGGAGTGCGGCAGCGGGCTCACCACCTCGGAGGAGATGGACGCGGCCTCGCTCCTGACCGGGCACCCGCACGCCGACGCCATCGCCGCCTACTATCCCGCGGAGCGGCCGCTCGCCATGCAGCTCCTGGGCAAGGATCCCGACAAGCTCGCGCGGGCCGCCGAGCGCTGCCAGCTCCTGGGCGCCGACATCGTGGATCTCAACATGGGCTGCCCCATGCCCCAGATCACCGGCAAGGGAAAAGGGGCGGCCCTCATGCGCGACGTCGCGGCGACCTCGCTGATCCTGCGCGCGCTGCGCAAGGCGGTGAGCGTGCCGCTCACCGTCAAGATCCGCGGCGGCTGGGACGACGAGCACCTGAACGCGGTCGAGGTCGCCCAGATGGCGGAGGCCGAGGGCGTGGACGCGATCACCGTCCACCCGCGCACACGCTCGCAGCGCTTCACCGGCCGCGCGCCCTGGACGATCATTCGAGACGTCGTGGAGGCGGTGTCGGTGCCGGTCACCGGCAACGGCGACGTGCATTCGATGGCGGAGGCGCGGCGCATGGTCGCGGAGACCGGCTGCGTCTCGGTGATGATCGGCCGCGGCGCGCTCGGCAGCCCGTGGATCTTCGACGAGTTTTTCGAGGCGCTCTCGCGCGAGGGCCAGCGCGCCTACAAGGCCCGCGTCATCGCGCGCCACGTGGCGCTGATCCGCGAGCACTTCGGGGCGAAGTACGCGCTGGTGCAGATGAAGAAGCACCTCGCGTGGTACACGGAGGGGCTCGGCCACGCCACCGAGTGCCGCGCCCGCATCTTCCAGACGCGCGCGCCGGAAGACGTGTGGGACCTGTTCCAGTCCTACTGGGACCGGCCGCGCCCCGAGATCTCCCAGACCGCCTCGACCTCGGCGCCCCTCATCGCGTAGATCCGGTCGTAGAGGTTGATGGTCGGATCGCAGTGCGGCGGGAAGAACTCGATGAGCTGCCCGAGCTTCGGCAGCCGTCCCGGCTCGATGGTCATGAGCCGCCCGTGCTCGTCGCCCGCCCAGGAGAACTCGACCCCCGGCCACTCGACCGCCTCCGGCACGAAGGGCCGATCGGTGGAAAAGGCCTTGAAGCCACCGTCCACCATCGCCATCTCCGCGGTCGGCACGCTCACCACCGTGGTCAGCACGGTCAGCGCCATCTCGAAGTCGTCGTAGGCCGCCCCGCGCGGGCCGCCGATGCGCCGGTAGTCGAGATCCATCACGCAGTAGGAGCCGGACTGCAGCTCGGTGAGGCCTTCCAGATCCACGTCGATGTTGAAGGTGCCGCTCGAGCCGCCGGTCACGATGTCCACCGCCATGTCGTGCTTCTCGAAGAGGTCGCGCGTCCGCATGAGGCGGCTCATCCAGCGCTTGGACGACCGCCGCCGCTCGTCGAAGCCCATCACGTGCGCGCAGTGGCCCGCGTAGCCCTGCAGCCCGCGCAGGTGGAGCGCGGGCTGCGCCAGCACCTCGCGGCCCAGGTCGCGCGCCGGCTCGCCGGGCTGGCACCCGGTGCGGCGGCCGCCCACGTCCACGTCCACCAGCACGTTGAGCACGAGCCCCGCGTCCTTCACGGCGCGCCCCAGCTCGTGCACGTTGTCGGGATGATCCACCACCGCCAGGGTCTCGGGCTGGCGCCGGAGCACGCCGAGCAGCCGGCCGATCTTCTCGGGCCCCACCACCTCGGTGGTGATGAGGAGATTCCGCACGCCGGCCGCGGCCATCACCTCGGCCTCGCTCACCTTCGCCACGCAGACGCCGATCGCCCCGGCCGCGATCTGGCGGCGGGCGATCTCCGGGCACTTGTGGGTCTTCGAATGCGGGCGGAGCTTCTTGCCGGCGGCCTTCACGTGGGCCGCCATCTTCTGGATATTACGCTCGAAGCGGTCGAGGTCGAGCAGCAGCGCGGGGGTGGGCAGCTCGGATCGATTCATGGCGGACGGAGCATACCACGCGCCGGCGCCGCCCCGGCCGGAGGCCCGGCCGGGGCGCGGCAGAAACTACAGCGCGCGGGCGCGGCGGCGGGCGGCGGCCTCGGCGCGAATCGCCAGCTCGGCGGCTTCGGCTCGGGCCAGCCGCTCGGCGTCACGATCGCCCAGGCGGCCGAAGGCCTCGCCCGCCGCGAGCACGCCGTCGCGCGACCCCTGCCGATGCGCCCGGAGCAGCGCGGTCCGATAGGCGCGCCGCGCGCGGGGCTCGAAGAGGTCGGAGGTCCCGGTGGCCCGGGCCGCGCGCAGGGCCGCGTCGCCGACCGCGAGCATGCCGGGCCAGTCGCGGCTCGCGTGCGCGGCCACGTAGGCCTCGCGCCACGCCGCGGTGGCGGCCGGCGTCTCGCCGCGCCCGAGCGCCCGATCCATCTCGGCGATCCGGGCGGCCCAGTCGCCGCGATCGGCGTCGGCCGACGCCTCCGGGATCCGCGGCAGCGGCAGCGCGATGACCCATCCGAGGAGCAAGAGGAACAGGAGCGGCAGGAGCGATACCGACCGCGGGCGATGTCTCATGGCGGCCTCCTCGCTGAGCTTGAGCTCAAGCATCCGGACAAGGATCAAGCACCGCCTGTGCCAGGGCAGAAACCCGCGGAAATATTGCAAGGACGGAGGGCCCCGTGTCCGCGTGCGAACGGCAGGACGCCCGACGGCGGCAGAATGCCCGCCCGGCCGGCGCCCATGTATCATGGGGCGCCATGCGTCTGGCCATCCCCGCCGCGGCAACCATCTGCTGGCTGTGGACGGCGGGCGCCGCCGCGCAGGACATCAACCCCGACCGGCCCGACCTGACCACCAGCGCCGAGGTCGTGCCGCCCGGCGCGCTCCAGATCGAGACCGGGATCGAGTACGCGCGCGCGCGCGTGGGCGGCGGCCCCGCCGAGCGGCAGCTCTCGGTGCAGGGCGTGCTGCGCCTCGGGCTGACGCCGGCGCTCGAGATCTCGCTGGAGGGCGAGCCGTTCGTCTGGCTGCACGCCGCGGAGGACGACCACGGCAGCGGCGACTACACGCTCGGCCTCAAGTACCGCTTCCTCGCGCCGGCGCCCGACGGCGGCGGCCCTGCGCTGGCGCTCAAGCCGTTCGTGAAGCTCCCCGTGGCGCGCGAGCCCATCGGCAGCGAGCGGACCGACTTCGGCGCGCTATTGTTGATGACGCTCGGGCTGCCGTGGGGTCTGAGCCTGGACGCCAATGCCGGCGTGGCCGCGATCGGCCAGCGGCGGCCCGAGGGCTTCATCCCCCAGGGCATCGCCTCGGCCTCGCTCTCCTGGGCGGTGACCGAGCGGCTCACCACGATCACCGAGCTCTACTACGCCACGAAGGACGAGCGCGGCGGTCGCGACGGCCTGCTCACCACGGTGGCGCTGATGTACCGCGTGACTCCGCGCCTGGCGCTCGACGCCGGGATGCGCACCACGCTCGCCGGCCAGGGGCCCGACTGGTCGGCATTTGTCGGCCTGAGCGTCCGGCTCGGCCGCTGAGGCCGCGGGCTCAGGACGGCTCGACGCTCACCCGATCGGGCAGCTCGTTGACGTCGTCGGGCCGGCGCGGGAAATGCCGCCGCAGCACCGCGCCCACCTCGCCGACGGCGTGGACCAGGCCGTCGCGGAATCGCTCGCCGCGGAAGTGGCCCAGCACCGCCTCCACCAGCCCGTCCCAGTAGGCCTGGCCGACTCGCTCATGGATGCCGCGGTCGCCCAGCACCGCGAGCTTGCGGTCCTCGATGCTCACGCAGATCAGCACGCCGTGGCGCGCCGCGGTCCGGTGCATGCCGAGGCGCTCGAAGATCAGCGCGGCGCGCTGGAGCGCATCGCCCGGGCAGCGAGCGTCGAGATGCACCCGGATCTCGGCGGAGGTCGTGGCCTCCGCGGCCGCGATGGCCGCGGCGATGGCGTCCAGATCGGCCTCGCTCAGGAATCGCCGCACCCAGCGTGGATGACGCGCCATCACCAGCTCCCGCTCGAGCCGCCGCCGCCGAAGCTGCCGCCGCCCCCGCTGAACCCACCCCCGCTGCTGCCGCCGCCGCTCCCACCGCCGAACCCGCCGCCCCCGATGAACGGCCCGCCCCAGCCCGACGAGCCCCCGGTCCACCCGCGGCGCCGCACCCCCGCGCGTTGCCATTGGTTCTGCACGAAGATCATGATCAGCACGAACACCACGAACAGGGCGCCCAGCTCGCGCACGCCCAGCCCGCCCGAGCGGCCCCCCTGGCCCGCCGACGGCGGGCGCGCGTAGGTGCCGGCGATCGCGCGGTCGATGGCGTCGAGCCCCGCCGCGATGCCGTCCGCGGTGCGGCCCTCGCGGAAGCGCGGGGCGACGACGTCGCGGAGAATCGAGGAGGAGATGGCGTCGGTGAGCCCGCCCTCGAGCCCGTAGCCGACCTCGATGCGCATCTTCCGGTCGTCGAGGAAGACGAGGAAGATGACGCCGTTGTCGAGGCCCTTCTGGCCGATCCGCCAGGCCTGGGCCAGCCGGATGGAGTAGCCCTCGAGGCTCTCGCCCTCGAGCGAGCGGAAGATGGCAACCACCACCTGGTTGCGGCTGGTGGTCTCCCGCGCCGCGAGCTGCTGCTCGAGGCGATCCCGGTCGGCGGGGGTCAGCGCGCCCGCGTAGTCGTTGACGCGCCGGTCGGGCGGGGGCGGCACGGCGAGCGCCGCCGCGCCCGTCGCGACCAGGAGCACGAGGAGCAGCGTGAGAAATACCGTGCGGCGGAACACCGGCTCGCTCCCGCTCGAAGCGCCCGCTAGAACTTCACCTTGGGCGCCTGCTCGCTGCCCGGCGCCGCCTCGAAGTAGGCCTTCTCCTTGAATCCGCGGAGCGAGGCCACCAGGCTGCCCGGGAAGAGCCGCAGGCGGGTGTTATAGTCGCGCACCGCCTCGCTGTAGCGCATGCGCTCCACCGCGATGCGGTTCTCGGTGCCCTCGAGCTGGCTCTGGAGCGTCAGGAAGTTCTGGTTGGACTTGAGATCGGGATAGCGCTCGACCGTGACCAGCAGCCGCGCGAGCGCGCCACCCAGCTCCTGCTGGGCCGCCTGGAACTTGCGGAACGCCTCGGGATCGTTCACCAGCTCGGGCGTGGCCTTGATGCCGGCCACGCTGGCCCGCGCCTTGGTCACTTCCTCGAGCACGGTCCGCTCCTGCGCCGCGAACCCCTTGACGGTCTCTACCAGGTTCGGGATGAGGTCGGCGCGGCGCTGGTACACGTTCTGCACCTGCGCCCACTTCTCGTTGACCGCCTGCTCCTGGGCCACGAGCTGGTTGTTGATGCCGATGGCCCAGCCGATGCCACCGACCACGATGAGGACGATCACGCCCAGAACGATCAGTCCGGTTTTCATGTCGTCAGTATACCCCCCGGTCAGAGATCGTTGCCCGAGTACGACTGGTTGAACGACTTGTTGCAGAGCGGGAAGTCCGGGACGATGTTCTGGAGCAGCGCGTGGGACAGCGGCCGCCAGTTGAGGAACGACGGGTCCATGATCTTGACGCGGTGGAGCCGCCCGCCCCCGTCCGCCATCACCCAGTGGATGATTGCGCCCCGCCAGCCCTCCACCAGCCCGAAGGCGGGCTCGAACGGCGGCAGCGGGCCGAGCGGCGCCGCGAGCGGGCCCGCGGGCAGCCGCGTGATGGCCTCCCGGATGAGCCGCGCCGATTCCCGCGCCTCCTCGAGGCGCACCACCGTGCGCGCCTTCACGTCGCCGGCCTGGTGCACCGGCACGCGGACGTCCAGCTCGCCGTAGGCCGCGAAGGGGTGATCGCGCCGCGTGTCCGCGTCGAGGCCGGAGGCGCGGGCCACGTAGCCGAGCACCCCGTGGTCGCGGGCGATCGCGGTGGTCAGGCGCCCGGTGTCCTCCAGCCGGTCCATCACGAGCGTGTTGCGGAAGCTGAGCGCGGCAATCTCGTCGAGGTCCCGCACCGCCGCGTCCACCAGGGCGGCCAGGTCGAGATCGGCCGGGAGATCGTGGCCCACGCCGCCCGGCACGATCCCGCCGCGCAGCAGGCGGTTGCCGGTGAGCCGCTTGTTCAGGCGGAGCAGGCCCTCGCGGATGCGGAAGCAATGCGAGTGCGCCACCGCGTAGCCGGTGTCGTTGGCGATCATGCCGACGTCGCCGACGTGATTGTAGAGGCGCTCCATCTCGAGCAGAACCACGCGCAGCCAGCGCGCCCGCGCCGGCACCACCGTCCCCGCCGCCGCCTCCAGGGCCTCGCAGTAGGCCAGCGCGTGGCCCACCGTGGTGTCGCCCGACACCCGCTCGGCCAGCGCGATGCCGTCCGCGGGCGCGCGCCCCTCGAAGAGCTTCTCGGTGCCCTTGTGCGTGAAGTAGAGGCGCGCCTTCATGTCGATGATGGTCTCGCCCACCACGCTGAAGCGGAAGTGGCCCGGCTCGATCACGCCGGCGTGGACCGGCCCCACCGGGATCTCGTACACCCCCTCGCCGCCCACCTCGGTGAACGGGAAAGCCCGGCCGTCGTCCTGGAACTCGCGGGGCGTCGCGTCCTTGCGGAGCGGAAAGTAGTCGGCGGGCCAGAACGCGTGCCGCACCAGCGGGCGCGGATCGGGGTGATCCGTCGCGGGGATGCCGAAGAGGTCGAAGATCTCACGCTCGAAGAGCGACGCGGGGTGATGGAAGGTGGCGAGCGAGGCAATCGCCGGGTCCGCCGCGGCCAGCCACTGCGTCGCGTGGACGAACCAGTCCTCGGTGGGGTGCGCGAAGAGGTAGTGGACCTCGAAGCGCCCGGCGTCGGCGCGCCGGTCATCGCCCACCATGAGCCGCAGCTCGGCGCCGTGCTCGGTGCGCAGCGCCTCCGCGAGCCGCCTCACGTCGGCGGGCGCGACGCGGCAGTGCAGCTCGCGGCCGCGCACGACGCGGGGGTTCGCCAGGGGCCCGGCCAGACGCCGCGCGAGGCTCTCCGGGAGCGCGCCCAGATCCGTCATCCGGCCACGATCTCGACGATGCGGTCGAGCAGCGTCTCGACCGGCGCCGGGAGCACGACGCCCAGCAGCGCGAGCACGAGCGCGCAGAGGGCCAGCGGCACGAGCGCCCATCGGCCGCCTTCCCCGATCGCCACGCCCGCCGGCGGCGCTCCGTTCAGCATGCGGTTCAGATGGCCGATCAGCGAGATGAACGCCACCGCGAGGAACGCCAGCACGAGCGCCATCAACCAGGCGTGGCCGGTCGCGAAGCCGGCCCGCAGCAGCGCGAGCTTCGACAGGAAGAGGCCGAACGGCGGCAGTCCCACCAGGGCCAGCATGCCCGCCGCGAACAGCCACCCGGTGACCGGCATGGTCCGGAGCAGGCCCGAGACGTGGCGCAGATCGCCGGTGCCGTACCGCGCGAGGATGCGCCCCGAGAGGAGGAACATCATGGACTTGGCCGCCGAGTGATTGATCAGGTGGAGCATCGCCGCGAACGTGCCGAGCGGGCCCAGGGCCAGGCCCAGGCACATGAGGCCGGTGTGCTCGATGCTCGAGTAGGCCAGCAGCCGCTTGTAGTGACGCTGGCGCACGAGCGACAGGGCGGCCAGGCCCAACGAGAGCACGCCCAGGCCGATCAGCAGCCGATCCGCGAACGCGCCGTGCCCGGCCAGGGCCACCACCGCTTTCCAGCGGACGATCGCGTAGAGCGCGACCGCAAGCAACACGCCCGACATCATCGCCGACAGCGCGGCCGGCGCCTCGGCGTGGGCGTCGGGGAGCCACGTGTGCATCGGCGCGATGCCGGCCTTCGTGCCGTAGCCCACCAGCAGGAACACGAAGGCCAGCTCCACCACCGCCGGATGCATGCGCGGGGCGGCCGCCATGAGCACCGTCCAGTGGAGCGCGGCCGGGCTCTCGCCCGCCAGCGTGACGAAGTCGAAGTACGCCAGCACCGTGCCCACGAAAGCCAGCGCGATGCCGACCGAGCCGATCAAAATGTACTTCCAGGAGGCCTCGATGGACGCCCGGCTCCGGTGCAACGGCACCAGCACCGCGGAGGTGATCGTGGTGGCCTCGATCGCGACCCACATCACGGCCACGTTGTCGGTGGTCACCGCCACCAGCATCGTGAATGCGAAGAGGCTCGCGAAGAGCCGGAAGCGGCATACGCCCGGGCCCAGGAGCGCGGCGAGCGCCGACACGGAGGCCACGCAGACCGCCAGCAGCGCGGACAGGGCGTCCACCCGGAACAGCGCGGTCGGCCCCCAGGTGGGCACCGCGCCCCCGACGACGAGCGCGGCCAACCACACCGACGCCGCCACCGGCAGCAGCGCGAGCAGGGCGTGCAGCCCGCTCGCCAGCCGGGGCCACGCCGGACCCGCCGGCGCGAGCAGCGCCGCGAGCAGCGGCGGGGCCAGCAGCAGGACGATGGGCACGGCGGCCGTGGATCCCGTCATCGCCGCAGCCGGTTGAGCTGCTCGACGTCCAGGCTCTCGAACGTCTCGTGGATCTGGTAGACGAAGATCTGCATGACCAAAAAGCCCATGAGCACGTCGAGGAACACGCCGATCTCGACGATCAGCGGGATGCCGTGCGTGCCCAGCACCGCGAGCAGCGCGATGCCGTTCTCGAGCATGAGGAAGCCGATCACCTGGGTAAGCGCCCGCTTGCGGCTGACGATGACGAACAGGCTGACGAAGATCAGCCCCATCGCCAGCGGCATCCCCGCGCGGGTCGGCAGGGGGCTGAGCTGCACGATCGGGCGCATCACGATGTAGGCGAGGAGCACGAGCAGGCCGCCGACCAGCAGCGAGGTCGCGGTGTTCACGTAGGGCGCCAGCTCGCGCTCGGTGCCGAAGCGGCGGGCCATGCGGCGGAGCAGGAGCGGGATCCCGATCCCCTTGAGCGCGATCAGCCCGCCGGCCACCCAGTAGAGCTCCGCGGCGCCCCCGAAGTACGCCACCAGCGCGGTGGTGGCGGCGAGCGCCACCGACTGCCACATGAAGGCGTCGATGTGCGCGGCGAGCCCGCGGCGCCACAGCAGCAGGAACCCGGTGATGAGCACGAGGCTCGAGCCGAGCATCGAGAGCTGGGCGAACGCGCCGGCCATCCCGCTATCTCGACAGGAACGAGGCGGTGATGGCCAGCAGGGCCAGCACGAAGGAGACGCTCAACAGCTCGGGCACGCGAAAGAGCCGGAGCTTGGCCACCCGCGTCTCGAACACCGCCACCACCGCGGCGAGCAGCGCGAGCTTCCCGGCATAGATCAGCCCAGCCAGGAGCAGGCCGCCCGCCCCGGGGCTCGCGGTCACGCCCCACGGCACGAAGAGGTTGGCGAGCAGGGAGAAGAAGATCAGCAGCTTCAGCGCGGCCGCCCACTCGATCAGGGCCAGGTAGCGCCCGGAGTACTCGAGCACCATCGCCTCGTGGATCATGGTCAGCTCGAGATGCGTGGCCGGGTTGTCCACCGGCAGACGGCCCGTCTCGGCCAGCGTC
This sequence comes from uncultured Candidatus Rokubacteria bacterium, assembly GCA_963747235.1. Classification (GTDB taxonomy): domain Bacteria; phylum Methylomirabilota; class Methylomirabilia; order Rokubacteriales; family CSP1-6; genus CAMLFJ01. Next base: position 112,885 of record CAVVEU010000005.1, read on the forward strand.
ACGATGAAGAGCGCGGTGAAGGCCAGGAGATAGCCCGGGCTCACCGCCTCCGCCGGCCGCTCCATGGCGCGAGTTACGATCTGGCCCAGGTTGGTGGAGCCGGCCCCGAGCGCGAGGGCGAACATCGCCATCGCGATGGTGGGCTCGGCGAGCGCGGCTACCGTCATCTCCCGGCTCGAGCCCATGCCGCCGAACGGCGAGCCCGGGTCGAGCCCGGCCAAGGCCAGGAAGAAAGTCCCGAGCAGCAGCAGGTAGACCACCACCAGGAGATCGCCGACGCCGTCGAGCGGCAGCGGCACCGCCAGGATGGGCAGGAGCACCGTCACCGCCAGCATGCTCGTGAAGACCACGTAGGGCGCCAGGCGGAAGAGCCACGAGGCATTCGTGGACACGACGACTTCCTTGGCGAAGAGCTTCCGCAGCTCGAGATACGGCTGCCACACGGGGGCCCCGCGCCGGTTCTGCATGCGGGCCTTCAGCCACCGGATCAGCCCGATGAGCCCCGGCGCCAGGGCCAGGCAGAGGCCGGCCTGCCCCAGCGCGAGCGCGTAGCCGCCCGGGCCGGTCATGGCGCGCCCGTCGCCAGGAGCACGCCGAGCAGCAGCACGAGGGCCACCACCACGTAGGCGAGATAGGCGTGCACCGAGCCCGATTGCACCGACTGCGCGCGCCGCCCCCAGCGCCGCACCCCGGCGAGCACGGGCTCGTAGAGATAGCGCTCGAACCACGGCAAGATGCTGGCGCGATAAGCGATGGACTGCACGAAGTAGCGCGACTCCGGATGATGGTCCACCGTCACGTCCTCGGTCGGGCGGTACACCGCCGAGAAGATGCGCCGCAGCGGCTCCGCGTACGCGGTCGCGGTGTACTCCATGCGCGGCGTCTGCTCGACGCGCCCGCAGCCCCACGTGTCGGCATAGCGCAGCGGGCGGCGCGAGGCGAAGACGCGGACCACGAGCCACACGACCGCGAGCGCGCCCAGCAGGCCCACGACGATCGCGGGCGGCGACATGCGGGCCAGCCCCGCCGGCGTCTGGACGGAGAGCCAGAGGCGGAACGCGGGCGGCTCGGTGGCGAGCCCGAAGAGCCCCGCGGCCACCGCGCCGGTGGTCGCGAGCACCGGCAGCGCACCCGCGGCCAGCCCGGCGCACGCCACCGCCAGCGCGACCATGCCCGCGCGCATGGAGACGGGCGACTCGTGCGCCGCCGCGGCGGCGTCCGAGCGGGGAATCGCGAGGAAGGTGATGCCGAAGCACTTCACGAAGGCCGCGGCGGCCAGGCCCGCGGTCAGCGCGAGCATGCCGAGCGCCAGCACCATGAGCACCGCGAGCAGCGGCGAGGCGACGCCGATGCCGGGCAGCAGGGCCTGGAAGAGCAACCACTCGCTGAAGAAGCCGTTCAGCGGTGGCAGGCCCGCGATCGCCACCGCGCCGATCAGGAAGCAGGGCCCGGTCCACGGCATCCGGTGGATCAACCCGCCGTGCCGGTTCATGTTCCGCGTGCCGGTGGCGTGGAGCACCGAGCCCGCCCCCAGGAAGAGCAGGCCCTTGAACGCGGCGTGGTTGAGTGCGTGATAGAGCGCGGCGGCCAGCGCGAGGGCGGCGGCGCGCGGCATCGCCAGGCTCTGGAACAGGAAGGCCGCGCCCACGCCCAGCGTGATGATGCCCATGTTCTCCACGCTCGAGTAGGCGAGCAGCCGCTTGATGTCGTCCTCCATCAGCGCGTAGAGCACGCCCAGCACCGCGGAGCCGGCGCCCAGCACGATCAGCGCCACGCCCCACCAGGCGGGCCCGCCACCCAGGAGATCGAGGCCGACGCGCAGCAACCCGTAGATGCCGAGCTTGATCATCACGCCCGAGAGCAGCGCCGAGACGTGGCTGGGCGCGGCCGGGTGCGCGCGGGGCAGCCAGACGTGCAGCGGAATCAGCCCGGCCTTCGAGCCGAAGCCCACCAGCGCCAGCGCGAAGACGATCCCGCGCGCGGCGTCGGGCAACGCCGCGGCCGCTCCGCGGAGATCCGCGAAGTCGAGCGCGGGCGCGTCCGCACCCAGGCGCAGGAAGGACACGAGCAGGAAGGCCAGGCCGACCTGGGTCATGCCGAGGTACCAGTTCGCGGCGCTCACCGTCTCGGGCTCGTCGCGCTCCGTCAGCACCAGGAAGTAGGACGCCACCGACATCGCCTCCCACGTGAGCAGGAACGTCCCCACGTTGTCGGCGAGCGGCACGAGGCTGGTGGCCAGCAGGAACAGGTTGAGCATCGCGCCGAGCCAGCGGAGCGAGTAGCGGCCCTCGTAGGCGGCCGAGTAGCCGACGCCGTAGAGGGCCGCGGGCGCCGCCACCATGCTCACCAGGATCAAAAAGAGCGCGCCGAGGGCGTCGAGACGAAACAGCAGCCCGCCCGCGACGGAGACGATGTCGGGAATTCCGAGCGCCCAGACGGAACCGGTGGCGAGCGCCTGCAGGCCGAGCAGGAGGCCCGCGAACGCGCCCACGACGGCGCCGGCCGCGGACAGGACGCGCCCGGCCGGACTCGCGCCCGCGAGCAGCGCCACCGCGGCGCCCGCGCCGTAGGCGGCCACCATGACCACGAACAGGGCGGAGGCCACGAGCGCCTACGCGCGGAGAGGCCGGTGGAGCGCGGTGAGGATCCCGCGCAGGATCGCGGCCGGCTCGGGCGGGCAGCCGTCCACGAACGCGTCCACCGGCACGAACTGATCCACGCTGCCCGCCACCGCGTAGCTGCCCTTGAAGACACCGCAGGTCCGCGCGCAATCACCGACCGCCACCACCAGCTTGGGCGACGGGGTGGCCTCATAGGTCTTGCGCAGCGGTACCTCCATGTTGCGCGTGACGGGCCCGGTGACCAGGAGCAGGTCGGCGTGGCGCGGGGATGCGACGAAGTGGATGCCGAAACGCTCGCTGTCGTACACCGGGCTCATGAGGCCGGTGATCTCGATCTCGCAGCCGTTGCAGGAGCCCGCGTCCACCTCGCGGATGGCGAGCGCCCGGCCGAACAGGCGCCGCGATTCCCGATCGACCTCGCGAACCAGGTGGAGAAGGTCCGCTTCGCCGGACGGCGGCGGCGCGAGCCGCTCGGTCGCCATCCCCACCCGTAGCATCTTGGCGAACAGGAGCATCAACGCATTACTATGCGCCCGGGCCCGGGCGGACCCTACAAAATTAGTGCCGCGGTTGCGCGCTCAGCCGCCCAGGTGCGCGACGACCGCCGCGGCGAACTCGGCGGTGCCGAGCGTGCCGCCCAGATCGCGCGTCTTCTGCCCCTGGGCGAGCGCCTGGTTGTAGGCGTCCTTGATCCGCTGCGCGGTCTCCGCGCACGCCGGGTCCTCGCGGGTCTCGGCCAGGTAGTTGAGCAGCATCACCGCCGACATCAGCAGCGCGAGCGGATTGGCGAGGTTGCGCCCCGCGATGTCGGGCGCCGAGCCGTGCACCGCCTCGAAGACCGCGCACTGATCGCCGATGTTCGCGCCCGGCACGACGCCGAGCCCGCCCACCAGGCCCGCGCCCAGGTCGCTCAGCACGTCGCCGTAGAGGTTCTCGAGCAGGAGCAGATCGAAGCGCGTGGGATCCTGCACCAGCGACATGCAGCCCGCGTCGATGATCATCTCCTGGTAGCCGATCTCCGTGAACTCGGCGTCGTGCACGGCCCGGGCGCAGCGGATGAACATGCCGTCGGTGAGCTTCATGATGTTGGCCTTGTGGAAGACAGTCACCTTCTTGCGCCCGCGCTGGCGCGCGTAGCGGAAGCCCCACCGGGCGATGCGCGTGCACGCCTTCTCGGTGGCCACCTTGGTGGTGGTCACCACCCCGGGCGCCAGCGTGGCTTCGATGCCCGAGTAGAGGCCTTCCGTGTTCTCGCGCACGATCACGAGATCCACCCCGCTGAAGCGCGTGGGCACGCCGTCGAGATTGCGCACCGGCCGCACCGCCGCGTAGAGATCGAGCTCTCGGCGCAGCCGCACGTTGATCGAGGTGAACCCCTCGCCGATCGGCGTGGTGCACGGCCCCTTGAGCGCGACCCCGTGGTGCGTGATCGCCTCGAGCGTCTCCTTGGGCAGCACGTCCTGGCCCTGCTCCAGCGCGGCCAGGCCCGCCCGCCCCTCCACCCACGTGACCGGCGCGCCCGCCGCGCCGAGGATGCGCCGGACCGCGGCGGTCACCTCCGGCCCGATGCCGTCGCCGGGAATGAGGACGACCTCATGGCGGGTCATGCGTCCATTGTACGCGCATGCCGTGTTTGTTAGAGTGCGCGGCAAGGAGGACGACGACCCATGGCGGACGCGGTGCATCTCGGCAGCGGGAAGGTCCGTGAGCTGTACGCCCTCGACGACGAGCGGCTGCTCCTCGTCGCGTCGGACCGGATCTCGACCTTCGACGTGATCCTGCCGACCGAAATCCCCGACAAGGGCCGCGTGTTGACCGGCCTCGCCGCCTTCTGGTTCGCCCGCACGCGCGCCATCACCCCGAATCACCTGCTCGCCCTCCGCCCCGACGGCCGGTCCACCGAGTGCCGGCGGCTCGAGATGCTGCCGATCGAGTGCGTGGTGCGCGGCTATCTCTCCGGCTCCGGCTGGAAGGACTACGGCAAGACCGGGGAGGTCTGCGGCCACCGGCTCCCCAGGGGCCTGCGCGAGTCGGACCGGCTGCCCGAGCCGATCTTCACCCCGGCCACCAAGGCCACCAGCGGCCACGACGAGAACATCACCGGCGCGCAGGCGGCGGCCCTGGTGGGCGCCGAGCGGGTCGCGGAAGCCGAGCGGCTCTCGATCGCGCTCTACCGCTTCGCGGCGGCCTATGCGCTCGAGCGCGGCATCATCATCGCGGACACCAAGTTCGAGTTCGGCGTGAACCGCGACGGCCGGCTCGTGCTGGGCGACGAGGCGCTGACCCCGGACTCCTCGCGCTTCTGGCCCGCCGATCAGTACACGCCGGGCGGGCCGCAGCCCTCGTACGACAAGCAGTACGTGCGCGACTACTGCGAGAAGATCGGCTGGGGCAAGACCTACCCGGGCCCCGAGCTGCCGCCGGACGTGGTGACCGGCACGCGCCGGCGCTACGTGGAAGCCTTCGAGCAGCTCACCGGCCTGTCCTTCGACGCCTACCTGGCGAACCCCTCCGTCGTGCTGAAGTAGCCTTCTTCTCACCCTCTCCCCTCAGGGGAGAGGGCAGGGTGAGGGGGCCCGGTCCGCGTCCCACATACCCGCGCTCCGTATCCCGCGCCCGCAGCTCGGCTGAGCGCTTGCCGGCCGGCCCATACCCCCCACCCCCCGGCGTGCTCACGAGCACGCGATCCCCCTGCTCCAGCACGTGCTGCCGCCGGTGGTCCACCTTCTTGCCGTTGATCCGCACGTCGCCGAGACCGCCCGGCCCTCCGCCCGCGAGCCCCGGCGCCGGGAAGCGCGTGCGCTCGGCCATGAAGCTCAGCACGATCGGGCGCTTCGACTCGCTCTCGATCAGCATGTCCTGGCCGAGCCCGCCCCGTGTCCGGCCGCGGCCGCCCGAGCCGGAGCGCATCCGCTTGTAGTGGAAGAAGAGCGGGCTGTTGCGCTCGGCCACCTCCACCGGCGTGCTCGAGATGTTGCTGGGCCACGAGAGCACGTGCTCACCGTCCTTCCCCGCGGTCGCGCCCATGCCCCCGTTGAAGAAGAGCACGGTGGTGTACGGCCGCCCGTCGTCGCGCACCCCGGACTGGGCCACCGCCCAGAGCGGCGAGCCCGCCGCCGCCGCGACGCGATCGGGGATCACCTGGTGCAGCGCGCCCAGGATGAGGATCGGCACGTAGTGGCCGGTCTGCGCGCGGCTCACCACCGCAGCCGGAAACTTCGGATTGAGGAGACAGCCCTCGGGCGCCTCGACCTTCACCGGCCGGTACATGCCCTCGTTGTTGGGCAGGCCCGGCAGCAGCGCGCAGCGGACCGCGTAGGCCGTCATCGCGTACGTGTAGGCCATCACGCAGTTGATGGCGCGCGGCTGCGCGGGGGAGGTGCCGGTGAAGTCGGCCACGATCTCGTCGCCCCGCACGGTGAGCGCGACACGAAAGCGGTAGGGCGCCTCGAAGCCGTCGGTCTCGATCCCGTAGCGATAGGTGCCGTCGGGGACTCCACGAATAGCGTCCCGCATGGCGCGCTCGGAGCGGGCGAAGAGCTCGTCGGCCAGGCCCTCGAGCGAGTCGAGCGCGTACTCGACCATGAGGCTGCGCACGCGATTTTCCATCAGCTCGTTCGCGCTCACCTGCGCGTAGATGTCGCCCACCGTCTGGTCCGGCGTCCGCACGTTGGCGCGCAGGAGGCCGAGCAGCGTCTCGTCCACCTGGCCCGCGCGGATCAGGTGGGTGAGCGGGATGTGGAAGCCCTCCTCGAAGAGCTCGCGCGCCTCGATGGCCCGGATGCGGCCGCCGATGTCCGGCATGTGTGAAGTGGTCGCCGCAAAGGCGACCAATATCGGTTGACTGCCGGTGCCCTCCCTTTGATGGAAGATGGGCTTCACCAGGCACACGTCGCTCATGTGCCCGGTGCCCTGCCACGGGTCGTTGGTGATCAGCACGTCGCCGGGCCGCATGTTGCGGGCGCCGATGCCGTTCAGGAAATGGCGCACGGTCGCGGGCAGCGTGCCGATGAAGGACGGGATGCTGCCGGAGTTCTGGGCGAGCGCGAACCCGCGCGCGTCGGTGAGCACGCAGGCGAAGTCGTTGGCCTCGTTGGAGAGTGTCGAGAACGAGGTGCGCACGATCGCCTTCGCGGCCTCATCCACCACCGAGATGATCCGCGTCCACAGCACCTCGAGTGTGATCGCGTCGAACGCCGCGGGCGTCATGAGCGCCCCCTCACCCTGCCCTCTCCCCCTCCGGGGGCGAGGGTCCCTCGGCTCCCCCCTCTCCCCTCCGGGGAGAGGGTAGGGTGAGGGGCCTGGGGGTGAGGGGCCTGGAAGTGAGGGGTCAGGGTCATCACGATGTTGCCGCTCGCGGCCACGCGCGCGGTCGCGCCGGGCCCGACCACGAGCGTGGAGCCCTCCTCCTCCACCACCGCGGGCCCGGTCAGCTCGTCGCCGACACCGAGGCGGTAGCGGTCGTACACCGCGGTCTCCACCCAGCCCTCCGCGCCCGGGAAGTAGGCCCGCCGCGTGCCCTTCAGCGCCGCGCGCGCGCCACCGCCGCCGCGACCCTCGAGCACCACGTCGCTGCCCGACACGGGCGCCCGCACCGCCACGCGGATATTGATGAACTCCACCGGCACGCCCGGCGGCGTGAGCGCGAACTTCTCGCGATACGCGGTCTCGAACGCGCCGCGGAGCATCGCGCGACCGGGCGCGCTATCTTCGTAAGGCCCCGGCGGCAGCGGGACCACCAAATCGAAGCCCTGGCCGAGGAACCGGCCGTCGGCCAGCCGCTGCACGGTGGCGCTCTCGAGCTTGAGCCCGGTCTCCGCCATCACCGCCCGCGCCTCGTCCTCGAGCCGCACGAAGGCGGTTTCGAGCGTGGCGATGCTGCCGTGGTCCAGGCGAATGCCCACGGTGGCCACCCGGTCCACGCGCGCCGGCGCCACCAGCAGGCCGAGCGCGGAGGCGACGCCCGCCGACGGCGGGCAGATCACGCGGCCGATCCCGAGCTTGCGCGCCACCGAGAAGGCGTGCACCGGGCCGGCGCCGCCCGTGCACAGCAGCGCGTAGTCGCGCGGATCGCGCCCGCGCTCCGCGATGTGCACCCGCGCGGCGCCCGCCATGTTCTCGTTGACGATGTCGTGGATGCCCCACGCGACCTTCGTGGACTCGAGCCCGAGCCGCCGCGAGAGCCCCTCGACCGCGGCCAGGGCCGCCGGCATGTCCACCGCGACCTCGCCGCCCGCGAAGTAGTCCGGGTTGAGATAGCCCAGCAGGAAGTCGGCGTCGGTCACGGTGGGCTCGCGGCCGCCCAGGCCATAGGAGGCCGGGCCGGGATGCGAGCCCGCGCTGCGCGGACCCACCTTCAGGAGCCCGATCTCGTCCACCGCCGCGATGCTGCCGCCGCCCGCGCCGATCTCGATCAGCTCGATGGTGGAGATGCGGATCGGCAGCCCGCTGCCCTCGACGAAGCGCCGCTGCCGCGCGGCCTCGAAGCTGTAAGCGGTGAGCGGCTCGCCGCCGTCCACCAGCGAGAGCTTGGCGGTGGTCCCGCCCATGTCGAACGCCAGCACCTTGCCGTGGCTGTCCGGCCGGCCGAAGAAGGCGGCCGCGATCGCGCCCGCGGCCGGCCCCGACTCGAGCATCTGCACCGGCACGCGCTGCGCCTCCTGCACGTGGGTCAGCCCGCCGCTCGAGAGCATCAGCAGCAGCGGCGACGGGATGCCCAGCTCCGCCACGCGCCGGGCCATCAGCGCGAGGTACTTCTGCGCCAGCGGCTTGATGTAGGCGTTGGCCGCGGTGGTGGACGCGCGCTCGTACTCGCGGATCTCCGGCGCCACCTCGTGCGAGGTGGTCACCGCGATCCCGGGATACCGCTTCGCGATCACCCGCGCCGCCTCCGCTTCGTGGCGCGGGTTGGCGTAGGCGTGCAGGAACACCACCGCGATGGCCTCGACCCCGGCCTTCGCGAGCGCGTCGGCCCGCGCGGCCAGCATCCGCGTGTCCAGGCGCCGCGCGATCCGGCCGTCGGCCCGCGTGCGCTCGGTGACCTCGAGGCGCAGGTGGCGCGGCACCAGCGGCTCGGGCTTGGCGATGGCCAGGTCGTAGAGCTCGTACTTCCGCTCGCGCCCGATCTCGAGCGTGTCCGCGAAGCCCGCGGTGGTGATGAGACCGGTCACCGCGCCCTTGCGCTCGATCAGCGCGTTGGTGAACAACGTGGTCGCGTGGACCGTCCGAGAGACAGCTGTTGGATCGACCCGCGCCTGGGTCAGCAGGCCCGCGACGCCGGCGGCGACCGCGCGAGCCGGATCATCGTGGGTCGTGAGCACCTTGCGGCTCACGCTCGCTGCCCGTGTCGTGGTCGTAGACCACGAGGTCGGTGAAGGTGCCGCCGATGTCGATGCCGAGCGAGTACTGCGCCAACGCCTAGAAGATCGCGAGCGGGTGCGCCGGCGCGCCGGTGGCGCCGACCAGACGCAGCGGCGTCGCGGTGAACAGGAACTCGTTGCGCCCTTCCTCCGCGCAGGCCTTGGCGAGACGCTCCGGGTCCGAGTTGTCGATCAGGGCCAGGCCCAGGAACGGGATGGCCAGGTGCGCCGACATGCCGAATCCCGGGTAGCGGCTGGGGCGCTCGTCCATCATGTCCCACGAGATGCCCGCGATGTCCTTGGCGCGGAACCACTCGAGGCAGGAGAGGTGCAGCCCCGGGTGCTCGGAGATGCGCGGCTTCCAGTCGGGGTTCTCGAGGCGGAAGCGCTCGTCGCCGCTGCGCACGACCACCACGTCGCCCGGCTCCACCTTCACGCCCGCGCGCCGCTCCGCCTCGTCCAGCTCGCGGGGCGTCACCGGATGGCCCACCGTGACGTAGCCCTCCTTGCGCCCCGCCGCGATGTCGAGGAAGACGCCGCGAGTGGTGATGCCGCGTTCGAAGATCGGGTCGATCGGGCACCAGAGCGCGCCCTCGGTGGTCAGGCTGTCCGCGAACGAGCGGCCGTTGTAGAGCTCGCCGTCCCAGCCCACGTGGCAGAGCGCGTCCACGTGGGTGATCCAGAAGCCGTGGTAGACCATGTCGAAGCGGTCGAGCACCACGTTCACCCGCTCGCGCTTGGACGGAAACGTCACGTGGTACATGTACACGGGGCGCGGGATCACGTCGCGCGCGAGCGACACGGTGCGGCCCTTCTTGATCAGCCGCTGCGCCTGCGCCTGCTTGGCGGGCGTGATCAGGTTCACCGTGCCGAGCTGGTCGTCGTGGCCCCAGCGGCCCCAGTTGTTCAGCTCCTTGAAGTACCCCTCGACGCGGTCGCGGGTGGGCAGGGCGGCATCGGCCATGGGAGCGATCCTTTCCGGGAGGCTAGCGGCGCGGGCCGAGGCGGAAGCCGAGCGCCGACGAGGCGATGAGCAGCAGGAAGACGGGCTGACGGAGCGAGGCCGCGCCCATGCCGGCGGCGGACAGGACGACGCCGGCCGCGAACGCGACCCAGAGCCCCCACCATGCGATGGTCCCGCGCCGGGCCAGCGCGCGTGTGATCAGCGCGCCGAGCAGGGCGCCGAGCGCGACCGTGAACAGCAGCGACACGGGCAGATAGCCCGCGGGGTGCGGCGCGGTGGGATCCGCGAAGGCGGCCAGGCGCCAGCCGGCGCCCCAGACCGCGGACGACAGGAAAACCCAGGCGAGGGCCGCGAGATGGGGCGCCACGAGACCCGCGAGGCCGGCCAGCAGCGCGTCGCGGACCGTGCGCACCGGGAGGGCGGCCATGACCTGCGTCGTCATGGCCGAAAAGGTAGCACGATCCGCGCGATGCCGGATACTCGGTGACGCTTTCATGACGTTTCGATGACGGAGTGGCGACGGCTGCATGGCGTGTGGTAGCGTCCGCCCTGCCCCGGGGACCGCCGGGGGTACCGCATGCCGAGCTCGAGCCTTCGCCACGTCCTCAATGAGATATCCGTCCACGTGCGGGCCCTCCGGGCCCACGAGGCCGGCGCCCGCGCGGGCCGGGATCCCGAGCATCTCCACGAGATGCGGGTCGCGGTCCGCCGCCTTCGCGCCATCCTGCGCGCGAGCCGGGTCCTCTTCGACCCCGCCTGGGTGGACCGCCTCCGGGACGAGCTCGACTGGCTGGGCGGCGGGCTCGGCCTCGTCCGCGATCTCGACGTCCTGCACGCCTATCTGCGACCGCGACTGGCCGCGCTCGAGGGCGCCGAGCACCGGGCGGGACAGCGGGTGCTCCGGCGCCTCTCGGCCGACCGGACCCGGGCGCGGGCCGATCTCAACCGGGCGCTCGACAGCGCGCGCTATCCGAGAATCCTGGAGCAGCTCGAGACGTTCCTCTCCCGGCCGCCCGCGCTGGCATCGGACGTCTCCCTGCCCGACGTGGCCGCGACGGAGTGGAAACGGCTCCGCAAGGCGGTGCAGAAGCTGCCCGGGCGCCCGAGCGCGGACGAGCTCCACGCGGTGCGCATCAAGGTCAAGCGCGCGCGCTACGCGGCGGAGCTGGCGCGCGCCGCCGCGGGCGAGCACGGCAAGCGCTTCATCCACCAGGCCAAGAAGCTGCAAGACATCCTTGGCGATCTGCAGGACGCTGTGGTAATCGAACAGTATCTGCACGATGCCATCGATCGCACGGAGCCCGCGCAGGCCCTCGGCCGAGACCTCGTCAAGCGGCAGCGCAAGCGCCGGAAGAAAGCCCGCGCCGCCTTCTTCGAGGAGTGGCCGAAGCTCGAGCGCCGGGGCCGAGAGGCGTGGATCGCCTGACGGTCGCTCGTGAAGCTGCTGCTCATCCGGCACGCCCCCGCGGTCCGCAACGGGTCGGTCGGCATTCGTGACCGCGAGCGGCCGCTCACCCCTCGGGGCCGCGCGCGCTTTCGCCTCGCGGCCCGGGGGCTGGCCCGCATCGCCGACCGCCCCGACGTCCTCCTGACGAGCCCGCTGGTCCGGGCCCGCGCGACCGCCGAGATCGCGGCGGCCGCCTTCAAGAAGGTGACCCCGCGGGTCGAGCCCGCGCTGGGCCAGGAGAACGTGGACGCGGTGGTGGCCGCGCTGAAGAAATGCCCGCGCGACGCGATGGTCGCGGTGGTCGGCCACGAGCCCACGCTCTCGCGGCTCCTCGCGCGGATGCTCGGTGTGCACCAGGACGACGACCGCTTCGCCTTCAAGAAGGGCGGGGCGGCGCTCCTCGATCTCCCGGACGGGCCGGCCGCCGCCGGCCAGCTCCGCTGGTTCGTCAAGCCGCGCATCCTCCGCTCGCTCGGCGGCGCGTAGCCTCCCGCCCGTCATGACGGGACGCACGAACGGCCGACCGCGCACGGACCTGCTCGCGATCGTGGACCTGGGCTCCGCCGCGGTCCGCTTCATCATCGCGCGCATCCGGCCGAGCGCCCGCTACGACATCGTGGTGGAGGAGCGGGTGCCGACCCGGCTGGGCAGCGGGGCCCCCGGCACGCTGCCCGCTCGCGCGATCGAGAAAACCATTCGTGCCGTCCACCGCTTCTTCGCGCGCTACTCGCCGCAGCGGCGCGAGGGTCCCCGCGTCCTGGCCATCGCGACGTCGGCGGTGCGCGACGCGCGCAATCGCGAGCGCCTCCTCGATCCGCTGCGGCGCCAGGAGGGCATCGAAGTCCGCATCCTGAGCGCGCGCGACGAGGCGCGACTCGGCGTGGCCGCCGCGCGCGAGAGCCTGTCGTTCGGCGACGCGCTGGTGGCGGACCTGGGCGGCGCGAGCCTCCAGCTCAGCCGGGTCCGCGGCGGGCGCATCGTCTCGATGGCCAGCCTGCCCCTGGGCGCGGTGCGCACCACGCATCGGTACCTGCGCCACGATCCGCCCACCCGGCAGGAGCTGCGCGCGTTCCGCGACGTCATCCGCGAGCGGCTGCGCGCGGCCCTGCCCGCCGCCGAGCGCGGCGAGCCGTTGATCGGCCTGGGCGGCACCATGCGCACGCTCGCCAGCGTTCACCTCCGCGCGACGCCGGGCGAGCGCAAGCACCGCAACGGGCTCGTGCTCCACCAGTCCGACGTCACCGCGATCCGCGAGCGGCTCGAGGCCCTCTCCGCCCGGCGCCGCCGGAAGATCCGCGGCCTCAAGGAGGAGCGCGCGGACATCATCCTCGCCGGGGCGATGGTGGTGGAAGAGGTCATGATCTTCGGCGGGTACCTGCGCCTCGTGATCTGCACCCGCGGCGTGCGCGACGGGCTGCTCTTCCAGGAAGCGTCGAAGCGGCGGAGCTGATCCGGCCGGATCAGCCGAGCACGACCGCGTCCACCGGGCGCCGCGGGCTCGGCCCGGCGGGCCGCGTGGGCAGCCCCGCGCGGAACGCGAAGGTGGGCTTCCAGCCCGCCTCGCCGGTCAGCGCGGCCAGGGCGTCGGCGGCGCGCGGCGGCTTCCCCAGCTCGCGCTCCCGGTCCACCATCTCCACCGGCTGGTTGATCGGCTGCATCGCGAGCCCGCGCGCCGTCCCCATGAGATGCAGGCGCTGCCACCGCTGCCCCGCGCGCAGGGCCTGCGGGCGATCGTAGAGATCGCGCACCGCGATCAGGCCGAAGAGCGCGGTGGTGGGAATCTGCACGTCGCGCGTGGCGTCGTGCCAGTAGCGATGGCTCGTCTCGGCCGAAGCCGGCGGCATCAGCTTGCCCATCACGGTGACGAGCGAACCGAGCCCGGCCGCGTCCAGGGTGAGCCCGTCGCGCTTCCGCTGCACGTCGAACCAGCGATGGCGGAACCACCGGTCGCTGGCCACCACCATCTCGGGGTCCCCGATGATCGTCTCGGTGGCGGCCAGCACCAGGTCGCCGAACTGCTTGCGCTCGCCCGGCGCCGAGAAGAGGAAGAGGCGCACGTCGGTGTCGTCCTGGAAGGCGGCCCACATCGCCTCCAGCATCTCGCCCGGCACCGGGCGCCCGACCGCGTAGGCGCCGCGATCGGTGTGCCGCCGCGGGATGGCCTCCACCAGCTGGTCGGGCCGCGGCCGCGCGGGGTAGAGCGCGAGCGTCGCCACCGGCTGCGGGCGGGGCGCCGCGGCGGCCGCCGCGAGCGGGCCCGGATGCAGCGTGACCGCGACGTCGTAGCCCAGGACGCGGGCGGTTCGCGTCATGTTCTCGAGCGCGCAGCCGAGGCCGATGTGCATCTCGCGCAGGTAGGGATCGAAGGCGCCGAGGTTGCGCCGGATGTCGGCGAAGAGCTCGATGCGCGTGGCGCCCACCTGGAAGAGCCACGGCTGGGTGTTGTGGGGATTGGCGGCGAGGATGCCGGCCCGCACCAGCCCGAGGGGCCCCGGCGCCGCGTCGCTCCGCCAGTTCGTCCACGGCTCGTAGGCCGCGCCGGCGCGGGCCGCGAAGACGCCCTGATCGTACGCGCGCCAGACCAGTCCCCCGGCGGCCACGACCGCGACGGCTCCCGCACCCTTCAGCCAGGCTCGGCGGTTCACGCGAGGAAAAGGTAGCACGGCGGCCCGGTTGACCGTCGCGCGGGCCCCGTGCTACAAGCGGGACTACCCCAACGGCAGCGCCAGCCGCAGGCCCGGCAAGGAGGCCCCGCCATGGATCTCAACTACACCGCCGAGGACGTCGCCTTCCGCAAGCAGGTCCGCACGTGGCTCGAGCAGAACATGCCGCGGCACATCAAGAACCTGGACGAGCGCAAGGCCTGGCACCGCAAGCTCTACGAGGGCGGCTATCTCGGCATGGGGTGGCCGAAGGAGTACGGCGGCCAGGGCGCGCGGCCGATGGAGCAGGCCATCGTGGCCGACGAGATGGCGCGCGCGGGCGCGCCCGCCCCGACCAACAGCCTGGGCGTCGGCATCGTCGGCCCCACCATCGTGGTCCACGGCACCGACGCCCAGAAGCGACGCTATCTCCGCAAGATCCTCACCGCCGAGGAGATGTGGTGCCAGCTCTACTCCGAGCCGAACGCGGGTTCCGACCTGGCCGCGCTGCGCACCGCGGCGGAGGACAAGGGCGACCACTTCCTGATCAACGGGCAGAAGATCTGGACGAGCGGCGGCGCCCTCGCCGACTGGGGGCTGCTGCTCGCGCGCACCGATCCCGCGGTGGCCAAGCACAAGGGCATCACCTGCTTCCTGATGAACATGCGCCAGCCCGGGGTGGACGTGCGCCCGCTCAAGCAGATCACCGGCTCCTCGGAGTTCTGCGAAGTGTTCATGACCAACGCGCGGGTGGAGAAGGAGAACCAGATCGGGCGCCTGGGCGAAGGCTGGGGCATCGCGCAGACCACGCTCGGCTACGAGCGCGGCGGCCGCGCGCTCTCCCGCATCACCACCTATGCCTCGCAGTACAACCAGTTGATGGACGCGGCGCGACGCCTCAAGCGCAACGGGCGGCCGATCCTGGACGACGCGGTGACGCGCCAGAAGCTCGGCCGCATCTGGGCCGATCTCGAGGTGGAGCGCTACGGCGCCCTGCGCACGCTGACCATGCTGGAGCGGGGCGAGCATCCCGGCGCGGGCGGCTCGCTCACCAAGCTCTCCTACTCCGAGTTCGAGAAGCGCTTCATGGAGCTGGCCGAGGAGATCCTCGGGCCGTACGGACAGCTCACCGAGGGCGTGCCCGCCGAGTACCGTTTGGAAGTCGACACCGCGGTGGGCGATCACGGCACGTGGGCCTACGCGTTCCTGTGGTCGCGCGCGGGCACGATCTACGCCGGCTCCTCGGAGATCCAGAAGAACGTCATCGGCGA
>CAVVEU010000006.1:0-39480 GCA_963747235.1 uncultured Candidatus Rokubacteria bacterium
AATGGTGGGCTGGGACGGGATTGAACCGCCGACACCAGGATTTTCAGTCCTGTGCTCTACCAACTGAGCTACCAGCCCACCACGAGTTTTCGAGGATAGCAGAACGGGGTGGAAGTGTCTACGGAGACTGCGCGAAAACCGCCCCTCACCCTGCCCTCTCCCCGGAGGGGAGAGGGTGAGACGTCAGGCCTGGGGCTTGCCGCGCTCGTCGAACTCGGCGCCGGTGTCGGACTCGAAGACGATGCGGTCGTCGTCGTCCACCGTGAAGGCCTCGTGGAGCACGAAGGGCACCTCGTGCGTGACCAGGAAGCGCGTCAGCTTGGCCACCGCGACCGGGTGCGAGTCGAGGTGGAACGACAGCGCCAGGTCGCCGATCTCGTCGATGGCGAAGAAGGCCCAGTTGCCGACCACGAGGGCTTCGGTCTCGGGCTCCCAGGTGATGCCGCCCTCGAACTCCTCGGAGCCCTGGGCCAGCTCGTAGATCTCCTGGAGCTTGGCGCGGCGCTGGGCCTCGTCCACTACGCCCTCACGAGCCCCCTCACCCTGCCCTCTCCCCGAGGGGAGAGGGTTACATGCCCTTGAACACACCGTCGGCCGCCATCTCGCGGAAGGCCTTCTCGTGGGCCGCGATGGTGCGCTCGATGTCGGCGTCGGTGTGCACGGCGGAGATCCAGCCGTGGTGGCTGGCGCAGTCCACGCCGTTGTTCAGCAGCGCGCAGCGCAGCAGGTGGTAGAGATCGCCGCGGCGCGGGCGGTCGAAGCCGGCGAGGCCGGGCTTGCCCTCGAACGAGACGTGGAAGATCGACGCCTCGCCGAAGCAGGTGCCGGGGACGCCGGCGCGCTTCATCGCGTCCGACAGGCCCGAGCGGAGCTCGTCGCCCACCTTGTTGGCGCGCGCGTGGAGCGAGCCGTCGGCGACCAGCTCGAGCGTGGCGATGGCGGCGGCGGCGCACACCGGGTTGGAGTTGAACGTGCCGTTCTGGGCCACGCGCTGGCTCCGGTCGAAGACCGGCTCGCCGCGGTGGGCCATCATCGAGAGCAGCTCCTTCTTGCCGACGACGGCGGCGCCGGGCAGGCCGCCGGCCACGATCTTGGCCAGCGTGGTCATGTCGGGGGTCACGCCGAAGTAGGCCTGGGCGCCACCGGGCGCGTAGCGGAAGCCGGTGATCACCTCGTCGAAGATCAGCACCACGTTGTGGCGCGTGGTGAGGCTGCGCAGCTCCTGGAGATAGCCCGGGATCGTGGGCGTGGTGCCGGACTGGCCGCCGGCCGGCTCGAGGATCACCGCCGCGACGTCGCCGCGCTCGAGCATCGTGTCCACCGACTTGATGTCGTTGGGCGGGCACATCAGCAGCTGATCGAGCACCGACTCGGGGACGCCGGCCGACATCGGCACGTCGTAGGGCGGGTTCACCGCGGCGACCACGCCGTCGTGCCAGCCGTGGAAGTGGCCCTGGAACTTCACGACCTTGTTGCGCCCGGTGAAGGCGCGCGCGATGCGCAGCGCCAGGTGCGTGGCCTCGGTGCCCGACATGGCGAAGCGCACCATCTCGGCCGAGGGGATCAGCTTGGTGATCAGCTCGGCCCAGCGCACCTCGAGCTCGTGGCTGGCGCCGAAGTGCGTGCCCCGCGCGGCCTGCTCCTGGATGGCCTTCACCACCTTCGGGTGGCAGTGGCCCAGGAACAGCGCGCCGTGGCCCATCCAGTAGTCCACGTAGTCGTGGCCGTCCACGTCCCACTTGTGCGAGCCGAGCGCGCGCTCCACGTAGACCGGGAACGGCTTCATGTGCCGCCCGTCGTGGGTGACGCCGCCGGGGATGATGGCCCGCGCGCGCTCGTAGAGCGCGGCCGACTTGGGATGCATGGCGCGATAGGTCTCGACCACCGTGGACGATGCACTGGTCATTTCTTCGGGCCTCCGGTACCGCGGGGTGATTCCA
Source organism: uncultured Candidatus Rokubacteria bacterium (assembly GCA_963747235.1). Classification (GTDB taxonomy): domain Bacteria; phylum Methylomirabilota; class Methylomirabilia; order Rokubacteriales; family CSP1-6; genus CAMLFJ01. Next base: position 1,941 of record CAVVEU010000006.1, read on the forward strand.
TCGTGCGCAACAGCTCAAGCATGCCGATATGGGCCGGCAAAGGCAAGCCGTCCACGGTGGGCTCGGCCCGCCGGGTGAGGCCGTCCACCGCGCCCGCGTCCACGCAGGCGCGCACCATCGCCTCTTCCTCCTCGGCGGTGTGCAGCAGCGGCCGGCCGGCCAGCCGCGCCAGCTCGGCCACGACGCCGTAGGCGCCCCAGTTGGACACGCCCGCGACCACCAGGTGCCGCACCTTCACCACCGAGGCGATGGCGCGGAACACGGCGCCGGCGCGCGCCACGCGGGCGTGCACGGTGCCCATGCCGATCTCGTTGCCGCCGTCGCCGATGCCGATCGTGACGGTCCGCGCGGGCGCGGCCAGGAACAGCTCGTCGAGCGGGCCGTTCCACTCGGTGAGCGACTGGCCGCGCGCGCTGCGATACTCGCCGTCGCGCGCGCGGCCCGGCCGCTCGATGGCGACCAGGTGCGTGGGCTTGTGCTCGGCCAGGAGCCGGCGCGCGGCCGCGCGCGCGGCGCCGGGCTGCGGGCCCGCCGCCCGCGGCGTGCGGCACGTGGAAGGTCAGCACCGCGGCGGGCTCGCCCAGGACCTTCAGCGAGGCCTGGAGCGGCGGCAGCGCCACCGCGTCGGTGACGTAGGTGACCTCCGCGCCCAGCGCGCGGAGCGCGCGGCCGAGGCAGGCGGCGCCGGGCGGCCCGTCGGTCTCGGGCAGGCCGGGGCCCACCATGAAGCCCGTGGTCAGCAGCACGCGCCGGCTCCTTCGCAGGGCCTGGGCCGCCGCGGTGGCGCCGCCGCGCACGAAGAACGCGGCGATGCCCCGGCCGCCGGGGTCCAGGGCCATGAGCTGGTCGATCATCCGACGCCTGGCATCTAGCGCCTGGGCGCGGCGGGAGCCGGAGCCGGCCGGCGCCGGCCGGTCGGGCTGCGGCGGCGTGAAGGTCATCAGCACCGTGTCGGTCCCGTCCTTGGTGAAGATGACGACGAGGCCGGACTTGTAGAAGAAGGTCTCCTGCTCGTTCTGGCTGCCGATGGCGTCGGGCGGGCCCCAGGCCTGCGCGACGGTGTTCTTGGCGAAGATCTTGGGCTTGGGCTCGAGCCGGAAGGCGCGCACCACCGTCTGCTTGTAGCCCTGCGGCGTGAGCAGGCCGTAGTCCACGGTCAGGCGCTGGATGCCGCCCGGCGCGCGCGCGTCCTCGAAGACCCACTGGATGGTGTCGTGGCCCTCCACCTTGGCGCGCGTCTCCTTGCTGGGCGCGCCGTAGCGCGCGCGCACCTGCTCGATGGTGGTGACGCCGGGCTCGATGCCGCCCCACTCCTCGGCCGAGGCGCCCGCCGGGCCCACGAGCAGCGCGGCCGCCGCGAGCCCGGCCAGGAGCGCGCGCGCGATCCCGGGGGCCATCAGAAGCCGATCGCGGCGCCGTCGCCGCGGGGATCCGCGCCGCCGCGCAGCGTGCCGTTGGTGAGCGTGATGCCGTGGGCGTGGCCCATGCGCATGAAGAAGTCGGAGACGGGCGTGACGTTGTGGCCCAGGCGGCCGAGCGCCTCCCGGGTGGCCGCGGGCACCCGGCTCTCGATCCGCACCTGGTCCGCGACGTCGCCCAGATCGATGGGCCCGGCCACGAAGCGCGGCCGCTCGATGGCCTCCTGGATCTCCAGGCCGTAGTCGAGCACGTTGGTGAGCGACTGGACGTGGAACATCGCCTGCCCGTCGCCGCCCATGTTCGAGTAGCCCAGCACCGGCTCGTCGCCCTTCGTGACCACGCAGGCGATCAGGGTGTGGAACGGCCGCTTGCCGGGGGCGAAGCAGTTGGGATGCGTGGGATCGGTATTGAAGTAGGCGCCGCGGTTCTGCAGCACCACGCCGGTGTCCGGCGCGACCACGACCGAGCCGAACGATTTGTAGAGGCTCTGGATGACGCTCATGATGTTGCCGCGGCCGTCGGCCACCACGAAGCCGGTGGTGTCGCCGTCGATCGGGCACCAGCAATGGTCCTGGGCGCGGGCCGGGTCGAAGGCCTGCCGCCGCTTCTCCGCGAAGCGCTTGCTCAGCAGCGCCTCCACCGGCACGCGCTCGTGCGCCGGATCGGCGATCCAGCGGTTGCGGTCGGCGTAGGCCAGCTTGCTCATCTCGATCAGCAGGTGCAGATGCTCGGGCGAGTGGATCTCGTAGCGCGTGAGATCGAAGCCCTCGAGCAGGTTCAGCGTCAGCAGCGCGGCCAGGCCCTGCGTGGGCGGCGGCGTCTCGTACACCGTGTAGCCGCGATAGGTGGACGAGATCGGCTCGCCCCACTCGCCCTCGTGCGCGGCCAGGTCCTCCGCGGTGAGGAAGCCCTCGCGGGCCATGCGTTGCGCGATCGCGCGCGCGACGCGCCCCTTGTAGAAGAGCTCGGGCTCGCCGCCCAGCTCGGTGAGCGTGCGCGCGAGATCGGGCTGGCGGAAGCAGTCGCCGGTCTGCGGGAACTTGCCGCCGGGCACGAAGACGCGATGCCACTCCGCATCATCGGCGGCGGGCGCCTTCTCGCGGATGGCCTGCGCGACCACGTCGGAGAGCGGGAAGCCCTCGCCCGCGTAGTGGATCGCCGGCTCGAGCAGCGAGGCCAGCGGGCGCGTGCCGAAGCGATCGAGCAGCATCCGCCAGCCGCGCGTCACGCCCGGCACCGAGACCGAGCCCGGCCCCACGCCGGGCACCGCGGTGAGGCCGCGCCGGCCGAGCTCGTCGAGCGTGGCGCGCGCGCCCGAGCGGCCCGCGCCGCTCAGGAAGTGCACGCGCTTCGTGGCCGCCTCGTGGTAGAGGCAGAAGATGTCGCCGCCCACGCCGCAGAAGTTGGGCTGGGTGACCGCGAGCACCGCATTGGTGGCGATGGCGGCGTCCACCACGTTGCCGCCCGACTTCAGCACGTCCACGCCGGCCAGCGCGGCGAGCGGGTGACACGCGGCCACCATGCCGCGCCGGCCCATGGGCGCCTGACGATGCGCGTAACCGATCTGGGGCATCCTAGCCCTCCGAGAAGATGCGGGTGATCTGATCCTGGGGGAACGTGGGCATGGGGCGCGCGTGGCCCCCGGTCGCGAGGCTCACGCCCTGCGAGGCTTCCGTGACGCGGCCGATCGGCGCGCAGTCCACGCCGACGCCGCGACAGGCCGCGATCACGCTCGCGGCGTCGGCCGGATCCACCGCGAGCAGCAGCGAGCCCGACGCGATCGTGCCGAGCGGGTCGAGGCCGAAGGCCTCGCAGAGCACGCGGCCCTCGCGCAGCACCGGGATGCGCTCGCGGTCCACGTGGAGCCCCACGTCGGCGGCCTGGGCCAGCTCCCAGCACGCGGTGGCCACGCCGCCCTCGGTCGGGTCGTGCATGGCGTGCACGCGCGCGGCGGCGCAGGCCGCGCGCGCCTCCGGCACCACGCTGATCCCGGGGTTGCGCAGGAAATCGCGCGCGCGCTTCACCACGTCGGCGGGCACCCCGCGCCGCTCGGCCTCGGCCGCGCGCTCGCGCGCGATGATCGCCGCGCCCTCGAGCGGCACGCCCTTGGTGAGGAGCAGCACGTCGCCGGGGCGCGCGCCGCCGGTGGTCACCAGGCGGTCCTTCTCGACCTCGCCCAGCATGCAGCCGGAGACGATCGGGCGCGGCAGCCCTGCCGTCACCTCGGTGTGGCCGCCGATCAGCGAGACGCCCAGCTCCGCGCAGGCCTCACGCAGCTCGGTGAAGAGGCGCTCGACGCCGAGCTCGGTCGCGCCCCCCTCGGGCAGCAGCACGGTGGCGAGAAACCAGAGCGGCCGGGCGCCGCGCACCGCGAGGTCGTTGGCGTTGACGTGCAGCGCGTACCAGCCGAGCTCGTCCGTCGCGAACGTGATGGGATCGGTGGTCGCGACCAGGTAGCGATCGCCGATGTCGAGCACGGCCGCGTCCTCGCCGACCTGCGGCCCCACGACCACGCGCGGGTCGTCGGAGACGTGCGCGCTCAGCAGGCGCTGGAGGAGCTGCGGCGGCAGCTTGCCGACCGGGAGGGCTGGCATGGCTCACGTAGTATATAGCAGTAATTTCACTAGGATGGCCCCCTCGGAGCGGGCCGCCCGGGAGCCGATGGACAGCTAGAAGAGCGGGCCGGCGGCGCGCAGGGCGGCCACGACCAGCGGCTTCGGATAGAGCCCGGTGATCACGACACCCAGCGCGCAGAGGAAGATGCAGAAGGAGAGCAGCGGCGCGACCGGAATCGGATCGCGCCGCTCGGGCGCGTCGATGTACATGCTCTTGGCGATCAGGAGGTAGTAGAAGAGGGCCACCACGGTCAGCACCGCGCCCACCAGCACTAACCAGTAAAGCCCCTGCTCCGCCGCCGCCCAGAAGACGTAGAGCTTCGCCCAGAAACCGGCTACGAACGGAATGCCCCCCAGCGACAGCAGGAAGAGCAGCATGCAGAGGGCGAGGATCGGCGAGCGCTGGGCGAGGCCGCGATAGGCCGCGATGGACTCCGAGCCCTCGGCCTGGGCCACGGCTTCCACCACCAGGAATGCGCCCATGTTCCCGAATAGATAGGCCACCAGGTAGAAGAGCATCATGGCGACGCCATTGGCCGAGACGGCGGCGAACCCGATCAGCATGTAGCCGATGTGGGCCACGCCCGAGTAGGCCAGCAGCCGCTTGATGTTCTGCTGCGGGATCGCCATCAGGTTGCCGCCGATGATGGTGACGGTGGCGAGGCCGGCGGCCGCGGGCACCCAGAAGAGCACGCGATCGCCCATGCCTTCGAGATAGAGCCGGAAGATCACCACGAAGCCGGCCGCCTTGGGCGCCACCGAGAGCCACGCCACGAAGGGCGTGCTGGCGGCCTCGTAGGTGTCGGGCACCCACATGTGGAACGGGAACGCGGCGATCTTGAACCCCAGCCCGCCCAGGGCCAGCAGCATGCCGAGCAGCATCATCGGGTGCCCCGTCGACATGGCGGCCGCGATCCCGCGCACGTCGGTGGTGCCGGCGACCCCGTAGATGAACGACAGGCCGTAGGCCAGCACGGCCGAGGAGACCGTGCCCATCAGGAAGAACTTCAGCGCCGCCTCCACCGCTTCCGGCTCGCGCTTCAGGAAGCCGGCCAGGTAGTAGAGCGGGATGGACATCAGCTCGAACGCCACGAAGAGCAGGATCAGGTCGCGGGCCGAGGCCAGGATCAGCATGCCCAGCAACGAGGCCAGGATGGCCAGGTAGTACTCGGTGGCCCGCCGGGCGAAGGCGACGGCCTTCAGCGGGAGCGAGGCGAGCACGCCGATCAGGGTGGCCAGGAGGAAGAGGCGCTTGGCGAAGAGCGCCAGCTCGTCCTGCACCAGGGCGCCCCGGAACATCTCGGTGCCCCCCTCGGCCCGCCAGGCGAGGCCGAACAGGATCACGAGGCCGATCGCGCTGAGCACGCCCACCCGGCGCTTGTCCTCGGAGGGCATGAAGAGGCCCACGAAGAACACCACCAGCATCAGCACGGCCAGGCCGAGCTCGAGGCCCAGGGGGCCGCCCACCGTGATCCCCATCACTGGAGCACCCACAGCCGGTTCAGGAGCGGCATCGTGGCGGTATCCACCGGGCCCAGGGCCAGCGAGGGCCACACCCCGAAGAGCACGATCGTGGCGACCAGGATCCAGAGCGCGGCCCACTCGGGCCCGCGCGCGTCCGGCAGGTTCAGGAAGTGCGGATCGGTGGACGGCGGGCCCCAGAAGATCTGCTTGGTCACCCGCAGCACGTAGATGGACGTCAGATACGCGCCGAGCACGCCCGGGAAGAGCCACCAGGCGTACGACGACTGCCAGGCGCCCAGGAACGTGAGCAGCTCGGCCACGAAGCCCGCGGTCGCGGGCAGCCCGAGCGAGGACAGGCCGGCGATGGTGAAGGCGGTGGCGATGCCCGGCATCATCCGGCCGAAGCCGCTCATCTTGAAGATCTCGCGCGAGTGGGACTTCTCGTAGACGAGGCCGACCAGGGCGAAGAAGAGCCCGGTCATGATGCCGTGGGCGAACATCTGGAACACCGAGCCGTTCAGCCCGACCTCCGTGAGCGTGGCCATGCCCAGCATCACCACGCCCATGTGGGAGACCGAGGAGTACGCGATGACGTACTTGAGATCGGTCTGGGCCATGGCCGAGAAGGCGCCGTACACGATGTTGACGCAGGCGATGGTGCCCACCAGCCAGGACCACTGCAGCGTCCCGTCCGGCAGCAGCCCCATGCCGAGGCGGACGACCCCGTAGGCGCCGAGCTTCATCAGCACGCCGGCGTGCAGCATGGAGACCGCGGTCGGCGCGGAGGCGTGCCCGTCGGGCGACCAGGTGTGGAGCGGCCAGATGCCGGCCAGGATGCCGAAGCCCACGTAGAAGGCGAGGAAGACCCAGGACTGCAGCTTCGGGTCGAACTGGGTCAGCTCCATCTCGAGGAACGAGAAGGAGGACGAGTCGCCCGCCACGTAGAGGGCGAGGATACCCACCAGGATGAAGGCCGACCCGAAGAGCAGGTACAGGGTCAGCTTCATCGCCGCGTACTCCTTGGTGCCCACCCCGGTGCGGCCGAAGGCCCAGCCGAAGATGCCCTGCGGGCGCACCTCGCCGCTCGAGCCCCAGATGCCGATCAGGAGGTACATCGGGAGCACCGCGATCTCGTAGAACAGGAAGAGCACGAAGAGATCGAGCGAGACGAAGACGCCGTAGACGCCGGTCACCAGGATCAGCAGCAGCGCGTAGAACTCCTGGCTGCGGACCTTCACGGTCCACGAGGCCCACGCGCCCGCGAAGATGATGATCGAGGTGAGCAGGATCATCAGCAGGCTCATGCCGTCCACGCCGAGCTGGTAGTTGATGCCGAGCGCGGGCACCAGCGGGAAGTCCTCGTAGAACTGGAAGCCCGCCGCCTCGCGGTCGTAGGCCACGTAGACCGCGACCGACAGCACGAGGGACACGCTCGTGGACACCACCGCGAGCCAGCGCACCAGCAGCGCGTGCCGGCGGGCCAGGAACATGATCAGGAGCGCCCCCACGAAGGGCGACCAGGTGATGATCGAGAGAACCGGGAAAGAAGCCATGGGTTACTTCGGCCAGCGCATCCAGACCATGAGGAGCAGCACGCCCAGCGCGATCCCGTAGAGATAGTCCTGGGCCTGGCCGGTCTGGATGCGTCGCAGCCGGTCGCCCGCGGTGAGGGTCCAGGCGCTGAGCACGTTGAGGATGCCGTCCACGATGTAGCGATCCACCCAGCCGATGCTCCGCGAGACGCCCAGGATGATCCTCCGATAGATCAGCGCGAACAGGTCGTCCAGCCAGAAGCGCTCCACGGCGGCCTCGCCGATCCACGAGAGCCGCGCGAAGAGCCGGTCCCCGCTGATCGCGCGCAGGCCGTAGACCAGCCAGGCGAACGCGATGCCGGCCACCGCGACCGCCACCGCCAGCGGCGTGAGCCAGGCCGGCGCGGCGAACCCCGCCTCGGGGTGCGAGACCGAGAACCAGATGCCGATGGCCATCGCCAGCAGGGCCAGGATCCAGAGCGGCAGCGCCATGATCGCCGGCGCGTCGTGGGCGTGCGCTTCGCCGTGGCCGCCGTGGCCCGCCGGCGCAGTCGCCGGGGCGCCGAGGAAGGCGATGAACACCACGCGGAACATGTAGAACGCGGTGAGGAAGGCGGCCAGCACCAGCATGGCGAAGGGCACCGTGAGCCCGCCTACCCAGGCCGCGCCCAGGATCTCCTCCTTGGAGAAGAAGCCCGCGAAGAACGGGATGCCCGCGAGCGACAGCGTGCCCACCAGGAACACGATGAAGGTCTGCGGCATGCGGCGGGCGAGTCCGCCCATCGCGTGGATGTCGTTGCTGCCGACCGCGTGGATGACCGCGCCCGCGGCCAGGAAGAGCAGCGCCTTGAAGACCCCGTGGGTCAGCAGGTGAAGGAAGCCCGCGCCCGCGAAGCCGGCCCCGATCGCGGCCATCATGTAGCCGAGCTGCGAGACGGTCGAGTAAGCCAGCACCCGCTTGATGTCCGACTGCACGCACGCCAGCGTGGCCGCGAGCAGCGCGGTGAAGGCGCCGATCCAGCCCACCGCGGCGAGCACGTCGGGCGTCTGCTGGAAGAGGAACGAGGTGCGGAAGAGCAGGTAGACACCCGCGGTCACCATGGTGGCGGCGTGGATGAGGGCCGAGACCGGGGTGGGGCCCTCCATCGCGTCGGGCAGCCAGACGTGGAACGGGAACTGGGCCGACTTGCCGGCGGCCCCCAGATAGATGAAGAACGTGACGAGGCCCAGGCCGGCCATCGCTTCCCCGCCGCCCTGGGCCAGCTCGAAGAGCTCGGAGAAATCGAAGGTGCCGGTGCGGCTCCAGAGCATCACGATGCCGATCAGGAAGAACGCGTCGCCCGCCTTGGTGATCCAGAAGGCCTTCACCGCCGCGCGCGCCGCCTCGGGCCGCGGGTACCAGTAGCCGATCAGGAGGTAGGAGCAGAGGCCCACCAGCTCCCAGCAGATGAAGAGCTGGACGAAGTTGGGGGCGAGCACGATCCCCATCATCGAGAACGCGAACAGCGACTGGTAGGTGTAGTACCGGCCGAGGGAGGCCGGCGGCTCGTCGGCAAGATAGCCGAGCGAGTAGACCTGGACCAGGAAGGACACCAGGGCCACCAGGATCAGCATCAAGGTGGCGTCGGCGTCCGCGAGCACGCCCACCGAGGTGAGCACGCCGTCCTCCACCGGGATCCAGTCCCAGAGCATCCGGCGCGCCACGTCCGGCACCGTCGCGCGCCACGCCGACACCGCGCCCACCAGCGCGGCCAGCGAGACCATGATCGAGAGCCACGCGGCCGGCTTCCCGGAGCGGCGAAGCGGGACGACGAGGCTCAGGATGAGGAAGGCGAGGCCGGGGGCCAGCCAGGTCCAGAGCGCGAGGAAGCCGGAGACGGCCATGAGTCGGATGCTATCCCTTCAGCAGGTCCAGATGATCCGCCACCGCGGTGCGGCGGACGCGGAAGATCAGGATGACCAGAGCCAGACCCAGCGCGACCTCCGCCACCGTGATGCAGATGGTGAAGACGGTGAAGACCATGCCGGAGACGTCGCCCAGGAAGCGGGCGAAGGCCACCAGGTTGATGTTCACCGCGTTCAGCATCAGCTCGATGCCGAGCAGGATGCCGATGGTGTTGCGCCGCGTGATGACGCCGAAGAGGCCGATGCAGAAGAGCATCGCGGCGAGCGTGAGATAGGCCTGGAGCGTCATCTCAGTCGTCCGGCCGGGCGAAGTACAGCGCCCCGACCAGCGCGGCCAGGAGCAGCACGCCCAGCAGCTCGAAGGGCAGCACGTAGGTCGTGAGCAGGCTCTGGCCGATCGCGCGCGTGAGGTCGCCGGTCACCGCGGGCCGCGGCACGGTGAGCGGGCTCCGGCGGAAGACCGCGAGGAGGGCCGCCAGCAGGGCGCCCGAGAGAATGAAGCCGGTCAGGATCTGGCGGCTCGTCTGCGTGATGCGGTCGCCCACCAGCCGCTCCGTCACCACGATGGCGAAGACCGCGATGGTGACCACGCCGCCCGCGTAGAGCAGGAGCTGGACCGCGGCCAGGAACTCGGCGTCGAGCGAGAGGAACACGCCGGCGGTGGCGGTCAGCGAGAGGGCCAGGTAGAGCACCGAGTGGAAGAGATTCCGGGTCAGCACCACCGCCAGAGACGAGGCCAGCAGCACCACCGCCAGGCCCCAGAACGCGATCGGCTCGATGCTCACTCGGCCGCGCCTCCGCCTTCGGCGCGGCGGCGCGCCTCCGCTTGGGCGCCTTGGGCGGCGTCTGCATGTCGCGCAGCAGGTTGCCGGTGGCCCACGAGGGCTCGAACTGCAGCCCGATGGTGTGCAGGCGGTCCTTGTCGAGCAGGAGCTCCCGCCGGTCGGCGGTCGACATGTCGAACGACTTCATCATGATGATGGCGTCGGTGGGGCACACCTGCACGCACAGCTCGCAGAACTCGCACGCGTAGAGCTCGAGCGTGAAGACCTTGGCGAAGTTGCGCTTCTCCGCCTTGAGCATCTCGACCTTGATGACCTGGGGCGGGCAGATGTACTCGCAGAGCCGGCAGCCGATGCAGTTCTCCTCGCCGGTCTCCTTGTCGTAGGTGAGCGCGAGCAGGCCGCGGTAGCGGTCCGGATAGTTCCGCGTCTTGTCCGGATAGTGGACGGTCACCGGGCGGCGGAACAGGTTGATGAAGGTGACCTTCATCGCCCGCGGCACCGCGATGCAGAGGCGGAAGAAGTCGCGCCAGAAGCTCTCGCCGAGCCGCTTAGCCACCGGGCGCCCCCTGCAGCGCGACCACCACCGCGGTCGCCATCAGGAGGAGGAGGGCGGCGGGCATCAGGAACTTCCAGGAAATGGCAAGGATCTGGTCGGCCCGGATGCGCACGAAGCTCCAGCGGATCCAGGTCACCACCAGGAAGACGAGCATGGCCTTGAACGTGAACCACAGGGCGCCCACCCACGGCGAGCCGTCCGACCCCGGCCCGGCCCACGCGCCCAGGAAGAGGAGCGCGCCCAGGTACGAGGTGGCGATCATGTGGGCGTACTCGCCGAGCTGGATCAGCGCGAACTTCATGCCCGAGTACTCGACGCGGAAGCCCGCGACCAGCTCGGACTCGGCCTCCAGGATGTCGAAGGGCACGCGGTTCTCGGCGGCCAGGGTGGCGACGATGTAGAAGAGAAACGCGATCGTGCCGAGCGGGAACCACGCCGCGTACCAGAGGCCCGCCTGGGCCTCCGCGATGTCGGAGAGCTTCAGCGACCCGGCCAGCAGTACGGGCACCAGCGCCACGAAGATGAAGGGCAGGTCGTAGGAGATGATCTGGTTCACCGCCCGCATCGCGGAGAGCAGCGCGTACTTGTTGTTGGAGCCCCAGCCGCCCATGAAGAGCCCGACGATCTCCATGGCCGAGACCGCGAGGAAGAAGAGGATGCCGATGTTGAGATCGGCGATCCCCAGGCCCGGCGCGAAGGGCAGCGTGGCGAAGATCAGCATGCACGGGACGAGGAAGACGATCGGGGCCAGGTTGTAGACGGACCGGTCGGCGGCCCGCGGCACCACGTCCTCCTTCATCATGAGCTTGAGCGCGTCCGCGATGGGCTGGAGCAGGCCGTGCGGGCCGACCCGGTACGGGCCGATGCGCGACTGCATCCGCGCCGCGAACTTCCGCTCGAGCAGCGTGACGTAGGTGACCATGCCGATGATCACGTTCAGCACGATGAACGCGACGATGAACGCGTTGACCGTCTCCGCGATCATTGGGGACCTCGCCTGATCGGTGCTTGAACCCGTCCATCGTTGTAGGCGGGGGCCCAGAAATGGCCCCCGCACTCCCCCAGATGGCGGACAACCGTGATCAGCATCGTCTAGCGGTCGACCTCGCCGAAGACGGGGTCGACCGAGCCCATGATCGCGACCACGTCGGCCACCCGGCAGCCGATCAGGATGTGCGGCAGCACCGAGAGATTGGAGAAGGAGGCCCCGCGCCACTTCATGCGATAGGGCTTGGCCCCGCCGTCGGAGATGAGGTAGCAGCCCACCTCGCCGCGGGGCCCTTCCACGCGCGCGTAGCCCTCGCCCTTGGCGATGCGCACCTGACCCACCGACTTGACGCCGGGGCGGGAGGAGACCGGCCCCTCGGGCAGCCCGTCGAGCGCCTGCCGCACGATGCTGATCGACTCGCGGAACTCGACCATCCGCACGCGGTAGCGGGCGTAGCAATCGCCCGCCGTCTCCACCGGCACCTTGAAGTCGAAATCCTCGTAGGAGGAGTAGGGCTCGAGCCGCCGGATGTCGTAGCTCACCCCGGAGCCGCGAATGAGCGGCCCGGAGATGCCGACGGTCTGGGCCAGCTCGCGCGAGATCGTGCCCACGCCCTGGGTGCGGGCCTGGAAGAAGGCGTTCCGCTCCAGCATGTCCTCGTACTCGTCGAGGCGCTTCTCGACCAGCGTGATCGTCTCGCGGCACTTCTGGGCCCACCCGGCCGGGATGTCGTAGCGGGTGCCGCCCACCTGGTGGAACCCGTAGAGCAGCCGCGCGCCGACGAGGGCCTCGAAGAGATCGAGCACCCACTCGCGCTCCCGGATGCAGTAGAGGAACACGGTCGCGCCGCCGCCCAGCGCGCCGCCCATGTCCAGACACCAGGTGCCGAGCCAGAGGCAGTGCGAGGCGACGCGCTGCAGCTCGGCCACGATCACGCGCAGGTACTGGGCGCGCCGCGGCACCTCGACCTTGCCCACCATCTCGGCCGCGCGCACGTAGGCCAGCTCGCTGGTCATGGCGGCCACGTAGTCGGTCTTGGACGCGATCGAGGGGTACTGGGTGTAGGTGAGCGACTCGCCGAGCTTCTCGTGGCAGCGGTGCAGATAGCCGATCACCGCGTCCACCCCCATCACCGTCTCGCCCTCGAGGGTGAGGATCGCGCGGAAGACTCCGTGGGCGGACGGGTGCTGCGGCCCCATGTTCATCGTGAGGCGCTCGCTGCCCCCGTAGCCCAGCTCGATGACTTTCCTTGCTTCTGGGTCCATGAAATGGGCTAGCGCATCGGGGAGAAGGGCGCGGGGTTCAGGACGATGGCCTGCATGGTGGCGAGCAGCGGGGTGGACTTGCCGAGGAAGGTCTGCCACTCCGGCTCCGGCGCCATCTTGGCCCGGGCCGCCGCGCGATCGTTCAGGTCGCGATAGACCCACATGTGCACGACCTCGTTGAGCTGGCCCGCTTCCGTCTGCCAGACCCCGACGCGGCGGGTGAACTTGTCCCGGAACGGCAGGATGTCCTTGAAGAGGCCGAGCCACTCGCCCGCCTTGCCCACGTGCGCGCGGTACCAGCGCAGCTCGTAGACGTTGCCGGTGTCCGCGGGCGGCGTCATCGGCACGACCGCGGAGAGGATCTTGTTCTCCTGGGCCAGCATCATCGGCCGGATCTTCGGGATGTACTCCTTGGTCCACGCCTCGTCCTTCGCGAGCGCGGCCCGCAGCTTCTCGCGCTCGTTGAGGTCGGCGTAGCTCCAGAGGTGCACGAGCTGGTTCAGCGTGCCGAACTCGGTGGACCAGTAGCCCTCGAGCTTGCCGTACTTGTCCCCGCGGATCTTGCGGCCGATCTCCCCGTTCAGCTTCAGGTACTCGCCCTGCTTGCCCGGCATCAGCGTGTACGTGCGCAGCTCGTAGATCATGGGATCAGCCTCCGGTCAGCGGTACGGCGGGTGAGGAGTGTCGACCGCGTAGGACTTCAGCAGCGGATGGCCCTCCCAGTCCTGGGGCAGGAGGATGCGCCGCAGGTCCGGGTGCCCCTCGAAGCGGATGCCGAACATGTCGTAGCACTCGCGCTCCATCCACTCGGCGCCGCGGTACAGCGGCACGAGCGAGGCGCAGGCCGACTGGCCCGCCCCGAGCCGGGTCTTCATCATGAGGGCGAGCCCCACGTCGAGATTCTCGACGCGCGTCACCACCTCGAGCCCCTGCTCCTTCCAGTCCACCGCGCTCAGGAAGTTGAAGTAGAGGCAGCCGAGCGTTTCCTTGGCGAACCCGGCCAGCTCCGCCCAGCGATCGGGCGGGACCGACACCGTGAGGAGGGGCCCGTCCCCCTCGGCGGCCACCCCGAAGCGCTCCTGGATCCTCGCTCGTGCCTGGTCGTGGATCACGCGCTCAGTCGATCTTGGCGGTGGGCGCGGCGCGCTTGCCCGTCTTGTGGAAGTGCGCGATCTGGTCCTGCAGGAGGAGCAGTCCGTTCAGCAAGGACTCCGGCGGAGGCGGGCAGCCCGGGACGTAGACGTCCACCGGGATCACGCGGTCCACGCCCTTCACCACGTGATAGCCGTGCCGGAAGGGGCCGCCCGAGTTCGCGCACGAGCCCATCGAGACCGCCCACTTCGGATCGGGCATCTGATCGTAGATGCGCTTGAGCATCGGCGCCATCTTGATGGTGACGGTGCCGGAGACGATCATGAGGTCCGAGTGCCGAGGGGACGCCCACGGCACCATCCCGAGGCGCTCCACGTCGAAGCGCGAGGCGAAGGTGGCCATCATCTCGATGGCGCAGCAGGCCAGCCCGAAGGTCACCGGCCACACCGAGGACTTGCGCGCCCAGTTGAGAAAGGCGTCGGCGACGGTGGTGACGAGGAAGCCGCCCGGGAAGTGCTGGATCCCCTCGGTCACGCTCTCGAAGAGCGCGGAGTGCTTGTCGCCCTCCGGCCGCTCCTGGCGGTACTTCTCCATCTCCTGGAGGTCCTTGAACTCCGTCCAGACCGCGGGCGGGATCTGCGGGGTCGGCGCCTTTATTTCCATTCGAGTATCCCCTCCCTATAGGCATACACCCAGCCCAGCGAGAGGATGCCCATGAAGAGGCCCATGGTCCCGACCGCCCAGAGGCCGAAGCCGCGCAGCACGAGGGCCCAGGGGAAGAGGAACACCGCGAGGGCGTCGAAGACGATGAAGATGAGCGCCACGAGGTAGAACGCCACCGGAAACTGGACCCACGCCTCGCCGATCGGCTCGGCGCCGCACTCGTAGTTCTCGAGCTTGCTCCAGTAGGGCCGGGCCGGACGGAGCACCGCGGCCATTCCCAGGGAGACCACCGCGAAGGCGACGATCAGGCCCAGAAACATGACGACGGGGAGATACCCGGCCACACGTGCCTCCTGCTGATTGACTTCAAACCCCGCGGAGTATAACACATGCTGCCCGGTCGACCCGCGGACGGCGGCGGCAGGATCATCTCGCCACGTGTTTGGTCATGTCGTCCCGATCTGTTCGTCTTTCTTCTAATCCGTCATCCCAATTACGCAAATTGACACCTGATCACGAGACAGACCCGCCGATCGGGTCGGAAGACCGCGATTCAGCGACGCTTCCAGCCGCGCAACTCTGGCACTTGGGTTGCTTGCCCTTAGCGCGCCAACCTGAACCCTCTTCACGCGATGGGAGACAAGTGAGCGGCGACGATCTGAACCGGGAAATCGCTTTCGCAGGCCAGCGGGTCAAGCAGAAGGTCATCTTCGCCCTCACCCTCGCCTCGGTCATCCCGCTGCTGATCCTGACCTACGCCTTCCAGGCGCCCGTCCGGGTGATGCTCGGGCCCATCAGCCAGTACACCGAGGCCTTCACGATGCCCGCGCTGCTCCTCTTCACCGGCCTGCTCATGGCGGGGGGCGGCTTCGTGGTGTGGGACGTGGCCTCGGCCATCTCCCGGGCGGCGCACCTGGCCACCGCCACCAAGGTCGCGGACCTGCCCACGGTACCGACGCGCAAGGACGAGATCGGCACGCTCATGACCTCGTTCGCCAAGATGCTCGCCACCATCGAGCAGCAGACGGACGAGATCAACCAGTTCCCGCGCCGGCTCGACCAGCTCGCCCGCCAGGCGTTCCGCGACTCGCTGACCAGCCTGCCCAATCGCTCGCTGTTCATGGACCGCCTCGCCCACGCCCTCACCCGCACCGAGCGGCGCGGCGAGCAGCTCGCGATCCTCTTCCTCGATCTCGATCGCTTCAAGGTCGTCAACGACAGCCTGGGCCACGGCGTCGGCGATCAGCTTCTGATCGGGGTCAGCCAGCGGCTGGCGTCGTGCCTGCGGCCCGAGGACACGATCGCCCGGCTGGGCGGCGACGAGTTCGCGATCCTGATCGAGGACGTCAAGGACGACAAGGCGCCCTCGGCGGTGGCGGATCGCCTCACCGGCGAGCTGCAGCAGCCGTTCACCGTCGAGGGCCGCGAGGTGGTGATCACGGTGAGCATCGGCATCGCGATGAGCACCGCCAAGCGCATGACCCCCGAGGACATCCTGCGCGACGCCGATCTGGCCATGTACCACGCCAAGGGCAAGGGCAAGGCGCGCTACGAGATCTTCGACAAGAGCATGAACGCGCCCGCGCAGGAGCGCATGGATCTCGAGCTCGACCTGCGAAACGCCGTCGCGCGCGGGGAGTTCATCCTGCACTACCAGCCGATCCTCGAGCTGCCGACCGGGCGCATCGTGGAGATGGAAGCGCTCGTCCGCTGGAAGCATCCGCAGCGCGGCCTGCTCTTCCCGGGTGACTTCGTGGGCCTCTCCGAGGAGACGGGCCTCATCGTCCCCCTCGGGCGCTGGGTGCTCAACGAGGCCTGCCGTCAGACGCGCCAGTGGCAGCTCGCCACGCCGGGGTCGACCCTGGCGATCAGCGTCAACCTCTCCGCGCGCCAGCTCCAGCAGCCCGGCCTCGTGGAGGAGATCGCGGCGGCGCTGCGCGAGACGCGCCTCGACCCGGGCGCGCTGCGCCTGGAGATCACCGAGACGGTGGTCATGCACGACGCGCCGACCACCCTCGCCAAGCTCGAGGCGCTGAAGGCGCTCGGCGTGCAGCTCGCCATCGACGACTTCGGCACCGGCTACTCGTCGCTCGGCTATCTCAAGCGCTTCCCGGTGGACACGCTCAAGATCGACCGGTCATTCGTGAAGGGCATCGGCCAGAACGTGGAGGACAGCGCGATCGTGCGCGCGGTCATCACGGTGGCCAAGAGCCTCGGCCTCTCGGTGACCGCCGAGGGGATCGAGAGCGCCGACCAGCTCGAGCACCTCCGCGCGCTCGGCTGCGACCACGGCCAGGGCTACTACTTCGCGAAGCCGATGCCGAGCGATCGCGTGCCCGCCATGCTGGTGACGACCGCGCCCTGGGACGGGCAGCTTCCGCCCAGCCCCCTGCTGGTCAACGGCAACCCGACCTCGAACGGACATTAGCTCGGAGGGGGGCTCCCGCCCCCCTTCCGAACCTCCCCCCAAGCGGAATGCGCGGGCGGAGCCCGCGCTCGGAGCGGACTCTACTGGCGCGGGGCGGTGCGGATGCCGGCGGGACCGCCGTTGGTCTTGATGCGCTGCCCGGTATCTTGCAGAGTCGAGCCGTCCCACCGCAGCACCTGGATGTCCTTGTCCCCCATGTTCTGCACCAGGATCGTGCCGGCTGTCCGCCGAGAAGGCGATGCCCTGCGACCAGCGCCCGATCCACGCCGCGGCCGCGGGCACGAGCTTCGTGCCGTCCACCCGGTAGAGCAGCAGCTTGCCGTTGGCGTTGTAGAAGGGCGACTCGCGCGGCTTGTTGCTGCCGTTCATCACCACCACCGCGCACAGCTTGCCGTCGGGCGACAGCGCGATGCCCTCGGGCGTCTGGCCGACCACCACCGTCTCCACCACCCGGAACGGCTGCGCCTGCAGGTCGATGACGCTCACCGTGTCGTTGTCGCCGTTGCCCCGCCCGATGTTCGCCACCACCGCGATCGAGCCGTCGGCGCTGACGTCGAGCCCGTACGGGCGCATCCCCGCGCTCAGGTCGCGCTTGCTGTGCTCCACCTTGGTGCCGTCCACGGTGAGAATGGAGATGAAGCTGTCGCCGTCGCGCGACACGAGCGCGGCCCGGCCGTCGCGGGTGAAGGCGGGCTGGCTCGGCCCCGACTTGTCGTCCCCCAGCCGCACCACGCTCGAGGGCGCCACCGTCTTGCCGTGGATGGTGAACACCGACACGGTGCCCTCGGCGCGGTTGGCCACCAGCGCGAGCGTGCCCTGCCGGTTGATCGACACGCCCGCCGCGCCCATCCCCGCCTGGAGCGTCGCGATCACCGCCGGCGGCGTCGCGCGGAGATCCACCACGCTGACGCGATTGTCGGGAACGGTCTTGGTGGCGTCGGCCGGATCCTTCTTGGTCGACGAGGTCACGAGGGCGAGGCCCTGGTCCGGCGTGATCGCCACGCTCATCGGCGGGCCGACCACGCTGCCGGGCACCGGGATCTCCGCGATCACCTTCGGTGGCGTCACGCCGAGATCGATGATGGTCACGGTGTCGGCCGCCGCGTTGGGGACGACCTTGACCACCCCGTTGTCGAGAATGACCTTGTTGTCGTTCGACGAGACCGCCCACTGGGCCGGCGCGCCGGGCGGTAGCGCGAGCCCGATCAGCCCGATCGGAAGGAGCAGCAGGAGCGAGGTCCGGAGCAAACCGCGTCGTGTCATGGGACCTCCCCTAGAGGGTTGGAGCGGGCCAGTCGTGAACTGGCGAGGACCATACTACGGCGGCGGCCGGCCCGCTACCGCGTCGTCGGGCGCGCGCCCAGCCCCATCACCCGGCCCACCTGCAGCGGCCGTGGCAGCCGGTCGTGCGCGCGCTGGATCTCGCCCAGGCGCTCGAGGATCTCGGGGGCCATCGGCGCGCCCCGCCGGGTCGCCTGGCTCACGTGCAGCGACATCAGCTCGTTGGTGGCGGCGAGATACCCCGCCTCCCCGTGAAGCATCTCGTGGATGTAGTGGACGCGCTTCGTGTCGTGCGCCAGGAGCCGCGTGGTGAAGCGGAGCGGGTCGCCTTCGCGGACCTCGCGATGATAGGTGACGTGCGCTTCCAGGCAGAACGTGGTGACCTCCCGCGCCCGGCGATGCGCGGCGTCCAGGCCGATGCGCCGCATCCACTCGTCGGTGGCCAGGTCGAAGACCACCACGTAGTAGCCCATGTTCATGTGCCCGTTGTTGTCGATCCACTCCGGGCGGACCAGACACGTGTACTGCGATGCGATGACGTCGGCCGCCTCGGCGATGGCTCCCTCCCGGGTACGAAGCTCGGATCGGGCTGTCCTGCCCGTCGCAGGATAGCCGGATCGGGGGATTTCCCGATAAATTCCGGCCTTCTATGCTTGAGGCCGGAGGTGACGCCCCATGACCAGCTACGAAGCCCACGAGCTTGCCCTGGTATTCCCGCCCATGAGCGAGCCCGAGTTCGCCGCCTTCAAGGAGGACATCCGCGAACAGGGGCAGCAGGAGGCGATCATCCTGTACGAGGGCAAGATCCTCGATGGCCTGCACCGCTATCGCGCCTGCCAGGAGCTCGGCCGGGAGCCTCGGGTAGTCCGGTTCGAGGGCAACCCCCGCGCCGCGGCTCAGCTGGTCCTGGGCCGGAACTTCCATCGCCGGCATCTCACGACTTCCCAGCGGGCCCTCGTCGCAGCCGAGATGTGCAAGCTCCGCCCCCGGGGAAACACGGGGACGTCCCCCTATTTGACCGCGGCCCAGGCGTCCACCCTGATGAGTGTCGGCGAGGACCTCGTCAAGGACGCCAAACACCTGTTGAGGTCCGGTGACGAGGAGCTGATTCGCTCGGTCCGCGATGGGGTCCGCTCGGTCTCCGCGGCGATCCAGGAGAAGAAGGAGAAGGCCCGGTTCACGTTCATCGAGCAGTTCGCCCAGCGGCTCGACCGCGCGATGCAGGGCCACAACGAGCGCGACGCCCAGGTGGTCTACCGCGCCAAGCCGCTGCTCCAGTACATCACGCTGCGCATCCAGGATTACCTCGACCCGCGGACGGCCGAGCCCCTGGGCGGCCTGGACGGCGCCATCCTGTGGGATCCGGCCGAGCTCAAGGTGCCGGACTGGATCTACGCGGAGCGGGGCGAGGCGACCGCGGGGGAGCGGCGCGCCCGGCTGGCCGCCGTCCTGGCGAAGGCCCGGGAAGCTGCGCTGGGGTTCCCCGGGGAGCGCTGCCCGGCCTGTGGGCTGCCGCTGCTCGCGACGATCCGACCGGAGGAGCCCTCGTACTGCGCGGTCTGCAAGGGCGACGTGCTCTGGGAATGGTCCTGGATGCGCGAGCAGGTGGAGGTCGCCTTCAGCAGCGCGCTGCGTTCCATCGCGCCTCGCGCCTAGACACGAGGACGGGGGCGGCGCCGGCCACCCCCGCCCGATCGTCGACGCCTAGAGCAGCGCCTGGAAAAACCCGAGCGTCCGCTGGCGGGCCAGGTCGGCGCTCGGCTTGTGGAAGCTGCCGCGCTCGTCGCAGCTGAAGCCGTGGCCAGCCGGGTAGGTGTGCAGCGGCACCTCCGGATGCGCGGCGCGGACGCGGGCCCAGTGCTCGGGCGGGATCGCCTGGTCCGTCTCGCCGAAGTGCAGCAGGACCGGGCAACGCGGTGTCTCGCTCGCGGTCTCCGCGATACCGCCGCCGTAGTACCCCACCGCCGCCTTGACGCCGTCGATGCGCGTGCAGGCCAGCCACGCGAGCGTGCCGCCCAGGCAGTACCCCACCACGCCGACGCTCTGGCCTTCGGCCTTGAGCGCTTCCACCGCGGCCCGCACGTCGCGCACCATGTCGGCGATGTCCACCTTGCCGCGGATCGACCGGCCCTGCTCGATGTCGTCGGCGGTGTAGCCGAGGTTGATACCGGGCTCCACGCGGTCGAAGATCGCGGGCGCTAGCGCCAGATAGCCGTCGGCCGCGAAGCGATCGCACATGCTCTGGATGTGGTGGTTGACTCCGAAGATCTCCTGCACGACCACGAGACCGCCCTTGGGCGCGCCGCTCGGGGCCGCGCGGTAGGCCGACAGCCGGTGTCCGTCTTCAGCGGTGAGGTTGATCATGGAACCCATCGTCACGCTCCTTGTCGGGGTTGAACGGCGATCACAGCAGCGGCCGCGCCAGGACCACGAGGCGCGGCAGGTCGGGCTCGGGGCCTTTCAGCAGCACCGTCGCGGCGGCGGTGACCTGGGCGCCCGCGCGCTCCAGCAGCCGGCAGGCGGCGCGGGCGGTGCCGCCGGTGGCGATCACGTCGTCCACCAGCAGCACGCGACGGCCCTCCAGCAGCGGCCAGTCCAGCGGATCCAGCACCAGCGCCTGCGCGCCCGCGGTGGTGATGCTGCTGGCTTCCTCCACCAGCGGCGCGCGCGGATGGCGCGGCATGTAGTTCTTGACGCCCTTTCTCAGCACCACGTAGCGATCCTGGCCGAAGCACTCCACCATCACCTGCACCATGCCGACCGCCTTCGACTCCGAGCAGACGACCACGTCGAAGACCTCGCCGAGCGCCACGCCGTCGTCCATGAGCCCGCGATAGAGCAGGTCGCCGCACGCCTGGTTGAGCCGCGCCTGCCCCAGCAGGTTGAACGAGGCGATGTAGCGGCGCGAGCCGTGCAGCCGGGTGATGGGCCGGTCGGTGGTGAGGGCACCGCTGCCGATGCGCACCTCGTACCAGCCGATCACGTCGCCCGGCTCGCTCTCGCTCGGCGGGCGACGGCGCGCCGTCGGCCCGCTCCCAGCCTTCGGCCTCCGCGAGCGCGGTGGCCAGCCCCCGGGCCGCGGGCAGATCGCCACCCTCGAGCGTGCTGAGGCACTCCACCTGCGCCTGCCGCAGCCGCACGCGCGCCTCGTCGTCCACCGCCGCGCGCGGCAGGACCGCGGCGCGGCGCTTGCCGCCGGCGGGCGCGAGCGCCGCGATCGCGGTCGCGGCGTCCCCGTAGGCTCCGACGATGACCGCGGTCACCGGCCGCTCAGAGCTCGTCCACCGCACGCAGCACGTCGGCGGCGTGGCCGTCCACCTTCACATTGTCCCAGCGGCGGACCACCTTGCCGTCGGGCCCGATGAGGTAGGTCATGCGCGCCACTCCCATGTACGTGCGGCCGTAGAGGCTCTTCTTCTGCCACGCGCCGAAACGGTCGGCCACCTCGTGCTCCGGATCGGCCAGCAGCGGGAAGGTGAGCTTGTGCTTGCGGGCGAACTTGGCCTTGCTCGCGGTGTCCAGCACGCTCACCCCGAGGACGGCGGCCTTGCCCTTCTTGAAATCGGGCAGCGCGTCGCGGAAGGCGCAGGCCTCCTTGGTGCAGCCGGGGGTGTCGTCCTTCGGGTAGAAGTAGACGACGAGCGGACGGCCCGCGTAGTCCTTCAGCCGGTGCGGCCGGCCGTCCTGATCTGGCAGCGAGAACGCGGGCGCCTTGCGTCCCGGCTCGACGAGCGGCATCGAAGACCTCCTGGTCGGCGGCGGTGAGTGGAACCGGCGCCCACCCCACGCGCCGGGCGCCCATCCTACTACCCGGCGGGCGGCCGCGCTACCGGCCCGAGAGCCGGCGCCCGATGCGCTTCTCCACCACGTGGGTCACCGCCGAGAAGTCCTCGCGACCCCAGCCGCTGTCCACCGCCTCGTCGTAGGTGCGCTTGGTCTCCTCCAGCATCGGCGTGGGCACCTGCACCGACTTGGCCAGGGCCAGCGCGAGCATCGCGTCCTTCCGCATCAGCTCGAGCATGAAGGTCGGGGAGAACTCGCCGTCGAAGATGCGCTTGGCGCGCCGGTCGAAGTAGGTGCCGTAGGCCATGCCACCGCCGCTGCGGACTACATCATAGAACGTGCTCGGATCCACGCCGGACTGCACGCAGACCGCGAGCGCCTCCGCCACCGCCACCGAGGTGACCGCGGCGAGCCCGTTGTGGATCAGCTTCACGCGATTGGCCATGCTCGCGCCGCCCACGTACATGTGCATCTTGCCCATGATCTCGAGATAGGGCGCGATGGTCGGCAGCCGCGCCTTCTCCCCGCCCACGATGAAGAAGATCTGCCCCTCCACCGCCTGCGGCTGCGAGCCCAGCATGGGCGTGTCCATGTGATCCGCCCCGCGGCCCTTGAGCGCGGCGTGCACCGCGGTGGTCACCTCGGGGCTCACCGTCGAGCAGTCGCAGGTGATCAGGCCCGCGCGCGCGGCGGAGGCGATGCCGCCCGGCCCCAGGTACACCTCGCGCACGATCGCGTCGTTGGGCAGGCACGTGAAGATCACCGCCGCCTGCGTGGTCACCTCGGCGATGGAGCCGGCCGCGATGGCGCCCGGGAGCTTCGCGGCGACGGCCAGCGCGGCCGGGCTCGCGTCGTGCGCCACCAGCGGCACGCCGCCCTTGGCCAGGTTGGTGGCCATCGGCATGCCCATCGTGCCCAGCCCGATGAATCCGACTCGGTCAGCCATGATCGCTCCTCGAACGGGTGGTCGGTCTAGGGTGAGGTGACGGCGGCGCCGCCGCGCACCGGGTGCCGGACGCCATCCAGGAGCAACGCCGAGCCTTCGCCCGCGTCGGACAGGAACGGGGCGAGCTGCTGGACCGCGACGCGGCCGAAGCGGGCGCGGAAGGCGCCGCCGCGGACCCGGCAGTAGAGCAGGTCGCGCTCGGTCTCGAGCGTGCGCGGATCGAGCGGCTCGCGGTAGTCGCCGGAAAAGCACAGCTCCGCCGCCTGGAGGAGGCCGCTCTCGACGGCCAGGCGCAGCCGCTGGACCACGAACGGCGTGTCCGGCGCCTCGAACCAGTTCCGCTCGCCCTGGCAGAGCACGAGGCAGCGCCCGTCGTCGGTCCGGGTCATCGCGCGCAGGAAGAAGCGCAGCACCGCCGGGTCCACGATCTCGGTGCCGTCGTGGAAGATCCGCCCGTCGCGGTCCACCTGGTAGCGGTACTCGCGGACGGGGTCCGCCATCAGGCGCCCGTCACCGGCACCGATGGCTGGCGATCCACGCGACGGGCGAGCAGCGCCCGGGCCTCCACGGCGCGCCCCGCGCGGAGATAGGCGGCGAGCAGGGTGTGCTCGAAGAGATCGCGCTGCGCCCAGCTTCCGCCCACGCGCACGAGCTGGTCGACGACCGGCGCGAGCCCGCGGATCACGTCCTCGTACCGGCCCTCCGCGAACGCGAGCATCGCCTCCGCCACGATGGGCACGACGTCTCCCGCCGGCACCCGGCCCTGCGCCAGGCCTTCGCGGAGCAGCGCGACCCACCGCGCCAGCCCCTCGGCGTCGCCCGCGGCGGCGAGCGCCACCGCGCAGTGCACGTCCGCGAAGGAGATCCCGATCGCGGGAAACGACGCGCGCGCATGCTCGGCCACCGCGTCCCACGCCTCCGGCCCGCGCGGCGCGCCCGCCAGCTCGCGGCGCCACAGCAGCGAGGCGGAGTCCACCAGGGTCGAGAACGGGGCGC
The DNA here is from genome assembly GCA_963747235.1 of uncultured Candidatus Rokubacteria bacterium. GTDB lineage: Bacteria > Methylomirabilota > Methylomirabilia > Rokubacteriales > CSP1-6 > CAMLFJ01. Next base: position 25,659 of record CAVVEU010000006.1, read on the forward strand.
ACTGGGACGCGCCGGGCCGGATGTCGGCGTCGTAGAGCGCGAGCGCGGCGTCGGGACGGCCCTGCGCCAGCTCGAACAGCGCCCGATGCCACGAGAGATGGCAATGGAGCGAGGCCGCCTTCGGATACCCGGGCAGGAAGCCCGCGACGAACTGCGTCCCGGCTCGATCGTCCCCCTTCTCGTAGCACACGTGGGCCCAGGCGTGCGCGGCGTGGGCATTGCGGGGCGCGAGCGTGAGCGAGCGCTCGATGAGCGGCGCGCCCGCCTTCCAGCCGAGCGCCTCCGTGCGCGCGAAGCCGTGGGCGCCGAGGAACCACCAGTCGTCGCCGTACGCGGGCGCGACCGACTCCAGCAGCGCCAGCATGGCCTCGTTGCGGTCCTGCCGCCCGCTGAAGCCGATGAGCCCGTAGATGCCGTTGGCCGCGCCGAGCGCCATGACGTCCCGCGGGAACTCGGCGACGTGCTCGCGGATGAGCGCCAGCGCGCGCGGCCCCTGGCCTTCGATCGCGAGCCCCAGCGCCTCGACGTGCTGCCGCTCGCGCCGATCGAGGGAGGCGCCGAGCTCGCGCGCCCGCGCGGCGGCCGCCCGCGCCAGGGCGCCGCGGCCCAGGAGCTGGAGGCTCCGCGCCCGGCCGATGTGGGCCAGCGCGAAGCCGGGATCGGCGGCGACCGCCTGGTCGAAGCACTCCTCGATGGCGGCGTGAGCTCCGAGGAACCGGTCCACGCCCTCCACGTAGGCGTGTCCCGCGGCCGCCGAGGACGTCGAGAGCGGAGAGGCCGTAGCGGTCCCGGATCATCGGCTGGCGCGGGGTGTATACATCGCCCCGAGCCTATCCCCAGCCGAGGCCGGCGGCAACCGCCGGAACGCGCGGGGCGGGCGGCTAGGCGGGAATCGCGACGCGCTTCAGGATACCGAGCTGGTCCAGGATCATGCCCGCGCCCCGCGCCACGCACGTGAGCGGATCCTCGGTCACGCGGATGCTGAGCCCGGTCTCCTGGTGCAGGAGCTCGTCCAGTCCGCGCAGGAGCGCGCCGCCGCCGGTGAGCACGATGCCGTTGTCGCTGATGTCGGCGGCCAGCTCGGGCGGGGTGTGCTCGAGGCAGGCGCGCACCGCGGTGATGATGTCGGCGACCGGCTCGCGCAGCGCCTCGCGGACTTCAAGAGCGGTGATCACGACCGTCTTCGGCAGGCCGTCGAGCAGGTCGCGGCCCTGCACTTCCATCGGCTCGTGGTCGTCGCCCTTGGGATAGGCCGAGCCCAGGCGGATCTTGGCGTCCTCGGCGCGGCGCTCCCCGACGAGCAGGTCGTAGGCGCGGCGAAGGTAGTGGATGACCGCCTGGTTCATCTCGTCGCCCGCGATGCGCAGCGACTCCGAGTAGACGATCCCGCACAGGGACATGACCGCGACCTCGGTGGTGCCGCCACCCACGTCCACGATCATGCTCGCCCCGGGCTGCTCCACCGGCAGGCCCGCGCCGAGGGCCGCCGCCATGGACGCCTGCACGAGATAGACCTCGCGCGCCCCGGCCTGCTGGGCCGCGTCCCGGACCGCCCGCCGCTCGACCTGGGTGATGCCCGCGGGGGTGATGATCACGAGGCGCGGCTGCACGAAGCTCCAGCGCCGGCGGGTCTTGTTGATGAAGTAGCGGAACATCTTCTGGGTGCGATCGAAGTCGGCGATGACGCCGTGACGGAGGGGCCGGACGACCTGCACCGACCCCGGGGCCCGGCCCAGCATGGCCTTGGCGTCGTTGCCCACGGCCTGCACGGCCCCGTTCATGTCCACCGCCACCACGGACGGCTCGTCGAGAACCACGCCCTGGCCCCGGACGTAGAGCCGGGTATTGGACGTGCCCAGGTCAACCGCCAGATCGCTCGAGAACACCCGCCCCAGCCCGCCAAGGTTCATTCGTGGCCCTCCCGCCAGATCTCCGGAGGAGTTCAAAAACTGGACCACGATCGACGCCAGCTAAATCAACATCTTGCGAGGCGCTCTGGGCGTCCGAGTGACGGTGACTGTCATCCGATTGCGCCTCAGCGCGGCAGTGGTGCCGCGCCCTGCATCATGAGCACCGGAAAGGGCTTGCCGGCGTCGCCGACCTGGATGACCCGAGTCGCCGGAACCTCGACGCTTTCGGCCGCGAAGGCCAGGAGCAGGCGCCGCCGGTACTCGCGGCCGACGGTCCACTGCTGGATGGGCACCGTCTTGAGGCGGGCCTTGATCACCACGGTCGAGTCCTTGAAGGCGTCCACCCCGAAGATCTCGATGGGCTCGATGATCAACGGACCGTGGGCGGGATCCTGCCGCAGCTCCTCGAACACGCGCCGCATGAGCGCGACGATCCGATCGGGATCCTCGCGGTAGCCCACCTCCACGTCCACCACGTAACCCGACCAGTCCTTGGTCATGTTGGCGAGCGTGGTCACGCTGCCGTTGGGGAAGATGTGCACGGTGCCCGCGAGGTCGCGCAGCACGATGGTGCGAAAGGTCACGGTCTCCACGAGGCCGCCCGTGCCGTTGACCACCGCCACGTCGCCCACCCGCACCTGGTCCTCGAGCACGAGGAAGAAGCCGGCGATGACGTCGCGCACCAGGTGCTGCGCGCCGAAGCCCACCGCCAGGCCGACGATGCCCGCGCCGGCCAGGATGGGTCGCACGTCGTAGCCGAGCTGCGAGAGGCAGATGACGACCACCACCGACCAGAGCCCGACCACCGCCAGGGTCCGTAGCACGCTCGTGAGCGTGGTCACGCGGGAGCGGGTCACGCCGGGCAGCGCGCCGGTCCGCTCGCCCGCCACGACGAGCACGTGCTCGAGGTGGTCGATCAGGGTGCGCAGGACGCGCACGCCGAAGTAGCCGGCGACCAGCACGAGCAGCAGGCGGCCGGCGGTCTGCGCGGTGGAGCCGGCCAGGCCGATCAGCAGCGTACGGAGATCGGTCGTGAGAAAGTCCATCGGCTGTCCTCCTTGGTACCGGGTGGAATCAGGCGGACCGCTGCGCGAGCCGGATGCCCAGGCGGGCGCCCATCTCCTCCAGGCCCGCCAGGCCGCGCTCGCTCGCGAGCTCGATGGCGAGCGGGCCCTCCGCGGCGGTTGGATCGACGTCCACGAGAATTCGCATCGGCGAGTCGGGCCAGCGGAACGTGAGTCCGCCCACCGGCCCGGCCTCGACCTCGGCCTGGAGAATGTCGCGCCACTGCGTGAGGGCCCGCTCGCTCGAGTGCACGCGCATGCGCAGGCCCAGGATCCGCACGGATGGCGGCGCATCGGGCAGCCCCGGCGGCAGGTCCCCCGGAGCATCGGCCGGCGACGGCGCCCCGGCCTCCGCGAGCTGCACCACGATGCCGAGGGCCTGCTTGGGGTGAAGGAAGGCTTCCTTCCACGAGGGATCGGACTCGTCGCGACCGACGATGCCGTAGCCGTGGCGCTCGGCCCGCCGACAGACCACGTCGAGGTCCGGCACCTTGAACGTGACGTGATGGACACCGGGTCCGTGCGCGGCGAGGAACCGGTGGACAAAGCCGTCCGCGCCCAGGGGCTCCAGGATCTCGATGCGCCCCCCGCCCGCATAGGTCCAGCTCGCCCACCGGAAGACGCCGGACGGCCGGATCCGCTCCGGGACCCCTCCCAGGACCGCCACCAGGACGGAAGGAGCGTCGGCGATGCGCGGCAGGGCAATCGCGATATGATCGAGCCGGATCGAGGGCATCGGGAGCATGCCCATCTTACTCTTGGAAGCCGGCTCAAGCCCGAGCATCGCCGGACCGGGTCGGACCATCTAAACGGCGGGAGGACAGAACGATGACCAACGAAACCGAGTGGCTGCAACACCTCGACGAGCGCAACTACGACGAGGCGCTGGTGGCCGCTGAAGGCGTGATGATGGTGGACTTCTGGGCGGAGTGGTGCGGCCCCTGCCGGGCCATCGGACCGGTCCTGGAGGACCTGGCCAAGAACTCCGGCGGCGCCGTGACGCTGGCCAAGGTGAACGTGGACGAGAACCCGGGCCTGGCCGCCCGCTACGGCATCCGGTCGATCCCGACCATCCTGTTCGTGAAGGACGGCAAGGTCCGCGACCAGGTGGTGGGCGCGGTCCCGAAGACGCAGATCCAGGCCAAGCTGTCCAGCCTCGCCTGATCGCGGCGGGATGGCCCGCGTCATCACGGTCGGGGCCGCGCAGCTCGGGCCCATCGCGCGGAGCGAGAGCCGGGGCCTGGTCGTCAAGCGCCTCCTGGACCTGCTCGGGCAGGCCCAGGGGCGCGGCTGCGATCTGGTCGTCTTTCCCGAGCTCGCCCTGACCACCTTCTTCCCACGCTGGTGGATGGAGGACCAGGCCGAGATCGACGCCTTCTTCGAGCGGGAGATGCCCGGTCCCGAGACGCGGCCGCTCTTCGACGAGGCGGCGCGTCTCGGGATGGCGTTCTGCCTCGGCTACGCCGAGCTCGTCCAGGAAGGCGGCGCGCTCCGGCGCTACAACACGTCGATCCTGGTGGACCGCGCCGGGACACCTCGTCGGCAAGTACCGCAAGGTCCATCTCCCCGGCCACGCCGAGCACGAGCCGTGGCGCCCGTTCCAGCACCTGGAGAAGCGCTACTTCGACGTGGGCGATCTCGGCTTTCCGGTCTGGCGCGCGCTCGGCGGCGTGCTCGGCCTGTGCATCTGCAATGACCGGCGCTGGCCGGAGACGTATCGCGTCATGGGATTGCAGGGGGTCGAGATGATCCTGCTCGGCTACAACACGCCGGCGCACAACCCGCCCGCGCCGGAGCAGGACGCGCTCGGCCCCTTCCACAATCACCTGGTGATGCAGGCCGGCGCCTATCAGAACGCCACCTGGGTCGTCGGCGTGGCCAAGAGCGGCCGGGAAGAAGGCTGCGACCTGATCGGCCAGAGCGCCATCATCGCGCCATCCGGCGAGATCGTGGCCCAGGCCGCCACGCTCGGCGACGAGCTCATCACCGCGCGCTGCGATCTCGATCTCACGCGCCCCTACAAGGACACGATCTTCAATTTCGCCCGCCACCGGCGCCCCGAGCACTACCGGCTGATCGTGGATCGCGTGGGGGCGGAGCCGCCACCCGAGGAGCGCCGATGACCGCGGCCGACATCTACTTCGAGGACTTCACGCCGGGACGGGAGTTCCGCACCGAGGGCATCACGGTCACCGAAGGCCAGATCATCGATTTCGCGATGGCCTTCGACCCGCAGCCCTTCCATCTCAACGTCGAGGCCGCCAAGGCGTCGATCTACGAAGGGCTCATCGCGAGCGGCTTCCAGACGATGGCGCTGACGTTCCGGCTCTTCGTCCAGACGCGCGCGCTGGCCGCGTGCAGCCTGGGCTCGCCGGGCGTGGACGAGGTGCGCTGGCTCCGGCCGGTGCGTCCCGGCGACACGCTGAAGGCGACGGTGCAGGTGCTGGAGCAGCGGCCGTCCACGTCGAAGCCGGACCGCGGCATCGTGCGGCTGCACTGGACCACCATCAACCACCGCGGCGAGCCGGTGCTCACCATGACGAGCCTGCAGCTCGTCCGACGCCGCCCGGCCGCCGGGGCCTGAGTCAGTCCAGGCAGACCCGCACCGCGGAGGCGAGCGCGTGCAGCTCGCCGCTCTCCGAGACGATCGCGGACGCGCCGAGCAGGTTGCGGCCATCCGACGCGAAGGGCCAGCCCATCACGATCCACCGCGCGCCCACCTCGAGCGGACGGATCAGGTTGACCGTGAGCTGGCTCAGCACCGCCTTGCGGCGGCCGAAGGCCTCGAGCAGCGCGAAGCCGCTCGGGCAATCGAGCGCGGCCCAGACGAACTCGGGACGCACGGTGCCGCGCTTGTCGAACAGCGTCGGATCCGGCGCCCAGGGCGCGGCCACCAGGTGCCGGCCCGGCAGCGGGCCGGGGAAGATCGCGAGCCCGTCGCCCCACTCGCGCGCCGGCCCGCAGACGAAGCACTCGGGGGACGCGTGCTCGGTGAATCCCAGGTAGCGCTCGGAGGCCCACTGCGCCTCGGCGAACGACGGGGGCGTCGGCGGCTCGATCTGGAGCGTGGCCGGCTCGGCATGGGCGAGGACGGCCGCGCCGTCGTCGGAGAGCACCACGCGCCCGTCCGCGAGCCGCTCGATGCCGAAGGCGCGATCCACCGGGATCGGGGAATCGAGACTCACCCGCGCCGGACCGTCCACGTGTCGCCCGAGCAGCCCGGCGATGTAGCCGCCGCTCGCGGTCTTGGGGGAGCCGCAGAAACGACCCTTCACGACGACGGCCTCGGCTTCGGCGATGTTCATGGCGTCCTCCCTTGCGCGCGGTGTGTTCGCAAGCGCGGTGCCAGGGGCCGGGGAACACCATATCAATAGCTTACGACCCGCCATCGGGCGCTTCGCCCTGGCGCGGTGGGCGAAAATCCACCGGATTATTCGATCCGCGATTCGTGGCAGGATGAAGTGTGCGCTATCACTTCTCCGGCATCGCCGGCGTCGGGATGAACCCGCTGGCCCGGCTCATGCGGGCCCGCGGCCACGCCGTGCAGGGCTCCGACCGCTCCTTCGATCAGGGCAAGAACGCGGAGGTGGCCGCCGGGCCTGGCCGCGCTCGGCATCGTCGTCCGACCCCAGGACGGCTCCGCGGTGACCGCGGACCTCGACCGCTTCGTGTATTCCACCGCGGTGGAGGCGGAGACGCCGGAGGTGCGCGCCGCCCGCGCATTCGGGCTCGAGCGCGTCCCGCGCCCGGCGCTGCTGGCCGAGGTGGTGGACGCGGGGCGGCCCGGCGTCGCCATCGCGGGCACCAGCGGCAAGAGCACGATCACCGGCATGGTGGGCTGGCTCACCCGCGAGGCGGGCGTGGCCGCCACCGTGCTGGGCGGCGCCGCGCTCGCGGGCGACGGGACGAGCGGCTGCTTCGTGCCGGGCCCGGTGGACGGGCCGGTCGCCGCGGAAGCCTGCGAGTCCGACGGCACGCTGACCGGCTACCACGCCACGCTCGGGCTCATCCACAACATCAGCCGCGATCACGGCGAGGTGGACGCGCTGCTACCCCAGTTCGAGGCCTTCGCCAAGCGCTCAGGCCGGCTCCTGGTCAATAGCGCCTCGCCCGAGGCGGCCCTGCTCGGCCGCGCGGTGGGCGCGCACAGCTACGGCGCGGGGCCGGACGCCGACACGCCGCTCGAGGTCACGAGCACCGGTCCCCATCGCGCGCGCGGGATCCTGCACCTCCCCACCGGGCCGCTCGTCCTGGACGTGCCCCAGCCCGGCCTCCACAACCTGGAGAACGCGGCGGCCGCGGCCCTCATCGCGCTCGACCTGGGCATCGCTCCGGCGACGGTGGCGGCGCTGCTCGCCCGGTTCCCCGGCGTGGCGCGCCGCTTCGAGGTGATCGGCGTGACCGCCGCGGGCATCCGGGTGGTGGACGACTACGCGCACAACGGGGAGAAGCTCCGCGCCGCGATCACCGCGGCCCAGGCCGGCGCTTCACGCGTGCTGGCGGTCTTCCAGCCGCATGGCTTCGGGCCCGCCCGCTTCCTGCGGCCCGAGCTGCGCGACCTGATGCCGCGGCTGCTGCGGCCCGCGGACCGCCTCTGCTACGCGGAGATCTTCTACGCGGGGGGCACCGTGGCCAAGGACATCTCGAGCCGCATGCTGGCCGACGACCTGCCGGCCGCCCTGGACTGCGGGTACGCGCCGAGCCACCCGGCGGTGATCGACTGGATCCGGGCGGAGGCCCGGCCGGGCGACACCGTGCTGATCATGGGCGCCCGGGACCCGGAGCTGCCCGGCCTGGCCCGGGCCGTGTTCACCGCCCTCTAGCCGACCCCCGCCCCTCCTCGTTCGACCGGCTGCATCCTTTAGGGTACCCTAACCATCTGAAGTAGGGAACCCGAACCCGCACGCGCCCTCCGGGGCGCGGAAGCCAAAAAGGAGCTACGCCATGTTGACCGTCGGAGACCGTCTGCCCGAGTTCGACCTCCAGGCCACCGTCAGCCTCGACCGAGGCAAGGAATTCACCCAGATCAGCCACCAGAGCTATCCCGGCCAGTGGCTGGTGCTCTTCTCCTGGCCGATGGACTTCACCTTCGTCTGTCCCACCGAGATCGCCGAGTTCGGCAAGCGGAACGAGGATTTCCGCGAGCGCGACGCGCAGGTGCTCGGGATGAGCACCGACACCCACTTCGTCCACCTCGCGTGGCGGCGCGATCACGCGGATCTCAAGAGCCTGCCGTTCCCCATGCTGGCCGACACCAAGCGCGAGCTCTCGACCGCGCTCGGCATCCTGCACCGGGGCGAGGGCGTGCCGCTGCGGGCCACCTTCATCGTGGATCCGCAGGGCGTCATCCGCTGGGCCAGCGTGAACGACCTCTCGGTCGGCCGCAACGTGGACGAGGTCGTGCGCGTCCTCGACGCGCTCCAGACCGGCGAGCTCTGCCCGTGCAACTGGAAGGCGGGCGAGGCCACGCTGCAGGTGGCGTGACGTGGACGCGCTCGAGCAGCTTCGCAGGAGCGATTCCCGACGCGGCGAAGGACATCCGCCTGAACCTGCAGGCGGTGCTGCGCGGGGGCGCGCTCTCGGAGACTCAGCGCTGGGGCGTGGCGGCGGCCGCGGCGGTCGCCGCCCGCCACGCGCGGCTCCGGGAGGCCGTGCTCGCGGCGGCGCTCACCGCGGCGGGGGCCGCTGCGGTGGAGGACGCCAAGGCGGCCGCGTCGCTCATGGCGATGAACAACGTCTACTACCGCTTCCGCCACATGGTGGGCAAGCCCATCTACGGCGAGAAGCCGGCCGGGCTCCGGATGAACCGGCTCATGCAGCCGGCGACCAACCGGACCGACTTCGAGCTCATAGCCCTCGCGGTGAGCGCGATCAACGGCTGCGAGATGTGCGTGCGCGCGCACGAGAAGACGGTGACGGACGGCGGGCTCACGCCCGATCACGTCAACGACGCGGTGCGGATCGCCGCGACGATCTACGCGGCGGCGGTGGCGCTGGAGGCGGGCGCGGAGGCGCCGGCGCTGGAGGTCTCGGCCCCGGGCGTCTAGCCCGGGCCGCTCAGCGCAGCGGGTGCGACGGGGCCGCGTCCTGCACGAGGCGCAGGGCGCGCTCCGCCTCGTCGATGGCGCGGCGGGCCTGGGTCAGCGCGAGCAGCGGGAAGTAGTTCCGGTAGAGCGTGTAGCGCAGGTAGAACACGTTGGGGAAGCCGGTGCCGGTGGCCAGGTGCTCGTCCCAGGTCCCGTCGGGCTTCTGGGTGTCCACGAGGTGCCGGACGCCGCGGACGAGCGCCTCGGTGTCGCCCTGGCCGGCCGCGATCAGGCCGAGCAGCGCCCACGCGGTCTGCGACGGGGTGCTCGGCGCGGGCACGAAGCGGCCCTCGTTGTAGCTCGCGCAGCTCTCGCCCCAGCCCCCGTCCTCGTTCTGCACCGAGGCGATCCACTTCCCCGCCTTCCACACCGCCTTGGAGGCGCCGGGATCCTGGGCGGCCCGCAGGCCGCGCAGGGCGAGGAAGGTGCCGTAGAGGTAGTTCACGCCCCAGCGCCCGTACCAGCTCCCGTCGCGCTCCTGCGTCTCGAGGAGGAAGCCCACGCCCTTCTCGATCGCGCGGATCCGACAGCTTGAAGCCGCGGCGGCACAGCGCCTCGAGCACGCGGCCGGTGATGTCCGGGCACGACGGGTCGAGCATCGCGTTGTGATCCGCGAAGGGCACGCGGTTGAGGAAGGCCCAGTTGTTGTCGGCGTCGAAGGCGGCCCAGCCCCCGTCGCCCGACTGCATGCCCACGAGCCAGGCCACCGCGCGCCGCTCGCAGCGCTCCTGCGCGGCCGCGTCGGACGCCTGGGCGTGCTGCATGGCCAGCAGCACCATCGCGGTGTCGTCGATGTCGGGATAGTGCTCGTTGGCGAACTCGAAGGCCCAGCCGGACGGCTCCAGCTCGGGCCGCTTCACCGACCAGTCGCCGCGCCGCCGGATCTCCTTGGCGATGAACCAGTCGGCGCCGCGCCGCATCGCGGCGGGCGCCACCGCGCCCATCTCCCCGAGCGCGAACATCGCGATGGCGGTGTCCCATACCGGCGAGACGCAGGGCTGGAAGTAGAACGCCTCGGGCGTCTCGGTCAGCAGGCCCTCGTACTGGCGGATGGCCTCGATGAGGTCGGGATGGTCGCGCGGATAGCCGAGGGCGTCCAGCGCCATGATCAGGTACATCATCGACGGGTAGATGGCGCCGAGCCCGTCGCTGTTCCGCGTGTGGTCCAGCACCCACTTCTCCGCCTCGCGGATCGCGGGCCGCCGGATCATCTCCGGCCCGCGCGTCGCCCACATCTTGAGCGCGATGTCGAGCTGGCGGAACAGCGCGGAGAGCCGGTCGCGCTTCGGCAGCTTGAAGCTCTTCCCCGGCACCACCAGCTCGTCCAGGGTGAAGCCCGCCGGCACCGGGCGCGTGTCCGTCTTGGCCTGGATGATGGTCAGCGGCATCACGATCGCGCGCGTCCAGGACGACATCTCGTAGATGAGCCCTCCCGGGACCAGGGCCAGCTCGACCGGGATCGTGGGCACGTGGCGCTTCGGGTAGAGGCCGAAGAGGCTCAGGTTGATCCGGACGTAGCTGTTCGCCTCCTGGAGGCCGCCCAGGTTGAGGATCGCGTCGCGCGCCCGCTGCAGCGGCTCGCTGTGGACGCCGAGCCCCGCGAGCTTGAGCGCGATGTAGCCCTTGATGGTGGCGTTGACGTCCGCGGGACCGTCCGGATAGATGTTGAAGCCGCCGTCCGACTTCTGCCGGGCCAGGATGGCCTTGCGCGCCCGCTGGATGCGATCCCACGTGGGCGGCTTCCACTCGCCGTCGCGCGGCGGATGCAGCCAGAGCTGCAGCAGGACGTAGTCGGACTCGAGCGTGGAGTCGGCGAGCAGATCGCCCACCCAGTAGCCCTCGGGCTTCTGCATCGCGAGCAGCGTGGGCGCGGTGCGCGCGCAGGCGGCCGCGGCGGCCTCCGCGAGGGCGGCGCGATTCTCCGCGTGCGCCTCCGCCTGGTAGGTCGCCCGCGCCGGGAGTGGTTCGAACCAGGACGAGGGCATATGGCAGCCAGTCTACACGATCAGGGCCCGTCCTCCATGCGACTGAGCGGCGAGGTGATGGTGAGCCCGCCGTCGATCACGATGCACTGGCCGGTCAGGAACGACGCGGCGTCCGAGACCAGGTAGGCCACCAGGGCCGCCACGTCCTCGGGCGTCCCGTGCCGGCGCACCGGCGTGGCCGCGAGGAGCCGCGCGGTGGCCCGCTCGTAGTCGAGGCCGAGCCCCTGGGTCACGTAGTAGGTGGACGAGTCGGTCTTGACGAAGCCCGGCGTCACCGCGTTCACCGTGACGCCGAGGGGGCCCAGCTCCAGCGCGAGCCCGCGCACCAGGCTCTCGGCGGCGGCTTTCGCCGCGCCCAGCACGCTGTGGCCACCCATCGCCTGGAAGCTGTCGATCCCGGAGATCAGCACGATGCGCCCGGGCCGACCCGTCATGAGCGGAACCGCGGCCTGCGTCATCGCCACGAACGCGTCCACCGAGATCGCGAAGGTGCGGCGGACATTGTGCGGCTTCTGCTCCAGCACCGGACGGAACGCGGTGGCCGCCGCGTTCGCCACCAGCACGTCCACGCGGCCGAGCGCGGCGGCGATGCGCTCGAAGACCGGCGCGACCTGCTCCGGCTCCGCGAGCTCGAGCCGCTCCGCGATCGCGCGCACCCCCAGCGCCTCGAGCTCGGCCACCGTCTCACGCGCGGCGGGGGCGTCTTTCCGATAAATGATCGCGCAGTGGGCGCCGTCGCGGGCGAGCCGGAGCGCGATGCCGCGGCCGATGCCGCGGGAGCCGCCGGTGACGACGGCCACCCGTCCCTCGAGCGGCCGGGTCACGCGCGGGCGCCGAGCCGGCTGCAGGATCGCCTCGGCCTCGTCCACGATCGACGCCATCAGCTCGGCCACCGGGCGCACGTCGTGAACGAGCCCCGCCGACTGGCCGGCCGCCGCGCTGCCGTGCTCGACGTCGCCCTCCTCGCGCGCGCGAATCGAGGCCGGCTTGCCGACGCGCTCGTACTGCACGGGAAAGGGCTGGATCTCGGCCTGGCGGCTCTCCCACTCGCGGGTGAAGGCGTTGCGGATCTGGCGATTGGGCTTGCCCGACACCGCGCGCGTGACGACCGTGCCTTCTTCATCGATGGCCGCGATCTTCTGCTTGTAGTTGTCGTGGCCGTGGGCCTCTCGCGTGGCGATGAAGCGCGTGCCCATCCAGACACCCGCCGCGCCCAGGGCCAGCGCGGCCACCAGCCCGCGCCCGTCGGCCAGGCCGCCCGCCGCGACCACCAGGCGCGGCGCCACCGCGTCCACCACCGCGGGCGTGAGCACCACGCCGCCCACCCGCCCGGTGTGGCCGCCGCCCTCGTGGCCCTGCGCGATGATCACGTCCACGTCGTTGGCCGCGTGGTCGCGCGCCTGCTTCACGTTCCCGCAGAGGGCCATCACGGTGATGCCGAGCCGGTGCGCCTCCGCGGTCACCGGCCCCGGATTGCCGAGACCCGCGATCAGCACCGGCACGCGCTCCTCCAGCGTCACGTCGATCCAGCCCTTCACGGAATCGGTGAAGCGCTCCGTCTCCTGCCCGCTGGTGCGCACGCTCGCGAAGAGGATGTCCACGCCGAACGGCTTGTCGGTGAGGTCGCGCACGCGGCGGATCTCTTCGCGCAGATCCTTGGCGCTGCCGTGCGCGGCCGCGATGACGCCGAGCCCGCCCGCCGCGGAGACCGCGGCCGCGAGCTGCGCGCGCGCCACGAACGCCATGCCCGCCTGGCAGATCGGGTAGCGGATGCCGAGCCGCTCGCAGAGCGGCGTGTGGAGCGCGCTACGCGTCGCGGTGGTCATGCTCACTCACCTCGAGGAAAGGGTTGGTGCCGGAGGCGGGACTCGAACCCGCAGGCCCTTGCGAGCACCGCATTTTGAGTGCGGCGCGTTTGCCAATTTCGCCACTCCGGCGCGTGCCTATGATACGACAACCCGCCCTTGTATACTCTGGAGCGCTCCCGGATCCGTGGCGAAACCCGCATTCCATTTGAGGAGGTACCCCATGCCCGATAGAGCAGGCGCCGTGATGTTCAAAGGCAATCCGATCACGCTGGGCGGCCCCGAGGTCAAGGTGGGCGGCGACGCGCCCGACTTCACCGCGGTGGATAATGGGCTGCAGCCGGTGAAGCTGAGCCAGGCCAAGGGCAAGGTCATCGTGCTGAGCGCGGTGCCCTCGCTCGACACGCCGGTCTGCGACACCGAGACGCGCCGGTTCAACCAGGAAGCGGGCAAGCTCGGCGCCAACGTCGAGGTGTGGACGGTGAGCATGGACCTGCCCTTCGCCCAGAAGCGCTGGTGCGGGGCGGCCGGCGTCACAGCGGTCAAGACCCTCTCCGACTTCCGCGAGCGGTCGTTCGCCCAGAATTACGGCGTGCTCGTGAAGGAAGGCCCGCTGGCCGGCCTCACCGCGCGCGCCGTCTTCGTGGTGGGCAAGGACGGCAAGGTCAAGCACGCCGAGTACGTGAAGGAGATCACCACGGAGCCCAACTACGACGCGGCCCTGAATGCCGCCAAGCAGGCGGCCGGCGCGTAGCACGTCGCAAGTATTCGCCAACCTTGACAAAAGAACGCGCGCTCAGTAAGCTGGGCGACGCGGTGGGGCTGTAGCTCAGTTGGGAGAGCACAAGGCTGGCAGTCTTGGGGTCAGGGGTTCGAGCCCCCTCAGCTCCACCAAATCTTCACGCGGGGTTACGGAGCGATCCGTGACCCCGCGCGTGTGTTCGGCAGGCTCCAGGTTGCGCGGGGGTTGCG
>CAVVEU010000007.1:0-15004 GCA_963747235.1 uncultured Candidatus Rokubacteria bacterium
GGGACAGCTCGACGGCAAGGTGGCGGTCGTGACGGGATCGGGACGCGGCATCGGCCAGCAGGTGGCGCTGCGGCTCGCGCGCGACGGCGCGGCGGTGGTGGTCAACGATCTCGACGACGCGCCGGCCAAGGAGACCATCGCGCTGATCGAGCGCAGGGGCGGCCGCGCGGTGGCCTGCAACGGCGACGTGACCGCCAAGGACTTCGGCGAGCGCATCGTGGACACCGCGGTGCGGCAGCTCGGCGGCCTTCACGTCGTCGTGAACAACGCCGGCTACACGTGGGACAACGTCATCCAGAAGATGACCGATGAGCAGTGGTACGCGATCATGGACGTCCACGTGACCGCGCCCTTCCGCATCCTCCGCGCCTTCGCGCCCTACCTCCGCTCCCAGTTCGAGGCGGAGGCAGCCCGGGGTGAAAGAATCGTTCGAAAGGTCGTGCAGGTCTCCTCGACCTCCGGCGTGCGCGGCAACGCGGGCCAGGTCAACTACTCCTCCGCGAAGGCGGCGGTGACCGGCATGACCCGCACGCTCGCCAAGGAATGGGGCCGCTACGCGGTCACCGTGAACTGCGTGGCCTTCGGCTACGTGCAGACGCGCCTGACGAAGCCCCTCGCCGAGGGCGAGTCCGGGACGATCGAGGTGGCCGGCCGCCAGGTGAAGGTCGGCGTGCAGGGCACGCGCATCGCGGCGATGAACCAGATGATCCCGCTCGGCCGCGGCGGACTGCCCGAGGAGGCCGCGGGCGCGATCTACCTCTTCTGCAGCCCGGACAGCGACTTCGTCAGCGGCCAGACGCTCGTCGTCACCGGCGGCGCGTAACCCGCCTTCCGCCGTGTCCGGACCGCTCAGCGGCGTGCGCGTGGTGGACTGCACGACCGTCGTGCTGGGGCCCTGGGCGGCCCAGCAGCTCGGCGATCTCGGTGCCGAGGTGATCAAGGTCGAGCCCCCCGAAGGGGACACCACGCGGCAGCTGGGCCCGATGCGCAACCCGGGCATGGGCGCGTTCTACCTGGCGGTCAACCGCAACAAGCGCTCGATCGTGCTCGATCTCAAGCAGGAGGCCGCGCGCGGTGTGCTGCTGCGGCTCGCGCGGGGCGCCAACGTGCTGCTCCACAACTACCGGCCGCAGGCGGCACGGCGCCTCGGGATGTCGTACGAAACCTTCAAAGCGGTCAATCCCGGAATCGTCTACGTGGGGACCTACGGCTTCCGGGCCGCCGGGCCTTACGGAGACAAGCCGGCCTACGACGACATCATCCAAGCCGCCTCCGGCCTGGGCTCCCTGCAAGCCTCGATCGTCGGCGAGCCCCGTTACGTGCCGACGATCGTCGCGGACAAGTCGAGCTCGATGACGGTGCTGGCCGCGGTGCTCGCGGCCCTCTACCACCAGGCACGCACCGGAGAGGGCCAGGAGGTCGAGGTCCCGATGTTCGAGAGCATGGCGGCCTGGGTGATGGTGGAGCACCTCTACGGCGAGACGTTCGTGCCGCCGCTCGACACGATCGGGTACAAGCGGATCCTCAACCCGAACCGCCGCCCGTTCCAGACGAAGGACGGCTACCTGGCGATCCTGCCGTACACGGATCAGAACTGGCGGGACTTCTTCACCTTCACCGGCCGCCAGGACCTGCTCGACGATCCGCGCTTCAAGACGCTCGGGACCCGCCTGCGCCACATCGAGATCCTGTACGACGAGCTGCGGAAGATCGCGCTCACCCGCACCAACGCGGAGTGGCTGGCCGCGCTCGACCGTCTCAATATCCCGGCGATGACGGTCAACACGCTCGAGTCGCTGCTACACGATCCCCACCTCGAGGCGGTCGGGTTCTGGCAGACGGTGGAGCACCCGAGCGAGGGCACGCTGCGCCTCCCGGGCATTCCCGCCACCTACGGCAAGACGCCGGGCGCCATCCGTCGGCTACCGCCGCGCCTGGGCGAGCACAGCGAGGAGATCCTGCGCGAGGTCGGACTCGGGGCGGACGAGGTCGCCACGCTCCTCGCCTCGGGGGTTACGCGCGCCGCGCGCTGACTACCGCTTGCGTCCCGGCGGTCCGGCGTCACGCTCGTCGGAGCCCGGTATCCCATCGAAGAAGTCCACGACTCCGGTCTCGAGCGAGTACTCGGCTCCGACGACGAGGAGCCCGTCGTCCTTGATCAGCTGCTCGAGGACGCTCGATCCGTGCCGCAGGTGGTCGGCCGAGACCTGGATGTTGACCCGAACCGCTCGACGCACCAGAGCGTCCGGGTCCCGGCCGAGCTCCGTCGCCAGCAGCGGCTCCACCGACGGCCGGATCCGGTCGACGATGGCCCGCAGGTTCCGCGACTGGTCTCCCGAGGGGCGCCGAAGCTCCTCCAGGGTGGCGAGGATGGCGCCACACGCGGAGTGGCCCAGGACCACGACGAGCCGGGTGCCGAACCGCCCGGCGGCGAACTCGACGCTGCCGATCTGGGACGGAGCGACGATGTTTCCGGCCACCCGGATGACGAACAGATCGCCGAGGCCCTGATCGAAGACGATCTCGGCCGGCACCCGCGAATCGGAGCATCCCAGAATGATCGCGAACGGCTCCTGGCCAGCCGCCAGTTCGCGGCGGCGGGCCTGGCTCACGAAGGTATCGCGGGCGCTGGCGTCACCCACAAACCGACCGTTCCCCTCACGCAGGCGATCGAGTGCTCGTCGCGCGGCACGCATCGCGAGACGGCCGCGCCGCTACACCGCCATCACGGTGCCGTCGTGGCCGGGATCGGCGCCGCCGTCGAGGCCGTCGCCGTGGATCCGGATGGCGTGCACCGCCGCGAAGCCGTAGGTGTTCGGGCTGCGCACCACGTCGTAGCCCATGGTCCCGAGCTCGCGCTCCACTCCACGGGGGATGCGGTTGGACACGTCGATCGCGTTGCTGGTGGCCGAGAAGCGCGGCGCGCTCACCGCCTCCACCATGGTCATGTCGAAGTCGAGCGCGTTGAGGAGCACCTGCAGCACCCCCATCGCGATCTGGGTGGCGCCGGGGGCCCCGATGACGAGATGCGGCCGATCGGCCTCCCACACGATGGAGGGCACCACCGAGCTGAAGCGCGCCTTGCCGGGGGCCAGGCTGCCCGCGCGGCCGGGCCGCGGGTCGAAGACGCCCATGCAGCCGTTGTACATGAAGCCGAGGCCGCCGGTGACCACGCCCGAGGGCATGCCGAGCGAGTGGGTCATGGTCACGCAGTTGCCCTCGGCGTCCACCACCGAGACGTGCGTGGTGTCCTTGGCCGGCGCGCCCCCGTTGAAGCGCGGCACGTCGGCCTTCTTCCCGGCCCGGATCTCCTCGGCCATCTCGGCCGCGTAGGGCTTGCCGGCGAGCCGGTCCACCGGGACCTCCACGAAGCGCGGATCGCCCACGTAGCGGTCCTTGTCGATCGTGGCGCGCTTCATGGCCTCAGCGACCAGCCGGACGTACTCCGCCGAGTTGTGGTCGAGCGAGGCGAGCGGGAAGTGCTCCAGGATGTTCAGCATCTCGAGCAGCATCACCCCGCCGCCGGGGGGCCGGTTGCTCGAGACGCGGTAGCGCCGGTAGGTGCCCCAGAGCGGCGCGTTGCGCGTGGTGCGCCAGCCGCGCAGATCCTCCGCCGCGATCAGGCCGTCGTGCTTGCGCATGTCCTCCACGATGGCGTGGGCGATCTCGCCCTCGTAGAACACCTCGTCGCCGTGCTTGGCGATCAGCCGCAGCGTGTGGCCGAGGTCGCGATTGACCACGCGGTCGCCCACGCGCTTGGGTGTGCCGTCGGGCCGGCAGTAGAGCGCGCGCGAGGCCGGCGTGAAGGCGAGCCGCTCGTGGTTCGCGGCGCGCCCCATCTGGCCGTCCTCCGCCCAGAACGAGCCCACGTGCGGGCGGACCGTCCAGCCGCCCTCGGCCGACGCGATCGCGGGCTCCAGGATCTGCTCCCACGGCAGCCGCCCGTGCTCGCGGTGGGCGTCGCGGTAGGCCCGCAGGCTCGCCGGCGCGCAGATGGCCTGGTAGCCGATGTCGTTCACCTGTCCGCGCAGGATGAAGCCGTAGCCGTCGCGCGCCTCCGACTCGATCCGATCGGCCCACATGTCCGGGCGCGTCGCGAGCGGGGCGGGCGCGTGGAAGTCGATGTAGCCGTGGAAGCCGGCGGCGGGCATCGCGATGCCGCAGCTCCCGAAGCCCGCGATGCCGCACATGAGCGGATCCACCACGCCCTGCACGAAGGCGCACGCCATCGCGGCGTCCACCGCGTTGCCGCCCGCCTTCAGGATCTCCGCCCCGGCTTCGGTGGCTTCGGGCTGGGCGGCCACGATCATCGCGCGCTTGCGGTATCGCATGGACGGCCTCCTAGGACAGGACCGCGCGGGTGGCGGCGAGCGCCTCGCGGGCCACGTCCTCGGCCGGGCGCTTCCACGCGGCGGGGTTGGGCGCCTCATAGCTCGCGTAGCCGGCGTAGCCCTTGCGCACGAACGCGGCGAAGAACTCCTTGAACGGCACGCTCCCCTGCCCCGGCGGCAGGCGATCGAGCGCCTTGCCCGGCTCGAGGCCGGTGCGCGGCACGTCGCTGTACTGCACGTAGGCGATCTCCTCGGGGCGCACGTCGTCGATGTCGCGCGGCGAAGCGCCGGTGCGGCCGAGATGGTAGGTGTCGAGCAGGAGCCCGGTCTGGGGATGGGCGGCCCGCGCCATCACCTCGCGCATCGGCCCCAGCGCGTTGAGCTGCTCGCACTGGGAGTTGAACTCGACGGCCAGGCGCACGCCGTGCTCTCGCGCGATGTCCCCGACTTCCCGGATGCTGCGCGCGGCTTCCCCGATATCGCCACGGCCGCGATCCACCGGGCTCATGATCGTGGCGCAGCCGAGCGCCTTCGCGCGTGAAGCCTGCTCGGCGAACACGCGCAGCAGCCGCGCGCGCTCGTCTCCCGTGGCCCACACCCAGCCGAGCTCCACGCCCACGCAGGCGACGGGCAGGCCGGAGGCGCGCACCAGCGCCAGCACCTGGTCGGCGGACTGGCCGGCCTGGGCGGCGCGCTCGAAGTCGAGACGGCGCAGCTCGACCGCGTCCCAGCCCGTCTTCTTGATGACCGCGAGCGCGTCCGCGAGCGGGGTGGTGTCGAGCGTCCACGTGTGCAGCGACAGGCGCATGGTCATGGGTTTCTCCCCTGCAACTCGAAGGCCTCGGCCAGTAATTCGTAGGAGCGCATCCGCGCCTTGAAGTCGTGCGTGATCGTGACGACGATCAGCTCGTCGGCCTGGTAGTCGGCGACCATCTGCGCGAGCCGCTCGTGCACCTGCTCGGGCGTGCCCACCACGCTGCGCCGGGCCGCGTGCTGGGCGATGGCCACCTCCTGCGCATTGTAGGGATAGGCCTCTGCCTCCTCCACCGACGGGTACGGCGCGGGCCGGCCGGTGTAGAGCCGCACGATGAAGAGATCGCGGCTCCGCGCCAGCCGCCGCGCCTCGACTTCCGTCTCCGCGCAGACCGCGAAGACCGCCACGCTGCTGCGCGGCGCGGCCAGGTCCGGCGAGGCGCAGAACCGCTCGCGGTAGGCGCGCGTGACCTCCGCGCCGCCCTGCTCGTTGATGAAGTGGGCGAAGCAGAAGGCGTGGCCGAGCTGCGCGGCCAGCAGCGCGCTCTCGTCGCTCGAGCCCAGCAGCCACACCTCGGGCACGCTCGGCCCGGCGGGCATCGCGTGCACGCCGCGCCACGGGTGGTCGGCCGCCAGGTCGTCGTGGAGGAACGCGACCAGGTCCTGGATCTGCCGCGGGTAGTGCTCGATCCCGAGGGCGCCGGGGCCGTGGCGCAGGATCCGGGCCGTCCGCTGGTCGCTCCCCGGCGCGCGGCCGATCCCCAGATCGATGCGGCCGGGATGGAGCGTCTCCAGCATCCGGAACTGCTCGGCCACCTTGAGGGCGCTGTAGTGCGGTAGCATGACGCCGCCCGAGCCCACCCGGATGTCGCTCGTGACCGCGGCCACCTGGGCGATCAGCACCTCGGGGCTCGCGCCGGCCAGGCCCGGCGTGGAGTGGTGCTCGGCCAGCCAGTAGCGGTGGAAGCCCCAGCGATCGGCCGCGCGCGCCAGCTCGATCGTCTCGTGGACCGCGTCGGCGGGCGTGCCTCCGCTCCGCACCGGCGACTGGTCGAGGATGCCGACCCGCATGGGGCCTAGTTGATCCGTTTGACCCGCCCCTTCCACTCCCGGTCGCGCAGCACGAACTTCTGGATCTTGCCGGTCGAGGTCTTGGGCAGCTCGCCGAACTCGACCGCGGCCGGCGCCTTGAAGCCCGCGATGTGCTGCTTGCAGAACTCGATGATCTCGGGCTCGGTGGCGCTCTGGCCCGGCTTCAATGTCACGAAGGCCTTGGGCCGCTCGCCCCACTTCTCATCGGGGATCGCGACCACCGCGCACTCCATCACCGCCGGGTGACGGGCCACGCACTGCTCGACCTCGATGGTCGAGATGTTCTCGCCGCCCGAGATGATGATGTCCTTCTTGCGGTCGCGCAGCTCCACGTAGCCGTCGGGATGCCAGACTCCGATGTCGCCCGAGTGGAACCACCCGCCGCGGAAGGCCTCGGCGGTCGCGTCGGGCTGCTCGTAGTAGCCCTTGGCCACGTTGTTGCCGACCATGATCACCTCGCCCAGGGTGTCGCCGTCGCGCGGCACGTCGTTCATCTCGGCGTCCACCACGCGCACGAGGTCGAAGAGCGCATAGCCCTGGCCCTGGCGCGCGGCCAGCCGCGCCTGCTCCTCGGCCGGCAGCTTGTCCCACTCCGCGTTCCAGCCGCAGACGGTGTGGGGTCCATAGGTCTCGGTGAGGCCGTAGACGTGCACCGGCTTGAAGCCGAGCTCCTTGAGCTTGCCGAGCAGGGTCGGCGAGGGCGGCGCGCCGGCCACCGTCACCGTCACCGGCCGCGCCAGCTTGTGGGCCTTCGGGTCGTTGACCACGCCGATCTGCACGGTGGGCGCGCCGTTGTAGTGCGTGATGCCCTCGGCGTCGATCAGCTCCCAGATGCGCGCGGGCTCGACTTTCCGGAGACAGACGTGGGTGCCCGCGACCGAGGTGACCGCCCAGGTGAAGCACCACCCGTTGCAGTGGAACATCGGCAGCGTCCAGAGGTACTTCGTATCGAAGGTCATGCCGGTCTCGACGACCTCGCCGACCGCGTTCACCCACACGCCGCGGTGCGAGTACATGACGCCCTTGGGCCGCCCGGTCGTGCCCGAGGTGTAGTTGATCGAGATCGTCTCTTCCTCGTCCTCGAGCCAGCTCTCGACGGGCTCGGGCGAGCCGCCGGCCAAGAAGTCCTCGTAGGGGTCCCCGGGCGCGCCGGTGTCGTCGATGCGCACGACGCGCATGCCCTTGAGCTCGAGCGGCTTGATCAGGTGCTCGAGCTCCGAGTCCACGAACAGGAACGACGAGCCCGAGTGCTGGAGGATGTAGTCGATCTCGTCGGAGGACAGCCGCGTGTTGATCGCCACCAGCACGCCGCCCGCCGCGGGCACGCCGTAGTGTGCTTCGAGCATCGGTGGGATGTTCGGGCAGAGGAAGGCCACGCGATCGTGCTTCCGCACCCCGGCGCCGCGCAGGGCGGAGGCCAGCCGGTTCACCCGCTCGCCGAGCTCCCGGTACGTGTAGCGCCGCTTCCCGTGCACCACCGCCGTCTTGTCCGGGAAGACGTAGGCGCTGCGGACCAGGAAGCTCACGGGCGTGAGCTCGGTGCGATAGACCTTATGGTGCTTCATCGCGTTGCGGCCTCCGGTGGCGTGGGGGGTGATCGCGCCCCCGCAGTGTACCCAAGCGCTCCCGGAATGGCGAGGGGCTGCTACAATGCCCCGCCATGGCCTGGGACGAGCGGATGAAGGATTTCCACACCCGGCGCGCGAAGGCGCGCGCCATGGGCGGGCCCGAGCGGCTGGCGCGCCGCCGGGACGCGGGCACGCTCAATGCGCGCGAACGGGTGGAGCGTCTGCTCGACGCGGGCTCGTTTCTCGAGGTCGGCACGTTCGACACCTCCGACGTCCCCGGCATGGAGGCCGAGACCCCGGCCGACTCGAAGGTGGGTGGGCTCGGCCGCATCGATGGCCGTCCGGTGGTGGTGTGCTCCAACGACTTCACGGTGCTGGCCGCCACGTCGAGCCGCGTGGCCTCGCACAAGGAGGCGGAGCTCAAGCGCATGGCCGCGCGCCGGGGCATGCCGATCGTCTACCTGGCCGAGGCGGGCGGCGCGCGCATGCCGGACATCATGGGCTCCGCGGGCATCGCCTCCTTCGGCAACTCCACCTACTACGGCACGCGCCGGCGCCGCGTGCCCATGGTGACCGCGGTGCTCGGGCAGGCCTACGGGCTGCCGACGTGGAACGCCTGCCTCTCCGACTTCGTGGTGATGCTCGAGGGCGCCTCGATGGCGGTCTCCGGCCCGCGCGTGCTCGAACTGGCCACCGGCGAGAAGATCTCGGCCGAGGAGCTGGGCGGCGCGAAGGCGCACGCCGAGGAGACGGGCTTCGCCGACGTCGTCGGCAAGACGGAAGACGAGTGCTTCGCCCTCGTGAAGCGCTTCCTCTCCTACCTGCCCTCGCACAACCGGCAGGCGCCGCCGGTGGCGGAGGTGCCCGCGGGCTCGGGCGCCGAGATGGGCACGATCGCGGACCTGGTGCCCGAAGCGCGCAACCGCGCCTACGACATGACGCGGGTCCTGCGGCGGCTGGCCGACGGCGGCGAAATCTTCCAGGTCAAGGAGCGGTTCGGCCGGAGCCTGATCACCGCGCTCGCCCGCATGGACGGACACGTGGTGGGGTTCGTGGCCAGCCAGCCCATCCAGAAGGGCGGCGCCTGCGACGCCGACGGCTGCGACAAGGCCATCTCGTTCCTCGCGCTCTGCGACTCGTTCAACATCCCGCTCGTCTTCCTGCACGACGTGCCCGGCTTCTTCATCGGGCGCGACGCCGAGCGCAAGCGCGTGGCGGGCAAGATCATCACCTGGATGGACGCGCTCGGCATGGTCTCGGTGCCGCGCGTGTCCATCATCGTGCGGAAGACCTACGGCCAGGCCTACTTCAACATGGGCGGCGGCGGGTATGCGGATCTGCTGGTGGCGTGGCCGACGGCGGAGATGTCCTTCATGGATCCGGCCACCGGCGTCAACGTGGTCCACGGCGCGGAGCTGGCGAAACTGCCGGCGGCGGAGCGCGCGGCGCGGCGGCAGGAGCTGCTCGCGCAGTGGGAGCTCGACACGCTTCCCTACGGCGCGGCCGCGCGGCACCTCATCGACGAGGTGATCGACCCCGCCGACACGCGCGACGTCGTCATCCGCTTCCTCGCCCAGGCGCGCACGCGCTCCGCCATCGGCCGCCACCGCCTGGGCGGCTGGCCGACCAAGTTCTAGGCGCGCCCTCGTTGTCGCTCGCCTGGCTGATCGGCGCGGTGGTCATCGCGGCCGCCTGCTTCGTCCAGGGCCTGGCCGGCTTCGGCATCGGCCTGGTCTCGCTCGCGTTCCTGCCCTTCCTGATGTCGCCGCAACACGCCATCGTGCTCATCACGCTCTACGCGGCCGTCTTTATCGTGATCATCTTCATCCCGCTGCGCCGCGACTTCACGCTGCACGGCATGATCGAGCTGGTGGTCGGCACCATCATCGCGACGCCGGTCGGCGTCTGGCTCCTGGCCGAGCTGCCGTCCGATCTGCTGAAGCGCCTGATCGGCCTGGTGTTGCTGCTGATCGTGGCGCTCGAGTGGCTCGGGCTCTATCCGGAGCGGCTCCGCGGCCGGGGCTGGGGATTCGGCGCCGGGCTCGCGGCCGGCGTGCTCGGCGGGGCGATCGGCACGCCCGGGCCGCCGGTCATCCTCTACGCGGCGGCCCAGGACTGGAGCCCGCGCACCGTGAAGGCCAACATCCAGGCCTTCCTGATGATCAACCAGGCCGTGATCCTGCTGGGCTACTGGTGGGCGGGCCTGCTCGATCGGGAAATCTGGCGCCTGACGTGGCTCTTCGCGGCACCCGCGGTGATCGGGCTCGCGGCGGGCATGCTGCTCTTCAACCGGCTCGACCGGGAGCGGTTCCGCCGCGTGGTATTCGCGGTGCTCCTCGTCTCGGGCCTAGTGCTACTGATCCGGGGGTGAGCCGGCTCAGAACCGGAAGCCTACCGCGACGCGGAAGTCCACCCACTCCGGCTTCACGTACTGCGCCTGGCGGATGGTGACCTCGTCACCGGTGCTGGTCAGGCCCGGCGCCGGGACGCGCTTCGACTCGAACTTCGTCCACTCGACGGACGACTCGATGAAGGCGTGCTTGGTCAGGAGGTAGCGCCCGCCCACCCCGATGCCGAAGCCGTTGAAGGTCGCGCGGCTCGATGGATTCGTGAGCGCGATCGGGCCGGCCAGACCCGCGGTGGAGACGGTGCTCCGCGTGCTCAGGTCGGCGCGAAGCTGGTGGAAGGAGAAGCGCAGGAACGCGAGCAGGCGGTCCATGACGGTATAGCCCGGCTCGATGGAGACCGACCAGTGGATCTCCGGATCCACGATCGTGAACATGACGTAGCCGGTCGGGTTGTCCGCGACACCGGTCGGATTGGCGAATGTCTCCGAGCGCGACTTCATGGTCCATTTCGGCCGCACGAAGTCCGCCGCGCCGGACAGGCCGAGCGTGAACCTCTCGCCGAGCGCGAGCGTGTAGCCCACTCCCACGAGCGGCATCACGTGGATCTCGTCGTCACGATTCAGCGAATACGAATCGCCGGTGGCGAAGCCCGGAGGGGCCACGCTGCCCGCGAAGAGATTCGTGTAGTCGTAGCGGACGTCGGAGGCCGAGAGCCCCTTGGACAGCACGCCGCCGGCGATGAACGAGACACCCTGGAAGGCCTTGGCCTGCGCGAAGGCTGCCGTCGGGGTCAGCAGCGCCGCGATCAGGAGAAGGATCCACCGCATGACATGCCCTCCTGGGAGGAGCCCACCGGTGAGAAGCCCACCTGGGAAGAATCTACCTGGTAAGGCTAGCACTCGGGCCGTCAGCAGACGCTATTTTGCGTGGTTCGTCTCAAGTCCTCCGTGAAAGTACGTAGCATCGACGACTCGCATACTCGACGTCTGCGTAAGACTCCCGCTCCACGGTCTCGAGAACGTGGAGGCCCGCGTCCTCCAGGCTGGCGGCCATCCGGGCGGGCATCAGGAACCGGAAGTCGAGCGAGACGGGGTGGCCCCAGAGCTCGTCGCGGTGCACGGTCTCCTCGCCGATGTGGAACGCGACGAACAGGAGCCCGCCCGGCGCGAGCACCCGGTGCAGCTCGCGCAGGGTGGGCGCCATCTCGCGCTCCTCGAGATGGATGAGCGAGTAGAAGGCAACGAGGCCCGCGAGCGCGCCGTCGGGCAGATCGAGCGCTCGCATGTCGCCGACGCGGAACTCGATCTCCGGCGAGAGCTTCCGCGCCGCCTCGATCATCCGGGGCGCCAGATCGATGCCGACCATCCGGACGCCCTGCTCGTGGAGGTAGCGAGCCACGTGCCCGGGCCCGCAGCCGAGATCGGCGACGAGCCCGCGGCCGCGCAGTTCTTCCGCAAACCGGTTCAGCAGGTGCCGGTCGAGCGGCTTGCCGGCCAGCTCGGCGAAGAGGCGCTCGGTATAGGTCGCGGCGAGCTCGTCGTAGCTTTCGCGAATGCGGGATGCGTCCTCGCGCCTCGCCACGGAGCTACCCGGCGGCCCGGCGACGGAGGAACGCCGTGCCCAGAAGCAGCACCCCGAGCACGCCGCTGAGGACGCACCCGACGTGAAGGACGCCGGGAGCGATGAGACCCAGCAGCGCGTTGGCCCCCGAAAACGGCGCGAGCGGCTGCATGTCCGAATGCATGATGCTATCCAGGAAGGCGTGACTGTAGGTCCCCACGAACGCGCCGACGAGGGCGGCGGGCCATGAGATGAGCTTCGGACCGCGCAACCAGGTCTCGAACGCCGCGTCAGGCTTGGGAGCCCAGCGGTCCAGCAAAGCCTGACAGATCGGACGCCCGACCGCCGCCGACACCAGGCCGATCAGCGTCGCCCCGAGATGGGTGTGGACGAACCCGTGGAGGACGACATCGTCCCGGATCATCCGCACGATCGGCTCGATGTCCATCGCGACCTGGCTGAAGCCGAAGACCATCAGGCTGACGTGCCGTCCGCCCAGCGCCTTCACCAGAAGACCCGGGCCCATGTGGAACGGGGTGATCGGCATCGCGGTCTCCCCGAGCCCCGGTGCCCGTCCGCCTAGTCCGGCGCCGCCCAGGTATCGGGCCCGTCCGCGCTGCACCGCAGGGCGAGCACCTTGCCGGTCGGCTCGTGAACGACGACCCGGATCCGGCCGGCCGCGGTCGGGGGCGTCGAGAACTCGAGCCAGACCGCGCCTTCCACCATCTCCGACATCCGCCGGGCAAAGGGTTGTCCCAGCACGGCCGCGATCTCCGCGAGGCTGGATCCCGGCGGGATGGCCCGGCACCTGGTGAGCTTGTCGTCGCCGCTGGGTAGGTTCCACCGCACGTACTCCCCCACCGCGGTGACCGCCGCCAGCGCGACCAGCAGCACCACGCCGACGATCAGCGCGGGTCGGTTCACGCCGCGAGAGCGCGGCCGCGCCAGGCCAGGACGCGCCGCCCCGCATGGGTCAGCAGCACGTAGCCATAGCCGAACAGCAGAACCAGGATGGAATAGAAGACGAGCACTCCGGCCCACGGCTCCGCACTCGCGGTCCACCATCGAACCAGGAGGAGGTAGGCCAGGAACGGGGGCAGGAACAGGAAGGGCGCGATCCACGAGACCCGACGATACCGCGCCGCCGGCTGCCCGGCCAGCCACCAGCACAGGGCGGCCGCGAAGGGAATGTAGGCCGGCCAGGCGATCCCGGAGACGTAGAGCGGGATCGCGACCCGGTCGATCAGGCCGATCGCCGGATCGTCGCGATAGAAGAGGTGGGCGATGAACGGGATCACGACGGGCAGCGTGCCGGCCCAGCGATAGTAGGTGACCTCTCTCATCGTCCCCTCGCTACCTTGACATGCCGGGCTCGGAAGTGACGAAACTAAAAGATCACCTCATTGCAGCACCTCCGGGTGCGTGGCCAGTATGGCCGACCGGAGGCTCCGCGCATTGGCCGGCATGGCTTCCAAGCGCGCCGAGCCCGGCAAGGCGGTCGCTCCATTGAACGAACGCTTCCCGCTCCGCCAGCGCCTCGACGCGGGCCGGGCGCATCTGGAGGAGCCCGGCGCCGACGACGACCGCCGTCCAGGCCCAGAAGGCGAGCGTGAAGGGTCGTGGCTGCACGATCAGGAACGACAGGAGCAGCACGAGCCAGATGACCGCCGCCCGAGTGAAGACCGCAGCGGGTTGATCATGAGCGAACCCACATGAACGCGACCCACCCGGCGAACCCGGCCGCCTCGAGCAGGGTGGCCACGAAGAGCGCGATCCGGGCGGCTCGATTCGGAGCGAAGAGACCCGAGAGAAAAAAGCCCAGGGCGAACAGGGGGGCCACGAGAATCCTCAGCCCCGCAGGGGCGGACCAGGCATGGAGGAGGGAGCCCGCGGCGGCGGTCTGGGCGGCCACGTAACAGCCGAGAGCCGCGAGGCCGGTGGCTGCGATGGCAAGCGCGGCGACGAAGAGGACGAGCCAGAACGCGCGGTACGGTCTGAGGAAGAAGAGCGCGGCGCTGCTTGCCGGGACAGAGGCCACCCCGAACACCGCGAGGAAGAGGAGGCTGTCGCCGAAGGCGTACATGCCGCTGGATAGTTGCCGGTCGGGCCCGCTCGTGAACGACACGTAGATCGCAACGATCCCGAAGGACACCAGGACGGCCGCGACGTATCCGATGGCGATCAGGCCGACCTTGGCGGACGCTCTCATGCCGGGGCGACGGCCGTACCCGGCGGGGGCGAATTGCGGCACGATGCCGCCGGTGCCGGACGTCCAACTCTCAGCAGCCGGACACGCACTTCCCGCGGCCGTCGAATGTCATCGTCTTCCCGCTGAGGGGGACATGCGCCGGCACCTTCGCCGCCTTGATGAACGTGTCGGTCCGGCTACCCGGAACCACCGTGCCGCTCTTGGTGCCTACCTCGTTGGCGTGAGACAGGATCACCTCGGCGGGCTTGACCATCTCGTTGATGACGTGGGCCGCCTCCGTCGGGCCGGTGGTGAACACGTCGCCGATGTTGATGACCGCGAGGTTCGCCTGGTAATACCGCCGGACGACAAGGTCCTGCTCCGCGGTGATCCCGGTGTCGCCGGACAGGTAGACCACGAGCCCGTTGCTGAACTTCAACACATAGCCGGTCGGCGGGCCGACGTGCGCGGTCAGGCCATTCGCCCGCAGGGTATCGGCGAGATTCTTCTCGAGAAAGTCCGCCGCCACCCCGTTGGTGTGAACGGCGGGGACCGTGGCCACGCTCACGCCGCCGACCTTGGCCATCGCGCCGAAACGCACGAGCTGCACCTTGGCGGGATCGCCCCCCGCAGCCTTGACCTTCGCGGCGAAGAACCCCGACATGTCGCTGCCGACCATGAGTTTCGCTTGCTTGCCGATGGCGATATTCACCGTGTTGGAGATGGGCACATCGCTGACCGAGAAGTCGGGCTTGCCGCACTCCCCCGCATTGGCGGCGGGCTGGTGAGCGCCTCCCAAGTGGTCCCCGTGGACGTGGGATAGCAGGACCGCGTCGATCTTCCCGAGCCGCGGGTCGTTGGTCCCGCGAACCGTGTTCCCGGCGTCGTAGAGGATCCGAGTCCCGTCGGGATCCTCCAGTACCAGGGCCCGGTCCAGGACGCAGAACTCGCCGTCATGGCTGCCCAGGGGCGTGATCTTCACCGTCCCTGGACCGGCGGGCCCGGTCGTCATGCCGGCACAGCCGGCGCACAGTACCGCTGCGAGCAGAACCGCGAGTATTCTCGTCATCGTTGTCTCCTCCGCTGGTGTGTAGTCAATACTGCAGCGTCCCCCCGCAGCGCCCCTCACTCCAACCCCCAGGTGCGCACCTGCCCGGGCACGAC
>CAVVEU010000008.1:0-771432 GCA_963747235.1 uncultured Candidatus Rokubacteria bacterium
AACAGCTTCGGGTCGAAGTCCCGGATCTCCCCGGCGACCTGGCAGGGGTAGGACGAGGCGTCGAAGGCGGTGATGTAGTCGATGGCGGACTTGCCCGCGACCAGGTTCTGCCAGAAGGGTTCCTTGCCGATGCCGTTGGGGGCAACGACACCCAACCCCGTAATTACTACTCGCCGGGAGTTCTTCATGAACCCGTGCCCCCTAAGGGTGCGTGAGAAAAGGTGGGATAGAGCTTATAAAGTAGCAGGAAATAAATCTAAAACCAAATCCCGTGGTCTTGGCTCGTCGAGTAGAATGCGGGCATATGGAGCACTTGCTGAGCCGGCGGCAGCTGCTGGCGGCCCTGCCGCTCGGGTTGCTGTTCGGTCTGCGGCCTCCGCCGGGCTCACGCCCTGGAGGACGGCCGGTCCGCTTTCGCCTACCAGCTTGATCTATCGGTTCTGTTTAGCTTTTTGACCCTCTCCCTCTCCGGAACTGCGGTCCAGGAGATCGACCGCCGGGCCGGCAGGTACCGGATGACCATGGAGGGTCAGGGGACGGGGCTCAGTACCCGGACGGAGGCCTCCGGCATCATCCGGGACGGCCGCTTCAAGCCCCTGGAGACGAAGGCGGTCCATCACTTCCGGAACCGCCAGAACACCTCCACCACCACCTACGACTACGCCCGGCAGCGGGCCGAGATCCATGCAGTCACCCACACGCTGCTCCTGGGCCGGCGCCGGCAGGTGGACGACGTCCTGGCCATCCCCGCGGGCCGCCACGTGGACGACCTGATCTCGGCCGAGCTCAACTTCGCCGATAACACGCTCGAGCGGGATCCGGACGGCACCTATCACACCTGGGTGGTCCGCCGGGCCCGGGCGGACAATGAGGGGCCGGACGATGTCTCGCCGGACGGTTACCGCGCCGAGCTGGTCCCGCTGCGGTTCCGCCCGAGCCCCGACCCGGCCACCGGCGGCCTCACCGCGCAGATCGACATCACCCGCTTCTCGTCGTGGGCTCGCCCTGATCAGCCCGCCCGGGTGACCTTCGCGCCGGACCGGCAGCTCGCGTCCGTTCGATCCGTCCTCCTCTATGGCACCACGCTGAACGTGCGCGTCACGGGCACCGCGTGAGCCGGCTCGCGCCGCGGCACGATCTGGTCGGCCTGGGCGAGGTGATGCTGCGGCTCGCCGCCCGCCCGCCCCAGCGTCTCGAGCAGGCCCAGGACCTGGACGTGCAGATCGGCGGCACCGAGGCCAACGTGGCCGCGGCCTGCGCCCGGCTCGGGCTGCGCACCGCCTTCATCTCGGTGCTGCCCTCCGAGCACGCGTGGGGCGATCGCACGATCCGCGAGCTGTCGGGCCACGGGGTGGATTGCCGCGGAGTGCTGCGGCGCCCGGGCCAGCGCATGGGCCTCTACTTCATCGAGTACGGCATGGCGCCGCGCCCGGTCCGCATCCTGTACGACCGGCGCGACTCCGCGTTCAGCCGCCTCGTGGCGGACGACGTGGACTGGTCGCTGATCCGGAGCGCGCGGCTCGTCCATCTCACCGGGGTGACCGCCGCCCTCGGGGACAACATCCGCGACGTCGTGCGCCGCGCGATCGCGAGAGGCGGAGGCGGCGGGCGTGCCGGTGTCCTTCGACGTGAACTACCGCTCGCGGCTCTGGAGCCCGAAGGAGGCGCGCGATTTCCTCGGCGAGATCCTCCCGCGCCTCGGCTATCTCTTCATCGGCTCAGACGACGCGGCCACCGTGCTCGAGCTGGAGGGCTCGCCCGAGCAGGTGCTGGCCGGGCTGCGCCGCCTCGCGCCCTCGGCCACCATCGCGCTCACGCTGGGCGAGGCCGGGTCCGCGGTGCTCACCGACCGCGGTGTCCACCGGCCGTCCAAGCTCTACACGGTCTCGGTGGTGGACCGGGTCGGGGCGGGCGACGCCTTCGCGGCCGGCTTTCTCTGGGCCACGCTGACCGGCCGCGACGCGCAGCACGCGGTGGATGCCGCGACCGCGCTGGCCGCGCTCAAGTGCACGATCTGGGGTGACGTGCCCGTGGTGACCCGGGCCGAGCTCGACGAGCTGCTGGCCACGGACAGCACCGAGATCCGCCGCTAGCGAGGGGCCGTGGCGCGCTCCGCCGTCCTCGTGCACAATCCCGGCTCCGGCCAGCGCCGCGATCGCTTCCACTCGATCACGCGCATGGTGGATGCCCTCCGCGGGCGCGGCATCACGGTCACCCCGCAGGTGACCACCGGCCCCGCGGACGCGACCCGGCTCACCGCCGCGGCCCTCGAGGCCCGGACGGACCTGATCATCGTCCACGGCGGCGACGGCACCGTGAACGAGGCCATGCAGGTCATGGTCGGCACGTCCACCCCGCTCGCGGTGTGGCCGGGGGGCACGTCCAACGTGCTGGCCCGCGAGCTCGAGCTGCCGGGCGACATCGATCTCCTCGCCGACGTCTTCGCGGCGGAGCGGACGCGCCGCGTGTCGGTGGGCCGGGCGGGGGAGCGCTACTTCCTCCTCATGGCCGGAGTCGGCCTCGACGCCGACATCGTGCGGGCGGTCCACCCGGGGTTGAAGCGCCTGACCGGGGAGGGCGCCTACTGGATGGCGGGGCTCCGCCAGCTCACCGACTGGCACCCGGTGCACTTCGTGGTGGAGACCGACGCCGGCCAGCACAGCGCCACCTTCGCGGTGGTGGCCAATGCGCCGTCCTACGGCGGCGGGCTGCGCTTCGCCCCGGAGGCGCGGATGGACGACGATCTGCTCGACATCTGCCTCTTCGACTCCACCCAGCGCCACCGCTTCGCCCGCTACCTGGCCGCGGCCTTCACCGGCTCGCACCTGGGCATGCCGGGGGTGACGTATCTGAAGGCCCGCCGCGCGGTGGTGCACGGCGACGCGAGCCGCTTCGTGCAGGTGGACGGCGAGCTGCTCGGCCCGCTGCCCGTCAGCTTCGAGTGCGTGCCCGACGCGCTATCCCTGGTGGTGCCGTAGAGGAGCGGTTCCAGGGGTGGTATAGTTTCGCCTGATGGCGGAAGGAGCGCGGGGCGCGGAGCGGATTCTCGAAGGGCTGAACGCGCCCCAGGCGGCGGCGGTCACCCACGAGACCGGTCCGCTGCTCATCATCGCGGGCGCGGGCACCGGCAAGACCACCGTGATCACGCGCCGCATCGCCTACCTGATCGCGACCCGCGCGGCCCGGCCCTCCGAGATCCTCGCGCTGACCTTCACCGACAAGGCGGCGGCCGAGATGGAAGAGCGCGTGGACACCCTCGTGCCCTACGGCTATGCCGACGTGCAGATCGCCACGTTCCACGCCTTCGGCGACCGTCTGATCAAGGAGAACGCGCTGGAGCTGGGGCTCACCCCGGACTTCCGCGTGCTCACCCGCGCCGAGCAGATCATCTTCCTGCGCGACCACCTCTTCGAGTTCCCGCTCAAGCACTACCGGCCGCTCGGCGATCCCACTCGCCACCTGCACGCCATCCTCACCCAGTTCAGCCGCCTGAAGGACGAGGACGTGGGGCCGGACGAGTACCTGGCGCACGCCGAGGAATTGCTGGCCGCCGCGGCCGACGAGGAATCGCGCTTGGAGGCCGAGCAGCACCTCGAGCTCGCGCGGACCTACGCGCAGTACCAGACCCTGATGGCCCGGCTCGGCCAGATCGACTTCGGCGACCAGATCGTCGAGACGCTGCGCCTCTTCCGCACGCGCCCGCACATCCTGCGGCGCTACCAGGGCCGGTACCGGTACATCCTGGTGGACGAGTTCCAGGACACCAACTACGCGCAGTTCGAGCTGGTGAAGCTGCTGGCGGCCCGGCATCGGAACGTGGCGGTGGTGGGCGACGACGACCAGGCCATCTTCCGCTTCCGCGGCGCGTCCATGAGCAACATCCTCGACTTCGACCGGACGTATCCGGACGCGCGCCAGGTCGTGCTGCAGGAGAACCGCCGCTCGCCCCAGGCGGTGCTGGACGCGGCCTACCGGCTCATCCAGCACAACAACCCCGATCGCCTCGAGGTGGCCCAGAAGATCGACAAGCGGCTCATCTCCACCGTGGGACAGGGGGAGGCGCCGCGGCACCTGCCGTTCGACACCGTCTCCACCGAGTCCGACCAGGTGGCCGAGCTGATCCGGGAGGAGCACGAGCACGGCCGGCCCTATCGCGACTTCGCGGTGCTGGTGCGGGCCAACAACGACGCGGACCACTACCTGCGGGCGCTCAACATGCGCGGGATCCCGTGGACCTTCTCGGGCAACGCGGGCCTCTACGGCCGGCCCGAGGTCCGCCTGCTCATCGCGTTCCTCCGCAGCGTGGTCTTCACCGACGACTCGGTCAGCCTCCACTACCTGGCGTCCTCCGACGTCTACCAGGTCCCGATCGTGGATCTGACGAACTGCGCGACGTACGCGACCCGGAAGAACCGCCACCTCTTCGACGTGCTGCACGACGTCCCCGCCGACCTGGCGGTCAGCGACGAGGGGCGCCTCGCGATCGCCCGGCTGGTGACCGACCTGAGCCGCTACATGGAGCTGGGCCGCGAGCACCCGACCGGCGAGGTGCTCTACCAGTTCCTGGTGGACTCCGGGCTCATGACCCGCTACGCGAAGGCGCCCGCGGAGCTGGAGCAGGAGGTGCAGAACGTCAGCAAGTTCTTCACCCGCGTCAAGGACGCGGCGCGGGTGCTCAAGTACGACAACGTGCGCGAGTTCGTGAGCCACCTGGACGCGCTGATGGACGCGGGCGACGATCCGGCGGTGGCCGAGGCCGACACCGAGACGCCCGCGGTGCACGTGCTCACCGTGCACAAGTCCAAGGGGCTCGAGTGGCCGATCGTGTTCATGGTGGACTGCGTGCAGAACAAGTTCCCGTCCACCCGCCGCGCCGATCCCCTCGAGATGCCGCCCGGGCTCATCAAGGACCTGCTGCCCACCGGCGACTTCCACGAGCAGGAGGAGCGGCGCCTCTTCTACGTGGGCATGACCCGCGCCAAGGAGCGCCTCTACCTCACCAGCGCGGAGGACATGGGCGGCAAGCGCAAGTGGAAGGTGAGCCAGTTCGTGCTGGAAGCGCTCGACCTGCCGAAGGACGCGGCGCGCCCCTTCCGCGCGCAGCCCATCGAGGGGCTCAGGCGCCAGGCGCCGGCCCCGGACCTGGCGGGCCTCGGGCTCGCCCCGATCCCGGACGACGAGCCGCTCGCGGTGAGCCACCGGCAGGTGGACGACTACCAGACGTGCCCGCTCAAGTACCAGTTCATCCACATCCTGCGCATCCCGCTGCGCCAGCACCACTCGGTGGTCTACGGCAACGCGCTGCACAAGGCGGTCGAGTTCTACCTGCGCCGGCGCGCGGCGGGCAACTACACCTCGCTCGAGGACTTCCTGCTCGCCTTCGACAACGCCTGGCGCAACGAGGGCTTCCTCACCCGCGACCACGAGGAGCAGCGCAAGCGGTCGGGCATCGCGGCGCTGACGCGCTTCTATCACGAGGAGGAGGCCTCGGGGCAGAAGCCCACCGACGTGGAGCGGGAGTTCGGCTTCACGCTCGGCCTCGACCGGGTGCGCGGGCGCTTCGACCGGGTGGACGAGACGCCGGAGGGTCTCGTGATCGTGGACTACAAGTCGAGCGACGTCACCGACCAGAAGAAGGCCGATCAGCGCGCGAAGGAGAGCCTCCAGCTCAAGATCTACGCGCTGGCCCAGCACGCGATGACGGGCCGCCTGCCCGCCCGCGTGGAGCTGCGCTTCCTCGAATCGGGCGTGGTCGGGCGCCACACGCCCACCGAGCTCGACCTGGCCAAGGCCCGCGAGGCCATCGCGGAGGCGGCGCGCGGCATCCGGCACCGGGAGTTCGAGGCGACGCCCGAGTACCAGGCCTGCCGCTATTGCCCGTACAATCAGATCTGCCCGAGCACCGCCACCCAGGAG
This sequence comes from uncultured Candidatus Rokubacteria bacterium, assembly GCA_963747235.1. Classification (GTDB taxonomy): domain Bacteria; phylum Methylomirabilota; class Methylomirabilia; order Rokubacteriales; family CSP1-6; genus CAMLFJ01. The sequence continues at coordinate 5,917 of CAVVEU010000008.1, forward strand.
TGAGGAGAGCCATGAAGACTCAAGGCCAACGGCATCGACATCAACTACGAGATCGAGGGCGAGGGCCCGGTGGTGACGTTCAGCCACTCGCTCGCCTGCAACCTCTCCATGTGGGACGAGCAGGTGCGCGCGCTCAAGAGCCGCTACCGCGTCCTGCGCTACGACACGCGCGGCCACGGGCAGACCAGCGCGCCCACCGGCGCCTACACCCTCGACCAGCTCGCGGACGACCTGAAGGGGCTGCTCGACGGGCTCGGCATCCGCGAGACCCACTTCGTGGGGCTCTCGATGGGCGGCATGATCGGGCAGGTCTTCGCGCTCAAGCATCCCGCCATGGTGCAGAGCCTCGCGCTCTGCGACACCACGAGCCGCTACGCCCCGGGCGCGGCCGCGACCTGGGAGGACCGCATCAAGACGGTCGGCGCCAAGGGCATGGAGCCCATGGCGGCCCCCACGCTCGAGCGCTGGTTCACCGCGCCCTTCCGCGCGCGCCGCAAGGATCTGATGGAGCGCGTGGGCGCCATGATCCGCGCCACGCCCGCCGCGGGCTACATCGGCTGCTGCCACGCGCTGCCGAAGATCAACGTGACCGAGAAGCTGCGCGACGTCCGCTGCCCCGCGCTGGTGATCGTGGGCGAGGAGGATCCCGGCACGCCGGTGGACATGGCGCGCGAGATCCACGCGGCGCTGCCCACCGCGGAGCTGGCCGTGCTGTGCCGCGCCTCGCACCTGTCGAATCTGGAGCAGCCCGAGGAGTTCAACCGGGTGCTCGGAGGCTTCCTCGACAAGCTGAGCGGCCGGACGAAGCTCTAGGCACGACCCGCGGCATGCCCCCGGCCCGTTCAGCGGCGGCCGTCGTCCGGCAGATCCGCCTCTGGACGGGCCTCGTGCTCTTCGCCTATCTCACGACCCACTTCCTCAACCACGCGCTCGGGCTCGTCTCGCTCGACGCCATGGCGGCGGGACCGGAGTGGTTCGTTCTCGCTCTGGCGTAGCCTCCCGGGCACCGTCGCCCTCTACGGCTCGTTCGCCATCCACAACCTGCTCGCGCTCTGGGCGCTCTACCGCCGCCGCACGCTCCGCATGCCCGCCTGGGAAGCGAGCCAGCTCACCCTGGGGCTGCTCGTGCCGCCCCTCCTCGTGTGGCACGTGGTGGGCACCCGGCTGGCGCACGAGATGGCCGGGACGCAGACGAGCTACACGCTCGTGGTGCTCGTGCTCTGGCAGCTCGATCCGATCGCGGGCCTGCGCCAGGTCGTTACCCTCGCCGTCGCCTGGATCCACGGCTGCATCGGGCTGCACTTCTGGCTGAGGCTCCGGCCGTGGTACCCACGGGTCGCGCGAGCGCTCTACAGCGGGTTCCTGCTCGTGCCGGTCCTGGCGCTGCTCGGCTTCGCCGCTGCGGGCCAGGAAGTGGACCGACGGGCGCGCGAGCCCGGCTTCGTGCAGACGGTGATCCGCGAGGCGGGGCTTCCGAGCCCGGCGCAGCGGGCGACGCTCGGACGGGTGGCCCGCGCGATCTTCTGGGGCGATCTCGGCGCCATCGCGCTGGTGCTGGCCGCGCGCGCGGTCCGGGAGCACCTGCGCCGGCGGCAGGGCGTGCGCATCGAGTATCCCGGCGGCCGCGAGGTGCTCGTGCCCGCCGGGTTCACCATCCTCGAGGCGAGCCGGTTCGCGGGGATCCCGCACGCCTCGGTCTGCGGAGGGCGCGGCCGCTGCTCGACGTGCCGGGTGCGGGTGATCCGCGGCGAGGAGCATCTGCCCGCGCCCACCACGGACGAGCTGCGCGTGCTCGGGCGCGTGGGGGCGCCCGCCCACGTGCGCCTGGCCTGCCAGGTGCGGCCGCGGCGCGACCTCGCGGTGGTGCCGCTCGTGCCCGCCGGGGCGGGCCCGGCCGATGCGCTCCCGAGCGAGCATCGCGACGGCGGGGAGCTGACCATCGCGGTGCTCTTCGCCGATCTGCGCGGATTCACCCGGCTGGCCGAGCGCAAGCTCCCGTATGACGTCGTCTTCATCCTGAACCGCTACTTCGAGGCGGTCGGCGGCGCCATCACGGATGCGGGCGGCATCGTCAACCAGTTCACGGGCGACGGCGTCATGGCGCTCTTCGGGGTGGACGGGGCGGGCCGGAGGAGGGCTCCCGGCAGGCGGTCCGCGCGGCGGCGGCGATGGTCGCTCGCGTGCAGGAGCTGAGCCGCACCCTCGCCGACGATCTGGACAGCGCGCTGCGCCTCGGGATCGGCATTCACACCGGCCCCACCGTCGTCGGCCAGATGGGCTACGCGTCCACCACGTACCTGACCGCGGTGGGCGACACCGTGCACGTCGCCGCCCGCCTGGAGGCCCTGACGAAGGACTACGCGTGCGAGCTGGTGCTCTCGGAGGAAGTCGCGGTGCGGGCCGGCCTCGACGTCTCCGACCACGCGCGGCACGAGCTGACGGTGCGCAATCGCGAGGCGCCGCTGGCCATCTTCGTGGCGCCGAGCGCGGGACGCCTCGCCGAGCGGCTGGCGCGCGTGCCCGCATGAGCCGGCACGGCCAGGGCGGGGGGCCCGCGGGGCCGGGCGCGCCCGAGCCCACGTTCGCGGAGCAGGCGCGCACGCTCGTCCACCTCGGGCGCACCGGCACGCTCGGCACGCTCTCCCGGCGTCATCCGGGCCACCCGTTCGTCTCGATCATGCCCTACGCGCCCGACGAGCGCGGCCGGCCGCTCCTGCTCATCAGCACGCTCGCGATGCACACCCAGAACCTCGCCGCCGATCCGCGCGCGAGCCTGCTCGTGGCCCAGCCCGGCGACGACCCGCTCGCGCTCGCCCGCGTCACGCTCATGGGCGCCGCCCGCCGCGTCGAACCGGAGGATCGGCCGGCCGCGCGCGAGGCCTATCTCGCGCGGCATCCGAACGCGATCCACTGGGTGGACTTCGACGACTTCGCGTTCTGGCGCCTCGACGTCACCGACGTCTACTTCGTCGGCGGCTTCGGCGCGATGGACTGGCTCACGGTGCCCGGCTACGAGGCGGCCCGCCCCGATCCGCTGGCCGACGCGGCGCCCGGCATCATCGAGCACATGAACCGCGACCACGCCGACGCGCTGGTCCTCTACGCGCGGGTGCTCGGCGAGCTTGCCGGCGGCAGACGCGGCGGAGATGGTCGCGGTGGATCGCCTCGGCTTCAAGCTGCGCGTCCGCGCCGCCGACGGCCTGCACGGGCGCCGGATCGGCTTTCCGCGCGAGGTCACGAGCGCCGAGCAGTGCCGCGCGGTGCTGATCGAGATGCTCGCCGACTTGCGCAGCCGCCCGCGGTGACGTATGAAACTCCCAAAGGAGAGATCCATGGCACGCCACATCAAGGTCGCCGCCGCGCAGATGGGCCCCAACAACGAAGGCACGAGCCGGGAGGAGATCGTCGAGCGCATGCTCGCGCTCCTCGACCAGGCCGTGGTGGAAGGCGTCGAGATCCTGGCCTATCCGGAGATGGCGCTGACGACCTACTTCCCCAAGCGGGTGCGCGACGACTTCGATCAGTTCTTCGAGACCGAGATGCCGCCCAAGGCGCTGGCCCCGCTGCTGCAGCGGGCGCGCGAGGCGCGCATCGCCTGCCACGTGGGCTTCTGCGAGAAGGATCAGGGCCGCTACTTCAACACCGCGCTCCTGACCGACGAGACCGGCAAGCTCGCCGGGACGTTCAGGAAGATCCATCTGCCGGGCGCCAAGCTGCCGGATGGGCACGCGCAGGTCTACGAGCCGCACTTCTTCGAGTCGGGCAATAGCGGCTACCGGGTCTTCGACGCCGCCCGCGCCAAGGTCGGCATCGCGATCTGCCAGGACCGGCGCTTCCCCGAGTCCTACCGGAGCCTCGGCCTGCTCGGCGCCGAGATCGTGCTGATCGGCTACAACACGCCGCTCTCCCCGCTGGCCCTCGATCTGAACGAGCTGTGCCTGCGCGCGGGCGCCTACCAGAACAACCTGTTCGTGGTCGGCATCGCCAAGGCCGGCATCGAGGACGGCATGGAGCTGATCGGCGGCTCGTGCATCGTGAACCCGATGGGGCAGGTGGTGGCCAAGGCCGCCACCACCGGCGACGAGCTGATCGCGGCCCGGATCGATCTCGACCAGATGGTGCCCGCGCGCAAGCGGTGGGACTTCCTCGGCCGGCGGCATCCCGAGCACTACGGCCTGCTGACCCAGCCCACCAAGCGAGGCGCGTGATGCCGGGTCCCGCGAAGAGCTCTTCGATAGATCTGCTGGTTCGCGGCGGGCGTGTCGTCACCCCGACGGAGGTGCTGGAGACCGCGGTGGCGGTGAAGGACGGCCAGATCGTCGCGCTGGGGGCCGAGGCGATGCTGCCGCCCGCGGAGCGCACCATCGACGCCACCGGCAAGTACGTGCTGCCCGGCCTGATCGACTGCCACGTGCATCTCGGCGCGGTCTACGACGACTGGCACACCGGGCCGGTGGCGGCCGCGCACGCCGGGCCTGACGACGCTGCTCTCGTTCGTGGAGTACGACGACCAGGCGCGGGAGACGCTGCCCCAGGCGCTCAAGCGCCTGCGCGACGAGGCGGGGCAGCAGTCGGTGGTGGATTTCGGCTTCCACTTCATCCTGAACAACCAGCCCTACATCCTGGACGGGCTGGCCGAGGCCTTCGAGCAGGGCGTGACGTCCTACAAGATCTTCATGACCTACAAGCGCCGGCCGAACCGCATGTGCTCGGACGAGTTCATCGCCCAGGTCATGGAGAAGATCGCGGCGCTGGGCGGCGTCTGCCAGCTCCACTGCGAGAACGGCGACATCCTCTACCACCTCGAGAACAAGTCCATCGCGGCGGGGCGCGTGAAGCCCACCGACTTCCCGGCCACCTGCCCGCCGTGGACCGAGGAGGAGGCGATCAACCGCGCCATCCTCATCGGCGAGATGACGAAGTGCCCGGTCTACGTCGTCCACCTCTCGACCAAGGGCGGGCTCGAGCGGATCAAGGCCGCGCAGGCCCGCGGCCAGCGCGTGTGGACCGAGACCTGCCCGCAGTACATGCTGCTCACCGAGAAGGAGATGGAGTCCTGGGGCCCGCTCGCCAAGATCGGCCCGCCGCTGCGCCCGGTCGGGGGCGGCGACGGCGACGCGCTCTGGGGCGGCAGCCGCGAGGGCTACATCGCCACGGTGGCCAGCGATCACTCGCCGCGCCGCAAGGAGCTGAAGGAGCCGGGCTGGAAGAACATCTTCGTGGACGGCAAGGGCAATCCGGTCCCGTTCGGCAGCCCGTCCATCGAGACGCTGGTGCCGCTCATGTGGAGCGAGGGCGTGGTGAAGCGCGGCCTCCCGGTGACGTGGCTGGCGCGCGTGATGGCCGAGAATCCCGCGCGGATCTTCGGTCTCTACCCGCGGAAGGGCGCGATCCGGGTGGGCGCCGACGCCGATCTCACCATCATCGATCCCGACGCGGACGGGACCATCAAGGTCGCCGATCATCACGGGATCGCGGGCTGGACGCTCTACGAGGGCTGGAAGTCGCGCGGGCGGCCCTGGATGACGGTGCTGCGCGGCCAGGTGCTGCTGAACCAGGGCCGGCTCGAGCAGAAGCCGGGCTACGGCCGGTATCTGGCGCGCACGGGGCCGGTGGCGCCCATCGCGGGCGGCGCCGGGTAGGGCGTCTCGCGATGACGGACTACCTCGATCGCCTCGCGGCGTTCGTCGAGGCGGTGGACGTCGAGCGCCTGACCGACGCGGCGCCGCGGGCCGCGCGGCTCGTGCTGCTCGACACGATCGGCGCGATGGTGGCGGGCAGCGCGATGCCGGAGAACCGCCGCCTCGCCGGCGCGATGCACGAGCGGCGCTCGCGCGCCACCGCCACGCTGCTGGGCCACGCCGGGCAAGGCGGACCCGCTGCTCGCGACCTTCGTGAACGCGACCGCGGGGGTGGCGCTCGAGGTGGACGAGGGGAGCCGGCTCGGCGGCGGGCACCCGGCCATCCACGTGGTCCCGGGCGCGCTCGCGGTGGCGGAGGACATCGGCGCCGACGGGGGCCGGCTGCTCGAGAGCATCATCGCCGGCTACGAGGTCTGCTCGCGCCTCGGCGGCGCGACGACGCCGAAGCCGAACGTCCATTCGCACGGCACGTGGGGCACCATCGGCACCGCGGTGGCGGTGGCCAAGCTGGCCGGCCTCGACGCGGCGGGCGTGCGGTCGGTGATCAATCTTGCCGCGAGCATGAGCCCGGCCAATACCTGGACCACCGCGCTCGAGGGGGTGACGATCCGCAACGCCTACCCCGGGCGCTCCGGGCTCGAAGGCATTCTCGCGGTGGATCTCCATCGCGCGGGATTCACCGGGCTGGCCGACGCGCCGAGCGACGTCTACGGCACGATCCTGGCCGACCGCTTCGAGCCCGAGCGCGCGCTGGACGGCCTCGGCGGGCCGCTGCGCATCGAGCAGAACTACTTCAAGCTCTACGCCTGCTGCCGCTACAACCACTTCGCGCTCGACGCGCTGCTCGCGATGGCGAAGGCGGAGCGGCTCGAGGCCGCCCAGGTCGAGCGCGTGGTCGTGACCACGATCCCGTTCGGCCCGCGCATGGCCGAGCCCGCGCCCACGTCCATGCTGGGCGCGAAGTTCTCGATCCCGTACGCGGTGGCGGCGGCGCTCGTGCTGGGCCGCGCCGATGTCTCGGCGTTCGTCGAGCCCGCGCTGTCGGATCCGCGCATCCGGTCACTGGCCGCGCGGGTGCGAGGTGCGCGTCGACCCGAAGATGTCGCCGCGCGGGGCCGACTACCCGACCGCGCTGGTCGAGGTCGTGTTGAAGGACGGGCGCACGCTGACCGACGCCACCACCGTGGTGCGCGGGGACTTCGCGGATCCGGTTCCGGCCGCGGAGGTCGTGGAGAAGTTCGTCGCGCTGGCGTCGGGTGTGCTCGGCTCGGAGCGGGCTCGCGCCGTCGTCGAGATCGTGGATCAGGTGGAGACGCTGAAGGACGTGCGGGATCTGACCGCGCTGCTGTAGGCCTCTCCCCAGAGGGGAGCGGGGTCAGTAGTCCTTGGGGTCGAGGAGGTCGCGGAGGCCGTCGCCCGCGAGGTTGAACGAGAGCGTGAGCGAGAAGATGGCGAGGCCCGGCCACCACGACATCCACGGGGCCGTCTCCAGGTACTGCTGGGCGGTGGCGAGCATCGTGCCCCAGCTCGGGGTCGGCGGCTGCACGCCCAGGCCCAGGAACGACAGGATGGCCTCGGCGATGATGGCGGCCGGGATCGACACGGTGGCCTGCACCAGCAGCGCGCTCGCGATGTTGGGCAGGACGTGGCGCAGGATCGTGCGCAGGCCGCCCGCGCCGAGGGCCCGCGCCGCCTGCACGTAGTCCTCCTCCTGCGTCGAGAGCACGAGCCCGCGCGTGAGCCGGATGTAGGTCGGCGTGGCCGCGAGCCCGATGGCCACCGTGGCGTTGGTGAGCGAGGCGCCCATGATGGTCACGAGGCCGATGGCCAGGATGAGGAACGGGAAGGCCAGCCACGCGTCGGTCAGGCGCATGATGAGCTGGTCGAGCGCGCCGCGCTGGGACCCGGCCACGAGGCCGGCGGGCACGCCGATCGCGATCGCGAGCAGGATCGAGAAGACGCCGGCCTGCATGGAGACGCGCGTGCCCCAGACCACGCGCGAGAAGGTGTCGCGTCCGAGGTCGTCGGTGCCGAACGGGTTGGCCGCGGTGGGCGCCTTGCGGATCTTGCCGTAGTCGGAGCGCTGCGGATCGGCGGTCGCGATCCACGGCGCGCCCACCGCGAGCACCACGAAGAAGAGCACGACCACCGCGCCCACCACCGCGGGCGGCCTCCGCCACAGCCGCCGCCAGAGGCGCCCGCGCGAGCTACCCGCCACCGGCCGCGCCTCCGATGCGGATCCGCGGGTTCAGCAGGGAGTAGGAGAGATCCACCAGCAGGTTGATGAAGACGTAGGCCGAGGCGGTGATCAGCACCACGCCCTGCACGAGCGGATAGTCGCGGGTGAACACCGCCTCCACGATGAGCCGCCCGAAGCCGGGCACCACGAAGATCTGCTCGGTGACGACCGCGCCGCCCATGAGGGCGCCGGTCTGCAGCCCCAGGATCGTGACCACCGGGATCAGCCCGTTGCGGAAGGCGTGGCGGAAGATGACCGCGCGGCCGGCCAGCCCCTTGCTCCACGCGGTGCGGATGTAGTCCGCGCTCAGGATCTCGATCATGCTGTTGCGCGTCTGGCGCATCAGCACCGCGGCGAGCCCGGCGCCCAGCACGAACGCGGGCATGATCATGCGCTGGAGGTTGCCCAGGGGGCTCTCCCAGAGCGGCACGAAGCCGGAGGCGGGCAGCCAGTGCAGGCGCACGGAGAGGAACAGGATCAGCATGATGCCGAGCCAGAAGCTCGGCACCGAGAGGCCGCAGAGCGAGACCGCGTTGGCCAGCAGATCCCACACCGTGTTGCGGCGGGCGGCCGAGAAGACCCCGGCGGGAATGGCGATGGTCAGCGCGATCAGCAGGGACAGGCCGGCCAGCTCGATCGTGATCGGCAGCTTGCGCGCGACGGTCCACACCACCGACTCGCGCGTGCGGATGGACTCCCCGAGATCACCCCGGAGGGCCAGGCCGATCCAGCGCAGGTACTGGAGCGGGATCGGATCGTCGAGCCCGTACTTCTGGCGGATCTCGGCGAGCCCGGCCGCGTCGGCGTCGGTGCCGCCCATGACGCGGGCCGGGTCGCCGGGAATCATCCGCACCCCGGTGAAGACGATCAGGCTGATCACGAACAGGGTCACGATCGAGATCGCGACCCGCCGGATCAGGAACTCGGCCACCGGGGTGCGCTAGTTCCAGGACGCTCCCTTGATGCGGATCAGCCCGTCCGGCACCGCCTTGTAGCCCTTGAGGTTCTTCGGGATACGCGACGATGTAGTTCGCGTGGTAGAGGTAGATGATGTTGCGACGCGCGTTGATCCGGTCGATCGCCTCGCGGTAGAGCTTCGCCCGCTCCCCCTGATCGCTGACCTCGCGCGCCTTGTTCAGCAGGGCGTCGACGGTCTCGTCGCAGACGTGCGTCGTGTTCAGGCTGCCGCCGCAGGTGTGGAACTGGTGCATGTTGCCGTCCGGATCCACCCGGCCGCTCCAGCCGATGGCGAAGGCCTGGAGCTTGCCGTTGTCGTCGTCGGTGAGGGCGGAGGCGAACTCCGACGGGCGCAGGGAGATGTTGAAGCCCGCCTCGCGGGCCATGCCCTGGATCACCTCGCCGACGCGGCGCGCCTGCGGGTCGTTCACGATCGTGAGCTCGAAGCTGTAGCCGCCGGCGAGGCCCGCCGCGGCGAGGAGCTGCTTCGCCTTGGCCACGTCGCGCCCCGGGCACTTGCGGCCCTTGTCGTGGAAGGGGCTCACCGGGGAGATCGGCGTGCAGCCCGGCGTGTACTGGCCGTCCCACGCCACCTGGTTGAGGGCGTCGCGGTCGATGCTCAGGTCGAAGGCCTCGCGCACCCGGGGGTCGTTGGCCAGCGGCGTGCCCAGATCGCCGGCGGGCTGGGTCTTGCCGGTCTTGTTGCGCTGGTTGATGGTGATGCCGGAGTAGGCGATCCCGGTGACGCTCGAGACGTCGAAGCGCCCCTCCTTCTTCAGGTTCACCGAGTCGGTGGGCGCCACCTGGTGCATGAAGTCGATGTCGCCCGAGCGCAGGTTGGCCACGCGCACGTTGTCGTCGGGGATGATGCGGAACACGAGCCGATCGAAGCGCGCCTGGCCGGGATCGAAGTAGTGGGTGGACTTCTCCAGCACGATGCGGTCCTGCGGCACGCGCTCCACGAAGGACCACGGCCCCACGCACACCGGCGCGGTCGCGAACTTGTCGCCCGAGCTTGTTGACCGCGGCGGGCGAGACCGGCATGCCGGACCGGTCGGCCAGGGTGGCCACCAGCGGGGCGAAGGCGCTCTTGAGCCGGAGCCGGACGGTGAGCGGGTCCACCACCTCGACCGCGGTGACCGGCTCGAGCTCGCTGCGCCGGTTGGAGCCCTTCATCTCGCGGTGCCGGTCGAGGGAGAACTTGACCGCCTCCGCGGTCATCGCGGTGCCGTCGTTGAACTTCACCCCGCTGCGGAGCTTGATGGTGACCGTCTTGCCCGCGTCCGAGACGGTGGGCAGCGCGGCGGCGAGCTGGGGCGAGATGCGGAGGGTCTCGTCGATCTCGTAGAGCTTCTCGCACATGTGCGCGAAGATGATGCGGCCGACGTAGGTCCGCGACAGGGTCGGGTCCAGGAGGTCCGGATCCTGGTTCAGGGCGACGACCAGCGTCTTCTTCTGGGCCGCGGCCGGGGCCGCCGAGACGAGCAGGCCGGCCAGCGCGAGCATGAGCCACGAGACAGTCCGCATCCTCAGCATGTGTTCTCCTCTCTGGGTGCCAGTACCGTGGGGCGCGGATCATAGTATCCTCCCGGCATGAGCGAGACCACGAACAAGTTCCAGCAGGCCGAGCTGGCCGACCTCCTCGGTCTGATCGAGCGGCTCGCCGGCGAGCTCTCCCTGGCCGAGGAGCCCGCGCGCTTCATCGCCGCCCTCGAGCAGGCGGAGCCGCCCGGAGCCGCGACCTGACCGACTTCCCGACCATCGCCGCGCTCGCGGCCGCGATCCGCGCCGGGAAGATCTCCCCGGTCGAGGCCACGCGCGAGTGCCTGGCGCGCATCGAGCGGCTCGACGGCCGGCTGCGCGCCTTCATCACGGTGGACGCCGAGGGGGCGCTCGCCGCCGCCCGGCGCCGGGAGACGATGGGGCGCGGCGAGGCCCGTGGCCCGCTCCACGGCGTGCCGCTCGCGTTCAAGGATCTCTGCTTCATCCGGGGGCTGCCCACCTCCTGCGGCACGCGGACCGCCGAGTACTTCACCGCCGAGCACGACTGCACCGCGGTGGCCCGCCTCGTCGGCGCGGGCGCCGTCACCCTGGGCAAGCTCAACATGACCGAGCTGGCCATGGGGGCGCTCGGCGACAACCCGCATCACGGCCACGCCCGCAATCCCTGGGACCCCGAGCACTGCACGGGCGGCTCGTCGAGCGGGTCGGGCGTGGCGGTGGCCGCGGGGCTCGCGCGGGGCGCGATCGGCACCGATACCGGCGGATCCATCCGGCTGCCCGCGGCGGCCTGCGGCATCACCGGGCTCAAGCCGACCTATGGCCGGGTGAGCCGCGCGGGCGGCATGGCGCTGTCCTGGTCGAACGATCACCTGGGGCCCATGGCGCGCACCGCGCAAGACTGCGCGCTCATGCTGCAGGCGATGGCGGGCGCGGATCCGCTCGACGCGACCGCGAGCGCGCGGCCGGTGCCCGACTATCTCGCGGATCTCGACGCGCCCGTCGCCGGCCTGCGGGTCGGCGTTCCCGAGAACTTCTTCTTCCAGGGGATCGACGCGGAGATGGAGGCGGGCGTGCGGGCCGCGATCGCCACGCTCGCCTCGCTCGGGGCGCGGGTCACCGAGCTGCGCCTGCCCGATCCGCAGGTGACGAACGACGTGACGAGCATCATCTCGCGCAGCGAGTCGGCCGCGCTCCACGCGGGCCTGCTCCGGGAGAAGCCGCAGGAGCTGGGCGCCTTCACCCGCGCCCGGCTCGAGCTGGGGCTGCGCGTGCCCGCCTACGACTACCTGCAGGCGCTGCGTCTGCGCGCGCGCCTGGCCCGCGCGTTCTCGCGCGAGATCTGGACCGAGGTGGACGTGCTGGCCGCGCCGGTCATCCCGGAGCCGGCGCCGCCGCTCAGCGCCGCGCTCGAGGGCACGCTCCCGGAGATCATCGTGCGCCAGGGGCGCTTCTCGCGGTTCACGCGCCCCTTCAACGGCCTCGGCCTGCCCGCGCTGAGCCTGCCCTGCGGCTTCTCGCGCGCCGGCCTCCCGCTGGCCTTCCAGCTCGTGGGCCGCCCGTTCGACGAGGCCACCGTCCTGCGCCTCGGCCACGCGTACCAGCAGGCCACCGACTGGCACACGCGCCGGCCCGCGCTGCCCTGACGGAGGCCCGCGGGCTAGAGTCCGTAGAACTCGTAGAAGGTCTGCACCGGGGCGTCCACCGCGAGCGGCTGAAGGGGAAAGCACTGCTCCAGGGCGTCCAGACTCGACTGGCGCTCGAGACGCTCCAGGAGCCGACGCGTCGGCTCTTCCTTCATCACCCCATGCCGGTCCACGAATTGCCCCCAGAGCGGCATGTGCTGAAATCGCCCGGCGGCCACGCGCGCGGTGGCCAGGTACGAGAGCGGGAACAGCCGACGATACGCGTCGAGGTTGTAGAGCCACGAGACGCCGCGCACCTGGAGCGGCGGGCGCTCGGTTCGCTTCACATGCGCGAAGAGGGCGGCCAGCTCGGCCCGTCGCTCGCTGACGCGGTCGACGGCCAGCGGGGAGCGGTCCGCGGTCTCGGCATTCTGGAAGTGGAGACGGATCCGCTCACGGGTCGGCCGCGCGTAGGCGAAGCAGCCGAAGGTCGCCACGACCGATGGCGCGGCCATGGCATCGGGTCGCCTCAGGTAGAAGGCGTACGTCCACTCGCGCGGGTCATTCGTATCCCGCAGGCCGGCCAGGTACGCCTGCCAGGTCGGATGCGCGGGATCGAAGGCATGGCCCAGGCCGAACCGGATGTAGAGATTGGTGTACTCCAGCAGCACGCGGGCCAGGGGGAGTCCCGAGAGGATCGTGACCTTGTCGGCGAACTGAAGCTGGAGATCGAAGAACGCCTTCGGGTAGATCACGCCTCGACCGGACGGACCGGGCGCGCGCCTACTTCCCGAACACGAGCTGCAGGCGGTAGAACCCGAGGGTGACGTCGTCGGTCGCGCCGCGACGGGCGAGGGCCTCGGCGCCGAGCAGGTCCCGGCAGGTGGCCTCGATCGCGGCGGGGTCGATGCCCTCGACGAGCACGACCCAGCGCACCAGCGCGTCGGGCGTCGCGAGCAGCTTCTTCTCGTCGCTCTTGGCGGCGGTGCTCACGCCGGCGTCGCCCTCCAGCAGGTGGCCGGCCACGACGCCCGGATGCTGGGCGGCGACGGGGAGCGCGGTGCCGGTGAGCCACGACCGCAGCTCGTCCTCGTGCCCGGCCCGCGGCCCGAGCTCGAGCGTCGCGATCACGCCGCCCAGGCCCGAGCCCGCGCTCGCCACGAGGCGACAGGCGGTGCGCTTGTTGTTGCGCACCAGCGGCAGCGTCTTCTTCGTCCACGGCGTCGGGTCGCCCAGGCGGGCCAGGTAGGCCGGGCTCTGCAGCGTGTCGAGCGACTCGGTCTCGTAGAAGTAGAAGTACCTCGGCGGCTCGCCCAGGGTGACGTAGCGCCGGCAGCGGAGGAAGCCCGGCACCGCCACGCGCTCCGGGATGTGCTCGCGCAGGTGCCACTGGTCGAACTCGGCTTCACCGCCCGGCGCCACGTCGTGCCAGAACGCCAGGACTCCCTTGCCCGCGATGGTCATGGCGCCGACGGTAACGGCCCCGAGGGCCTCGCGTCAAGGGTCCCGCGCGGCCGCAGTGCGCTAAACTGGGCGGCATGCCCGATCCCGTCATGCCGGAGCCCGTGGAGACCGCGCCGCGCGGCCGCGCCCGCGCGCGGCGCGGTCCTGCGCAGCCTCTTCGGGAGCGTGCGCCTGGCCTACCTGCCGGTGCTCGTCACCTACTTCTGCTACGGGGCGAGCGGGATCACCAGCATCGCGCTGCTCTACTTCCAGAAGGACACGCTCGGCATCACGCCCGCCGAGGCCGCGGCCATCGCCTTCTGGGTCGCCCTGCCGTGGAGCACCAAGATGGTGGCCGGCGTGGCCTCCGACGTGCACCCGATCTTCGGCCGCCGCCGGGTCTCCTACCTGCTGCTCGGCGCCCTGCTGGCCTTCGCGGGCTACGGGTGGCTGGCCACCACCGCCTCGACCAAGGCCACCTACCTGGCCGCGATGGTGATCATCGCGGTGGGCTTCATGGTCCAGGACGTGGTGGCGGACGCGCTCAGCGTGGAGCTCGCCCGGAACGACGAGGAAGTGAAGCAGATCCAGACGCTCGGCCGCATGGCCCTGCTCGCGGGCACGATCAGCGTGGGTTACCTGAGCGGCTGGCTCGCGGGCGCCCTCGGCCCGCGCCTCGTCTTCGCGATCGCCCTGGTGTTGCCGGCGCTGGTGATGGTGGCGGCCTCGCTGATCCCGCGCGAGACCGCCCGCACGGTGGCGCCCGGGGAAGACGCCAATCCCCTGGGCGCGGGCAAGTCGCGCCTCGTGGTGCTGGTGGGGCTCGGCTACGCGGCGCTCGGCGTCGCGCTGGAGGCGCTGTCGGTGCCGTTCGGCCAGGAGATCATCCTGGTCGTCTCGGGCGTCCTCATCGTGATGCTGCTCCAGCGCGTCGGGATCTCCCGCGCGGTGGCGATCGCCGCCTTCGCCATCTTCTGCTTCCGGGCCGTCCCGTCCACCGGGCAGGGGTTCAGCTACTGGGCGATCGATCACCTCGGCTTCGATCAGGAGTTCCTGGGCGTGCTCGCGCAGGTGGGCGCGGTGCTGAGCCTGGTCGGTCTCATCGTGTTCCGGAAGCCGATCACGCATCGCCCGGTCAGCTACACCCTCTTCTGGGTGACGATCGCGGGATCGGTGCTCTACCTGCCGACGATCGGGCTGTTCTACGGGGTCAACGAGTGGTTCGGGGTGAGCCCGCGCACGTTCGCGTTCATCGACACCACGATCTCGGCGCCGCTGGGCCAGCTCAGCATGGTGCCGATGCTCGCGCTCATCGCGCGCACCGCGCCGCGCGGAGCGGAGGCCACCATGTTCGCGATCATGGCCTCCCTCATGAACCTCGCGCTGTCCGCCAGCGAGCTCGGCACGCGCTACCTCAACACCGTCTTCGGTGTCACCCAGCAGGACTACTCGGGCCTGGGCCGCCTGCTCATCTGCGTGGGGGTGATCGGCCTGCTCCCGCTCCTCGCCCTGCCGCTCCTCCGGCGCGTGGAAGCGGAGCCGAGGGCGCCGTGATAGTGTGTCCTCCGTCATGGCGGTGAACCCCCCCACTCGCGCGCCCTGGGCCGGGCTGTTCCAGCCGCGCGAGCGGGACGAGCGGCTGTTCGCGGTGCTCCTGGCGTTCGTGATGGTGGGCGGCCTCGCCACCCTCGGTCTCGTCCCGCTGCGCCCGCGGTACCGGGTGGATGTCTACTCACTCGTCATCTGGTTCGGCCTCTACAAGGCGGGCATCCTCGCGCTGGTCAGCGCCAACCCGCGCGGGACCCGGCGGATCTTCATCGCCGCCCTCTGCATCGATCTCGTTGCTCGTGTTTCTGCTCCTGTTCCTCACCGGCGGCGGCGACAGCCCGTTCGTCAACCTGTTCTTCCCGCTCGTGGCGGTCAACGCCTACTACTTCGGCCGCTGGGTCGGTCTGTTCCTCACGATCGTGGCCGGACTGCTCTACTGGGCCGCCGCCAGCCTGGCGCTTCCCGCCGCGACGTGGACCGCGGTGCTGATCCTCATGGCCCTGGTCGGGCTCCCCGCGTTCGCGCTCGGTCACGTGGCCGACCGCGAGCGCCGCGCGCGCTCGGAGGTGGAGCGGCTCAACGCGGAGCTCACCGGGACGCTCACCCGCCTGCGCGCCGCCCAGGAAAGCCTGGTCGAGGCCGAGCGCATGGCCACGGTGGGACGGCTGTCGCTCAAGGTCGCGCACGAGGTGCGCAACCCCATCGCGGCCATCGGGCTGAACGCGGAGCTGCTGGGCGACATGGTGCAGGGCCGGGTGAGCGAGGACGGCACCGAGGCGACCGCGCTCGTCACCGCGATCCGCGACCAGGTAGGCGCCCTCGACGCGCTCACCGAGGAGTACCTGGCCTTCGCGCGCTTCCCGCGTCCGCAGTTCGAGGAGGACTCCGTCAACGACATGGTCAGCTCGGTCGCGGAGTTCGTGCGCCCGCTCGCCGCGCGCCAGGGGATCACGGTCAAGGTGGCGACCGATCCCACCGTGCCGCCGATGGAGATCGACCGGACGCTGCTCCGCCAGGCGGTGCTGAACCTGGTGAAGAACGGAATGGAGGCGGTCTCCCACGGCGGCAGCCTGACGCTCACCACCGCCTGCATGGGCGACACGGTGGAGATCGCGGTCTCGGACAGCGGCGCCGGCATCTCGCCCGAGGTCGGCCGGCGGCTGTTCGAGCAGTTCTTCACCACCAAGCCGCAGGGCACCGGCCTCGGTCTCTCGATCTCGCGCCAGATCGTCGAGGAGCACGGCGGCAAGATCCGCTGGCACAGCGCGCCCGGCGCGGGCGCGACCTTCACCATGACCGTGCCCGTCCAGAAGGCCGCCCATGGCTGAGCCCGGCCCGCCGATCGCGACGCTGCTGGTGGCCGACGACGATCCCGCGGTCCGCCAGAGCCTCGAGCGCACGTTGACGCGCGAGGGCTACGCGGTCGTGCTGGCCCCCGACGGCCAGGCCGCGCTGGAGCGCCTGCAGGCAGGGCGGGGTGGACCTCGTGCTCTCCGACCTCAAGATGCCGGGCCTCACCGGCCTCGAGCTGCTCCGGCGAGGCCAAGGCGGTCGCGCCCGACGTGGACGTGATCCTGCTCACCGCGTTCGGCACCGTGGAAGAGGCGGTGCGGGCGATGAAGGACGGGGCCACCGACTTCCTGACCAAGCCCTTCCAGCGCGCCCAGCTCACCAAGGTGGTGCGCCAGGCCCTCGAGCGGCGCGATCTGATCGCCCAGAACCGCGCGCTGCAGAAGCGCCTCGACGACCTGCTCCGGCAGGGCAACATGATCGGGACCAGCCCCGCCTTCCGCCGGCTCATGACGCTCGTGCAGCAGGTGGCGGACAGCTCGGCCACCGTGCTCGTCCAGGGCGAGAGCGGCACCGGCAAGGAGCTGGTGGCGCGCGCCATCCACGATCGCTCGAGCCGCCGCAACGGGCCGTTCATCGCGGTCAACTGCGCGGCGCTGCCCGAGACCCTGCTCGAGTCCGAGCTGTTCGGCTACGAGAAGGGCGCGTTCACCGGGGCGGCCGGGCGCAAGGAGGGCCGCTTCGAGCTGGCCGACGGCGGGACGTTGTTCCTCGACGAGATCGCCGATCTCTCGCCGGTGACCCAGCCCAAGATCCTGCGCGTGCTGCAGGAGGGCGAGTTCGAGCGGGTCGGCGGCACCAAGACGATCCGGGTGGACGTGCGCATCGTGACCGCCACCAACCAGGACCTGGCCACCCTCGTGCGGGACAAGCGCTTCCGCGAAGACCTCTTCTACCGCCTCAACGTCATCACGATCCAGGTCCCGCCGCTCCGGGAGAAGCACGAGGACGTGCCGGTGCTCGCCCAGCACTTCCTGCGCGTGTACGCGGCCAAGAACAATCGCCAGCTCGACGGCTTCAGCGACGAGGCCCTCGGCTGCCTCGAGGCCTACTCGTGGCCGGGCAACGTGCGCGAGCTCGAGAACGTGGTCGAGCGCGCGGTCGTGCTGGCCCGCGGCGCCCGCGTGGAGGCGTCCGACCTGCCCGACGCGGTGCGCGAGCGCCCGGTCATGCTGATGCGCGGCGGGCCCTCCGGGCCGGGCGACGCGCCCGGTGCCGCGGTGCCCGAGGGCGTGTTCCAGATCCGCGTGGGCACGCCGCTGGCCGAGGTCGAGGCGCGGCTCCTCGAGGAGACGCTCCGGCTCAACCACGGCAACAAGACGCTCACCGCCAAGATGCTCGGCATCGACCCCAAGACCGTCTTCCGCAAGCTCAAGCAGGGCGAGGCCGAGGACGGCGCGCCGTGAGCGCCCCGACCTTCGAGGCGCTCCGCTACGAGGTGGCGGACGGCGTCGCCACCGTCACCCTGAACCGGCCGGACAAGCTCAACGCGCTGAACACCGTCATGCTCGAGGAATTGCTCGCCGTGCTCGATCTGGCCGATGCCGACGACGGCGTGCGGGTATTGATCGTCACCGGGGCGGGCCGCGCGTTCTGCGCGGGTGCGGATCTGTCCGGGGGCGGCGAAGACCTTCGATCGCGTGGCCCGGGGCCGGAGCGAGGCGCCCGGGGAGCATCGCGACGGGGGCGGGCGCGTCACGCTGCGCATCTTCGACATGAAGAAGCCGCTGATCGCCGCGATCAACGGTCCCGCGGTGGGATTCGGCGTCACCATGACCTTGCCGATGGACATCCGCATCGCGTCGACCGCGGCGCGGATCGGCTTCGTCTTCGCCCGCCGCGGGGTGGTGCCGGAGGCGGCCAGCACGTGGTTCCTGCCCCGCCTGGTCGGCCCGAGCCAGGCCGCGGAGTGGGTCTACACCGGCCGCGTGTTTCCCGCCGAGGAAGCGCTCGCGGGGCGGCTCGTGAGCCGGGTCGTCCCGCCGGACCGGCTCCTGCCGGTGGCGCGCGAGCTCGCGCTCGAGATCGCGCAGAACACCTCCGCGATCTCGGTGGCGCTCGCGCGGCAGATGATGTGGCGGCTGCTGGGCGCCGATCACCCGATGGAGGCGCATCGCCTGGACTCGCGCGGCATGGACTGGACGGGCCGCTCGGCCGACGCCTACGAGGGCGTGACGTCGTTCCTGGAGAAGCGCCCGCCGCGCTTCACCCAGCGGCCCAGCACGGACATGCCGCCCTTCTATCCCTGGTGGCCCGAGCGCCGCTTCGAGCCCTGAGCCGCCCTCGGCGGTGAGCGCATCCTCGCTCTCAGGCACGGTGCTCCTGTGCCTGATCGTCTTCGCCAGCACGGTGTGCGTCGGCGCGTTCGGCCCGCTGCTGCCCGAGATCGCGCGGGCGCAGGGTCTCCCGGACTGGCAGCTCGGCCTCCTGGCCGGCTCCTTCGGCTTCGCGCGGATGGCGGCGGACCTGCCGGCGGGCGCCCTCGCCACCCGCCACCTCGCCACCTCGCTCACGCTGGCCCCGATCACGCTGCTCGCCGGGATGCTGCTCCTGTCCACCGCGGGGCCGTTTCCGGTGCTCGTGCTGGGCCGCCTCCTGACCGGCCTCGCGCACACGCTCGTGATGGTCGGTAGCTTGACCGCCGTGCTGCAGGATCGCGAGGGCCCGCGCGCCTCCATGCGGCTGAACACGCTCGAGTTCGCGGGCATGCTCGGCGTCCTCGGCGGGCTCACGCTGGTCGGCCTGCTCCCGGAGCGCTGGCCGTGGAACCTGACCCTGCTGACCGCCGCCGGACCGGTGGTGGTGTCGCTGGCCGGCACGCTCGTGCTGACCCGCACCTTCCGGCGCCACCTCCCGGCCGCGCCGCCCGCCGCCACGCGGGCGGGCGCCACGGGAGAGTCGCGGGTGCGGGCGGCGGCGCTGCCGCCGATCGTGCGGCTCATGTTCGCGCTCGGCGTGGTCATGGCGCTCGCGTGGTCCGCGGTGAGCCAGTTCGTGATCCCGCTCCGCGGGACGCGGGAGTTCGGGCTCGATCGCGCGGGCATCTCGGGCCTGCTCTCGCTGGCCCAGCTCGTGGACCTGATCGTGCTCCTGCCGGTGGGCTGGCTGGCCGACCGCATCGGCCGGTTGCCCGTGCTCACGGTGGTCGCGGTCACCCTGGGCTTCGGGCTCTTCGCGGTCGGGCTCGGCTCGCTCCCGCTGCTGGTCGTCGGCTGCGCGCTCTTCGGCCTCGGGATGGCGGGCTGGATGCTGCCGCTCGGGGTCATCCGCGAGCACACGGACGTCGCCCGGCTCGGCTGGCGGACGGGGGTCTACCGCGTCGGCGTGGACGGGGCGATCTTCCTCGGCCCGCTGATCTGCGGCGTGCTCGGCGAGACGCACACCCCGATCTTCATCGCGCTGGTGGGCGTGGCCGCCTTCGCGATCGCGGTGAGGCTGGGGCGGGGGTAGGCCCGCTAGCCCTTGAAGCTGATCTTCTTGTGGCCGCCGTCGCAGAACGGCTTGTTGGCCGAGCTACCGCAGCGGCAGAGGAAGATGCTGTCGCCGCCCTTGCCGGGGATGGCGTTGCCTTGGCCGTCCTGCATCTGACATTCGCCCTGCACCATCAGGGGGCCGTCGGTAATAACCTTCACGGTCACGGGCATCGTTTCACCTCTTCGTCATGATCGAGCTACCGCGGGCCGAGTATACTCCAGGTCCAGATGGCGGCTCCGCTTCCCGGCATGACCGATCGCCTCCTCGACGCGATGGCGGGCTCCGCCGCGCGCCGCTACGGGACCGAGCGCGTCTCCGAGCTGGCCCACGCGCTCCAGTGCGCCGAGCTGGCGCGGGAGGCGGGCGCCGACGAGGCGCTGACGCTGGCGTGCCTGCTCCACGACGTGGGCCGCTTCGCGGTGGACCAGGCGCTGATCTTCGACCGGGTGGGCGGCGGGCGCGCGGGCGGCCGCGGCCATCACGAAATCGGGGCCGATCTCATCGCGCCCTACGTGCCGGAGCGGGTGACCTGGCTCGTGCGCATGCACGCCGACGCCAAGCGCTACCTCTGCTCCACCGAGCCGGCGTATCACGCCACCCTGTCGCCCGCCTCCCAGCACACGATGACGCTGCAGGGCGGGTTCATGAGCCCGGAAGAGATCACGCGCCACGCGGCGCATCCCTGGCTCGGCGACGCGCTCCGCCTGCGGCGCTGGGACGACCTGGCCAAGGTGGTCGGCAAGACGACCGCCCCGCTCGCGGCCTGGGAGCCGCTGCTCCGGTCCTACTTCCGGTGATCCACGACCCGGCCCTGCCGCCGCCGTTCGCCGAGCGGTTCGCCCCGCTCGAGGAGGTGAAATTGAGCGGGCCGCGCTCGAGCTTTCACCACTGCTTCGGCTGCGGCCCCCGCCACGACATCGGCCTCCGCGTCCGGACGTTCAGCGCGGACGGCGAGGTGCTCGCGCCCATCCTGATCCCGCGTCGCTTCGAGGGCCCGCCCGGCTCGGCCCACGGCGGCATCGTGGCGGCCTATCTGGACGAGGTGCTCGCGGGCGCCGCGGTGAACCACACCGGGCGTCTCTACGTGACCGGGGAGCTGACGGTGCGCTACGTGAAGGGCACGCCCATCGAGTGCCCGCTGCTCGGGCGGGGCCGCGCGGTGCTCGACTCCGGCAAGTACCTCGACCTCGAGGCCACCATCGAGGACTGGGACACCGGCGACGTCGTGGCGAAAGCCACCGGCCGCTTCTTCCCGATGCAAGAGCGCCGGCTAGTCGAGGCGCTTGAACTTCTGGAAGGACCGCATCTCCCGCGGCGGCTTGAGGAACTGACCGTAGCCGGTGTAGGAGACCTCGCCCACGTAGACGTCCCCGTGCGAGTCCACCACGAGCCCGTGGGGCGCGATGAACTCGCCCGGCTTCTCGCTCGCGAACTGGCCGCCGAAGCGCGCCACCCGCTGGCCCTTGGCGTCGAGCACGCTGACCCGCGGGCCCAGGTTCGGCGTCTTCTCGGTGACCGGCATGCCGGAGCCGAGCTCGCCCACGAAGAAGAGCCCGCTCCTCGCGCGATCCACGAAGAGCCCGCAGGGGCGGTGGAGATTGTTCCACGTGCCCTGGTGCTGCCCCTTGCCGTCGAAGATCTGCACGCGATGGTTCTCGCGGTCGGCCACGTAGACGAGGCCGTCGCGGTCGGTGACGAGATTGTGGGGCAGGTTGAACTGGCCGGGATCGGTGCCCGGCTCGCCCCACGACATGACGTACGTGCCGTCCGGCGCGTACTTGTGCACGCGCGAGTTGCCGTAGCCGTCGGAGACGAAGAGATAGCCGCTCTTCGGGCAGATCGCCACGTGGGTGGGCCGGTTGAACGGCTTGCCGCCCTGGAGCTCCGCCGCCTTGTCCGGATCGCCGATGGTCAGCAGCAGCTTGCCCTCCGGCGTGAACTTGCGGACGGTGTGGTGGAGATCGTCGGTGAGCCACACCATGTCGTCGGCGTCGATGGTGATGCCGTGGGCGCGGCGGACCACGCCCTCGCCCCACGAGCGGAGGAACTTCCCGTCCCGGTCGAACACGATGACCGGGTGCTCGCTCCGGGTGAAGCAGAAGACCCGGTCCTGCTTGTCCACCGCCGCGCCCGCCACTTCCTGGTAGCGCCAGCCCTCCGGCAGCGTGCCCCAGCCCTCGATGACCGAGAATTTCATTTCGACTCCTCGATGGCCTGGGCCATGCGCTCGAAGCGGCGCTTGAGCGGGGTCAGCCCTTCCTCGTGGGTGATGACGTAGAGGCGGTTGGCGTAGATGGCGCGCAGCACGCGGGCGGCCACGTGCTCGGGCGGGAGATAGCGGCCGATCAGCTCCACCGCGCCGCCCTCGCGCTCCGTCATCGCGTTGCGGAGCGCGGCGGGCCGGTTCCGGTCGCTCTGCCGGATCTGGGTGTGCACGCCCATCGGACAGAGCACCGAGACGCCGATGTCGTAGCCGCGCAGATCCTTCTGCAGCGTCTCGGAGAGGCCGACGACCGCGTACTTGGTGGTGTTGTAGATGCCGAGCCCCTGCGAGGCGATGAGCCCGGCCATGGACGCGGTGTTCACCACGTGTCCCGGTTGCTTCTGGGCCACCATGCGCGGCACGAAGGCCTCCACGCCGTGGATGACGCCCCAGAGATTGACGCCCATCGCCCACTCCCAGTCCTTGTGGGTGACGGCCTCGAGCCCGCCCCAGAGGGCGACGCCCGCGTTGTTGCAGACCACGTGGACGGCGCCGAACTCGCCGAACGCGCGCTCCGCGAGAGCCTGCACGTCGGTGAGCCGGCTCACGTCGGTCTTCACGGCCAGGCCGCGGCGTCCCGCCTGGGTCACGCCGGCCACCGTCTCGGCCATGCCGGCCTCGTCGAGGTCGGCGACCACGACGTCGGCGCCCTCGCGGGCGAAGAGCAGCGAGAGCGCGCGTCCGATTCCGCTGGCGCCGCCGGTGACCACCGCGGTGCGGCCTTGCAGGCTGGTGAGAGGCACGGCGCCGAGTGTCGCGCTCCCCGTCGCGTGCTGTCAACCACTTCTCTGCTTGGCGGTAGCGGGAGGCGGGTGCCGCGGCGCGGGGCGGGGGGCCCTCCCGGGGACACGCCGACTCGCGGCCCGCGTGGCCACTCGGTCGGGCCACGAGATGGGGGCGATACGCTTCGGCTACGCGCAGAAGACACGGTCCCCGGGAGGGCCCCCCGCCCCGCACCACGACACCCGATCTCGCGGGGCGTGAGCGGAGTGAAAGGGATCGGCGGTCGGGTAGCATGTGGGCTTATGGGTGAGCGGACGATCACGATTGGGCGGCGGTTTCGGGGGCCGGATCTGGGTGGGGGGACCGGGAACGGTGGGTATGTGTGTGGGGTCGTGGCGCTGGCGGCGGGGCCGGGACCGCGTGGTGTCGAGATCAGGCGGGCGGCCGGGGTGCCGCTTGAGCGGCCGCTCGTCGTGCGCGTCGAGGAAGGGGACGCCGTGCTGTCCGATGACGAGGGGGTGATTGCGCGCACGACGTCGGCGGATCTGGCGGTCACGGCGCCGGCGCCGCCGGCGATCGACGTCGCCCGGCGGGTTTCCACCCGCTTTCTGGATCGGCTCGAGCGTGGGGAGGTCGGGCATACGTTTCCGGAGTGTTTTGTGTGTGGGCATCGGCGGGGGCCCGGGGATGGGTTGCGGGTTTTCGCGGGACCGGTTGATGGAGGGGCTCGGTGATGAGGCGGGGATGCGGGTCGGGGCGTGGCGGCCGGACGCGGCGTTCCTCGATGAGGCCGGGCGGCTGCGGCCGGAGTTCATCTGGTCGGCGCTGGACTGTCCGGGAGGGTGGGCGATCGCGGGGCCGGCCAATACCGGGACGCTGCAGGTGGAGATCCTCGGGCCGGTGGATGGACGCGAGGAGCTGATCGTGATGGGCTGGCCCATGACGGCCGATGCCGACCGGCCGGGGAGCCGGCGGCGGTACGCGGGGACGGCCATGTTCGACGCGCGCGGCCGGCTCCTGGCGCGCGGCGCGGCCATCTGGGTGGCCCCGCGGGCCACCTAGCGGTGGTATTCTTCGCGAATGGATTATCGTCTCCCGGCCACCGTGGTGCCCTCGCGGTACGATATCCGGCTCGAGCCGGACCTCGAGGCGGCGACCTTCGCGGGCGAGCAAACGGTCGCGATCACCGTGACGGAGCCGGTGACCGAGGTCGTCCTCAACGCCGCCGAGCTCGCCATCCAGTCGGCGAGCGTGCTCACCGCCGACGGGATGACGGTCGAGGGGAGCGCGACGCTCGACGAGGCGGCCGAGCGGGCGCGCCTGCTCTTCCCGTCGCCGATCCCGGCGGGTGAGCACCGGCTGACGCTTCGCTTCACCGGCATCCTGAACGATCGCCTGCACGGCTTCTACCGCAGCACCTACAAGGACGCTTCGGGCGCCTCTCACGTCATCGCGGCCACCCAGTTCGAGGCCACCGACGCGCGGCGCGGCTTCCCGTGCTGGGACGAGCCCGCGCTCAAGGCGGTGTTCGGGGTCACCCTGGTGGTGCCGGAAGGGCTCGCCGCGATCTCGAACACGCAGGTGGTCAGCGAAACGCCCACCGGCGCGGGTAAGAAGACGGTCGTCTTCGCCGACAGCATCCGCATGTCCACCTACCTCGTGGCGTTCGTGGTGGGCGAGCTCGAGGCGACGCCCCCGGTGATGGTCGGCCCGACCCCGCTGCGCGTGTGGTGCGTGCCGGGCAAGCTGCACCTCACCCGCTTCGCGCTCGAGATCGGCGCCTTCTCGCTCGACTACTTCGAGCGGTACTACGGGATGCCGTATCCGGGCGACAAGCTCGACATGCTGGCGATCCCCGACTTCGCGGCGGGCGCGATGGAGAACCTGGGCGCGATCACCTACCGGGAGACCGCCCTCCTGGTGGACGAGACGGCGGCCTCCCACACCGAGCGCGAGCGCGTGGCGGACGTGGTGGCCCACGAGGTCGCCCACATGTGGTTCGGCGATCTCGTGACCATGCTGTGGTGGAACGGGATCTGGCTGAACGAGGCGTTCGCCACCTTCATGGAGCTCCTGGCGGTGGACGCCTGGAAGCCCGAGTGGAAGCGGTGGACGACGTTCGGGGTGTCCCGGGCCGCCGCGATGGGCGTGGACGGCCTGCACAACACCCGGCCCATCGAGTTCGAGGTGCGGGCGCCGCGCGACTGCGAGGCGATGTTCGACCTGCTCACCTACGAGAAGGGCGGATCGGTCCTGCGCATGCTCGAGCAGTACCTGAGCGGCGAGATCTTCCGGGACGGGGTGCGGCTCTACCTCGAGCGGCATCGCTTCGGCAACGCCGAGACCACCGATCTCTGGAAGGCCCTCGGCGACGCCTCCCGCCTGCCGATCCCCGAGGTGATGAACGGGTGGATCTTCCGGCCGGGCTACCCGCTCGTGATCGTCGAGCCCGAGGGTGTCGGCGTCAAGCTGAGCCAGCGCCGCTTCACCTACCTGCCCAGCGAGGGCGCCGAGGCCGAGCGCTGGCAGATCCCGCTGCGGCTGCGCGCCTCGGTGAAGCGCGGCTTCGTGGACAAGCCGATCCTGCTCGGCAACGAGGATCTGTCCGTCCCGCTGCCCGCGGCTCCGGACTGGGTGGTGGCCAACGCGGGCGGGCACGGCTTCTATCGCGTGCAGTACGCCCCGCCGCTGCTCAAGAAGCTCACCGGGGCGCTCAAGAAGCTCGCGCCCATCGAGCGCTTCAACCTGGTCAGCGACGCCTTCGCGCTGACCCAGGCCGCGATGATGCCGGCGGCCGACTACCTCGATCTCACCGCGCGCTTCGTCGAGGAGACCGACCGCAACGTGTGGACCGCGCTGATCGGCTCGCTCGGCTACGTGAACCGGCTCATCGCGGACGACTCGCGCCCGCATCTGGAGGCGCTGGTGCGCCAGCGGGTCGAGGGGGCGGTGGAGCGGCTCGGCTGGGAGGTCCAGCCCGACGAGGACGAGCTCGAGCGGCAGCTACGCGGCGACCTGCTCCGCGCCCTCGGCACGCTCGGCAACGACCCGACCGCGCAGGACCGCGCCCGGGCGCTCTACGCGCGCTATCGCGAGGACGAGTCGGCGGTGGATGCCAACGTGCTACCCGCCCTGATCGCGATCGTGGCCGCCGCGGGCGGGGAGACCGAGTACGAGGAGTTCCTCCAGCGCTTCAAGGCCGCCCGCACGCCGCAGGAGGAGCAGCGCTACCTCTACGCCCTCGCCGGGTTCCGGCAGCCCGAGCTGGTGCGGCGCACGCTCGAGAAGACCACCAACGGGGAAGTCCGCAGCCAGGACGCGCCCTTCCTGATGCGGTCGCTGCTGGTGGGCGTGCACAGCCGCGGGCTCGCGTGGGACTACGTCAAGGCGAACTGGCAGACGATGGCCCGGCAGTATCCGGGCAGCGCCTATCGCCGGTTGTACGAGGGCGTGACCGCGCTCGTCGGCCCGGAGTGGGAGCCGGACGTGAAGGCCTTCTTCGAGACGAACCGGATCGTGCTCGGCGGCAAGACGCTCGAGCAGTACCTCGAGCAGCTCCGGATCGCGGTACGGCTGCAGGAGCGCGAGGCGCCGGCTCTCGCCGCCTACCTCGCCAAGCCGCCTCGCGCCCCGCGTCGCTAGCCGTCGGGCGTTACCCTCCGAAGAGGTCGACGAAGAAGTCGCGGACGCTCGAGCCGAAGGCGACGGCGCCTTCCTTGGTACGGTCCCACGCGTTGGTGGCGTCCGGCCCGGCGGCCCGTCCCGCCTCCGCCAGCTTCTTGCCGGTGAACTTGGCGCCTTCCACGATGGTGTTGCCGATGCCCTTGGCGAGCTCTCCCGCGCCCACGAGCACCTGCCCGCGCCCGATCTGCTGCGCGCCGAGCTCGACCTGCTGGGTGGCCGCGTCCACGAGCGCGCTGTCGGCGGCCTGAGCCGGTCCGGGGGCGATCGCGACGAGTGCCGAGAACGTGAGGGTGACGATCAGCGAAGAATGTCTCGGTGCCATCTCCACCTCCTCTGGTTGGCTTAATTGCCGATTCATGGTAACACCGTGCCGGACCGGATCCGGCATGTTCGCGGCCACTCCATCAACTTTTCGAGCGAGGTGAGGGACATGAAATACGGCGTGTTCCAGTTCTCCACGGACTACGCGATCCGCATCGACGACCTCGCGCGCGAGGCCGAGGCCCGCGGCTTCGAGTCGCTGTTCGTCCCCGAGCACACCCACATCCCGGCGAGCCGCAAGAGCCCCTGGCCGGGCGGGGCCGACCTGCCGCGCGAGTACTGGCATACGGTTGATCCGTTCGTGGGGCTGGCCGCCGCGGCGGCGGTGACCACCCGGATCAAGCTCGGGACCGGGATCTGCCTGGTGATCGAGCGCGATCCGATCGTGCTGGCCAAGGAGGTCGCGAGCCTCGACTATCTGTCGCGCGGCCGGGTGCTCTTCGGGATCGGCGGCGGGTGGAACGCCGAGGAGATGGCGCATCACGGGACGGACTTCGACAACCGCTGGAAGGTGCTGCGCGAGCGCATCGCCGCGATGCAGGAGATCTGGACCAAGGACGAGGCGGAGTACCACGGCAAGTTCGTCAACTTCGACAAGCTCTGGTCGTACCCGAAGCCGGTGCAGAAGCCGCACCCGCCGATCCTGATGGGCGGCGCCGGCCCCCACGCGCGGCAGCGGGCGGTCGACTTCGGGGGCCACTGGCTGCCGATCGGCGGGCGCTCCTACAGCGAGCCGATGGCCGAGACCATCGCGGATCTCCGCGCGCGGGCCGAGAAGGCGGGCCAGGACCCGGGCGCGGTCACCGTCTCCATCTTCGGCGCGCCCACCGACGAGGCCCGCCTCGCCGGCCTGCGCGACGCGGGCGTCCTGCGCGCGATCTTCGGCCTCCCCTCCGCCGCCCGCGACCAGGTCCTCCCCCTCCTCGACAAATACGCAGCCCTCATGACCAAGATCGGCTGACGCCATAGGCAGTGGCAGTAGAAGTAGAGCAGTGAAAGTGGAAACGGAGCGAAGGGCGGTGCGCGCCAGGACTTCGCCAAGTGCCGGCGGGGTGCGGGGCCGGGGTGGCGGGGGTGCGGCCGGGTGACCCGTTCCCCGCCAAGGGGAGCGGCGCCGCCCCATCCCGGATTGGGAACTCCTCACGCAAGAAGCCGACACAGCGGGTCGTGGTCAGAGGCCGCGCCCCCGCCACCCCGGCCCCGCACCCCGCCCGACGGTCGAGCCAAGAGCTACGCGCGGATAGCAGCCCCCGCCCGCGTAGTCAGCGTGAAGACGGTCAGCGCCGCCAGCCCGATCAGCGCGAAGCCCAGCGCCCAGAGGTAGATCGCCAGATACCCCCCGGTGCGATCGAAGATCACGCCGGAGAGCCAGGGGCCGAGCGCCGCGCCCAGATTGTTGCCGATGCCGAGCAGCCCGAAGATGAAGCCGTAGTGCGCCGGCGGCGCGATGCGGCTCAGCAGCACGGTGACGATGCTCGCCCGCGAGCCGAGCGGCAGGAAGAGGAAGAGCACGTAGCCGGCGGCGAGGATCCAGAGCGGCCGCGCTTCCATCGCGATCAGGCAGAGCATGCCCAGCAGCGAGCAGGAGAACGAGAGGAAGCCCGCGGTGGGTCCGCCGAAGCGATCGGCCACCAGGCCCGCCAGCGCCCGGCCGCCGCCCGCCAGCACGCCGCCGATGGCGAGGAGCAGGGACGCCTCGCCCGCCGTGAAGCCGCGATCGGTGAAGTAGAGCGTGTGCTGGGTGGTGGCGAGATACCCGAAGAGCGGCGGCGTGGTGAACATCACCAGGAGGCTCCAGAATCCGGCCGAGCGAACGATGCTCGAGGCGGTCACCGCGGTCTCGCCCGGTCGCGCGGTCCCGCGGGCCGCGACGGATGACAGGCGCGTCGGGTGCGCGCGCCACACCCACGGGATCAGCGCCACGATCGCCGCCGCGTAGCACCAGAAGGCGGGCCGCCAGCCCCAGTGGGTGATGATCCACTGGGCCGGCGCGGCCAGGGCGTAGGCCGCCATGGAGCCGCCGAAGGCGATCCCGGTGGCCAGGCCGCGGCGCCGCACGTAGGCGTCGGCGATGAGCGCGGCGTGGGTCGTCATGCCCGTCAAGCCGACGCCGATGCCGCCGCCCAGCCCCATGGCCGCCAGGAAGAGGGGCAGGGTCGGGGCCAGGCTACCCAGCAGCATGCCGAGCGCCGCCAGCCCGAGGCCCAGGCTGACGAGCCGCCGCGGGTTCCAGCGGGTGACCAGGTAGCCGGCGACCGGGCTGAGCAGGGCGCCGCCGACCCAGAGCAGGGAGGCGGTGGACGCGGTGGCCGCCCGGGAGCCGCCGAATTCGGCCAGCAGAGCGGGCAGGAACACCGGGAAGGTATTGGTGATTCCGGCCACGAGCAGCATCGTGGCGAAGGCGAGCCAGAGCCGCTGGCTGGCGAGGGATTCGGACTGCGGGGAGGGGGCCGGGCCCGTGGGGCCCGGAGCGAGGCTCAGTCGTCCGCCTCGGCGCGCTTCATGGCCTTCCGGCGCTTCTTCCGCGCCTCGGCCTGCTTGCGCTTCCGCTTGACCGACGGCTTCTCGTAGTACGCGCGCTTCTTCATCTCCTTGAAGAGCCCATCCTTGAGCATGAGCTTCTTCATGGTCTTGAGCGCGGACTCGACCTGATTGTCGTGTACCTCGATACGCATGACAGGCAAAGTACCCGGAGGGCGCGCCGCTGTCAATGCCCACGTGGGTGCCCACCCCCGGCTCACTCCTGGAAATGCTACGATTGCCCCCCATGATCGCCCCACCCGCCCGCCTGGAGCTCGCCCTGGCGCCCACGCCGATCCTCAAGCTCGATCGCCTCTCGCGCCGGCTGGGCGTCGAGCTCCACGTCAAGCGGGACGACCTGACCGGCCTGCTGGAGTCGGGCAACAAGGTTCGCAAGCTGGAGTTCCTGGTGGGCGAGGCCCTCCAGCAGGGCGCCGATACCTTGATCACGTGCGGGCCGCCGGACTCCAACGGCTGCCGCGCGGTCGCCGCGGTGGCGGCGCGCCTCGGGCTCCGCGCGGTGCTCGCGATCCGGGGCGAGCGGCCGGCCACGGCCGACGGCAACCTGCTGCTGGGCCGGCTTCTCGGCGCGGACACCCGCTACTATCCTGACCTTGGGCCTGACCTTGGGCCTGACCTTGGGCCCGGCCTCGCGCCCGGGGGCGCGGACACGATCATGGCGGCGCTCGCCGCCGAGGTCCGCGAAGGCGGCGGCCGGCCCTACGTCATTCCGGAGAGCGGGGCGGGGGAGCTGGGCGCGCTCGGGTACATCGAGTGCGCGGTCGAGCTGTCGGAGCAGATCCACCACGGGGCGCCCCGCTTCGACACGATCGTCATCACCGCCGGGAGCGGCGGCAGTCACGCGGGCCTGCTCATGGGCAAGCAGCTCGCGGGGCTTCCCGGCGAGATCGTGAGCGTGCCGGTCACGGGCCCGGCCGAGCGGGTGCGCGAGGCCATCGTCCGGACGGTCGGCGCCGCCATCCAGCGCTTCGGGTTCGCCATCGAGGTGCCCAAGGCCATCCACCTGCTGGACGGCTACCAGGGCGCCGGGCCCGCGGAGGCGACCGACGAGGAGCTCGGCGTCATCGTGCAGCTCGCGCGGGAGGAAGGGCTGCTGCTGGATCCGGTCTATACCGCGCGGGGCTTCCGAGGGCTGGTGGAGACGCTCGCGCGCGATCCGAAGGCGCTGGGGCAGCGCGTCTGCTTCATCCACACGGGGGGCTTGTTCAGCGTCTTCGCGTACAAGGACCGCTTGAGCCGGCTACTCCAGCCCTAGTTAGATGGTGTAGGTCTTGCCCTGCTCCAGGATGTGGATGCGGCTCGGATCGATCTTGGCCAGCTCCTCCGCCGTCTCCTGGTAGAGCTGCGGCTTGATGTGGTAGATCCAGATCGGGAGATCGGGCGGCATCTTGTCGATCTCCTGGCGCAGCATCTCCGGGGTCAGATGCCCGGAGGCCTTCGCGAGCATCGACAGCCGGTTGGGGAAGGCGGTCTCCACGATCAGCGCCTTGAGCCCGCGCATCTCGCGGGCGATCTGCCAGATCCGCTTCGTCGGGCCGGTATCGCCGCTGAACACGAAGCCGGTCTCGCCGTCGTGGATGACGAAGCCGGTGGTGGGGACGGTGTGCTCGACGAGCACCGGCGTCACCCAGAGCTCGCCGACTCGCGATTCCCCCTCCTCGGGCAGCTCGCGGAAGCCCAGCACGGACTGCGCGGCCGACGGGATGTTCGTGAAGTTCGGCCAGAGCGTGTCGTTGAAGGCATGGGTGCGGAGCGATTCCACCACGGGCGCGATGCTGCAGGCGGTGACCCGGCGGTCGGGCGCCACCATCGCGAGCGTGTCCGTGAGGAACGCGAGCCCGGCGGTGTGGTCCAGGTGCGCGTGGCTGATCAGCGCGTGCTGGATCTGGATCTGCTCGGGCACCGAGAGGGCGCCCCCGACGGTCCCCGCGTCCACCAGCACGCGGTCGTCGACGAGAAAGGCGGTCGGCCTCTGCCCCGGTCCTTCGCTGCCGTAGGTCCCGAGGACCTTAATCTTCAATGAAGCCCTTCATGAGGCCGTGAGTCCCCCCGTTTCAGGCGGTTGGCACTTCCGCGCATACTAGTCTAGCAGCGAGAGGGGGTCAATCCGAGGGAATTGGGCGGGTTTCGAGGGCCGCAACTGAGCGTGTCCAAAGGGCATCAGCGCCCTCACTCGCAAGCGGAGGAGGTCTTGAACCGGGCCGCGAACTCCTCGAGCTCCCGGCAGGGGTCCCCGGCGACGCGGGACGGGTTTGGCTCCTCTCGCCGGACCGCCAGGACCACGCTCTTGAGGTAGGCGTACTGGAGGCGGACGGCGTCTCCGTAGTCGAGATCCCAGCCGGTCATCAGGAGCTCCACGCTCGCGACGTGCGCCTCGACCTCGCACTCGTGGCGACGGCTCTGGCACCGGCCGTCGCCATGGCCCAGGACGAAGTGGGCGAGCTCGTGGCTGAGCACGGCCTGGGCGATCAAGTCGTCGGCGACCACCGCCCGATTGATCAAGATGCGGCCCGGGCGGCCGATATCGCTGAAGCCGGTGCGCGGGGTGAAGAAGGCGGCCGGGCGGGCCATCGCCGAGAGCGCCGCATCTTCACCGATCCGCACCGCCGGCGGCGCGCCCTTTATCCCGCGCGACTCCAGGATCTGCCGGGCGGCCCGCTCGTACTCGTCGATCCGGGCCTGCTCGGGATCGCTGAAGGTCCGCAGCGGAGCCGCGCAGGCCGTCAGGCCCAGCGCGACCACCAGCGCCACATGTCGAAGAGCCATCACCTATCGAGCATGCCACGCTCGGTAATTTTTCCGCTGCGCGCTCTGGCGGCGTGGCGCTTCCTCCGTCCCGTGTGGCATACTTTGCGCGTGATCTTTCAGCAGATCCTGAACGAGGAGTCGGGCTGCCTGTCCTACCTGATCGGCTGCTCCCAGGCCGGGCAGGCGGCCATCGTGGACCCGGCCCGCGATCGCGTGGACGACTACGTGGCGATGGCCCGGCGCAAGGGCCTCACGGTCACCAGCATCCTCGAGACCCACGTGCACGCCGACCACGTGTCGGGCAACCAGGCCCTGGCCGCCAAGACCGGGGCGCGGATCCACATCCACGCCGCCGCCAATGCCGCCTTCGCGCACGACCCGGTGGAGCACGGCCGGGAGATCCGGATCGGCAACGTGGCGCTCCAGGTCCTGCACGTGCCCGGTCACACGCCCGACAGCATCGCGCTGCTGGTGACCGATCTGACCCGCGGCACCGAGCCCTGGTTCGTGCTGACCGGCGACACCCTCTTCGTGGGCGACGTGGGCCGGCCCGACTTCGGCGGCGAGCAGGCCGCGGCCAGCCTGTACGCGAGCCTCACCGAGCGCCTCCTGCGGCTGCCCGACAGCGTCGAGGTGTACCCGGCGCACGGCGCCGGATCGAGCTGCGGGCGGGCCATGTCGAGCAAGACCGCGACCACCATCGGCTTCGAGCGGCGCTTCAATGCCGCGCTGCAGGTGCCCGACGCGGAGGAGTTCGTCCGGCGCCTCATGACGGGGCTGCCGCCCAAGCCGCCCAACTTCGACCGCATCATCGCGCGCAACCGCGCCCAGGCGCTGCCCGCAGAACGGCGCGCCGCGGCCGCTCTCCGCGACGCAGGTCCGGGAGCTGCTCGACAAGGGCGCCTGCGTGCTCGACGTGCGGAGCCCCGAGGAGTACGGAGAGGCCCACGTGCCCGGGGCGCTCAACGTCTGGATCGAGAGCCCGCAGTTCGCCAACCGGGCCGGGCTCTTCGCGCCCCCGGAGGCGCCGATGGTGCTGGTGGTGGCGAGTCCCACCGATCTCACGCGGGCGGTGGACGGCCTCGGCCGCATCGGGCTCGACACGATCGCCGGCCATCTGCAGTGGGGGATGACCGAGTGGAAGAGCCAGGGGCTGCCGGTCGGCCGGGTCCCGCAGATCAGCGTGCACGACCTGGCCACCATGAAGGACGAGCGGCCCGACCTCGTGGTGCTGGACGTGCGCGAGCCGTTCGAGTGGGACGAGGGCCACATCGACGGCGCGGTGCACCTGCCCATGGGCGAGGCGCTGGCGCGCCAGGATCTGGTCCCGGCGGGGCGGCCGAAGGCGGTCCTCTGCGCGGGCGGGCTGCGCTCGAGCCTCGTGATCAGCGCGCTGAGCCGCGCGGGCTTCACCGACTTCTACAACGTCATCGGCGGCATGACCGCCTGGCAGAAGGGCGGCTACAGCACGGTGAAGCGTTGACCGACGAGCGCTTCGACTACCCGGTGATGGCGCGCGCGCTCATCCTGGGGGACAAGGACACGGTGGCCAGGAAGACGCAGGAAGGCCTGGCCCTCTCGATGGATCCGAAGGACCTGATCTTCCGCGGGCTGATTCCCGGCATGGACGTGGTCGGCGAGAAGTTCCGGCGCAACGAGTACTACGTCCCCCAGGTGCTGCTCTCCGCGCGGGCGATGTACGCGGGGCTCGACCTGCTCAAGCCCCTGATCACCAGCGCGGGCGGCGCGAACCAGAACCTGGGCGTGATCGTGATCGGCACCGCGCAGGGCGACCTGCACGACATCGGCAAGAACCTGGTGGCGATGATGCTCGAGGGCGCCGGCTTCAAGGTGATCAACCTGGGCCGGGACGTGGCCCCCGAGAAGTTCGTGGCCGCGGTGCAGGAGCACTCGGCGCACATCGTCGGCATCTCCGCGCTGATGACCACCACGATGCCCGCGATGAAGCGCACCATCGACGCGCTCGAGAAGGCGGGGCTGCGCGATCGGGTGAAGGTCATGATCGGAGGGGCGCCCGTGAACCAGGCCTACGCCGACGAGATCGGCGCCGACGGCTACGCCAAGGATTCGACGATCGCGGTGGTGCGCGCCAAGGAGCTGCTCGGCGTGCCGGTGAACGCGTGATGGCGGCCCGCGCGCGCGGCTGGGAGATCGTGGAGCGCCTCCGCGCCGGCGAGCGCCTGGTCTTCGACGGCGGCTACGGCACCGCGCTCTTCGACGCGGGCCTCGGCAACGGCGACTGCCCGGAGCTCTGGAACGACACGCACCCGGACGTGGTGCGCTCGATCCACCAGGGCTACTTCGACGCGGGCTCGCACCTCGTCGAGACCAACACCTTCGGCGGGACCGCGCTGAAGCTGCACGAGTACGACGAGCGCATGGGGCACGACATGGGCGCGCGCACCGGCGAGCTGAACGAGAAGGGCGTGCGGCTGGCCCGCGCGGCCTGCCCGCCCGGCGGCTTCGTGGCGGGCTCCATCGGGCCCACCAGCTACCTGCCGCTCGACTACGGGGTCGGCAAGAACGTGGCCACCGACGAGGAGTACTTCGCGACGTTCCGGGAACAAGCCCAGGCCCTTGCCGCGGGTGGGGTGGACTGCTTCGCGGTGGAGACCATGATGTTCCCGCAGGAGGCGGAGGCCGCGATCCGGGCCTGCAAGGCCGTCGCGGACCTGCCGGTCATGGCCACCATGTTCTTCCAGTACGAGGAGCTGCACGACCGCGACCGGACGATGTGGGGCGAGAGCCCGGCCGACGTGGCCAAGCAGCTCCTGGCCGCGGGCGCGGACATCGTGGGCATGAACTGCGGGCGCGGGCCGGATCGGGCCATCGTGATCATCCGCGAGATGCGGCAGGTCACCGACGCGCCGCTCATCGCGTATCCGAACGCGGGGCTGCCGATCACCACCGGCGGGCGGACCACCTACGAGCTCGGCCCCGAGGAGATGGTCAAGGACTACCCGGCGCTCCTCGACGCCGGCTGCAACATCGTCGGGGGCTGCTGCGGATCGAACCCCGAGCACATCCGCCTCATCGCCGACGTGGTGCGCTCGCGTCGCGCGCGGTGACCGCGGCGCTCTCCGTCCTCTCTCCCGACGCCGGTCGTCCTGGAGGGCCTGCCGCTCGCGATCGACCGCGACGAGGTCCTGCGCTTCCAGGGCTACAAGAAGGACGTGGACGTCCCCAGCGCCCAGGTGCTGGCGATCTTCGAGGAAGCCCTCGCGCTGGGACGGACGCCTCCTGGCGCCCCGGGTGGTCTACCGCGCGGTCGCGGTGACCGGCGGCGCGGCGGATCGTCTCGACGCGGGCGGCGAGCGCCTCCACATCCCGCAGATCGCGCGGCTCTGGGGCTCGATCGAAGCGGTCGGCGCGGGCATCTGCACGGTGGGGGATGCCATCGAGACGCGCGTCCGCGAGCTCTTCGACGCGCGCGAGTTCCCCCTGGCGGTGATGCTCGACAGCGTCGGGTCGGCCGCGGCGGAGAGCCTGGCCGAGTACGCCAACGATCTGCTCTGCCAGGCCGGGCTCCAGGCGGGGACGAAGGTCACGAACCGGATCAGTCCCGGCTACGCCGGATGGGACACCGCGGAGCAGGCGGCGCTCTTCCGCCTGTGCCCGGGCGACCGCATCGACGTGCGCCTGAACGAGGCGTGCTTCATGACGCCGGGCAAGAGCATCAGCTGGCTGGTGGGGATCGGCCCCGAGGCGCGGGTGGACCACTACTTCACCCAGTGCCGCCGCTGCTGGATGCGCGACTGCGCCTATCGCCGGGCCCCCGCCGCCACCACGGTGCGGGAGCCGGGCGACGGGGTGTGGTGATAGGCTGGGTGGACACATGGGCGACAACGTGATCCTGGTCGGCTTCATGGGCGCGGGCAAATCGTCCGTGGGGCGGCTCCTCGCCCGCCGGCTCGGCCGCTGCTTCGTGGAGACCGACGACATGATCACGGCCCAGGAGGGCCGCTCGATCCCGGACATCTTCGCGGAGCGGGGCGAGGCCCACTTCCGCGCGCTGGAGGAGGAGACGGTGCGGCTGCTCGCGCTCAAGTCGGGCGACGTGATCGCCACCGGCGGGGGCCTGCCCTGCCGCGACGGGCGCCCCGACGCGCTGCGGGCCATGGGCACCGTGGTGTGGCTGCGCGGCGAGTTCGACGCGGTGTACGAGCGGGCGCAGCGCGCGGGCGCGCGGCCGATGCTGGCCGGGCGCGGGCGCGACGAGATCGAGGCGCTCTACCGCGCGCGCGAGCCCTACTACCGCCAGGCCGACCTCACGGTGGACACCACCGGGATCAATCCCGACCAGGTCGTGGCCAAGCTCCTGCTCCTCCTCCGCGACCGCAGCGCGGCCACCCTCTCCCCTCTGGGGAGAGGGCAGGGTGAGGGGCCGCAGTAACGATGCCCTCGCCCCTCCTCACCCGCCTCGCCGAGCGCCCGCTCCTCTGCGACGGCGCCATGGGCACGCTGCTCTACGCGCGCGGCGTCGCCCTCGACGCCTGCTTCGACGTGCTCAACCTCAACGAGCCCAAGCTCGTGCAGTCGGTGCACGCGGAGTACATCGCGGCGGGCTGCGACGCCATCGAGACGAATACCTTCGGGGCCAACCGCTTCAAGCTGAGCATCCACGGGCTGCAGGCGCGCGTGCGCGAGATCAACCTGCGCGGGGCCAAGCTGGCGCGCGACGTGCGCGAGAGCATGGGCCGCGACGTGCTGGTGCTGGGCTCGATCGGCCCGCTCGGCAAGTACCTGGCCCCGCTCGGCAGCATCGAGCCGGCGGACGCGCGCGCCGCGTTCCACGAGCAGGCGGAGGGGCTGCTCGAGGGCGGCATCGACGCCTTCGTGATCGAGACCTTCTCGGATCTCACCGAGATGCGGCTCGCGGTGGAGGCGGTGCGCGCCCTGACCGACCTGCCGATCCTCGCCGAGGTGGCGTTCACCGACGAGGGCGTGACCTTCACCGGCCGCACCGCGGCCGAGGTCGTGCGCACGCTACGGGAGCTGCCGATCCAGGCGGTGGGCGCCAACTGCTCGGTCGGCTCCAGCGTGCTCTACGACATCCTGGAGCAGATGGTGCCGGAGGCGGGCGGCCTCCACGTGGTCATCCAGCCCAACGCGGGGTTGCCGAGCCGGGTGGGGGAGCGGCTCATGTACCTCTCCTCGCCGACCTACATGGCGGACTACGCGGCGCGGATGATCGCGAGCGGCGCGCGGCTGGTCGGCGGCTGCTGCGGGACGACGCCCCAGCACATCCGCGCGATGCGGGAGGCGCTCGACCGGCTGGTCGCCCCAGCGCAGCGCCGCGCGCGTCGAGCCGGCCCGGCGCGCCCGGGTGGAGATCGCCGAGCCCTCCGGCCTCGCCACCAGCGCCCCGCCCACCCTGCTGCAGCGCCGGCTCGACGCGGGCGAGTTCCTCGTCACGGTCGAGCTGGATCCGCCGCGCGGCCACAACATCGAGAAGCTCGTGCAGGGGGCGAAGCTCCTCAAGGAGCGCGGGGTCGAGATCGTGGACATCAACGACGGCTCGCTGGGCCGCGTGCGGATGTCGGTCCTGCCCACCGCGATGCTGGTGCGGGACGCGACCGGGCTCGACATCAACATGCACTTCACCTGCCGCGACCGGAACCTGATGGGCATCCAGGCGGATCTCCTCGGCGCCCACGCGATGGACATCCGCAACATCCTGGCCATGACCGGCGACCCGCCGCGCACCGGCGACTACGTCAACGCCACCGCGGTGTTCGACGTGGACGCGATCGGCCTCATCCGCATCCTCGCCGAGATGAACCGCGGGCTCGACGCCACCGGCACCTCCATCGGCGAGCCCACGTCGTTCAGCGTGGGCGTGGCCCTCAACCCGGCCAGCGAGGAGCCGGCGCGCGAGATGGAGCGCTTCCTCGCCAAGGTCGAGGCGGGCGCGCGCTGGGTGCAGACCCAGCCCATCTACGATCTGGACGTGCTCGACCGGTTCTTCGCCCGGACCCGCGCCCCGATTCCCCTGGTCGTGGGCATCATGCCGCTCCACTCGTCGCGCCACGCCGAGTTCCTGCACAACGAGGTGCCGGGCATCACGGTGCCCGACGCGGTGCGGGCGCGCATGAAGGAGGCGGGCGAGCGCGGGCTCCGCGCGGGCATCGAGATGGCCCAGGGCCTCCTGCGCGACGTGCGCACCCATCACCACGCCGGCGTCTACCTGATGCCGTCCTTCGGCCGCTTCGAGGTCGTGGCTGAGGTCCTGGACGCGCTGCACTGAGCCATGGCGGCCATGTACGA
This sequence comes from uncultured Candidatus Rokubacteria bacterium, assembly GCA_963747235.1. Taxonomy (GTDB): domain Bacteria; phylum Methylomirabilota; class Methylomirabilia; order Rokubacteriales; family CSP1-6; genus CAMLFJ01. Next base: position 44,263 of record CAVVEU010000008.1, read on the forward strand.
GCTGGGAGCCGCCGAGGCCGCCCGGCGCATCCGCGCCGGCACGCTGTCGCCGTCCAATCTGCTCGCGACCTGCCTCAAGCGCATCGACGCGATCGAGCCCGCGGTCGGCGCGTGGGTGCGGCTCGACCGCGACGCGGCCGCGCGGGTGGCGGTGCAGCGCGACATCGAGGCCCGCGAGGGACGCTTCATGGGCGCGCTCCACGGCGTGCCCATCGCGCTGAAGGACATCTTCGACGCGGCCGGCGTGCCCACCACGTCGGGCGCGCCCGCCTGGGCCACGCGGACCCCGGCGGTGGACGCGCCGTCGGTCGCGGCGCTGCGCGGCGCGGGCGCGGTGCCGATGGGCAAGCTCGCCACCACGCCCTTCGCCTATCTCGACCCGTCGGTCACGCGCAACCCGTGGAATGCCGAGCACACGCCCGGCGGCTCCTCGAGCGGTCCCGCCGCCGCGGTGGCCGCGCGCATGGTGCCGCTGGCGCTCGGATCGCAGACGGTGGGCTCGGTGCTGCGGCCGGCCGCGTACTGCGGCGTCGTGGGGTTCAAGCCCACGTACGGCCGGATCAGCGCGGCGGGCGTGCTCGAGCTGGCGGGCAGCCTCGACCACGTCGGCGTCTTCGCGCGGGCGGTGGAGGACTGCGCGCTCGCGCTCGCGGTGCTGGCCGCGCGGCGATCCCGCGCCGGACGACTACGTGGGCGCGGTCACCGAGCCGCCCGCGCCCCGCGTCGGCGTGCTCGCGTCGTTCCTGGCGCGCGCGACGCCCGAGATGGGCAAGCACCTGGAGGCGATCACGCGCGGCCTCGAGACCGCCGGCGCGCGGCTGGAGGACGTGACCTTGCCCGACGCGTTCGCGTCGATCTACGACGTGGGCGCCACCGTGCTCCGCGCGGAGGCGGCGGCCGCGCACGCCCCGCTCTTCGCCGCGCACGCGGCCGAGTACCCGCCGAAGATCAAGGAGCTGATCGAGCTGGGCCACGCGATCTCCGCGCCCGCGTACCTGGCCGCGCAGGCCGCCCGACGGCAGGTGCGCGCGGCGGTGGGGGCGATCGCCACGCGCTACGACGCGTTCCTCCTGCCGACCATCGGCGCGCCGGCGCCCCGCGGGCTCGGCTCGACGGGCGATCCGTCGTTCTGCTCGCCGTGGAGCTTCCTGGGGATGCCCGCCATCACGCTGCCGACCGGAGTCGAGGGCGGCCTGCCGCTGGCCGTCCAGCTCGTGGCCGCCCCGTGGAGCGAGGCGCGGCTGCTGGCGGCGGCGGCCTGGTGCGAGCGCGTGATCGGCTTCACCGCCGGCCCGCCGCTCTGAGGCCACGCGCATGAAGATCGGGCGCCTCTTCCCCGACCTGCTGGCCACCCTGGGCCGCGCCGCGTCCTCCGAGGCGGGCTTCGCGCGCACGCTCAAGCAGCTCGTGGCCCTCTCGGGCGCCCGCGCGGGCGGCCTGCGCTTCCGCCCCGGCGACGGCGCGCCGATGGACGTGATCGTGGGCGCGCGGCGCGGCTCCGCCCTCGAGCGCTGGATCCAGGCGCGGCTCGAGCAGTCCGTGCGGGGCGTGAAGGTCGAGAAGCTGGCCGAGCCGCCGCCGGGTCTCCGCTCCCGCGACACCGCGGTGCTGAGCGCGGCGCTCGGCGATGCCGCGCATCCCGTCGGCGGGCTCGTGCTGCTCGGGCCGGGCGGCGCGCGCGGGCTCGGCCGCGAGACGATCCCGCCGAGCTTCCCGCGCGAGTTCGGCCACGCCCTCGAGCACGTGTGGCGCCTGCGGCAGCGCACCATCCGGCTCGAGGTCATCAACGAGGTGATGGCCCTCGCCGCGACGACCCTGCCGCTCGATCGCGTGTACGGCAAGACCGCGGAGGCGGTCGCCCGGCTGATCCGCTTCGACGCCCTCGGCGTGACGCTGCTCGATCGTGAGCGAGGGGACTTCCGGGTCCTCGACGTGGCCGCGCACACCGCGCTGCCCGAGGTCTTCGACTTCCGCATGCCGACCGCCGGGACCCTGACCGCGTGGGTCGCGAGCCAGCGGGCGCCGCGGCGCGTGGACGACGCCACCACCGATCCGTCCATCCCGGCGGTGAGCCGCGAGCTGCTGTCGCGGCGCGGCTTCCGGTCGGCGATCCTGGCCCCGCTGCTCTCGCAGGGCGAGGTGATCGGCACCCTGAACGTCACCCACCGCGAGCCCCACGCCTTCACGGACACCGACGTGGAGGTCCTCATGGAGATCGCGCGGCCGCTCGCCTCGGCGGTGGAGCACGCGCGCCTGCACGCGGAGAGCGCGCGCCGGGCCGAGGAGCTGGCCGCGCTCAATCGCACGAGCCAGCTCATCACCGCGCGGCTCGACCTGCCCTCGGTGCTGGAGACGATCAGCCGCTCCGTCACCTCGCTCATGGGGAGCACCGGCTGCGGCATCGGGCTCCTGAGCCCCGACGACCGGACCCTGATCGAGCAGGCGGCGGCGCACGGCTTCCGGACCCCGGAGTGGCAGCATCTGTCGGTGCGGGTGGGGGAGGGGCTCATCGGCCTCGCCGTCTCGTCGGGCCGGGCGGTGCGCTCCGACGATCTCCGCGAGGACCCGCGCTCCGCGCGGCGGGACCTGGACGAGAAGGAAGGCATCCGCTCGATGCTGAGCGTGCCGCTGCGGGTCGGCGGCCAGATCATCGGCGTCATCTCCGCCTTCTCCACCGAGCCGCGCGTCTTCGGGGACCGCCAGCAGGCGGTGCTGGAGAGCTTCGCGGACCAGGCCGGTATCGCGATCCAGAACGCGCGCCTCTTCGAGGAGACGCAGCGGCGCGCCCGGGAGACCCAGGCCCTGCTGCGCGCGGGCCACGCGGTCAACCAGAGCCTCGACGTGAGCGAGACGGTGCGGCTCATCCTGCACCAGGCCCGCGAGGTGCTGGAGGTGCAGTCGTGCGGCCTGTTCACGCTGGACGCGGCGACCGGCGAGCTGACCGCCACCGCCAGCCTCGACCTGCCCGCCGAGGATCTGCACGCGATCCGCCTGCGGGTGGGCGAGGGCATCACCGGCGTCGCGGTCAAGGAGCGGCGGCCGGTGCAGACCGCGGATCTCTACCGCGATCCCCGGGTGCGGTACCCGCAGGCGGGCCTGCGCTCCATGCTGGCGGCGCCGCTGATCGTGGGCGACCAGACGATCGGCGCCCTCACCGTGCTCCGGACCGACGTCCACCACTTCAGCGCCGAGGAGGAGTCGCTGGTCTCCGCGTTCGCGGACCAGGCCGCGATGGCGCTGGAGCACGCGCGCCTGTTCAGCTCGGTCCGCACCTACTCCGAGCGCCTGGAGGCGATGGTGGAGGCGCGCACCCACGAGCTCGACGAGCAGCGGCGCTTCGTGGAGGTGGTGCTGGAGACGCTACCGCTCGGCCTCTTCGTGCTCGACGCGGAGCTGCGCGTGATCAGCACGAACCGGGAAGGCGCCGCGCTGGTGCCGGTGGAGGCCGCCGCGCGCCGGCCCTTCGCGGAGCTCATGCCGCCCGCCAAGGTGGCCGCGGTGCACGCGTTTCTGCAGGGTGCGGTGACCGCGCGCGAGGTGCGCCATACCGAGGAGGAGCTGCCCGCGGGCGGCGAGACCCTCACCGTGCGTCTGACCGCGACCCCGCTCCGCGCCCCGCAGGCCACCCACCTGCTGGTCCTGGTGGAGGACATCACGCTGCAGAAGCGGCTCGAGCGCCAGATGGTGCTGACCGAGCGGCTCACCACCGCGGGGCGGCTGGCCGCCGGGGTGGCGCACGAGCTGAACAACCCGCTCGCCACCATCGCGGGCTGCGCGGAAGCGCTGAAGGAGCGGGCGCACGATCCGCACCTGCGCGACCTGGATGCCTTCAAGGACTTCCCGAGCTATCTCGGGCTCATCGAGGAGGAGGCGTACCGCTGCAAGGAGATCACCGGGAGCCTGCTCCACTTCGTGCGCGACCCGGGCAGCCGGCGCGCCCCGGCCGATCTGAACGTGCTGGTGGACAAGGTGCTGGAGCTGATCGGGCACCAGTCCCGCTACGCCCAGAGCCGGCTCGAGCGGCGCCTCGACGCCGAGCTGCCCGACGTGGTGGTCAACGAGGGCCAGCTCCGCCAGGTGTTCCTCGGGCTCGCGAGCAATGCCCTCGACGCGATGGACGGGCGCGGGACCCTGACCGTGACCACCCGCCGGCGCAACGCCGAAGGAGGTCGAGATCGCGTTCACCGACGAGGGCCCGGGCATTCCCGAGCACATCCTGCCGCGCGTGTTCGACCCGTTCTTCACCACCAAGCCGCCGGGGCAGGGCACCGGGCTCGGCCTGGCCATCGCCCAGGGCATCGTGGCCGACCACGACGGCCGCTTCGAGGTGGACTCCCGCGTGGGCGCCGGCACCACCTTCCGTGTGATCCTGCCGGTGACGCGCTCGTGACCGCGCCGATCCGGGTGCTGGTGGCCGACGACGAGAAGAACCTGCGCGAGCTCCTGGTTCGCGAACTGCTGCGCAAAGGCCACGCGGTCTCCGGCGTGGCCGACGGGCGGGCCGCGCTCGAGCAGCTCAAGGACGACGTGCCCGACGTGCTGCTGCTCGACATGAAGATGCCCCACGTCGAGGGCATCGAGGTGCTGCGCGAGCTGCAGGATTTCCCGGAGGCTCCGCAGGTCATCGTCATGACCGGCTTCCAGGAAGTGTCCACCGCGGTCGAGGCCATGAAGCTCGGCGCCTACGACTACCTGACCAAGCCGGCGCGTATCGAGGAGCTCGACATCCTGATCCGCAAGGCGGCCGAGAAGGCCCGCCTCATGCGCCAGAACGTGGTCATGCGCGCCCAGCTCGACGAGCCGGGCTACCAGGGCATCATCACCAGCAGCCCGAAGATGGAGGAGGTCCTCCGCCTGGTGGACCGCGTGGCCCCCACCGATTCGTCGGTGCTGGTGCTGGGCGAGAGCGGCACCGGCAAGGAGCTGGTGGCCCGGGCCATCCACGACCGGTCGCCCGCGCGCGCAGCAGGCCTTCGTGCCCATCCACTGCGGCGCGCTCGCGCGCGAGGTGCTCGAGAGCGAGCTGTTCGGCCACGAGAAGGGCGCGTTCACGGGGGCGATCGCCACCAAGCCCGGCCTCATCGAGCTGGCCGACGGCGGCACGCTGTTCCTCGACGAGATCGGCGAGATGGAGCCGGAGAGCCAGGTGAAGCTGCTCCGGGTGCTCGAGTCGCACGCCTTCTTCCGGGTGGGCGGCACGCGGCGGCGCACGGTGGACATGCGGCTGGTCGCGGCCACCAATCGCGACCTCGCGGAGGCGATCAGGACCGGCGGGTTCCGCCAGGACCTCTTCTATCGCATCAACACCATCACGATCACGCTGCCGCCGCTGCGCGACCGGCGCGAGGACGTGCGCCGGCTCGTGGAGCATTTCCTCGAGCAGAACGCGAGCTACGGGCGCAAGCGCCTGTCCGACGCGGCCATGGAGGCGCTCGAGCGCTACGGCTGGCCCGGCAATGTCCGCGAGCTGCAGCACGCGGTGCAGCGCGCCCTGATCCTCTCCCCGGGCGACGTGATCCAGCCCGCGGACCTGCCCGACGAGATCCGCGGCGATGGCGCGCCGCGCGCGGCAGCCGGCGGCAGCCTGGAGCAGATGGAGCGCCAGCACATCATCACCACGCTGCGCCAGGTGGGCGGGCACCGCGCGAAGGCGGCCACCGTGCTCGGCATCGATCCGAAGACGCTCTACCGCAAGATCCAGGAGTACGGCATCTCGCCCGACGCCTACAAGTAGGCCCCGCCGTCACATCTGGCTGTCGAATTCGCAGAAGCCGTCGCGCACGCCACCGGGCCGCCACCAGCCACGATGCCGCTCGCACTGGGCGCGGAGCCCGCTCGAGGCGCAGCCCGACAGGACCAGCAGGGTCACCAGCGCGACGGCGGCTCGTCTCCGGATGGGATGGGGATACTCCCCCGCGGCGGCAGAGCGGAGGCGTAGACTGTGCTTACATGGTGGTTCCGCCGCGGGTGGCCCGCGAAGGGTGCTGAAGCGTCTTCATCTGCTTGAGCCGGGTGGCCCGCAGATCCAGACGCGCTCTCCCGGAATCCTCCACGCCGAAGCATGAAGCCGATTCCCGCGATCTGGCGCATCGATATCGAGCCCGATGACTTTCAGCCCGGGCCCGGACTCCCACCCTGGAGCGGCTTCGTCACGATGGCGGATCTCGTGGAACGACTGCGCCGGCCGCTGGCAGACCGCTCCGGCGCGGCCGTGCGGCCCACCTGGTTTCTGCGACTGGATCCCGACATCGAGCGTTGTTACGGGCGGGCCGATTTTGTGGTCGATCGCTACCGCGCGCGGATCGAGCAGTTGCGCGCACAGGGTGATCCGTTCGGGATTCACGTGCACTACTATCGCTGGGACGAACAGCGGCAGGTTTCATACTCCGATCATGCGGACACCGGCTGGACGACGCACTGCCTCGACATGGCCGCGCACACGTTCGAGCGATGCTTCGGAGAGCCGCCGCGTCGAGCGAGTCAGGGTGGTTCTTTGTCACCGATGCCGTCGTGGATCGCGCCATCGCCCTCGGGATCGAGGTGGACGTCACGGCGGAGCCGGGCCTGGACGCGCTGCGCGACGGCGCGACGTTCGGCGCCTACACTACGGCGCCGTCGCCGGATTTTCGGCAGTATCCCCGCCGCCCCTACTATCCATCGCGCGCGGCCCTTGGCTCACCGGCAACCTCCGCGACCGACGCGCGCCCGATGCTGATGGTGCCGCTCACGTCCTACGATTACCACCGCGCCTGGAATCCATGGCACAAGCGGCTCGCCAAGAACGTCCTGGGGTGGCCGCGTCAGCACCTCCCGCTCAACCCATGGAAGGCGTGGCCGAGTCCCGGCGTATTCTGGGATCTTGTCGCTCGGGCCGCGGACGAGGGGCCGGCGCGCTATGCCGCGTTTGCGATCCGGACTGATGCCTCGGGCTCGGTGACACACCTTCGCGCCCGAGCGCTTCTCGAGCATCTGCCGAACCATCCCATCTCGCGGCGACTGCGTTTCGTCGATCCCTTGTCGCCGGAGATTCGAGCTCTCGTCGCCCCGTACACCTGGTGACGCCGCCCGAGGCGGAGTACCCGAAAAAGGAGCCGCGTGTGACGAGACTAGTCCGCCGGCCCGCTCGGCTTATACCCAAGGACTCGGCGCGTCGCGTCCCACACATAGAAGCATGCGAGGTGGAACTGCACACCGAAGTCCTTCCCGCTCAGCCCCTCCATCACCATCTGGGCCTTTGTCACTGTTTCGTCACAGCCGTCGCAGATCTCCCCGTTGCCCGGGCCGCCCCACACGCGGGGGATGTAGTGGTGGGGAAGACGCCCATCGGCGAGCTTGTTCTGAATCATGCGGCGAAGGGTGGGCTTGTCCATGCTCGACCTCCCGGCATTGGCCGCTTCGACACGCCAGATTCACCAGAGTCGCGGCGCCAGCGGCGCCAACCCGAAGGCCAGGGTGCAGGCAGCGGCCAGTGTGAAGCGGTCGCCCCGTGCGCGCCTAGTGGACCTTGGGCCCATGACTGCCCCAGGCCTCTCAAGGAGAGTCCGTGCCGATGATCGCTAAGGAGCGGGGATTCGCGGCGTACTCGAGATAACCCGTAGCTCGCAGTCCGGCGCGAATCGCTGTTCCTGGTGAGTCCGCACACCTGGCCTGAGGTGGCAGGTTCCCCCGATGGCATGGCCGGCATGGATCCGTTCTGTAAGTGCGCGTCTCCAAAGTACCGCTCCGCGTCAGCCGATCGGGCACAACGCCCGAATCGGCGACGGTCCCGCTCCTTGGCGACGGCCCGCAAGAGGTTGTTATCGCAGGCATCATTGTTTGGTGAATCCGGTGGCACAGAGGTTGAATCTATACGACATGGTTCGACTCGTACTGAATGGATAGAGGGGAGACAGATGATTCGGCTACTGACGATCGATGGGGACCGGAACCGGGCGCAGGCCCTGGCCATGGAGTGTCTCGAGCAGGGGGTGGCGGTGCGCATGGCCGAGACGCTCTGCGAGGGCGTGCGGTATCTGCTCGATGCGCCGGTCTCGCTGGTGCTGGCGGAAGCGGGCATGCTGCGGATGGCCCGGGGCGACCAGGCGCGCCTGTTCGAGGCGGTGGCGCCCGGCGTGCCGGTGATCCTCACCGTGGACGCGGGGGCGAAGGTCGAGGACCTGGTCAATCTCGAGCTGCAGGGCTTTCGCGTCATGACCCGGCCCTTCGCGCTGGGTGATCTGCTCGCGAAGATCGAGCTGCCCGCCAAGGGAGCACCCGCGCGCCGGGATGCCCGCGAGCGGGTCGAGACGGTCTGCCGGTAGGAGCGCGAATCCATGGGAAAGCGATGGATCTTCGCGCTGACGGTGGCGCTGGCGCTGGGGCTGATCGGGCTGCTCGCCTACACGAGCGAGTCCGTTCACCGCGTGGCGCAGCCGCCGCAGAGCAGCACCGAGGTGGCGCGGCCGGGCATCGTGCCGGTTCCCGCCGAGCGTGAGGTCGGGCCCACGGTCAACGGCACCGGGTTGATGCTCACCTACTAGGGTCCGCGGCCAGGTCTCCGCCGTGGCGGAGGCCCCGCTCCTGGTGTACAGTATTGCCCGATGCGCCGCCGCCGGCGGCGCCCTCGCCTCCGATATTGGCTCTTCCGAGTATTGGGGCGCGTACGAAGCGGAAGAGTGACCGAAGGAGAACCACATGGCTGCGAAACTGTACGTGGGTGGTCTGTCCTATTCCACGACCAGTGAGACCCTTCGCGAGTATTTTGCCCAGTGCGGGACGGTGGAGTCGGCGTCCGTGATCACGGACAAGTTCTCCGGCCAGTCGCGGGGCTTTGGCTTTGTCGAGATGGCGACCTCCGAGGAGGCACAGCGGGCCATCTCCGAGCTGAACGGCAAGGACCTGGACGGCCGCAAGATCACGGTGAACGTGTCGAACCCGCGGACGCCCGGCTCGGGCGGTGGCGGGCGCGGACCGGGCGGACCCCGTGGCGGCGGTCGGCCGGGCGGTGGTGGTGGCGGGCGTGGGGGCGGCGGCGATCGCGGCGCCTACGGCGTGCCCCCCTCCAAGAAGCCCTTCCGCTGGTAGCTCGCTCGAACGCGAGCGGAGACGACAAGGGCGCGGGATCACTCACCGCGCCCTTTGTTTTTGCCCGCGCGCGCGCCTAGAGGATTTTCTCGTAGCGCCCGAGATCGTGGGCGGTGTCCATGAACCACTTGACGATCTCGGGATTCGAGCGCGGCGGGATCTCGCACGACGTGGACAGGATGAACCCCGAGTGCTTGGCCGCGGTGTCGATGCACCGCCGCACCTCGGCCTCCATCTGCGCCCGGGTGGCCTTCTCGAACATCGTCGCGTCCACGTTGCCGATGGCCACCGCGCGCCCCTTGACGACCTGCATGAAGCGCTCGAGCTGGTCCACGTGCAGCGACGGATCGGACTGCTGGTCCAGGTCGAACGAGATCGTGGTGAAGCCGCAGCCGATCAGGTCCTCGAAGATCGGGTAGGTGACGCCGCAGATGTGCGCGGTGACGCCCACCTTCTTCGCCTTGAAGTGGTCCACCAGCTCCTTGTGGTAGGGCGCGATGAACTCCCGGTAGTTGTCCGGCGAGACCAGGCTGATGGAGGCGGTGGGCTCGGAGAACGAGAGCCCGATCTTGGTCTTCACGATCGCGTCGCCCCAGAGCTTGCAGAAGTCGGTGGTCAGCCGCATCACGTCGTGGATGAACTGCGGGTCCTCGAACGTGTCCAGCAGCATCATCTCCGGGTTGCGCAGCAGCATCGCGATCGTCCACGGCCCCACCGCGACCGCGCCGGTGGCGGCGGGCGGCGCCGCCTTCACGAGGGCCTCGCACTGCTCGAGGAAGCCGGGCAGCCGCGCGGTCTTGTAGGGATCGGGCATCCGGAGCTTGGCCAGGTCCGCCTTGTCCTCGAGCAGGTGCGTCTCGATCGAGGGCACCACGTAGTCGGAGTACTTGACGCCGCAGCCGAAGGCTTCCGCCTCCTTGGCGAGATCGTTGTACGCGAGCACCACGTCCGGCTGGTAGCGCTCGTAGTAGTTCATCATCGCGTTGATGGCCTTCACCGGGTTGGTGCAGTACTCCTCGATGCTGAGCCCGTCGAGCGTGCCCGCGAACGAGGCCACGATCGGGTAGACCGGCACCCGGTCCGAGAAGGAGCGCTTGTAGGCCGCCACCACCCGGTCGCGGTTGACCAGGCTTGGTCTTGCCCGCCTCGGCGTCCCAGAGCTTGTTCACTTCCATGTAGCGCGGCGGCAGCTTGGCCTCGTACTCCATGAACTGGGTGATGGGGTAGCGGATGCCCCCGTTGTGGGTGCCGCGCAGGCCCTCCACGATCTCCTCCATCCGCTCCCACGGGATGGAGAACGCCATCTCGTGATCCTGGGTCTGGCCGAAGATGCGGTCGCCCGAGCAGGGGAGGATCACCTGCGGCTCGCCGGTCTGCATGGTCGTCACGACGATGTCGGCGCAGACCGCGCGGCCCTCGAAGGAGGACGTGAGCCGGCCGCCCCGCTTCCAGAGCGCGGCCTGGGTCAGGCGCATCACCTGGGCCGGGTTGGCGTAGACGCAGACCACGTGCGGCTCGAAGGTGGCGCGGTCGAGCGGGGCCACCAGCAGGCAGTGGTACTCGCCGGGCGCGAACTTGTCGATGGCGGCCTCGGAGCGCTGGCCCGCGGCCTTGGTCTCGGTGTACATGCCCTCGCACAGCGTGCCCACGTTGTAGATGGGCAGCGGCTTGTCGAAGCCGATCGCGGTGATGCCGAGCGAGCAGATGTGGTCCTCGCGGGTCAGCGCGATGGTCCAGCCGTAGCGCCGCGACATGTCGATGACCTGGCAGCTCATGGAGAGCTTCTTGAAGTCGCGGGCGGGCCGGCGCGCGCGCTCCGGGATCTCCTCGCCCGCCTTGAGCATGCGGATCGCCACCGGGAACGTCTGCGGGCGCAGGTACGTCTGCAGCTCCCGGTCCGCCGTCTTCACGTCGATCATGGGCGTCTCCTTGTCACGGAGGCTACGGGGGGCCTTCTGGGTTGTCAAGGGAAGGCGCCCGGTTCCGCTACAATATCGCCGCGATGGCGCGATACCGGATCATCCAGTGGCGCGATCTCCCCTCGCTGGTGGAGGCGATGGACGGCGAGCACACCGTGCGCGTCCCGCTCTCCCAGCGCTTCCAGGACCTGATCGACGCCCTGGCCATGCGCGAGGGCGCCACCGAGAGCGAGGCCTACCTGGAAGGCTGGGCGCCGGGCCCCGAGACCGAACGCCCCGGCGACGCCGAGACGGTCGCCCGCGAAGTCGCCGCCGAGCTGGAAGAAGGCTTCCAGGACCTCGTCACCCGCCGCTTCCTCGGCCCACCCCGCTAGCTCGCCGGGCCCGAGCTCCGAGCCTCGGCCCTGAGCTATACTCCGCCAAGCCAATGAAGGCCGCGGAGCTGCTGGTCGCCTGCTTCCTGCTGTTCGGGGCGTGCCTCGTCTGGCCGCTGCTCGCCATCGCCAACCACCCCGTCCTGATCCTGGGGGTGCCCGCGCTGGTGCTCTACCTCTTCGCGGTCTGGGCCGCCATGGTCGCGGTCCTGATCGCGCTGGCCCGGCGCCTCCGCGCGCCCGAGGAGGAGTCGTGAGCGGCCTGTCGCCCACCGCGCTCCTCTCCATCGTCCTCGGCTACCTGGCCTTCCTCTTCCTGGTCGCGTCGGTGGCGGAGGCCTTCGCCCCGCGCCTGGCCCGGGGCCGCCCGGCCACGCTGATCTACGTGCTCGCCGCCTCGGTGTACTGCACCGCGTGGACCTTCTACGGCAGCGTGGGCCTGGCCGCCAACCGCGGGCTCGAGTTCCTGACCATCTACCTGGGGCCGGCCTGCGTGGCGCTCCTGTGGCCGGTGCTGCTGCGCAAGCTCGTGCGGGTGTCCAAGGAGCAGCGCATCACCTCGGTCTCCGACTTCATCTCGAGCCGCTACGGCAAGTCGGCGTCGCTGGGGACGCTGGTGGCGGCCCTGGTGGTCTGCGGCATGATCCCGTACATCGCGCTGCAGCTGAAGGCGGTGTCCGCGTCGTTCCGGATGATCCTCCGGGAGGAATCGGTGCTCGAGGTCTTCGACCCGACCCTGGTGGTGGCGGTGACCCTCGCCCTCTTCGGCATCCTCTTCGGCGCGCGCAACCTCGACTTCACCAAGCGGCAGACCGGCCTCATGACCGCGGTGGCGGTGGAGTCGGTGGTCAAGCTCCTCGCCTTCCTCCTGGTCGGCGTCTACGTGACGTGGGGGCTCTTCGGCGGGTTCGCCGATCTCTTCGGCCAGGTGGCGGCGAATCCCGAGCTGTCGCGCCTGCTCACCCTCGACCAGGCGGGCACCGCCTCCTACGCGCGCTGGACCGCCATGCTCGTGATCTCGATGCTGGCCGTGATGTTCCTGCCGCGCCAGTTCCACGTGCTGGTCGTCCAGAACCAGCGCGAGCGCGACGTCAACGCGGTCTCCTGGTCCTTCCCGCTCTACCTGTTCCTGATCAACATCTTCGTGCTGCCGATCGCCTTCGCGGGCCTGCTCGTCTTCCCGGAGGCGGGCGCGCAGGCCGACGGGTTCATCCTCCGCCTGCCGCTGGCCTTCGACAGCCAGCTCATCTCGGTGCTCGTGTTCCTGGGCGGCTTCTCGGCGGCCACCGCCATGATCGTGGTGGACTCGCTCGCCCTGTCCAAGATGATCACCAACGACATCATCCTGCCCATGCTGCTGCGGCGCCGGCGCATGGAGGACATCTACTGGATCACCCTCTTCTACACCCGCCTCGCGATGCTGGCGGTGGTGGCGCTCGGCTTCGCGTGGGCGCGCATGGAGCACGGCCAGCTCCTCCTGGTGGAGATGGGGCTGCTCTCCTTCATCGCGGTGGCCCAGTGCGCGCCCGCCATCCTGCTCGGCCTCTACTGGCGGCGCGGCAACCGCCGGGGCGCCTACGTGGGAATCTCGGCCGGCTTCTTCGTGTGGTTCTACACGCTCATCCTGCCGGCCCTGGGCAAGGAGGAGATCTTCGGCGCCTCGTTCCTGGCGGACGGGCCGTTCGGCCTGTGGCTGCTGCGCCCCACCGCATTCCTCGGGCTCGAAGGGCTCGATACCATCAGCCACGGGGTCTTCTGGTCCTTCTTCTTCAACGTGGGGCTCTTCGTGGTGGTGTCGCTGCTCACCGAGCAGGACGCCGACGATCGGGCCCAGGCCGCCGCCTTCGTGGGGGTCGCGGTCGAGGACAAGCCGGCCCCGGGCGCGCCCGCGATCCTGTCCGCGCCCGAGATCGAGCGGCTCGTCCATCACTACGTCGGCGACGAGGACGCGGAGGCCATCGTGCGCGAGCTGTTCGGCGCCAAGGCCCCCGCCGATCTGTCGGTGCCCGAGCTGCTCGAGATGCGCATCCGCTTCGAGCGCATCCTCGCCGCCTCGCTGGGCGCGGCGGCCGCGCGCATCATCGTGGAGGACCACTTCACGATCTCCAAGGAAGAAGCCCAGCAGCTCGTCACCTCCTTCCAGCGCATGCAGCAGTCCCTGCGGGTCACCGAGGAGGAGGTCAAGCGCGGCGAGCGGCTGCTCGCCTCGGTGGTCGAGAGCGTGGACGACTGCATCTTCACCGCGGACACCACCGGCCGGCTCGTGACCATGAACCCGGCGGGGCGCCGGCTGCTCGGCTACGAGCTCTTCGAGGTGAGCCGGCTCCGCTACCCGGACCTGCTCGCCGCGGACGAGCGGGGCGGCGCGGGCGGCATCGTCGCCGCGCTCGAGGTCGGGCGCGGCTGGAGCGGGCAGGTGACCGGCCGCCGCGGGCGGGGCGACGTCTTCCCGGCCCACCTGGCCCTGACCGCGCTCTTCGACGACCGCGGCCAGCGCATGGGCACGGTGGGCGTGCTGCACGACCTGACCGAGCAGGTGGAGACGCAGCGGCGGCTGATCCACCGCGAGAAGCTGGCGTCGCTCGGCGAGATGGCGGCGGGGGTGGCCCACGAGATCCGCAATCCGCTGGGCGGGATCAAGATGGCGACCAACCTGCTGTCCTCCCCGGAGGTGGACGGCAGCCCCTTGTCGCAGGAGATGGCCCGGTCCATCCTGTCCGGCATCGGCGAGATCGAGGGCATCATCAACAACCTCCTGGACTGGACGCGGGACGCGCGGCTCGAGCGCAACGAGTACGCGCTGGCGCGCATCCTGGACCCGGTGGTGGAGGCGGCGGCGGGCGAGGGGCGGGCCCGGGGCGTCCAGGTCGGCTACGGGCGGCTCGAGCGCGAGGTGGTCGCGGTGGTGGACGGCCAGAAGCTCCGCCAGGTCTTCACCAATGTCATGAAGAACGCGGTGGAGGCCATCGAGCCGCGTCGGGGCGCCGGCCGCGTCACGGTGGATCTCTTCGCGGAGGGCGACCGGGCGGTGGTCGAGGTGGTGGACGACGGCGTCGGGATCTCGCCGGAGGACCGCGACAAGATCTTCCTGCCCTTCTTCACCACCAAGCCCTCGGGCACGGGCCTCGGCATGTCCATCGTCAAGAAGATCGTGGACCTCCACGCGGGGGACATCGCGATCGAGAGCGCGCCGGGCCGCGGCACGCGGGTTCGCATCTCATTCCCGGCGGTGGGCGCGGCCCAGCCGGTGGCTGGAGGCACTCCATGAAGCGACGGCTCCTGCTGGTCGAGGACGACGAGGTCTTTCTCCGGCCGCTGCACCGCACCCTCGAGCTGAAGGGCTACGAGGTGGTGCCGGTCCACAGCGCGGAGGAGGCGCTCGAGTCGCTCAAGGCCGAGGACGTGGACGTGGTGCTCACCGACCGCCGCCTGCCCGGGATGGACGGCGTCGAGCTGGTGCGGCAGATCAAGGCGGAGCATCCGGACCTGGCGGTGGTGGTCATGACCGCCTACGGCACCATCGAGTCGGCGGTCGAGGCGATGCGGCTCGGGGCCGAGGACTACCTGGTGAAGCCGTTCGAGGCGGCCGAGCTGCTGCTGGTGATCCGGCGGGCCATCGAGTTCCAGGAGCTGAAGTCGGCGAACCGCCGGACGATCCGGCGCAACCAGGAGCGCTTCACGTTCGGCAACATCGTGGCGGCCAGCGCGGGCATGCAGGCGGTGTTCGACCTGCTGCGCTCGGTGGTGGATCTGGATACCACCGTGCTCATCCACGGGGAGACCGGCGTCGGCAAGGAGCTGCTCGCGCGCTCCATCCACTTCTCGGGGGCCCGGCGCGACCGGCCCTTCGTGGCGGTCAACTGCGCGGCCATCCCCGCCGAGCTGTTCGAGTCCGAGCTGTTCGGCTCCCGGCGGGGCGCCTTCACCGGCGCCACCGAGCACCGGCGCGGCCACTTCCAGATGGCCCACGGGGGCACCCTGCTCCTCGACGAGATCGGGGAGATGCCGCTGCATCTGCAGAGCAAGCTCCTGCGCGCGATCGAGGAGAAGAAGGTGACGTCGGTGGGCGCGGATCGCTCGGTGGACGTGGACGTGCGCTTCATCGCCACCACCAACAAGGACCTGCAGGTGGAGGTGGAGCACGGGACCTTCCGCCGCGACCTGTTCTACCGCCTCTCGGTCATGCCGGTGCGGGTGCCCGCGCTGCGCGAGCGCCCGGAGGACATCCCGCTGCTCGCCCGGCACTTCGTGGAGCAGGCGGGGCGCCGCATCAAGAAGGCGGTGCGCGACATCTCGCCCGGAGAGCCTCGGGGCGCTGATGCGGTACCCGTGGCCCGGCAACGTGCGCGAGCTCGAGAACGTCATCGAGCGCGCGGTCATCGTGGCCACCGGCGACATCCTCGCGGACCTGGAGCGCTTCCTCGCGCCGACCGGCGCCCACGCGCCGGTGGATCTGTCGCTGCCGTTCCGGGACGCCAAGGCCCGGGTGGTGGAGGACTTCGAGCGCGCCTACATCGACGGGCTGCTCAAGAGCCATGGGGGCAAGCTCACCGCGGCGGCCAAGCACGCGGACATGGATCCCAAGAACTTCTCCGACAAGATCCAGCGCTACGGCCTGCGCCGCTCCGCGCCGGAGCCGCCCCCCGCCTAGAAGAACAGGACGGTCACGAGCGCGAAGAGCGGCAGCAGGACCGCGCCGCTGTAGGCCATGTAGCCGAAGAAGCTCGGCATGCGCACGCCGGCCGATTCCGCGATCGCCTTGACCATGAAGTTGGGGGCGTTGCCGATGTAGGTGTTGGCCCCCATCGCCACCGCGCCCACGCTGATGCCGGCCAGGATCACGTGCGGCACCCCGACCACCTCGGCGGGCAGCCCGAGGCTCTGGGCCAGCGCGAGGAACGTGAGATACGTCGGCGCGTTGTCGAGGAACGACGACAGCACGCCGGTGGCCCAGAAGAACTGCCAGGGCTGCCGCACGCCGAGCTCGCCGCCGCGCGTGTGCAGCAGCTCGAGCGCGGGGATCATGGTGAGGAAGATCCCCAGGAAGAGCACCGCCACTTCCACCATCGGGCCCGCGGTGAAGTGGTTCGCCCGGCGGATCGTCTTCGGCGTCCGCCACAGGGAGATGCCGGCCAGGACCAGGATGGCGAGCTCGCGCACCGGCGCGTGCAGGAAGGCCACCGCGGCCACCACGCCCGCGAGCCAGGCCCCGTTGAGCGCGCCGCGGATCCGGAGCGGCTCGATCTGGGTGTGATCGCGCCGGAGCGCCGCCTTCGTCTCGCGCGCGTGCTGGCGCGAGTCCCAGACGTGGTACAGCAGCAGCAGCGCCGCGGTCATGGTGAGCCAGGGCCCCCACAGCCGCAGCGTCCACGCGAACGGGACGCCCTGCAGGTAGCCGAGGAAGAGCGGCGGATCGCCCAGCGGGGTGAGCATGCCCCCGATATTGGAGACCAGGAAGATGAAGAACACCACGGTGTGCGTGACCCGCGCCCGCTCCCGGTTGGTCTGCAGCAGCGGCCGGATCAGGAGCATGGAGGCGCCGGTGGTGCCGACGAGGGAGGCGAGCAGGCTGCCGGTGGCCAGGAAGGCGGTGTTCACGAGCGGGGTGGCCTCCAGATCGCCGGTCAGGCGGACGCCGCCCGCGATCACGTAGAGCCCGGCGAGGAGGATGATGAACGAGACGTAGTCGGTCGCCATGTGCACGAGCGCGCCGGGCTGCCGGGCCAGGTAGAGGACCAGCACCGGCGCCCCCAGCCCCGCGGCCACCACCAGCTTGCTCCGGTTCGACTCCCACCAGTGCGGCAGCCAGAGCGGGAAGAGGGCGATGGCGAGGAGCATCGCGACGAAGGGCAGCACGGTGTAGAGCGGCAGCGCGGTCGGCACGCGGCGATCTTACTCCCTTGAAGTTGCGGGGCGGATGGTTTAGAAGGGGAGCGGCGCGGCGACGCGCCGATCCTCACCCGAGAACGAGGTCCCCCAATGGCCAGCGAGACCAAAGGCAGCAGCGCCGTCGAAGCCCTCCTGAAAGAGAAGCGGCGGTTTCCCCCGCCGAAGGAGTTCGTCAAGCACGCCAACGTCAAGAGCCCGTCGATCTACAAGGAGGCGGCCAAGAATCCGGCCCGCTTCTGGGAGCGCTTCGCCAAGGAGCTCGACTGGTTCAAGCCCTGGAAGACGGTCGTGCAGTGGAAGGCGCCCCACGCCAAGTGGTTCGTGGGCGGCAAGCTGAACGTGGCCTACAACTGCCTCGATCGTCACGTGGCCACCGCGCGCAAGACCAAGGCCGCCATCATCTGGGAAGGGGAGCCGGGCGACACGCGGGTGCTCACCTACTGGGACCTCTACCGCGAGGTCAACCGCTTCGCGGCCGCGCTCAAGCGGCGCGGGGTCAAGAAGGGCGACCGGGTCACCATCTACATGCCGATGGTGCCGGAGCTGCCGATCGCGATGCTGGCCTGCGCGCGCATCGGGGCCCCGCACAGCGTGATCTTCGGCGGGTTCGCCCCCGAGGCGGTGCGCGACCGCATCCACGACGCGGAGTCCACCGTGCTCATCACCGCCGACGGCGGCTTCCGCCGCGGCGGCACGGTGGCGCTCAAGAAGAACGTGGACGAGGCGCTCAAGGAATGCCCCGACGTGAGCACCGTGATCGTGCTCAAGCGCACGCGCCAGGACATCGACATGCAGGCGGGGCGCGACATCTGGTGGGACGACTTCGTCAAGGACGCGCCCGCCTACTGCGCGCCCGAGAAGATGGACTCCGAGGACATGCTGTACCTGCTCTACACCTCGGGCTCCACCGGCAAGCCGAAGGGCATCGTGCACACCACCGGCGGGCTACCTCACCGGGGTCTACGCGACCACCAAGTGGATCTTCGACCTGAAGGACACCGACGTGTACTGGTGCACCGCCGACATCGGCTGGGTCACCGGCCACTCCTACATCGTCTACGGGCCCCTCGCCAACGGCACCACCACCGTGATGTACGAGGGCACGCCGGACTATCCGGACAAGGACCGCTTCTGGCGGATCGTCGAGAAGTACGGCGTCACCATCTGCTACACCGCGCCCACCGCCATCCGCACCTTCATGCGCTGGGGCGAGGAGTATCCCGAAGCGCTGCGATCTCTCGAGCCTCCGCCTGCTCGGCTCGGTCGGGAGAGCCGATCAACCCCGAGGCCTGGGTCTGGTACTGGAAGGTCATCGGGGGCGGCCGCTGCCCGGTGGTGGACACGTGGTGGCAGACCGAGACCGGCCACATCCTGATCACCCCGCTGCCCGGGATCACCACGCTCAAGCCCGGCTCGGCCACCCGCCCGTTCCCCGGCATCGAGGCCGACGTGGTCAACGACCGGGGCGAGTCCGCCAAGGCGGGCTACCTCGTGCTCAAGAAGCCGTGGCCGGGCATGCTGCGCGGCATCTACCGCGACCCGCAGCGCTTCGTCGACCCAGTACTGGAGCAAGTACCCGGGCATCTACTTCACGGGCGACGGCGCCAAGATCGACGAGGACGGCTACTTCTGGCTGCTCGGCCGGGTGGACGACGTCATGAACATCTCGGGCCACCGCGTCTCCACCATGGAGGTGGAGTCGGCCCTGGTGGACCACCCGCACGTGGCCGAAGCCGCGGTGATCGGGCGGCCCCACGAGATCAAGGGGCAGGCGATCGCGGCCTTCGTGACCATCAAGGACGGCACCAAGCCCTCCAAGGAGCTGATGGAGGAGATCAAGGGGCACGTGACCAAGAAGATCGGGGCCCTCGCGCGGCCCGACGACCTGATCTTCGCGGCGGACCTGCCCAAGACGCGCTCCGGCAAGATCATGCGCCGCCTGCTGCGCGACATCGCCGAGGGCAAGGCGCTGGGGGACACGACCACGCTGGCCGACCCGGCCGTCGTCGCCACCCTCAAGGAGAAGTACGGCGAGGAGGAGTAGGCCGGGCCCTTGGTACTGGTGCCAAGATCGCCGGGTGCCGGTACCAGGGAGGGGCCGGTCCGCGCCGCGGCTCCGCGCATGGAATTGGCCGGTTGGGCCGCGCGACGACCTGGCATCCTTCGTGCTGCGCCTCCCGCCGATGCGTTGCCGGCGGATCGTGTTGATGATTGCGCTTTGCGTGACCTTCGACTTGACGAATCCCTTCGTCGGGTCCGCCTTCAACTTCAATGCCGACGAGACCATGGACGGGGTGGCGCGCCAGCATGAGCCGCTCCTCCATCAGGCCGGCGTGGTGCCGCTTCCGAGGCCCTCGGGCGGGGACGAGGCCGCGCTCGCCCGATCCGTGCGCACCTGGGTGTTCCCGTCCCGCGCGCTGGGCGAGTGGTTCGTGCAGCTGAGGCAGGCTCACGCCCCGCAGTCCGATCCGCAGTCGCCGACCGAAGACCACTAACTCCTGCCCCGCTGCACCTTCGCGTGCCCGTTCGTTCGCGCCGCACGCCGATCGGGCTGTGCGTTGCCGGCCGATGCAAAACAATCTCTCAGGGAGGGATCCAATGGCGGATCTGACCGACAAGCAGAAGGACGACTACTGGCGGTACAACGTCAAGCTCACCACGATCCTGCTGGTGATCTGGTTCGTGGTGACGTATCTGATCTCCGGGCTGTGGGCGAGCTGGCTCAATCAGTACACGATGCTCGGCTTTCCGATGGGGTACTACATGGCGGCCCAGGGCTCGCTCGCGATCTTCGTCGTCGAGATCGCGGTGTACGCCTACCTCATGAATCGCAAGGACGAAGAGTTCGGCATTCGCGAGGAGGCCTAGCCCATGAGCCTGGACAAGATCTTCGGTCTCTACACCGTCTCGTTCCTCGCCGTGACGATCCTCATCGGCATCGGCGAGCTGGCCTTCGGCCTGCCCAACCGCTGGATCGGCTGGATCTTCATGGCCCTGTCCCTCGTCATCTACATCGTGATCGGCGTGGTCACCCGCACCTCCAACCCCGATCAGTACTACGTGGCCGGCCGTGGGGTGCCCGCCTTCTACAACGGCATGGCCACCGGCTCCGACTGGATGTCGGCGGCCTCCTTCATCTCGATGGGCGGCGCCCTGTCCGCGCAGGGCTTCGCCGGGCTGGCGTACGTCATGGGCTGGACCGGCGGCTACCTGCTGCTGGCCGTGTTCCTCGGCCCGTACCTGCGGCAGTTCGGCGCCTACACGATTCCGGACTTCCTGAGCGCCCGCTACGGGGGTACGCGCGCCCGGGTCATCGGCGTCGTCGCCGCCGTCGCCTGCTCCTTCACCTATCTGATCGCGCAGGTCACCGGCGTCGGCCTGATCGTCTCACGCTTCATCGGTCTCGACTTCAATGTCGGCGTCTTCGTCGGCCTGCTGGGCGTGCTGTTCTGCTCGGTGCTGGGTGGCATGCGCTCGGTCACCTGGACGCAGGTGGCGCAGTACATCATCCTGATCCTCTCGTACCTGGTGCCGGTCGTCTACCTCTCGTGGCAGCTCTTCTCGATCCCGATCCCCGAGCTGACCTACGGCCGTATCCTGCAGCAGAACAACACCAAGGCGATCGAGATCACGCGCGACGCCAAGGAGAAGGAGACGCGCGCGCTCTGGAAGAAGGACGCCGACGAGCTCAACGCCAAGATCAAGGTCGGCG
Source organism: uncultured Candidatus Rokubacteria bacterium (assembly GCA_963747235.1). Taxonomy (GTDB): domain Bacteria; phylum Methylomirabilota; class Methylomirabilia; order Rokubacteriales; family CSP1-6; genus CAMLFJ01. Next base: position 65,220 of record CAVVEU010000008.1, read on the forward strand.
GCATCTCCGAGGCCGAGGTCGACAAGCTGAAGGGCCAGGCCGCGCTGGCGGGCCGGCAGGCCACCGCGCCGGCGGCCAGCGACGACGCCACGATCAGCCGGTATCTCACGGTGCCGACCGGCGTCGGCATGTGGAACTTCCTGGCCCTCACGTTCTGCCTGATGGTGGGCACCGCGGGCCTGCCGCACATCCTGACCCGCTACTACACCACGCCCTCGGTGCGCCAGGCGCGCACCTCGGTGGCGTGGTCGCTGTTCTTCATCTTCCTGCTGTACTTCACCGCGCCGGCCTACGCGGCCTTCGCGCGCTTCACGATCTACGCCAAGCTGGTCGGCACCAAGGTCGCGGAGCTGCCACGCTGGGTTACGCTCTGGCAGCCCGCCGGCCTCTTCGACGTGGTGGACAAGAACGGAGACGGCATCGTGCAGTGGGCCGACTTCGTGGTCAAGAGCACCGACTTCGTGGTGCTGGCCATGCCCGAGATCGCGGGCCTGCCGTTCGTGATCACCGGCCTCGTGATGGCGGGCGGCCTCGCGGCCGCGCTCTCCACCGCGGACGGGCTGCTGCTCACGATCGCCAACGCCATCTCGCACGATCTCTACTACAACGTCATCGATCCGAGCGCCTCGCTCACCAAGCGGCTCACCATCACCAAGGTGCTCCTGGTGGTGACCGCGCTCATCGCGGCCTGGGTGGCCACCTTCCGGCTGTCCCTGATCGTGGAGCTGGTGGCCTGGGCCTTCAGCCTGGCCGGCGCGTCGTTCTTCCCCGCGCTGGTCATGGGGATCTGGTGGAAGCGCGCCAACAAGGCGGGCGCGGTGGCCGGCATGATCCTCGGCCTCGGCATCACGACCTACTACATGGTCGGCAGCCGCTTCTACGGGGTGTCCTGGTTCGGCACGCAGACGATCGCGTCGGCGATCTTCGGCCTGCCCGCCGGGTTCCTCACCATCTGGATCGTCTCGCTGCTGACCGCGCCGCCCCCCAAGGCGGTGCAGGACCTCGTGGTCAGCGTCCGCTATCCGAAGTCCGGTCAGGGGACCGCGCGTGTCGGCCCAGGGCATCGGGCTCGGCCAGCACTGATCGTCTGACCCGGCGCGGGCAGGGGTGGATTGCGCCCCTGCCCGCGCCACCACGCTCATGCATACGCTGATCTACCGGCTCCTCGTCCTGGTATGGTTTCTGTCGTACATGGCCGCCATCTACCTCGCCCTGCACATGATCGTGGCGCGCTTCACCCGGGGGCCCGATAGCCGCCTGCTCTGGTTCTTCTCCGTGATCACCGGGCCGCTCACCCGGCCGGCCCGGGCCTGGGTCTCGGCGGGCACGTCCGAGGGGCGGGTGCGGCTGATCACCCTGCTCGCGCTGGTCGCCCTCTGGCTCGGCGCGCGGCTGCTGCTCGGCACCATGGGCGGCCTGGACTTCTGACCGGGCGCGAGGTCTCCATGCTCCGTCTGGCCGGGACCAACGCGCTCGCGATCGTGACGTTCGCCCTGATCTATGCCGCGGGGGGCTCGCGCTGGCTCACCCAGGGGGCCTTTCTGGCCGGCCTGGCCGTGTTCTTCATCTCGCTCACCGCGCTGTGGGTCTACGTCGAGCGCACGCGGCCCGGCGCCCGCGACGTCCTGAGCCGCATCGGCCGCGGGGTGCTCGCGCTGGTCGTCGTCGTGATCGGGCTCCCCGCGGTCGTGCTGGCGCCGCTCTTCGCCCTGCAGGAGGTCCTGCCCCCGGACGCCGGGTTCGCCGACGTCGTGCGCCCGGTCATGGTCCTCCTGCTGCTCGCGCTGGTCCTCGTGATCGCGATGAACGTGGCGGGCGCCGTGGTCCTGGCCGTGTCGGGGCTGCGCTCGCGGCTGTCCCGCGGCCGCGGCGCCGCGCCCTAGCCGGGCCGGACCCGCCGTGGACTCCGATCTCGACGCGCTCCTCTCTCGGTTGCCGGGTTGCGCCCACCTCGACGAGTCCGCGCGGGCCGCGCTCGCGGCCGGCTCGCGCGCCGAGCAGTGGCCGGCCGGCGCCCGGATCCTGACCGAGGGGGACCCCGCGCCGGACTGGCTCGGGATCATCGAGTCGGGAGCGATCCGCGTGTCCGGCCCGGGGCTGGAGGGCGAAGCTCCCGCGGACTCCCTGGGGCCTGGTGACGTCCTCGACCCCGGGACGCCCGGCCTGCCTGCCGCCTGCTCGATCGTCGCCGTGGAGACGACCCGCGCCCGGCTCGTTCCGCGCTCGCTGGTGGCCCGTCATCGCGGCGCGCTGGCGCTCGAGCCCACGCCCGGCTATCGCGGCGAGATGAGTCTGTTCCTGCGTCACGTGGGCGATCTGATCAAGGGCCCGCCGGTGACCTGCGCGCCGGGCGTCACGGTGGCCGCGGTGGCCCAGTTGATGACCCGACGGCGTATCGGATCGGTGATCGTGCTCGGCGTGGACGGCGCCCCTGCCGGCATCGTCACCGACCGCGACCTCCGGACTCGGGTGGTGGCGCCGGGGCTGCCGGCCGAGCACGGTGGTCGGCCAGGTCATGTCGAGTCCCGTCATCGGCATCAGCCCCGGCGCGCTCGCCTTCGACGCCCTGCTCGAGATGACGCGTCGGGGAATCCGCCATCTGGCGGTGATGGCCCGCGAGGGACTCCTCGGCGTCGTCTCCAGTCATGACCTCGTGCTCCTGCAAGGGGCCCAGCCCGTGGGCCTGGCCCGCGAGATCGAGGCCGCCGCATCGGAGGAGGGCCTCGCCGCCGTGGCCTCGCGCGTTCCCTCGGTGGTGAGGTGGCTGGCGGGTGGCGGTGCCGGCGCGGCGGAGACCGGCCGCCTCGTCGCCGAGCTGAACGACCGGCTCGTGCGGCGCGCGCTGGACCTGGTCCTGTCGGCCACCGAGGCGGCGGGCGGAGGCGGGCCTCCGGTGCCGTTCACATGGCTCGCGGCCGGGAGCGAGGGCCGGCGCGAGCAGACGCTCAAGACCGATCAGGACAACGGCCTGGTCTACCGGGATCCGCCCGCCGGCCAGGAGGCGGCCGCGGCGGCCTACTTCGAGCGATTGGCCACTCGCATGGGCGAGGCGCTCAGCCGGCTCGGGTTCCCGCCCTGCGCGGGCGGTTTCATGGCCTCCAATCCGCGGTGGTGTCAGCCGGAGCGGGTCTGGCGGCGGTACTTCGAGTCCTGGATGGAGACGCCCGAGCCGGAGGCGCTCGTGCGCGCCTCGCTGTTCTGCGACCTGCGACCGGTGGCAGGCGACGAGCGGGTCGGGGCCGCCCTGTGGGAGTGGGTGTGCGAGCGGGCCCCCTCCCGGATCCTCTTCCTGCGCCACATGGCCAAGAGCGCCCTCGAGCGCCGCGCCGCTGGGCTTCCTGGGCGGCTTCGTGCTCGAGCGATCGGGCGCGCACCGGAATCAGCTCGATCTCAAGGCGAGGGGAATCTTCCCGCTCACCCAGGCCATGCGGACCTACGCCCTGTCCCTCGGGCTGCGGGACACGAACACGCTCGATCGCCTCACGGCGGCGGGCGCGCGCGGGCTGTTCACCGCGTCCGAGGTCGCCGAGGTATCCGACGCCTATGAGGTCATGGCGCGCCTGCGGCTTCGCCGCCAGCTCGCGTGCCTCGATGCCGGCGCGGCGCCCGACAACTTCATCGACCCGCACACGCTGGGGAAGACCGATCGCCTGCTCCTGAAGGAAGCGTTCAGGACCATCGCCTGGGTCCAGCGCCATCTCGAGGACCGGTTCCAGACCGCGCTGGTGACCTGATGCGCCTCGAGCGGAAGCTGACCCTGGCCGTGCTGGGCCTCTTCATCCCGCCCACGGTGGTGGCCGGTCTCGTCCTGCTGCTCCTCTATCGGCGCGGGCTCCTCGAGGACCCCGCCAGCCTGCTGGCCGCCGTGCTCATCGGCCTCGGCGCCATGGTGGGGTACCTGATCCTGGTCGCCCGCGGCATTGGCCACGCGCTCGTCCGGACCATCGAGGAGCTCCGGCACGGCGCCGAGCTGATCGCCACCGTCAATCCCGAGCATCGCCTCGATGTCCGGACCGGAGACGAGCTGGAGGCGCTCGGCGACGAGATCAATCGGCTGGCGGATCGACTCCGCGTGGCCCGCGCAGGGCTCCGGGACGACGACTTCTCGCTCCTGGAGACAGTGGAGCGTCATGTCGGGCCCGCCGAGCGCGAGCACCGTCTCGACGCGCTCACCTTCGTGGTCTTCGACACCGAGACGACCGGGCTCCGGCCGGAGGCGGGCGACCGCGTCGTGTCGCTCGCGGGCGTCCGGGTGCGGGGCGGGCGGGTCAGACACCACGAGAGATTCGACACGCTGGTGGATCCGGGCCGCGAGGTGCCGGAGGAGAGCGTGCGAATTCACGGGATCACCGCCGCGATGCTCGTCGGCGCGCCGCGCCTGGAGACCGTGCTGCCGGCGTTCCTCGAGTTCGCGGGCCCGGCCGTGCTGGTCGGGCACGAGGCCTCGTTCGACCTGCGGTTCCTGGAGCCGGAGGCGCGTCGGCTGGGTCTGCCGTCGCTCGCGGAGTCCCGCCCCATCCTGGACACGCGCCTCCTGTCCCGGAGCCTTCACGGCCCCGGCGAGTCACACACGCTGGACGCCGTCGCGCTGCGCCTGGGGGTGACGATCACCGACCGGCATTCCGCCCTCGGCGATGCCCTGATCACGGCCGAGGTGCTGGTGCGCCTGCTCACGCTGATCCAGAAACGCGGGATCCTCACCCTCGGGCAGGCGCTGGACGCGGTCCGCCGCGCTCGCCGGGTCACCATCTAACCTGCGACGGCCGCTCAACTTATCCACAGCCCAGAAGTGACATACCCACTGACGAATTTTCCCAGTGGGTGCCGGGCGTTTTGCCCCAGCGGTTTCCCCTCCATCGCCGTTGTCCAACGAATATCGGGGGTTTTCGCACGTCTCTTCCATGCAGCGGCCAGGCACAGGCCTTGCAGCTAGCTGCGCCAACCGGGCGAGCCGGGTCGGAGCGATCCGGCGCCCATGGAGGAGACGATGGACGAGATCAAGAAGCGCCTGGAGCGGGAACTCAGCCACACCATGCAGCGCATCCGGCACATGGGTGGGGTCAATACGATGGAAGAGCTCGGTGGCGGTCGGGGAGACAACACGCCGCTGGCCGACGAAGTGGACGTGATCCGGCTGAACGAGGATCGCGAGATGAACTTCGCCACGCGGAGCCTGCTGGTGGAGCGCGCCAACAAGCTGGCGGAGGCGCTCGAGCGGCTGCGGGGTGGAGAGTACGGGGTATGCGAGGAGTGCGGCGAGGCCATCGCGCCCGCCCGGCTCCGCGTCATGCCGGAGGTCACCACCTGCGTGCGCTGCCAGGACCGGCTCGAGCGGATGCTGCCGCGCCTGGAAGCGGTGGGCGCCGTGGTGGACGTGGACGAGCCCGAGGAAGACTAGCCGCTGATCCCTAAGACCGGCCGAGCCGGGCCCGCAGCAGGCCCGGCCGGTCGGTGATGATTCCGGTCACACCCCACTCGACGAGCCGGTCCATCTGGGCCGGCTCGTTGACTGTCCAGACGTAACAGCCCAGCCCCGCTCCCCGGATCTCCCCGAGCAGCGACGCGGTCAGGACGTGCGCGCCGGGGCAGATCGCGCTGACCGCCGCCGGCCGCAGCAGGGCCGGGTCGACGGGCGCCTGCGCCACCAGCGCCCCGACCGGGATCTCGCGGTTGAGCGTCCGCACCCGCGCGATGGCCGCGTGATCGAAGGACTGCACCAGGACCCGGTCCACCACGTCGTAGATCTCGACCATCGAGACCACGCGCTCCTCGATGCCGGGATAGAGGGCCGCGCCACCCTTGAGCTCGATCCAGAAGCGCGCACGGTCCCGGAAGCGCTCCAGGACCTCCTGGAGCGTCTGCACGCGCTGCCCGCGGAAGCGCCGGTCGTGCCAGCCGCCCGCGTCCAGGCGCTTGAGCTCCCGGACGCGGTGGTCGCTCACCGGTCCCGCGCCGTCGGTGGTGCGCTCCAGGGTGAAATCGTGGATGACCACCGGCTGCTCGTCGGCCGAGAGGTGCACGTCCAGCTCGATGCCGTCGGCCCCCTGCTCGAGGGCCAGCTCGAAGGCCGCGATGGTGTTCTCGGGCGCGTCGGCCGAGGCGCCGCGGTGGCCGATCACGAGGGGGCGCGCGTCCGCTCCGGGCACTGTCGGTCTCAGGCGGGGCGTGGCACTATCGGGCCGTGCGCACGCCCGTCATCGACGTCGTCCGGCCGGTCATCCGGCTCGGAGCGCGCTTCTACTTCCGCATCCGCTTCGAAGGCATCCACCACATTCCCCGCTCGGGCCCTCTCCTGATCGTGCCGAACCACGTCACGTTTGCCGACCCGGTCCTCGCGACCATTCCGGTGCGCCGGCCCGTCCACTACATGGCCTGGAACGCCCTGTTCCGCGTGCGCGGCCTCGCGTGGCTCATCCGTCGCCTGCGCGCCTTCCCGGTGGACCTCGACGCCGCCGACGCGGGCGCCACCCGGGCCGCGGTCCGCCTCCTCCGCGCCGGCGAGGCGGTCATGATCTTCCCCGAGGCCGGCCGGAGCCTCGACGGGCGGGTCCAGCGCTTCCGCCTCGGCGCGTTCCGGCTGGCCTGCTCGCTCGGCGTGCCCATCATGCCCGTGACCATCATCGGCGCGCACGAGTCCTGGCCGCCCGGTCGCCGCCTGCCACGGCCGGGCCGCCTCACCATCGTCTATCACCCGGTGATCGCGCCGCCGGAGGGCGCCGACGCGAAGGGGGCCGCGCGGGACCTCGCCCATCGCGTGCACGCGGTGGTCGCGGCCGCGCTGCCCGCGCACCAGCGCCCGGACGCGCCGCGCGACCCGCCTGCCTGAGGCGCGAGCATTATACGGGCGTCCAGTGTATTCTCTCCCTCCAATGGCACGTCGCGTCGCGTCCGCCATCCTCGTCCTCCACGGCCCGAATCTCAACCTCCTCGGCACCCGCGAGCCGGCGGTGTACGGCCGCGTCACGCTCGCGGAGGTGAACCGCGCGGTGCAGCGGCACGCGGAGCGCCGGGGCGCGCGGGCGGTCTGCCGGCAGTCCAACCACGAGGGCGAGCTGGTGGACTGGATCCAGGCGGCGGCGCGCGAAGGCTTCCGCGGCATCGTGTTCAACCCGGGCGCGCTGTCGCACTACTCGATCGCGCTGCGCGACGCGGTGGCCTCGGTGCGCGTGCCGGTGGTGGAGGTGCACCTCTCGAACATCCATGCTCGCGAGGAGTTCCGGCACCATTCGGTGGTCGCGGCGGCCGCGGTCGGGCAGATCTCGGGCTTCGGGCCATCCAGCTACCTGCTCGGGGTGGATGCCCTCCTCGGCGCTCTCGCCCGCGCCCGGCGGCCGGCGGGCAGCCCCGCGGCGCCGGCCGTGAATGCGGGCGCCCTACCTGCCGTCCTACCCCCGATCGCTTAAGGGGCACGAGGGCCACGGCCGGGTCCGGCCGTGACGTCACCCGACACCCCATCCAGCGAAGCCGGTCCCGCCGGGCTCCCGGAGTCCCCCGGAATCGACGAGCGGGCGCTCATCCAGCGGTGCATCGCGGGCGACGCCGCGGCGTTCGAGCCGCTGGTCGAGAAGTACCGTCAGCGGGTGTGGCGTCTGGCCTACCAGGTGTTGCACGACCGCGAGGAGGCGTGGGACGTGGCTCAGGAAGCGTTCGTGCGGGCGTTTCATTCGCTGTCGTCGTTCCGTGGGCAATCGGCGTTCTACACCTGGCTCTTCCGCATCACCGTCAACGTGGCCACCGACCGGCACCGGCAGCGCGGCGCGCAGGCGCGCGCCTTCGGCCCGGAGCGGGTGACCGAGGAGGAATGGGCCCGCAGCATGCCCGATCCGGGACGCGGGCCGGACCAGGAAGCGACGCGGGCCGAGCAGCGCGAGCGCATCCGTCGGGCGCTCGATGCCTTGCCGCCCAAGGCCCGAACGATTATCATGCTCAGTGACGTCGAAGGCCTCTCGTACCGCGAGATCGCCGAGGTGCTCAACTGCCCGATCGGAACCGTGATGTCCAGGCTGCATAACGCGCGCAAGCGGCTCAAGGGGCTCCTGGGACCGATGCTCGCCCTGCTCGTCTGGCTCGGGCTGACGCTCAGCCTGGCCGTCCCGGCCCAGGCCCAGCAGATCATTCGCTTCGGCGTGCGCATCATGGAGGCCTCCAGCCCTCCCCGCGCGGGTGAGGCGCCCGGCGCGCTCAGGAGCCCCGCGGCGCCCACGCCCGAGGCGGAGACCGACGAGCGCATGAAGCGCATCCTCCCGCGGCTGCGGACCCTCTTCCGCTACACCGACTACACCACGCTCGACCGCCAGCGTGTCGAGGGCCCGCTCGGCACCCGGCAGCGGTTCGCGGTGCCCGGCGAGCGGTGGCTCGAGGTCACGCCCGACCAGCTCCAGGGCGACCACGTGCGCATGCGGGTGCGGCTCCTGCGCGGCGTGCATCCCGAGGTGAACGCGGCGATCCAGGCCGCGCCGGGCGCCCCCGCGGTGCTCGGGGGCCCGCCCTACGGCAACGGCGTGCTGATCATCATCCTCTGGGCCAATCCCCACCCCGCCCCCTAGTCCCGCGTGAGCGAGCAGCGCTACCGGCAGGAACGGGCCCGCATCGAGCAGGGCCACGTCAAGTACCGCGAGAAGCTCAAGGACGAAGGCAAGCTCTTCGTCCGCGACCGCCTGAAGCTGCTCCTGGATCCCGGCACCGAGTTCCAGGAGGATTTCCTCTTCGCGCGCAACCAGGAGGCGGACACGCCCGCCGACGGCGTCGTCACCGGAGTGGGAACGGTCGGCGGCCGCGCGGTCTGCGTGATGGCCAACGACTACACGGTGAAGGCGGGCTCGTGGGGCGAGAAGACCATCCAGAAGATCGTGCGCATCCAGGAGCGCGCCCAGCGGCTGCAGGTGCCGATGATCTACCTCGTGGACGCGGCGGGCGGGCGCATCTCGGAGCAGATCAAGATCTTCCCGGGGCGCTTCCACGCCGGCCGCATCTTCTACAACGAGGTCCAGCTCTCCGGGGTGGTGCCGCAGGTGTGCGTGCTCTTCGGCCCGTCGCCGGCCGGCTCCGCCTATCTGCCCGCGCTCACCGACTGCGTGATCATGGTGGACGGCAAGGCGAGCCTCTACGTGGGGTCTCCTCGAATGGTCGAGATGGCCATCGGCGAGAAGACGACGCTCGAGGAGCTGGGCGGGGCCCGGATGCACTGCACGGTGTCGGGATGCGGCGACGTGCTCGCCGCCTCCGACGAGGAGGCGATCGAGCTCTGCCGGCGCTACCTGAGCTACCTGCCCGGCTCCTTCCGCGAGCGGCCCGCGACGGTGGAGCCGGTCGGCGCGAAGCCGGGCCGGTCCATCGAGGAGATCGTCCCCTACGACCAGCGCAAGTGGTTCGACATGTACGAGGTGATCGACCGCGTCGTCGACGCCGGCTCCTTCTTCGAGATCAAGCGGCTCTTCGCGCCGGAGATCATCGTGGGCTTCGCGCGCCTCGGCGGGCGCGCGGTCGGCGTGGTGGCCAATCAGCCCAAGGTCAAGGGCGGCGTGCTGATGGTGGACTCCTCCGACAAGGCGGCGCGGTTCATCTCGCTCTGCAACGCCTTCAACGTCCCGCTCGTGTACCTGGCCGACGTCCCGGGCTTCATGGTCGGCACCAAGGTGGAGCGGGCCGGCATCATCCGCCACGGCGCCAAGATGGTCTTCGCGACCTCGCAGGCCACCGTGCCGAAGATCTGCGTGGTCGTGCGCAAGTGCTACGGCGCCGGCCTCTACGCGATGTGCGGCCCGGCCTTCGAGCCCGACGCGGCCCTCGCGCTGCCGCAGGGGCAGGTGGCCATCATGGGGCCGGAGCCGGCGGTCAACGCGGTCTACTACAACAAGATCATGGAGCTGCCGGAGGCGGAGCGGCCCGCCTACGTCCAGCAGAAGCGCGACGAGTACGCGCAGGACGTGGACATCTACAAGCTCGCCTCCGAGATGCTGGTGGACGGCATCGTCGGCGGGCTCCGAGCTGCGTGACGAGCTGATCAAGCGGCTGGGCTACGCCGAGTCCAAGCAGCTCGAGTTCCCGCCGCGGCGCAATCCGGTCCTGCCCGTCTGAGCGGCGTGTCCGCCGCGGCCCGCGCATGGGCTCGCTGATCCTGGCGCTCCGCTTTCTCACCATCGCCCCGGTGCCCGGCCGGGAAGCGGCGGGCCCGTCGGCGCTGGGCCGGGCCGCGTGGTGGTTCCCCGTCGTCGGGCTGCTGGTGGGGAGCGCGCTGGCGATCGCCGCGCGCGCGGCGGATGCGCTGTTTCCCCCGCTGGTCGCCGCGGCGCTCCTGGTCACGGGGTGGAAGGTGGCCACCGGCGGGATCCATCTCGATGGGCTCGCCGATTGCCTGGATGGCCTCGCGGGCCGCGACCCCGCGCGGCGGCTCGCCATCATGCGCGATAGCCGGATCGGCGTGTTCGGCGCCGCCGGGCTCATCCTGCTCTGTCTCCTCGCGGTCACCGCGCTCGCCGCGCTCTCCGCCTCCCTCCGCCTCCGCGTCCTCCTGCTGGCTCCGGTGATCGGCCGGGTGGCCCCGCTGCTCGCGGGCGCCTGGCTGGCGCCCGCCACGCCGGGGCAGGGGCTCGGCGCCGCCTTCGCCGCGGGCCTGTCGCGCTGGGCGGGTCCCGCTCACGTGGTCGTCGCCGGCGCGCTGGCCGCGTGGCTGCTCGGGATCGGGGGCCTGGCCGTCGCGGCGGCGGCGTGGAGTCTGGCGCTGCTCGCGGCCGCGTTCGTGGCGCGCCGCCTCGGCGGGGTGACCGGTGACGTGCTGGGCGCCGTCGTGGAGGTGGCCGAGCTGGGGACCCTGCTCGGCGCGGCGGCGGCCGCGCACCGGGGATGGCTCTGAGCGCCACCACCGTGTGCCTGGTCCGCCACGGCAGCGTGGTGGGCGCGGAGACCCGCCGGTTCATCGGGCATCTCGACGTGGCCCTCTCGCCGCTCGGCGTCGCTCAGGTCGATGCGCTCGTCGCGCCGGCTGAACGCCGTCGCCTTCGACGCGATCTACTGCAGCGATCTCGAGCGCACGCGGCACAGCGCCGAGATCCTGGCCGCGCCCCACGCGCCTCACCCCCGTCCGGAATCCGGCCCTCCGCGAGTTCGCGATGGGGGAGTGGGACGGGCTGACCGCCGAGCAGATCCGCGCCCGCGATGCCCGCGCGTTCGAGGCGTGGATGGCCGACGTGGGGCGCTTCCAGTTCCCCGGCGGCGAGAGCCTGCCGGATCTGGTCGCGCGCGCGGTCCCGGCCTTCGAAGCGCTGGTGGCGCGGCACGCGGGCGGCACGATCGCGGTGGTGGCGCACGGCGGGAGCAATCGCGCGATCCTCTGCCACGCGCTCGGGCTCGGCCCCGAGCGGCTGCTCGCGCTGGGCCAGGACTACGCGGCCCTCTCCGTGCTCGAGCGGTCGGCCGGGCGCTGGACCCTGCGCGTGCTGAACCACTGCGAGCCCCTGTCGTGACCGCCGGGCGGCGCCGGTTCCTCGCGCTCGCCGCGGGCGCCGCGGCCGCCGCGGCGGCTCCGCGCCGGGTGGAGGCGACGGAGCGGCCCGTCCGGGGCGGCGTGCTGAAGCAGATCGGCCTCGAGCCGCCCACGTTCGACGTCCACGCCACCGCCTCCCACCAGACGCAGCTCGTCTCGTCCTTCGTGCGCCGCACGCTCTTCAAGCTCGTCCACGGAGCCCGCTACGGGCCATCCGACTTCACGCTCGCGCCGGATCTCGCGCTCGAGGCGGTGGCGTCGGCGGACCGGCGGACCTACACGATCACGCTGCGCCCGGGTGTCCGGTGGGAATCGCGCCCGCCCGTGAACGGGCGCGAGCTGGTCGCCGCCGACGTGAAGTTCTCGCTCGAGCGCGCGCTCCGGAAGTCACCCTTCGCGCCGCTCCTGGGCCCGGTGGAGCGGATCGACGCGCCCGCCCGGCACACCGTGCGCGTCCACCTGGCGGATTCCTTCGCGCCGTTCGTCCACAACCTGGCCGAGCCCTGGACCGCGATCGTGCCTCCGGAGATGGAGGATCGGCCGGGCGATCCGAAGGCCGCGGAGTCCCTGATCGGCTGCGGGCCGTTCGTGCTCGAGCGCTACGAGCCCGGGGTGAAGGCGGTCTTCTCGCGCAATCCCACCTACCACGCCCGCGGCCTGCCGTACCTCGACAAGGTCGAGTGGCTCTTCATCAAGGACCGCTCCACCCAGCTCGCGCTGTTCCGGGCCGGGCAGGTGGACCTGCCCTCCCACGATGCGCGCATCCCGCGCGCCGAGGTGGCCGCCTTCAGGAAGGCCAACCCCGAGCTACCCGGTCGTGTCCTGGGACGGGCTGGCGGTTCGCTCGCTGGCCATGCGCACCGACCGGCCGCCCTTCAACGACGTGCGGGTGCGCCGCGCGCTCAGCCTGGCGGTGGACCGGAAGACGTGGGTGGCCGAGCATCTCGACGGCGACGGCGCCGACGCTCACGGGCCGGTCCCGAGCGCCATGCGGCAGTGGAAGCTGGCCGCGCGGCAGCTCGGCGAGGGCGCCCGCTATCTCGAGCACGATCCCGCGCTGGCGCGCGCAAGCTGCTGGCCGAGGCCGGCTTTCCCGCCGGCCTCAAGATCAGGTGCACCAGCTGGCCGGGCTACGGGCCCGAGTACGTGGAGGACCTCGAGCGCCTCGCCGGCTATCTGCGCCGAGCGGGGGTGGAGCTGCAGATCGTCAACGAGGAGTACGGGCCGTACATCCGCGGGTCATTCCTCGGCCGGTTCGAGGAGGCGAGCTGGGGGCCCTCCTCGCTCTTCACGGAGGTGGACGGGTATCTCTACGAGCGTCTTCCGGAGCGGCCAGGCCGGCAATCGCAGCCACGTGGCCGACGCGCAGCTCGACGTGATGCTCGAGGCGCAGCGGCGCGGTCACCTCGACGTCGTCGCGCAAGCAGGATCATCGACGAGATCCAGCGTCGCGCCGCCGCCCAGGTCTACTACGTCTTCACGCCCGTACCCCCGGAACGTGTCGTCGTGGGCGCCGCGGGTCCGGAATTACGGGCCGAAGAACTCCTTCGACCGGGGCGCTCAGCTCGAGGTGGTCTGGCTCGACCGGGCCTGACGGCCCGCCCGGGCCCGTTTCGCGGCTGACGGTTCCTGTAGGTTGTCTGTCACAACTTGTAGACCCCCGGGGCGCGTGCAGAAAGATGCACCCCCGTCGAACCCAGAACAAGTAGTTATTTCAATTGTTTGAGAGCCGAAAGCCGGGGCCGATCCGGCGCCGACCGGCTGGCATTCGTCTTGCTCTGTACCTGGGCCGGATACATGGAGGACATGACCATGCATGCGTTGAACCGTTCGAAGTCTCACGCCGGACAGGCCGGGTTCACCCTGGCCGAGATCCTGGTGGCCTGCGCCATCGTCTCGGTGGGGCTGGTCGCGGTGGCGACCGGCTTCGGCATCGGCGTCGACGGCGTGGAGGCCGGGCGCCAGCAGAGCACCGCGGTCTTCCTCGCCGAGCAGCGCATCGAGCAGGCCAAGGAGCTGGCCATGCGGCAGACGGGCCTGGTGCAGCTCACCGTCGCCAACCTGCCGGCCACCGAGGCGTACGGGTCGATCACGGGCGCGCCGCCCAGCTACCGGCGCACCACGACGATCACCACCAATCCGGGCGGTACCACCGGCGCCCGCGTGGACGTCGTCGTCTTCTACCGCCCGGTGACCGGGCGCGGCGTGCTCACCACGGAGCGGTCGGTGTCGCTCTCCATCTTCCTGGCGAATCGATGAGCCGAGGAGCCCTCATGAACAATCAGCGCGGTTTCACCCTGGCCGAGATGCTGGTGGTCTGCGCCATCGTGGGGCTCGTGATGGCGAGCCTGCTGGGGCTCACGATGCAGGGCCAGCAGGCGTACTGGTTCGGGACGACCCAGGTGGACGGCCAGCAGACGGTGCGCGTCGCCCTCGAGCGCATGGCCAAGGAGATGCGCGAGGCCGGCTACGAGCCGCTGCCCGGCGAGACGGACCCCACGGCCTGCCCGAACGCGACGAACTATCCGCTCTACACCGCCGGCGTCCCGTGCTACAAGTTCGTGCCCGTCACCGCGCCCGGCCGCGACCTCGCTCACGCTTCAGTACAACTGGGACGGCTCGACGTGCGCGGTCCCGTGCTCGCCCATCAATACGGTCGCCCTGGTCACCGACCCGATGACGTGTCCGACGGCGGCCTGCCGGGGCGAGCAGATCACCTACGCCCTGACGTCAGGCAACATCACGCGCCAGGAGATCGTGGTGGACGCGGCCCCGGTGGTCATCGCGTCCGGCATCACCGCTCTGACCTTCACCTATCGAGACGAGAACAACAACGTCACCGCGTCGCCTGACCTCATCCGGACCGTCGAGATCTCGGTGACCGCCCAGACCGCGACCAAGGGCGCGTACGTGACGATGGTGGATCGCGTTCGGCTGCGCAATCGATGAGCCAAGTCACACTGCGGAGGCCAGTACCAATGAAGACGTGGCGCAATCTGCTCGGCAATGAGCGCGGGGTGGCCTTGCCCCTCGCGATGATCATGCTGGTCGTCCTGACGATGCTCACGCTCACGTTCATGTCCCTGGGGGCGGTGGAGCCCCAGATCTCGCGCAACCTCTCCGACGGCGCCCGCGCCCGGCAGCTCGCCGAGAGCGGCATCGAGTGGGGGTTCAATCAGCTCGCGGGCAAGCCCTTCGACGACGCCACCCTGCTGGGCAGCGGTCTCACCACCGGCGGCGTCAACTGCGGAACGGGCATCACCTGCAAGGTGCTGGTGACCGGCCAGGCGCTCCCGGGGCTCACCTCGACCGTCGGCACGTTCACGGTCACGCTGCGGAACGACCTCAACACGCTCAACACCGACCAGGCGCTCATCGGGAGCGGCAACACGCTCGACACGAGCACCTCGGTGGACAACAACAAGATCGTGATCCTGAAGTCGACCGGCACGCTTCAACGGGGCCAGCCGGACGATCACCGCGGTGGTCCAGCGTGGCAACCTGCCGATCAACGCGGCGGTGAGCCTGCCGGGCGTCCAGGGTGACACCTATACCCAGGCGCCGTCCGTGCGCGATCAGCGTGGGCTGCTACTGGATCGACGGGCGCGACTATCGGGACGCGGACACGTGGGGGCCAGCGGCGACTCCCACCGGGGTCGGCGCGCTGAAGTACGGGATGACCGCCGCGACCGCGGCCATCGAGACCGTCGCCGAGAGCGGCTTCAACACCCTGGCCAAGCGCGAGTATCTCCACGGCATCGAACGACGGCAACGGCTACACGGCGGCAACCGACGGCACCGCCGTCACCGGGGCCGCCGGCAACGGCCGGAACACGATCGCCGACGACGCCTCCCTCTCGCCGGCCCTGATCACGAAGTTCATGCAGCAACCTGGCGTCGAATCCCTCGACGCAGATCCTCGACAGCACCATGGCCTGCCAGTACCCCGCGCCGGGTGGTGATTCACGACAAGCCGGAGGGGATCCAGATGCAGAGCACGGGCACGCGCGAACATCGTGACGGTGACGAACAACTGCACGGGCGCGCGCGCAGATCAACCAGACGGTGAACCTCGGCACGGCCGCCGCACCCGCGATGCTCTACGTCAGGGGCGAGTACGATCCGACCTCCCTCTTCCGCGGCCTCGCCGTGGACGGCAGCAATCCCATCACGGGCTATGGCATTCTCGTCGTCGAGGACTCCGATCTGGCCTTCTTCCAGAGCGGCAACTTCAGATGGAACGGCATCGTGCTGGTGACGGGCCGCAACAACTCGACCGCGTTCCTCGGCTCCAGCAATACGGAGATCCGGGGCGCCCTCATCACCAGCGAGACCAACCCGCTGGAGGCGTCGCGGGTTCAACGAGTTCTTCGGCGGGGACCAGCGGGACCATGCGGATCCTGGCCAGCAAGGAGAACATCGACCGGGCGCTCATGGCCCTCTACAACATGCGCATCTCCGCATACCGCGAGAACTAGGTGGTGCCGCGTCTGCTCCTAGTCGCGGCGCTGCTCCTCGCGGCCTGCCAGCAGCCGCCCGCGCGCCAGGTCCCGGCCACGAGTGCCGTCTCCCCGGCGGAGCAGATGCTCGCCGAGGGAGGCGCGCTGATGGCTCAAGGCAACTACGTGACCGCGGTGGAGAAGCTCCGCCAGGCCGCCGATCTCGAGCCCGGCAGCGTGCCGGTCCGCTTCGCCCTCGGCACCGCCTACTCGTTCCTCGAGAAGCGGCCGGAGGCCATCGCGCAGTTTCGCTGGGTGATGTCGAACGCTCCGGTCGAATCGACCGAGCGCGCCGAGGCCCGCCGCTGGCTCCTGCGCGTCGGGGCCCTCGTGGAGTCTCCGCCCGCGCCCGGGAAGCCCGACGTGGCCTCCAGCGACGCCGCGGCCAAGAAGGTCGATCCGGCCGCACAGGGCTCGGTCTCCGGTCAGACCCAGTGGACGGGAGTCACTCCGGCCGAGCACCAGCTCCCGGTGACGATCGCGATCGTGGGGAGCGAGGACGCGACCCGCGAGTCTGCGGCAGAGGACGCAGATCTCAGCTGGGCGAGCGCTTCGAGTTCAAGGACGTCCGGGAAGGCCAGTACCGGCTCATCGGCGCCTTCGCCGACAAGATCCTCTGGGACCAGAGCGTCACGGTCAAGGGTGGCAAGCAGACGGACGTGGCGCTGAGCCAGGCCACGAGCCTCGTCCCCGTGAACACCTTCCCGCTGCCCGTGCACTAGCCGCGGGCGCTACCGCTTCAGGCTCAGGGCACCCCCGCCGATCATCGCCACCGCCAGCGTCGCGACCAGCAGCACGAGCACGTACTCGTAGCCCCCCTTGTAGGCCCAGAACCCGCTTCTTCAGATGAACGAAGACGAGCGCGCCCAGCATGACGGGCACATTGGCCAGCGCCGCCCAGCGCGTGAAGAGCCCGAGGACGAGGCAGATGCCGCCCAGCCCGTGGGCCAGGATCAGGTACCACGCGCCGATCTCGGGGAAGGGGATGCCGTTCTTGACCTGGTAGTCGATCATGCCGGCGGGCCCGAGGACGACGAGCGGCGAGGTAGGCGTGCATGATGTAGACGACACCCAGGATCAGCCGGAGCAGCATTGCGCCGTAGGACGCCATCGCGCCTCCTTGCCTGGCTCTCAGGGCTTGCGGAACAGGATCTCGCCGAAGTAGGACTCGGCGGAGGAGCGCGTGTCGTTGGAGTCGATGGAGATCGAGATCGCCCCCACCTCTTCCCCCGGCGCCTCCCCGTAGATCTTCTGGTAGTCCTCGAGCACGTTGCGGCTCTCGGTCTGCCACTTGCCCAGATCACCCGGCCCCGAGCGGACCACCACGTAGGTCACGAGGCCCGTCTTCTCGCTCTTGAACACCGCCCCCACCGGCGCGGTGGTGTCCCAGAGGTAGGAGATGATGCGCGAGCGGACCTGCGAGGGGAAGCGCGGGAAGGTGACGTAGAGCTGTCCCGCCTGGTCGTCGGTCGCCGACTTGCGGGCGTCACCGCCCTTCGGGAGGGTGACCACCTGCCAGGTCCACTGGAGGATCGGGTGGCTCTTGACGTCCACCTTGAGCTCCTTGGAGATCGTCGAGCTGTCGTTGTTGCTCTTGAGGTGGAGGACCTTGCGGCCGCTCTGGGTGACGACGCGGAACTCGTACTTGGGGCTGCCCCAGCTCTGCCCCTTCCAGCCGTCGGGGATGCCGGTCTTGCCGTCGGGCTGTTTCGACCAATCCTCGACGGGCACGGTGGGCGGGTCGGCCGCGGAGAGCGGCCCGCTCGCGACGAGCGTCATCGCCAGCAGCGTCATCCCGGTCGCGAGTCCGATCGCCGCGCGGAACATGGCCGATTCAGTGTCTCACGGGGTCCGTATGCTACGGTAAAAACCAGATGCCGGACGTGCGGATCGACAAGTGGCTGTGGGCGGCTCGCTTCTTCAAGAGCCGCACGCTCGCGGCCACCGCCTGCAACGGCGGCAAGGTCCACGTCAACGGCGACGCGGCCAAGCCCTCCAAGACGGTGCGCCCCGGTGACATGCTGCGCGTGACCCTGCCGCGGATCCGCCGCATCGTGCGCGTGACCGCGCTCGCCGAGCGGCGGGGCGCCGCCAGCGAGGCGGCGGTGCTGTACGAGGACCTCACGCCGCCCCCGCCGCCGCGTGAGGCCCGCCCCGCGCCGCCCGCCTATCGCCCGCCCGGCGCGGGACGGCCCACCAAGCGCGAGCGCCGCCGCATCGACCGCCTCGGCGACCGGTAGGTCCTCCGCGGGGCGGTTGCGCAGCCCCGACCCCTCTGCTACGGTCTGGCGGTCCATGGTGTCCGGGCGGCCCGCCGGGTGCGGGCCCCAGGGAAGGCGGTGCGAATCCGCCGCGACCCCGTCACTGTAATCGGGAACGAAACCCGCGATCGGCCACTGCTCCGGCCCCAGCCGGATCGGGAAGGCGCGGGGAGTAGGACGATCCGAGAGCCAGGAGACCTGCCCGGACGCTGCCACCCACGCCGGTCCTCGAGGGAGGACCGAGGTGACGGCCGTGCATTCCTCGCATCTCGTGCTGGGCGGCGCCCGCAGCGGCAAGAGCCGCTACGCGGTCGAGCAGGCGGCGCAGTCCGGCCGCCGCGTGGCTTTCCTGGCGACCGCCCGCGCGGCGGACGGCGACATGGCCGCGCGCATCGCGCGCCACCGGGCCGAGCGCCCGGCCCCGTGGACCACGCTCGAGGAGCCGCAGGATCTGGTGGCCGCCTGCCGGCGCGCCGCCACCGCCCATGACGTGATTGTCGTGGACTGCGCCACCGTCTGGGTCGCCAACCTCATGGAGCGCGGCGACGACGACGCGGCGGTGCTGGCCGCCGCGGACGACCTGGCCAAGCTCCAGCGCGAGCGCGTGGTCTCCCTCCTCATCGTCTCGAACGAGGTGGGCGAGGGCGTGCATCCCTCGACCGAGCTCGGCCGCCGCTACCGCGACCTCCTGGGCTTCGTCAACCAGCGCCTGGCCGCGGCCGCCGATCGAGTGACCTTGATGGTGGCGGGCATTCCCGTGGCGGTGAAGGACACGGCGCCCCCGCCGACGCGCCGTGAGCCGACGCATGAAGCTCCCTGACATCATTCCGCTGCCGGACCGCGGCGCCGAGCTCGAGGCGCGTCGCCGCCTCGATCAGCTCACCAAGCCGCCCGGGAGCCTGGGGCGGCTCGAGGAGCTCGCGGTGCGGCTCGCGGGGATCACGGGCATCTGTCCGCCGCCGCTCCGCGACCCGGTGATCTTCACGCTCGCGGGTGACCACGGCGTGGTCGCGCAGGGGGTGAGCGCCTATCCCCAGGTCGTCACCGCGCAGATGGTGGAGAACTTCCTCCGCGGCGGCGCGGCGGTCAATGTCCTCGCGCGCCACGCGGGCGCGCGCGTCGTGGTGGCGGACCTGGGCGTGGCGGTGCCGCTGCCCCGGCATCCGGATCTGCGCGACTGCAAGGTGGCGCCCGGCACCGCGGACATGACCCGCGGGCCCGCGATGACGCCCGCGCAATGCGCGCGGGCGATCGAGGCCGGCATCGCGCTGGTGGAGGCCGAGCGCGCCCGCGGCGCGGACCTGATCGGCACCGGCGAGATGGGGATCGGCAACACCACCGCGGCCAGCGCGATCGTGGCCGCCCTCACCGGGGCCTCGCCGGAGAGCGTCACCGGCCCCGGCACCGGCGTGGACGCGGCGGGCCGGCGGCGGAAGGTCGAGGCCATCCGGCGCGCGCTGGCGGTGAACCAGCCCGATCCGGCCGACGCGCTCGACACGCTCGCCAAGGTCGGCGGCTTCGAGATCGCCGGGCTCGTGGGCGTCATCCTGGCCGGGGCCGCGGCCCGCCTGCCCGTGGTGCTCGACGGCTTCATCGCCGGCGCGGCGGCCCTCGCGGCCGTCCGGCTCCGACCGGAGGCGCGCGGCGCGCTCCTCGCCGCGCACCGCTCGGCCGAGCCGGGCCACGCCCGCGTCCTCGAGGCCCTGGGCCTCGAGCCGTACCTCGACCTCGGCCTGCGCCTGGGCGAGGGGACGGGCGCGGCGCTGTGCATCGGTCTGGCGCGCGCGGCGGTCGGCGTCCTGACCGACATGGCGACCTTCAAGTCCGCCGGCGTCTCGGATCGCCCGGACGTCCCCGGCGCGCGATCGTGACCGGCCCCGTGACCCGGCTGCTCGCCGTGCTCGCGCTGACGGGCCTCCTGCTGCCCCGCGGCGGCCGTCGCCCTCACCGTCACCGACCAGACCGGCCGGCGCGTCGTCCTGCCGGCGCTGCCCGCGCGGATCGTCTCGCTCGTGCCCAGCGTTACCGAGACCGTGTTCACGATCGGCGCCGAGGACCGGCTCGTCGGCGTCACCGACTTCTGCGACTACCCGCCCGCGGCCCGGCAGAAGCCCAGCATCGGCGGCATGATCTCGCCGAGCCTCGAGGGGATCGTGGCGCTCAAGCCGGACCTCGTGGTCGCCACCACCGCGGGCAATCGACATGAAACGTTTGATCAGCTGGCCCGGCTCAAGATCCCGGTTTACCTGGTCAATCCGGTTGCCGTGCATGACGTGCTCGATCTGATCGCCCGGCTCGGTCGCCTGACCGATCGCCCCGAGGCGGCGGACCGCGTGGCGGCCGGGCTGCGCGAGCGCATCCAGGCCGTCTCGGCGCGCGTGGCCGGCCGGCCGCGTCCCCGCGTGCTCTACGTGCTCTGGCCGGACCCGCTCATCGTGCCCGCGCGCGGGTGCGCTCGTCTCCGAGCTGATCGCCCTGGCCGGCGGCGACTCGGTGACCGCCGACGGGGGCCAGGGCTACCCGCGCTACAGCATGGAGGCGGCGCTGGCGCGGAACCCCGAGGTCATCCTGATCGCGAGCCACGACGCGACGCGGAGCCCGCTCGTGCGGGCCAAGTGGGAGCGCTTCACCCAGGTCCCGGCGGTCAGCGCGGGGCGGCTCCACACGGTGGACGGCAACCTGATGCATCGCTACGGCCCGCGCATCGTGGACGGCCTCGAGGTCCTGGCGCGGCTGATCCACCCCGAGGCCTTCGACAAGGCGGCGGCGGCGCGATGACCCGGCCGTCCTCCGCCTCGGGCGCCCGGCTCACGGTGCTGCTGGTCGGGCTCGGCCTCGTGGTGGTGGTCGTCGGCGATCGGCGCGCTCTTTCTCGGCAGCGCGCGGGTGCCGCCGGGAGACGTGCTGGCGGTGCTCACCGGCCGCGTCCGCGGCGTGGATCAGGTGGTCGTCCTGAGCCTGCGCCTGCCGCGCATCCTGGCCGCCCTGCTCGCGGGCGGCGCGCTCGCGGTGGCGGGCGCGGGCTTCCAGGCCCTCACGCGCAATCCCCTGGCCGAGCCCTCGGTGCTCGGGGTCTCGAGCGGCGCCGCGTTCGGGGTGATCGTGGCGCAGGTGTTCGGGCTGGGCGGCGGGCTCGTGGAGGCGGTGGGCATCGCGGCCTGCGCCTTCGCCGGGGCGCTGGTCGCGGGCCTGGCCGTGTACGCGATCGCCTCGCGGGGCGGCGGCCTGCCCGTGCACACGCTGCTGCTGGCCGGGGTGATCGTCGGCATCTTCTTCTCCTCCGCCATCACCGTGCTGATCTCGGTCCTGGACTTCGACCGCCTGGGCGGCGTGGTGCACTGGCTGCTCGGCAACCTGGGACCCATCGCGCCGGGTAGCCTCGCGGTCTTCGCGACGCTGACCCTGATCGGGCTCTGGCTCGTCGTGGCGCAAGCCCGCCCGCTCAACCTCCTCGCGCTCGGGGAAGAAAGCGCCCAGCAGCTCGGGGTGGACGCCGAGCGGCTCAAGCGCCGCGTCTTCGCGGGCGCCGCGCTCCTGACCTCGGCGGTGGTGGCCTTCGTGGGCCCCATCGGCTTCGTCGGGCTGATCGTGCCGCAGGTCATCCGGATGTTGTGCGGGCCCGACAATCGCGTGGTGATCCCGGCGGCGGTGCTGGGCGGCGGCGCCTTCCTGCTGCTGGCCGACACGCTCGCGCGCAACGTGGTCGCGCCCGCCGAGCTCTCGGTGGGGGTCATCACCGCGTTCTGCGGGGCGCCGTTCTTCATCTACCTGCTCCGCGCGCGCGCGCCCGAGGCCGGGCTATGACGGCCCCGCTCGTCGCGTGCGAGCGCGTGGGCTTCGCCTACCCGTCCGCCGCCGCGGGGGCCTTCGCCATCCGTGACCTGTCGTTCGAGGTGCGGCCGGGCGAGACCTTCGGCGTCATCGGCCCGAACGCCTCCGGCAAGACGACCCTGGTCCGCCTGCTGTCCAAGGTCGTGGCGCCCTCATCCGGCCGGATCCGCCTCGACGGCGCGGACGTGGCGGGGCTCTCCGGCGCCCAGGTGGCGCGACTGGTCGCGGTCGTGCCGCAGGATGTGCCGCGCGGGTTTCCGCACACGGTCGAGGAGCTGGTCCTCATGGGCCGCTACCCGCGCGCGCCGCGCCGCTTCTTCGAGAGCCCCGAGGATCGCGCCGCCGCCCGGCGCGCCATGGAGGCGGCCGGCGTGCTCGAGCTCCGCGAGACCCTGCTCGACCGCCTGAGCGGCGGCGAGCGCCAGCGCGTGATGCTGGCGCGGGCCCTGGCCCAGGAGCCGCGTCTGCTCGTGCTCGACGAGCCCACCGCGCATCTGGACCTGCGCTACCAGGCCGAGTGCGCCGGGCTCCTGCGACGGCTCGGGCGCGAGGCAGGGCTGACCATCGTCCTCGTCTCGCACGACCTGGGCTTTGCGGCCGAGCTCTGCGACCGCCTGCTGCTGCTGGCCGGCGGTGTGGCGGTGCGGGTGGGCCCGCCCGAGTCCGTCATCGACGAGGCGGTCCTCGAGTCCGCTTACGGCTGCCGCGTCCTGGTCGACAAGCACCCGATCAGCCGCCGCCCCACCGTCCACCTCGTGTACCCGACGAGCTGAAACCAAAACGGGAGGTGATAAGAGCCAAATCCAGAGTAAACACGGCAAACAGATCGCAGATCAAGGGAAGCCGGTCCCGGCCAACGTCAGGGCCGAAGCCGGCACGGTCCCGCCACTGTAAGTGGGGAGTCTCGCCCGATCCCGTATGGGAGCCACTGGGCCGCCCGAGGGGGCGCCTGGGAAGGCCGGGCCACGACGCCGATCCACGAGTCAGGAGACCTGGCTGCGATCACCGACGCCAACCCCTTTCGAGGCAAAAGGAGTGGTCGATGCGACAGCATCTCGTGTGGTTGCTGGTTCCTGATGGCGCCCCTGGCGGCGCATGCGCAGGAGCCGAAACGTGTGGATCCGGTGGTGGTGACGGCGACCCCGGTGGCGACTCCGGTCGAGCAGCTCGGGGCCTCGGTCAGCGTGGTGAACGGCGAGGACTTCCAGACCTATCACTACCCGACCGTGGACGAGGCGCTCCGCAGCGTGCCCGGCGTGGAGATCCGCCGGTCCGGCGCTTACGGCAAGACCACGAGCGTGACCATCCGCGGGGCCAACGCCAACCAGGTGCAGGTCCTGGTGGACGGCCTGCGGGTGAAGAGCCCGACGCTCGGGCAGGTGGACCTCTCTGACATCTCGCCGGACCTGATCGAGCGCATCGAGGTGATCCGGGGCGCCCAGTCCACCCTCTACGGGGCCGACGCCATCGGCGGGGTGATCAACATCATCACCCGCAGGGGCAAGGGCGGGCCCTTCCAGGCCACGGTCCAGCAAGAGGTCGGCAACTACGACACGCTGGTCTCGCGCGCCACCGTCCACGGGGCGTGGAAGATCCTGAACTACGCGCTGTCCGCCTCGCACTTCGAGAGCAACGGCCAGTTCCAGAACGACGAGACCGACGACCAACGCGATCAGCGCGCGTATCGGGGCCACGCTGCCCTGGAACTCGACGCTCGACTTCGTCTTCCGCTACAACAAGAACGACGTCGGGGTGCCGGTGAAGGGGGTGTTCCCCGGCCCGCAGCCGATCAACCCGATCATCAACCGGAACGCCCGCTCGCAGTCGGAGACGACCATCTTCAGTCTCGAAGGCAAGACCCGGCCGGTGGAGTGGTGGGAGACCCGGGGCCGCATCGCCCGGTACGAGAACAGCGCGGGTTTTCAGGACCCGGTGGACCCCGGGGTGGACTTCGACTTTCCCATCTTCTCGCAGGTGAACGTGGAGCGGCGGGAGGCGGAGTGGGTCAACTCGTTCTTCATCGGCAAGTGGAGCACGAGCAGCGTCGGGCTCGAGCATCGGCGCGAGATCGGGGAGAACCACAACACCTTCCGGGCGGTCAGCGAGACCCAGTCGGTCTTCTTCGAGCAGCAGCTCCGCTTCTTCGAGCGGTTGTTCCTGACCGGCGGCTTCCGGGTCGAGGACAGTAGCGTCTGGGGCACCACCACCACCGAGCGCGGCTCGCTGGCCTTCCTGATCAAGGAGACGGGCACCCGCCTGCGGGGCAGCGCGGGCACCGGCTTCCGGGCCCCGACCTTCAACGATCTCTTCTTCCCGGGCTTCGGCAACCCGGACCTGCAGCCGGAGGACAGCCTCTCCTACGACTTCGGGGTGGACCAGAAGCTCTGGAACAACCGGATCCGGCTCGGGCTCACCTATTTCCAGAACGAGTTCAAGAATCTCATCACCTGCTGCAGGCCACACCCCACCGCGCCGTTCGGCGGGCCCTTCAACGTGGGGCGCGCCCGCAGCGCGGGCATCGAGTTCACCGGCGAGGTGGACGTGCTGCCGAACCTGGTCGCCTCGCTCAACTACACCTACACGGACTCGGAGAACCTGGCCACGGACCGGCCGCTGCCGCGGGAGCCGCGGCACCGCTGGAACATCGGGCTCACCTGGG
Source organism: uncultured Candidatus Rokubacteria bacterium (assembly GCA_963747235.1). Classification (GTDB taxonomy): domain Bacteria; phylum Methylomirabilota; class Methylomirabilia; order Rokubacteriales; family CSP1-6; genus CAMLFJ01. The sequence continues at coordinate 89,952 of CAVVEU010000008.1, forward strand.
AGCCGATCCCGAAGCTCTCGCTCTTCACCCAGGTCCACGTGGTGACCGAGCAGTTCGAGCCCATCGGCGAGGTGTATAACAGCGGCTACACGCGGGTGGACATCGGCGGGACCTGGCGCATCCTCGAGCGCATGGGGTGGCTCCAGAAGCTCGAGCTGACCGCGCGCATCCAGAACCTGCTGAACGAAGGCTACGCGGAAGTGCGCGGGTTCCCCGCGCTCGGCATCAACGCCCTGGTGGGCCTGCGGGCCTCGTTCTAGGAGCGCACGCATGATCGTCGGGGTGTCCGTCGAGGTCGGGAGCGAGGCGGTGGTGGTGAGAAGCCACGAGCCGCTCCGCGTCCTGTCCTCGGCGGTGCACCTCGGCGGATTCGCCCAGGCCCGCGCGGTCGTGAACCTGCACGTGGGCAAGAACGATCCCTGCGCCGATCCGGCCGCCATGATCGGGGCGTTCGCCCGTCGCGCGGGGGTGCCGGCGCCCTGGGTCGGCCTGCTCACCGGCGCCTACACCGAGCGCGCGGTGCAGGCCCAGGAGGCCGCCGGCGGCTTCCACGCGCTGGCCGTCGTCACGGTGGGGCTCAGCAATCCGGTCGCCGCGGGCGCCTCGCCGGTGGCGACGTGGGTCGCCTCCACCATCAACACGATCGTGGTGGTGGACGCCGATCCGGAGCCGGCCGCGCTCGTCAACGCGGTGATCACCGCGACGGAGGTGAAGGGGCTGGCCCTGCGGGAGGCCGGCCTCCTGGCCGACGGCGGCCGGGCCGCGAGCGGGACGTCCACGGACGCGGTGGTGATCGCGGCGACCGGTCGCGGGCCCGCGGCGCGCTTCGGGGGGCCCGCGAGCGAGATGGGCTGGGTGGTGGCGCGGGCGGTACGCCTGGCGCTCGACCGGGCCATCGCGGACTGGCAGGAGCGGCACCGGTGATCGCGCGCGTCGGCGGCGTCATGCTGTCGGTGCTGCTCCACGCGGGGCTCATCGCCGGGCTGCTGGCCTGGTCCGCCGTGGACTGGACGGGCCCGCTCTTCGTGGACCTCGTGGAGCGCGCGGAGTCTCCCGGCTCGCCCACCGCGGGGCTGTCGCCGGCCCCGTCACCGCGTCCCGCGGCCCGGGCCGCCGGCGCCGCGCCCGCCCCGGCGCGCGCAGCGGTCAGGCCCGCGCCGGTCGCGCCCGCGGCCCCCGCTGTACCGGCTCCCGCTCCGACCCCGGTGGCGGCGGAGCCGGTGGCTCCGGTGGCCCCGTCGCCCCCGTCGGCTCCCACCCTCGCGGTCGAGCCGCTGGCCGCGCCACCCGCCGCGGCAATCTCGCCACTCGCCTCGTCGGCGCCCGCGGCCCCGGCGGAGGGACGCGGCGCGGCCTCCGACAGCGGCGCGGGCCCAGCGCCCGGGAGCGGGGCCCAGACGCGCGGCGATGCCGATCGAGGGGCCGGTGGCGGGGCGGGCTCGTCGGTCGCGCTCGCGACGCCGGGGACGGGCGGCGCGGGCGCGGCGCCGGCCGAGTACGGCCCGTACCTCCGGCAATTCCGCCAGCGCGTCCAGGAGAGTCTGGTGTATCCGCTCGCGGCGCGCCGCCAGGGACTCGGCGGCACGGTGGAGCTGCACGTGTGGCTCGAGGCCACGGGCCGCGTGCGCGATGTCCAGGTCGCGCGCTCCTCGTCCCACGGCGTGCTGGATGACGCCGCGCTCGAGACGATCCGCCGCCTCGGGCCCGTGCCGTTCCCGGAGTCGCTGCCGCGCCGCCCCCTGCTGATCCGGATCCCGCTCGTCTACGAGCTGCGATGAGCTGATGACGCGGCTGGCGCTCGCGGTGGCGCTCGACCTCCTGGTCGGCGATCCGCCGAATCGCTGGCATCCGGTGGCGTGGATCGGCCGGCTCATCACGCTCGCCCGCGCGCGGGCGCCGCGCGCGCCCGATGACCTCGCCCTCTACGGCACCTTCCTCATCCTGATCGTGGCCGGTCTGGCCGCGGGCGGGACGCTGGTCGCGCAGGCCCTCCTGGGCGAGCTGCCCGGCCCGGCCGCGCCGCTCGCCCAGGCGTGGCTGCTGAAATGCAGCTTCTCGCTGAGCGGGCTCTTCACGGCGGTGGAGATCGTCCGCGGGCACCTGGTGGCGGGCGATCTCGCCGGCGCCCGGCGCCAGGTCGCCTGGCACCTCGTCAGCCGCGACACCACCGCGCTCGACGAGGGCGCGGTCGCCTCCGCCGCGGTCGAGTCGCTCGCCGAGAACCTCACCGACGGCGTCGTGGCGCCGCTCTGCTTCTACGTGGCCGGCGCGCTGCTGGGCGGGGTCGCGGGCGGGCTGGCGCTGGCGTGGGCCTATCGCGCGGTGAACACCGCCGACGCCATGATCGGCTACCGGCGGGACGAGCTCGAGTATCTCGGCCGCGCCACCGCGCGCACCGACGACGTCGCCAACTACGTGCCGGCGCGGCTGGCCGCCGCGGCGCTGGTCGCCGGCGCGTGGCTCGCGCGCGAATCCGCCGCAGGCGCGGCGCGCGTGCTGCGGCGCGACGGGCGCCGCACCGAGAGCCCGAACGCCGGCCTGACCATGGCCGCGATGGCCGGCGCGCTGGGCGTCACGCTCGAGAAGCGCGGGCTCTACCGCCTGGGCGATGGGCCGCCGCCTGATCCGGCCGCGATCGATCGCGCGATGCGGGTGGCGCGCTGGACCGGCGCGCTGTGCGTGGGCGCGGCCGCGCTCGCCCTGGTGGCGCGCCCGTGAGCCGCCGCCGCTCCCGGGCCATCATGCAGCAGGCCCCGGCTGACGGCCCCGACCGGAGGGATGCGCGTCCGCCGACCGGCGCGTGTGGGGCACACATCTGCACGGGCGCTTCGAGTCCGGCCCGTCCCGGCGCCACGTGCTGGACTGGGCGCGCGGCGGCCTACGGGCGCCTCGCGGACGCGCTCGACGCCGCGCTCGATCCTCGCGTGCTGAGCGACCTCGGCGTCACGTAAGCGCCCGAATATTCTTCGCTCGTCCGGAGGCCGGGGGGTATCATTCTCTATCGCCGCCTGGCTCTATCGCCGCCTGGCAGCCGCGGCGTTTTCTGTCTTTGAACATCACCGATCATCTGACGGACGCATTGAGGCACGCGCTCGACGCCGCCGGGTTGCCCGCACCCACCGAGGTGCAGTGGGAGATCCCGCGTGAAGCGCGGCACGGCGACTATGCGACCAATGCCCCGATGGCGCTGGCGCGCGAGGCCCGCCGCCCGCCCCGGAAGATCGCCGAGGCGGTGGTGGCCAATTTCCCGAAGTCGGAGGCCGTCGAGCGCCTCGAGATCGCGGGCCCCGGCTTCCTGAACGTCTTCCTCTCGTCGCGCTGGTGCGCGGCCGGTCTCCACGAGGTGCTGGCCGCGGGCGCGGACTACGGCCGGTCGGACGCGGGGAAGGGCACCGGCGTGCTCCTCGAGTTCGTCTCGGCCAATCCCACCGGCCCGCTCGTGATCGTCAACGCGCGCGCGGCCGCGGTGGGCGACGCGCTCGCGCGCATCCTCCGGGGCCAGGGCTACCGCGTCGAGTCGTGGTACTACGTCAACGACGCGGGCAACCAGTTCATGGCGCTGGCGCGGTCGGTGGACGTGCGGCTGCGCCAGGCGCTGGGCGAGGCGGCCGAGCTGCCCGAGAACTCGTATCCGGGCGAGTACCTGATCGAGATGGTGGCGGAGTGGCTGGCCCGGGATCCGCAGGGCATGCGCGCGCTCGCCGCGCGGCCGGAGGCGGAGCGCATCGAGCGCCTCGGGCGCCTCGCCGTCGACGCGATGGTCGAGAGCCAGCGTCGCGTGCTCGAGGACTACGGCACCCGCTTCGATCGCTGGGCCCACGAGCAGCGCGACGTGCGCGACGTGGCCCGGCCCGAGGCGGCGCTCGAGGCGCTCACCGCGGCGGGCCACACCTACGAGCTGGACGGGGCGCTCTGGTTCCGGTCCACCGCGTTCGGCGACGACAAGGACCGGGTGCTGCGGAAGTCGGACGGCGAGCTGACCTACTTCGCGGTGGACATCGGCTTCCACCACTTCGAGAAGTTCCTGCGGGTCGATCACGTCATCAACTTCCTGGGGCCGGATCACCACGGGTACGTCCAGCGCATGCGGGCCGCGATGCAGGCGCTCGGCCACGCGCCCGAGCGCTTCGACGTGCTCATCGTCCAGCTCGTGACCCTGCTGCGCGACGGCCAGCCGGTGCGGATGTCCAAGCGCCGCGGCGAGTTCGTGCTGATGGAGGAGCTGCTGGAGGAGGTCGGCCGCGACGCCGCGCGCTTCACCTTCCTCACGCGGCGGCACGACAGCCCGCTCGAGTTCGATCTCGCGGTGGCCACGCGGCAGTCCTCCGACAACCCGGTGTTCTACGTGCAGTACGCCCACGCGCGCGTCGCCAGCCTCTTCCGGACCGCGGCGGAGCAGGGCGTGGCGGTGCCGCCCTGGGTGGAGGTGGACTTCGCCCCGCTCGCGCTCGACGAGGAGCAGGCCCTCATCAAGCGGCTGCTGCAGTACCCCGAGCTGGTGGCGGGGGCGGCGCGGGCCCGCGAGCCGCATCGCGTGGCCTACTATCTCAGCGAGCTGGCCGGGCTCTTCCACCCGTACTACAAGGCCCATCGCGTGATCACGTCGGACCGCGCGACGACGCTGGCCCGCCTGGGCCTCTGCGCCGCGGTGGGCCAGGTGCTCCGCAACGGCCTCGACCTGCTCGGCGTGTCGGCGCCCGCCAGCATGAGCCGCGCCGACGAGCGCGACTGACATGGCCTCCTCGGCGCGGCGGCGAGCGGGAGGCGGACCTGGCGGGGCCCAGTGGATGGCGCTCGGCGGCGCCGTGCTGGTCATCCTGGGCCTCACGTTCGCCCTCGGGCTGCTGGTCGGCCGGCAGTGGGCGCGGCACGCGGCTACTGCGGTGGTCGCCGGTGTCACCGAGCCCGCCAAGAAGCCCGCTGCGCCCCCGCGCCGCAGCGGCATCGCGGCCGAGACCATGGCCGATCGCGCGCCCGAGTCGACCGAGAAGCTCACGTTCTACAAGACGCTGACCGAGCCGCTCGATGGTCCCGGGGCGGCGCCCAAGCCCGAGGCCAAGCCGGTCGCGATCAAGATCCCGCCCGCCACGCCCTCGACGCTCCCGCCCCCGGCGCCGACGCCCGCGCCGGCCCCGGCGCCCCCTGTGGCCGCGGCCAAGCCCGCGCCTCCAACCGCCCCGCCAGTCTCCCTCCCACCGCTCCCCGGAAAGACTGCGGACGGGGGGAGTGCGGGGGCCATTTCTGGGCCCCCGCATTCAAACAGAGCCTCAGCGAGCGCTGCAGTAAACCCTTCGAGCACCCCGTCCATCCCGTACACCATCCAGGTCGGCGCCTACAAGAACCGCCGCCAGGCGGACGACTCGCGGCAGCAGCTCGCCACCGCCGGGCTGGACGCCTACGTGGTCGCCCTGGCCGCGCAGGAAGGGGTGGCCCGCTACCGGGTGCGCGTGGGCACGTACCGGTCCCGCGAGGAAGCGGCCGCGGCCGCCGAGCGGCTCCGCGCCCAGCGCTCGCTGACCACGTTCGTCACGCCCAAGTAAGGGCCTGCCGGTGGATGGCGAGGCGCAGCCGAAGGCGAGCCGAGCGGATATGCCGGTGGATGGCGAGGCGCAGCCGAAGGCGAGCCGAGCGGATATGACCATGGACCGGCGCATCGGGCGCACCCTGATCTCCCGCGACGAGATCGCGGCCCGCGTGAGCGAGCTGGGGGAGGCCATCGGCCGCGACTACGCGGGCCGGGCGCCGGTGCTGGTCGGCGTGCTCAAGGGGGCGGTGGTCTTCACGGCCGACCTCCTGCGGGCCATCCCCATGCCGGCCGCGATGGACTTCATGGCGGTCTCCTCCTACGGCTCGGGCACGCGGTCCTCGGGCGTGGTGCGCCTCACCGCCGACCTGTCGCTGTCCATCGAGGGCCGGGACGTGATCATCGTCGAGGACGTCATCGACTCGGGGCGGACCATCAGCTACCTGCGCCGCAACCTGGCCACCCGGCACCCCCGGAGCCTGGCCCTCTGCGGGCTGCTCGACAAGGTCTCCCGCCGGGAGGTGGACGTGGACGTGGACTACGTGGGGTTCGTGATCCCGGACGAGTTCGTGGTGGGCTACGGCCTCGACTTCGACGGCCGGCACCGGGAGCTGCCGGATCTGGCCGTTCTGGAGCCCGTCACGCCCTCGTGATCCGGGTCGGGGCGCCCCCCGCAACCCCTCGCGCCGTATGATATGATTCCCTGCATGAATCCGTTCTACAAAAACCTCGCCCTCTGGATGGTGATCGGACTCATCGTCATCCTCCTGTTCCAGCTCTTCCAGCAGAACCAGTCGCCTCGGGGGGAGATCGTCTTCTCGGACTTCCTGAAGAAGGTGGAGACCGGGGAAGTCCGTGAGGTCACGCTCAAGGGCAACAACGTCTCCGGCCGGCTGAGCGACGGCTCGTCCTTCCGGACCTTCACCGCCGACTACCCGGACCTGGTCAAGTCGCTCAAGGACCGGGGCGTGAAGATCGACGTCAAGCCCCCCGAGACCAACTCCTGGCTGGCCATCGTGCTGCAGTGGGTCCCGATGCTGCTCTTCATCGGTGTCTGGATCTTCTTCATGCGGCAGATGCAGGGTGGGGGCGCCAAGGCCCTGTCCTTCGGCAAGGCCCGGGCCCGGCTGATCTCGGACAAGCAGAACAAGACCACGTTCCAGGACGTGGCGGGGGTGGATGAGGCCAAGGAAGAGCTGCGCGAGATCATCGAGTTCCTGAAGGATCCGCCCAAGTTCCAGAAGCTCGGGGGCAAGATCCCCAAGGGCGTGCTCCTGGTGGGCCCTCCCGGCACCGGCAAGACGCTCCTGGCCAAGGCCATCGCGGGTGAGGCCAACGTGCCGTTCTTCTCGATCTCCGGCTCGGACTTCGTCGAGATGTTCGTGGGCGTGGGCGCCTCGCGGGTGCGCGACCTCTTCGAGCAGGGCAAGAAGCACGCGCCCTGCATCATCTTCATGGACGAGATCGACGCGGTCGGCCGGCACCGGGGCGCGGGCCTCGGCGGCGGACACGACGAGCGCGAGCAGACCCTGAACCAGCTCCTGGTCGAGATGGACGGCTTCGAGACCAACGAGGGCGTGATCCTCATCGCGGCCACCAACCGGCCCGACGTGCTGGACCCGGCCCTGCTGCGGCCCGGGCGCTTCGACCGCCAGGTGGTGGTGGCGCGGCCCGACGTGAGGGGGCGCGAGGAGATCCTCAAGGTGCACGCGCGGCGGATCCCACTGGCGCCCAAGGTGGACCTCAAGGTGCTCGCCCGCGGCACGCCCGGCTTCTCGGGCGCCGACCTGGCCAACCTGGTGAACGAGGCCGCCCTGCTGGCCGCGCGCCAGGACAAGAAGGTCGTCGAGATGATCGACTTCGAGAACGCCAAGGACAAGGTCCTGATGGGCGTGGAGCGACGCTCGATGATCATCTCGGAGACCGAGAAGAAGACCATCGCGTACCACGAGGCCGGCCACGCGCTGGTGGCGGACCTGCTGCCGGGCACCGATCCGCTGCACAAGGTCACGATCATCCCGCGCGGCCGCGCGCTGGGCCTCACCCAGCAGCTCCCCGCCGACGACAAGTACAACTACTCGCGCGACTACCTGGTCAACCGCATCACGATCCTGCTGGGCGGCCGCGCCGCCGAGGAGATCGTGTTCCAGCAGCAGACCACCGGCGCGGGGGACGACCTCGAGAAGGCAACCGACATGGCCCGCAAGATGGTCTGCGAGTGGGGCATGTCGGACCGGATGGGCCCGCTCACCTTCGGCAAGGGCGAGGAACACATCTTCCTCGGCCGCGAGGTGGCCCGCGCCAAGGACTTCAGCGAGGAGACCGCGGTCCTCATCGACTCCGAGATCAAGCGGATCGTGGTGGAGGCCGCCAACCGCGCCAAGCACATGATCGAGGCGAATCTCGAGAAGCTGCACGCCCTCGCGCGGGCGCTCCTCGAGCGCGAGTCCCTCGACGGCGAAGAGATCGCGCGCATCCTGCGCGTGCCGCCGATGCACGAGGCGCCGAGCCCCGCTTAGCCCGCATAGCCGTTCCGGCGCTTGAGCGGTCCGCGAGGCCTTTCAGACGAACCCGCCCCTCTTTCTAATGCGGGGGCCCAGAAATGGCCCCCGCACTCCCCCAATTGGCGCGGCCGGCGGACACTCGGTGACAGCCTGGTTCCCCCCGGGCTAGCGGACGCTCGTCCTGGGCCTTTTTCTGTATTTCCGGCTCCCGCGGGCGCCCGGTGCGGTGATAAGTTAGTCGTGGAGCAATCCCCCTCATGAACCGCGCGATCGTGGCAGGAGTGTCGGTCGGCGATGGCCTGGACGTGGCCGTCGTGGGGGCGCTCAACGTGAGCCCGGAGTCCTTCTATTCGGGCTCGGTGGTCGTGGACGCCGACCGGCTGCTCCAGGCCGGGGAGGCCATGGCTCGGGCCGGGGCGGCCTGGCTCGACGTGGGGGCCATGTCCACCGCGCCCTATCTGGAGACCCGGATCCCGGAGGCGCAGGAGGCGGACCGGCTCCACTGGGCGGTGGGGCTGCTCACCACCAAGCTCGACCTGCCCGTGTCGGCCGACGTGAGCCGCGTGGGGCCGGCCCGGGCCGCGCTCGAGGCCGGCGCCCGCATGATCAACGACGTGACCGGCCTGGCGGGCGATCCGGGCCTGGCGCGGCTGACCGCCGAGTCGGGGGCCGCTCTCGTGCTCATGGCCGCGCCAGCCACGGCCGCACCCACCGGCGAGCCCGTGGCCACGGTGAGCGCCGCGCTCGAGCGGAGCCTGGCCATCGCGCGTGCCGCGGGGATCCCCGACGAGCGCATCCTGGTGGACCCGGGCATCGGCTTCTTCCGCGGCGACGGTGTGACCTGGCCCGAGTGGGACTGCCGCGTGCTGGCGGGGCTGCCCGCGCTGCGCGCGCTCGGCCGCCCGCTCTACGTCGGCGTCTCCCGCAAGTCGTTCATCGGGGCCGTGGCCGGGGTCGCGGATCCCGCCGAGCGCCTGCCGGGCTCGCTGGCGGCCACCGCCGCGGCGGTGCTGGGGGGCGCCCACGTCATCCGCGCCCACGACGTGGCCGAGACGGTCCAGGCGGTGCGCGTGGCCCAGGCCATCCGTCGCGCCGCCGAGAGCCGGTAGCCCGCCATGTGGCCCGCGCTCCAGACCTTCCGGCTCCGCGACGCGATCGACATCGTGGTGGTGGCCATCGTGCTCTACCGCGTCTTCGTGATGTTCAAGGAGACGCGCGCGGTCCAGATGCTGCTCGGCCTGGCCGGCCTCATGGTCGCGTCGTTCGTGGCGCGCCACTTCGACCTCTTCAGCACGAGCTGGCTGCTCGACAACTTCTGGTCGTTCTGGGTGCTCGCCCTGATCGTGCTCTTCCAGCCCGAGCTGCGCCGCGCGCTCACCCGGCTCGGCGAGAGCCGCCTCTTCCAGGGCATGGCGCTGGGGGCCCGCGAGGAGCGCGGCCACCTCATCGACGAGGTCATCAAGGCGGCCGACGCCCTGGCCAGCAAGCGCATCGGCGCCCTCATCGTGCTCGAGCGCAGCACCGGCCTGCGCAACTACGCGGAGCTCGGGGTGCCGCTCGACGCGATGGTCTCGGCCGACCTGCTCGTGAGCCTGTTCCTGCCGTACTCGCCGCTGCACGACGGCGCCGCCTTCATCCGGGGCGACCGGATCGCCGCCGCCGGCTGCTTCCTGCCGCTCTCGCGCAACACCCAGCTCGGCCGCAACATGGGCACGCGGCACCGGGCGGGCCTGGGCCTGGCCGAGGAGACCGACGCGGTGGTGCTGATCGTCTCGGAGGAGGCCGGGCGCATCTCGCTCGCGGTGGACGGCCAGATGGAGTCGCCGCTGGACCTCGACGCGCTCCGCCGCCGGCTGGCCGAGCTCTTTTCCCTGGAAGAAGCGCCGCTCCCGCGCCGGACCGCGTGGTGGGAGCCGGCCCGGGAGTGGCTCCGCAAATGAGCGTGCTCACGCGGCACTGGGAGCTCAAGCTGCTCGCCCTGGGCGTCTCCATGGTGCTCTGGGCCTTCGTCATGACGTCCGAGAAGTCGGACCTGATCATGGCGGCGCCGCTCGAGCTCGACAATGTTCCGGCCGGGCTCGAGGTGAAGGGCGAGCGGCCGGACAGCGTGGACGTGCAGCTGCACGGCCTGCGCGGAACGCTGTCGCGCCTCGGGAGCGACCGGGTGAAGGCGCGGCTCAACCTGTCAGGATCGAAAGCGGGTGAGGTGACGATGCGTGTGCTTCCCGAGCAGATCACGGTGCCGGCCGGCATCACGGTGGTGCGGGTGAACCCCTCCCGCGTCCGCCTCGTCCTCGGAGCCCCCCGCTCGTGACCCGCCTGTTCGGCACCGACGGGATCCGGGGCCTCGCCAACAAGCCCCCGCTGACCACCGAGCTGGCCTTCCGCCTCGGACGCCAGCTCGTCGCCACCCTGATCCAGCACGACCCCACCAAGAAGACGCGCCTGGTCGTCGGGCGGGACACGCGGCTCTCCGGGCCCATGCTCGAGGGCGCGCTGGTCTCGGGCGCGCTCTCCGCGGGCGGCGACGTCTACGCGGTCGGCGTGCTCCCGACCCCCGCGATCGCGTTTCTCACCCGCCGCCTGGAGGCCCACGGCGGGGTGGTGCTCTCGGCCTCGCACAACTCGTTCGAGGACAACGGCATCAAGATCTTCTCCTCGGAGGGCTCCAAGTTCCCGGACGCCTGGGAAGAGGAGATCGAGGCGCGCCTGAACCGCCCCGACACCGCGCCGTGGCCGACCGGCGTGGACATCGGCCGGCTCGTCGTCCACGAGGCGGCGGAGGCCGACTACATCGCGCACGCGCGCGCGTCCTGCCCGCACGATCTCCGCGACGTGCGCATCGTGCTGGACTGCGCGCACGGCGCCACCTATCGGGTCGCCCCCGAGATCTTCCGCCGCCTGGGCGCCGACGTGCGGGTGCTGAACGCGAGCCCCGACGGCCAGAACATCAACCGCGGCGTGGGGGCCATGCATCCGGAGGGGCTGCAGAAGGAGGTCCTGCGCTCGCGGGCCCAGCTCGGGCTCGCCTTCGACGGTGACGGGGACCGCCTCATCTCGGTGGACGAGGCGGGCCAGATCCGCGACGGCGACTACGCGCTGGCCATCTGCGGGCGGCATCTCGCGACGCGCGGGCAGCTCAAGGGCGGCACGGTGGTCACCACCGTCATGGCCAACCTCGCGCTCGACCGGACGCTGACCAAGGCCGGCATCGGCCTCGCCAAGGTCGCGGTCGGGGACCGGTACGTGCTGGAGGAGATGCTGCGCATCGGGGCCAACCTGGGCGGCGAGCAGTCGGGCCACCTGCTCTTCCTCGATCACGCCACCACCGGAGACGGCATCGTCTCCGCGCTCCAGCTCATCGGGGTCATGCGCGAGAGCGGCGCCACGCTGGGCGAGCTGGCCCAGTGCCTCGTGAAGTTCCCCCAGGTGCTCGTCAACGTGCGGGTGAAGATCAAGCCGCCGGTGAACACGATTCCCGATCTCGCGGAGCGGGTGCAGGGGCTCGAGGCCGAGATGAACGGCGCGGGGCGGATCCTGCTGCGCTACTCCGGCACCGAGTCGCTCCTGCGCGTGATGATCGAGGGCGAGGAGCAGGCGCGCATCGAGCATATGGCCGAGGAGCTGGCCGGCATCATCCGCCGGGCCATCGGGGCATGAGCCGGGTGCTGGGCATCGGGGTGGACCTCACCCAGATGCCCCGGATGCGCCGCGTGGTGGCCCGCTGGGACGAACGCTTTCTCCGGCGCGTGTTCACCGAGGGGGAGATCGCCTACTGCCGCCGCCGCCGCGATCCGATCCCGCACTTCGCGGCCCGCTTCGCGGCCAAGGAAGCCACGCTGAAGGCGCTCGGTACCGGCCTCCGCATGGGCGTGAACTGGCGCGAGCTCGAGGTGCGCCGCGAGCGCGGGCAGGCTCCCACCATGACGCTCCACGGCAAGAGCCGCGCGATCGCCCTCGCCAAGGGCGGCGACCAGGTGCTGCTCTCGCTCACCCACGACGGCGAGTACGCGATGGCGCAGGCCATGCTGATCGGCGACGGCGCTGATGACGAGGCGGGGCCCCGGTAGTCTCGTGGTTGGTCTCGCCCTCCTCGTCCAGGGTTGCGCGGGGCTGATCACGGGGAAGGATTCGACCGAGGCGCCGCCCGCGCCCGCCGCTCCGGCGCCCCGGACTCCGCTCCCGGGCGGGAGCGTGCAGGTCGAGAAGGGCCGGCCCGGCTTCGTCATCGCGGCCCCGCACGGCACCTCCGACATCGCCACCGACGTGATGGGACGCGCGCTCGCGAAGCTCACCGGGTTCGGCCTGGTGGTCGCGACCGGCTACGCCAATCTCGACGGCGAGGGCCGGCGCTTCAACGTCAATCGCCCGACCGAGAGCGCGCCCGGCGTCGCCGCGCGCCTCGAGGTGGAGACCGCGGCCGCACGCCAGGTCTACCAGGACTATCGCCGGCACGTGACCGAGGCCGCCCAGGGCGCGGTCCGGCTCTACGTGGAGGTCCACGGCAACATGCGCCCGGAGAGCGCGGGCCGCGTGGAGATCGCCACGGTGGGCGTGAGCCGCGACGATGCCTGGCGGCTCAAGACCCTGCTGGAGCTGATCCGCGACAGCCGGCTGCGAGGGCGACGTGCCGCGCCTCGAGGTGTGGGTGGAATCGCAGGACCCGGTCGTCTACACCGCCTCCGCGGCCAAGCAGTCGGGCATCCTGGCCCAGACGCCGCTCGCGATCCACATCGAGCTGCCGCGCGTGGCCCGGACCACCCACCGGGAGGCCTACACGACGGTGCTCGCCGACTTCCTCATCCAGTCGGCGGCCCTGCTGCTGCCGCCTCCCCGCTGACGCCGTGCTCCCCGTCTTCACCGCCGCGGAGATGCGGGCGCTCGACGCGCGCGCCATCCGCGAGCTCGGCATTCCCGGGCCGCGCCTCATGGACCATGCGGGCACCGGCGCGGCCGCGCTCATCGCCCGGTGGCTCGCGCCGATCCGCGGCAAGGTGGTGGTCGTCGTGTGCGGCAAGGGCAACAACGGCGGCGACGGCTTCGTGGTCGCGCGGCGGCTCAAGGCCCGCGGCGCCGCGATCCGTGTGCTCCTGGTGGGGCGGCGCGCCGAGGTGCGGGGTGACGCGGCGGACGCGCTCGGGCGCTGGCGCGGCCGCGTCGAGGAGATCGCGGACCCGCGCGGGCTCGCGGGCGCGCTCGGCGGCGCCGAGCTCATCGTGGACGCGCTGCTCGGCACCGGCGTGAGCGGCGCCGCGCGCGGGCCGATTGCCGCCGCCATCGAGGCCATCAACCGCGCCGGCGCGAATGGCGTGCCGGTCGTCGCGCTCGACCTGCCGTCCGGACTCGACGCCGATCGCGGCGCGCTGCTGGGGCCCACGGTGAAGGCCTGGCGCACCGTCACCTTCGCGGGGCTCAAGCGGAGCCTGCTGCTCGCGCCGGCGTCCGCGCAGGCCGGCGCCGTCGAGATCGGCGACATCGGCGTGCCCGCCGAGGAAGCGCGCCGGGGCATCACCACGTGGCGCCTCGAGGCCGCCGACGTGCGCCCGCTCTTTCCGCCGCGGGATCTCGATGCCCACAAGGGCCGCTTCGGCCACCTGCTGGTGGTCGCGGGCTCGCTCGGCAAGACCGGCGCCGCCGTGCTCGCGGGGCGCGCCGCCCTGCGGAGCGGCGTCGGCCTCTGCACGATCGCCGCGCCCGCCTCGCAGCAGCCCATCATCGCGGCGCAGGCGCCCGAGTACATGACCGAAGCGCTGCCCGAGACCGCCGCGCAGAGTCTCTCGCTGAAGTCCAGGGATCGCATCCTGGAGCTCGCCCGGCGCATGGACGCGGTCGCCATCGGCCCCGGGCTCTCGCTCGATCCGGAAGCCCAGGAGCTGGCGCGGGTGCTGATCCGGGAGCTGGAGCAGCCGATGGTCGTGGACGCCGACGCGCTGAGCGCCCTGGCCGGCCACCTCGATCTGCTGCGCCACGCCGCGGGCCCGCGCGCCCTCACCCCGCATCCCGGCGAGATGGCGCGCATGCTGGGCAGCACGATCGAGGCCGTGCAGGCCGATCGCATCGAGGTGACACGCACGTTCGCGCGCGAGCACGGCGTGGCGATCGCGCTGAAGGGCGCCCACACCGTGATCGCCGGTCCGGACGGTCACGTGGCGATCAACCCCACCGGCAATCCCGGCATGGCCAAGGGCGGCTCGGGCGACGTGCTCACCGGGATCGTGGGCGCGCTGCTCGCGCGCGCGATCGAGCCGGCGGCCGCGCTGCGGGCGGGCTGCTACGTGCACGGCCTGGCGGCCGACGTGGCGGTGCGCGAGCGGGGCGAGTACGGGATGCTCGCGAGCGACTTCATCGAGAGCCTGCCCGCCGCCCTCCGCGCGCTCGCGGGGGGCGGGGCATGAGCCCGGCGCGGACGCTCGTCTCGCGGAGCCCCGAGGAGACCCAGGCCATCGGCGAGCGGCTCGGCGCGCGGCTCACCCCGGGCGCGGTGGTCGCGTGCACCGGCGAGCTGGGGGCGGGGAAGACCTGCTTTCTCCAGGGGCTCGCGCGCGGGCTCGGCGTCGCCACCGACGTGACGAGCCCGACCTTCGTCCTGATCAACCAGTACCGCGGCCGCCTGCCGGTCTACCACCTCGACGCCTACCGCACCGGCAGCCTCACCGAGCTGGTGGACCTGGGGCTCGAGGAGATGCTGCACGGCGACGGGGTGACCGTGGTGGAGTGGGCCGACAAGCTGCTGCCGCTCCTGCCCGCGGCGCGCACGATCCACGTGCACCTGAGCGGCCTCGGCGACGAGCCGCGCGAGATCCAGATCGAGGAGCCCGTATCCGATCCGGCGCATTGACCGGTCCCGCGCCTGCGTGCTACGCGAGGACCATGGGCGCCACCGGCAACGGGATCGGGCAGTGGCCGGTGGAGGATCGGCCGCGCGAGCGCCTGTATCACAAGGGGGCCGATTCGCTGGCCGACGCGGAGCTGCTGGCCATCCAGCTCGGCAGCGGGCTGGCGGGGTGCAGCGCGATGGACATGGCGCGCGATCTGCTGAGCCGCTACGGGTCGCTGTCGGGGCTGGCCGGCTGTGGCGTGGCCGAGCTCGGCGCCATCCGTGGGGTGGGGCCGGTGAAGGCGGTGCGGCTCGTCGCGGCCTTCGAGATCACGCGGCGCTTGCGGTCGCGGAACGGCCACGGCCGCGTGGTGCTGGGCAGCCCGGAGCAGGTCTTCGCCCGCTACGGGCCGCTGATGGAGGATCTCAAGAAGGAAGTGTTCCGTGTGGCCCTGCTGGACGCCCAGAACGGCCTGCTGCGCGACGTGGTGGTCTCGGAGGGCACGCTCTCGGCCAGCCTGGTGCACCCACGCGAGGTCTTCAAGCCGGCCATCCTGGAGTCGGCCGCGTCGCTCATCCTCCTGCACAACCATCCGAGCGGCGATCCGACGCCCAGCCGGGAGGATCTGCGGCTCACCCGGCAGCTCGTGGAGTGCGCCGAGCTGCTCGACATGCGCATCCACGACCATGTCATCATAGGCCGGGAGCGGTTCATCAGCCTGGCCCAGCGGGGGGCCTTGGCGAAAGGGGCGGACCTATGAAGATCCAGGGCGTGGGGCACGTGGTGCTGAAGGTGCGGGATCTCGATCGCTCGGCCCGGTTCTACACCGGCGTGCTCGGGCTCAAGGAAGTGGCGCGCTTCCCGGGTCGGATGGTCTTCTTCTCGGCCGGGACCAACCACCACGACCTGGCCGTGATGGCGGTCGGCGCGGACGCCCCGAGCCCGCCGGAGCAGGCGGTGGGGCTGGCGCACGTGGCGCTCAAGATCGGCGATTCGCTGGAAACGCTGCGGGAGGCCCAGGCCATGCTGGAGGCCAACCAGGTGACGATTCGCGGCCTCCGGGATCATCACGTCAGTCAGTCCATCTACCTCGAGGACCCCGACGGCAATACGATCGAGCTCTTCGTGGATGCCGACCCCGCCATCTGGTCCGAGGACCCGACGACGGTGGCCACCTCGAAGCCCTTAACCCTTCGCTAGCTTCTCGACCTCTTTCTTCGAGAGGCTCTGGATGCGGGTGAGGAGGCCCTTCACCTTCCGCTCCGAGGCGTGATCGGCCAGGATCAGCTTCTTCGACTTCGTGCCCGTCACGATGTACGCCACCCAGTCGTCGAGGTTCGGCGTGCCACGCCACGCCACCGTGAGCCCGCTGAGCCGCATCCGCTTCCTGCCCTCGACCTTCGCCAGTGGCTTCCGGCTGGCCTCCATACGTGATGTTCTCCTTCTGAAAATGTGCACGGGGCGATGAGCGCCCGATCACCTTATGAACCGGTCTCAGCCCTGTCAAGGCTTCGTTTCGCCGCGACTCATGCGTGATTCGGTGCCGGGGGGGCCCCCAGCCTGCGTGAATGTTGTGTTCGGTGATGGGTCTCGTGGCGGTGGACGATCAGAGCGTCACTTTTTCGTGCCCCCCCTCTGAAACCGCGTCAGAGCGTGCGTTTTCCGCGATTGTGGATCACTGTGGATAAGTGGATAACCTGTGGGTTATTTTCCGGCGGGTTGCAGCGCATCCAGGATGCGGCGCGCCAGCAGCGGGCCCCGGGTGATGAATCCGGTGAAGATCCCGCACGCGGTCGCGCCCGCCGCGAGAGCCTCGCGCGTGCGCTCGGGGCTGTCGATGCCCCCGGTGGCGATGACCTCGAGGCGGTCGCCGAATCGCTCGCGCACCCGGCGCACGTTCTCGAGCGTGGTGGCGAACAGGGCGGGGCCGGAGAGGCCGCCCGAGCGCTGCGACAGCCGCGGCTCGTCCACGCGGCGGGTATTGCCGTAGTTGACGATGGTGATGCCGGCGTCGAGCGCGGCCGGGATCGTGATCTCCTCGTTGGTCTCCCGGAAATCCGGCGAGATCTTGACGATGACCGGCTTGCGGGTGGCCCCCCGCACGGCCCGGAAGACGTCCTTCAGCTCGTGCGGCCGCGTGGACCAGCCGTAGACCAGCTTGGTGTTGGGTGAGGAGATGTTGATCTCGACGAGGTCCCCGAACTCCTGCAGGCCCTCCACCACGCGAACGTAGTCCTCGGCCGACTCGCCCGCCGCCGCCACGATGAGCGGGACGCGGTGCGGCAGCCGGGCCAGCGCCTGCCGGTAGGCCTCGAGGCCGGGATTCTTGAAGCCGTTGCAGTTGACGAGCCCGGGGCCCTCCGCGGTCTCGATGCGCACCAGGTTCGGCTCGGGATGCCCGGGGCGCGGCCCCGGCGTGATGCTCTTCGCGGTCACCGCGCCCCAGCCCAGGCCCATGGCGCGGCGCAGGATCGCGGTGTCGTAGTACATGGACGAGAGGATCAGCGGATTCGGCAGCGTCACCCCGCCCAGCGTGATCGCGAGGCGCGGGTCCGCGTTGCGGAAGACGCCGAGGCGATCGAGGGGAAGGTGCCGGAGGCCCCACTGGCCGATCGCGATCGCGGCGCGCTCCGGCATGCGGGCCAGCACGCCGTGATAGAGCGCGCGGTAGAGCAGATCGACGGCGCCGACCATGTTCGTGATGGCGCGCATGATATCCTACCAGCATGCCGCAAGACAGCACGCGCCGACTGCTGCGAGAGTTCGGGATCGCGGTCACCGCCTTCGAGGACGCCGTCGAGGCCGGGCAGGGTGAGGCCGCGAAGAAGGCCGAGGCCGCGCTGCGCGAGCACCTGAAGGGGTTGATCGAGCTCGTCGAGCGCCTGTCCGAGCAGGCCGCCAAGCTGTAGCCCGCGCCGGTGCCGGCCCGGCGTATCGTCTCGCTCATCCCCAGCATCACCGAGATCCTCTTCGCCATCGGCGCGGGCGATCGCGTGGTGGGCTGCACGATCTACTGCACGCAGCCGCCCGAGGGCGTCGCGGACCAAGACCCGGATCGGCGGCGAGAAGAATCCCAAGCTCGAGCTGATCCGGGAGCTCGGCGCCGACCTGGTCATCGCCAATGTCGAGGAGAACGTGCGCGCGCACGTGGAGACGCTCCAGGCCTGGGGCATCCCCGTCCACGTCACCTATCCCCGGACGGTCGCCGACGGCATCCGGCTGGTGGGCGAGCTGGGCGAGCTGCTCGAGGCGGGGGCGCCCGCGCGCGAGCTCGAGGCGACCCTGCGGGCGCGCTACGATGAGGTGCGGGCGGCCGCCACGGGGCGGAGGCCGCGACGCGTGTTCTGCCCGATCTGGCGGAAGCCCTACATGACCATCAACGCCGACACCTACATCCACGACATGCTGGCGGTCTCCGGCGGGAGCAATGTCTTCGGCGGCGCCGGGAAGCGCTATCCGGAGGTCACGCTGGACGAGGTCGCGGCCTCGGACGCGGAGGTGATCCTGCTCCCGGACGAGCCCTACCGATTCCGCCACGTCCACGAGGCCGACTTCGCCCCGTATCCCGACCTGCCCGCGGTCCGCGACGGGCGCCTGCACCTCGTGGACGGCAAGCTCCTGTCCTGGTACGGCCCGCGGATCGCGGAGGCGCTGCGGGTGCTCCCGCCGCTGCTGGCCTAGCGGCGGCGCTTCGCGGTCTTCTTCGCCTTCGCCGGCCGCGCGGCGCGCGCCGACTTCTTCGGAGCCGCGCCGGCCGCAGGGGCGTTGAGCTCGAGGATCATCTCGATCTCGACCGGGATGCCCGCGGGGAGCGAGCCCATGCCGACCGCGGAGCGCGCGTGCCGGCCGTTCTCGCCGAATACCTCCACCATCAGGTCGGAGAAGCCGTTGATGACCTTGGGCTGGTCGCCGAAGCTCTCGACCGCGTTCACCATGCCCAGGACCTTCACGACGCGCTTCACCTTGTCGAGGCTGCCCAGCGCGGTGCGGGCGGAGCCCAGCAGGTTGATGCCGACCTCGCGGGCCACCTTGTAGGCGTCCTCGGTGGACATGTCGCGGCCGACCTTGCCGCGGGTGAGCGGCTGCTCGCCGACGCGAATCGGTCCGTGGCCCGACAGGAAGAGCAGATTGCCGACGCGCACGGCGGGGATGTAGTTGCCCATCGGCTTCGGGGGGTTGGGGAGCGTGATGCCGAGCTCCTTGATCCTGGCTTCTGCGCCCATGCGGGTCTCCTCTGAGGGGGGCGGAGTGCGGCTATGCGGCGACGTGCGACGATCCGACGAAGAAGAACGCGGAGCCGTCATCGTCGGCGCGCCAGACGATGGCCTCGACGTCGACCGGCGACGCGTCGGGCGGCTCGAGACGGAGATGCGCGGAGGTCCCGACCGGGGGAAGCGCCGCGTCCAGCCCGACCTTGACGCCGTGGGCACTCAGGTTCACGGTCTGGAGCCGCAGGGTCTGGTCCCCGATTCGGACCGTGACCGGCCACGTTGCCGCCACGCGCGTGTACCGCCTATGTTCCTGCACGGTGAGGAGTTTCGCACCGCGGCTGGGGCTCCACAAGGCCTTTTTCCGGCGGCCCCGCCCGTGTCAGAATGCGCCATGAGCCCGCCCGCGATTCCCGCGCCCGCCGCCACCCTGGTCCTGCTGCGTGACCGGCCCGCCGGTCCGGCCGAGATCCTGATGATCCAGCGCCACAGCAAGAGCAAGTTCGCGGCGGGGGACTACGTGTTCGCGGGCGGCAAGGTCGAGGCCGACGACATCCCCGACGACGTCGAGCGCTTCGTCCGCGGGCTCAGCCCGGAGGAGGCGAGCGCCCGGCTGGGGGGCGACCTGGCGCCCCTGAAGGCGCTCGCCTACTGGGTGGGCGCCATCCGCGAGGCCTTCGAGGAAGTGGGCATGCTGCTGGCCTACGACCGGCAGGGGGAGCTGGTGCGCTTCACGCCGGAGAACCGCGAGCGCTTCGAGGCGTACCGCGCGGCCTGCCAGTCCGCGAACCCGGCGTTCTTCACGATGCTGCGCGCGGAGGATCTCACGCTCGCCACCGACCGGCTGACCTACTTCGCGCACTGGATCACCCCCGAGGAGCAGCCGCTCCGCTTCGACACGCGCTTCTTCGCCGCGGTGGCCCCGGCCCAGGACCCGGTGGTGGACGGGCACGAGATCGTGGCGTTGCGCTGGCTGACGCCGCCCGAAGCGATGGACGCCGCCAGGCGTAAGGACATCACGCTGCGCCTGCCCACCATCAAGAATCTCGAGCTCGTGCAGAGCGGCGGCACGCGCGCGGACGAGATCCTGGGCTCGCTGCGCGGCCGCGCGGTGCCCACCATCCGCCCGCGCGTGCTGCAGGTGGACGGCAAGCCGGTGCCGGTGCTTCCCGGCGACCCCCGCTGGTACTAGGCCGAGCCCGGCGGGCCCTGCTATACTCGCGCTCCATCACCGCTCGAGGAGGCCGTTCCGATGCGACTCGACCAGCTGACCGTGCAGGTCGCCCCCGAGGACGTCGAGCTCAAGAAGTCCTGGACGCGCGAGAGCATTGCCCCCGAAGGATGGCTGATCCCGCTGCCCGCCGACTGCGTGGCCGAGCTCGACGAGGTCGCCGCCGCGGTGCGGGCCACGCCCCGCCCGGTGGACACGCTGGACCCCGCGGACTTCTCCCTCCGCGCCTGCACCGCGGTCATGGCCGTCGGTGCGGGCCAAGCTCGAGACCGATACCGGCCTCGCGGTGGTGGATCGGTTCCCGGTCGAGCGCTATAGCCACGCGGAGAACCTGGCCATCGGCTGGCTGCTGGCCGCGATGCTGGGGCAGGTGGTCGCGCAGAAGGCGAACGGCACGCGCCTCTACGACGTCAAGGACTCCGGCCAGGCGCTGGGTTACGGGGTGCGCCGCTCGGTGACCAACCTGGGCCAGCCCTTCCACACCGACGGCGGCTGGCTCTGGAAGGCGCCCGCCTTCGTGGGCCTCTTCTGCCTCGAGTCGGCGATGGAAGGCGGCCTGAGCCGCTTCGCCAGCCTCGTCACCGCCCATCACGAGCTGCGCCGCCGGCGGCCCGAGCTGCTCGCGCGCCTCTACCAGCCGTTTCACTGGGATCGGCAGGGCGAGCACGCGCCGGACGCGCCGCGCGTGAGTCGCCAGCCGGTCTTCGAGTTCGAGGGCGGCACGCTGGCTTCCCGCTACTACGAGGACTACGTGCGCAACGGCTCGAAGCTGGCGGGCGAGGAGCTCGACGACGAGGGCGCCCAGGCGCTCGAGGCGATGCGGGAGATCGTGGACGATCCGGCCAACTGGGTCGAGTTCCGCATCGAGAAGGGCCAGCTCCAGTACCTGAACAACCGCCAGTTCGCGCACAGCCGGACCGCCTTCATGGACGCGGGTCCGGGGCAGGGACGTCACATGCTCCGTCTCTGGAATCGCGACGAGGGCACCTGGCATCTCGAGGGTCGCCCCGCCGCCTGAGCGTCGTCTCGTCCGGTGACCCTCGAGACCGCGGTCTTCTCCGGGCTGGTGGTGCTCCTCGCGTACTGGGTTCGGGGCATGGCGGGCTTCGGCTCCGGGCTGATCGCGGTGCCCCTGCTGACGCTCATGTGGCCGGTCACGCTCGTGGTGCCGGTGGTGGTGGCGCTCGACTATCTCGGCTCGGCCAGCCAGGGCATCAGGAACGTGGACCAGGTGGCCTGGACGGAGCAGCTCGTGCTCATCCCGTTCATGGTGATCGGGGTCGCGGTGGGGCTCTGGCTGCTCTACACGGTCTCGACATCGCTGCTCGCCAGGATCCTCGGCGGCTTCGTCATCGCCTACGCCATCTACCAGATGCTGCCGCTGCCCGAGCTGCGCGGCTCCCGCGTGGCCGCGAGCTACTGCGGCCTCCTCGGCGGTCTGGTCGGGACGCTGTTCGGGACGGGCGGGCCCTTCTACGTGATCTACCTCAACCTGCGCGGGCTCGACCGGAGCGTGTTCCGGGCCACCTTCGCGATGAACTTCCTGATCGACGGCGGCGTGCGGCTGGCCGCGTTCGTGGCCGCCGGCCTCTACCACCGCCAGACGCTCGGCTACCTGCTGGCCGCGGTCCCCATCGCGGGGGCCGGGCTCTACGTCGGCGGGCGCATCCAGACCGGGCTCTCGCCGCGCGTCTTCCAGCTCGTGATCCGCATCCTGCTCCTGACCAGCGGCCTGGCCCTGCTCCTCAAGCGATAGGAGACGAGATGAGACGCCTCGCGTTCCCCGTGCTCGTGACCCTGGTCCTGGGCTTGCTGGCCGCGCCCGCCGTGGCGCAGGAGAAGTATCCCGTCGCGTCCGATCGACTTCGTGGTCACCTGGGGCGCGGGCGGCGGCGCCGACGCGATGGCGCGCCAGCTCGGCGCCCTCAGCCAGCCGCTGCTCGGGGTGGCGCTGCCCGCCTCCAACGTGCCGGGCGCCTCCGGCAATACCGGGCTCGCGCAGATCCTGTCCGGCAAGCCCGACGGCTACACGCTCGCGACCTACATCCAGGACACGCTGATGACGCTGCCCATGGGCCTGGCGCGCTACAAGGTGGACGACCTCGAGTGGATCACGCGCACCCAGGTGGCCGACTCCTTCCTGTTCGTGCGCGCCGACGGCCCGTTCAAGACGATCCAGGAGCTGTTCAAGCACGCGGAGGCCAATCCGGGCAAGCTCCGCGTGGGCGCCACCGGCTTCGGCACGGTGGACGACGTGACCGTGAAGTTCCTCGGCAAGCGCGGCTATCAGATGGTCACGGTGCCGTATCCCAAGCCGGGCGAGCGGTACGCGGCGGCGCTCGGCGGGCACACCGAGGTGCTCTACGAGCAGGCCGGCGACGTGCTGCAGTACCTGAAGGCGGGGCAGCTCCGCCCGCTGATCATCTTCGCGGAGCGGCGCCATCCCGCCTTCCCGGACGTGCCCGCCTCGAAGGAGCTGGGCCTCGACATCACGCTGCCCCAGTTCCGCGGCGTGGTCGCGAAGAAGGGCACGCCGCCCGAGCGCGTCAAGGTCCTGGCCGACGCGTTCCACAAGGCGATGGAGACGCCCGAGTGGAAGAAGTTCGCCGAGGAGTGGTACTTCCGCCCCGACTCCTACCAGGGCACCGCGGACTTCACGAAGTGGGTGGGCGGCGAGGTGACCACGCTGGAGCGCCTGGTCAAGGAGTTCGGCCTGCGGCAGTAGCATGGCGTCGCGCGCGCGCGTCGCCGCCCTGCTGGCGGGCGTGCTGGGCTCGGGGCTGCTCTTCGCGTCCACCTGGCCGCTCGACGCCATGGTGCCGCGCGGCCAGCTCGGCCCCGGCTTCTGGCCGCGGCTCGTCCTGATCGGCCTCGCGGTGGCCTGCCTGCTGAAGCTGCGCGAGGAGCGCCGCGCCGGGCCGGGCGTCGCGGCGGCGTCGGGGATGCTGCCGCGCGTGTCCGCCGCCCGGCTCGCCCTCGGCATGGCCTGCATCCTCGGCTACGTGATCGCGGCCCCGCGCCTCGGCTTCGCGCTGGCCACCGCCGCCTTCATCGCGGCCTTCATGGTGGTGGCGGGCGCCCGGCGTGTGCCGGGGATCGCGGCCACCGCGCTGGCTCGGCACGGTGATCCTGCTCTACACGTTCATCAAGCTCGTGTACCTGCCGTTTCCGAAGGGCGACGGCCCCTTCGAGCGCGTCACCCTGGCCCTCTACCGCGCCCTCGGCATCTTCTGATCCCCGCGTGATCGAGAGCGTTCTCGGGCTGGGCATCGGGTTCCAGCACGCGCTGCAGCCGCTGAACCTGGGCATGATCGCGCTCGGCCTGGTCATCGGCATCCTGGCCGGCGCGCTGCCCGGCATCACCATGCTCAACTCCATCGTGCTGGTGCTGCCGTTCACCTACCTGATGGGCATCGTCCCCGCGCTGCTGCTGATGATCGGCGTCTACTGCGGCGGCGTCTTCGGGGGCTCGATCACCGGCATCCTGTTCAACATCCCGGGCGATCCCATGAACGTGCCCACGACCTGGGAGGGCTACCAGCTCAGCCAGCAGGGGCGCACCCAGTACGCGCTCGGGCTGGCCATCATGTCCTCCGCGGTGGGCGGGCTGGTGAGCGCGCTCTTCCTGGCCTTCTTCGCGCCGCCCTTCGCGCGCTTCGCGCTGACGCTCTCGAGCGTGGAGTTCTTCTCGGTGGTGGTGTTCGGCCTGGCCGGCGTCTCGGTGCTGAACCAGTCCTCGCTGCCCGCCGCGCTGATCTCGCTCTTCGCGGGCATGTTCCTCGGCACCATCGGCACCGAGGCCCAGTACGGCGTCGAGCGCTTCGTCTTCGGCGTGCCGTTCCTCACCACCGGGGTGGACTTCGTCACCGTGCTGATCGGCCTCTTCGCCATCGGCGAGGTGCTGGAGCAGATCGTCACCGCCCAGCCGGGGGTGGCCACCGCCCGCGGCCAGACGCGCACCGTGCCCCGGCTGCCGCTGCTCGATCTCTGGCCGCTGCGCTGGCCGCTGGCCCGCGGCACGCTGGTGGGCATCGCGGTGGGCGGCCTCGCGGGGGCGGGGGCCACCGTCTCGTCCTTCGTGTCCTACGGGCTCGAGAAGCAGTTCTCGAAGACGCCCGAGCTCTTCGGCCGCGGCCACGCGGGGGCCCTCGTCGCCTCCGAGAGCAGCGTGAACGGCTCCACCGGCGGCGCCATGATCCATCTCCTCACGCTCGGCATCCCGGGCAGCGCGGCCACCGCGGTGATGATGGGCGCGTTTCTCATCCACGGCATCCAGCCCGGGCCGCTGCTCTTCACGAAGCAGCCCGAGCAGGTCTACACGCTCTTCGCGGGGATGATCCTGGCCAATATCCTGATGGTGGCCTTCGGGTTCCTGGCCGCGATCTTCTTCGCCACGCTGATGCGCGTGCCCGCGCCCATCCTGAACACGCTGATCGTGGTCTTCTGCTTCATCGGGGCGTTCGCGCTGCGCAACGACATGGCCGACGTCTGGCTGACGATGCTCTTCGGGGTGATCGGCTTCTTCATGCGCCGCTACGACCTGCCGATCCCGCCGCTGGTCATGGGCGTGATCCTGGGCCCGATGGCCGAGCAGTACTTCCTCACCAGCATGGTCGCGCACGGCAATGACCTGACCGTGTTCGTGACGCGCCCGGTGAGCGCGGTGATCCTGGGCCTGGCGGTGCTGCTGGTGCTGGCCCCGTCGCTCAGGCGGCTTCGGCGAGGAGCCCCGTATTCTGCACCGAATGAATGGTCAGGTGCCACTCGCGAGACACCGCCACCCCACGTTCGAGCAGGGGGACGGCGTGGCTGAGTTCGCCCTTGATGATATGGAGAGGGGCGAGTGTCCAGGACGCGAAGGTCAGGCTGTAGGGGTGATCGAGCGCCTCAGCGAGGCGGAGGCCTTCCTGGCCGTGGACGATCTTCCTGGAACTCTCCCCGATCGGCGAAACCCCCAAGTCAAATAGCCGCGGGCCATCACCGCAGGAAGTCCGGCGAGGCCAAAGCGTTCCCGGCTCCGATCACCTTCAAGCAGCTGCAGGACCTTTCTGAGAAGATCCTCGGCCCGCCGATAGTCGCCCGTCCAGAGGCAGGCACGCCGAGGTAGAGACTTCCCGTTACCTGGAGCGGAACATCCCCAAGCGACTCGGCAAGAACCTGGGCGTTTTGGCCGAACTCGAGCGCTTCCGTGGGATGACCAGTTATCCAGAGGTGGGCATAGAGTGGGACCGCTCCGTCAGCTGAAGACTCGATCGGCTCCGGCAAGCCCTTGACGGCGATCGGCCCGAGCGACCGCGACCTGGACGTAGCCCTCGGCGAGCTGCAGGTCTCGGCGGTGAGCCGCATGGTGCCGGGCGCCGCAGCTGCTCCATGCGGCAGCGAGGTGCGTCGTCTGGCCCACGGCGGTGTAGTCCATGCGGAGATCGCTGCCGATGGCGCGGACGACGACCTCTCCGGAGTTGAGCGCCGACGCGGATCTGCACGTCCACCCCGTGCGAGCGAAAGCACGCTCATCAGCGTAGCTGCTGGACGACTCCTGCATCCGCAGCGCGGCGTAGCACGCGCGCACCGCGTGGTCTTCGTGCGCGAGCGGCGCGCCGAACAGCGCCATGATGCCGTCGCCCATGACCTGGTTGACGTGCCCTCGTAGCGATGGACGGCCTCCATCATGCGCTCGAGGACGGGGTCGAGAATCTTGCGCGGGGCCGCCTGAGCAGCGGCAACGCCAGCGCGGCCGCGAGCACGCCCTGGGCCAGCGCGGCCAGGCGCCATGCCCTGGTAGCCGCCGCTGCCGATGGCGGCGGCGCCCACCGCGGAGCCGATCACGAGGCCGCTCTGGTTGGTGAGCGCGATGAGCCCGAAGAGCGCGCCGCGCTGGCGGGGCGCCAGCTCGGAGCCGTAGGCCAGGAAGGCCGGGCGGCTCGCCGAGTTGCAGAGGGTCAACAATGTTGCGAGGACCACGACCGGCGCGAACGAGAGCCCCGCGCCGAAGAGGGCCAGGCCGAGGCCCGCGCTGATGATCTGGGCGATCACGAAGATCCCGGGCTTGTTGAAGCGATCCCCGAGCCGGCCGCCCAGCACGTTGCCCGCGATCGCCCCGATCGCGACCAGCGACCAGCACCGGCGCCACGCCCACCGCGCTCAGGCGAAAGCTCAGCATGACGAAGGCGGGCAGGAAGATCACCACCATGGCGAAGAGCGAGCGCTCCATGAGGTTCGCGCCGAGCAGGTTCAGCAGGCGCGGCACGCCCCAGACCGCCTTGTACGTGGCCATCACGCTGGTGCCGGAGGCCATCGGCGCGATGCGGGGGAACCAGCGCCACACGCACCCGGCCAGCAGCAGCATCACGAGGCCGATGGCCGCGAACGCCCAGCGCCAGCCGAACGCGCCGCCGACCGCGCCCATCACCGGTACGCCGCCGATCGCCGCGAAGCTGAAGCCCATGTTGAACCAGCCCATGGCGCGGGCTCGGCGCTCGGCCGGGAAGAGATCGCCCACCGAGGCCATGAGGCTGGTGGGCGCGAGCGAGCCCAGCAGCCCGGCCAGGAAGCGCACCACCACCAGGGCGGTGAAGCTCGGCGCCAGCGCGGCGGCGATGCTCAGCACGGCCACGCTGACGAACGCGGCGATGATCATCGGCTTGCGTCCGAGCCGATCCGACAGCAGGCCCGAGAACGGCGAGAACAGCGCCTGCGGCACGCCGGCCGCGGCGGCCAGCAATCCCGCCTGGCCCAGCGAGATCCCCAGGTCCCGCGAGATGTCCACGAGCAGCGGCCCGATCATCGTCACCGACGTGACGATTCCGGTCACGCCCGCGGTGATCAGGATCATGGGGTCAGGTCTTACATTCATACATTTCCGGCGATCCAGCCCTCGCTCTCGCGGGCGGTGCGCTCTTCGTCGTCGGTGAGATCGGCCGGCCGGGCGAGGGAACGCCCGAGCGCATCGGGCGCGTCCAGCGCCCAGTCGCGGACCGCGGCGACCTGGCATTGATCCTTGATCGGGTAGGGCTGATCGCGGCAGTCGATCAGGCTCGGCCAGAGCTCGGCGATCACGATGCTGTCGCGCTCCACCGCTGCGTCCCACGCGGTCTCGAACGGCCAGAGCCGCGCGCGCGACCCGAGCGCCGGGTCCGTGAGCAGGCGGTGGACGGCGGGCAGGCCCACCAGCGTTTGCGAGCCGACCGAGGCGCGCGTGAAGAGCTTCCACGGGCTCTGGATGCGCCGCGACGCCAGCCGGCGCTCGACCAGCCGGCCGTCGCTGATGCGCGGCGGGAAGGGGCGCGGCCTCGTCGGGCTCAGGTGCGGATACACGTGATTTGCGGGATGGCCCCAGAACGGGCCATCGAAGTCCCCGCCGAACGCGGCCTGGATCTCGCGGTTCAGGACCCCGGCGACCTCGAACCGATTGTTCGCGCCGTCGGGCTCGTCGCGGATCAGGCCGTCCAGCTTGGCGCAGAGCGCGCGGCCGGCGGGGAGTCCCGCGTCGGCCGGATAGCCGAACGCGAAGTCGAAGCCCACGAAGGCCGCGCCAGGCTCGCCCACGAGCAGGCCGAAGATGAAGCCTTCCGCCTCGAGCCGGGTGCGGAAGTAGCGGGGCGCGGGTCGAGGCTCGCCGGCGCGGCCCCACGCGACCCAGCAGCGGTCCCGCGCGGGCTTCGCCGGGCCCCGCGTCGAGGCCGCCGACCAGTCCGCGACGACGACCAGCCGGAAGCTCAGGGCGTGAGGACGATCTTGCCGAACTGCTTGCCCTCCGCGAGGCGTCGCTGCGCCTCGACGCCGTCCTTGAGCGGCATCACCGTGTCCACGATGGCCCGCAGCCGCCCCGCGAAGAGCTGGCCCATGACCGTGTTGAACTCGGCGTCGTTCGACATCGTGGAGCCGATGATCGAGAGCTGCTTCCAGAACACGAGCCGGATGTCGGTCTCGGCGATCGGGCCCGAGGTGGCCCCGCAGGTGACGATGCGCCCGCCCTTGGCCACGGTGCGGATCGCGCCCTTCCAGGTGGCGGCGCCCACGTTCTCCAGGATCACGTCCACCCCGCGCCGGCCCGTCTTCTGGCCGATCACCTTGACCCAGTCCTCCTTCGCGTAGTTGATGCACTCGTCGGCGCCCAGGGCCCGCGCGCGCTCGAGCTTCTCGTCGCTGGAGGAGGTGACCCACACGCGCGCGCCGCAGAGCTTGCCGATCTGCACCGCGGTGGACGACACGCCGCCGCCCACGCCGAGGATCAGCAGGTCCTCGCCCGGCGCGCAGCCGCGCCTGGGTGACCAGCATGCGCCAGGCGGTCATGTTCACGAGGATGAAGGCCGCCGCGTCCTCGTAGCGGATCGCGGCCGGGCAGCGGGAGGACGTGACGCGCGTCCACCTTCACGTACTCGGCGAGGCCCGCCGTGGGTGTGCTCGCCCAGGATGCCGTACTTCACGCACATGCTGTGCTCGCCGCGCCGGCAGTACTCGCAGCGGCCACACGAGAGGTTCGGGTTCACCGCGACGCGATCGCCCACCTTGACGTCCCGCACCGCCGCGCCCACCTGGGCCACGTCGCCCGCGATGTCGCAGCCGGTCCAGAAGGGCAGGGGCAGGGTGAGGCCGGGCAGGCCCTCGCGGACGAAGAGATCGAGGTGGTTCAGCGCCACCGCGCGCACGCGGACCAGGACGTCGCCCGCGCCGATCGCCGGGTCCGCGACGTCCTGGTACCGGAGCCTGTCGAGCCCGCCGTGCTCCTGGAAGGCGAGCGCCTTCAAGCGGCGCCGAGTCCCGCCTTCGGCGCGTTCACCAGCACCGCCATGTTGCCGTAGGGGTGCTTGTTGTCGAGCATGAGCTGGTGGCACTCGGGCAGCTCGTCGAAGCCGTAGGTCTGCGAGAGGCACGGGTCCACCTTGCCCGCGTCCACCAGGCGTCGTCACCGCCAGCGCCTGCTGATCGTTCGAGAGGTGGCTGCCCTGGAAGCGCTTCTGGCGCATCCAGTGATAGCGCAGATCGAGCGTGACGTTGTAGCCGGTGGTGCCCGCGCAGATCACGATCATGCCGCCGGTGCCGCAGACGAACTCGGAGGTGGGCAGGGTGGCCTCGCCCGGATGCTCGAAGACGATACGCGGACTCACCCGCTCGCCGAGGGCGTCCCAGATCGCCTTGCCGAAGGCGCGCGCGCCCTTGGCCCAGTTGCCGTAGGCCTTGCCGTCCTTCGTGTCGGGCATCACGCCCCAGTGATCGAACTGCGAGCGATTGATGACCCCGACCGCGCCGTGGTCCATGCAGAACTTCTTCTTGGCGTCGTCGGAGACCACCGCGATGGCGCGGCCGCCCTGCGCGCGGACGATCTCGAGCGCGAGGCTGCCGAGGCCGCCGGTGGCGCCCCAGACCAGCACCACGTCGCCCTTCTCGACGGTGTGCGGCTCCCAGCCCATCAGCATGCGGTAGGCGGTGGAGGCGCAGAGGAGGAAGCAGCCCGAGGCCTCCCAGGTGAGCCGCTTGGGCTTGGCGATGCACTGGTGCGCCTGGGCGCGGGCGAACTGGCAGTAGCTGCCGTAGTTGGTCTGGTAGCCCCAGATGCGGGTGGACTCGGCCAGCATCGGGTCCTTGCCGGAGAGCACCCACGGATCGTCCGGGCCGCCACCAGCCGCTGTGCACGATGACCTCGTCGCCGACCTTGACGTGCTTGACGTCCTTGCCCGTCGCCCACACGATGCCGGAGCAGTCGCTGCCGCCCGCGTGGAAGTCCTCCGGCTCGCCCAGCTTCAGGCGCTCCGCGATGACGTCGAGGGGCTGGCCGAGCGCGGCCCACACGTTGTTGTAGTTGATGCCCGAGGCCATCACGTAGATCAGCACCTCGTCGGGGCCGATGGTGGGCGTGGGCAGCACCTCGCGCTTCCACGCGTCGCGCGGCTGGCCGAAGCGGTTCTGCCGGACCGCGAACGCGTGCATCCGCTTCGGGACTTCTCCGAGCGGCGGCTTGTCACCCAGGTCGTAGAGATCTGCCATGAAGGCCTCCGGGCCTATCGGCCCTTGAAGTTGGCGCGCTTCCGCTCGGCGGCGGCCTTGAGGCCCGCCTTGCGGTCCTCGGAGAGGAGCGGGCCCGAGCATTGCGCCGTCTCCCAGTCGAGCCACGCGCCGAGGTCGCCGTAGTAGGTGCCGTTGATCGCCCGCTTCGCGGCCTGCACCGCGAGCGGCGCGTTGGCCGCGATCTCGCCGGCCAGCTCGGCCACGCGCGCCTGCAGCTCACCCGCCGGGTACACCGCCTGCACGAGCCCGATGCGGAGCGCCTCCGCGGCGTCGAAGCGCCGGGCGGAGTAGATCAGCTCCTTGGCCTTCCCGATGCCGACCGTGCGCGGCAGCCGCTGCGTGCCGCCCATGTCGGGCACGAGGCCGAGCTGCACCTCCGGGATCGAGAAGAGCGTGCCCTCGGCGGCCAGGCGCACGTCGCAGCAGAGCGCCAGCTCGAGGCCCGCGCCCATGCACGCGCGCTGGATGGCGCCGATGACCGGCACCCGGAGCGCCTCCACCGCGGAGAAGGACGCCTGGTGCCCCGCCAGGTGCTGGCGGATGCGGTCCAGCGCCTGGCCGGGCGACATGTCCTCCAGCGCGGTGGTGAGCGTCGAGCCCGCCTTCACGTCGAGGCCCGCGCAGAAGCAGCCGCCCGCGCCCATCAGGACGGCCACGCGCACGTCGGGCGCCGCGTCCACCACCTTGCAGGCCTCGCCGATGCCGTGCCACATCTCGTTGTCGAGCGCGTTCAGCCGCTCGGGCTTGTTCAGCATGATGGTGGCGACGTCGCCCTTGATCTCCACCTGCACCTTGTCGGTCATCAGTGGCCCCTCTATCCATTGAACGCCCGCACCATCGCGGGCAGGCGCGGATCGTTGACGTTCGGCTGGTACGGCTGATAGAGCCCGGTGCGATCGAGCAGGCCCTGGTAGCGCTCCATGATCTTCGCGTGCAGGTTCTCGTAGGTCGCGGTCACCGCGTAGGTGTCGAGCATCTCGTCGGTGATGAGATCGGCCATGCCCTGCCAGTCGCCCTCCACCGACTTGCGGTGGAGCTGGCCCGTGACGGCCTCCCAGCCGTGCGCGGCCAGCACCGGCTGGTAGGTGCGCGTGGAGCCGTAGAAGGCGATCTGCTGCTTCACGGTCTGGGCCTGCGCGGCCCGCTCCTTCTCGGTGTCGCCCACCACCACGAAGGTGGCCGTCGCGTAGGTGAAGTCCTTGCGCGAGCGCCCGGAGCGCTTCAGCCCTTCCTCCACCGCGGGGTGCACGATCTCGCGGAGGTACTTCGGCGAGTTGAACGGGTGCACGTGCATGCCGTCGCACAGCTCGCCCGCGATGCGGCACATGAGCGGATTCACCGCCGCGATGTAGATCGGGATCTTCGGGTGATCGATGGGCCCCGGGTTGAAGAAGGGCGTCATGACGTCGAAGGTGTAGAACTGCCCCTTGAAGGCGAGCTTGGTGCCGTTCTGCCAGCAGTCCCAGATGGTGCGGATGGCGCGGATGGCCTCCGCCATCTTGGGCCCGGGCGACTCGAACTTCACCGAGAAGCGCCGCTCGTTGTGCGCCTTCACCTGGGTGCCGAGCCCGAGCGTGAAGCGCCCGGCCGAGGCCTTCTGCAGGTCCCAGGCGATGTGCGCGGTGATCATGGGGCTGCGCGAGAACACCGTCGCGATGTTGGTGCCGAGCTTGATGCGCGAGGTCGAGGTCGCGGCCACCGCGACCGGCAGGTACGGATCGTGCTGGGTCTCCGACGACCAGAGGCAGTCATAGCCCATGGCCTCGACCTTCCGGGCATAGTCGGGGAGGCTCTTGAGATCGTGGGTCAGCATGGACACGTCGAGCTTCACGGGCGTTCTCCTCGCTCGGGGTTCGGCCAGAAGCATACCTTACTTGAGGGGTATAACCATACGGTGCCCCTCTACCGCGGCTGGTCCGTCGTCATCGCCTGCGGCATCCTCGCGAGCTTCTCCTGGGGCCTCGGCTTCTACGGCCTGGGCGTCTATCTCCACGCCCTCAACCACCTGCACGGCTGGTCCACGGGCCTGATCTCGGTCGCGGTGACCGTCTACTACTCGCTCAGCGCCGGCTGCCTCGTGGTGGTCGGCGGCCTCATCGACCGCCACGGGCCGCGCGGCGTGCTGACCTACGGCGTCGCTGACGATGGCCGCGGCGGTGGCGCTCCTCGGCGTGATCACGGCGCCCTGGCAGCTCTTCGTCGTCTACGTGGTGATGGCCACGTCGTGGTCGTGTCTCAGCTCCACCGGGCTCAGCAGCACGCTGCTGCCCTGGTTCGGCCGCCGCCAGGGCCTCGCGATGACGCTGGCCCTGACCGGCGCCAGCGTGGGCGGCATGGTGCTGGTGCCGATCCTGGTCGCGCTGGCGCAAACGTCACGGCTTCCGGTACGCCACGACGGCCGTGAGCGTGGCCTTGCTCGCGATCGGCCTCCCCCTCGTCTGGCTGGTGATCGGCGGGCGCCCGACCCCCGCGCAGGTGGCGGTCGAGCTCTGCCGCGACGGCGAATCCGAAGCGCCGGCCGAGGGCACGCTGCAGTCGAAGGTGTGGACGCGGCAGGAGGTCCTGCGCGTGCCGCTACTCTGGACGCTGATGGTGCCCTTCGCGCTGGCGCTGGCCGCCCAGGTCGGCTTCCTCGTCCACCAGATCAGCGTGCTCGAGCCCTACCTGGGCGAGAGCCACGCCGCGCTGACGGTGAGCGCGACCACCGTGGCCGCGCTGCTCGGCCGCATCGCCATCGGCGTGCTCTCGGACCGCGTGAACCTGCGCAAGCTCTCCGCGGTCAACATCGGCGCCCAGGGCGTGGCGCTCGCGGTGATGGCCGCGTGGCCGTCGCCGACCGTGCTGGTGGCCGCCAGCCTGGTCTTCGGCCTGGGCGTCGGCAACCTCATCACGTTCCCGCCGCTGCTCGCCCGCGAGGAGTTCGGCCAGCGCTCGTTCGGCACCGTGTTCGGCCTGGTGGGCGCGGCGACGCAGGCCGGGGTCGCGCTCGGCCCGGGCCTGATGGGGCTGCTGCACGACCTGCTCGGGAGCTATCAGACCGCGCTGTGGTGCCTGGTGGCGCTCGAGGGGATCGCCGCGGTCTCCGTCCTCGGGGGCCGGGCCCTCCGCGACGATCCGTGATATACCCCTCCGCAAGGGAGGGCGCCATGGCCAGGAAGGGCACCGGGCTTCTGATGGTGTGGGCGGACGTGCCGGCGAACAAGGAAGACGAGTTCAACCGCTGGTACAACGAGGAGCATCTGCCGGAGCGCATGGCGATCCCCGGCTTCCTGAGCGGGGCCCGGTACGAGGCCGTGAAGGGCGGGCCGAAGCACCTCGCCTACTATGAGCTGGAGAGCGCGGCGGTGCTGGAGACCCCGGCCTACAAGAAGGTCCAGGCCAATCCCACCGAGTGGACGAAGCGGTCCGGGCCGGGGACCATCGCCACGACGTTCATCCGGAACGTCTACACGCATGATCCATCCCCAGGCGATCACGCCGGCCATCGCGGGCGCCCCGATGGCGCCGGTGCTCCAGATCGGCCGCATGAGCGTGCCGCCCGCCGTCGATGCCGCGTTCAACACCTGGTACAGCACGGTCTACGTGCCGAACTACGAGAAGGTGCCCGGGGTGATCCGCGGCCGGCGCTACCGCGCGGTGGAGGGCACGCCGACCTATCTGACGCTCTACGAGTTCGAGCACCCCAAGGTCTCGGAGAGCCCCGCGTGGATGGCCCAGCGCGACGCCGTGCCGGCGAACGAGCAGATGCGGAAGAACATGACGCACGCGCCCGGCTCGCCGGGGGTCTACGTCAAGACGGTCGAGCTGAAGTAGCTCACTCCTGCGCCGCGCTGCGCACGCTCTGCATCTTGGGATCGAGCAGATCGCGCAGCCCGTCGCCGAAGAGGTTCAGCCCGAGGATGCAGCCCATGATGGCGGCCCCCGGGAACAGGGTGAGCCAGGGCGCCTGCTGCAGGTAGAGGCGGCCTTCCGCCAGCACGTTGCCCCATGACGGGATCTGGGGCGGCACGCCCACGCCCAGGAACGACAGGGCGGCCTCGCCCAGGACGGCCGCCGCGAAGATGAACGTGCCCTGCACGATGACCGGCGAGAGGCAATTCGGCAGCACGTGGCGCGCCAGCACGAGCCGGTCGGGCACGCCCAGCGCGAGGGCGGCCTCCACGTAGGGCGTCTCGCGGATCACCAGCACCGAGCCGCGCACGATGCGCGCCACCCGCGGCACGTACACGACGCCGAGCGCGACGATGACGTTGGCCACGCTCGGTCCGAGCGACGCCATGAGGGCGATCGCCAGGATGATGGGCGGGAACGCCATGAACCCGTCCATGATCCGCATCAGGACATTGTCGAGCGGCCGGTAGTAGCCGCCGAGCAGGCCGAAGATGATCCCGCCCACGAACGAGAAGAGCATGACCACACCGCCCACCAGCATGGAGAGCCGGGTCCCGTAGACCACCCGGCTCCAGACGTCCCGGCCCACGTCGTCGGTGCCCATCCAGTGGGTCAGGGTGGGCGGGGCCAGGCGCGCCTTGACGTCGAGGAGCTGCGGCTCCCAGCGCCCGATCACGGGCGCGAACGACGGCCACCAGCACGTTGAGGGCCACCAGGATCGCGCCGATCATGGCGATTCGCCGGCGCCGCAGGAGCCGCAGCCACCGCCAGCGGGCCGCGGGATCGCTCACTGGTAGCGAATCCGCGGATCGATCGTCAGGTAGACCAGGTCCACCAGCAGGTTGATCAGGGTGTAGGTGAGGGCGATGATCAGCACCACGCCCTGGATCACCGGGTAGTCGCGCCGGAGCACCGCCGAGATGATGAGGCGTCCCAGCCCCGGGATGTTGAACACGGTCTCGATCACCACCGCGCCCCCGATCAGGATGGCGAACGTGATGCCGATCACGGTGAGCGTCGGGATGATCGCGTTCTTGAGCGCGTGCTTGTACACGACCGCGCGCTCGGCCAGGCCCTTGGCGCGGCTGGCCAGGATGTACTGCTCGCGCAGCACGTCGAGCATGCTCGAGCGGGTGATGCGGGCGATCAGGGCGGACTGCACGAGCCCGAGCGAGACGGCCGGCATGAGGAGCGAGCGCGCGTTGGGCCAGAGGCCCATGTCGAGCGGCACGTAGCCGGCCACCGGCAGCCAGCGCAGCCAGACCCCGAAGACCAGGATCATCAGGAGCCCGAGCAGGAAGTTGGGGATGGAGAGGCCGATCAGGGCCAGCCCCATGAAGGACTGGTCCACCGCGGTGTTGTGGTAGCGCGCCGAGACGATGCCGGCGGGCACGCCGATCAGCACCGCGATCAGGGTGGCCCAGCCCGTCAGCAGCAGGGTCGGCTCGACGCGCTCCAGGATCGCCTCGGTGACCGGGCGGCGCAGGAAGATGGAATCGCCCAGGTCCCCGCGGAGGAGGCGCCCGTACCAGCGCACGAGCTGGGCGGGCAGCGGCTCGTCGAGGCCCAGGTTCGTGCGCAGCCGCGCGACGTCTCCGGGCGTCGCGTCCGGGCCGGCGATGATGCTGGCCGGATCGCCCGGCGCCAGGTGGATCAGGACGAACGTGACGGTGGCCACCACGAGCATCACCGGGATGACCGCCAGCACCCGGCGGAGCAGGTAGGTCTGCACGCCTCCCTACTTGGCCAGCCAGCTATTCCAGAAGTACATCCGCGGCGCGGTGCGGAAGTCGCCCCGGAGCTCGCGGCGCGCGGCATCCAGCGTGAAGTAGTCGCCCAGCTTGACGCTGCCCACGTCCTCGTAGAACACGTTCTGGATGCGGTCGATGATGGCCTTGCGCTTCTTGAGGTCGTTCTCGCCCTGCAGGTCGGCGAGCAGCCGCTCCTTCTCCTCGTTGCACCACCAGCCCTGGAACGTGCAGCGGAGCGCGACGTGGTTGGCCGGATCGGCGGAGAAGACGAAGCCGGTCGAGAAGACCTCCCACAGCTCGGGCTTCTGGGTGCGGTTGTTGAGCGTGGCCCAGTCCACCACCTGGAGATCCACCGCGATGCCCACTTCCTCGAGCTGCTGCTTGGCCACCAGCGCATTCTTGTACATGAACTCGTACTCGCGCGTGGTGATCCAGCGGAGCGGCTGGCCGGCGTAGCCCGCCTCCTTGAGGAGGCGCTTCGCCTTCTCCTTGTCCTTCTGGTTGTAGAGCTTGGCGCTGGCCGTCGAGTGCCAGGGCTGCTCGGGGAAGAACACGCCCGGGTCGAGCCGGTAGAACTCCGCGAGCCGAAGCCCGCCACCAGGATCGGCTCCATGTCGAGCGCGGCCTGGAAGGCCTGGCGGATCTTCTTCTGGCTCATGAGCGACGACTTGTGGTTCATGACCGCGACCGCCCAGCCGCGCGGCTTGACGATCCGCGACTCCAGCGCGGGCAGGCCCTTGATGCGATCGTAGGAGTCCTGCTTGACGAACATCGCATGGTGGTACTCGCCGGTCTCGACCCCGGCCAGGCGCACCGCGGTCTCGGGCACGGTGAGGAACAGGATCTCGTCGAAGTAGGCGGTGCGCTTGCCGCCGAAGCCGCTGGGCGGCTCCGATCGCGCGCTGTAGTCCTTGAACTTGGCCAGCTTGATGTGCCGGTCCGGCCGGTGCTCCACGAAGCGGAAGGGGCCGGTGCCGATGAACTCCTTGAGCTGGCCCTCGCCCGCGGCCTCGATGCTCTCCTTCGGGTAGACGGCCGCGTGCGGCTCGGAGAGCCCGTAGATGAGCGAGCTCGAGGGCTGCTTCATGCTGATCACGACGGTGTAGGGATCCTTGGCGTCCACGCTCTCCACGTACTTCCAGAGCGCGCGACCCACCGAGGCCACCCGGCCCCAGCGCTGGAGCGACGGCACCACGTCGGCCGAGGTCATCTCCTTGCCGTTGTGGAACTTGACGCCCTTGCGGAGCACGATCGTGTAGCTTGAGGCCCTTGTCGGTCGAGCGTCTACGACTCGGCCAGCAGGGGCACCGGGTTGAAGTTCTTGTCGTAGGTGAAGAGCGACTCGTTGACGTGCCACATGATCTCGTAGACGAGCGTGGCGGTGCTCATCGGGATGTCGAGCGTGGGCGGCTCGCCGATCGACGCGACCTTCAGCACGCCCCCCATGCGCGGGGTCTCCTGGGCGGCGGCGGGCATCACGAAGGCAAGGCTCGCGGCGAGGACGATGAGCGAGAACCGTTTCATGGACGTCTCCTTGGGTCGAGCTGCGATGAGGGCGGCTACCGTCGTCCCTTCAGGAACCAGTCGACTGCCGCCGAGCCATCGGTGCTCTCGGGCTCCTGCGCCGGCGCCGGCGGCGCCGCGGTCGGCGCAGCCGGCGGAGGCGGCGTCACCACGACCGGCGGCGGAGCCGGTAGCGGCGCGACCCGGGCTGGTGCCGGCACGACGGCGGCGGCGGCGGTGTCGCCGGCGGTGGTGGCGTCGCTTTGGGCTGGGCCACGCGTGGCGGCTCCGCCTTCGGGCGGGGCGCGGGAGCCGGAGGGGCCGCTGCCACAGGGGGAGCAGGCTTCGCGGGCGCCTCGATGAGCAGGATCGCGCCAGGCTCGACTTTCGCGACGCGGCCCACGATCTCGCCGTCGGGGTCGCGCGAGCGATCGACCGGATACTCGGTGGGCTGCGCCAGGCGGAGCACCAGCATCGCCGCACCAGCCAGGAGCGCCAGGCTTCCGACCGCGGCACCGAATACGACGAGGCGAGCAACGACGGGCTTCACTTCCTCACTTGCTGATGGCCCCTGATACAATGCCGGCGGCAGGCTGTCAAGGGCGCGTTCCCCACCACTCGGGAGGCCTCCCATGTACGACTACGTGATCGTGGGCGCCGGCTCCGCCGGATGTGTCCTCGCGAACCGTCTCTCCGCCGATCCCGGCACGCGGGTCCTGCTGCTCGAGGCCGGCGGGCCGGATGTCTCGCCCTTCATCCACACGCCCGCGATGATGGGGTTCCTGCCGGACGGGCCCCATGACTGGCGGTATCGCACGGTGCCGCAGCTGCACTGCAACCTGCGGCGCTTCGCGTGGCCGCGCGGCCGCACCCTCGGCGGGTCCAGCTCGATCAACTACATGATCTACATCCGCGGCCACGCCGCCGACTACGACCACTGGGCCCGGCTCGGCAACAAGGGCTGGAGCTACGAGGACGTGCTGCCGTTCTTCCGGAAGTCCGAGCACAACGAGCGGCTGGAGGACCGCTTCCACGGCCGCGGCGGCCCGCTCAACGTGGCCGATCACCGGTTCCGCCATCCGCTCTCGGAGATGTTCGTGGCCGCGGCCGAGGAGACCGGCGTGCCCGCCAACGCCGACTTCAACGGCGCCGCCCAGGACGGCTGCGGGTTCTACCAGCTCACCCAGAAGGACGGGCGGCGCTGGAGCACCGCCAGCGCCTTCCTGCGGCCCGCGCTGGAGCGCCCGAACCTGACCGTCATCACCGGTGCGCTGACGTGTCGGATCCGCGTGGAGGGGCGACGCGCGGTCGGCGTCGAGTACGTCCGTCGCGGGCAGTCGGCGCTGGCCGACGCTTCGCGCGAGGTGATCCTCTGCGGCGGCAGCGTCAACTCCCCGCAGCTCCTCATGCTGTCCGGGATCGGGCCCGCCGAGCATCTCCGCGCCGTGGGCGTTCCGGTGGTCGCCGACCTGCCCGGCGTCGGCCGGAACCTGCAGGATCACCTCGGGACGTTCCTGCGCAACGAGATCACGGTGCCGTTCTCGCTCTACGGGGCCACGCCCGAGCAGCTCGCGGCCGTCCAGACCGAGTACGAGGCTACCGGCCAGGGGCTCTTCACGCTCGAACATCGCGGAGGCGGGCGCGTTTCTCAGGACGAACGGCCCGGACGGCCCGCCCAACCTGCAGGGCTTCTTCCTGCCCTACTGCATCACCGAGGCGCCGCTCGAGGCCTTCCAGCCCTACTGCCACGGCATCACCTTCGCGTTCTACGTGAACCGCCCCGCCAGCCGCGGGCAGATCACGCTGGCCTCCGCGGATCCGCTGGATCAGCCGCTGATCGATCCGGCGTACCTGAGCGCGCCGTCCGACCTGCCGCAATTCGTCGCGGGCATCCGGCTGCTGCGCGAGATCTTTCGCGCGAAGCCGCTCGGCGACATCCTGGGCCGTGAGCTCGGCCCCGGCCGCGAAGCGCGGACGGACGCGGAGATCGCCACCTACGTCCGCGACCGGGCCTCGGGCACCATCTTCCACCCGGTCGGGCACGTGCAAGATGGGCACCGACGAGATGGCGGTGGTGGATCCCGCGCTCCGGGTCCACGGCCTCGACGGGCTGCGCGTGGTGGACGCCTCCATCATGCCCACGCTCATCGGCGGCAACACCAACGCGCCGACGATCATGATCGCGGAGAAGGCGGCCGCGATGATGATGGGCGGGTAGCAGGGGCCATGCAGCCGGTGACGACGGTCTCCGCCGGGCAGGCCCCGCGGCGCCTCGACGTCTTCGTGGCCACCCAGACCGCCCACCTGTCGCGAGCGGCCGCCCAGCGGTGGATCGACGGCGGCCTGATCACGGTCAATGGCCGGCAGACCAAGCCCGCCCGGCTGATCCGCCCGGGCGACGTGATCACCTGTCACGTGCCGGTGCGCGAGCCCCCGCCGGTCGAGCCCGAGCCCCTCGCGCTGCACGTGCTCCACGAGGACGCGGAGCTTCTGGTGATCGACAAGCCGCCCGGTCTCGTCATGCACCCCGGTCCCGGCCACTGGACGGGCACCCTGCTCAACGCGCTCGTGCATCACGTCGGTCACGAGCCCGGTGACGGGCGGCGCGTCCGGCCCGGGCTGGTCCATCGCCTCGACAAGGGCACCAGCGGCGTCCTCGTGATCGCGAAGACCGACGCGGCCCACCGCGATCTCTCGCGCCAGTTCCGCGCGCACTCCGTGCACCGCGTGTACCTGGCGCTGGTGGCCGGCGCGGTCCGGCGGGGCGGCCTGATCGACCGGGGCTGGGCCGGGATACGCGCGATCGGCGCCGGGTCTCGACGCGCTCACCCAGCCACGAGACGGGCGGTGACGGAGTACCGCGTGGCCGAGCGCCTCGGCCCCGACGCGACCCTGGTCGAGGCGCGCCCGCGCACCGGCCGCACGCATCAGATTCGCGTGCACCTGGCCTCGATCGGCCACCCGGTCCTGGGCGACGCGAGCTACGGGACGGCTCCGGCCGATCCGGCGCTGCCGCGCGCGATGCTCCACGCCGCGGTGCTGGGCTTCGCGCATCCGGCGAGCGGGGAGTACGTGGAGTTTCGCGCGCCGTTGCCGGCCGACATGGAGCGCGCGGTGGCGCGCGGTCGCGCGGGTGCTCTGCGCTGACGAGCATCGAGGCGGGCGGACGCAGAATTCTCGTTTGCGCTTGACATGATTTCGAGTCGGCCCCGCCACGATCTGGCTCGGCCGATGGAAAGCAGGGCTGAGCGCTCAGCATCCGGCAGCCGATGCACGTTCTCGAGGCCGAAGACGCCGAATCATGGCGCGCTCCGAGTTCGCGCGATCTGGGCGCTCCCAGGCGTCGCCGAAACCGAGGTGTAGAGTCGTCCCAGCAAGAAGGGAGACTCGCCATGTTCGCCACGTTCGTCGGATCTGCCCACTCCGTTGCAGCCGTCGCAGCCCAACCCGTCCCGCACCTCGCGGAGCTGGATCGCCTGGGCGACCAGATCGCCGAGCTCTCCGCGCACCTCGAGGCGGCGACGGCCCGCCTGCTCGCGCTGATCCGCGAGTTCGACGCCCGCGAGCGGCTGGGCCAACGGCTTCCGCTCCTGCGCCGAGTGGCTCGCGTGGCGCGTCGGCCTCGCCCTCGGCGCCGCCCGGGAGCACGTCCGGGTGGCGCGCGCCCTCGGGACGCTGCCGGCCCTGGCCGAGGCGCTGGCGCGCGGCGAGCTCTCCTACGCCAAGGTCCGCGCCTTGACACGCATCGCGACCCCGGAGACTGAGGTGCGCCTGCTCGCAGTGGGCCGCGCCGGCACGGCGTCCACGTGGAGAGCATCGTGCGGGGCTGGCGTCGCTTGGACCAGCAGGCCGAAGCGCGTGAGGCCACGCGGCAGCATGCGGGCCGCGACCTGCATGTCTACCAGGATGAGGACGGCACCATCGTTCTCCGCGGACGCCTGACCCCGGAGATGGGCACGCTGCTCCTGCGCGCCCTCGACGCGGCCCGCGAGACGCTCTACGAGCGCCGCCGCGCCAGCGAGGCCGCTCCGCCGGCCACCGACCCGGCATCGGAGACCCCGACCCGGCCGCAGCAGCAGGCGGACGCGTTAGCCCTGCTGGCCGAGGCCGCGCTGCATGACGAGCTCGACCCCCGGGGCCCGGGGGAGTGCTATCAGGTGGTGGTCCACGTGGACGCCGCGGTCCTGGCGAACGCGGCCCAGCCCGGGCAGTCGGTGCTGGAAGGCGGCCCGCACGTTCCCGCGGGAACGTCGCAGCGGCTGGCGTGCGACGCGAGCCGGGTGGTGATGCGGCACGACGCGAACGGCCGGGTGGTGGAAGTCGGCGCCCGCACCCGGACGATCCCCCCGGTGCTCCGACGGGCCCTGCAGCATCGGGACAAGACCTGCCGCTTCCCCGGTGCAATGTCCGGATCGCCGAGGGGCATCACGTGCGGCACTGGGCCCACGGTGGGCCGACCAAGCTGTCCAATCTTGCCCTGCTCTGCCGCCGGCATCACCGGGCGGTGCACGAGGAAGGCTATCAGGTCGAGCGACTACCCGACGGCACGCTCCAGTTCTGGCGACCGGATGGCCGCCCATTGCCCGACGTGCCGGCACCGGCGGTGATGCCCGCCGATCCGGTCGGAGCGCTCCGGGCACAGCACGCCGCCCAAGGGCTCAATCTTCATGCGCGCACGGGGCTCGCGCAGTGGCTCGGGGAGCGACTGGACGTGGGCTGGGCGATCGACGTGCTACATCCGCGAGCCACGCGAATCGTCCGGGGCTCGTAGCGACTGGAGCGGTCGGGCCCGGACGCTGAAGAGCCGGAGCGCCTCGACCTTCCCGCGCAGCTCCCGTTCCCCCATGTCCTCGACCTCGAGTTCGTCGGGCACCCGGCACCGGCTCAGCAGCGCCTCCGACACCAGGACGCGGCGCTCCAGCGGGCGACACTGCGCCTCGACCCGGGCCGCCGTATTGACCGTGTCGCCGCTGTGGACGATGTCCTTCTTGATGTCGCCGATCTCGGCGGTGACGACGGCTCCTCCGTGGATGCCGGCCTTGAACTCGGGGACGACCCCATACCGCGCGAGATACCGATCCCTTTGCTCGTGGATGCGCTCCGTCACGAGGAAGACGCAGCGGAGACAGTTGCCCTGGTGGAGGCCCCGCTCCACCGTCCAGGTCACCACCGCTTCGTCCCCGACGTATTGGTAGATCTGGCCGCGGGTCTCCAGGATCGGCTCGGCGATGTCGTGGAAGAAGTCGTTCTTGAAGTCGTTGAAGCGGAACGGTCCCAGCGCCGCCGCGATCGCGGTGGAGTCGTTCAGATCGAGGAACATGAAGATGCGCTCTTCCGCGACGGGTCGGTGATACCGGCCCAGCAGCAGACTCACCAGCGTTCCAGGACCGAGCATCCGGTTGAGCTGCCGGACGAAGTTGATGAGGAAGCTCACCAGCGTGAGGACGGCCAGCGCCACCAGGAATCGGCCACCCAGGACGAAATCCCGGTATTGCTCGGACGTGTAGTACGCGAGCAGGCCCCCGTGCTCGGAGAGCCCCAGCATGCTCATCGTCACGACGTGGATGACGACCGCGCACAGGGTGACGTAGAAGAAGGTCCGGATGAGGAGGAGACCACCGACGGTCAGGGAGCGTACGTAACGCGGGATCAGGTACAACTCGAACCCTGCGCTGCCCAGCCCGATGACCGTGCCCGTTGCGGTCGCGGTGAGCTCCCGGGCGAGGTGGGTAGGCACTCGCCGGACGATCCAGTGCACGAGCACGGCCGCGCCGATCCAGCCGCACGTGATCCAGATGGTGGTCCTGGTCGTGTGAAGGGCCCGCGGCGAAACCACGGCTCAGACCTCGATCTCGATCCAGGCGCGGCGCCGGATCCGGCCGGTGAGCCGGGAGAACAGGTCGCCTATCCACATCTGCCAGCCGTACTTGGCCCGCAGCGCGGCGTGCGCGCGCTCGATCACGCCGGGCTCGGTGACGATGCGCGCGGTCACGTCCGACCACCCGCCGCGAACGTGCCCGCGCATATCGGACGGGGCGACCCGCGCCCGTGACGAATGGCGCAGACGCTTGACCTTGCCCGAGTCGCCGGCCGTGAAGACGTAGATCTTCCCGTCCGCCGCCGCGAACCAGACCGGCGTCTTGACCTCGGCTCCGCTGCGACGAAACGTGGCCAGACTCAGATAGCGATGGCGGTCGAGCGGCATGTCAGGCGAGCCCGAGCGATCGGGCCACGGTCTCGAGGTGCAGCGTCGCGTCGCCCGCATCCAGACCGGCCGCGAGGATGCGCTTGTGGAAGAGATGGAGCGGGTGCTCCTCGCTGTAGCCGATGGCGCCCATGATCTGGTGCCCGCGGCGGGCCACGCGCAGGCAGGCCTCGCCGCCGTAGGCCTTGGCCGCGGCGATCGCGGCGCCGGCGTCGGGACGGCCCGATTCGAGCTTCCAGGCGGCTTCCCACATGAGCCAGCGCGCGCTCTCGACGTCGCGGAACAGGTCCGCGCAGGCGTGCTGGATGGCCTGGTAGCCGCCGATGGGCCGGCCGCCCTGGACGCGCACGCGGGCGTGCTCCACGCAGAGCTCGAGGACACGCTGGGCGGCGCCGGCCATCTCGGCGCTCCGGGCGAGGGCGCCGATGCGAAACGCGGGGGCGAGCAGCGCCCAGCCGTCTCCGGGCGCGCCGAGCAGGTCGTCGGCGCGGGTCTCCACGTCGGTGAGCTCGACCTCGAAGAGCTTGTCGCCGGTCATGCTGTCGAGCGGGCGCGCGGCGATGCCGGCGCGGTCCATCGGGAGCAGGAGCGCGGTCGGTCCGGCGGCGGACCGCCCGAGCACGATCACGTCGGTGGCCACGTGCGCGTCCTGGACGAAGAGCTTGCGTCCGCTGAGGCGGCCGGGGGCGGAGACCGGCAGGGTCAGCGCGTCCGGGTCGAGCCGTCCCGACTCCTCGAGCACGGCGAGCGCGCAGATCCGCTCGCCCAGGGCCAGGGCGGGGAGGAGGGCCTGGGCGCGTCGGCCGCCGGCCGCGGTCAGCGCGGTGGTCGCGACGACGGCGCTCGCGATGAACGGGCTCGGGAAGCAGGCGCGTCCCAG
This sequence comes from uncultured Candidatus Rokubacteria bacterium, assembly GCA_963747235.1. Classification (GTDB taxonomy): domain Bacteria; phylum Methylomirabilota; class Methylomirabilia; order Rokubacteriales; family CSP1-6; genus CAMLFJ01. The sequence goes on from CAVVEU010000008.1 coordinate 134,472, forward strand.
CTCCTCGACGAGGGCCAGCGCGTCGCCGACCGAGCCGCCGCTGCCGCCCAGCTCGGTCGGGACCAGGAGGCCCGGCCAGCCGAGCGTCGCGATCTCCTTCCACAGATCGGCCGCGAAGCCGCGCGGGTCGAGCGCGATCGCCTGCACACACTCGATCGGGCACCGCTGCTGCAGCAGCGCGCGCGCCGATTGCTGCAGGAGCTGCTGCGACGGCGAGAACGCGAGATCCATCAGGCGCGGGCCCGCGGCTCGGCGGGCAGGCCGAGGGCCCGCACCGCGATGGTCGTGCGCTGGATCTCGGACGTCCCGCCCGCGAGCGTGTGGCCCCAGCTCGTCTGGTACTGGTGCTCGATCTCGCCGCGGAGCCGGGCCCAGCGGGAGCCGGCGCGCAGGACTCCATAGGGCCCGAGCAGCTCCATGCCCATCGCGAGCACGCGCTGGCCCAGCTCGTCGGCCATGACCTTCGCGGCGGAGACCGGGCCGGTCGCGGGCAGGCCGCGCTCGATGAGCCAGGCGGCGCGGAGGAAGAGCGCGCGGAGGGCCGCGACCTCGGTCGGCGGCGTGGGCGAGCCGCCGGCGCGCCACCGCGTCCCCGGGCGTGGCGGCGTTCACGTACTCGACGAGCAGGCCCAGGATCCGTCGCAGGAACGGGCGCCTTGTAGAAGCGCCCCCAGAAGCGGTCGGTGTCGAGGCCCTTCAGGAGCTGGTTGAAGCCCTCGCCGGGCTTGCCGAGCACCCAGTCGCGCGGCACGCGCACGCCGTCCATGAAGATCTCGTAGTGGTAGACCCGGCCGGTCAGGCTGCGGATCGGGCGCACGTCCATGCCGGGCAGCCGGTTGTCGACCATCAACATGGTGAGGCCGCGGTTGCGAGTGGACGCGGGATCGGTGCGGGCGAGCACGGTGCCGTAGCTCGCGATGCCCGCGTGGCTCGACCAGATCTTGCGGCCGTCGAGCACCCAGTGATCCCCCTCGAGGCGGGCGTGGGTCTTGAGCGCGAGCAGGTCCGAGCCCGCGTCGGGCTCGCTGTAGCCCTGCCAGAACGTGGCCTCGCCGCGCGCGACGAGCGGGAGGATCTCGCGCTGCAGGGTCTCGGAGCCATTGCGGATGATGGAGTCGGCGACCTGCAGGCAGCCCGAGAGCGGGCCGAAGGGCGCGCCGGCGGCCGCCAGCTCGTCCAGGAGGATCAGGAGGTAGCTCATCGGCCGCGCCTCGCCGCCGTGCTCGCGCGGCCAGGCCATGCTGAGCCAGCCGCGCTCGCCGAGCGCGCGCGTGAAGGCCCGCGAGTGGGCGCCGGAGCCATAGCCCGCGTCGGTGCCGTCCTCGGGAAACGTCTCCGGCGGATGGGCGTGGAGAAACGCCCGCACCTCGTCGGTGAAGGCCTGCTCGGAGCCGGAGAGCCCGAAGTCCATGGCCGGAGCCTGCGCCGGGCCTACCGCCGCCGCGCCAGCTCCGAGAAGGGGCCCGAGATCCGCACGATCTGGTTGAGCTGGAACACGCCGGTGCGGATGACCGAGACGAGCAGATCGCCGGCCAGACCGGCGGCGCGCGTCTCGGGGGTATCGGGCACGACGACGAGCCCCCGCGGGGCGTCGCCGTCGGTGAAGCGCGCGAGGGGCAGCCGGTTGCCGTCGGCGGTGACGCCGAAGATCTCGTTGGCCTGGCGATCGGTCACGAAGACGGAGCCGCCGGGGCCCGGGCTCAGGCCCTGCGACACCGGGCCCTCCACCATGAGGCGCCGCTCGCCCCCGGGCGCCACCCGCCAGAGCTCACCGGGGCCGCCCTGCCACGGCGCTTCCGCGCTGCCGTCGCTGCCGACCCACAGGTGGTCCGCGTCGTCCACGGTGAGCGTGCGCGGGCGGAGCACGCGCAGGTAGCTCGGGTCCAGCACGCGCCCGGTGGGGTCGAAGCGCACGACCACGCCGCGGTCGCGGTCGGCCACGTAGACGTTGCCGGCGGAGTCCACCGCCGCGCCCTCCGGCTGGATCAGGATCGGCGGCGTGCCCGGGTCCGGCGTGCCCCCGGCGAAGAACACGATCCGGCCGTCGATCAGGCGATACAGCACGCCCACGCGGCGGTCGCGGTCGAACGTGGTGACGAAGAGCTCGCGCCCGCCCCGGCCGCCGCTCACCTGCGCGTTGTTCAGCGGCGGGCCGTGGAAGAAGCGCGGCTCGGTCGCGGCGGTGAGCTGCGCGCCGCCCGCCTTGATCCGGTAGATGGACGTGAGGTAGTCGAACTCGCCGCCGCTGTACCGCCGGCCGCTGCGCGCGAGATAGAGCGCGCCGGTATGATCCACGGCCAGGGTGGGGGTCGTGGGGATCCCGCGCCCGCGGAACTCGGTGGCCCCGCCGAAGCCGTCGCCGGTGACGTAGATCCGCGCGGTGAAGCCGGCGGGCAGGACGATCTCGGCCCGCGCCGCGGTGGGAGCGAGCGAGAGTGCGGAAAGGGCCAGCGTGACGGCAAGGCGTCGTCCTGCTCCGGGTCGTGAACATGGAGTCCGCATGATAGCGTCTCGCGAGTGTCCGCTTCAACCGGTCCTCGCGGCCTGCTTCTTCTCTTGCCTCCGGTCGCGTGATCGCGGATACTCCCGACCACCAAACCTTCGGGGAGGGACGACCCATGGCGCGCTTGACGATCAACGGCCGATCGCTCGAGGTCAACGTCAACCCCAACACGCCGCTCCTGTGGGCCATCCGGGAGCAGGCGGGGCTCACCGGGACCAAGTACGGCTGCGGGATCGCCCAGTGCGGCGCCTGCACGGTGCACGTCGACGGCGTCGCGGTCCGCTCCTGTGTGATGCCGGTCGCCGCCGTCGCGGGCAAGAAGATCACCACCATCGAGGGCCTGGCCACCGGCGCCGTCCTGCACAAGGTGCAGAAGGCCTGGCTCGACCACGAGGTGCCCCAGTGCGGCTACTGCCAGGCGGGCATGATCATGGCGGTGGCGGCGTTGCTGAAGGACAAGCCCAGGCCGACCGACGCGGATATCGACGCGCGGATCACCAACATCTGTCGCTGCGGCACGTTCCAGCAGGTTCGTGAGGCCATTCACGCTGCGGCCAAGGCCTGAGGGGGGTGGACATCATGATCACCAGGACTCCGAAGATCAATCGCCGCTCCTTCGTCGTCGGCAGCGTCGCGGTCGGCGCGGGTCTCGCGCTCGGCCTCAAGATCCCGTTCGGCACGGAGGTCGTCCGCGCGCAGGACGGCTCGCCCGAGGTCACCGCGTGGGTGGTCATCCGCCCGGACGATACCGTCGTGATCCGGATCGCGCGCTCGGAGATGGGACAGGGCACGCTCACCGGTCTCGCCCAGATGGTCGCCGAGGAGCTCGAGTGCGACTGGTCGAAGGTGCAGACCGAGTACCCGACGCCCGGCCAGAGCGTCAAGCGCAAGCGCGTGTGGGGTGACTTCTCCACCGGTGGCAGCCGGGGCATCCGCACGTCGCACGAGTACGTCCGCAAGGGCGGGGCCACCGCGCGCGAGATGCTGATCCAGGCCGCGGCCGACGCCTGGAAGGTTCCCGCCGCCGAGTGCAGCGCCGCCAACAGCGTGATCACCCACAAGACCTCGGGCCGCACCACGACCTACGGGAAGGTGGCGGAGGCCGCCGCCAAGCTCACGCCGCCCGCGAACGTGGCGCTCAAGGACCCGAAGGACTGGAAGCTCATCGGCAAGTCGGTCAAGCGCCTGGACACGATGGCCAAGCTGACCGGCGCGCAGGTGTACGGGTTCGATCTCAAGCTGCCCGGGATGCTCAACGCCGCGATCAAGGATTGCCCGGTCTTCGGCGGCAAGGTGAAGAGCCTTCGAGGCGACCAAGGTCAAGGGGATGCCGGGAGTCCGGCACGTGCTCCCGGTTGGCGATTCGGCGGTGGCGGTGGTGGCCGACACGTGGTGGGAGGCCAAGACCGCGCTCGACGCGCTGCCCATCTCCTGGGACGAGGGCCCCAATGCGAAGGTCTCGAGCGCGACGATCGCGGACATGCTGAAGGAGGGGCTCGACGCCGACCAGGCCTTCGTCAACAACCAGAACGGCGACGCAAGGCCGCCATCGGCGGGCGCGGCGAAGAAGGTCGAGGCGGTTTACGCGTATCCGTTCCAGAACCACGCGCCGATGGAACCGATGAACGCGACGGCCAGGTACACCCCGGACCGGTGCGAGGTCTGGGTGCCCACGCAGAACGGCGAGGCCGCATTCGCGGCGACGCTGTCGGCGTCCGGGCTGCCGGCCGACAAGTGCGAGGTCTACAAGATCAACCTGGGCGGCGGGTTCGGCCGGCGCGGGGCCTTCCACGACTACGTCACCCAGGCCGTCCTGATCGCCAAGCAGATCCCGGGCATCGCCGGTGAAGCTCCTCTGGTCGCGCGAGGAGGACATGTTGCACGGAAGGTATCACCCGGTCATGCAGGCGAAGCTGACCGGCGCCTCGATGCCGAGCGGCAACCTGGTCGGGCTGCACATGCGCCTGTCGGGGCAGTCGATCCTCAGCGGACGTGTTCCCGCAGATGCTCCAGAACGGGCAAGGACTCCTGACCTTCCAGGGCCTGCACAAGAGCGGGGACTTCGCCATCGGCTACACGGTCCCGAATCTCCTGATCGACCACGCCATGCGCAACACCCACGTCCCGCCGGGCTTCTGGCGCGGGGTGAACATCAACCAGAACGCGATCTTCCTCGAGTGCTTCATGGACGAGCTCGCCCATGCGGCCGGCCAGGATCCGCTCGAGTTCCGGCGCAAGCTGATGGCGAACCACCCCAAGCACCTCGCGGTGCTGAACGCGGTGGCCGACCGGGCCGGCTGGGGCAAGCCGGCGCCGCAGGGGGTGTACCGCGGGCTGTCCCAGATGATGTCGTTCGGCAGCTACGTGGCGGCGTGCGCCGAGGTCTCCGTCAAGGACGGCAACAAGGTGAAGGTCCATCGCATCGTCGCCGCGACCGACACCGGGTACGCCGTCAACCCGGCGCAGATCGAGCGCCAGATCGCCGGCTCGTTCGTGTACGGCCTCTCCGCGCTCTTCATGGAGGAGTGCACGGTCAAGGACGGCCACATCGAGCAGACGAACTTCCACGAGTACGACTCCATGCGGATCGCGCAGATGCCGAAGGTGGAGGCGATCGTCATGCCGTCCGGCGGCTTCTGGGGCGGCGTCGGCGAGCCCACGATCTGCGTGGCGGCGCCCGCGGTCCTGAACGCCTTCTTCGCCGCGACCGGCAAGCGCCTGCGCACGGTTCCGCTGAAGCACCACGGCGTGACCCTGGTATAAGCCCGTGATCGGCAGGGCCCTGGCCGCGGCGATCGGGATGGCCTCGATCGCCGCGGCGGTGGCGTCGGCGGAGCCTCCGGCCGGCGCCGCGGCGTGCTCGGGTTGTCACCCGGCCTCTCCACGGGTGGCGTCGCCCGTGCCTCGACTCACCGGGGTCGATCAGGCGGCGATCGTCCGGGCCCTCCGGGAGTTCCGCTCGGGGCAGCGTCCGGCCACCGTGATGGACCGGATCGCCAAGGGCTTCACGGACGACGAGATCCAGGCCCTCGCCGCCTGGTTCGCCACGCAGAAGTGAAGGCCGGCCGCCGCGCGTTCATCGGGCTCGGCGTCGCGGCCACCGCCTCGGCCGCCTTCCGCCCGGTCCGGGCGCTCGCGCAGGGCGCCGCCCCGCGCGTCGTGGTCGTCGGAGGCGGGTTCGCCGGCGCGAGCTGCGCCCGCGCCCTCCGCCAGGCCGCGCCGCGGGCGGCCGTCACGCTGGTCGAGGCGAACCCGACGTTCACCGCCTGCCCGTTCAGCAACGCGGTCATCGGCGGCCTGCGCGAGCTCTCCGCGCAGCGGTTCACGTACGAGCGGGTCGCCGCCGACGGCATCACCCTGGCGCGCGCGCTCGCGACCGGCGTGGACGCGCAGGCGCGATCGGTCACGCTCGCGGACGGCGCGCGCCTGCCCTACGACCGGCTGGTGCTGGCCCCCGGCATCGACATGCGCTGGGGCGCGCTGCCCGGCTACGACGAGGCGGCGGCCGCCCAGATGCCGCACGCCTGGCGGGCGGGCGAGCAGACCGCGCTGCTGCGCCGGCAGCTCGAGGCGATGGACGACGGCGGCCTCGTCGTGATCTCGGCGCCCGCCAATCCGTTCCGCTGCCCGCCCGGGCCCTACGAGCGGGCCAGCCTGATCGCGCACTACCTCAAGACGAGGAAGCCGCGGTCCAAGCTGATCATCCTCGACGCCAAGGACGCGTTCTCCAAGCAGCGCCTGTTCCAGGCCGCCTGGGCCGAGCTGTACCCGGGCCTGCTCGAGTGGGTGCCGCTGTCCAAGGGCGGCAACGTCACCTCGGTGGACGCCGCGACGCGCACGCTCGTGACGGACTTCGGGCGGCACCAGGCGAAGGTGGCCAATGTCATCCCGCCGCAGAAGGCGGGCCGCATCGCCGAGGTGGCCGGCGTCGCCGACCGCACCGGCTGGTGCCCGATCGATCCGGTGACGTTCGAGTCGAAGCTGCAGGCCGGCATTCACGTCATCGGCGACGCGGCGATCGCGGGGGCGATGCCGAAGTCGGCCTTCGCCGCGAACGCGCAGGCCAAGACGTGCGCGGCGGCGGTGGCGCGGCTCCTCACCGGCGCGGTCCCGTCCACGCCCAAGCTGATCAATACCTGCTACAGCCTGGTCGCGCCCGACTACGGGATCTCGGTCGCCGGGGTCTACCAGCCGTCCGGCGGGCAGCTCGCGGAGGTCCCCGGCTCCGGAGGCGTCAGCCCGGCGGACGCGCCGCGCGCGACGCGGGCCGCGGAGGCCGTGCTCGCCGAGGCGTGGTTCCGCACGATCACCGGCGAGGTATTCGGGTGAACCGTCCGGCGTGGATGACCGTGGTCGCCGCGGTCTGCTGCCTGGCGGGGACGGCGCATGCCAGCGACGCCCTCCCGCAATCGCTCACCGGCGCCAAGGGTGATGCCACGCGCGGCCGCGCGATCGTCGCCAGCCGTCAGGTCGGCCTGTGCCTGCTGTGCCACAGCGGCCCGTTCCCGGAGGAGCGGTTCCAGGGCAACCTCGCCCCCGACCTCACGGGGGCGGGGACGCGCTGGTCCGAGGGCCAGCTCCGGCTCCGGATCGTGGATTCCAGCCGGCTCAATCCCGCGACGATCATGCCGGCGTATCATGTGACGAACGGATTGGCGCGGGTGGCGCCGGCCTGGCGGGGCAAGCCCGTCCTGAGCGCCCAGCAGATCGAGGACGTGGTGGCCTTCTTGATGACGCTGAAGGACTGACCGGATGGACCGTCGAGCGTCGCGTCGCGAGTTCCTGCGGGCCGCCGGCGGCGTCGCGGCCGGCCTGGGGCTCGGGTCACTCGTCGCGGTCCGGCCCGCGCGCGCCACCCCCGCCGAGATGGAAGACGCCATCCGCAAGGTGATCGGCTCCCCGACGGTCACCCCCGGTCGGGTGACGCTCGATCTGCCGCCCCTCATCGAGAACGGCAACGCGGTGCCGCTCACGGTGTCCGTGACGAGCCCGATGACCGGCGCCGATCACGTGCGGGCGATTCACGTCTTCACGCAGAAGAACCCGCAGCCCAATGTCGCGAGCTTCCACCTGGGGCCGCGCGCGGGCCGGGCGAAGGTGGCGACCCGTGTCCGGCTCGCCGACTCGCAGATGGTGATCGCGATCTGCGAGCTGAGCGACGGGACCTTCTGGTCGGACAGCGCGGACATCGTGGTCACCCTCGCGGCGTGTCTCGAGGACGGGATCTAGCCGTGGCGAGCGTGCTGATCAACGTGCCCCCGCGGGCCAAGCGCGGCGAGATCATCGAGATCAAGACCCTGATCTCGCACACGATGGAGACGGGGTTCCGCCGCACCCAGCTCGGCGCGGTGATCCCCCGCGACATCATCCGGCGGTTCGCGTGCACCTACAACGGCACCGAGGTCTTCCGCGCCGAGCTCCACCCGGCGATCTCCGCCAATCCCTTCATCGTGTTCTCGACCATCGCCGTCGAGAGCGGCACGCTCGAGTTCCAGTGGACCGGCGACAACGGCTTCTCGGTGACGCAGTCGGCCGCCATCCTTGTCGAGTAGGAGCCGACTCGCCGCCGCGGCGGTGGCGCTCGCGTTCGCGGCGTCGGCGTTCGCGGCCGAGATCCCCCGCGCCGACCGCCGCTCCGGCTACGACTTCATGAGCCGCGAGACCCGGGCGATGCAGGACGACGACACCGCCAATCCGGGCATGCTCTGGGTCCTCGAGGGCGGAGCGCTCTGGACCCGGAAGACCGGCTCCGCCGGCCGGGCCTGCGCCGACTGTCACGGCGACGCCCGCGTGACCATGAAGGGCGTGGCCGCGCGCCATCCCGCGTTCGACGCCGCCCGGGGGCGGCCGCTCAACCTGGAGCAGCGCATCAACGCCTGCCGGGTCGACCGGCAGGGCGCGCCGCCGCTCGCCTACGAGAGCCGGGAGCTCCTGGCGCTGGCCGCCTACGTCGCGCGCCAGTCGCGCGGGGTGCCGATCGAGGTCGCGATCGACGCGCGGACCCAGCCGTTCCTCGACGCGGGCCAGGCCATCTACCATCGACGCCAGGGCCAGCTCAATCTGGCGTGCGGCCAGTGTCACGACGACCACTGGGGGCGGCAGCTCGCGGGCAATGTCATCCCGCAGGCGCACCCGACCGGGTACCCGCTCTACCGCCTGGAGTGGCAGGGGCTCGGCTCGCTCCAGCGGCGCCTGCGCAACTGCCTGGTGGGGATCCGCGCGGAGCCGTACGAGTTCGGCGCGCCCGAGCTCGTGCAGCTCGAGCTCTACCTGATGTGGCGCGCGCGGGGGATGACCTTCGAGGCGCCCGCGGTGCGGCCCTGAGGCCGCGCCGCGCTCAGCCCTGCGGCCGGACTTCCTGGGCGAGGTAGTCGATCGCCGCCTGCACGCCGCCGGATCCGTGCGGGATCCCGAGCGCCGCGAGCCCCATCTCGATCGAGCCGAGGACCCCGAACATCATGGGCGCGTTGATGTGGCCCATGTGGGCGATGCGGAAGGCCTTGCCCGAGAGCTCGCCGATGCCGACGCCGACGACCACGCCGCAGTGCGCGCGGCAGTAGGCGAGCAGGGGCTTCGGATCGCCGCCGGGCGTCCGGACGGTCGTGACCGAGTTGCTGCGCTCCGCCGGCTCGGTGATGTTCAGCGCCAGCGCCCCGCTCTCCGCCCATCGGCCGACCGCCCGGCGCGTGGCTTCTCCGAGCAGCGCGTGGCGACGGGCGGCCTGCGGGAGGCCCTCGGCGAACAGCATGTCCATCGCCTTGCGCAGGGCGAACAGCAGGTGCTGCGGCGGGGTGCCGCCGTACTTCTGGTAGTGCACCTCGCCCATGCGGAACGTCCAGTCCCAGTAGCGCGTGCGCAGGTCGGCCTTCTGGTGGGCGGCCAGCGCCCGGTCATTGGCCGCGACGAAGGCCAGGCCGGGTGGGGTCATCAGCCCCTTCTGCGAGCCCGACATGGCGACGTCCACCTTCCAGGCATCCATCTCGAACGGCATGCAGCCGAGCGAGGCCACGCAGTCGACCATCAGGAGGGCGGGGTGATTGGTCGAGTCGATGGCCCGACGGATGGCCGGGATATCGTTGACGACCGCCGAGGCGGTGTCGACCTGCACGACGAGGATCGCCTTGATCTCGTGGGCGGTGTCGGCCGCCAGGCGCTGGGCCACCGCGGCCGGATCCACCGCGCGCCGCCAGTCTCCCTTCAGCACCTCGACCTTGATCCCCAGCATCCGCGCCATGTCGCCCCAGCCGAGCGCGAACACGCCGGACTCGAGCACCAGCACCGTCTCGCCTCGCGACAGGACATTGCTGACCGCCGCTTCCCAGCCGCCGTGCCCGTTGGCCGCGTAGATGAAGACGCGCCCGGCCGTGCCGGAACAGCCGGGGCAGATCCTCGAGCAGGGTCCGGGTCAGCTCGACCATGTCGCCCGAGTAGATGTCGATCGCCGGGCGGTGCATCGCCTGGAGCACGGCGTCCGGGATATTGGTCGGGCCGGGGATGCTGAGAAATTCGCGACCGTTGGCGACTGTCATGGAAGACATCCTAGCATTTCGAGCCGGGCCTAGGCGGTGGCCTTCAGCGAGAACATCAGGGGCAGGCTGCCCCGGCCCTGGGGCAGGCGCGGGTCCTCCGGCAGGCGCCACCAGCCGTCGGCGTCCTGCTCCATCCACGGGAAGAACCGCCACGCCATGAACGGGTACTCGTCGAACGCGGTGATCCGGAGGCCGGCGCGGACGAGCGCGCCGATGAGGTCCGAGACCGTGTGGAGCCAGACGTGCTCGACGCTCGCGATCGGCGCGTCCGGCGTGCTGTAGCAGCCGGGGTACTCCTCGCGGATGGGCTCCGGCCCGTGGAAGTACGGGTAGAGCAGCCGCAGGGCCGGCTCGGCCAGCGCGATCGTCGAAGATCTGGAGCAGGGGATGCGCCTCGACGATGTAGAAGATGCCGCCCGGCGCCAGGAAGTGGGCGATCACCTGGGCCCAGCGCTCCAGGTCGGGCAGCCAGCCCAGCACGCCGTGGGAGGTGAAGACGACGTCGAAGCGGCCGGTGAGATGCCGGGGCAGGTCGTAGAGGTCGCTCTGCACGAAGGTGGCGGGTACTCCCATCCGGGCCGCGAGCGCCCGCGCGGCGGTCACCGCTTCCTCGGAGAAGTCCACGCCGGTGACCGTCGCGCCGTGTCCGGCCCAGCGGATGGTGTCCATCCCGAAGTGGCACTGGAGGTGGAGCAGCGACTTGCCCCGGACGTCTCCCGGCCCGGCGCGGTCGATCGGGCGGAGATCGCGCCCGCGGCCCGCCGCGAATGCCTCGACGTCGTACATCTCGGACCGGAGGTTGATCCGCGTCCAGGCGTTCCAGAGCGTGCGGTTGGCCTCGCGGTACTCGTCCACGGTCTACGCGTCCAGGCGATAGACCCGCCGGGCGGTGCCGCTGAACATGGCCTGCTTCTCCGCGGCGGAGGCGCCGCCCGCGATCCGCTTGAGCGCGTTCCAGAGCCCCGCCCAGCCGATGCCCATCTTGTCCACCGGGAAGTTGCTCTCGAACAGGCAGCGGCTCGCGCCGAAGAGCTCGATGCACGTCTCGATGTACGGACGCCAGAGGGCGGCCAGCTCGGTGGAGGTGGGCGGCTTCGGCTGGGTGCGGTAGTCGTAGGCGGCCAGGCGCATCATCATGCCGCCGAGCTTCACGACCACGTTGGGGCATCGCGCGAGCTCGGCGATCTGCGGCTTCCAGGCCGCGAAGACGTCCTTCTGCTTGCCGGTGTAGGGGCCGTAGCCGAGCACGCCGCCGACGTGGCCGAGGATGATCGTGGTGTCGGGGAACGCGCGGGCCAGGTCCACCACGTCCGCGAGCTGCGGATGGAACACCCAGGCGTCGAGCGAGAGGCCGAGCCGGGTGAGCACCGCGAGGCCCGCCCGGAAGTCGGGCCGCTGGTAGACGTGCGGCCCGTCGGCCACCGCGCTGTTGCCGATGATGTCGCTCGCGTCCCACGCCGCCGAGTGCCGCACCCCGCGGAAGCGCCCGCCGCCGGCGCGCAGATGCGCCTGCAGCACCGGCTCCACGCGGTCGCCCAGGGTGAGGTCCGCGAAGCCCACGATGCCGGCGGCGACGCGGGTGGGCCCGTACATGCCGCTGGCGCTCATCGCGGCCTGGCCGGCCACGAACTCGGTCTCGCCCACCGGCCGCATCTCCGCGGGCCCGGCCGCGCGGTACATCGAGTGGCATTCGAGGAACACGGTGGCGACCAGGTTGTGGCCGGTGGCGGCGTCCGCGAGGAAGTCGGTCAGGAGGTAGCGGTGGCCCTCGCGGTCCCACAGGTGGTGATGCGTGTCGATGATCGGCAGGTCGGGCTCGAGGATCGGCTCGGGCGGCTGCGTGGCCAGCCACGCCTCGTCCGGATGATGGATTCTCCCGAACTGGGTCGGACGGTCGGACGCGCTCATGCGGAGTCTCCCAGGGTGCGCAGCAGGGTTTCGCTCGCGCGGTCGGCGGGGAAGAAGCACTCCACGCGCAGCTCGTGCAGCGTGATGTCGTACGGGACGCCGAGCGTGGTCAGCGTGGAGAAGAACGTGAGATGGGTGTTCCCGCGGCGCAGCTCGACACCCAGGAACGGCACCGGCGCGGCGTCGAGATCCAGGGTCCGCCACTTCTGGGGCACGTCCGGGTAGGAGAGCAGCTCTTCGAGCAGCCGGCTCGTCTCCGCGTCGCCGATGCCGCGGGCCAGGTCGCGATGCAGCCACTGGATGAGTCCGGCCGCGGTGGCTTCCCAGTTGACGATGAAGGGGCGCATGCCGCGCGGATGGTAGAAGAGGCGCATCGCGTTGGGCGGGCCGCCGACCGCCGCCACCGCGTCGGCGTCGAGGAACAGGCCCATCAGCCGCCGGGCGCCGCCATTGGTCATCAGGATGTTCCAGTGGCCGTCGATGACCAGGCCGGGGTAGGGCTCCTGCTGGCGCATCATGAAGTCGAGCGCCCGCCGCACGTCGGCCATCTCGGGCGCCTCGAGGCCGGTTTCCCGGTACACCGGCGCGTAGCCGGCGGCGGTCAGCAGGTCGTTGCGCCCGCGCGGCGGGACCTCGAGCACGCGGCTCAGCAGCAGCACCATGTCGCGGCTCGGCTGGGCGCGGCCCGTCTCGATGAAGCTCAGGTGCCGCGAGGAGATCTCGGCGTCCACCGCCAGGGCGAGCTGGCTCAGGCGCCGGCGCTCGCGCCACTGCTTGAGCAGGCGGCCGAACGTGCCCCCCGTGCGGCTCGCAGTCGCTGGGTTCTGGTCGTCATGCGGGGAAGTATACGCAGGACGGGATCGAGCGCCATTACCTCCAAGGTAATTGAACTGGCTCCCGGTTTCGGGGAGGATGGCGGCCGGAGGTCACCCATGGACATCGATCCCACCCCGTTCAACGAGCGGATGGCCGGAACCCTGAGCACGCTGCTGGGGCTGCGCATCGTGGAGGCGAGCCCCGACCGCGTGGTGGCGGAGCTGACGATCCGCGACGAGCTGCGCACCGTCGGCGGCGCGCTGCACGGCGGGACCCTGATGGCGCTGGCCGACACGGTGGGCGCCGCCGCCACCATCGTGAACCTGCCGCCGGGCGCGGGCACGACCACGCTCGAGTCGAAGACCAACTTCTTCGCGGCCGGGCGCGACGGCGTGGTGCGCGCGGAGGCCACGCCGCTGCACCGGGGCAAGCGCACCCAGGTGTGGCAGACCCGCGTCACCGACGAATCCGGCCGGCTCCTCTCCCTGACGACCCAGACCCAGATGGTGCTGTGAAGGTCGCCTTCGCGGGGGTCTTCGCGGGCCACGTCGCCGACCGGGTGCGGGCGCGCCTGCGCATTCCGTGCGAGGTGACGCTGATCGACGATCGCGACGATCGGCGACGTGGACGTGCTGGTGAGCATGGCCTTCACGCGCGAGATGGCCGCGGCCGCCCCGCGGCTGCGCCTGGTGCAGGTGCCGGGCGCGGGCCTCGATCGCATCGACCGGGCCGCGCTCGCGCCGGGCACCGCGCTGGCCAATGCCTACGGCCACGACGTCGGCATCGCGGAGTACGTGATCGGCGCGATGCTCGCGATCACCCGGAGCTTCTGTCGCATCGACGCCGACCTGCGCCGGGGCCGCTGGGACAGCGTGTGGTCGGGCGCGCCGGTGCCGCTCTGGCCGGAGCTGGCCGGCAAGACCCTGGGCATCCTCGGCTACGGCCGCATCGGCCAGGCGGTCGCCCGGCGGGCGCTGGCCTTCGACATGGACGTGCTGGCGATCCGGCGCGACGCGAGCCGGCCCGATCCGCACGGGCTCGCGTTCGTGCGCGGCCCGGCGGCGCTCGACGAGGTGCTGGGGCGCGCCGACTACCTGGCCATCACGCTGGCGCTCACCCCCGACACGCGCGGGCTCATCGGCGCCCGGGAGCTCGCGCGGATGAAGCCCACCGCGGTGCTGATCAACGTGGCCCGCGGCGAGGTGGTGGACGAGGACGCGCTCTACGACGCGCTCCACCGCGGCGCGATCGCGGGCGCCGCGCTCGACGTCTGGTACCGCTACCCGACGGGCGCCGCGCCGGTCCATCCCGGCCACCGCCCGTTCCACGAGCTGCCGAACGTGCTGATGACGCCCCACGTGTCGGGCTGGACGGAAGGGATGATGGACGCCCGGGCCGGGATCATCGCCGAGAACATCCATCGCACCGCGCGGGGCGAGGCGCCCGTCAACCTGATCGGGTAGAACTCACCCGGAAAATCGTACCCGGAGGCCGCCATCCAAGGGAGGGAAGGACGCCGCGGCGGGTACTTGCGCTGGGCACGCGCCATGCTCGTGGAGGGGATAGGAGGTCGACCATCCATGAGCGTGACGCGCAAGGTGCGTATCAATCTGGTCAGCGAGCGGGAGCTGCTGGAGATCCCCGGGCTGGACCCTGCCGGGGCGGCCGCGATCGCACGGTTCCGCGCGGAGCACGGCCCCATCGAGGAGGCCGCCCAGCTCTCGGCCATTCTTCGTGGTCATCCGGGGGTGACTGCCGTGAAGGAGAGCGTGGACTTCGCCCCGGCCGACACCACCGCGCCCGAAGCGCCGGGGGCGTAGACTCGGCGGACGCGATACAACTGCGGTAGACTTCGGCCGATGAGCGCCAAGACCCCGTCGCGGCAGGAGTCGCTCACCCGGGCGCTGGATTTCCTCGCCGCGGGGGAGTGGCAGCGCGCCCACGAGATCGTCCAGGAGGACAAGTCGGAGCTGGCCTCGTGGCTGCACGGGATCGTCCACACGCTGGAGGGCGATCTCGACAACGCGCGCTACTGGTACCGCCGCACCACGCGCGAGTTCCCGGGCGCGGCCGCGGTGCAGCGCGAGATCGTCGCCGCGCGCCTAGCGCTCGCCGAGGAACATCGCGCGTAGCCGCGCCTTCTGCACCTTGTCGCCGTGCGGGCCCGGGGTCCGGGGCACGTCGGCCACCACGCGCACGTGGCGCGGCACCTTGAACGAGGCGATGCGCCCCCGGCAGTGCGCGATGACCTCCTCCTCCGTCACGCTCGCGCCGGGTCGCGGGATCACGTAGGCCACCGCCGCCTCGTTGGTGCGCGGGTCGGGGATGCCGATGACGAAGGCCTGTAGCACCTTCGGGTGCGTCTGCAGGTAGTCCTCGATCTCGCCGGGCGCCACCATGAAGTGGCTGATGCGCAGCACCTCGCGCAGGCGCCCGATGAAGACGACGCGGCCCGCGGCGTCGCGCACCGCCAGGTCGCCGGTCCGGAACCAGCCGTCGGGCGTGAAGGCCTTCGCGGTTTCCTCGGGCTTCTCGTAGTAGCCCTTCGTCACGAGCCGCCCGCGCAGCCAGAGCTCGCCCTCGTGATCCACCGGCTGATCCCGCCCGCTCTCCGGATCCACCACGCGCGCCTCGATGCCGTCGGCGGGCCAGATGCCGGCGCGGGCGCGGCTCTCGAGCGGCTCGTCGAGATCGTGCACCAGCGCCATGGCGTTGACCTCGGTCATGCCATAGGGCTGGAACGCCTGGCGCACGCCGAGCCGCTCCACCACCGCCTCGAAGAGACCCTGCACGCCGCCGCCGGTGGCCGCGAAGCCGCCGGTGCGCAGGCGCGAGCGATCGCGCCGCGCCAGGTCCGGGTGCTCGAGCATCGGGATCGCCATCGCGTCCACGCCGTTCCACACCGTCACGCGCTCGGTCTCCATGAGGCGGAGCGCGACCGCGGGCTCGAACGTCTCCATCAGGATCAGGGCCGCGCCGTGGCTGAGCGCGGCCAGGGGGATGCAGAGGCCGCCCCAGGTGCCGGACAGCGGCAGGGCGTGCAGCACGCGATCGTCCGGCGTCAGGCGCAGGACCTCGCCGCACCACCAGCCGTGCGGCAGGCAGTTGTCGTGGGTGATGACCGCGCCCTTCGGGAACGACGTCGTCCCGGACGTGTAGAGGATGGTGAACGGATCGTCGGGGCCCACGGACTCCGCGGCGCGGCCGAGGGCGGCCGCCCACTCGGGCGCGTCCCCGTCGTCGACCACGTCACGGAGGCGCAGGCATCCCGGGTAGGGATCGTCCGCGTCCACGATCACGCGACGGAGCAGCGGGAAGTCTTCCGCGAGGAGCTCGCCGGGCACGGAATCGGCCAAGGCCGGGAGCACCTCGGCGAGCGTCTCCAGGTAGTCCACCGGCCCCGCGTGGTCGGCGCAGACGAGCGTCGTCGCGTCCGACTGGCGCAGGATGTAGCGCAGCTCGTGAGCCTTGTAGCGCGTGTTGAGCGCCACCACCACCGCGCCGATCATCGCGCAGCCGTACTGGGCGAAGAGCCACTCGGGCCGCGTGGGCAGCCAGAGGGCGACCTTGTCGTTCTTCTTGACGCCATGGGCCAGCAGGCCGCGCGCCACGCGCTGCGCCTCGCGATGGAACCGCGCGTAGGTGATGCGCCGATCCGGCGCGACGATCGCCTCGCGCTCCGCCGCGCGCCCGGCCATCGCGCCGAGCATGTCGCCCACGGTCTTCCGCAGAAACGGATTGCCGTCTCCGGAGGGCAGCATGGGCCACATGCTAACGCTTTACACCGGGCGCCGAATGTGGAAGATGGAAGCCGATGAAGTGCCAGAACGTGCGGCGTACGCTGTCCCTCTTCGTCGACGGGAAGCTCGCGCTCACTGAGTGGGCCATCATTCAGGGGCACCTGCTCGAGTGCGCCGAGTGCCGGAAGGAGCTCGACCGGCTCCGCGGGCTGGCGGGCGTGCGGGCCCGCGCCCACCTGCGCCGCACGACCGCGATGACCGCGGCGGCGATGGCCGTGGTGCTGGCGGTGGCCACGGTGGGCGGGGTCTTCATCTATCACGGGAGCTTCCCCGAGCTGCCGTCGTGGGGGACGCCGCCCCCGCCGCGGGTCGCCATCCCGCCCGCGCCGGCTCCCGAGCCGGTCGCGCCGGTGACCGTCCCGGCTCCGTTCGTGCGATCCTCGCCCCCGCCTCCCCCGCGGGCCAAGGGAACCGCCGAGGCGACGCCCTGGGGGACGGCGCCTCCCGCGCCCGAGCCGGCCGCGCGCGCGACGCGCCCGGCGGCCACCGCCGAGGCGCCCACCGAGGACCGCATGCCGACCACGCAGGCCCGCCCGCCCGCGGTGGTGAACGCTCCGCCGGACGCGGAGGCGATGCCGACCCAGAGGCCTTCCCGCCGGTAGCGGGCGCCCGCCGGGCTAGGTGCGCTGGGCGTGGGTCTTCAGGTACTTGCCGACCGCTTCCAGCAGGAGCCCGAGCGCTTCCTTCTCGGTGCGCCCGGTCACGCTCACTTCCGGGTAGGACGACGGCGGTGGCCCGGAAGATCCCGCCCTCCTCCTGGACCATCTCGACCTCGATCCTCATGCCGCGCCTCCGCGGGAGGTGCGGGCGCGCTCGGCCAGGAAGAGGTAGCGCGAGAGGCTGAAGAAGTACTCGCCCCGCGCGGCCTGGCTCCGCACGTCCTCGGCCCACCGCGCGGCCTCGTCCTCGGTGATCCCGCCCCGGCTGGCCACGAAGCGCGCGACCACGTCGATCATGCCGGGGCTGTAGGTCTGCTCGCTCATCTCGACGTTGACCACCGGGATCATCGTCACGGTCCGCACCGCGAAGCCGCTCCGCCGCAGCAGCTCGGGCAGGTGCGCGGGCAGGTGGGGATGGGCGAAGCGCTGCTCCCAGGCCCGGAGGACCCGGGCGGTGCGCTCGCGGTCGCCCGCAGTGCCAGACGCAGGACTCCCAGTCGGTGTCGAGCACGGCGAGGCGCCCGCCCGGCTTCAGCACCCGATACGCTTCGGCCAGCCCCCGCTCGACGTCGGCCATGTACTCGTAGACCTGCATCGCGGTCACGAAGTCGACGCTGCCCGCCGCGGCGGGCACCGCCTCGGGATCGGCCTGGCGGAACTCGGTGCGGCCGGTGACCGCGTCGTGCCGGGCCCGCTCCTCGCAGGCGATGATCATGTCCGGCACCGCGTCCACGCCCATGATCCGGCCGGTGGGGCCCACGTCGCGGGCCAGCTCGCAGGCGAGGAGGCCGAAGCCGCAGCCGATGTCGAGGCCGCGCTCGCCGGTGCGGGGCGCGATGATGGCGCGGATGCGCGCGCGCTGCTCCGAGACGTCCGGGGTGGACCGCGCGGGATCGAGGAGGGCCGGGTTGGCGATCGTCACGCCGGAACGCTAACAGCGCCCGGCCCTCCCGTCAACCGGTTGCGTCCCCGGGCCGCCCGCCCCCCGCCCGCTACGCGCGAGGCTTCTGCGCGAGGACCTGCAGGACGACCTGACGCATGTCGGCCAGGTTGAAGGGTTTCTCGAGCGCGGGCTCGCCGGTCTCGGAGAGGAAGGTCGCGTACTCCTCGATGCCGGTATTCGCGCTCATGAAGATGAACCGGGGCGGATTGTCCGCGTAGCGCTGGCGGATCGCGCGGTAGAGGTCGGGGCCCTCGAGGTTGGGCATGCGCAGATCGGTGACCACGAGATCGGGGCGGTGCTCCTCGGCGCGCTGGAAGCCCTCGGCGCCGTCCGTCGCGCTGTCCACCTCGTGGCCGTCGCGCTTCAGCACTTCCACCAGCACGTCGCGGAGGTTGTCCTCGTCGTCCACCACGAGGATGCGGGCCCGCGCCATGCTAGCTCCGGGCGTCGAGGATGGCCTGCGCGATCAGCCCGGCGCCCTCGTAGCAGCGCTCGGGGGACTCGAAGCTGAAGGCCAGCCGGATGTGGCGCTCGCCGCCCCCGTTGGGGAAGAAGGACGTGCCCGCGGTGTACTGCACGCGCGCCTTGACCGCCGCGTCGTACAGCTTCGCGGTGTCGGTGCCGGTCGGCAGCTTGATCCAGATGAAGAACCCGCCCTCGGGCCGGCTGATCTCGACGTCGGTGTCCCGCAGCTTCTCCCACAGCCCGCGCAGCATGGCGTCGCGCTTGGCGCGGTAGACGTTGACGAGCAGGGCCACGTGGGGCGCCAGGTTGTCGCGCAGGAAGTAGGTGGCCACGCGTGACGCGAACGGATTCACGCCGCCCCCGAAGAGGAAGCCCTGGAAGGCGGGGATCATCTCCTTGGGCGCGCAGAGCCAGCCGAGGCGGAAGCCCGCGCCCAGGATCTTGGACACGGTCCCGGCGCGCATCACCCGCCCGCCGCCGTCCAGCGCGTAGAGCGAGGGCAGGTGCTCGCCCTCGAAGCGCAGCTCGCCGTAGGCGTCGTCCTCCAGGATGAGCGTGTCGTACTCGTGGGCGAGGTCGATCAGCTCCCGCCGCCGGCGCAGGGAGAGCGACGGCCCCGACGGGTTCTGGAAGTTCACGATCGTGTAGATGAGCTTGCAGCGGCGGCCCTGCTTCCGGAGCGTGGCCAGGTGCTCCCGCGCGACGTCCACGACGAGCCCGTCCTGATCCACCGGCACGTCGAGCACCTGCGGGCCGTGGCGGCGGATGGTCTGGAGCGTGCCGGAGAAGGTCGGGGCCTCGGACAGGATCACGTCGCCCGGGTCCACGAGGGCGCTGAAGGCCAGGGAGAGCGCGTGCCCGGAGCCGTTCGAGATGATGATGTTGTCGGGACCGACCTTGAGCCCCTCGAAGAGGCCGTACTTGTGGCACACCAGCTCGCGCAGGCCGCGGTAGCCCTGCGCCTCGCCGTAGGTGAGCGCCTCGGCGCCCTCGGCCCGGATCATCCGGGCGGTGGCGTCGATGAGGCCGTCGTAGGGGAAGGACGCGGGATCCGGGAGCCCGCCCCCGAACTCGTACAGCGCATTGGTGACCGGACGCGCGGCGGCCGGCGCGCCCCAGCCGATGCGGGCACGCGTGGACAGCAGCTCGACGAAGGAACGAGGGGCGGTGGTCATCGGGTGGCTCTCAGCGTTTCTTTGGTGGTGGGGAGTAGGTCGTGAGCACCTTGACGAAGGGCTGCGCGCCGGCGGGCACCGCGTAACGGCCGCCCAGCAGGACGTCGCGGGAGTCGGCCTTGGCGCCGTAGAGCGTGCGGATCGCCTTGCCGTCGGGCTGCACGGTGGCCCCCTCGAAGGAGGCGCCCGCGAAGAAGCCGGTGGAGCGCGCGTAGGAGAAGATCTCGGCCTTGAACGACCCGTCGGTGTTGGCGGCGTCGTGCAGGCTCTTGGGCCCCGCGGTCAGCGACACGTCGCCCCCGAGGGTGGTCTCGCTCTTGAGCAGGCTCTCCACGCCCTTGTCGCTCATGACGACCAGGACGAGGTCGATGACCTGGCCGCCGAGCTGCAGGCCGAAGCTGCCGCCGCCCACCGTGAAGAAGGCGGGCGCGCTCCAGCGCCCGTCGGAGGCCCGCTTGACGCTCATCACGCCTTCGCCGTGCCGGCCGCCGACGATCACCGCGCCCTTCTTCACCTGGGGGAAGACCGCGATCGCGCGCGCCCGCGCCAGCATCTCGCGGGGGATCGCGGTGTCCTCCTTGCCGGAGGCCATCTCGCCGAGCACGGAGGTCGCCTTGCGCAGTCGCTCGCCGAGCTCGCCCGCGCTGTCGGCCCGGGCGCCGACGACCGGCCCGAGGAGGACCAGCAGCCCGAGCGCGGCGCCCCACGCGAGTCGTCTCATAACACGAGGATTTTAGCCCATTTCCGATCAGGCTGCCCACTTCGCGGGCGGCATTTGTTCGGCGCCTTTCGAGTTATCCTGAACCGGGAGCGATCCCGGGAGGGCCCCATGAGGCTATCGAGACGGGTATTCCTCAGATCGGGACTGGGAGGCGTGGGCGGCTTGCTCGCGGCCGGCGAGGCGCACGCCTCCCTCGAGATTGCCAATCCCGACGTGCGACAGCGCCTGGTCATCGTCAACGCCGACGATCTCGGCCTGTCCGACGAGATCGACCGCGGCATCTTCGAGGCGCACGACCGCGGCATCGTCACGAGCGCGAGCCTCCTGGTGGACGGGCCGCACGCCGCCGACGCGGTCCGGCTCGCCCGGCAGCGCCCCGAATCTCGGCCTGGGCATTCACGTGGCCTTCGACGACCGCGGGCGGTGGCTGATCAACGTGCAGGATCCGCGGGTCGTGCAGCGGGAGGTGGCGCGCCAGCTCGACGCCTTCGTGCGGATGACCGGCGCCCCACCCACCCACATCGACTCGCACCATCACGCCCACCGGTTCTTCAACGTGGCGCGCCACTTCATCGAGGCGGGCCAGCGCCTGGACGTGCCGGTGCGCGGGTTCTCGGAGGTCTTCTTCGTGGGGCGCTTCTGGGGGCAGCCGGAGCTCGGCCGCACCGACATGACGAAGATCAGCGTGGAGTACCTGCTCGCGCTGCTCCGGTCCCTCGGCCCCGGGATCTCGGAGGTGTCCTGCCACCCCGGCCACGTCGAGAGCCGCCCCGACGCGCTCTACAACCGGGAGCGCGAGGTCGAGCTGCGCTCCCTCTGCGACGCGCAGGTGAGGGCCGCGATCGCGGAGGAAGGCATCCGCCTGATCAGCTTCCGCGAGTACGCGCGGATCGCGGCTAGGCCACGACCTTCTTGTCGCGGAGCGTCTTGATGTCCCCCGCGGGGATTCCCAGCTCGCCCAGCACCTGATCGGTGTGCTCGCCCGAATGCGGGGCGGCGCTCCGGATCGTTCCCGGGGTGTCGGAGAGCTTGATGGGCTGGCCGAACTGCTTCACGATGCCGTGCACCGGGTGGCGCATCTCCACGATCATGTCGCGCGCCTGCACCTGCGGGTCGGCCACGACCTCCTCGGGCTCGTAGACCTTGCCGACGCAGACGTCGGCCTTGACCAGGAAGTCGTACCACTCGTCCCGGGTGCGCGTCCGGATGATGGCCTCGATCTCCTCGCGGGCCGCCACCTCTTCCGCGTTGGCCGCCCGCACGAACTGGTCGGCCTTGCGGGCGAACTTCACCATGTCCGGCCGGTTGATGGCCTTGCAGAAGTTCTCCCAGAGCCAGGGCTCGGTGCACCCGATGGTCAGGTGCTTGCCGTCCTTGGTGTCGTAGACCGCGTAGTACGGATAGGACCCGCCCAGGAAGCCCTCGCCGCGCTTGGGCGCCATCCCGTCGCTCCAGAAGAAGCGCATGTTGGGCGTGGCCGCGAGCAGGGCCAGCGAGGTGTCGAGGTAGGAGACGTCCACGTGCTGGCCCCGGCCGGTGCGCTCGCGCGCGAACAGCGCCATCATGATGCCGAGCGCGCCGTGCATGCTGGCCCCGCCGTAGTCGGCCACCAGGTTGAGCGGGAAGATCGGCTTGCGGCCCGGCTCGCCGATGAGGTTCAGCACCCCGGCCATCGAGAGGTAGTTGCCGTCGTGGGCCGGGTAGTCCTTGTACGGGCCGTTGTGGCCGAAGCCGGAGAGCGAGCAGTAGACCAGGCGCGGGTTCGTGGCCGAGAGCGTCTCGTAGTCGCCGCCCAGGCGCTTCATCACGCCGGGCCGGAAGCCCTCCACGATGACGTCGGCGGTGGCCGCGAGCTTCTTGAAGATGGCCTGGCCCTCGGGCGCCTTCATGTTGAGCGCGAGCGAGCGCTTGTTGCGGTTGACATAGGCGAACGCGGCGCGCCGCTTGGTGGCGGCGTCCTCGGCCTCGGTGGGCGGCGTCTCGATCTTCAGCACGTCCGCGCCCATGTCGGCCATGAACATGCCGGGCAGCTCCGCGGGGGGAACCCGCGCCATCTCCAGCACCTTGATTCCGTCCAGCACTCCCATGGGGGCTCTCCTTACCGGTAGGCGTCGGGCGCCTTGACGGCCTTGTCCCAGAACGCGGGGTCGTGGCTCGGGAAGATGCGCCCGCCGGTGAGCCGGGCGAGCGTCTTGAGCCGCTTGATGCTGTGCATGGCCCGGGTCGGGTCCCACACGACGCCGGGCGGGATCTCCTCGTCGATCGAGCGCTGCCAGTAGCAGGAATCGCCGGCCAGGATCACCGGGCCGGTCCGGGGAAGCTCCACCAGCAGCGACTGATGCCCCGGGGTGTGGCCGTCGCTGCGCAGCGCGGTCACGCCCGGGACGAGCTCGGTGTCGCCGTCGAGCAGGCGCCAGCGGTAGCCGGGCAGGTCGAAGTTCTTGCGGTAGTAGTAGGAGGCGAAGAACGCGGCCGGGTACTGCGCGTACGCGTACTCCTCCTTCTGCACCACCAGCTCGGAGGTGTCGAAGATCGCGGCCCCGCCCGCGTGGTCGAAGTGCAGGTGGCTCAGGACGACCAGGTCCACGTCCTTGGGCTCGAGCCCGATCGAGTCGAGCCGGTGCACGAGCAGATCCTCGTCGCCGAAGCGGCAGAGCGGGTCCTGGCGCACGAGGCCGGGGACCGCGCGGGGCGAGATGCCGGTGTCGAAGAGGATGGTCGCGTCCCCGGTGCGCACCAGGTAGCAGGTGACCGGGATGGCCACGCGCTCGGCCGAGCGGTCGCCGTAGAAGAGCCCCGCGGTCTCGAAGCCCAGGAAGCCGTTCTGCAGCGCGTAGAGCGCCTCGACCGCCATGCTCAGGCGCGGGACTTGGCGGGGCGGCGGGCTCGGGCGGCCTTCGGGCGGGCGGCCGGCACCAGCGGGTCGTAGATCCAGATCTTGTTGGCGGCGCTGATCCCCATGGTGACGGTGCGGCCGTCCAGCATGATGGAGACGGTGCCCGCGTAGGGGGCGATCTCGCTCACCACGATGCGGCTGCCCGGCCGGATCCCGCTCTCCCAGAGGAAGCGCAGGAGCT
Organism: uncultured Candidatus Rokubacteria bacterium; assembly: GCA_963747235.1. Classification (GTDB taxonomy): domain Bacteria; phylum Methylomirabilota; class Methylomirabilia; order Rokubacteriales; family CSP1-6; genus CAMLFJ01. Next base: position 158,068 of record CAVVEU010000008.1, read on the forward strand.
GGCGGTCGGCCTCCGCCTCCTCGGTGATGCGCTCGACCACGAACGGGTGGCCCGCGGGGGCCTGGCTGAGCGGGATCGGGCTGTGCGCCTCGGGGGCGGGCATGCCCGGGATCGGGTTGCCGTGCGGGCAGGTGCTCGGCATGCCGAGGGTCTCGGCGAGCCGCTCCTCGACCACCGGGGAGAGCGCGTGCTCGAGGCGATGGGCCTCGTCGTGCGCGCGCGACCAGTCGAGCCCGAGCACGTCGGTCAGCCAGCGCTCGATCAGGCGATGCCGGCGCGCCATGGTCTCGGCGATGCCGAGCCCCTTGGTGGTGAGCCGGATCTCCTTGCGGCCCCCGAGGCGGATGTAGCCGTCCTTCTGCATGCGGCGCAGCGCCTCGGTGATGGACGGCGCGGAGACGTGCATGTGCCGCGCGAGCCGCGCGCCGATCACCGGCTTGTCGGTGCCGGCCAGATCGTAGATCGCGCCCAGGTAGTCCTGGATCGCCGGAGTGGTCTCGTTCATGGCCGCCAGCATACCGACCGGCGCGGCGGCGGGCAAGTCCCCGGGCGGCCGTGATATTCTTGCCCGACCAGGAGGCCGACCATGGACTTCGCGCTCACGGAATCACAGGAGCTGATCAAGAAGGAGACGGGGGCGCTCGCCCGCACCTTCTCGCTCGACTACTGGCTCGACAAGGACGATCGAGCCGAGTACCCGACCGACTTCGTGAAGGCCTTCGCGGACAACGGCTGGCTCGGCATCACGATCCCGGAGGAGTACGGCGGGGCCGGGCTGGGCGTCACCGAGGCCGCGCTGATGCTCCACGAGATCTGCGCCTCGGGCGCCGGCACCTCCGGCTGCTCCCCCATCCACTTCTACGTGTTCCCGCCCACCCCGATCGTCAAGTACGGCACCGAGGCGATGAAGCGGAAGTACCTGCCGCGGATCGTGAGCGGCGACATCGTGATGGCCTTCGGCGTGACCGAGCCCAACGCGGGCACCGACACCTCGCGCATCCAGACCCGCGCCGTGAAGCAGGGCGACCGCTGGGTCGTCAACGGGCGGAAGGTCTGGACCACGAACGCCCAGCACGCCAACAAGATCCTCCTGCTCGCGCGCACCGCCGACCGCGACCCGGCCCGTCCGCTCAAAGGGATGACGCTCTTCTTCGCCGACTTCGATCGCGCCAAGATCTCGGTGCGCCTGATCCACAAGCTCGGCCGGGCCGCGGTCGACTCCAACGAGATCTTCATCGACGACCTGGAGATCCCCGACGCGGACGTGGTGGGCACGCCGGGCGAGGGCTTCTACCACCTGCTCGACTCGCTCAACCCCGAGCGCATCGTGATCGGGATCGAGGCGGTCGGCATCGGACGCGCCGCGCTGGACCGCGCGGTGCAGTACGCCAAGGAGCGCGTCGTCTTCGACCGGCCGATCGGGAAGAACCAGGCCATCGCGCATCCGCTCGCCCACGCGATGGCCCAGCTCGACGCGGCCGAGATGATGTGTCTCAAGGCCGCGTGGCTCTTCGACAACGGTAAGCCCTGCGGGCGCGAGGCCAACGCGGCCAAGATGCTCGCGGCCGAGGCCGGGTTCAACGCCTGCGACGCCGCGCTCCAGACCTTCGGCGGCTTCGGCTACGCCAAGGAGTTCCACGTGGAGCGGCTGTGGCGGGAGGTCCGGCTCTACAAGATCGCGCCCGGTCTCCCAGCAGATGGCGCTCAACTACCTGGCCGAGCACGTGCTCGGCCTGCCGCGGTCCTACTAGCGCGATGGAGCTGCTCCTCACCACCCACGACACCGGGTACGAGCGACCCGACGGGCCGACCATCGCCAAGGTGCTGGCGTCGCTCGACGGCGGCCGCAACGTGCTGGCCACCCTCGGCACCTCCGACGCGACGTATCTGCAGGCCAGCGGGAGCGTGCAGACCGGCTTCGGCCTGTACCTGCAGGAGGGCTCGCTGGAGCGACGCTTCCGCACGAAGGACCGCGCGCTGCCGCTGGCGTGGGTGACCGAGGCGTTCCAGCGCTACGCCGGCGGCGATCTCGCCTGGCGCGATGCGGTGGCGTGGGAGCGGGACCGCATCCATGTCCCGCGCGAGTCCTGGATGACGAGCTGGCCGGCCTACATCGCGCTGCTCGTCGGGGTCTCCGCCGCGATGTGGCTCTTCCACGCCTGGAGAGCGGCTCCCTAGGGGATCAGGAGGCGCTCGTGGAGGGCGCTGAGGATCTCGGCGATCGCGGCCTGCGCCCACACGTCGTAGAAGGGGGATTCGAGCAGGGCGCCGATCTCGGCGCCGCCGCGCGCCTTGGCCTGCTCCTCGGTCTCGCCGGGGCGCGCCGCGCGCAGGTGGCCCATGACGCGCTCCTTGCGGTAGATCGCGGGATACTCGATGTAGCGGTACAGCTCCACGAAGTCCTCGGTGAAGAACACCGCCACCGGGACCGACGCCCACCGCTGGCCGTTCTTCTCGTTGGCGTAGGCCTGCACCAGGTCCGCGTTGCCGCCCGACGCGGGGTCGGGCAGGCCCTTCATCAGCATCGTGTCGCCGTCGCGGACGAAGATGCGCAGCTCGAGGCCGCCCGCCTTGGCGAGGCGCGCGAGGTAGGGGACGTCCCGCCGGCAGTCCGACGACCACTCCTCGGAGATCACCGCGACCTTGGCGGGCCCGCCCGGCTGCGCGGCGAGCCACTGGATGGCCCCGATCTGATCGGGGGTGAGCCGCGCCCCGGCGTGGCGCTTGTGGAGGAAGGCGCTCCAGTCCAGACGCGGGCGCACCTTGCTGAACCGGCGGATGTCGAAGCCCTCGCGGGCCAGGTTTCCGGGCGAGCCGGTGAACTTCACGTAGTCGTCGAAGGTCATGCCCTGGGCGAAGCGCTCCGGCGTCATCGGCACGTCATCCTCTCTTGGTCCGTCTCAGGTGAAGAGGCGCCGGCTCGCGATCGCCGCGCCCTCGGTGAGGGCGCCGAGCTTGGCCCACACCACGCTGTGGGCCACCATCTCCGAGCCCGCGAAGGTGCCGAAGCCGCAATCGGTGGAGGCGATCACGCGCGTGGGATCGCCCACCGCGTCCACCGCCGCGGCGATCCGGTCGGCCACCACCTCGGGATGCTCGACATAGTTGGTGGTGGTGTCGATCACCCCGGGTAGCAGGAGCATGGAGTCGGGAAGCGGGTGGCGCTTGAACACGCGGTACTCGTGCTGGTGGCGCGGGTTGGCGAGCGGCAGGGACAGCGCGCCGACCCGCGCGCGGTAGACGAGCGGCAGCACCGCCTCGAGCGCCACGTCGTGGGTGTGGGGGCCGTCGTAGTTGCCCCAGCAGACGTGCAGGCGGATGCGGTCCGGCGGAATGCCCGCGGTGGCCTGGTTGATGGCCTCCACGTGCAGCGCCACGTTTCGCTGGAAGGCCTCGAGGGAGTCGTTCTGGAAGAAGCGCACGCGCTCCATGGCCAGATCGGGGCAGTCCACCTGGAGCAGTAGCCCTCGCGCGTGGATCAGCGCGTACTCCTTGCGCATCTCCCGGGCCAGCGCCATCACGTACTGCTCGTGCGAGCTGTAGTGGGCGGAGAGCAGGATGGTGGCGATCACCCCCGGCGAGGCCGCGGTCATGAAACGCTCGGTGAAGCCCGGCGCCCGGCCGTCGGTGTGCCGGAGGAAGCCGTCGCACTCCTCCGCCGCCGGGCCCAGGTCGGCGTACTCCACCTCCGCGATGGCCTGCGGCGCGTCCGCGATGCGGGCCGCGTCGCGGCGCCGGCGGGCCAGCATCTCCGCGTAGTCCGGGAAGTCGATCAGGTCGCGGGCGGGCAGGCGCCGGCTCGTGCCGCCGAAGCCGCGCATGCGACCGGCCACGTAGGTCGAGAAGCCGGCGCGCGGCTGCTCGCCGTTGTTGCCGACGTCGATGCCGACCTCGATTTGACGGGCCACCACGTGGGCGACCGCCGCGTCGGCCTCCCGCGCCAGCGCGGCCGCGTCCACCGGCTCGCCCCGGTCGCGGCGCACGAGCAGGTCGCGCAGCGCGGGCGGGCGCGGGAGGCTGCCCACGTGGGTGGTGAGGATGCGCCCGTCGCTGCGCTTCACGAGCCGGTCGCCTCGCGCAGCTCCCTCTGCAGCCAGTCCAGCAGGAGCGCTTTCTCGTGGCGGAGGTGGTCCGCGGTGACCGGCGCCGCGCTGGTCAGGTGGTCGCTGTCCCGGAGCCGCCGGGTTCCCGCCCGCCCGTCCGCGCCGTCCGCGCCGAGGAGCCGGAACTGCAGATCGATGCGCGGGGGGTCACCCGCCATGTCGATGTTGGTCACGGTGATCTCGAGCCGCTGCCCCTCGGGCACGCGGCGCGCGCCCGCCTCCTGCAGGAAGCGCGTGAGTACGGCCAGTGACGTCCGGACGATCTTCATAGGGGGATCTCCTTCCGGCGGGCGATGGGCTAGCCGGCCCTGGGAGTGATCTGGATCAGAGGGGCTGGCTCGGTCTCGATCTGGATCGTGGTGTGATCGATGCCGAAGCGGGCGTGGAGGACGAGGTGTAGCTCTTCGAGGATCCGGTCGGTGGGCGCGCCCGCCTCGACCACCACGTGCGCGCTCATGGCCTCGCGGCCGGAGGTGAGCGTCCACACGTGCAGGTCGTGGACCCGCCGCACCGCCGGGGCCGAGCGCAGGGCGTCCTCGATCTCGGTGACGTCGAGATGCGCCGGCGCGCCCTCGAGCAGGACGTTCACGGCCTGGCGCAGCAGGGCCCACGTGCGGGGCAGGATGAAGAGCGCGATCAGCGCGCCCGCGATGACGTCGGCGAGCGTCCATCCGGTGAAGATGATGATCAGGCCGGCGACGATCACGAGGGCGGAGCTGACCGCGTCGCCCAGGACCTCGAGATAGGCGCTCCGCACGTTCAGGCTCTCCGCGGCGCCGCCGTGCAGCAGCCACATGCCGGCCAGGTTCACGAGGAGGCCCAGCGTGGCCACCACCAGGATCGGGCCGCCCGGCACGTGCGGCGGCTGCCAGAGCCGCTCGTAGGTGGCCACGAGGATCGCGATGGCCATCACGCAGAGGACCACCCCGTTGACGAGGGCGGCCAGGATCTCCACGCGGTAGTAGCCGTAGGTCTTGGCCGGCGTGGCGGGGCGCTCCGCGAACCACACCGCGAGCAGGCTCAGGAGCACGCCGCCCGCGTCCACCAGCATGTGGGTGGCGTCGGCCAGGAGCGCGAGGCTGCCCGTCCAGAACCCGACCGCCGCCTCGACGACCAGGAACGCGGAGGTCAGCCCGAAGACGGCCAGCAGGCGGCGCTTGTGGCGGGAGCCGTGAGTGTGCCGGCCGTGCACGGGCGCGATCAGCGGGCCGGGGGCAGCACCAGCCGCGCTTCTCCTTGACGGATGCCCTGGCTCGCGAAGAACCCGGCGTGGGCCTCGACCGCGTAGCGGAAGGAGCCGAGCGGCCCGTACAGCTCGGTGGGGCTCGGGTCCATCTGGAGGATGGCGAAGATGCGGCCGTCCTCCTTGACGAAGGCGATGTCCAGCGCCGCGGGCACGTTCTGCATGTGGAACTGGGTGACGATCTCCCGGCCGAAGTCGAAGAGGATCAGGTGCCGCTTGATCTCCTCGGGGGTCGCGCACTGGAAGCCGCCGGCCTGGCGCTCGCCGGTGTCGGCGGCCTTCACGCGGAGCGCGATGGAGCGGGGGCCCGCCTGCACGCTGACCATCCGGACCGGCATGCCCGCGAAGGCCTCGCGCCAGCGCGGACATTCTGGATTTGGGCTGGATTCTGGGCGGGACTCGGCGCGGGGCCCTTGGCCGGGCCCTGGGCGATGGCGGCCGGGACCGCCAGGACCAGGAGCAGCGCGGCCAGGACGGCGACGCGCGAGCGGATCATGGCTGGGCCTCCCGCGGCGTCGCGGGCCACCGGCGGCGCGCCAGCGACGCGGCGGCGAAGATGAGCAGCGCGGCCAGCACGACCGCGCCCCCCGCGGCCAGGCGCAGGTAGTAGGCCGCGATGAGGCCGGAGGTCATGGACAGCAGCGCGATGCCGATGGCGATCGCGGTGGCGGTGTGGAAGCTCCGGCCGAGCGCGAAGCCGGTGAGCGCGGGGATCACGATCATCGCGGAGACGAGCAGCACGCCCACCATCCGCATCGCCACCACGGTGGTCAGCGCGGTCAGGATGGTCAGCAGGAGGTTGAGGGCGCCGACCGGCACGCCGCTGGTCCGGGCCAGGTCCTCGTGGAGCGTGATGGCGAGGAGCTGCTTGTAGAAGCCGCCGATCGCCACCGTGACGACCGCGCCGAGCGCGACGATCAGCCATACGTCGGCACTGGTCACGGTGAGGATGCTGCCGAAGAGAATCGCGAAGAGATCGGCGTTGAAGCCGCGGGCCAGGCTGATGAGCACCACCGCCATCGCGAAGCCGCCGGAGAGGAACACCGCGAGGGCCGCGTCGCCCTGCAACGCCCCGCGCGCGCGCAGCCGCTCGATGCCGACCGCGCCGGCCAGGGCCACCACCAGCGCGCCCAGCACCGGCGAGATGCCGAGCACGAGGCCGAGCGCCACCCCGGCCAGCGCGACGTGGGCCAGGGTGTCGGCGATCAGCGAGAGCCGGCGCGGGATCAGGAAGACGCCGATGGCCGGGCAGATGAGCGCGGTGACCACGCCCGCCGCGAACGCCCGATGCATGAAGCCGTACTGGAGGAATTCGGGCATGGGCTCAGTGGTCGTGGCTGACCACGCGCACCGCGGGGCCGTAGAGCGCGGTCAGCGCCGCGTCGCTCAGGAAGTCGCCCGGGCGGCCGTGGAAGACGAGCCGGCGATTGAGGCACGCGAGCTTGGTGACCTCCTTGGCCACCACCCCGATGTCGTGGCTCACCAGGATCAGGGTCACGTCGCGCTCGCGATTGAGATGGTGGAGCAGGGCGTAGAAGCTCGTCTGGGCCTCGGGGTCCACGCCGCCGGTCGGCTCGTCCAGGATCAGGAGCTCGGGCTTGGAGACCAGCGCCCGCGCGATCAGCACGCGCTGCTGCTGGCCCGGCGACAGCGCGCCGATCCGCGCGCCCGCGTGCGCGGCCATGCCCACCTGGCCGAGCACCTCCGCGATGCGCCTGCGCTCGGCCCCGCCGATGCGCCCGAAGAGGCCGAGCGAGGGCAGGAGCCCGGTGGCCACCACCTCGTGGACGGTCACCGGCAGCGGCGGGATCGAGCGTGGCCTTCTGCGGCACGTAGCCGAGGCGCCCCCACTGCCGGAACGACGCGGGCGGGTGGCCGAAGAGGCGGACCGCGCCGCGCTGGGGCGGCAGGAGGCCCAGCATGATGCGGAGCAGCGTGGTCTTGCCGGAGCCGTTCGGGCCGATGATGCCGAGGAAGTCGCCGGGCTCGACGGTCAGGTTGATGCGCTCGAGCACGGGCACGGCCCCGTAGGCGAAGTCCACGTCCTCGAGCTCGACGAAGGAGCGCATCAGCCGCCGATCTCGAGCGCGCCGTTCACCGCGCGCGGCCGCGCCGGCTGCGCGGTCCCGGGATGCCGCGCGTCCCACCAGGCGCCCGCGGCGGCGCAGCCGGCGCCGAGCAGCGACGCCGCCCAGCACGTCGGTCGGCCAGTGGGCGTTCAGGATGACGCGGGCGAAGCCGACCGCGGCGACCAGGGCGATCGCAGCGCGGTGCAGGATCGCGCGCGCCGCGGGCGAGACCCGCTCCCGCGTCATGATGTAGAGCAGGATCACCGCGAAGGTCGCCGCCGCGGTCACGTGCCCGCTGGGGAAGCCCCAGTTGACCCCGCGGGGCCGCGGCCGGCCGACCAGGAACTTGAAGGTCTGCTCGACGGCGCCCCCGATCGGCATCAGCGCGCACCAGAGCCACCAGTGCCGGCGCGCGGCGCGCGAGCAGGCGAGGAGCAGCAGGATGGCCGGCGCGAGGACGATCCACTTGCCGCCGTAGTCCACCCAGCGGGCGATCGCGTGCAGCCAGGTGCCGCGGCCCTTCAGGATCTCGTCGTGCAGCGGCACGTCGCCCGGCAGCAGGCCCGACCGTGTCGACGACGAGGCTCATCCCGAGGAAGGCGCCCAGCAGGACCAGGCAGAGGGTCCGCCAGCGCGCGACGGTGGTTGCGTCCATGGCGGTCATATTGTACTCGACACCCGCCGCAGGAGGGCCTCGGCGAAGCGCGCGGCGGCGGCCGGCGCGTGGGGGAAGAAGAGGCCGGGCTCGTTGACCTCGACCTCCATGATCTGGAAGCCGGCCGCGGTCTCGACCCCGTCGATGCGCGCGTAGAGCGGGGGCACCGGCAGCGCGGCCAGCGCCGCGCCGCCCGACCGCCCGGACCGCGTCGGGCGGCTGGGGCGTCTCCACGGTGCCGCCCAGGCGGGGCTGCACCCGGAACTCGCCCGCGGCCGGCCGCTTGAGCACCGCGTGCGTCATCTCGGCCTCGATGAAGACCAGCGACCACTCGCCCCGGGTCTGGATCTCCTCGACGAAGGGCTGGACCAGGACCGGCCGGCGCATCGCGCCGGACGCGAGCGCGTCCACCGCCTCGTCCAGGGTGGCGGCGCTCACCAGCCGCGTGTCGTGCGCGGAGGCCGAGATCACCGGCTTCATCACGACCCGGCGCCACGCCGCGCGCGGCCATCACCGCCTCGAGCCCCGCGCGCGTCTCGTCCTCCAGGATGACGGTGGCCACCGTCGGCACGCCGGCCCGCGCGAGCTCGAGCAGGTACGCCTTGGTCAGGTTCCAGCGCACGAGGGCGGGCGGGTTGAAGACGCGGGCGCCGGCCCGCTCGAGGCGGTCGAGCCAGCCGAGGAAGGCGTCCGGCTCGAAGTGGTAGTCCCAGTTCGAGCGCAGCACGATCGCGTCGAAGCCGTCCCAGCCGGCGCCGACGTCGTTCCACGCGCGCGCCTCCACGGTGGCGCCGCGGGCCTCGAGCGCCCGCTGGACGAGCCGGTCGCTCTCCGAGATCTCGGGCCAGGTCCGGCACGTGACGAAGCAGAGCCGTCGCATGGACGGGAGCGGGCGGCTAGCGGCAGCCGAGCGCGGTGCGGAGATTGGCCAGGTTCGCGCGCATCAGCTCCAGATAGCCGGTGCCCGCGGCGGCCTCGGCCGGGCTCACGCCCTCGATGGGATTGAGCGGCAGCGGGGTCGCCCCGATCTCGCGGCTCAGGGTCTCGGCGAGGCGCGGGCTGACCAGCGTCTCGTAGAAGACGTGCGTGACCTTGAGCCGGCGCGCGGTCCGGACGATGGCGGCCAGGTCCGCGGGGCTCGGCTCCGCCTCGGGCGAGATCCCCATGACCGGCACCTGGGTGAGCCGGTAGCGGCGCGCCAGGTAGGCGAAGGCGGCGTGCGAGGTCACGATCTCGCGGCGCGCGCAGTCGGCGAGGCCGGCCGCGAATTCCAGATCGAGCGCGTCGAGCCGGGCGATGAGGGCCTTCGCGTTCTCGGCGTAGACCGCGCGACCGGCCGGGTCGGCCTGCTCGAGCCCGCCCGCGATCGCCTGCACCTGCACGCGCGCGAGCGTCGGATCGAGCCATACGTGGGGATCGGTGACCCCGCCCACCGTGAGGACGCTGAGCCCGCCGCGCGCGTTCACCACCACGCCGTGCCGCCCGGTGAGGTCGGCGAGCAGCTTCTCGGCCCATTTGTCGAGGTTGGTGCCGGTGTGGACGAACACCGCCGCGCGCCGGACCTGGCTCACGTCGCGCGGCGCCGGCTCCCAGTCGTGCGGCTCGACGCCGGCCGGCACCAGCGAGACCACGTCCGCGCGGTCCCCCGCGACCTGGCGCGCGAATTCCCACAGCGGATAGATGGTGGCCACGACCAGCGGCTTCGCGGGCGGCGCGGCGGGCGCGCAGCCGGCCAGCGCCAGCAGCGCGAGCATGACGGGGAGCGCGCGGCCGATCATGCCAGTCGTCGCACGCGCAGGACGAGGCCCAGGGCCAGGAGGCTCAGGCCGAAGGCGCAGACCACGGTGGCGCCGGTCGGCAGGTCGAGCACCGCGGAGGCGAGCATCGCGACGACGCTCACGCCCGCGCCGAAGGCCCAGCCCACCGCGAGCCGCGCGCCGATGCGCTGGGCCAGCAGGATGCCCGCGAGCGCGGGGACGATCAGGTACGAGAAGACGAGCAGGACGCCCGCGATGCGCACCGACGAGGTCACGACCACGCCGAACGAGGCGTAGAAGAGGAAGTCCCACGCGCGGACGCGCCAGCCCTCGCGATAGGCCGCGGTCCGGAGCGGTGGAGATGAGGAAGAACGGCCGGCGGCAGAGCCAGTGGAAGCCGCCGATCAGCGCGTAGAGCGCGGCGACCTTGAGCACCTCCGCGCCGCGCACGCTGAGCAGGCTGCCCGACGAGCATGCCGCGCAGGTGCTCGGCGCCGTGCGGCGAGCGGTCGGCCAGGAGCACCGCGCCGGCCGCGGAGACCGCGTAGACCACGCCGATGACCGCCTCGTGCGAGACCAGGCCCCGGCGGCTCCGGGTGAGCGCCAGCACCAGCGCGCCCAGGATCGTGAAGCCGAGCCCCGCCGCGTAGGACTGCCAGGTCTCGAGCTCGTAGCCGACCAGGAACGCGGCGGTGGCGCCGAGCGCCGCGATCTGGGCCAGCGCGATGTCCACGAACACGACCTCCCGCGCGATGACGTGGAAGCCGAGGTAGGCGTGGATGCCGGTGAGCACCAGGCACATCAGGAACGGCATCCACATCAGCGCGAGGAGATCGGCGGTCATGATCGGCCTATCTTAGCCCTTCGGCCAGGGTGCGCACGTTGTAGTCCACGGTCTCGAGATAACGTCCTGGCCTCCTTGACCGCGCCCACCGAGGGCGCGAGCACGCGCACCTTGGCGCCCGCCTCCTGGGCCACGCGCTCGGCCAGCTTCACGTCGTTCCAGGGCTCGACCACCACGAGCTTGATCTGCTCCTGCTTCATGTCCTGGATGAGGCGGGCCAGGTGGCCGGGGGTGGCGGGAATGCCGGGGCGGTCCTCGATGGCGCCGCCCTTGACCAGGCCGAAGCGGGTGAAGAGGTAGACGAAGTCGGGTGGTACTGCGACGACCTTGGCGCCCTTGAAGGGCGCGAGGGCCGCGGTCCAGCCGGGTCATCGCCTGGTCGAGCTCGGCCAGGAACGCGGCGCGATTCTTCTCGAACGTCGGACGCGACTGGGGCTGCAGCCGCGCCAGCCCGCTCAGGATATTGGCGGTGATCTGGGGCGCCATGCCCGGGATCCGGCGTGTAGTGCGGGTTGCCGACCGGGTGCACGTCGCCCATCGAGCGGTCCACCTGGGTGGTCGGCACCTCGAGGATCGGCAGGCCCTCGGAGGCGTCCACGCGCCCGGGCGTGCCGGGCAGCACCTTTGGGTTATTGGCGCCCTGCACGACGACCTCGGCCCACTGGTCCAGCTCGAGGCCGTTGATCACCAGCAGGTCGGCGCGCCGCACCTTGACCATCAGGCTCGGGCGCACCTCGAGATCGTGCGGGTTCTGGTTGCCGCGGGCGAGCGCCTCCACCTCGACGAGGTCGCCGCCGACCGCCTCGGTGAGCGCCTTGAGATCGGTGGTGGTCGCGACGACGCGGAGCTTGTCGGCGGCCGCGGCGTCCCCCGGCGTGAGGCCGGGGGCGCCGAGGGCGGCAAGGGAGATGCTCAGGATCGCGACCAGTGCTGCGCGGATCGGGCTTCGCATGGTGGCTGGCCTCCTCAGAACGGATGCGACGGGTGGGCGCCCAGGATGAAGGTGGCCTGGAAGAGGATCTCGTCCACCTTCCGGGCGCTCGACTCGTTGTCGGTGAAGCCGTCGCGCGGTGGCCCGCTCGGTGTGCTTGTAGCCCAGGCGGAAGCGCAGGAACTCCGACGGCAGTAGGAGAGGAACGGCCCCACCGCCCACTCGCGCCCGCGCATGACCGGGTACTGGGTCCAGTCGTAGCGGAAGCCGGCGCCCAGGCCCTTCTGCCAGCCGGTGCGGAACGGCCGCACCTCGCCGCCCGCGTACCAGCCCAGCGCGCCTGAGCCGGCGCGTCTCGTCGGGCGTGTCCTGCACCCCGTCGCCGTCGGTGTCCTCGCCGCGCCACGTTCACGCGGCGCTCCTGGTAGATCAGCTCGCCGAGCAGCGTGAGCAGCGGCTGCTGCCAGCCCTCCGGCGTGTACTTGTACTTCGCGTCCGCGCCGAACAGGGTGTTGCGGCGCCGATCCGGCGTCTCGCCGCTGGCCACCGAGACGCCGAGCTGGATGGCGCCGAAGTCGCCCAGCTCGAAGAACGTGCGGAGCCGGCCGGTGAGGAGCGGCTCGTTCAGCTTGCCGCGCCCGAAGGCGTCCTCGTTGTCGCCGTTGAAGACGCCGACGAGCCCCTCCAGGAAGAAGGGCAGGGGCGCCACCCACGTCAGCTCCACGCCGCGCTCGACGAGACCCTCGTCGCCGAGGAACCAGCGCGAGCACGTTCGGCGTGTCGATGAAGGGCCGGTCGTGCTCGTGGATCTGGTTCAGCAGGCCGAAGCGGTTGCGCATCTGGCCCATCTTGAGCTGGGTGTTGAAGGGCAGGGTCAGCAGCGTCAGGTTGGCCTCGGCGAGGTGCAGGGCGATCTCCCCCGCGTCCTCCTCGCCGGCCTCGACGCGCACCTCGGCGCGCGCGTAGGGATCGATCTGGCCGAACAGGGAGAGCTCGATCTCGCGCGGGAAGAAGCGGTTCTCCTGCCCCGCGAACGTGCCCGCGTTGGCCTTGTCCACGTTGCGCTGGGTGAGGTTGCCGATGAAGTCGCCGGCCACGCCCATGTCGAACAGGAGCTGGCCGGGGCCGCGGGTGCTGTAGAGCCCGAAGGGCTGGCGGGGCCGCGCCAGGTCGAGCGGGGTCACCGCGATCGCGGGCGCGGCCGGCGCGGGCGCCTGCGCGACGCCCGGGGCCGGGCGCGGGGGCCGGCGCGGCCACCGCGGGCTGCGGCTTGCTCTCGAGCTGCTGGATCCGCTCGCCCAGCCGGTCGATCGCCTTCTCGTATCCCTCTCGCATCGTCTCGAACTGCTTGCGCATCTGCTGCAGCTCCTGCCGCAGCGCCTCGACATCTTGCGCGGCCGCGGGAGCGGGCGACATCAGCACGCCTGCGGAGAGCAGGCCGATTCCCACCAGTGCACGCATGGATCCCTCCGTCTCGAGGAAGATGGATGGCCCGGACGGGACACGACGAAGCGGTCCGGGCGAGCGCTACCGAGCGGGCGAGACGGAGCTAGGCGGGTGGAGCGCGGGAGCCGGCGAGACGGAGCGCCGGAGCGACGGGGCGGCCGCGGCGGGGGAGCGCGCCCGCCGCGGTGATGAGCGCGAGCGAGACGGCCGTCGGCAGGTCGGGCAGCGGGCCGTCGCCGCCCAGGAACTCGAGGCTGGCGAGGACGTGATCCTCGTTGTAGACGCCGGCGGTCGAGGCCTCGTGGATGTGGCGCGGCTGGCTCGCCTTGAGCGGGACGGTCACCGCGACCAGCGCGAGCAGCAGCGCGGCGGCGGCGAGGCGGAGCGATCCGAGCGGGCGGAGGCTCATCACTGGCGGCCCGAGTATACCGAATTCAGAACTCAGCGGGCGGGGCCGTCTCCGAAGTCGGCGGGCCAGACCTGGTCGAGCCAGGCCTGCACCGTGTCGAGCCCGGTGGCCGGGGGCTCGCTCGCGGCGTCCGCCTGGCCGGACACGGGCGCGGAGCGGGCGTGGGCCAGCGCGCTGTCGTGAGCCATGATGGGCTTGCCCGCCCGCACCGCCAGCGCCACCGCGTCGGCCGGATGGCAGGGGAGGATCATCTCGAGTCCGTCGCGCTCGAGCACGAGGCCGGCCGAGATGCCGCGCTCGTCGCCTTCCAGGTGCGCGCGCCGCACCTCCGCCTGCAGGTGGCCGATGAGCTGCTCGGTCAGCTCGAAGATGGGCGTGCACGGGCACGGGGTCATCCCCAGGCAGCGGGCCAGGCGATTGGCCTCGTTCATCGGGATGTAGAACGCCAGCCACCGGTCGCGGCCCTCGACCTGGAGCATGACCATGGCCGGCGGTGTGGACACGTGATCACCCCTAATCAGGACTCCGAGTCAAGGGGTACCGACGCTTCAGCCAGCCGTCGTAGCCCGTCCTGGAGGACCACGTGGTTCGTGTAGCCCTTGGCCTCGAGGAAGCTGTAGGCGGTGGCCGCTTCCTCGATCGGGCAGCGGCAGTAGAGCACCACCATGGGCTGGGTCGGGATCTCCGCGAAGCGCCGGTCGAGCTCGGCGAGGGGAATCGAGACCGCGCCGGGCAGGTGGCCGCGGCGGAAGTCGGCCGGGCTGCGCAGGTCCACCACGACCACCGGCTGGCGCGAGTCGAGCAGCCACTTGAGGTAGTCGGGCTCGGTGAGGGCCACCGTCGGCACGCCGCCGTGGGCCGCGCGTGCGCGGCGCGCGCCAGCGCCAGCACGACCGCGAGGGCCAGGAGCAGCGCCCCTCGTCACGGCTGCTTCGCGAGGGCGGTGATCTCCACGTTGGGCGGCGTCCCGGTGAGCGTGAAGACCACCGCGTCGCCGATGTCGAGCCCCTCGTAGAGCTTGGGATCGTGCACGCGGAAGCCCATCGTCATCGAGCCCATGTAGCCGGTGAGATCCTCGTGCGTGAGCACCACCACGTTGAGCTCGGGCAGCACCGCGCGCACCACGCCGCGCGCCTGCCAGGCGCGGCGGCTGCCCGCGGTGGCCTGCTGCAGGCGGGTCCGCTCGAGCTCCTGGCCGAGCCGGGCCGCCTCGCGGCCCCAGCCCAGATAGCCGCAGAGCAGGCCCACGCCCAGCGCGAGATTGACCAGCAGGATGACGCGCCAGAGTCGCATGGCGCCCTAGTGTACGTGCTCGTCGGGAGGAGGACCCGCGGGGGTTTCCTTGTCGAGCAGCAGGATCTGATCCACCAGGGTCGGGAGGTCGTCCCAGCCCCGGCCCGGCGCGCCCGGCAGCCAGCGCGCGCGCGACGTAGCCTTGGCGGTCGAGCAGGAACTCCACGTGGCGCGGTGGCGCGGCGCGCGCGGAGAGCTCCCGCGGGCCCAGGCCCCGGCTCAGCAGCGCGTAGGTCGCGGCGATCTCGGCCGCGCCGTCGGTGATGACCGGGAAGAGCAGGGGCGGCTGGCCGCCGAGCCGCCGGATGATGTGCGCCCCGTCGTCCAGCGGCACCGCGATGACCTCGGTGCCGGTCGCCTGAAGCGTGTTGTAGGCCTCGGCGAGCTGGATCAGCCGGGGCCGCGAGTCCGGCAGGGTGAAGAACACGAGGTGCACCATCCACCGGTCGCGCAGCTCCTTGAGGCCGCGCGGCGGCGCCGGGCCCACCGCGATGGTGAAATCGGGCGCGACGAGCCACGGGCGATTCGGCTGGACCATCCGGCGTCATCTGGCGCGCGCGCTCACCCGCGGCCAGCGCGCGGATGAAGTTGATCAGGTCCCAGCGCTCTTCCTCGCCGAGCGCCGCGCCGAACGGCGGCATGCCCCCGGCGGGAATGCCGTGGGTGAGCCACCAGAACATGTCGCCCGCGGTGTGATCGGCGGCGTGCGGCGCGGTCAGGTCGGCGGGTAGCTTCGGCAGGCCCGCGCCGCCGGGGCCGTCGCCGCGGCCGGCCGCGCCGTGGCAGGTCGCGCAGTGCGCGCGGTAGAGCGCGGCGCCGTTCGCGATGGACACCGCCTGGTACGGTACCGAGGAGCGCCGGTAGGTGGTGGGATAGGCGTCCACCGACACGGGCGGCAGCGCGACCCAGAGCCCGGTGACGAGCGCCACGCCGCCCGCGCCGCAGAGGAGCACCCGCCACGGCCGCAGGAGCAGCCCGACGATCATCGCGAGCACGCCGACGAAGGCCACCTGCGCGCCGATGAGGACGCGCGCGGGCCCGCCCGGCACCTGGGCCGCCGCCTCCCAGGAGAAGCGCAGCGCGAAGGGCCAGCCGATCGCGTCGTGCACCGCGGGCGGCGACACGGACAGCGCGGTGGTGACGAGCAGGATCAGCAGCGCGAGGGCCGCTTCGCCGGCCACGAAGCGCCCGAGCCGCGCCATCGCGGGGCGGCCGACGGTGGCGCCGTCGCCGGACAGGCGTGGCAACAGGCGCCGGTTGCGCCTGGCCAGGACGAGGACCGGGATCAGCAGCGCGACCTTGGCGAGCAGCAGCCGGCCGTACCGCGTGCCGACCAGCGCGGGGACGCTGCCCACCTGGAACCACGCGTTGGCCGCGCCCGTCCCGACGACGACCAGCATCAGGGCCAGCGCCACCCGCGAGAAGCCGCGCACCGCGAGCGACCGCGAACGGCCGCGCGTCCGCGCCCGATTCGGCGGACGCGGCCCGCAGCAGCGCGGCCAGGGGCAGCAGCGCGCCGAACCAGGCCCCGGCCGCGATCAGGTGGAGCGCGTCGAGGAGCGCGGCGGCGAGCCCCTGCGGCTCGACCGCCGCCGCGTGCCCGGCCCACGCCATGGCGCCCGCGCCCACCGCGGCGAGCAGCCACGCCTCGCCGCGGAAGGCGAGCCGGTCGGCGGAGGACTCCTCGCGCTCGCGCAGCAGCAGGAGCGCGGCCAGCAGGAGGAGCAGGCCGTGGCGCACCAGCCAGACGGTGCCGAACTGGCTTCGCGTCAGGAGCTGGGCCCACGCCACCGGATCGAGCGCGGCGCTCGCGCGGCCGGTGACCACCGCGGTCTGGTAGGCGAGCGCGGCGAGGCCGGAGACGAGGAGCAACCCGGCGAGCCCGCGGGCCCAGCGCAGCATGCGCGCCTCCCAGGCGAGCGCGGTCGGCCGATCGCTGCGCCCGGCCAGGAGCAGCGCGGTGACGAGGCCCACCAGACCGAGGCCGCAGGCCAGGTGCAGCCAGCGGACCGCGAGGCCGAAGGCGGTCATTCTGGTTTTCGGGCCGACGGGGACGGCTTGCGCGTGAGGAGCATCACGATGACCACGATGAGGACGCCCGCGGCCAGGGCCAGCGCGCCCGCCAGGAGGCCGACGGTCAGCGGGCTCAGGCCTTCCGCGCGGAGCGGACCGCCGTGGTCGGCCCACGCCGTGGTCGCCAGCAGGAGGAGGGCGGCTCTCATGGGCGGCCTCATTATAATGAGTGCCGGAGAGCCCGGTCCCATGAACCGCCCCGGATCACCCGCGCGCCCGCCCGTCCGCGCCGTCATCTTCGACGCCGGCAACACGCTCCTCCGCATGAACTACGCCATCATCGCCGAGCACCTGGGCACGCGCGGGCGCGCGACCAGCCCGGCGCAGGTGGAGGAGGCGGAGCTGCGGGCCCGGGTGCGGCTCGATCCCCACCTGGCGCCCGGCGCGGCCTCCACCGAGAGCACGGTCACGCACGGGCGCTACCTCCGCTACCTGCTCGAGAACCTGGCGATCACCGACGACGGGGAGGTCGACGCGATCGCGCGCTGGCGCCGCGGGTACAACCTGCCGGTGGGCCTGTGGAACCGCGCCGATCCCGAGGCGCTCGGCGCGATCCGCCGGGTGCGGGAGGCCGGGCTCGTGGCCGGCGTCATCTCGAACTCCAACGGCTCGGTGCGGGCCATCCTCGAGGAGACCGGCCTGGCCGCGCAGCTCGACTTCATCATCGACTCCTCCGTGGTGGGCGTGGAGAAGCCCGACCCGCGCATCTTCCACCTGGGGCTGCGCGAGGCCGGGGTCGCCGCGGCGGAGGCGGTCTACGTGGGCGATCTCTACTCGGTGGACGTTCTGGGCGCGCGCGCGGCCGGGCTCGACGGCATCCTGCTCGACCCGGGCGGCTTCTGGGCGCCGCGCGACTGCCGGCTGGCGCGCGGGCTCGGCGAGGCGGTGCGCCTGGCGTTGGGGTGACCCCTCACCCTAACCCTCTCCCCGGAGGGGAGAGGGGATTAGGCGGGGAGCGTCACGTAGGGGAAGCGGCGGAGGGCGTCGTAGACCATGCGCTGCATGTTCTCGACCGCCTCGACGGTGGGGCCCTCGAAGCGCAGGGTCAGGTACGGGTTGGTGTTCGACGCGCGCACGAGGCCCCAGCCCTCCGGGAAGAGGATGCGGACCCCGTCGATGTCGATGGTCTCGAAGCGGCTCCGGAACTCGCGGGTCAGCGCGTCCACCACCGCGAACTTCTTGTCGTCGGGGCAGGGCGCCTTCAGCTCCGGCGTGGCGTGCAGGTGCGGCAGCGTGTCGAAGTGCGCGGAGGCGGGCTGCGGGCTCGAGGCCACGAGCTGCAGGAAGCGGCAGGAGGCGAGGATGCCGTCGTCCACGCCGTACCAGTCCTCGCCGAAGAACATGTGGCCGGAGACCTCGCCGCCCAGCAGGATCCCGTCCTCGCGCATCTTGCGCTTGAGGAGCGAGTGGCCGGTCTTCCACATGATCGGCTCCCCGCCGTGCTTGGTGATGTCGTCCACCAGCACCTGCGAGCACTTGACGTCGAAGACGATCTTGGCCCCCGGGTGGCGGGTCAGGAGATCCCGGGCCAGGAGGGCCAGGAGCAGGTCCGCCTCGTGACGGCGCCCCCGCTCGTCCACGATGCCGACCCGATCGGCGTCGCCGTCGTAGGCCACGCCCACGTCCGCGCCCACCTCGAGGGTCCGGGCCACCAGGTCCCGCATGTTCTCCTCCATCTCCGGATCGGGGAGATGGTTGGGGAAGGTGCCGTCGGACTCGCAGTAGAGCTCCACCACCTCGCAGCCCAGGCGGCGCAGCAGCTCGGGGGCGAAGACGCCCGCGATCCCGTTGCCCGCGTCCACCACGACCTTGAGGCGGCGTCCCAGCTTCACGCGTGAAGTGATCGCGTCCCAGTACTCATCGCGCGGATCGCGGGTGGCGCGCGTGCCCACCCCCCGCTCGAAATCGCCCGACTGGATGGTGGCGAGCAGCCCCTGGATCTCGCTCTCGGTCAGCGGGGCCGCCCCCGCGTGCACCATCTTGACCCCGTTGTCCGAGACCGGGTTGTGGCTGCCGGTGATGGTGGCGCCGCCGTCGAGCTTCCAGTGCGCGGTGGCGAAGTAGAGCAGCGGCGTGTGATTGACGCCGATGTCCACCACGTCGAGCCCGGTGGAGAGCACCCCCGTCGCGAACGCCTCCTTGAGGGCCCGCGACGAGGTGCGGTTGTCCATCCCGAGCGCGACCGCGTGCCCGCCCCCGCGCTTCACGAGGGTGCCGTACGCCCGGCCCACCAGCTCGAACACGGGCGGGGTGATGTCGATCCCCACCTTGCCGCGCACGTCGTAGGCGCGGAAGACGTACGGGTTCAGCTCGGCCATCACCCGGCTACCATGCACGTGGCTAGATGACCGCGACCGCTTCGATCTCGATCATCCACTCCGGCATCGCGAGGGCCGCCACCGCCACCAGCGTGGACGCGGGCGACTTCTTGCCGAGGAACTCCTCGCGGATGGCGGCCAGGTCGGGGCGATTCCGGATGTCGGTGAGATACGTGTTGATCTTGACGATGCTGTCCATGGTGCCGCCGCCCGCCTCGACCTGCGCCTTGATCGCCTGGAAGGTGGCGCGGGCCTGGGCCTTGAAGTCCCCGGGATGAGCGGGCCCGCCCTTGTCGGTGTAGGCGACCTGTCCCGAGAGGTAGAGAATGGTCTGGGCCCCGGTGACCTTCACGGCCTGCGAGTAGCCCGGCGGATCCCAGACGCCCTTGGCGGCGTAGCGCTGAATGGAGGCGGCCATACGATCTCCTCTGATGGGTGATGGGTGATGGAGTCAGGATGCTTGGGCTAATATAGCGCGAACGATCGACAACGAGGCCTACGGAGTTTCAGGAGACCCCCATGGACGACGCCCTCAAGGAGAAGACGCGCAAGACCGCCCACATGCTGTTCCACTCCATCAAGAGCGGAGTGGGATTCGACACGTGGAAGAAGTTCGACAAGGAGCTCGCGCGCGAGCTGAGCATGTTCTTCACCGGCACGCTCTACAGCCGCGAGGTCATCTCCCAGAAGCAGCGCGAGCTGTGCGCGGTGGCCTCGCTCACCGTGCTCAATCGCCGCAACGAGGTGCGCGCCCACATCCACGCCGCGCTCAACGTGGGGGCGACGCGGCAGGAAGTGGGCGAGGTGATCTTCCAGCAGGTCACCTACGGCGGCATGCCGGTGGTGGTGGAGGCCCTCGAGGTGTTCAAGGAGGTCCTGCAGGAGCGGGGCGAGTGGACGGAGTGACGACGCACGAGGACGTGACCGCGGCGATCGCGGCCGCGAGGGCGGCGGGGGAGGTCGCGATGCGGTACTATCGCGGCGGCTTCGAGGTCACCATCAAGCCCGACCAGACGCCGGTCACCCAGGCCGATCGCGAGGCCGAGCAGGCCATCAAGCGGGTGCTGGGGCGGGCCTTTCCCAACGACGGGTTCCTCGGCGAGGAGTTCGGGGAAGAGGGGCCCCGGGACCGGCGCTGGATCATCGATCCCATCGACGGCACCAAGAACTTCATCCGGCGAATCCCGATCTGGGCGGTGCTGATCGGCCTCGAGGAGGCGGGCGAGGTGACCGCGGGCGTGGTCTTCAATCCGGCCAGCAACGAGCTGTTCTGGGCGCGCCGGGGCGACGGCGCGTGGTCCGGCGCCGAGCGCCTCCGCGTGTCCGCCTGCGCCGCGATGAAGGACGCCTTCCTGCTGCACTCCGATCTCCACCTCCTGCGCGAGGCCGGCTACTGGGATCGGTTCGTGCGCATGCTCGACGCCTCCGGCCGCACGCGCGGCTTCGGCGACTACTACGGCTACGGCCTGGTGGCCTCCGGCAAGGCCGAGATCTACCTCGAGACGGATCTCAAGCCCTGGGACGCCGCGCCGGTGAAGATCCTGGTGGAGGAAGCGGGCGGACGCCTCACCGACTTCGCGGGGACGCCCACGATCTACGGCGGCTCGGTGCTCGCCACCAACGGCCACCTGCACGACGTGGCGCTGCGGGCGCTCGCCGGCTAGCGTGCGGCTCCACCCGTTCCCGGCCCTGCGGCCTCCCGGCGCCCTGGCCTCGCGCGTCGCCTCGCCGCCCTATGACGTCGTCAGCCGGAGCGAGGCGGCGGCGCTGGCCCGGGACAACCCGCTCTCGTTCCTCCACGTCGGCCGCGCCGAGATCGATCTGCCCGACGCGGTGGACGCCCACGACCCGCGCGTGTACCGGGAAGCGCGGCGGGCGCTCGACCGGCTCGTGGCCGAGGGCGCGCTGCGGCGTGACGGGCCGGCGCTCTACCTCTATCGCGAGGTCATGGCGGGGCGCGCGCAGATCGGCGTGGTCGGCGGCGTGCACGTGGACGACTACGAGGCCGACGTCATCCGCAAGCACGAGACGACGCGGCCCGACAAGGAGGACGATCGCACCCGGCACGTGCTGGGGCTCGAGGCCCACGCCGAGCCGGTGCTGCTGCTCTACCGGGGCCGGCCGGAGCTGGATCGCCTGGTGGCCGCCGCGACGGCCGCGCCGCCGGTCTACGACTTCAGCACCGCGGACGGGGTCGCGCACACCGTGTGGCGCGTGGACGATCCGGCCCCGTACCGGCGCGCCTTCGCGGGTGTGGCCCACGCGTACGTGGCCGACGGCCACCATCGCTCGGCGAGCGCGTGGCGGGCCGCGCGGGAGCTGCGGGCCCGGAACGCGGGGCACACGGGCGCCGAGGAGTACAACTGGTTCCCCGCGGCGCTCGTGCCCGCCGAGCAGCTCCGCATCCTGGCCTACAACCGCGTCGTGACCGACCTGGCCGGGCGCGCGCCCGCGGAGGTGCTCGCGGAGCTGGGCCGCGTCGGACGGCTGGCCGTCACCGACGATCCGGTGCCGCCGCGCCCGGCCACGTTCTGCGTCTATCTCGGCGGGCGCTGGCACCGGCTCGAGCTGGCGGAGGACTCGATCGACCGGTCCGATCCGATCCGCGCGCTGGACGTCTCGCTGCTGCAGGAGCGCGTGCTGGGGCCGGTGCTGGGCATCGCGGATCAGCGCACCGACACGCGCATCGACTTCGTGGGCGGCATCCGGGGCCCGCGCGCGCTGGCCGCGCGCGTCGACGCGGGCGAGGCCGCGCTGGGGATCTCGCTCCACCCCACCACGGTGGAGCAGCTCATGACCGTGTCCGACGCGGGCCAGATCATGCCGCCCAAGAGCACGTGGTTCGAGCCCAAGCTCCTGAGCGGGCTCTTCGTCCACCCGTTCGCATGAACCGTTCCACGCGGCTCGCCTTGACAAGCGCCGGGGCCCTGTCCCAGAATCGCGCCAGCGTTCACCGGCTCGATCGCTCGTCACCGCCGACGCAACCACCTTCAGAGGAGGGCGCATTCATGAATACGATCAGCAGGCGGCGATTTCTCGGGAACGCAGGATTGCTCGGAGCGGGGGCGGTCCTGGCGGAGGGCGCGCTCCGGGGCGCGCGCGCGGACAAGCCGCTGAACTTCTCGGGATGGGTCTTCAAGCCCGACACCGTGAAGGACTACGTCGAGTTCTACAACAAGAAGCACGGCGGGCAGGTGAAGTACGAGGCGATTCCGTGGACGGCCTACCACCCCACCATGGAGACGCGCGCCTTCGCGGGCGAGATCGTGGACGTGATGTACTGCAACCACAACAACCGCGAGCGCTGGTACGAGAACGGGCTGATCCGGCCGGTCGACGACCTGCCCGGCATCGACGAGCTCAAGAAGAAGATGACGCCCGCGAACCTGGACAGCCTGAAGAGCAAGGACGGCAGCAAGCTCCTCGGCCTGCCCTACTTCACGAGCCTCTTCGTGCTCATCTACAACGAGCCGATGCTGCAGCAGGCCGGCATCAAGGCCCCGGCCAAGAGCTGGGACGAGCTGGTCGAGCACTGCACCAAGCTCAAGCGGGACAAGGTCAGCGATACCCCGTTCCTGCCCAACTGGAACAACAGCCCGTCGGGGACCATGCCCCAGTTCATGACCGACTGCTTCTCGGAGGGGGCCAACGTCTTCGACGCCAAGAACCGGGTGATCGTGGACCAGGAGCCCGGGGTGGCGCGGGCGATGGAGCGCTGGCAGAAGGTCTACAAGGCGGACCTCGTGAACCCCGAGGTGCTCACCAAGACCTCGTCCACCGACACCCACCGCCTCTTCTGGACCGGGCGCTACGCCTACCATACCAACCACTCGTACTATCTGAAGACGATCGCGGGGGAGCCCGAGAACTCGAAGCTCGCCCCCAAGAAGGCCAAGATGGCGATGTACCCGGGAACCGGCCAGACCTACATGTGGACCGACTCCTACGTGGTGAACGCCAAGAGCAAGGCCCTCGAGGACGCGTGGAAGCTCACGAAGTTCCTGGGCGGGAATCTGAACGGGGACTGGTACGTCCAGCGGCAGTGGTGCCTGATCTCGGGCCTCGACAACCCGTACCCCGAGATGTACGACCATCCCGAGATCATCTCGTCCTACGATCGGTGGATCGATCTCAAGCTCCTGCGCGAGCAGTACAAGAAGGGCAAGGTCATCGCCGCCTACAAGGAGCCCTGGTACGGCGAGTACGACACGAAGGCGGTCGCCACCGTCCACAACATCATCCGCGGCACCACCACGGTGCCCAAGGGCCTGAAGGATCTGGTCGCGCTCCAGAAATCGCTGGCGTAGTTGGCCCCCGATCTCCGCCGCTCGACGATCCCGCAGGGATCCCGACCCCGGTGGCGGTGCCGCGCCTCGGGCTGCGGGCGGTGCGCCTCTCCGAGGCCTGGTTCGCCCGGCTCCTGGTTGCGCCCGCCGATCCTCGCCATCGTGGCGGTGGTCGCGGTCCCGCTCGCCTACTCGCTCTGGCTCTCGTTCACCGACGTCAACCTGCTCCGCGGCGGCGGCGCGGCCATCGAGATGTTCGGGATGCGCCTGCCGCTCTACCGCTGGGTGGGGCTGAAGAACTACCTCCAGGTCTTCTCCGACCCGCTCTACTGGGATTCCCTCTGGCGCACGCTCTACTTCGTGGGCGCCTTCGTGATCGAGGCGACCCTGGTCGGCCTCGGGGTGGCGCTGGTCCTGAACGAGCGGTTCCCGGGCCGCCCGCTGATGCGGAGCCTCCTCCTCGTCCCGTGGTCGCTGTCTCGCATCGTGGTGGGGCTGCTCTGGATCGGCATCCTCGACTTCGAGTTCGGCGCCTTCAACGGCTACATGCAGCGGCTCGGCCTGATGACCGGGTCGATCTCCTTCTTCAAGGACGGCTTCAGCGCGCTGAACGTGCTGGTGTCGGTCTACATGTGGAACCAGGCGCCGTTCGCGACGCTGCTGTTCCTGGCCGGCATGCAGTCGATCTCCGAGGATCTCTACGCGGCCGCCGAGGTGGACGGCGCCGGCTACTGGCAGCGCTTCCGCTACGTGACCCTGCCCGCGCTCCGGCCGATCCTCTTCCTGGTGCTGGTGCTGTGCACGGTGAACGGCTTCCTCATGCTGGACCTCATCTACATCCTCACCATGGGCGGGCCCGCGAACGAGACCACCACGATCTCGTGGCTCGGGTTCCAGACGAGCTTCGCGTTCTTCAAGTTCGGCCCGGGGACCGCGATCCTCTACACGCTCACCGGGCTCTGCCTGCTCCTGACCTTCCTCTACCACCGGCTCATCCTGGCCCGCTTCGAGCCGGAGGGCTGACCGTGGCGACGGCGGTGGCGCGACCGCGCTACCGGGGCGGCAGCTACAAGGCGCGCTCCGGTCGGAGCCGCGCGCTCCTCTACGGCCTCGTCGCCGTGGTCACGCTCTGGCTCATCGGCCCCTTCATCTGGCTCTTCGTCACCAGCGTCTCCTACCAGCGGAACCTGCTGGCCCGGCCGCTCGCCTTCGTCCCGCCCGAGGTCACCCTCGAGAACTACCGGATGATCCTCGGCCTCGTGCGCTTCCACGCCGAGGGCCAGGCCGCCAAGATCCTGCCCTCCATGCTGAACACGCTGATCGTGGCCTCGGTGGTCACGATCGTGAACCTCGTGGTGGGCACCACCGCCGGCTACGCCTACGCCCGGTTCCGCTTCCCGCTCAAGACCTTCTCGCTCTTCGCGCTGCTGTTCACGCGCATGCTGCCCACCATCGTGCTGATCCCGGCGTTCTTCGTGATGTTCCGGGCGCTCGGGCTGCAGAACACGCTGGCCGGGCTGGTCATCGCCTACTGCTCCTTCACGCTGCCGTTCACGGTGTGGATCATGAAGGCGTACTTCGAGACGGTGCCGGCCGACCTGGACAAGAGCGCGCTCGTCGACGGCTGCAATCGCCTGCAGGCCTACTGGCGGGTCGTGCTGCCGGTGTCGGGCCCGGGGCTGGTGGCGGGCGGGGCCTTCACGTTCATGCTGTGCTGGAACGAGTTCGTGGTCGCCCAGGTGCTCAACACCAAGCCGGGCACCACCACGCTGCCCCCGGTCATCGCGGCCATGAATGGGCAGGTGAACGTGGACTACTCGGTGATCGCGGCCTCCGGCTTCCTGGGCGCGCTGCCCGCGGTGCTGCTCGTGCTGATCTTCCAGAAGTACATGGTGCAGGGCCTCACCGCAGGCTCGGTCAAGGGCTGAGGCTTCCCGCGGTCGATCGCGACCCGCCCTCCTGGACGACGAACAGGCGCCAGTCGTCGGGCACGCCCTTCAAACGGTGCATGCCGCGATCGCCGAACTGGAGACCGGAGCCCGCGACCAGATCTCTCACGGTGCTGGAGACCAGCACCTCGTCCGGGCCCGCCATGGCCGCGACGCGGGCGCCGATGTGCACCGCGATGCCGACCACCCCGTCACCGACCCGCTCGCACTCGCCGGTGTGCAGCCCGGTGCGGACCTGGAGCCCCAGGGCGTGGACGCGCTCGCGCACGGAGCACGCGCAGCGGATCGCCCGGGCCGGGCCGTCGAAGGTGGCGAGCAACCCGTCGCCCGCGGTGTCCACCTCGCGGCCCCGGAACGCGGCGAGCTCCTTTCGCATCATGGCGTGCCAGCTGCCGCGCAGCTCGCGCCATCGCCCGTCCCCGATCTCGGCCACGCGCTGGGTGGACGCGACGATGTCGGTGAACATCACGGTGGCCAGCACCCGATCCGGCTCCAGCCGGCGTCGCTCCCCCGTGATGAATTCCTCGATCCGGTCCGCGATGATGTCCTGGGTCTCCGGATCGACCACGAAATGGTCCGTCCCGGGAATCTCCGCGTACTTGGCCCCGGGGATGTGCTCGGCCAGGTAGCGCCCCGTCCGGACCGGAACCAGCTCGTCACCCGCGCGATGGAGGATCAGGGTCGGCACCCGGATGGAGGGCAGGAGATGGCGGACGTCGATCTCGTAGTTGGCCCGGATCAGCGAGAGGACCGACCCGGGGCTGGCGGCGGCGCGCTCGATCCGGGCAAACCGCTGGAGGAAGGCCTGGTCTCCGCGCCGGCTCGGCACGTTGAGCACGCCCAGCACGCCCTGGCCCCAGTGCTTGTCCATCTGACCGAGAAAGACATCGAGCTGCTCGCGGGTCACCCCCCACGGCTCGGCGCTCATCGACGCGAACGTGCCGTACAGCACGAGGGCGGCGGTGCGCTCCGGATACGTGGCTGCGAACATCAGGCACATCGGGCCGCCCTCGGACCAGCCGTAGATGGTCGCACGCTCCGAGCCCGCCGCCTCCATCACCGCGCGCACGTCGCCGCTCCGCTCCTCGAGCGTCTGCTCCGCGACCCGATCGGACAGCCCCTGCCCGCGCTTGTCGAACACGATCACCCGCGCGAACGCGGTGAGCCGCCTGAGCAGGTGCTCGTTGATCGGCATCTCCCACAGGAGCTCGACGTGCGAGATCGTGCCCGGGATCAACACGATGTCGCGCGGGCCGTCGCCGAAGATCCGGTAGGCGATGTGCACGTCGCCGCTCTTCGCGTACCTGATGGGAGCTTCCATGGCACCCTCCCGTGGCCCGGCGCCGCGCTCGGTCGCCGCCGCGTCAGTCCGGCAGGTAGAGGCGCGTGACGTGGTCGTCGGTGACCTGGCCGTCGGGAGTCACCGTGAAGTTCGACGTGATCAGGCCCTGCGCGCCCGCGAAGCGGCCGTCGCCGCCGGTGATCCGCCACATCACGACGCCGTGGCTCCCGCCGCCGTCCGGGGCCGGCCCCACGTGCCCGCGGCCCACCGTGTCGAAGGTGACGGAGCCCGCGCGGCCGTAGGTGATGGTGCCGTCCTCCACGAAGCTGCCGTCCGGGGCGCGCTCCACCCGCGACTCCAGCACCGCCGACTCGCCCGCGACCGGCTCGACCGCGGCGCTCACGCCGTCGGGCCCGACGATCGCGCGCCAGGCCTGGCTGGGCGCGGTGGTGCGGGCCTGGCGCTTCGTGGTCGAGCCGGGGACCGGCCCGCCGCGGCCGCGGAACTCGAGCGCGAACACGAGCTCGCGCACGGCCTAGAACACGATGACGCCGCGGCCGAGCTCGCCGGCGGCGAGCGCGCGGAACGCCTCGTTGGCGTCCTCGAGCGCGTAGCGATGGGTGATCATCTCGTCGATGCGCAGCTTGCCGGCCTGGTAGAGGCTCACCAGCCGCGGCAGGTCCTCGCGCGTGCGGGCGCTGCCGTAGCTCGAGCCGCGGATGACCCGCTCGCCGGTCACGAGGGGCCGCGCGTCGAGCGGCACGGTGGCGCCGGTCTCCGGCACCCCGATCAGCACGCAGGTGCCGCCCGGGGCCAGGGCGTCCACCGCCTGGGTGATCGGCCGCGTGGCGCCCACCGCCACGAAGGTGAAGTCGGCCCCGCGCCCGGTGATGGCGCGGATGGCGGCGGCCGGATCCTCCTTCGACGCGTCGATCGCGTGGGTGGCGCCCACCGTGCGCGCGAGGTCGAGCTTGGACTTCAAGAGATCGACCGCGATGATCGGGTGCGCGGCCACCATCGCGCCGCCCTGGATGACGTTGAGGCCGACGCCGCCCACGCCGAAGACGGCCATGCTCGCCCCCGGGGGCACCGCGGCGGTGTTGATCACCGCGCCCACGCCGGTCATGACCGAGCAGCCGATCAGGGCGGCGCGGTCGAGCGGCATCGCGGGATCGATGCGGATCGCGCACGACTCGTGGACCACGGTGCGCGAGGCGTAGGTGGCCACGTGGCCGTAGTGGTAGACCGGTGCGCCGTCTGAGGCTCATCCGGGTCGTCCCGTCGGGCAGCACGCCCTTGCCGGGCTGCCGGCGCTCGCAGAGGTTGGGCCGGCCGATCACGCAGTAGTGGCAGCGCCCGCACGTGGGCGCCCACGACAGGATGACGTGATCGCCGACCTTCAACTCCGTCACGCCGGGGCCGAGGGCCTCCACCACGCCCGCGCCCTCGTCGCCCAGCACGATGGGCAGCGGGACGCCCTTCCAGGAGCCGTCGGCGGCGTGCAGGCAGCTATGGCAGACGCCGCTCGCGGCCATGCGCACCAGCACCTCGCCCTGGCGCGGGGCCTCCAGCGCCACCTCCTCCACCCGCTGGGGCTTGCCCTGCTCGAAGAGAACGGCTGCGCGCATGAATGCCTCCGTGGGATTCAGCGGCTGTAGCGGATCCGCGGATCGAGATAGCTGTAGAGCAGATCCACCGCCAGGTTGATGGTCATGAACAGCACCGCGATGAAGAGGATGGTGGACTGGGTCAGCGGGTAGTCGCGCTGGTAGATGGACCACAGCACCAGGCGCCCGATGCCGGGGAGCGTGAAGACCTCCTCCACCACCACGGTGCCGCCGAGCAGGATGCCGATCTGCAGCCCCACCACCGTGACTACCGGGATGAGGGCGTTGCGGAGGGCGTGCTTGAGCACCACGACCCGCGAGGCCAGGCCCTTGGCCGCGGCGGTGCGGATGTATTCCGAGTTGAGCACGTCGAGCATGCAGGCCCGCGTGGTGCGCGCGATGTTGGCCGCGCTCGCGGTGCCGAGACAGAGCGCGGGCAGCATCATGATGGTGAGGTTGCGGAGGGGATCGGTCCAGAAGTCCACCCACACCACCGGCGGCATCCAGCGCAGGTAGAGCGAGAAGAAGAGGATGAGCATGGTGCCCTGCCAGAACACCGGCACCGAGAGCCCGAGCAGGGTGCCCACGCGCGTGACGTTGTCCACCGCCTGGTCGCGGCGGATGGCCGAGATGATGCCCGCGACGCCGCCGAGGGCGAGCGCGAACGCCATCGCGAACACCGTGAGCTCGAGGGTCACCGGCAGCCGCTCCAGGATGAGCGCGACCACCGGCTTCCCGGTCCGCCACGACGTGCCGAAGTCACCCTGGACGAGCCGGCCCAGCCAGCGCCCGTACTGCAGGTACCAGGGCTGGTCCAGGCCGAAGAAGCGCTTGAGCTCGGCCACCATGGCCGGGCTGGCGATGGCGTCGGCGCCGATCATCTGCTCGACCACGGTGCCCGGGATCAGGCGCAGCATGAAGAACACCAGCACCGTCAGGCCCAGCAGCGTCAGGGCCATCGAGTACAGGCGGACGACGAGATAGCGCGTCACCTGGACTCAGGCTTTATCGATCCAGGCGCCGTCGAAGCCGTACAGCAAAGTCGTGGGGTGCTGCTTGAAGCCTTTCACGCTGGCCTGGGTGAAGTCGATGGTCTCGGCCGAGAAGAGCCAGAGGTGCGGGACGTTCTCCAGGATCTGGATCTGTACCTTGTCGTAGATCTCCTTGCGCTTCTTCTGGTCCATCGTGCGACGGCCCTCTTCCAGCAGCCCGTCCAGGTCCGGCACGCTCCAGCTATTCCAGTTCTGGCCCTTGGTCGAGTGCAGCGCGCGGAAGAAGGCGGTGTCCGGGTCGGCGTAGCCCGGGGTGGTGTTCATCGTCATGTCGAAGTCCTTGGCGAGCCACCGCTTGATCCAGATCGCGTACTCGACCTGCTCGATCTCCATGGTGATGCCGATGCGCTTGAGCTGGGCCGCGATGACCGGCGCGCCCGTCACCATGGTGGGGAAGGTCGGGA
This sequence comes from uncultured Candidatus Rokubacteria bacterium, assembly GCA_963747235.1. Taxonomy (GTDB): domain Bacteria; phylum Methylomirabilota; class Methylomirabilia; order Rokubacteriales; family CSP1-6; genus CAMLFJ01. The sequence goes on from CAVVEU010000008.1 coordinate 187,789, forward strand.
TCACCATGCACTTGACGGTGAAGCCGCCGGCCTGGCCCGCGTCCGCCATCAGCTTCTTGGCTTTCTCGACGTCGGGCTTGTAGTACTTCATCCACGCCTCTTCCGGAAGCTGCCACTGCTTCATCGGCGCGGTCGCCGGCGGGGTGAGGCGGCCGAAGCCGGCCGCGGCCACCCGCAGCACCTGGCTCCGGTCCACCGCCCAGCTGATGGCCTGCCGCACCCGCACGTCCTTGAGCGGCCCTCGGTTGGCGGTGATGTTGAGGAAGTCGTAGCCCAGGCGCGAGCTGCGGTACCCGGTGAGGGTCTTCTCGTCCTTGAGCAGGTTGTAGTTCTTGTTGTCCTCGATGAAGGCGTGATGGATCTGACCGGTGCGCAGCGCGGCCACGATGTTGGCCTCGTCGGGGATGGTGCGGATCACCAGCTCGTCCACGTAGGGGAGGCCCTTCTTCCAGTAGTACGGGTTCTTCTTCATCACGAGCTGCTGCTCCACCTTCCAGTCCGAGAACATGAAGGGGCCGGTGCCGAGCGCGGCCTTGTTGAGGTCGCCGTGCTTCTTGATCCCCGCCTCGCTGATGATGAAGCCCCAGAACCCGCCGAGGGCGGCGAGCAGGCCCGCGAAGGGCTCCTTCGTGATGAACTTCACCGCGTACTTGCCGGCCGGCTCGACCTTGTCCACCGCGATGAAGTCGGACTTGCCCGGCGACTTCTCGAAGAGCCGGTCGAACGTGAACTTCACGTCCGCGGAGGTCAGCTCCTGGCCGTCGTGGAACTTCACGCCCTGGCGCAGCTTGAAGGTCCAGATGAGGCCGTCCTTGCTCGTCTCCCACGACTCGGCCAGCTCGGGATTCGGGGTCATGGTCTCGTCGTAGCGCACGAGCTGGCTGTACATCAAGGGCGAGCGCCGGCTGCGGGAGAGCGCGGGGACGAGCTGCGGATCGAGCCCGGTGGCCTCGGTGGCCTGGGCCGAGACCAGCGTGCCGCCCGGTTTCGGCGTCTGCGCGGCGGCGTGGCGGCCCACCGCGAGGGCGCCGAGGGTGAGGCCGCCCGCCTTGAGGAGCTGGCGACGGCTGAGGTGGGAGCGGGGCGAGCCGTGGTCGTTGGTCATGGTCGTTCCTCCTGTGACGGGATTACCGGGCGCCGGGGTCGAGGACATCGCGCAGGCCGTCGCCCAGCAGATTGAAGGCGAGGACGGTGATCATGATCGCGATGCCCGGGAACACCGAGATCCACGGCGCGGTCTCGAGATAGGTCCGTCCCTCGTTCAGCATGTTGCCCCAGGACGGCGTGGGGGGCTGCGCCGAGAGGCCCAGGTAGCTCAGCGACGCTTCGATGAGGATGGCCTGCGAGAGGGCCACCGTGCCCTGGACCACGAAGGGCGAGATCACGTTGGGCAGCACGTGCTTGAGCGCGACCACCCAGCGGGTGGCGCCCAGCGCGCGGATGGCCTCGATGTACTCCTTCTCCCGCTCGGCGAGCACCGGCCCGCGCATGACGCGGGCGAAGAGCGGCACGTAGACCACCGCGATCGCGATCACCGCGCTGTTGACGCCGGGGCCGCGCATGGCCGCCACCCCGACCGAGAGCAGGAGGCCGGGGATGCTGAAGAAGATGTCGAGCACCCGGTTGATGACATTGTCCCAGGCGCCGCCCAGGTAGCCGGCGGTGAGCCCGAGGGCGCCGCCCGCCGCCATCGCCACCACGATGGAGGTCACCGCCACGTAGAGCGAGATGCGCGTGCCGTGGATCACCCGGCTCAGCACGTCGCGCCCGAAGCGGTCGGTGCCGAAGAGAGCCTGGGCGCTCGGGCGGGCCTCGATCAGGTCGAAGTTCTGCTCGTCGGGGTCGTGCGGCGCGATGGCGCCCGCGAACGCCGCCACCAACACGATGACGACCACGCAGACCGCGCCCGCGACGACCACGGCGCTGTGGGTGACGCGACGCAGCTGGCGGCTCCATCGAAGTCGGTGTGGCGCGACGGCCGTCGTGCCGAGCACCCCTTCGGACCTGACTTCCACGGGGGAACACTAGGCTCTGAGCCCCCACCTGTCAAGCGCGCTCGGGCCGGTCCGACGCGGGCTTAGGCACCCGCCCGGTGTGCGCTCGGGGGCGCGGCCAGGAAACATGGCAGGAGGTTAATTGTTTACGGACTATGATCAATCCGATGCGAGTCTCCATCGTGGCGGCGGTGCTCGGCGTGCTCGTGACGGCGGTCGGGGCGTGGTGTCAGGTCCCTGACACCGTGTTCCTCGAGGAGCTGACCTGGACCGAGGTGCGGGACGCCATCCGGGCGGGCAAGACCACGATCATCGTTCCGGCCGGCGGCACCGAGCAGAGCGGGCCCCACATGGCGCTGGGCAAGCACAACGCCCGGGTCAAGGTGCTCGCGGAGCGAATTGCCCGGGGGCTGGGCGATGCTCTCGTCGCCCCGGTGATCGCCTACGTGCCGGAAGGCGCCATCGAGCCGCCCACGGGGCACATGCGGTTCCCCGGGACCATCACCACGCCCGACGGGGCCTTCCAGAAGGTCCTCGAAACCGCGGCTCGGAGCTTCAAGCTCCACGGTTTCCGCCACATCGTCCTCCTGGGCGACCACGGCTCCACCCAGACCGGCCAGAAGGCGGTGGCGGCCCGATTGAACCGGGACTGGGCGGGGACCGGGGTCCGGGTCCACGCGATCGAGGAGTACTACCGGGCGAGCGAGGTCGAGGTGCCCGAGCTGCTCCGGACCCGCGGCTACCGCGACGCAGAGCTGGGCCGTCACGCCGGGCTCACCGACACCGCGCTGATGCTGGCCACCGACGCTCGGATGGTCCGATCGGACCGGCTACGCGCGGCGCGCGACGGGGACGGCGTGGATGGAGATCCGACCCGCGCCACCGCCGAGCTGGGCCGCGCGGGCGTCGAGCTGATCGTGGCCCGGACGGTGGACGCCATCCGCAAATCCATCACGCGTCGCTGAGGAGGAGATCACGCTCATGCTCGCTTGGTCACGCTGGCTCGCCGTGGTCGTCTCCGTCTGGGTCGGGGTCGCGGCGGCTCAGGCCGGGTCGCCCGATCGAAACCGTCCCGGGCATGCCGCCGGTGGTGGACCCGGCCAATCTCTACAGCGAGATCCGGTCGGACAAGCTGAGTCCCGCGGTGGCGGGCGCGCTCCCGCGCGTCTACGTGCCCAACCGGCAGGGCAACGACGTCACCGTGATCGATCCGGCCACCATGAAGGTGGTGGACCGCTTCGCGGTGGGGATCAACCCGCAGCACGTGGTGCCCTCGTGGGATCTCAAGACGCTGTGGGTGACCAACAATGCGGAAGGGCGGCCCGACGGCAGCCTCACCCCCATCGACCCCATGACCGGCAAGCCGGGCAAGACCATCATGGTCGAGGACCCGTACAACATGTACTTCACGCCGGACGGCAAGTCGGCGATCGTGGTGGCGGAGGCGCTCAAGCGGCTCGACTTCCGCGATCCCCACACGATGGCGATGCAGTACTCGATCGAGGTGCCCCAGTGCAAGGGCATCAACCACGCGGACTTCTCCATCGACGGGCGCATCGCCATCTTCACCTGCGAGTTCCAGGGCAGCCTCGCGCGCATCGACCTCGTCAACCGGAAGGTGCTGGGCTATCTGAAGCTCTCGCGCGGCGGGATGCCCCAGGACGTCCGGAGCTCGCCCGACGGCAGCCTCTTCTTCGTGGCGGACATGAAGGCGGGCGGCGTCTTCGTGGTGGACGGGGCCACCTTCACCGAGACCGGCTTCATCAAGACCGGGATCGGCACCCACGGCCTCTACCCGAGCCGCGACGGCACCAAGCTCTACGTGGCCAACCGCGGGACCTCGCACGTGTACGGGCCGCCCAGGGGCAAGGGCAGCGTCTCGGTGATCGACTTCGCCACGCGGCAGATCGTGGCCACCTGGCCGATCCCCGGCGGGGGCAGCCCCGACATGGGCAACGTGAGCGTGGACGGCAAGGTGCTCTGGCTCTCCGGGCGCTTCGACAACCTGGTCTACGCCATCGACACCACCACCGGCGAGGTGCGCAGCATCCGCGTCGGCAAGGAGCCGCACGGGCTCACGGTCTGGCCGCAGCCCGGCCGCTATTCGCTGGGCCACACCGGGAACATGCGGTAGGAGTCGCCGCGCGCCATGCCCGACACGATTGCCACTCCCATCGCCCTCGAGTCTCCCCGGGTGCGCACCGGCTTCGCCGCGCTCGGCTTCCTCGGCTGCCTCGCCCTGGCCGGGCTGATCATGACGTGGCGCTACGTCGGCTTCCAGGCCAGCGACGACGCCAACTACCTGGCCGCGGGCCTGCGCTGGCTCGAGCACTTTCCGTACGTCGGCAACTCCCACTGGACCCTCCGGCACCCCATCGCCCTGCCGATCGCGGCCTCGGTCGCGATCCTCGGCGTCAAGGAGATCGCGGTGAGCCTGCCCGCGATGCTGTACTTCGTGGCCACGCTCGCGGTGAACGTCTTCTTCGTGTCGCGCTTCATCGGGCTCGGTCCCGCCCTCGGCGGAACCCTGCTGATGACGACCTTCCCGGGCTTCGTCGTGCTGGCCACCTACATGAATGCCGACCTGGTCGAGCTCTTCTACATGACGGTCGCGTTCTGGGCGTTCGTGGACGCGGTCGAGCATCCCACTCGGCGGTGGTCGCTCCTCCTGTCGGGGGCCGCGGGAGCGGTCGGCTTCCTGACCCGCGAGACCTCGGCCGCCTTCGTCATCTTCGCGGGGATCATGTTCCTGTTCCGCCCCGCGATGCCGCGACGGAACTACTTCTTCCTCGCGGCGGGCTTCGTGGGGGTGATGGGCATCGAGTGGCTCTATCTCACCGCCATGACCGGCAACCCGCTCTACCGGATCCACATCGACCAGCATCACGACATCATCGACCGCGCCGGCGAGATCGCGCGTACCCAGGGGCGTGGCGGCATGATCGACGCGGAAGGCAACGTGTCGGTCAGCGTGTGGCTCGATCCGATCCTGAACCTGCTCGTCACCCAGAAGTATGGGCTCCTCTTCTGGGTCTCGATCCCGGCCGCGTTGGTTCTGTGGCGGTCGCGGCCGTCTCTGCCGATCCGGGCGCGGGTCCTGCGTCTGATGCTCCTGTTCGCGATCGTGTGGTTCGCGTTCGTCGACCTGAACCCGAAGCTCTACCTCGTCCCGCGCTACATCGTGGTGACCGCCAGCCTTTTCACGATGGCGGTCGGCTGGTGGCTGGTCGAGGCCTGGCAGCGCGGCCGGCGTCTCCTGGTGGGAATCACGGTGGCCGCGTTGCTGGGGGTGAACCTCCTGGGCCTGATGGTGGAGAACACGAACCCACGCTTCGCGGAGCGCACGCTCGTGGCCTTCGTGGCCGCCCATCCCGGCCAGATCGTGTACACGGACGCCGACACCGACATCCGGGCCGACTTCTTTCTCCAGTTCAAGGGCATGGACGGGAGCCGGGTGTCCCGCGAGGCGCCCGGTCCGAACGCCCTCATCTTCTACAACGGTGAATCCATGGCCCGCTGCGCCCGCAGCGTCCGGTGCCGCAAGGACCTCGCGGTCTACGCTCCGAAGCCGAGCTGGCAGGAGGTCGAGCGCATCGACGTCCCGCGCAGCGCAGCGGCCCGGCTGATCGAGGCGTTCTCCCTCCAGCGCTTCCTGCCCGGGGAGGTGGCGCGGAAGGTCACGCAGCCGGTCGGCGCGGTCGTGGTGTACCGGGTGCCCGCCCCGACTCCGGAGAGAAACGGCCGATGAGCCCGGTCACCCCGCTGCGCCTTGCGGTGCTGGTGCCGTGCTACAACGAGGAGGCCGCGATCGCCGCGGTCGTCCGGGACTTCCGGGCCGCGCTCCCCCACGCGGTCATCTACGTCTACGACAACAACTCGCGGGACCGGACGGTAGAGATAGCGCGCCGGGCCGGCGCCGTCGTGCGGAGCGAGCCGCTCCAGGGCAAGGGCAACGTGGTCCGCCGCATGTTTGCGGACATCGAGGCGGACGTCTACGTGCTCGTGGACGGCGACGCGACCTATCACGCGCCGAGTGCCCCCGTGATGATCGACCGGCTGGTCAGCGAGCGGCTCGACATGGTGGTGGGCTGCCGGGTGGACTCGGAGGAGGCCGCCTACCGGGCCGGCCACCGGCTCGGAAACGCGCTGTTCACGGGCTCCGTCGCCCGGATGTTCGGCAACCGGTTCACCGACATCCTGTCCGGCTACCGGGTATTCTCCCGCCGATTCGTGAAGTCGTTTCCGGGGCTGTCCAAGGGCTTCGAGATCGAGACCGAGCTGACCGTGCACGCGCTCGAGCTGCGCATGCCGATCGCGGAGATGGACACCCCCTACGGCGCCCGTCCCGCCGGCTCCCAGAGCAAGCTGTCCACCTTCAAGGACGGCTTCCGGATCCTGCTCATGATGGCCGCGCTCTTCAAGGATGAGCGGCCGCTGCAGTGCTTCAGCATCGTGTTCGGGGTCCTCGCGGCGGTGTCGGTGGGGCTGGCCATTCCCGTCGTCCAGACGTACATGGAGACCGGGCTCGTACCCCGCTTCCCCACCGCCATCCTCGCCACCGGCATCATGCTGCTCGGCTTCCTGAGCCTCACGTGCGGGTTCATCCTCGATACGGTGACCCACGGCCGGCGCGAGCTGAAGCGGCTGTCCTATCTCTCCGTCCCCGGCCCCGGCTCTCCGGAGTGACGGGTACGCTCAGCGCCGCCGGGTGCTGAGGGTGAAGAGGACCCAGCTCAGCGCGACCGCGACCGGGGCCGCGCCGAAGGGGATGGTGTAGGCGCCGGTGAGGTCGTAGAGGAAGCCCGCCGCCGCGGGGCCGATCGCGGCGCCCAGGCGCCAGCCGAGGGTCAGGACCCCCATGATGGCCCCGATGGCGCGGACCCCGAACACTTCCGGGATCACCTTCGCGACCATGGTGTCGGAGGCGGCGAAGCCGGCGCCGAACAGCACCAGCGAGGCGAGCAGCGCGGCGCGCGACGGGAACCACAGCAGCGCGATCAGCGCGACGATCTCGATCACGTAGGCCGTCCCGATGGTCATGCGCGTGCCCATCCGATCGGACACGAATCCCGCGGTGAGCCGTCCGGCCACCGAGCCGATCCCGTAGGCGGTCAGGGCGAGCGAGGCGTCGGCCAGGCTCACGCCCTGGTCCCGCGCGAACGGGACCGCGTGCACCGAGATCATGAGGGCCAGCCCGCCGAGCAGCAGCCAGGAGAGGTTCAGGCCCCACTGCCGCGGATCGCGCAGCGACTGGCGCAGCGTCATGCCGTCCGGCGGGGCGCCCGCGGGTCCGGTCGGGGCGCGCAGCAGGTCTCGCCGCTCGGCGCCGTGCGGCAGGCGCACCGTGATGGCCGCGCAGAAGCTCAGCAGCCCGCAGCCGCCGCCGAGGACCCAGTACGCGGCGCGCCACCCGAGCTTGATGATGAGCCACGCGGCGAGCGGCCCGCCCGTGATGTAGCCGAGATTGAAGCCCACCAGCACCAGGGCCAGCGCGAGCCCGCGCCGCTCGTCGAACCAGTGGGTGACGGTGGCGGTGCTCAGCAGGTAGAAGCTCGACATCCCGATCCCGCCCAGGAGCCCGATGAGCAGGTAGAGCTGCCACAGCGCGCCGATCACCGAGACGAGCGCGAACGCGGCGCCGGCGAGCGTGACCGTCACCACCAGCAGCAGGCGGGGGCCGCGGCGGTCCGCGAGCGCGCCGACCCCGAAGCCGGCCACGCCGCCCACCAGCAGGTTGACCGACAGCGCGGCCGAGATCGCGCCGCGGCTCCAGCCGAAGTGCTCGGCGAGCACGGGCAGGAAGACGCCGTAGGCGGCCAGCGGCGTCGAGATGCCGTAGGTGACCACGAAGAGCGCCGCCACGATCAGCCAGCGGCGGGTGTCCGGGCGCGGCATCAGGTCGCGATCGGAGAGCGCTTTCGCAGCAGGTAGCGGTGCTCGCCTTCCATCACCAGGTCGCCGGCCTGGTTGTGCACGGTCGCGCGCATGACGACCACCCCGGTGGTGCGCCCGGGCTCGAGCGCGGTGATGGTGAGCGCGGGATACACGGTGTCGCCCACGTAGACCGGCTTCAGGAAGCGGGACGACTGCTCGAGGAACGCGATCAGCGACTCGCCGATCCCGTGCGGGAACATGCCCGCGCCCGCCGCGGCCTGCGCGGTGACCAGGAGCCCGTGGGCGAGCAGATCGCGATGGCCGTGGGTGTGGCAGTACTCGCGGTCGTAGTGGATCGGGTGGTTGTCGGCGGAGGCGAGCTGGAAGGCGGCGAAGAGCGCCTCGGTCATGGTGCGCGAGGGATTGAGGAAGCGCTCGCCCAGCTTCAGATCGTCGAACCAGCGCGGCTCGGCGAGCCGGTGCGCGCCCGGAGAGAAGGCCGGATCGGGCATGGACCGCGTTCCGCTCGGCCGCGCTAGCGCGCCGGCACGGGCGCGGCGGCGGGCACGGAGGACGGGATGCGGCCGGGCAGCAGCGAGACGAAGAGCGTGGTGAGGGACGAGATGCCCGCCATCACCAGGAGCAGCGTGGTGAAGCCCGCCGCCTTGACCGTCGGCCCCAGCAGGTAGACCGCGAGCGCGCTGACCCCGAAGGAGACCGCGAGGCGCATGCCGGCCACCCGGGAGCGCATCCGGTCGTCCACGTACTGCACGATCATGGCGTCGACGAACGGGATGGCCCCGAACACGACCACCATGAAGAGCAGCATGAGGGCGTACAGCGCCCAGCCCTCCGAGTGGGCGGCCAGGGCGAAGAGCGGGACCTGCATGGCCACGATGGGCAGGTAGACGTACTTGAGCGGGTAGCGGTCGATCAGCTTTCCCACCACGATCTGGGCGAGCGAGGCGATCGCGTAGACCACCGCGAGGAGGACGCCGAGGGTGGCCGGATTGTCCACCAGGCCGCGGAGCCGCTCGGCCAGGAGCTGGTTGTTCCCGTTGGTGGTGAAGTTGAAGATCATGCTGCTCGACACCGCGGCCAGCGACATCACGAGGAAGATCCGCGCCATCAGCGCGGGGGGCAGCTCCACGTGGCGCTTGGGCTTCCTGGCGGGCGCCATCTCCTCGCGCGGGACCACGAGCGCGAAGGTGATGCCGCACGCGATGGACAGCAGGGAGGGCACCGCGAAGGCCATGCGCCAGCCCGCCTGCTGGACCAGGAAGCCGGTCAGGATCGCCGCGACCGCGATGCCCAGGTTGCCCGCGAGCCCGTTGAGCCCGATGGTGAAGCCCGGGCGCGTCGAGTTCTGCACGATCATGGGGATGCCCACCGGGTGATAGATGGAGGCGAAGGCGCCCATGAGCGTCAGCGCGACCGCGAGCTGCCAGGGGCGCTGCGCCGTCGCCACCACGAGGCCGGCCGCGCCGAGGCCCAGGAAGAAGATGATCATCATGACGCGCCGGCCCCAGAGGTCGCCCAGGCGGCCCGCGGGGAGCGAGCCCAGCCCGAACATGACGAAGGCCCCCACGGTGTAGGGCATCAGGTCCTGCCAGACCATGCCCCACTGCGTCGCGATCCCCGACACCGCGGTGGCGAAGATCAGCAGGAAGAGGTGGTCCATCGCGTGACCGACGTTGAGGAGCAGCGCGGTGGGGCTCGTGTTCGACATGGGGCCTTTGGTCTCCGCTACGTTGCGGGATAGAAGCGCTTGCCGTAGAGCATACCGTACCGCGCGGCCCGACGGACGCTCATTTGACCTGGGGCAGGTGGCGCAGCGCCTCCTGGACCTGCTCCGCGGGGTACTCGTAGTCCTGGAGCTTCCCCGCCAGGTACGCCTCGTAGGCGGAGAGATCGAGGTAGCCGTGGCCGCAGAGGTTGAACACGATCGTCTTGCGCTTGCCTTCCTTCTTCGCGGTGAGCGCCTCGTCGATGGCCCCGCGCACCGCGTGGGCCGCTTCCGGCGCGGGCAGGATCCCCTCGGCCCGCGCGAAGAGCACCGCGGCCTCGAAGGTGGCGAGCTGGGGCACCGCGCGCGCCTCGATCAGCCCCTCGTCGTAGAGCTTGCAGATGAGCGGGGCCATGCCGTGATAGCGCAGGCCGCCCGCGTGCACCGGCGCGGGGATGAAGGTGTGGCCGAGCGTGTGCATCTTCACGAGCGGGGTCAGGCCGACGGTGTCGCCGAAGTCGTAGACGTACTTGCCCTTGGTGAGGCTCGGGCACGCGCTGGGCTCGATCGCCACGATCCGCCGCTTCTTGTTCTTGCCGGTGAGCCGGTCGGCCACGAAGGGGAAGGAGAAGCCCGCGAAGTTCGAGCCCCCGCCGATGCAGCCCACGACCACGTCGGCCTCGTCGTCCGCCTTCTCGAGCTGCTTGCGGGTCTCGAGCCCGATCACGGTCTGGTGCAGGAGCACGTGGTTGAGCACGCTGCCGAGCGCGTACTTGGTGTCGTCGCGGGTGGCCGCGTCCTCCACCGCCTCGCTGATCGCGATGCCGAGGCTGCCCGGCGAATTCGGATCCTGCGCGAGCACCTGCTTGCCCGCCTGGGTGTCGGGGCTCGGGCTCGCCACCACCTGCGCGCCGAACGTCTCCATGAGGATGCGGCGGTAGGGCTTCTGCTGGTACGACACCTTCACCATGTACACCTTGCACTGCAGGCCGAAGAACGCGCAGGCCTGCGAGAGCGCGGAGCCCCACTGGCCCGCGCCGGTCTCGGTGGCCAGGCGCGCGACCTTCTCCTGCTTGTTGTAGTAGGCCTGCGCGATCGCGGTGTTCGGCTTGTGGCTGCCCGCCGGGCTCACGCCCTCGTACTTGTAGTAGATGCGCGCCGGCGTATCGAGCGCCTTCTCGAGTCGCCGCGCGCGATAGAGCGGGGTGGGGCGCCAGAGGCGCAGGATGTCGCGCACCTCGTCCGGGATCTCGATCCACCGCTCCTGGCTGACCTCCTGCTTGATCAGCTCCATCGGGAAGAGCGGGGCCAGATCCTGCGGCCCGATCGGCTGGCCGGTGCCCGGGTGCAGCGGCGGCGGCAGCGGCGTCTTGAAGTCGGCCTGGATGTTGTACCAGCGGGTGGGCAGCTCCTTCTCGGAGAGAAGGTACTTGGTGGTCATGTCGGCCGGCTTCCGAGCCATGAGCGGCCTCCTTTAGTGCGCCGCGCGGTCGGCGCGGTCGATCAGGGCGTTCGACGGCAACCGCGGATCGAGGGCCTTGCGGGCGGTCTCGCGGCCGGCCACGGGCAGGGTCGCCGGATCGAGCAGGCCGAGCTGGACGAGCACCGAGGCCTGGTCCCAGTAGATGTGCTCGTGGGCCAGCTTGCCGTCCCGGAACCGGACGATCGCGACCAGGGCAATCTCGACCCGCTTCCCGGTCGGCGCCAGGCCGGGCAGCATCCAGTCCATGCGGATCGTGTGCGTAAACGTGAAGACCATCTCGTCCACCACCTGGTCGGCGCCGATGGTGCGGGAGATGGGCGTCATCTCCGTGTCCGGGGGCATCTGGGGGATGAAGCGCCGGGAGTAGAACTCCCGCAGCGCGTCCCGGCCCACCCCGCCGGTCAACACCGGGATGTGGTTGACGTAGGCGTCCTCGACCATGGTGGCGAGGGTATCCTCGGTGTTGCGCGTCGCGAACTCGTACCGCACGTGCGCTTCCCAGAGATCGCGCAGGAGCTCCTGGGCCGGCGTGAGCTCGGGTCGGACATGATCGGGCCCCACAGTACAGGGCGGCCCGGGAACAGCCGTCAAGCGCCGGCGCCGGACAGCGGCTTGACGCCGCGCGGCGGTGCCGTGATACTCCCTCCATGCTCAGCGACGACGGCCTCGACCTGCTCTTTCGCAACGCGCGGACCCACAAGGTGTGGCTCGACCGGCCCGTGCCGGAGGATCTCCTGCGCCGGGTCTACGACCTGGCCCGGCTCGGCCCCACCAGCGCCAACTGCAGCCCGATGCGCGCGCTGTTCCTGACCTCGCGCGAGGCCAAGGAGCGGCTGCGGCCCGCGCTGAGCCCGGCCAACGTGGACAAGACCATGCAGGCGCCGGTGACCGCCGTCATCGGCCACGCGGTGGACTTCTACGACGAGCTGCCGCGCCTGTTCCCGGCCGCCGACATGCGCGTGCACTTCGCGGGGAAGCCCGAGTTCGCCGCCGCGACCGCGTTCCGCAACGGCAGCCTCCAGGGCGCCTACCTGATGCTGGCCGCGCGCGCCCTCGGCCTCGACTGCGGCGCGATGTCCGGCTTCGACAACGCCAAGGTGGACGCCGAGTTCTTTCCGGACGGGCGGGTGAAGTCGAACTTCCTGTGCAACCTGGGTCACGGTGACGCGAGCAAGCTCACTCCGCGCGGGCCGCGCCTGTCGTTCGACGAGGCCTGCCGCATCCTGTAGGAGGACGATCCGATCATGGCATCCAAGCTCCTGGGAGCCCACGTCAAGCGCAAGGAAGACCCGCGCCTGATCACGGGCGTGTCGCAGTACGTGGCCGACATCGCGATGCCCGGCATGCAGCACGTGGCCTTCGTGCGGAGCCCGCACGCGCACGCGCGGGTCCGCGGGATCAAGAGCGCCGCCGCCGCGAAGCTCCCGGGGGTGGTCGCGGTGGTGACCGGCCAGGATCTCAAGGCGCACTTCGCGCCGATCCCCACCGCGACCGCGTCGGCCGAAGGCGGTGGCGTGGCCGAGGTCAAGGTCGGGCGCCAGCACTACCCGCTCTCGCTGGATCGGGTGCGCTACGTGGGCGAGCCGGTGGCCGCGGTGATCGGTCTCTCTCCGGAGGCGGCGATGGACGCGGCCGCCCTCGTCGAGGTGGACTGGGAGCCGCTGCCCGCGGTGGCCGACCCCTTCGCCGCGATGGCGGACGGGGCGCCCCAGCTCTTCGACGACGCGCCGAAGAACATCGAGCACGGCACCACCATCAAGGCCGGGGATCCCGACGCGGCCTTCGCGAGCGCGCACCGGGTGGTCAAGCAGCGCATGAACAGCCAGCGGCTCTCCGGCATCCCGATGGAGACCCGCGCGGTGCTGGCCGCGCCCGACTTCGCCAGCGGCGGGCTCACGGTGTGGGCCACGCACCAGGCGCCCCACGTGCTGCGCGGCGGCCTGGCCGACGCGCTCCGCATGCCCCAGAACCAGATCCGGGTGATCTGCCCGGAGGTGGGCGGCGGCTTCGGCGTGAAGTTCGGGACGTATCCGGAGGACGTGACGGTCGCCGCGCTCGCGAAGCTGCGGAAGGTCCCGCTGCGGTGGATCGAGAGCCGGGTCGAGCACATGACCGGCACCACGCACGGCCGCGCCCAGATGACCGATCTGGAGGCCGCGGTGGACGCCGAGGGCCGCATCAACGGCCTGCGCATGCACGTGGTGGCCGACATCGGCGCCTACCCGATCTTCACGTTCATTCCCGACCTCACGCTGATGATGGGCGTCGGCGTGTACCACGTGAAGAACGTGGAGCTCAAGAGCACGTGCGTGTTCACCAACACCACGTCGGTCGCGGCCTATCGCGGCGCGGGCCGGCCGGAGGCCGCCTACTATCTCGAGCGGCTGGTGGACTGCATCGCGATGGAGCTGGGCAAGCCGCCCGAGGACGTGCGCCGGGTCAACTTCATCCCGCCGAGCGCGTTCCCCTACGCCGCGCCCACCGGGCAGAACTACGACAGCGGCGAGTACGCGCGCGCGCTGGCCAAGAGCCTCGAGGTGTCCCAGTACACCGCGCTCCGCGCCGAGCAGCGCGAGCGGATCGCGAAGAACGACCGCAAGCTGCTCGGCATCGGCATGGCCTGCTACGTCGAGATGTGCGGCTTCGGGCCCTACGAGAGCGCGATGATCCGGGTCGAGCCGAGCGGGACGGTGACCGCCTATACCGGCGCGTCCGCCCACGGGCAGGGGCACGAGACCACGTTCGCCCAGCTCATCGCGGACTATCTGGGGGTGGACTTCGACCAGGTGGTGGTGCGCCACGGCGACACCACCGGCGCGCCGATGGGCTTCGGCACCGGCGGCAGCCGCAGCCTGGTGGTCGGCGGCTCGGCCATGGTGAAGGCGGCCGAGAAGGTGCAGGAGCGCGCCCGCCGGGTCGCGGCCTCGGCGCTGGAGGCCGCGTTCGAGGACGTCGTGGTCACCGACGGGCTCTATCACGTCAAGGGCTCGCCGGCCAAGAGCCTGACCCTGGCCAAGATCGCCGAGAAGGCCTACGGCGAGGGTCTGCCCGCCGGGATGGAGCCGGGGCTCGAGGCCACCGAGTACTTCCGCCCGCCGCAGCTCGTGTATCCCTTCGGCGCGCACGTGGCGGTGGTGGAGGTGGATCGCGACACCGGCCGGGTCACGCTGCGCGACTTCACCTCGGTGGACGACTGCGGCGTGCGCGTCAGCCCGCTCCTGGTGGACGGGCAGGTGCACGGCGGCATCGCCCAGGGCGTGGCCCAGTCACTCCTCGAGGAAGTGGTCTACAGCGCGGACGGCCAGCTCGTCACCGGGACCTTGATGGACTACGCGGTCCCGCGCGCGGAGGACCTGCCGTTCTTCGTGACGGACCAGACGGTCACCCCGTCGCCGTTCAACCCGCTGGGCGCGAAGGGCATCGGCGAGGCCGCGACCATCGGCTCCACGCCCGCGGTGGTCAACGCGGTGGTGGACGCGCTGAAGCCGTTCGGCGTGCGCCACCTCGACATGCCGCTCCGGCCCGAGCGGGTGTGGCGGGCGATGCAGAAGAAGTGGCGTCACAGCGCCCTGTGCCCCTCACCCTACCCTCTCCCCAGAGGGGAGAGGGGGATGAGGAGGGACGGCTCGTCAGGCGGACGGCTGCAGCATGAGCGTCGGGACGCCGCAGGTCCCGTCGCGCACCGTGAAGACATGCGTGCCCGGCTTGCGGCCGGGGCGGGCTTCGGAGACGTCGAGGCCGGCGCCGCCGAGGCGGGCGATCGCCGCCGGCGGGTCGTCCGTCCGCCAGGAGAGGCCCCAGAGGCGGTCCGGTCCGGCGGAGACGCCGGCGCGCAGATCGTGGGCCAGCTCGACGATCAGTCGCCGCAGCGGAAGAACATGAGCCGCGCGCCCCACGCGGGATTCGACCGGTCGAGGCGCATGTCGAGCCCGAGGCGCGCGCCGTAGAGCGCGGCGGCCCGCTCGGGATCGGGCGTGCGGATCACCACGTGGTCGAGCCCGGTGACCTCGCCGGGCGCGGCCGGCGGCGGGGCGGGGAGCGGCGCCTCGCGCTCGATCAGGAAGATGCGCACGCCGTGGGTCGCCGCCGTCGCGGCGCGGGTACGGCGCCAGCGGCGGCGCGCGCCGGTGGCGCGGTCCACGCTCTCCGCGGCGGCGACCGGCTCCGGATCGAGGCCGAGCCGGGTGAGGCGACGATGGGCGCGCTCCACGTCGTCCACCGCGAAGGCCAGGCTCGCGAGCCCTTCGCCCTGGGCGTCGAGGACGGCGCGCAGGCGCTCCGCGCCGGGGCCGTCGCCCGCGGGCGCGATCAGCTCCGCCGCGACGTTGGCGAGCTGGAAGACCGCGGTCTGCGCCGCCGCCGGCCGCGTCCGCGCGCCAGCACGGGGGGCGGCCGAGCAGGCGCTGGTAGGCGGCGATCCCGGCGTCGAGATCGCGCACCGCGATGACCACGTGATCGAGTGCTTGAATCATGCGACGGCTTCGTCGCGCGGAGCCAGGGTGGCGGGCACGGTGCGGGAAGTGTAGCATTCAGCCGATGGCACAGCCGATTTCCGCCGCCGATCCGTATCCGCGTCGCCGCGTGGCGACGCTCGACACCGAGATGGCCTACGTGGACGTGGGCGCGGGCGATCCGGTGGTGTTCCTCCACGGCAACCCGACCTCGTCCTATCTCTGGCGCAACGTGATCCCGCACGTCGAGGCGCTCGGCCGCTGCCTGGCTCCCGATCTGGTCGGCATGGGCGACTCGGGCCGGGCGCCCGCGGGCTCCTATCGCTTCGTGGACCACGCGCGCTATCTCGACGCCTGGTTCGACGCGATCGTCCCGGCGCGCCCGGTGACGCTGGTCGTGCACGACTGGGGCTCGGCGCTGGGCTTCGACTGGGCGCGGCGCCACCCGGAGCGCGTGCGCGGCGTCGTCTACATGGAGGCGCTCGTCCGGCCGGTGACGTGGGATGAGTGGCCGGAGCCGGCGCGGAAGGTCTTCCAGGCCATGCGGTCACCGGGCGGCGAGGAGATGGTGCTCCAGAAGAACGTGTTCGTGGAGCGGATCCTGCCCGCGAGCGTGCTGCGCGGCCTGACCGAGGCCGAGATGACGGTCTATCGCCGGCCGTACCTCGAGCCCGGCGAGTCGCGCCGCCCGACGCTGACCTGGCCGCGGCAGATCCCGATCGACGGCGAGCCCGCCGACGTCGTGGCCATCGCGGACGCGTACGCGACATGGCTGGCCGCGGCCGCCGACCTGCCGAAGCTCTTCGTCAACGCCGATCCGGGCGTCATCCTCACCGGGCCGCAGCGCGAGTTCTGCCGGCGCTGGCCGAACCAGCGGGAGGTCACGGTGCGGGGCAGCCACTTCATCCAGGAGGATTCGCCGGACGAGATCGGCGAGGCGGTGGCCGCGTTCGTGGGGCGGCTGCCGCGCTGACCTCGCGCCCCCTCACCCTGCCCTCTCCCCCTCCGGGGGCGAGGGTTCCCCTTCTCCCTCTCCCCTCAGGGGAGAGGGCAGGGTGAGGGGTCAGGCGAGGAACTCGCGGATAACCCGCAGGAACTCGTCGAGGCGGTCGTGGTGCAGCCAGTGGCCGGCGCGGTCGAAGCCGATGACGGAGGCGTTGCGGAACGGCTCGAGGCGCCCGTCCTCGGCCGGATTGCCGGACCAGCTCTCCTTGCCGTAGAGCAGGAGCGTCGGGCAGGTGATGCGCGAGTAGAGCAGCGCGAGGTCCCGCAGGCGCATGTCGTAGGGCGGAAACACGCGCACGTAGTTGTCGAACTTCCAGCTATACGTCCCGTCCTCGTTCTGGTTCACCCCGTGGACGGTGAGGTGCCGCGCCTGCTCGGCGGAGAGATGCGGGTTCTCGTCCTGCATGCGGCGGAAGGCGTCCTCGATCGACGGGTAGCGGCGGGGGAGCCGGCCCGCCAGGTTGCGCTGCTCGCGGATCCACTCGTCCATCCGGTCCGCGATCGTCTTGGCCCTGCGCTCGGCGAGCTTCCGCGGCGACGGCCCCACGCCCTCGATGGACACCAGCCGGGCCACCGTCTCCGGGTAGATCCCGGCGTAGCGCAGCGCGATGTTGCCGCCCAGCGAGTGGGCCACGATGGTGACCGGGGCCAGCCGCTGGCCGTGGATGAGCTGGGCCAGGTCGTAGATGTAGCCGGCCATCGTGTAGCTGCCGTCGGTGGACCACTGGCTGTCGCCGTGGCCGCGCAGGTCCGGCGCGATGATGTGCCAGTCGTTGCGGAGCGCCGCCGCGGTCCAGTCCCAGTTGCGGCAGTGGTCGCGCCCGCCGTGGAGCAGCAGGAGCGGCGGCTTGTCGGGATTGCCCCAGTCGACATAGTGCAGGCGGAGGCGCTGGGAGAAGAACGTGTGCGACGCGGGGCCCGGCATGGTGTCGGTCATGGATGACGGCTGATCCGGGGAGCCGCTCCCGTCAGGAGGTAGTCCACCGCGCGGCGGTGGCTCTCGAGCAGGCCGTCGAGCCGCGCGGGCTCGCCGCGGCCCCAGCCGCACTCGGTGGCCACGCCGAAGCCGCCGCCCACCGCGGCGCGCGCGGTGTCCATGCGCCGCCGGTCGCCCTCGACATCGTCGTGGTGGATGAGCCCCAGGTAGAGGCGCGTGCGCTCGGGCAGGCGCAGGCCGCGGAGCGGCGCGAAGTACGCGGCGTCGTCACGCTCGCGCGGCACCGGCAGGTGGATGAAGTCGAGCGGCCGCCTCACCGCGGCGACGATGGCGCGGGTGAGCTCGGCGAGCACGCCCGCGTCGGTCGGCATCACCAGGTGCTGATCGGCCGGGCTGCCGTAGCAGAGGTGATAGCCGAGCTCGACGTCGGCGGGCACCGCGGCGCCCAGGCGCTCGAGCAGGGCGAAGATCCGCGTCTTGTAGTCGGCGGGGCGGGACGGGAAGTAGTTCTCGAACACCAGCACCTCCTGGCAGATGTCCCACTGGATGCTGAGCTCGGCGTGGGGGATGGCGGCCGTGATGTCGTCGAGCGCCCGGAGCAGCGAGCGCTCGTAGACCCGCAGGTAGTCGTCGTGCGCGCGCGGGCTCACGTACATGCAGGCGCTCGACATGGCGGTGGGCAGGCAGACCTGGAAGCGCAGCCCCGGCGGCACCACGCCCTCGCGGCGGAGCCGCGTGAAGACGGCCCAGGACTCGCGCGCGGCCTCCGCGTAGCCGGTCGGGAACACGACGGAGTCGGGATCCACGCCGGGCCGGAAGCGCAGGAGATCGGTGCGGCGCAGCAGGGAGCCGTCCCACTGGCGCAGCTCGAGCAGCCCCGCGTCCGCGTCCACCTCCATGGCGGGATGGCGCTCGAGCATCGTCCGCTGCCAGTAGATCCAGCGCCGGCGCTCGCCGGTCTCGCCGTCGGGCATGCGCGAGAGCACGGGGCCGAGCGGCGGCGGAGAGGCGGCGGAAGACGTCCTCGGTGGTGGCGAGCGGGACGCTGCCGATGAGGTGCGCGAGCCCCGGCGCGCTCATCGGACCAGGGCCCCGCGGTCGAGCGTGGCCACGCGATCGGCGACCGCCTCGGCCACCGCCGTCTCCCGCTCGGTCAGCACGATCGTCGCGCCGGCGGCGCGCAGCTCGGCGATCAGCGCGGCCATGCCCGGGCGGTCTTCCAGGGGCAGGCGGCCGAGCGGGCTGTCGAGGAGGAGCAGGCGCGGCGCCAGGGCCAGGGCCTGGGCCAGCTCGAGCCGCGCGAGCTCCGCCGCCGAGAGCGCGTCGCGGCGCCGGCGCGCGTCGGCGGCGAGCCCGACGCGCTCGAGCAGCGCGGCGTCGCGCGCGCGGCCGTCCGCGCCGGGCCAGCGGGCCGCGACCGCGCTGAGCGGGCCCCAGCGCGGCCAGCGTCGCGCCAGCGTGATCGCCTCCGTGACCGCCAGGGACCAGGGCGGCGTGGAGATCTCGCCGACCCGGACCAGCCCCTGCCGGGCGCGCTCGCGCGGATCCGTCCCGGTGATCTCACGGCCGTCGTAGATCAGCCGGCCGGACTCGAAGGGGAGCGAGCCGGTGAGACAGCGCAGGCCGACGGTCTTGCCCGCGCCGGCGGGGCCGCAGAGCGCGAAGATCTCGCCCTCCTCCACGGTGAACGAGAGCGCGTCCAGCACGGCGACGCCGCCCACGCGGCAGGTGAGGCCGACGACCTCCAGTATTCTCATGCGGGCCTAGCAGTCCAGTCGCGTCACGCGGGCTCCAGTCGAGGTCAGCGCGCGCACGCGCTCCATGAGGCCGGCCTGGTCCATCGTGGCCAGGCGCTGGCCGAGTACCACCGGGCGGCCGTGGACCCACACGTCGGTCACCGCCTGGTGGGACATCGCGTACACCACGTTCTTCAGCAGGTGCGCCCGCGGATG
Organism: uncultured Candidatus Rokubacteria bacterium; assembly: GCA_963747235.1. Classification (GTDB taxonomy): domain Bacteria; phylum Methylomirabilota; class Methylomirabilia; order Rokubacteriales; family CSP1-6; genus CAMLFJ01. Next base: position 207,211 of record CAVVEU010000008.1, read on the forward strand.
CAGCGACGGGTGCTCGAGATCCACCGCCACCAGGTCGGCGAGCATGCCGGGGGCGATGTCGCCCGCGGGCAGGCCCACAGCCGGCCGCCGTCCACCGTGCCCATCGCGAAGGCCTGCTCGGCGGGGAGCCGCGTGCCGTCGAGATGCCGCACCTTCTGGAGCAGCGCGGCCATCCGCATCTCCTCGAACACGCTCAGGCGATTGTTGGTGCAGCCGCCGTCGGTGCCGAGCCCGATCAGGATGCCGAGCGCCTTCATCTCGGTGATGCGGGTGATGCCGTCGCCCAGGATCATGTTGGACGACGGGCAGTAGGCGAGCCCGGCCCCGCGGTCGGCCATCAGGCCGAGCTCCTCGTCGTCGAGCCACACGCAGTGCACGCCGATCATGCGCGGGCCCAGCACGCCGAGCTTGTCGAGCAGGCGGATGGGCGTGGCCCCGTGCTCGGCGAGCGTGCGCTGGCCCTCGTACTGGCCCTCGGCGGCGTGGATGTGGAACTTGGTGTTGGCTTCTTCCGCGACCTCCCAGCCCGCGCGGATCATGGCGGGCGAGGCTCCGTGGGGGCTGTGCGGGGCCGGCTGCACGGCCACCAGCGCGTCGCCGGTGTGCGCGCGGATCAGCTCGCGGACCCGGCGCGCCGCGTCCGCGGGGGTCTCGCGATAGCGGGCGGGGGCGGTCTTCTCCTCCGGCGCGCTCCAGCTCGACGGCCGCCCCACCACGGTCCCCGCGCTGGACGAGGAGCTCCGGAGGCTCAAGTCCGACAAGGGCGTGGTCTGGTACCACCGGCAGAATCCCGGCCAGCGAGCCCCCGCCGCAGGGCCAGGCCGTCATCCAGCTCATCATCAAGCATCAGCTCCCGGTCAGCATGTCGACGAAGCCCGATTTCTCGGACTACGTCGACGACAAGGGCGTCTCGCGGCCCCGTCCCCGGTAGCTAGTACCGGTTCGCGATCGGCAGCTCGTCGGCCGGGAAGAGGGTGATGATCTGCGCGCCCTTCGGCGTCACGATCACTTCCTCCTCGATGCGCGCGGCCGAGGTGCCGTCGGTGGCCGGGCAGTAGGTCTCGACCGCGAAGACCATGCCGACCTCGAGCTCCATCGGATCGTCGAAGGAGTTCAGCCGCGAGATGATCGGCCGCTCGTGCAGGCCGAGGCCGAGCCCGTGGCAGAAGTTGAGGCCGAAGGCCGCCATCTCGCTCTCGAAGCCGATGTCCTGCGCGCGCGGGAAGGCGCGCGCGATGCGATCGGTGCCGACGCCCGGCTTGATGAGGGCGATGGCCCCGTCCATCCACTCGCGGGCGCGCTTGTAGGCGGTCTGCTGCGGCGCGGTCGCGCGCCCCACGCTGAAGGTGCGGTAGTAGCAGGTGCGGTAGCCCACGTAGGACTGGATGATGTCGAAGAAGGCCTGGTCGCCCGGGCGGATGATGCGGTCGGTGAAGTTGTGCGGGTGCGGGGAGCAGCGCTCGCCGGAGATCGCGTTGATGGCCTCCACGCAGTCCGAGCCCATCTCGTAGAGCCGCTTGTTGGCCAGCGCCACGATGTCGTTCTCGCGCACCCCGGGCTTGAGCGCCTCGAAGATGTCCTGGTAGACGCCGTCGCCCATCGCGGCGGCCATGTTGAGCAGGACCAGCTCGTCCGCGTTCTTGATCACGCGGGCCTCCAGCATCACCTGCTGGCCGTCGCGCACCTGGATGCCCACCTTCTGCAGCGCGAAGAGGAAGGGCGGCTCCACGACGTCGATGCCGAGCGGCATGCCCGCCACGCCCTCGCGGGTCAGGATGGCCTTGATCTCGCGCGCCGCCGCCTCGAAGAGGCCGGCCTTCGGCGAGACCGCGCCGCGCATGCCCACCATGCCGGCCAGGCACTGGTTCGGCGGGAGCTGCGGCGTGGAGAGGCGGTGATGCCGCGCCGCGGAGCCGAAATCCCACACCCAGGGCTGGCCGTTGCCGGTGAGCAGGCTCCAGCGGGTGAGCTTGTCGCGCGCCCACTCGCCGATGACGGTGCCGGAGATGTAGCGGATGTTGTACTGGTCGAAGAGCAGCAGGGCGCCCAGGCCCGACTTCGCGAGGGCCCGGCGGGTGCGGCCGAGGCGATACTCGTGCAGGCGGTGGAAGTCCACCCGCTCCTCGAAATCCACCTGGGTGTGGCCGGGCGCCTGGATGGGCCGGTCCCAGCGGTGCTTCGGGTCCACCGCGTCGGACTTCCGGGCCGTGGCCTTCGTGGCCGGGGCCGCTGCCTTGCGCGCCATCTCCGCCTCCTCGCGTTCGTGGTGAGCGACGCGTCTCTCCTACCACAGACCGTGGGGGTGCGATAGACTCGGCTGCATCATGACGACGCCGTCCTCGCACGACGCCCCCGCCCAGGACGCCATGCCGACGACCAAGGGCCTGAACTACTTCCTGGAAGACCGCAACTTCCAGTTCCTCTGCGAGTCGGTCATGGGCGCGGAGGTCTACGAGCGGGCCCGGCCGCACCTGACCGACCTGGGCGCGATCGCGGGCGACGAGCTCGACGCGCTGGCCGCCGTCGCCGACCGCAATCCGCCCGTGCTGCGCGCCTGGGACGAGCGGGGGCGGCGCGTGGACGAGGTGGTGCGCCATCCGGCCTATCGCCGCATGGAGGAGATCGCCTTCTCCCGGTTCGGGCTGGCCGCCATGGCGCACCGGCCGGGCGTGCTGGGCTGGCCCGGCCGCGCCCCGCAGGTGCTCAAGTACGCGCTGTCGTATCTCTTCGCGCAGGCCGAGTTCGGCCTGCTCTGCCCGGTGAACATGACGGACTCGTGCGCGCGCATGCTCGGCGCGTTCGGCAGCGAGGAGCTCAAGGCGCGCTACCTGCCGCATCTCACCACCACCGAGTCCGACGCGCTCTGGCAGGGCACGCAGTGGATGACCGAGCGCACCGGCGGCTCCGACGTGGGCGCCTCCACCACGGTGGCCCGGCGCGGCGCCGACGGGCAGTGGCGCCTGTGGGGCGACAAGTGGTTCACCTCGGTGGCCAACGCGGAGCTCGCGCTGACGCTGGCGCGGCCCGAGGGGGCGCCCGAGGGCACGCGCGGGCTCGCGATGTTCCTGGTGCCCAAGCGCCTGCCGGACGGCAGCAAGAACGCGTGGACGATCAACCGGCTGAAGGACAAGCTCGGCTCGCGCTCCATGGCGACCGGCGAGGTGACCTACGCGGGGGCGGTCGGCGTACGTGGTGGGCGAGCTCGACTCGGGCTTCAAGCAGATGATGGAGATGGTCAACGGCTCGCGGCTGTCCAACGCGATGCGCGCGGCCGGCATCATGCGGCGCGCCCTGCTCGAGTCGCTGGTGCACGCGCGGCAGCGCGTGGCCTTCGGCCGGCCGCTGATCGAGCTGCCGCTGCTGCGCAGCAACCTGCTCGGCATGCTGCTCGACGCGGAGGCGGCGGCCTCGGTGATCCTGAACGGCGCCGCGCTGCTCGACCGGCGCGACACCGGGTCGGCCGAGGCGCGCGCGCTCGCGCGGGTGTGGACGCCGCTCGCCAAGTACTGGATCACGCTGCGGGCCCGCGACGTGACGTCCGAGGCCATGAACGTCCGCGGCGGCAACGGCTACGTCGAGGAGTGGGTGAACCCGCGCCTGCTGCGCGACGCCTACCTCGGCGCGATCTGGGAGGGCTCGGCCAACGTGGTGGCGCTCGACGTCCAGCGCGCGATCGCCAAGGACCACGGGCTCGAGGCGCTGGCCGCCTTCATGGCCGAGCGACTCGCGACGCGTGACGGAGCCGGCCGCGAAGCCGTGGGTGGACCTGGTGAAGGCGAACCTCGAGGCGGTGACGCGGCAGACCGCGGGCTGGGCCGCGCAGTCCGCGGCCGAGCGGGAGCTCGCCGCGCGCCCGGTGGCGGACACGCTCTACCATCTGCTCGCGGGCTCGCTGCTGCTGGCCGAGGGGCAGCTCCTGCGCGAGCAGGGCGGGGGCTACCGGAAGCTGCTCGCGGCCGGCCTCTATCTCAAGCGCTGGCTCGAGCCGCGCGGCCCCGCGAGCCCGCCGTTCACCGCGCGGCAGATCGAGTGGCTCGACGCCCTCGCGGAGTGGCGGCCCATCGCCGCCGCCGCGCTCGCGGACGTGGACTAGGAGAGCCATGGACGTCACCGAGATCATCTGGCGGCCCGACCCCGCGGCGGCCGCGCGCACCCGCATGGGCCGCTTCATGGCGCAGCACGGTCTCGCGACCCTGGAAGACCTCCAGCGGCGCTCGATCGCGGAGCCCGAGTGGTACTGGGACGCGGTCTCCCGCGACCTGGGCCTGCACTGGTTCACGCCGTACCGCCGCGTGCTCGACGAGTCGCAGGGCATCCCGTGGCCGCGCTGGTTCGAGGGCGGCCGGCTCAACCTCGCCGACAACTGCGTGGACCGGCACATCGCCGAGGGACGCGGCGGCAAGCCCGCGGTGATCGCCGAGGCGGAAGACGGCACGGTGCGCACGCTCACCTACGCGGAGCTGGCGGGGGAGATCAACCGGCTCGCCAACGCGCTCAAGCGGCTCGGGATCCGGCCCGGGCGACACGGTCGGGATCTTCCTGCCCATGTGCGCCGAGGCGGTGATCGCCACGCTCGCGGTGGCGCGCATCGGCGCGGTGTACACGCCGTGCTTCTCCGGCTACGGCGCGCAGGCGGTGGCCTCGCGGCTCGACGGCTGCGGCGCGCGCCTGCTCATCACCGCGGACGCCTTCGCGCGCCGCGGCCAGGCGATCCCGCTCAAGCGCACCGCGGACGAGGCGGTGAGCGCCTCGCCCACCGTGGAGCACGTGATCGTGTACCGCCGCGGCGACGGCGACGTGCCGTGGAAGGACGGCCGCGACCTCTGGTGGCACGAGCTGGTGGCCAAGGAGTCCACGGAGTGCCCCGCGCTGCCGGTCGAGGCCGATCATCCGTGCCTGATCATCTACACGTCGGGCACCACCGGCCGGCCCAAGGGCACCGTGCTCACCCACGGCGGCTTCTCGATCAAGAACGCGCACGACTTCGCCTATCTCTTCGACCTGGGCGAGAACGACCGGCTCTTCTGGGTGACCGATCTGGGCTGGCTCATGGGGCCGATGCTGATCGGCGGCGCCCTGCTCACCGGCGGCACCGCGGTGCTCTTCGAGGGCACGCCCGACTATCCGAAGCCGGACCGGCTCTGGTCCGTGCTGGAGCGCCACCGCGTCACCGTGCTCGGCATCTCGCCCACCGCGGTGCGCGCGCTCATGCCCCACGGCGCCGAGTGGGTCACGCGCCACGATCTCTCGTCGCTCAAGCTGATGGCCTCGACCGGCGAGCCGTGGAACCCCGAGCCCTATCGCTGGCTCTTCGAGACCGCGGGGAAGGGCAAGCTGCCGATCATCAACTACACGGGCGGCACCGAGATCTCGGGCGGCATCCTCTCGTGCTTCCCGATCGCGCCCGATCAAGCCGTGCTCGTTCGCGGGGCCGATTCCCGGCATGGCCGCCGACGTCTACGACGACGACGGCCGGCCGGTGCGCGGGCAGGTGGGCGAGCTGGTCGTCACGCGGCCGTGGCCGGGCATGACCGCGGGCTTCTGGAAGGACCGCGAGCGCTACCTCGAGACCTACTGGTCGCGCTGGCCCGACGTGTGGGTGCACGGCGACTGGGCCTACGTCGATCCCGACGGCTTCTGGTTCATCCAGGGGCGCTCGGACGACACGCTGAAGATCGCGGGCAAGCGGGTGGGCCCGGCCGAGGTGGAGTCGGTGCTGGTGGGCCACCCGGCGGTGGCCGAGGCGGCCGCCATCGGCGTGCCGCACGAGATCAAGGGCGAGAGCGTGGTGTGCTTCGCGGTGCTGCGCCCCGGCCAGCAGCCGTCCGAGGCGCTCCGCGCCGAGCTCATCGAAGCACGTCGTGCGCTCGATGGGCAAGGCGATCCGCCCGGAGCGCGTGCTCTTCGCGCGCGAGCTGCCCAAGACCCGCAGCGCCAAGATCATGCGGCGGGTGGTGCGCGCGACCTACCTCGGCAAGGACCCCGGCGATCTCTCCTCGCTCGACAACCCCGGCGGCGTGAAGGCGATCAGCGACGCCCAGTACGAGGGTTTCCCTCACCAATCCCTCTCCCCCTCGGCGGGAGAGGGTCAGTAACCCTCCCCTCAGGGGAGAGGGTAGGGTGAGGGGTGGTGCTAGGCCGCCCGCCGCCGCGAGTACGCGAAGGCGCCAACGATCAGCAGCACCAGCACGAGCTGGGTGATCACGCCCTGCCACGTCGGGTAGAGGCCGAGCGACGGAATCGCGGGCAGGTCGAGCGGGCCGACCGGCAGGGTGCCCGCTTGCTGGAGCGCCGCGATGCCCTTGCCGGCGAGCACGACCGCCAGGACGGCCATGAGGATCGAGCCCAGGCCGAAGAACCAGCCGATCGGCAGCCGCAGGCCCAGCTTCAGGATCAGCCAGGCGAGCAGCCACGAGGCCCACGACGGCGGCGGCGAAGCCCCGCGCCCACCGCGACGCGGCCCGTCGGGGCCCGCCTCGAGCCAGAGCGCCTGGTAGAACAGCACGGTCTCGAACACCTCGCGGTAGACCGCGAGGAAGGAGATGGAGCCGAGCGCCCACATCGTGCGGCCGGAGAGGGCGGACTGCCACGCGCGTCTCGATGAAGGCCTTCCAGCGCGCCGCGTGGGCGTGGCGGTGCATCCAGAAGCCCACGTAGAGCAGCATGGCCGCGGCCAGCAGCGCGGTGACGCCCTCGGTGATCTCGCGGCTCGGCCCCGCTCAGCGTGACCAGGTACGAGGCGGCCAGCCAGGTCAGCGCCGCCGAGCGCGAGCGCGGCGATCCAGCCCGCGTGCACGTAGCGCAGCGCCTCGCGGCGGCCCGACTTGATCAGCATGCGCGATGAGCGCGGCCACCACCAGGATGGCCTCGAGCCCCTCGCGCAGCAGGATGACGAGCGCGCTCGTGAAGATGGTGGCGGGGGAGAGCCGGGCCGCGTCGAGGCGCTGGCGGGCGGTGACGAGCAGGGCCAGGATCGCGCGCGCCTGCGCCTCGACCGCGTCCACCGGCGCGCCGCGACTGGAGCAGGGTCCGGTAGCGCATCATCTCGGCCTCGACGCGGGTCTTGAGCGCGCCGTCCACCGCGCCGAGCGGGGCCTCGACCAGCTCGAAGCCCTCGAGATAGCCGGTGACGGCCAGCCGGTGCGCGCGCGGCGCGTCGCCGCGCCGATAGGCCTCGACGCTCTCGCCGGAGCAGGCGCGCGCTCAGATCGAGGGCGCGACTCGCGGCCCGATCGCGACCGCTTCGGGCTCGCTCGCGCAGGTAGGCCAGCACCGCCGCGCCGTCACCGCCCGGCGCGCGGTCACGTCGCGCGGCGTCGCCATCACCAGGGCGCGGAGGTCGCCGCAGCTCGCTCTTGCCCGCGCCGCCCTTCCAGAGCGCGGCGCCGCGCGCGCGCGCTCGTCGCCCGAGCTGGCGAGCGTGCTCACGTGGAAGGCCAGGGCCCACCGCTGCGCCTCGCTCAGCGCCGGGAAGCCGGTCATCGCCGTGCCCTTGATGCCGAGCGTGATCGTGTTGTAGAGCCCGAAGACGCTGTGCTGGCCCTGGCGGGCCGCGTCGGTGAGATCGGCGGGCGGCGGCGTCAGCCCCTTGGCCGCCGGGCCGTCGCCCCGGCCGGCGGCGCCGTGGCAGACCGCGCAGTGGGTGGCGAAGTCGGCGGCGGCGGGGCGCGAGATCCGGCGCCTGCCGGGGGCGACCCGCACCTGGTAGAGCTCGATGATGCGCCGGCGGAGGTCGCCCGCGATCGCGCGCCACTTCCTCGCCCGGGCCGCTTGTCGCCGGATCGCGCCCACGAGGCCGCCGCCGTCGCCTCGAGCGCGGCGCGCTCGGGCCGGCCGGGCAGCTCGGCGATCATGGTGCGCACGCCGGTCGGCGAACTCGAGCTGCTCGTCGTACTCGCCCTGGTCGACGACCTTGCCGTCCTTGACCGCGCTCCGGATAGTCGACGCCCAGGTAGTCGAGCACGTGCAGGATCGGCGCGAAGGGATCGGCGTCGGCGGCGACGCGCGGGGCCCGCCGTGAGCCCGACGCGCCGGGTCAGGAGAGTCAGGACGCGCGCACGGATGAAGCGAGCGTCAGCGTTTCGTCTCCCGCGGCGTGACCGCGATCGCGAGCTTGCCGACGCCGGCGAGCCGGGCCGCGTCCATGACGTCCACCACGCGGCCGTGCAGCACGTCGGTGTCGGCCTCGATCACCACCGCCAGCTCGGGCTCGGTGCGGGCGCGGGCCTGCAGGCGCGCGCTGAGCTGGGCCGCGTCCACCGGCTCGCGATCGAGGTAGATGACGCCCTCGCGCGAGATCGAGACCGAGACCGGGGCGCGCGCCGCTTCCGCGCGGGCCGCCTTGGGCAGGTTGACCGGGATGCCGCCGTGCACCGTCATCGCGAGGCTCGCCATCATGAAGAAGACGAGCAGGAAGAACACGGTGTCGATCATCGGGATGATCTCGATGCGCGCCTTCCGGGGCGGCCGGCGGCGGAACTTCACGGGACCTGCTGCTCCCGCAGCGTGAGGTCGAGACGGCTGGCGAGGCGCTCCATCGCGTCCATGGCGCTGCTCGGCCCGGGACAGGAAGTAGTTGTAGGGCACCAGGGTCGCGATCGCGATGGCGAGGCCGGCCGCGGTGGCGATCAGGGCCTCGGCCACCCCGCCGGTGATGGCGTTCGGCTGGTTCATGCCGCTCGTGGAGAGGATGCCGAACGCGGCGATCATGCCGGTGACGGTGCCGAGCAGCCCGAGCAGGGGCGAGAGCGTGATGATGGTGTCGAGCACCGGGAGGTAGTTGCGGAGCCGGCTCATCTCGGTCTGCGCGGCCGCTTCCATCGCGGCGGCGGGCGGGGCCTGCCGCTCGGCGAGCCCCGCCGCGATCACGCGGGCGGTCGCGGTGCGGGAGGCACGGGCGACCTCGAGCGCCTCGTCCAGCTTGCCGCGCTCGGCCAGCTCGAGCGCGCGCTCGGCGGGGCTCAGGTCGCCCTGGCGCCACCAGAAGCCGAGCCGCTCGATCACCACCGCCAGGGCCACGACGGAGCAGATCACCAGCGGGATCATCACGGGCCCGCCCTTGGCGAGCATCTGGATCAGAGAGCCGATGTGAAACACGACGCGTCCCTCGCTGCCGGCTCCGTCGCGGGGACGGCCGGCTCTGGTGGCTCGCTGCCCGGGCGGGAACGCCCGTCGGGGTGGCTGGCTGGGGTGAACGGGTTACTTGGTCAGGATCAGCTTGTCCGCCTTGGTGATGTGCAGCCGGTATTCCTGGCCTCGATGCACGATGACGACCTCACGACGTCCCCGGAACAGCTCCGTGCTCGCGATCCGCACGTTCGCGCGCGTCGCCGCGGGAGCGTCGCGCGCGATGGGAGCCTCGCCGGGGTCGTCGATCACGTATCCTCTTCCTTGATCTGCTGGGAGAGATAGTGCGCCTCTCCCACCTGCCGGATCAGCTCCATCTGTTCCTCGATCCAATCGATGTGCCCCTCTTCTGCGGTCAGGATGTCTTCCACCAGATCGCGGGTGCCGTTGTCGCCCAGGCCGCGGCACAATTCCACGCCCGCGTTGAGCGCGGCCACCGCGGCCCGCTCCAGCTCGAGATCGAGCCGGAGCTGCTCGGGCACCGTCTGCCCCACGTTCACCTTGCTGAGGCGCTGCACGTTGGGCACGCCCTCCAGGTACAGGATCCGCTCGATGAGCCGGTCGGCGTGCCGCATCTCACCGATCGATTCTTCGCGCAGCTTCTTCCACAGGCGCTTGTAGCCCCAGTTCTCGCACATCCGCGCGTGGATGAAGTACTGGTTGATGGCGGTCAGCTCCGCCGTGAGGATGTCGTTGAGCAGGCTCACCACCTGGTCGTGCCCCTTCATAGATTCCCCCCGTGAGGACGTTAGTGGACTGCTGCCGCCCACCATAGTGCCCGTCACGGGCCCGCTCCACCAGCGCGTCCAGGAGGTCGCCGCAGGCGCCGCAGTCCCCGCCCGCGCCGCACGCGCGCTCGATCTGGGCGGGGGTGCACGCGCCCTCCGCGATGACCGCCTCCACGGTGCGGTCGGAGACGCCGCGGCAGAGGCAGAGGATCATCCGCGGGGGCTCCGGGAGACGGCCGGCCGGTCGATCATTCGGGTACCTTTCCGTTCACTCTTAGGGCCCTGTTCCTACGGCGGTTAGGTATACCTAATCATGTTTGGGCTGTCAACGAAGAATTTTGCGCCGGATTCCGGCTCCGGTCGGACTACCATCTGGACGCTCCACCAACCTGACCCGAGGGAGGCGTCACATGCGCATGCGACAGACCGTGAAGTGGCTGTGGGGTGTGGCTGCTCGCGATGGCCCTGGCGATGGCGCCCGCCGCGCCGGCCGTGGCCGACGAGACCTGCCAGTCCCCCTTCCTGCCCAAGGTGACGGGCCAGGAAGACTTCATCTACGTGTGGACCCTCGGGGTGAAGGGGGTGGCGGACGGCAACGACAGCATCGTCACGGTGGACGTCAACCCGACGTCGGGCCGCTACGGCCAGATCGTCCACCGGGCCCCGGTGCCCGGCCAGCACGAGGCCCACCACGCCGGCTTCACCGATGACCGGCGGTTCCTCTGGGCGGGCGGCCTCGACACCAGCCAGATCTTCATCTTCGACGTGGCCACGAACCCGGCCCAGCCGAAGCTGGTGAAGACGATCAAGACCTTCGTGAAGGACACCGGCGGCCTGGTGGGCCCCCACACGTTCTACGCGCTGCCGGGGCGGATGCTGATCTCGGCCCTGTCCAACGCCAAGGACGGCGGCGGCCGGACCGGGCTGGCCGAGTACAGCAACGACGGCCGGTTCATCCGGACGATCTGGATGCCCGCGGAGGCGGTCTACGGCTACGACGTGCGGGTCAACGTCAACCTCAACCGCATGCTCACGTCGTCGTTCGCGGGCCGGAAGAACTACATGCGGCCGATCGGGGAGCTCCTGAAGGACGGCGAGGCGATGAAGCAGTTCGGCTCGTCGGTCATCGTGTGGGACTTCCACGCGCGCAAGCCGCTGCAGGTGCTCTCGGTTCCCGGCGCCCCGCTCGAGCTCCGGTGGGCGCTGCTGCCGAATCACCCGTACGCCTTCACCTCCACCGCGCTCACCGGGCAGCTCGTGCTGATCCACCAGCAGGCGGACGGCAAGTGGGCGGCCAAGAACATCGCCGAGATCGGGGCCAATATCCCGGTCGACATCAGCATCGCGCCCGACGACAGCAAGATCTACGTCAACTCCTACGGCGACGGCACGATGCGGATCTACGACGTGACCAATCCGTTCGAGGGCAAGCTGATCCACCAGGTGAAGCTCGGGGACCAGGCCAACATGGTGTCGACCTCGTGGGACGGCCAGCGCGTGTACGCCACCACCTCGCTGCTCTCGCAGTGGGACAAGCCCGGCGATCAGTGGCTCAAGGGCATGGCCTGGGAGGACGGCAAGCTGGTGCCGAAGTTCACCACCGACTTCACCAAGGTCGGCCGCGCGCACATCATGAACTTCGGGAGCAAGTCCCGGTAGCCATGCGGAGCCGTCTCGGTCCGGGCGCGCTCGCGGTCGTCCTGGCCGCGGGCGCGCTGGGGCCGGGGATCGCGACGGCGCATTCGACCGGCCCCGCGGCCCCGGACGAGTTCATCCAGGGCGCGTTCACCCCCGCGTTCGTGCCGCCGCCGCCGGGCAGCTACGAGCTGCCCGCGATCAAGCGCGTGGGCGCCTTCACGCTCCGCGACACCGCGGGGCGGGCGGTGGACACCCGCTCGCTGATGGCGGGCAAGATCGCGGTGGTGAGCTTCATCTACACCGCGTGTCCGGACCGGCTCGGCTGCCCGCTGGCGAGCCAGACCCTGCGCGATCTCCAGGCGCGGCTGCGCGAGAGCGGGCTCGCGCGGCAGGCCGCGCTGGTCTCGATCAGCTTCGATCCGGAGCGGGACCATCCCGCCCAGCTCGCGAAGTACGCGCAGGTCTACGACGCCGATCCCGCGCTCTGGCGCTTCCTGACCGCGCCGTCCGGACGCGTGCTCGACGCGGTGCTGGAGAGCTACGGGCAGGACCGGACGCCCGAGCGGGACGAGCGGGGCCGGCCCACCGGACGCATTCGCCACGTGCTGAAGGTGTTCCTGGTGGATCGCGAGGGGTTCATCCGCAACGTCTACAGCGCGGGGTTCCTGGTGCCGGAGCTGGTGCTCAACGACATCCGCACCCTCACCCTGGGCGAGCGCTGACCCCTCACCCTCAGGGCCCCTCACCCTCAGGCCCCCTCACCCTACCCTCTCCCCAGAGGGGAGAGGGTTCGCCCGCTAGAGGACGTAGAGGAGGGGACGGGCGCGCAGCGACGCCTCGTCCCAGAAGCCGGTGGCGCGCAGCTCGTCGAGCGCCTTGGCCGCGTCGTCGCCGCGCATGACCGCGAGGGTCTCTCCGCCCGGGAAGAACCCCCCGAACGCCATGCGCCCACCGCCCCGCGCCTCGATCAGCGCGAACGACGCCATCTCCACGTCGGGGGCCACGCCTTCCACCAGCATCACCGGGCGCGAGCCGTCGGTGACGAGCGGGGGCAGCTCCCAGGGCTCGAGGAACTGGGAGAAGGAGCGCGGCGTGTAGCTCAGCCAGACCCCGCCCGTGAAGTAGGGATCCTCCTCCACCAGGCGGCGCAGGTCGTCCGGCTGCTGGAGGCGGTAGAACACGTCGGCCCCGCGACCGTCCGGGGTGGGCCCGCCGCCGATGACGAGCCCTTGCGATCGGAGGCCCATGAGCCGATCGAGGTGGGTCTTGCGATGGGGCTCGCGCTTCTGCAGGTAGTCGTCGCCGGTCTTGATCGCGACGTGGAAGACGATCACGGCGTCACCCAGCCGCCCGCGAACGGGATGACCTGGCCGATGAAGAAGTCGGCGTCCTCGGAGGCCAGGTACACGGCCAGGCGGGCGGATTCCTCGCCGCGGGCGAGCCGGCCCGCCGGGATGTTCTTGACCATGCGCGCGAGGCGGGCCGGGTCGCCGGTGAGGGCGGGCGGGAAGTAGGTCGGGTTCTCGACGTAGTTCTGCGCGATCGCGTTGACCTGGATGCCCGCGCCCGCCACCTCGCGCCCGACCGCCTTGGTGAGGCCGTTCACGCCCGCCCGCGCCGCGGTGTAGGCCGCGTAGTTGGGGAGGCCGGGGAACGCGGCGGCCGAGGACATGTTGATGATCTTGCCGCGCCCGGCCGGCCGCATCACCCGGAGCGCGGCGCGCAGGCAGAAGAACGGCTCGTCGAGCAGCCGCGCCATCATCTCGCGCCACGCCGCGTCGGTGATCTCCTCGACCGGGCTCCCGGACGGCGGGTGCGCGTTGTTGTTGACGAGGATGTCGAGCCGGCCGAAGCGCGCCACCACCGCCTCCACCGCGCGCTCCGCCTCGCCCGAGCGGCTCAGGTCGCCGCCGAGCGAGAGCACGTCGCGCCCGAGGCGCTCCGCGATGAGCGCGTAGGGCTTGATCGCCGCCTCGTCGCGGTCGTGCAGCGCCACCGAGGCGCCCTCGCGGCAGAACTCCTCGGTGATGGCGGGGCCCATGAAGTGGCTGACGTTGGTGATGAGGGCGATCTTTCCGGTGAGCTTCATGGGCCGGTGACCTTCATGGCCCCGAGCCTACTCGGGGCTTCGCGGCCGCGCAAGGCCGTGGTAACGTGAGGGCGCGGGCAAGGGAGGTGCCGTGGCCGTGGCAGAGCAGCTCCTCGAGTCGTTCAAGGCCCGCTACCAGTTTCCGCTCGACGACTTCCAGCTCCGGGCCATCGCGGCCATCCTCGACGGCAAGTCGGTGATCGTGTCCGCGCCGACCGGCTCGGGCAAGACCCTGGTGGCCGAGTTCGCCATCCACGCCGCGCTCGCACCGCGGCCGCCGCATCGCCTACACCACGCCGCTCAAGGCGCTCTCCAACCAGAAGTACGCCGACTTCGTCCGCCAGTGGGGCGCCGAGCAGGTCGGCATCCTCACCGGCGACGTCAAGGTCAACTCCCGCGCGCCGGTGGTGGTGATGACCACCGAGATCCTGCGCAACATGTTCTACTCGGGCGGGCTCGCGGGCCTCGACACGGTGGTGCTCGACGAGTGCCACTACATGGGCGACGAGGGGCGGGGGACGGTGTGGGAGGAGATCATCGTCAACTGCCCGAAGGACGTGGCCCTGGTCGCCCTGTCCGCCACCGTGCGCAACGTGGACGAGATCGCGGACTGGATCAGCCTGGTGCACCGGCCCATCGTGGCCATCACCCATCCGCACCGGCCGGTGCCGCTGCAGTACCTGGTCGCGGACCTCTCGGGCGAGATCCACACCTACGACGCGGTCCGCCACGGGAAGGTGCGCCTGCTCGGCGAGGAGCGCGAGGGCGGCTACAACGACCGCGGGCGCTGGTACACGCGCCGGGTGGTGGATCCCACCGTGATGCTCGACGAGCTGGAGAGCCGCGGGTGGCTGCCCGCCATCTACTTCATCTTCAGCCGCGCGGGCTGCGAGCGGGCGATGGAGACGGTCCTGGCCGAGGGCAAGCCGCTGCTGACGCGCGAGCAGCAGCGGCAGGTGGACGAGGCGATCCGCGAGCAGGTCACCGACAACCCGACCATCGCGGAGTCGCCGCTCAACCAGACCATCTTCCAGGCGCTCGGCATGGGGGTCGGGCTCCACCACGCGGGCATCCTGCCCACCGTGAAGCGCTTCATCGAGCTGCTCTTCGAGCGGGGCCTCTGCAAGGTGGTGTTCGCCACCGAGACGATGTCGCTCGGCATCCACATGCCGGCCAAGAGCGTGATGCTCCAGTCGCTGACCAAGCGCACCGACCGCGGCTTCCGCAGCCTCACCCACAACGAGCTGACCCAGATGGCGGGGCGCGCGGGCCGCCGCGGCATCGATCCCGAGGGCAAGTGCGTGATGGCCCTCGACGTGCGCGACGGGCTCGACGACATGAAGCGGGTGGTGAACGGCCCGCCCGAGCCGATCGCGAGCCAGTTCAAGCTGGGCTACGGCTCGGTGGCGCTCCTGCTCTCGACCGGCAACGACCTCGCGACGATCCGGCGCATCGTCGAGTCCTCGTTCGGGCAGTACCAGAACATGAAGCGCATCAAGTCGCTCGAGACCGACGTGCGAAGCCTCGAGATGGCGGTCGCCGACGGCCAGCGCTTTGACGCCCCCTGCGGCGACTTCGCGCGCATCGGCCGCTACCGCCAGGCCCGCTCCGAGCTCGAGGTGGCGCGGATGGCGCGCGGACGGGGCGGGCGGCGCGGGCGCGCCGCGGCGGACGCGGAGCCCGGGCGCCTCGCGCTGGTGCGGCGCAAGAGCGGCGCCAGCCTCGGCCTCATCGTGGGGGTGGACCGGCGGCGGCACCGCGATCTGATCCAGGTGCTGCTGGCCCACGGCGGCACCGTGCAGATGAAGGAAGGCAACGTGAAGCGCGTCTTCTGGCAGACGCCGCCGCTGCACGTGCCGCGCGACTGGGAGCAGCGCACCCGCGGGCTCACCGAGCAGATGACGCGCCTGTCGGTGCCCGAGCTGATCGAGCGCGAGAAGAGCCACGGCCCGGAGGGCGCGCTCGCCGCCATCGAGTGCCACCGCTGCCCGTGGGGCTCGCAGAGCCGCTGCGAGCAGGCCTGGAAGGGCCTCGACGGGGTGGACCGGCAGCTCGCCCAGAAGCGGGAGATGCTCGACGCCTTCCGCAACGCGTACTGGCAGGAGTTTCTCCGGGTCGTCGAGGTGCTGGAGCGCTTCGGGGCGGTGCAGGACGCCAAGCTCCTCGCCAAGGGCCAGCTCATCGCCGGGCTCCGGCACGACAACGAGCTGCTGGTGGCCGAGGTGGTGGACCGCGGCGTCCTCCGCGACACCACGCTCGCGGAGGCGGCCGCGCTCTGCTCCGGGCTCATCGAGGAGTCGCGCTCCGGGGACGCGGCGGTGGCGCGGCTCTTCCTCAAGAAGCGGCCCAAGATCAAGCGCAAGCTGCAGGAGATGGAGTCCGTCGCGAACACCGTGCTCGAGGTCCAGCGGCGGCACGGGCTGCCGATGCCGGTGTCCATCTCCACCGGCTTCATGCCGTCGGTGTTCCGCTGGGCCTCCGGCGAGGACGACTGGTCCGCGATCGTGGAGGAGTCCTTCGGCGGCCACGAGGGGGACCTGATCCGCGCCATGCGGCGGCTCATCGACGTCCTGCGCCAGCTCGCGGAGTCGCCCGAGGTCGAGCCGGTGGTGGCCGGCCTCCTGAGCCGGGCGTCCCGGGTCATCGACCGCGGGATCGTGCTGGAGTCCGCCCTGATTTGAGGGGCCGGCGGCCCCTCGTATATATAATGAGGCCATCCATGATGAGGATCACCATGAGCCGACTGACCCGCTCGTCCTCCCGGCTGGCCGCGGCGGCGCTCCTGACCGCCGCGTGCGCGGCGACCGAGCCCGTGCTCGAGCGCACCACCCGGGGCCCCAACGCCGAGGAGTTCTTCATCATGCAGTCGTTCGCGGTCAACGGCCGGAGCCCCAACTTCGACGAGAAGCGCGTCTGGCAGGACCAGATGGACGAGAAGGTCTTCAAGTATCTCCGCGAGCATCCGGAGCTCGAGAACACGTCGCGCTACAGCGAGTTCCGCTTCTGGCGCCAGGTGACCAGCGGCAGCACCCCCGGCGAGGTGAAGATCCTGCTGGGCGAGCCGCGCGAGCGGACCATCGATTCCGCCCTGATGGCCTCGCTCGGCGAGCAGCACTGGCAGGCGGTCCGGACCACCGCCAAGGAAGCCTGGGTGTACCCGCTCGGCTGGGTCGTCTTCTTCGACGACAAGGGCGTGGTGGACCTGCTCCGTCGGGTCTCGCCGCTCGATCGCGAAGAATAGCTGCGTGCTAGACTTGGGCGTCTTCACGACGACGCCCATGCCGAGTACGAGTGCCCTCACGTGGATCGAGCCGGGAGCGAGCGCCACCCTCATCTGGCACGGCGCGGTGGCGTCCCAGCCCGGTGGCGGCCGGCTCTACGTGGTGTCCGGCCCCATCCTGGAGCTGCCCCCCGCGTCCCCCTACTTCATCCTCGCCGCCGAGGAAGACGACGACTTCGCGGCGCGGCTCTATCGCGACCAGGTGACGCTGCCCGACCTGCGCGCCTTCCTGGCCCGCTGCCGCGTCACTCGCGGCGCACTGGTGGACGACCAGCAGTACGTCGCCGCCGCCGAGGAGGCGCCGGTGCTCGCGGTGCTCGACGACTGGCGCGAGCGGTCGGGGCCCCCGGCGCTGCCGTATCTCGACGACATCAACGCGTTCATGCCCGCGGCCGCCCCGCTCTACGTGACCGCGGAGGCCCACGCGGCCGCGCAGCGCGAGGCGGAGCAGTTCAGCACCGCGTGGGTGTGCGACGAGTGCGGCGAGGCCGAGGACGCGGGCGTCTTCTTCTGGACCGCGCACCGCGGGCCGGTGGTGCGCGTGTGCTTTCTCATCCACAACGACGCCGGGGTCTGGACCTGCCGGCTCCACCCGTTCGAGTTCGCGAAGGAGACCGCATGATCCGCTCCACCCTCGACGTGACCAAGCACACCCCGAGCGCGCGCGCCCTCGTGGCCGCCGAGCACCCGCTCGGGGCCGAGGTGGGCGCGGGCATCCTGGCGCGCGGCGGCAACGCGGTGGACGCGGCGGTGGCCACCGCGTTCGCGATGACGGTGGTGGAGCCCTTCATGTCCTCGGTGGCGGGCGGCGGCACCATGCTGCTGCACCTGGCCAAGCGCGGCGAGACGATCGCGCTCGACTTCAACGTGCAGGCGCCCGCCGCCTGCCACGAGCGCTGCTACGAGCTGGGGGAGGGCGTGGCGCAGGCCCTGTTCCCGTGGCGGAAGGTGGTGGGCGACGCCAACAACTTCGGTCCGAAGTCGGTGGCGATCCCGGGCTCGGTGGCGGGGTTGTGCCTCGCGCTCGACGCGGTACGGCACGATGGATCTGGCCGACGTCATGGCCCCCGCGATCGCGCTGGCCGAGAAGGGCTTCGAGGTCGACTGGTACCACACCCTCACCATCGGGCCGCACTGCGACGAGCTCGACGTCTTCCCGGAGACCGCGCGCAGCTACCTGCGCGACGGCCACTACGTGTACCGCCCGGCCTCGAGCGCGCCCGCCGACGTGCTGCGCCAGCCGGACCTCGGCCGCAGCCTGCGGCTCATCGCCAAGGATGGCCCGAAGGCGTTCTATCGCGGCGCGATCGCTCAGGCCATCGACGAAGAGATGCGGCGCACCGGCGGCTTCCTCCGCGCGAGCGATCTCGCGGGCTACGCCCCGCGGGTGGCCGAGCCCTTGACCATGAAGTATCGCCGGCTCGAGCTCGCCTTCTCGCCCGGCGCCACCGGCGGGCCGACCGCGGTCGAGATGCTGAACATCCTGGCCGAGTTCCCCTCCGCGAAGGTCGGGTACGAGACGCCGGGCGGGCTCCACCTGCGCGCGGAGGCGATCCGCTACGCCTTCCTCGACCGGCTGCGCCATCTGGCCGATCCGCTCGCGGTGCGCGTGCCCTGGCGCGGGCTGGCCTCGAGCGAGCACGCCCAGGAAGTGGCGGCGGGCCTCCGGGCCGCCGGCCCGCGCAGCGACGCCAAGCTGCCGGACGCCTGGGCGCACGACGCGGCGAGCGGCCTCGGCCGCGGCAGGATGGCGGTGGCGCGCGGCCGGCGGCGGCTGCCCACCGACGGCAGCGACTGCACCACCCACATCTGCGCGGTGGATCGGCAGCGCAACATGGTCTCGCTGACCAACACCGCGGTCTCGCTCTTCGGCTCGCGCATGGTGGTGCCGGGCACCGGCATATTGCTTCAGAACGGCATGCTCTGGTTCGATCCGGAGCCGGGCCGCGCCAACTCGGTGGCGGCGGGCAAGCGGCCGGTGGTGAACATGGTGCCCGCGCTCGGCTTCCGGCAGGGCGAGCCCTATCTCACGGTGGGGGCGCCGGGCGGGCGCAAGATCGTCTCGGCCATCCCGCAGGTGATCGCCAACATCGTGGACCAGGGCGATGCGCCGCAGGCCGCCATCGAGGCCCCGCGCGTGCACACCGAGGGCGGCGAGCTCTGGGTGGACGATCGGGTGGGCGAGCGGTCGCTGGCCGCGCTGCGGAGGATGGGCCACGACGTGGTCCCGAAGCACCAGGCCTACGGCACCATCTACTTCGCGCGGCCGGTGGCGATCCGGGTCGGCCGGCGCGGGCTCGAGGCGGGCCTCGATCATCTGAACGCGGCGGCGGCGGCGGGGATCTAGCGCCATGGCCGAGATCACCCTGACCGCCGCGTTCTCCACCGTGCCCGCGCCCGAGCAGGAGGCGATCAAGCGCCTGCTCACCGAGACCATCGAGCAGCTCGCCCAGGAAGACAAGAGCTTCTCCCGGGCCCGCGTGGTGTTCACCGAGTCCGACGAGCGCTGCGGGCTCACCGCCGAGCTCGACGGCGTGAAGAAGGAAGGCGTGCCGCTGTCCATCGACATCGAGCAGCTCGAGGATGCCCAGACCGGCGCGGGCGCCCGGGCGCAGCTCAAGGAAGCGCTCCGGCTCTACTTCCGGCGGGTGATGGGGAAGTGACCGACGCGGGCGTGCTGCTCTTCGTGCACGGCGGCTGCACGTTCACGGTGGCCGACGGGGTGCAGCCGCCCAAGGCGGGCTCGCTGCTGTTCTGCCGCCACCTGCCGGTGCGCGCGGGCGATCGGATGCTCGAGATCGGCACCGGGATCGGCCTGGCCGCGGTGCTGGCCGCGCGGGCCGGGGCGCGGGTGGTCGCGACCGACGTGGTGGACGCGGCGGTGCGCTGCGCGCGCGCGAACGCGGTGGTCAACGGCGTGGCGGATCGCGTCGAGGTGCTCCAGGGCGACGGCTTCGCGCCGGTGCGCGGGCGCGTCTTCGACCTGATCTGCACGAGCCCGCCCCAGATGCCGACGCCGCCCGATCGCGAGCGCGCCGACGCGACGGCGGCGGCCGACAACGGCGGCCCGGACGGCTGGGCCCTGCTCGACCGGGTGATCGCGGGCGCCCCCGCGCACCTCACGCCGGGCGGCCGGCTCGTGTTCACGCTCTTCGGCTTCCTCGGCGTCAAGGCGGCGCTCGCCCGGCTCCACGCCGCGGGGTTCGAGCCTGCGATCCTGGGCCAGGAGACGCAGGCCTTCCCCCGCATCGGCTACGAGCGCATCGAGCACATCCGCGCCCTCGACACGGAGGCCACCCTGCCGCCCCACGGGTGGCCCGCCACCGTCGAGCGCTACGTGATCCAGGGTATTCGGCAGGACAGCCGGACGGAGGATCCATCACGATGAAGCCGGCCCGCAGTCTCATCGTCAACGCCGACGACTACGGCCTCACCGCGGGGGTGAGCCGCGGCATCCTGGACTCGCACCGGCGCGGGATCGTGACGAGCACGACCCTGCTCGTGAACCGCCCGGTGGACCCCGCGCTCATCGACGCGCTGAAGGCCTCGGGGCTGGGCGTGGGACTGCACATGAACCTCACGCTGGGGCCGCCGGTGGCGCCCGCGAAGCGGGTGGCCTCGCTCCTGGACGGGGAAGGGACGTTCACCCGGGACGCGCGGGAGGCCGCCCAGCGCGCCCGACCCGACGAGGCGCGCATCGAGCTCGGGATGCAGATCGACGAGTTCCGGAAGATCATGGGGCGGTTCCCCACGCATCTGGACTCCCATCACCACGTCGGCCGGCAGGAGCCGATCCTGGAGCTGGTCCTGGACTTCGCGCGCGCCATCAAGGTGCCGGTGCGGACGCAGGACGCGGAGGTGCGGGCGGCGGCGCGCAAGCTCGCGCTCAAGACGCCGGATCACTTCATGGGCGAGTCGGGCCCGGACGCGTACTGGTCGTCGGAGCGCGTGCTCGCCCACCTGCGCGAGCTGCCGGGCGGCGTGACCGAGTTCATGACCCATCCCGGCTATTTCGACGACGACCTCGCCTACAGCCGCTACGGGCGCCAGCGGGACATCGAGCTGGCCGGCCTCACCGATCCGGAGGCGCGCACCCTCATCGAGCGGGAGGGCATCCGGCTCATGCACTTCGGGGACCTGTAGGACGCGCGTGGCCCCCGACGTCGTCATCGGGATGGACGTGGGCGGGACGACCGTGGCCGCGGGCCTCGTGGCCGCCGACGGGCGGGTGCTGGAGCATCAGCAGGCGCCCACCCACGCGCGCGGCCCGGGCACCGCGCTCGAGACCATCGGCGAGCTGCTCGAGCGGCTCTGCGAGCAGGCCCGAGCCCTCGGTGTGACGGTCATCGGGGTCGGCATCGGCGTGCCCGGGATCGTCGACGCCGAGCGCGGCACGGTGGGCGTGGACGTCCACCACGCGCCCGAGCTGGCCCGGGCGCCGCTCGGCGCCATGCTGGCCGAGCGCTTCGGCGTGCCGGTCCACGTGGACAACGACGTCAACGCCCTCGCGCTGGCCGAGTGGACGTGGGGCGCCGGGCGCGGGGCGCGGTCGCTCGTCATGCTGGCGCTCGGCACCGGCGTCGGCGGCGGCATCATTGCTCGACGGGCGGCTGCATCGCGGACAGTCCGGGTTCGGCGGCGAGCTCGGCCACGTGCCCATCGACTTCGACGGGCCGCCCTGCATCTGCGGCGGGCGCGGCTGTCTCAAGGCCTACGTGTCCGGCACCGACATCGGGCGGCGCGGAACCGAGCGGCTCGGGCGTCCGGTGAGCGCGGCCGAGATCTTCCGCCTCGCGGCGGGCGGGGACGCGGCGGCGGACGCGGTGGTGGAAGACGTCTGCGCCGCCCTCGGGGCCGGGCTGGCCATCATCGTGAACGGGCTCAATCCGGAGCGCGTGCTGCTCGCGGGCAGCGTGGCCAAGTCGCTCCGGCCCATCGAGGCGCGGGTGCGGGCGGCCCTGGCGCGCTACGCCTTCGCGGAGGCGCTGCGCGCGACGCATCTCGAGATCCTGTCCCTCGACAAGGACGCGACGGTGCGGGGCGGCGCCGCGCTCGTGCACTACGAAGCCCAGCGACCGAGGACGACGCTGGCACACCGCTTGCTCCCCTAGGTCCCCAGCCTCGTCCAGGGGCCACTTCGGTGCCCAGACGGACACGTCTGACACCGATGTGACGGAGGAGCGAACATGGACCCGAACGGCAGCCCCTTCCGCCGTCCGCCCCCGCGGCCGGCATTCCGGCCGCGCCGGAGCGGGTTCGGGCCGGTTCCCGCCGCGCCCCTGACCGCCGAGGCGCGGAGCGGTCCGGCCGCACGCGGGCGGAGCCGCGGTGTCGCCCGCGACGCGCGCGCCCGCGCGCGCCGCCTGGGCGCGAGCGCCTTCTACGTGGTGGCCGCGCTCACGCTCCTGGACGCCACGCTTGCCTTCGCCTCGCACGACCCGGGCGCGATCATCGGGCTCGGGCTGACCCGCTGGGTGGCCGGCGCCACCCCGGTCGCCTGGATGGCCCTGCCGTTCGCGGTGGGATTCCTGCTCCTCGGTCTGCTCGCCCGGCGCGGGCGGCTCGGCGCCTTCGCGATCGGCGCCGCGGTGTACGCGCTCGACGGGCTGATCGTCGTCGCGGCCCACGACTGGGTGGCGGTGGCGATCCACACGGTCGTGCTCGTGATGATCGTGCGGGGCCTGGACGCGGGGCGGCGGTTCTAGCCGCCCCGGTGCTACCTGGCGCGGGCGGGTGCCTTGGGCGCGGGGGTCTTCGGGCCGGGCGCGCGCTTGACGAGCGGATCGAGGATCCGCGTGAGGCGCGCCTCGTCGCTCCGGCCGTGGATGCGGGCCACGATCTCGCCGCGCTTGTTGATGACCACCGTGTACGGCGTGCCCCGGAAGCCGAAGCGGTTGGCGACCTTCAGGCGCGGATCGAGGCCGGCCGGGTACGTCGCCTTGTTGACCTCGAGAAAGTGGCGCGCGTCGGCCTCCGTATCCTGGACCTGCACGCTCACCATCTCGACCCCGCTCGCGCGGTACTTCTTGTAGACCCGCTCGAAGGCCTCCGCCTCCTCGTTGCACGCCTTGCACCACGAGGCCTGGAAGCGCACGACCAGCACGTGCTTGCCCAGGTGCGCGCGTGAATCGAAGTGGCCGGAGCCGTCGAGCAGCGTGACGGTGAACGCGGGCGCCGCGGGCGCGGCCGCCGCGGGCGCGGCGGCGAGCAGGAGCGCGCCCAGCGCGAGAGCCAGGCGCATCAGATCGGTCCGAAGCCCGGCTTGGGCGCGGGCGGCGGGCCGGGCCGGCGGAACGCGGACTTCGAGTCGAGCATCTGCTTGATCGTGCTCACGAGATCGTTCGTCTTGAACGGCTTCGAGATCAGGGGCCGGGCCGAGCCCTTGACCGCGGCGGTGGAGTAGCCCGACATGAGCACGATCTTCGTGGTCGGGCTGGTGGCCTCGATGCGCTTGGCCAGCTCGAGGCCGTTCATCATCGGCATCACCACGTCGGTGAGCAGCAGGTGAATCGGCTGCGCCTCGACGATGCGGCGCGCCTCCATGGGATCCCCGGTGTCGATCACGTTGTAGCCGTGCAGGGTGAGGATCTCGCGCACGAGCGCGCGCACCTCCGCCTCATCGTCGACGACGAGAATGGTCTGCTGCGCTTCCTCGCTGGGCTCGGACACAGTTCTCTCTGCCCCGACCCGGGCCTCCGCGGCAGGCCAGAGGACAGGACGAGTTGATTGTAACCTACCGTTTTTGCGTGCGAGGCCGACCTTTCGCTCCAGGGCCGATCGCGTAACTTTTTCCGCCGGGCGGTCATCCGCTCCGTCGTGCGGGGCGCCGAATCTCGGCGGTCGATTCGCGGCTCGGCTGCTAGAGTTTCCGCATGCGGTCAACCGCCGGATCGCGCCCCGTGGCCAGGAAGCGCATGCTCAAGAGGTACCTGACGACCGGTAAAGTGGGTGAAATGCTTGAAGTTTCGCCCGCCGCGATCAAGAAGTGGATCCAGCAGGGCAAGCTGTCCGCGTTCCGGACCCCCGGCGGGCACTTCCGCATTCTCGCGGACGAGTTCGAGCGCTTCCAGAAGACCCATGGCTTTGGAGCCGGGACCGGCGAGCCGCTGCGCGTGCTCGTGGTGGACGACCAGCTCGACGTGGCCGAGGTGATCGTGGCGTCGCTTCGCGCCTTCCATCCGCGGGCGCGGCTGGAGACGGCGGCGAACGGCTTCGAGGGCCTCCTCAAGGTCGGCACGTTCCGCCCCGACGTCCTGCTGCTCGACCTCAGCATGCCGGGCATGGACGGCTTCGAGGTCTGTCGCCAGATCAAGCGCGATCCGGTCATCCGCGACACCAAGGTCGTGGTGATGACCGCGCGCTTCCTCGACGCGGAGGCGCGGGCGATGGACGCGGGCGCCGACGGGTTCCTGTCCAAGCCGTTCGAGGCCGCCACCGTCTACGGGCTCCTGGCCCGCCTGCTCGCCGCGCGACGCTGAGCGCGCCCCTCACGCGCTCCGCGCCGCCGCGCTCAATTGCGGGCCCGCGCGGGCGCGTGCCATAATCCCGGCCATGAGCGACCTCGAGCACGAGCTGCGCCGCCGTGTCGAAGGCGACGTCCGCTTCGACCACTACTCCCGCCTGCTGTACTCGACGGACGCCTCCATGTACCAGATGGAGCCGATGGGCGTGGTGATCCCGCGCCACGCCGACGACGTGCAGGCGGCGATCGAGGTCGCGAACCAGCTCGGGGCGCCGCTCCTGCCGCGCGGCGGCGGCACCTCGCTGACCGGGCAGACGGTGAACCACGCGGTGGTGCTCGACTTCTCGCGCCACATGGCGGGGGTGCTCGAGGTGAACCGCGAGGAGCTGTGGGCGCGGGTGCAGCCCGGGCTGGTGCAGGACGAGCTGAACCACCACGTGCGGTCGCTCGGGCTGCTCTTCGGGCCCGACACCTCCACCTCGAACCGCGCCACCATCGGCGGCATGCTCGGCAACAACTCGGGCGGCTCGCACTCCATCGCCTACGGCCTCACCGTCGAGCACGTGATCGAGATGACCACGATCCTGGCCGACGGCAGCCGCGCGGTGTTCGGCGAGGTGACGCCCGCGCAGTTCGCGGCCAAGATGCGCCTGCCCGGGCTGGAGGGGCAGATCTACCGCGAGATCGACCGGATCCGGACGCAGTACGACACCGAGATCCGGACGCGGTACCCCCGGCACTGGCGCCGCGTGTGCGGCTACAACCTGGACGAGCTGGTGAAGGACCGGCCGCTCAACATGGCGCGGCTCATCGTGGGCTCGGAGGGCACCTTCCTCACGGTCGTCGAGGCCAAGATGCGCCTCGTGAACAAGCCCAAGGCCACCGCGGTGGACGTGATCCACTACCACGACATGCAGGAGGCGCTCGAGTCCTCGCAGGCAATTCTCGAGACGGGCCCGTACGCGGTCGAGCTCACCGACAAGATGATCCTCGACCTGGCCCGCAACAACATCGAGCAGGCCACCCGCATGGGGTTCGTGCAGGGCGACCCCGCCGCGATCCTGATCGTGGAGTACGCGGGGGACACCGAGCAGGAGGTCAAGGCCAAGGTCGCGGACCTCGAGGCGCGGCGGACGCGCGGCCGCTTCGGCTACGCCTCGCACATCGCCACCGACTCGGCCGAGCAGCAGTCCATCTGGAAGCTCCGCAAGGCCGGCCTCGGCCTGCTCCTGGGCACGCGCGGCGAATCCAAGCCCATCGCGTTCATCGAGGACACCGCGGTGGACCCGAAGCACCTGCCCGAGTTCGTGCCGCGCTTCACCGAGATCATGACCAAGCACGGGGCGGACGCCGCCTACTACGGCCACTGCTCGGTGGGGTGTCTGCACATCCGCCCGCTGATCAACCTCAAGACCGAGCGGGGCCTCGAGCAGGTCCGGGTGATGGCCGAGGAGATCTTCGACCTCGTGCTCTCCTTCGGCGGGGCCATCTCGAGCGAGCACGGCGACGGCCGCGCCCGCAGCCCGTTCCTGGAGCGGGTGTTCGGGCCGACCATGTTCCGGGCGTTCAAGGAGACGAAGGCCGCCTTCGATCCGCGCGGGCTGATGAACCCGGGCAACATCGTGGGCAGCCCCGGCGTCACCGAGCACCTCCGCTACGGCGCCAAGTACAAGACGTGGGAGCCCAAGACCCTGCTCGACTTCTCGGCGCAGGGCGGCTTCGCGGCCGCGGTCGAGATGTGCAACGGGGTCGGCGTCTGCCGCAAGAAGCTCGAGGGCACCATGTGCCCGTCCTACATGGCCACCCGGGACGAGGAGCACAGCACGCGCGGGCGTGCCAACGCGCTGCGGGCGGTGCTGTCGGGCCAGGTCCCGGCGACCGACTTCGCGGGCAAGCGGCTCTACGAGGTGATGGATCTCTGCCTCGAGTGCAAGGGCTGCAAGGCGGAGTGCCCGTCCAACGTGGACATGGCCAAGATGAAGTACGAGTTCCTGCACCACTATCACGCGGTCAACGGGCTGCCGCTCCGCAACCGCCTGTTCGGGCACATCGCGCGGCTCTCCTGGCTCGGCTCGCGGCTGGCCCCGATCTCGAACTGGATCGCGCGCTCCTGGCCGAACCGGTGGCTGATGGAGCGGGTCGCGGGCATCGACCGGCGGCGGCCGCTGCCCGCCTTCGCGCGCGAGACCTTCACCGACTGGTTCGATCGACGCCGCGCGCCGGTCGAGGCCCCGCGCGGCGACGTGGTGCTCTTCCACGACACCTTCATCACCTACAACGCGCCGGAGATCGGGCGCGCCGCGGTGGAGCTGCTGGAGACGGCCGGCTACCGCGTCCAGCTCGTGGACAAGAAGTGCTGCGGCCGGCCGCTGATCTCCAAGGGCATGCTCGACGAGGCCAAGGCGCACGCGGAATGGAACGTGGCGCGCCTGCTGCCCTGGGTGGACCGGGGCGCCGCCATCGTCGGGCTCGAGCCTTCCTGCCTTCTCACGCTGCGGGACGAGACCGTCGAGCTGGTGCGCACCGACGAGGCGCGCCGCGTGGCGGCCTCCGCGTTTCTCCTGGAAGAGTTCCTGCTGCGCGAGCGCGCGCGGGGCCTGACGCTGCCCTTCGCCAATGGCTCCGTGCGCAAGCAGGCGCTGCTCCACGGCCACTGCCACCAGAAGGCCATGGTCGGCACCGCGCCCACGGTGGCCGCGCTGCGATGGGCCGGCTACGAGGTGGCGGAGGTGGACTCGGGCTGCTGCGGCATGGCCGGGTCCTTCGGCTTCGAGCGCGAGCATTATGACGTCTCGGTGACGCTGGGCAACCGGCGTCTCGCGCCCGCGGTGAAGGCGGCGACCGCCGAGACCGAGATCGTCGCGCCGGGTGTCTCCTGCCGCCAGCAGATCGAGCACCTGGCGGGCCGCCAGGCCAAGCACCCCGCCCAGATCCTGCGCGACGCGCTCCGCTCCTGAGTCCGGCGTCCCGCGGACGCCGGCCGCCCCGCCGATGGACAACCTGACGCTCAAGCTCGTGGTGACGCCCGCGCTGATCGGGGCGGCCACGCTCGCGGGCCGGCGGTGGGGCCAGTCCATCGGCGGCTGGCTGGTGGGCCTGCCGCTCACCACCGGCCCGGTGGCGTTCTTCATCGCGCTCGACCACGGGGAGTCCTTCGCGGCGGCCGCGGTGGTGGGCTCGCTCGCGGGCGCCGTCGCGGAGGTCGCGTTCAGCCTGGCCTACGGCTGGAGCGCGCTCCGGCGCTCGTGGCCGACGGCCCTGCTGGCCGGCACCGTGGCCTACGGGGCCGTCGCGGCGCTGGTGCAGGGTCTGGGGCTCGGGGCCGTCGCCCTGTTCGCGCTGGTCATCGTCGCGCTGGCGGTCTCGCTCCGCCTCATGCCGCGGGGCGCCCCCGGGGCTGCGCCCGTGGTGTCCCCGCGCTGGGATCTGCCGGCGCGCATGGTGCTCGCCACCACCGTGGTGCTCGTCCTCACCGCGCTCGCGCCGCGGCTCGGCGCGCGGTGGAGCGGGCTGCTCGCGACCTATCCGCTCTTCGCGGCCATCCTGACCGCCTTCGGCCACCGGCAGCAGGGCGCGGGCGCGGCCATCGGCGTGCTGCGCGGCCTGCTCTTCGGCCTGTTCTCCTTCGCCGGCTTCTGCCTGGTGCTGGCCCTGGGCCTGGTCCCGCTCGGCATCGCGACCGCGTTCGCCGCCGCGGTCGCGGTCGCGCTCCTGGCGCAGGGGATCTCGCTCTGGCGGCTGCGGGCGCCCCGCGCGCCGGGACCCTCTTGACTCCGCGGCGGCGCCACCCCTAGATAGTGCCGGCGTCACTCGTCCCGCACCCGACCAAGGAGACTCGCGCATGAGAGCGTCCCTCTACGAAGGCTCCCGGACTTTTCGCACGGTGCCCGCGGCGCGCCCCACCCGCGCCCCGGACCAGGCGCTGCTCCGCGTGCTGCGCGCGGGCATCTGCGGCACCGACCTGCACATCTTCCAGGGGCATCTCGACCACCGCATCCCGAAGGGCGGGATCATCGGGCACGAGACCTTCGCGGAGGTGGTGGAGGCGCCGGCGGGCAGCGGATTCGGTCCGGGTGATCGGGTCGTCGTCGAGCCGATTCACGCCTGCGGCGAGTGCCGCGCCTGCCGGATGGGCGGCTACTACCTCTGCTATCGCCTGAAGATCTACGGCGTGGAGCTGCCGGGCGGCATGCAGGACTACTGGACGGTGGAGGCCAAGCGCATGCTCCACGTGCCCGCCTCGCTCGGCGACGACGAGGCCGCGATGATCGAGCCGCTCGCGGTGGCCACGCACGACGTGCGGCGCGCGGCGGTCAAGTCGGGCGACTCGGTGCTGGTGCTGGGCGGCGGGCCCATCGGGGCCCTCATCGCGATGGTGTCACGCCATCGCGGCGCGCGCGTCATCGTGAGCGAGGTCAACCCGTACCGGATCGAGCTGCTGCGCGGCCTCGGGCTCGAGGTGATCGGGATGGACGCCGACCCGGTGCGCTTCGTGAACGAGTGGACCGAGGGGCAGGGGGTGGACGTGGCCTTCGAGGTCACCGGCCATCCGGCCGCGGCGCGCGTGATGACGGAGACGGTGCGCGTCTGGGGCACGGTGAGCATCGTGGCGATCCACTCGGAACCCACGCCGGTGAATCTCTACCCGATGTTCGCGCGCGAGGTCACCATGCACGGCAGCCGTCTCTACAACCGCGAGGACTGGGAGGAAGCCATCCGCCTGGCCGCCTCCGGCGCGGTGACGCTCTCGCCGCTGGTGAGCCGCAAGATCCCGCTCGAGGGCCTCCAGGAGGGCATGGAGGAAGCGCTCCGCGGCGGCCCGGTGATGAAGGTGCTGGTGGACCTGACCGCCTGACTGCAGCCCCTCACCCTACCCTCTCCCCAGAGGGGAGAGGGTGGACGAGCAGAAGAGCCCTCTCCCCCTTGGGGGAGAGGGCAGGGTGAGGGGGTGCTCCGCGCCGTCCGCTACTTGTCCTTGATGGCGGCCTGCACCTTGGCCACCATGTCGGGCGGAATGGCCGCGAGCCCGTGATCCTTCTTGGCGTGCTCGGCGCCCTTGGCCATCACCTCGGCCACGTCCTTGCCCTCGATCACCGTGTTGCAGCCGGCCATCAGGTCACCGCACCGAAGAACCTTCGCCATGACAGTCCTCCTTCTCGATCCGCTGAGGGGTTGCGCTACCGCCCGGGCGAGACGATCAGGTTGCTCGGCTTGCCCTGGAGGTAGCTCTCGATGTTGGCCACCGCGGCGAGGAGCCCGTCGCGGATGACCTCGGGCGTCTGGCCCGCATTGTGGGGCGAGACGACCACGTTGGGGAGTCTCAGGATCGGGTCGTCGGCGGCCAGCGGCTCCTGGTGGAAGACGTCGAGGCCCGGCGCCCAGCAGGCGGCGCTCCTGCAGCGCGGCCAGCAGCGCCTCCCGGTCCACCAGCGCGCCCCGGCCCGTGTTCACCAGGATCGCGGTGGGTTTCATCATCGCGAGCTCCTTGCGCCCGATGAAGTTGCGCGTCTCCGGGGTGAGCCGCACGTGCAGGCTCACCACGTCCGCGGTCGTGAGGATCTCTTCCTTGGAGGCCGGCTTGGCGCCGGTCTTGCGGATGCGCGCCTCGTCGCCGAGCGCGCTCCAGCCCAGCACGTTCATGCCGATGCCGCGCGCGATGGTGGCCAGCCGCCCGCCGATGGCGCCCATGCCGAAGACGCCCAGGGTCTTGCCCACGAGCTGGGTCAGCATCTCGCGCGGCCAGCGGCCCTGGCGCATCTCCGCGTCGATGGTCAGGATCCGGCGCCCCACCACCAGCATGAGGGTGAGCGCGTGCTCGGCGACCGCGAACGCGTTGATGCCCGGGGTGTTGCAGATGGTGATCCCGCGCATGCCCGCCGCGTTGAGGTCGATGTTGTCGGTGCCGGTGCCCCACACCGAGACGATCTTGAGCCGGGGGCAGGCCACGAACACGGCCTCGCTGAAGCGGGCGTGGGCCCGGATGTTGAGCGCGGCCTGGGCGTCGCCGATGCGGCGGATCAATTCCACTTCCTGATCGGCGCCGCGCTCGGTGAAGACGCGCACCGCGCCCAGGCGCTTCGCCCGCTGGTGCGCCTCGCTGCCGTCGAAGACGGAGGGGAAGTCGTCCGGGGCGACGATCATGCGCCGGGCCCCGAGAACACGGCCTGGGCGGCGGACACGCCGGCGCCCGCCTCGCTCCGGTAGCCGAGGTCACGCAGCGTCATCTCGATCGCGGAGAGCGTCGGCAGCACGTACATCGGGCTCGAGGTGATGCCCATGTGCCCGACGCGCAGCGCGCTGGTGCGGATCTTGTCCAGGCCGGTGCCGATGAGGATGCCGTAGCGATCGCGCATGTGGGTGACCACCGCCGCCGGATCGATCCCGTCCGGCGTCTTGAAGCACGACACGGTGTTGGACATGAGCGACGCGTCCGGGAACATCTGCAGGCGCATGGCCTCGACGCCGGCGCGGAACGCGCGGCCCGCGGCCGCGTGACGGCGGAAGCGGTGGGCGAGGCCCTCCTCCAAGATGAGGCGGCGCGCCACCCCCAGGGCCTGGGTGAGGTGCGTCGGGATCGAGACCGGCTGCCGCCGCGGGCTGCCGTCGGGGATGTGGCCGCCGCGGGAGGTGGGGATCCAGTTCTCCTTCCAGCGGAGGAGATCGTAGGCCCACGAGCTGGCCTTGTGCTTGCGGCGCTCCATCGCCTCCCACGCGGCGGGGCTCACCGACACGATGGCCATCCCGAGCGGCGCGGCGAGGCACTTCTGCGAGCCGGTCATGTTGAAGTCCACGCCCCACTCGTCGGTGCGCACGTCGAGGCCGGCGAGGGAGGACACCGTGTCGAGCATGAAGAGCGCGCCGTGGCGCTTCACGATGCGGCCCACCTCGGCGGCGGGATAGGTGGTGCCGGTGGACGTCTCATTGTGGACCATCGAGACGACCTTGGGCTTCACGCGCTCGATGTCCTTCTCGAGGCGCGCGAGGTCGAGCGGGCGGCCCCACTCCACGGTGTGCTCGGTGACCTCGGCGCCCGCGCGCGTCATGATCTCGCGCATCAGGGAGCCGAAGACGCCCGCGACCACCACGAGGGCGCGGTCGCCCGGCTCGAGCACCGAGATCGCGGAGGCCTCGAGCGCGGTGCGGCCCGGAGCCGGGCATCGCGATGACCTCGCCGCGGCTCGTCTGGAAGATGTCCCGCAGCGCGAGGGTCACCGGCTCCAGGATCTTGACGTCGAAGTTCATGTCGTACTGGATGGTGGCCGGCTGATTCATCGCCTGGACGACGGGGAAGGGCAGCTCCGTCGGGCCCGGGATCATCAGGATCGGATGCGACTGGGTCACTCCCCACCGGATGGTGGAATCCATGAACAGCTCCTTTGCCGGCCGGGGCCGGGCTACGCGCTGGCCTGGGCCAGGCCGCTCTGCTTGCGACGGATCAGGTAGAGGTTGCGCAGGTACACGAACAGGCCGGCCCCCTGCCCGAGGATGAAGACGGGGTCCAGGCGGTAGATGGCGTAGATCAGCAGGGTGAGGCCGCCGCCGATGGAGAAGAACCAGAACGAGACCGGGATCACGCTCTCCTTCTTCCGCTCGGAGGCGATCCACTGGACGAGGAAGCGCCCCGAGAAGAACGCCTGCCCGAGGAATCCCACCGTCAACCAGAAGTGCTCCGAGGTCATCATCGCGGCTCGAACCTCCATGCTAGAATTCAGCCACTCACGTTACCGGACATCCCCGGGGGGCCGCAAGGAGTTTCGCGCGACCGTGCGAAGCATCGATCAGACGCTGGTGGACGAAGTCTGGCGCGAGACCGCGTCGTATCCGCCCGGGCGGGTCGCCGAGGAAGCGAGCGACTTCCTCGCCCGGCAGCCGCACGTGGCCGCCTTCGCCCACTCGGTCACCCACGAGCAGGACGCCTCCGTGCAGCGCGCCGCGCTGGGGCTCTGCTTCCTCCTCTTCAAGATCCTGGAGCGCAGTCTCGGGCATCCGTTCCCGCTTCTCGCCGACTCGCGCATCCAGGACGCGCACCACGCGGTGACGGAGTGGCTCCTCACGCTGGACGGCGACGGCGAGGAGTCGGACCGCGTGCTCGAGACGGTGAGCGCCCCCGGCCATCCGACGCTGCCCGCCTACATCATCGCGGTGTTCTACGGTGAGAGCGCCGAGGGCTGTGACGAGCGGGTCCGCGCCGGCTTCGCGCTGATGCTGCGCACGCTGACCGACGCGCTCGACGTGGGGCAGGTGGAGGCCTGATGCCGCGGGTCGCGGTCAACGGCATCGCGCTGCACTACGACGAGGCGGGCGCGGGCCGCTGCTCCGACGCCCGCCATTAGCGGGAGCTCCCTCCGGATGGGAACTCCTCGTCGCAAGCAGACGAGAAAGCGGGTCGTGATCAGAGGCCCACCCCCGCCCCCCGCGGCCTCCCCCTCCCCGTCGAGCGCGCGCGCGAACGACGCAGACCGCGGAAGGAGGCTAGACGGGTTCGGTTGGGCCGGACGTGATGGCGATGACGAGCGCGCCGGTGGGGCTGGTAACGGTGTGCACGCAGCCGGGCGGGCGACGCGCGTAGTTGCCGGCCGTGCACACGCCGGTGTCGTCCGCGACGCTGCCCTCGAGGACGTAGATCTGCTCGTCGCCGACGTGCCGATGCCGCGGGATCGTCGCGCCGGGCTCGTAGCGCATGAGGATGGCCTTGTGCGGCGCCGTCCTCCCAGAGCGTCTTCCAGAAGACGCCGGGGCGACGCTCGACCCAGGGCACGGTGCTCGTGGTCACGAAGAGGCTGACGGGCGGGGTGGTCACGGAGGCGGTCTCCTTCCGCGCGAGCTCAGCGGCCGGCGTCGCGCAGGGCTTGCTTGATGGCGTCGCGGAACTCCTCGAGGGGCAGGGCGCCCTCGATCTTGCGCTGGTTGATGAAGAACGTGGGGGTGGCGCGCACGCCGGCCTCGCGCCCCTCGCGCTGCTCGGCCAGGACCGCGTCCCGGTACCGTCCGGTGTCGAGACACTCGGTGAACGCGGGCGCGTCGAGCCCGAGCCGCCGCGCGTAGCCGATCAGGTGGTCGCGGGCGAGGTCGGGCTGGGCCACGAAGAGCAGGTCGTGGTACTCCCAGTAGCGGCCCTGGGCGCCCGCGCAGCGGGCCGCGAGCGCGGCGGGCAGCGCGTTGGGATGGGAGCGCAGGGGGAAGTCCTTGAACACGAAGCGCACGGTGTCGGGGAACTCCGCCTGCAGCCGCTGGAGGACGTCCTGCGCGCGCTGGCAGAACGGGCACTCGTAGTCGCTCCACTCGAAGACGGTGACGGGGGCCGCGGCCGGGCCCTTGGTCATCGCGGGATCCGCGGTGAACCGCGGCGCGTCCTGCGCGCCCGCCGACGCGGCCCACGCGGTCAGGAGCAGGCCGGCCGCGACGCGGAGGGTGTAGACTCGGACGCGAGCCATGGGATTCATCCTTCGGATCGTCGTGTACACGCTGGCCCTCTTGGTGGCGGCGTACGTGGGGCCGGGCATCCGGCTCGACGGGCTCGCCTCCGCGCTGGTGGCGGGGTTGCTGCTGGGGCTCGTCAACGCGATCGTGCGTCCGATCCTGGTCGTGCTGACGTTCCCGATCACGCTGCTGACCCTCGGACTCTTCCTGCTCGTCCTCAACGCCTTCTGCCTGTGGCTCGTCTCCGTCTTCGTCTCCGGCTTCCACGTGGCCGGCTTCTGGCCCGCGTTCTGGGGCGCGCTGATCGTGAGCGTCGTGAGCTGGATCCTCACCGCGCTGATCAGCGACCGGGGGCGAGTCGAGCGTCATCGAGCGACGGCGCTGAGCCACGGCGTCCGAGCTCAGGCCGCGCGGTCGGACTCGACCGACGTGATGATGTAGGTCCCGCTCTTGGCGTCCCGCTCGAGGGTCACGATCTTCTGCTTGGCCGCCTCCTCCAGGAGCTTCGAGAAGGTCGAGTAGCCGTAGTAGGACTCGTTGAACGCGGGGTTCTTCCGGATCATGGTCTGCTTGACCATGGAGCCCCACAGCGTGTCCTTGTTCTCGCGCTGCAGCGCCTGGATGGCCTCGATGAGCTGGGCGAACGCTTCCGCCTTCTTCTCGGGCAGCCCGCGCAGCGCGGTCGTCTTCTTGGACTCGCGGATCAGGTCCTCGTAGAAGATGAACTCGTCGCAGTTGCCCACCAGGAGCTCGGACGACGACGACTTGACCCCGAGGCCGATCACGTAGCGGTCGTTCTCCCGCAGCTTCGACACCAGCGGGGAGAAGTCGGAGTCGCCCGAGACGAGCGCGAAGCTGTCCACGTGCTGCTTGGCGTAGGCGAGGTCCATCGCGTCCACGACCATGCGGATGTCCGCCGAGTTCTTGCCGCTGTAGCGGCTCTGGGGGACGTCGATCAGCTCGATGGCGTGCTCGTGAAAGGGCCGCTTGTACTCCGCGTAGCGGTTCCAGTCCGCATAGGCCCGCTTGACCATGATCTTGCCCTTCTCGACCAGCCGCTCCAGCACCAGCTTGATCTCGAACTGCTTGTACTGCGCTTCCTTGACGCCGCGGACGATGTTCTCGAAATCCATGAACATCGCCAGCTTCCGGTCGTCACTCATGCCTTCCATCCCTCCCGCTGCCCAGGGGCGTTCCGGCGCCGGTGCTCCAGGGCGGGCCCGTGCCCACCCCCTCGCCGATCTTCATTATAGGGCCACATTTGACAGCGGCGTGACATCGGCCCGGCCCCGGCCGGGTAGACTGGCGGAGCCATGAGACGGATCCGAGCGCTTGCACTGATGGTGGGCATGCTGCTGGCGGGGACGGGAGCCGGCGAGGCCGCCGGCGTCCTGGTGAAGGTGGGCCAGACCGCGCCGGAGGTCACCGGCGGTCCCTGGATCAACAGCGAGCCGCTCTCGCTCGCCGGGCTTCGCGGGCGGGTGGTGCTGGTGGAGTTCTGGACCTACGGCTGATACAACTGCAAGAACGTGATCCCGCAGTTGCGGGACTGGCACGCGAAGTACGAGAAGCAGGGGCTCACCATCGTCGGCGTGCACTCGCCCGAGTTCTTCTGGGAGAAGCCGATCGAGAAGGTGACCGCGGCCACGAAGGAGCTGGGCGTGAAGTACCCGGTCGTGCAGGACAATGACTTCGCGATCTGGCGCCGCTACCGCAACTGGGCGTGGCCGGCCGCGGTCATCGTGGACAAGAAGGGCGTCGTCCGCTTCACCCACATCGGCGAAGGGGCCTATACCGAGATGGAGCAGGTGATCCGGCGCCTCCTGCTCGAGCCGTAGGTGGGCGCGCGTCGCGCCCCGCTCCTGATCTTCGGCGCGGTGTTCGCCGCCGCCTTCGTGCTGGCCGCGCTCGGCTACTTCTCGCTCCGCCGCTGGGAAGCCGCGGCGGAGCGGCAGCTCCACGGGCAGGCGCGCGACACCGCGGCGATGGCGGCCGAGAAGGTGGAGATGGCGGTGGTGCGGGCCGAGCAGGACGCGGTCACGGCCCTGCAGGCCGCCGCGCTCGCCCCGGACTTCGGGCCGGACGCGGTGCAGGCCTGGAAGGCCCGCCATCCGCTCTTCGACGCGGTCTACGTGCTCGACCGCCAGGGGCGCGTGCTCTACCCGGTGAGCTGGACGCGCGACGAGGCGGAGCTGGTCGACCGCGCTGCGCGCGGAGATCTCGCAGGGCTTCTGGGACCGCGGCGGCCGGCGCCACGTCGAGGCGGGCGGCCACGTGATCCTGGCCGCGGTCATCCCCGGCTCCGCGCGCGGCCCCCTGCTGATCGGGCTCCGGCGCGACGACCAGGCGCTCCACCGCGACATCTTGACGACGACGCTCGGCGGGACGGAGGGCCAGGGAGCGCTCGCCATCCTCGACGGCAGCGGCCGGCCCGTCTTCAGCTCGCGGCCGGTCGAGCGGGGCGAGCCGGTCCTCACCGTGCCCTTCGGGGAGGCGCTGCCCGCCTGGCGGGTGGCGCTCTACCCGCCGGCCGGCCTCTCCCCGCGCGACATGGTCCGCCGCCAGGCGATGATCTTCATGGCCGCGCTGGCGCTGCTCCTGGTGGTGATCGCGGGCGGCCTCGTCGCGACGTACCGCCTGGTGCGCCGCGAATCGGAGATCGCGCGGCTCAAGTCGGACTTCGTGGCCAATGTCTCCCACGATCTCAAGACGCCGCTGGCCCTGATCCGCATGTTCGCGGAGACGCTCGAGATGGACCGGGTGCCCGACGAGCGCCGCCGCCGCGAGTACTACGGCGTGCTCACGCGGGAGAGCGAGCGGCTGAGCCGGCTGATCGACAACGTGCTCGACTTCTCGCGGATCGAGAGCGGACGCCAGCGCTACGAGATCACCGCGGGCGCCGTGGAGCCGATCGTCCACGAGGTGGTCGAGAGCTTCCGCCATCCGCTCGCACCAGCAGGGCTTCACGGTGGACGTGGCGATCGAGCCCGATCTGCCCGACGTCCCGCTGGACGGTGACGCGATGAAGCAGGCGCTGGCCAACCTGGTGGACAATGCGATGAAATACTCGGGCGACCGGCGGCGCCTCCGGGTGGCGGCCCGTCGCGAAGGAGGCGGGGTCGCGGTGGAGGTGGCGGACGAGGGCATCGGCATCCCGATTGCCGAGCGGGAGCGAATCTTCGAGAAGTTCTATCGCGTCGGACGGAGCGAGACGCAGGGCCGGCGGGGCAGCGGGGTCGGCCTGGCCCTGGTCAAGCACATCGTGGAGGCCCACGGCGGCCGCGTCACGGTGGACGGGCGGCCGGGCGAGGGCAGCCGCTTCACCCTCCACCTCCCCCCTCTCCCCTCAGGGGAGAGGGCGGGGTGAGGGGTTCCACGGTGAGGGTTCGGTATGCCGCGCATCCTGATCGTGGACGACGAGCCCGAGATGCTGCGCGGGCTGGAGGACAATCTCCAGTTCGAGGGCTACCAGACCGTCACCGCCGGCGACGGCAAGAAGGGCCTGGCCCTGGCGCTGTCGGAGGCGCCCGACCTGATCCTGCTCGACGTCATGATGCCGGGCATGAGCGGCTGGGATCTCTGCCGCGAGCTGCGGCAGCGGGGCCTCGACGTGCCGGTGATCATGCTGACCGCGCGAGGCGAGGAGGTGGACCGCGTGCTGGGCCTCGAGCTGGGCGCGGACGACTACGTCACCAAGCCCTTCAGCCTGCGCGAGCTGATGGCGCGCATCCGCGCGGTGCTCCGCCGGCCGGGCCCGCGCCAGAAGTTCGAGGAGTTCGCGTTCGGCTCCGTGCGCGTGCACCTGCGGGCGCGGCAGGCCTTCAAGGCGGGTCAGGAGATCCGCCTCACCCGCAAGGAGTTCGACCTGCTCCGCTACCTGGTGGAGCACCCGGGCGAGGTGATCACGCGCGACCGGCTGCTGGACGAGGTGTGGGGCTACGAGCGGTTCCCGACCACGCGGACGGTGGACACGCATATCCTGAGGCTGCGGCAGAAATTCGAGGACGACCCGGAGCGGCCGGCGCACATCCTGACCGCGCACGGCCAGGGCTACCGGTTCGTCGCCGAGAGGAGCGCGACATGAGCGACACCGCCGACGAGCTGGCCCGGCGCACCCCGCCCGGCCAGGTGCTCACGAAGAAGTGGCCCGTGCTCACCTACGGCCTCACCCCGCGCTTCGATCCGCGGAAGTGGTCGTTCCGGTGCTTCGGACTCGTCGAGCAGGAGGTGAGCTTCACGTGGGAGGAGTTCCTCGCCCTGCCGCGTACCGAGGTGACCTGCGACATCCACTGCGTCACCCACTGGTCGCGCCTGGACAATCGCTTCGAGGGCGTGTCCATCCGGGAGATCATGCGGCGCGTGCGGCTCAAGCCGGAGGCGCGCTACGTCCTCATCCACGCCGATCCGGACTACACCACCAACCTGCCGCTCGAGGATCTGCTGGGCGACGACGTGGTCCTGGCGCTCAGGCACGACGGCCAGGATCTCACGCCGGATCACGGCGGCCCGCTGCGGCTGGTGGTGCCCAAGCTCTACTTCTGGAAGAGCGCCAAGTGGCTCCGCGGCTTCGAGTTCCTCGACGTCAACCCGCCCGGCTTCTGGGAGATCAACGGTTACCACATGCACGCCGACCCCTGGACCGAGGAGCGCTACTCCGACCAGGAGACCAACGCGATGCAGAAGATGCGGGCCGAGGCCGCCCGCAAGCTCCGGGCGAAGTAGCGCTACGCGCCGAGGAAGGCGCGCACGTGCCCGACGAAGTCGTCCGGCCGGTCGGCGGGCACGGTGTGCCCCGCGCCGGGAATCTCGACCAGGCGCCCGTCGGGCAAGCGCTCGGTCATCTTCTTCGCCACCTCGGGCGAGAGGATGTCGCTCTCCGCGCCGCGCACGACCAGCGTCGGGCACGGGATGCGCGCCAGCGGCTCCCACAGGTCCACCGCGTCGCGCCGGCCCGCGCGCATCATGTCGCGCAGCCCCTTGGCGTACTTCCAGGTGAGCTCGCCGTCCGGCAGCTGCTTGAGACCGTGGTGGACGCGCTGGCGCAGCATGTCCACGTCCTGGAGCGGGTTGGCGCGTCGGATGTACTCGACCGCCCACTCCTCGCTTTCGATCCGCTCGGGCGATTTCGACATCATGTCGCGCACCCGCTGAAGGCCCGCGAGCTCGATATCGGGGCCGATGTCCACGATGATCAGCCGCTCCAGGCGACCCGCGTGGGCCGCCGCGTACTGGATCGCGATGCGCCCGCCCATGGAGTGCCCGAGGAGGGCGAAGCGGTCGAGCTTGAGGCTCCCCGCGAACGCGGCCACGTCGTCGGCCATGGTGGCCACGCGGTAGTCGTCGTCGGGCGCGGGATCGCTGTCGCCGTGGCCCCGCTGATCGAGCGCGAGCACGCGCCGGCCCGGCACGAGGCGCTCGGCCAGGTGGTCCCAGACGCGCCCGTGGCCGGTGATGCCGTGGAGCAGGACGACGGGCGGGGCGCCGGCGGGCCCCCAGTCGAGATAGTGCAGCGTGATGCCGTTGACACGGACGGTGCGGTCGGCGAAGGACATGATCGAGGCAGTCTAGTCCCTGCGCCGCCTTCGGTCAATCAGGTGACTGTCTGACGCGCCGCTGGCATCGAGACGAAGGCTGTCATGATCAGATGGACGATCGTGGCGAGGACCGCGACCCACATCTTGGACATGCCCGCGGACAGGTCGCGCGGATAGGCCACTGTACCCTGGAGCCGATGAGCCGGATCAGCTCCATGGCGATCGCCGCGCGCTCTGCGCGCGCATTCTTGGCCGCAGCCCGAACTCGAGGTTGTCTGCACCGTCATCCACGGAAAGATCGCGTCCTCCTGGAAGACGTACCGCGGTCGGCGCGGGCGCGCGCACGGGGCACATTGCACAGGACGTGCCGGGTCGGTCGCGAGGAACCCAGCGACGATGCGCAGGAAGGTGGTCTTGCCGCATCCGACGGGCCCGACGATGGCGA
Organism: uncultured Candidatus Rokubacteria bacterium; assembly: GCA_963747235.1. Lineage (GTDB taxonomy): Bacteria > Methylomirabilota > Methylomirabilia > Rokubacteriales > CSP1-6 > CAMLFJ01. Next base: position 246,933 of record CAVVEU010000008.1, read on the forward strand.
GAAACTCGTTGTCGTGCACGTCCAGCGTGAGCCCTTCGAGCGCGAGCGTCCGTGTGCCGCCCGGGTAGCGGTAGGACACATCCTCCACGTGGAGCCGGACCTTCCGGGGCTGGTTCTTATTCATGCCTCCTCCTCACCCAGCGGGTCGCCCACGGTAGGCCACCAGCGTGAGCCCGTCGGAGATCAGCACGAGCAGCGCGATCGCGGCGAGGGCGATCATGATGGTCGGCACTCGCGGGTAGGCGCCGGCCAGGGCCAGGAGGTAGCCCAGGCTGGGCATGGTGGGCTTGATCAGTTCGGCCACCACCACCGTGACCCATGCCAGCGCGATGGCGATGCGCAGGCTCGCCAGGATCTGCGGCAGCGCGGCGGGCAGGATGACGCGACGGACCAGGAGACGCCGCGGCGCCGCAAGGGACGCAGCCGAGTCCCAGTACACGCGCGGGATTCCGCGCACGCCCTGATAGGCGCCCTGCAGCGTGACGACCGCGACGCCGTGGCGATCAGCCCGATCTTGGATACTTCGCCCAGGCCGAACCACAGCACGTAGAGCGGAAGCAGGGCCAGGGCGGGGGTGAATCGGACCAGCACGACCCAGGGCTCGAGCACGTACTCGAGCCCGGCTGCCCACCCCATCGCCAGGCCCAGGGCGATCCCGACGGTTGATCCCAGCAGCAGACCGATCAGGACCCGAGACGTGCTGACGGCCACCCCGCCTGGAGAATGCCCGCCTGCACCAGGAACGTCGCCTCCTCCGCGAGCGACGAGTAGGTGGGCAGGAGTTCCACGCCCTCGATCTCGTGCGGGGCTATGAACACCGTGGTCGGGAGGCGGCCGTTGCCGATCTGCGCGGCCAGGCCGTAGAGCGCGGCCAGGCCGAGGAGCCCGACGAGCCCGCGCCTCAAGCGAGCGGGGCGCCGCTCCGCTACCATGCTCGCCGCCTGCTGGCCCAGAAGGTCACCCGGTCGGTCACGATCCGGGCCGCCGCGTCCATCATGTATCCAGCCGCGGCCAGCGCGAGGATGGCGACGATGACCACGGCCGGATCCACCCCGACCTGGAGGCGAGAGGCCCAGAGACCGCCTCCGACGAGCAGGTGGCCGATGCCGGTCTCCGCCATCAGCATCTCGACGCCGACCGTGGTCATCCACGCGATGATGAGGGAATAGCGCAGGGCGGAGAGCACGCCGGGGCTCGCGGCCGGCAGAACCACCCGGGCGAACAGGAGCCACCCGCCGGCGCCGAGCGAGCGCGCCGCGCGCACGTACACCTCGGCGAGGTCACGGACGCCGTGGTAGGTCGGGATCACCACGGTCGTGAAGACCGCGTAGACGATGGGGATGAGCCGGTGGGCTTCGCCGTGCCCGAACCACAGCATGACGTAGGTGATCATCGCGATCGGAGGGATCGAGCGCAGGACGACGTAGATCGGGTGGAGGTAGTCATCCGTCTTCCGGCTCCAGCCCATGACGATGCCCGCCACGATGCCGAGCGGCCCCCCGACGGCCACGCCGAACAGAACCCTCAGGACGCTCACGAGCAGCGAGCCCTGCAACGTGACGTGCTGCCCCACGAGATGGCTGACGTGATCGCTCGGGTGCGCGTGGTGGCCTTGCATCGTCGGCAACTCGCCGGTCACGAGACTCACGAGGGCCGCGAGGATCGTCTTCGCGCGGCTTGCCTACGTGGGAGCGCTGACGGTAGAGTGGGCTGCCCCTCACGGCGAGCCCCTCACCCTGCCCTCTCCCCGTAGGGGAGAGGGGGAGAAGAGAGATCACGCAATGGCGACGTACGCGATTACCGATGTGGCGATCGTGCTGAAGCCCGAGGACGACGTGGCCATCGCCAAGAAGGAGATCCCGGCGGGCACCGTGCTCGAGGACGCGGGCGGCCGCATCGAGGTGCGGCAGGACATCAAGCCCGGCCACAAGGTCGCGCGCCACGCCCGGCGGATCGGCGAGGCGGTGCGTCGCTACGGCCAGCCCATCGGGTTCGCCACCGCGGATATCGCGGTCGGCGATCACGTGCACACCCAGAACGTCGCGGTGGGCGACCGGCACCAGGAGTACGAGGTCGGCACCGACGTGCAGCCGGTCGCGTTCTACCCGCCCGAGCAGATGCGCTACTTCGACGGCTATCTCCGGGAAGACGGTCGGGTCGGCACGCGCAACTACGTGGCGGTGATCTCGGGGGTCAACTGCTCGGCGAGCGTGAGCCAGTTCGTGAAGGACCGGTTCCGCGACGTGCAGAAGGACTACCCGAACATCGACGGGGTGCTGGCCATCACCCACAAGTCCGGGTGCGGCACCAAGCTCTTCGGCGAGGACCACATGGCGCTGCAGCGGGTGCTGGCCGGCTACGCCAAGCACCCGAACATCGCGGCCTACATCCTGATCGGGCTCGGCTGCGAGGTGAACCAGGCCGCGGTCATGGTGGACCGGCAGCGCATGGCCGCGCCCGGGCATCCGGAGCGCAAGCCCTTCGTGGTCAACATCCAGGAGGCGGGCGGGATCCGGAAGACGGTGGAGACCGCGGTCCGCGAGGTGGCCAAGCTGCTGCCGCTCGCCAACGCGATGCAGCGCACGAAGCAGCCGGTCTCGGAGCTCACGCTCGCCACCAACTGCGGCGGCTCCGACGGCGCCTCCGGCATCACCGCGAACCCCGCGCTCGGCTGGGCGGTGGACGAGCTGGTGCGCTACGGCGGCACCGGCGTGCTCGCGGAGACGCCGGAGATCTACGGGGCCGAGCACCTGCTGATCCGGCGCGCGATCAACGAGGGCGTGGCCAAGAAGCTGATCGACCGCTACAAGTGGTGGGAGTGGTACTGCCGCGGCATCGAGGCGATGGACAACAACCCCGCCCCCGGCAACAAGGCGGGCGGCATCACCACCGTCTACGAGAAGTCGCTGGGCGGCGTCACCAAGGGCGGCACCACCCCGATGATGGACGTCTTCCAGTACGGCGAGCCCATCACCACCCGCGGCTTCGTGTTCATGGACACGCCGGGGCACGATCCGGTGTCCATCACCGGGCTCGTGGCGGGCGGCTGCAACATGATCTGCTTCACCACCGGCCGCGGCTCGGTGTTCGGCTGCAAGCCGGTGCCCTCCATCAAGCTGGCGACGAACAGCCTCATGTACCGGCACATGTCGGAGGACATGGACATCAACTGCGGCGTGATCATGGAGGGCACGCCGCTGCCCGAGGTGGGCCGGCAGATCTTCGAGGAGATCGTGGCGGTGGCGTCGGGCAAGCGCAGCAAGAGCGAGCTGTCGGGGGTCGGCGAAGAGGAATTTGCGCCGTGGATCATCGGGCCGGTCATGTAGCTACATGCGGTAGGCGGTCACAGCGAGACTTCGTGCCAGACCCGGGCATGAGCGAGCCGCCGCCGAGCGTTTGCGCGCGGAGCTAGCCGCGGACCGGCTCGGCCGCGCGGGTCTCCGGCCGGGCGGCCGGGCCGCTCGGTGCGCCGTCCTCGACCTGGCCGCCCTTGAAGAACGCGGCCAGGAAGCCGTCGGCGGACACGGGACGCCGCGGGCGATCGGTGAAGCGGTCGGCGCGGAACCCGGCGCGGGCCCGCACGATGAAGCTGTAGAAGTGGACGAGGCCGCTCGAGGCGAACTTGCCGTTGAAGACGATGTCGAGCGGCAGGTGCAGCAGCATGCCGAAGACCCATCCCCAGAGCCAGTCCACGTTGGTGTACCACGCGACCGCGGCCAGCAGGACCAGCAGCTCGTAGGAGTGCAAGACGAGGACGACCCGCTGCGCCTTGCCATTCAGATAGTAGCGGAGGAAGCTGCCGGGGCGGAGGTCGCGCTGGCGCTCGAAGAGCACGTAGTCGACCACGTGGTCCACGTCGATCAGGAAGCCGCCGGCGGCGAGGCCCGCGATGAGCGGCAGGCTCTCGGTGCCCGCGTAGACGGCCGCGCAGGCGACCGCGGTGGTGACGAGATGGCCTCCGGGGCTGATGGCGAGCTCCTAACGCAGGTACGGGTTGCGGTAACGGCGAACGCGAACGGGGACCGGCTGACGCGCGGGGGCCAGCCATCCGAGCGGGACGCTGTCGATCAGCTCCAGGAGGCGGCGCCCGAGTCGCTTCAACATGCCTCCTGGAGGGAGCAACTACGGTGCCAGGCCCCGCGTGGCGCAAGTCATTGAATTATCGTGGACCCGCGGGGCCGGGCGTGGAACAGTAGGCCAAAACAGGGAGTCTTGGGGACCAAAATGGGGAGAACGATGGCAGGCAAGACCGCCGTGACCGGCTTCGACGAGATCGTCCGATCCGACCCGTCGCTCTGGGAGATCCGGACCACGGGCGCCGGCCCGCAGGGCCAGCTTCCCCTGACCGCGGAGATGCTGCTCGAGAGCCCGAGCGGCGACATCTTCGGGCTCACCCAGAACGCGGGCATGGGCTGGGATCCGCGCGAGCTCGGCCGCCCGCAATTCCTCATGCTCTGCACCCAGGGCGGCATCCGCGCCCCCGACGGCAAGCCGATCGCGCTCGGCTACCACACCGGGCACTGGGAGATCGGGCTGCTCATGCAGGCCGCCGCCGAGGAGCTGGCCGCGCTCGGCGGCCTGCCGTTCGCCGGCTTCTGCTCGGACCCCTGCGATGGGCGCACCCAGGGGACGCCCGGGATGATGGACAGCCTCGCCTACCGCAACGACGCGGCGGTGGTGCTGCGGCGGCTGATCCGCTCGCTCCCCACGCGGCGGGGCGTGCTCGGCGTGGCGACCTGCGACAAGGGCCTGCCCGCGATGATGATGGCCCTGGCCGCGCTGCGCGATCTGCCCTGCGTGCTGGTGCCGGGCGGCGTGACGCTGCCGCCCACCGAGGGCGAGGACGCGGGCACGGTGCAGTCCATCGGGGCCCGCTTCGCGCACGGCGAGCTCACGCTGGAGCAGGCCGCCGACCTGGGCTGCCGCGCCTGCGGCTCGCCCGGCGGCGGCTGCCAGTTCCTCGGCACCGCGGCCACGTCCCAGGTCGTCGGCGAAGCGCTCGGCCTCTCGCTGCCGCACACCGCGCTCGCGCCCTCCGGGCAGCCGATCTGGCTCGACATGGCCCGCCGCTCGGCCCGCGCGCTGACGTCGCTCGCCGCGCGCGGGCTCACCACGCGCGACATCCTCACCGACGCCGCGGTGCGCAACGCCATGATGGTGCACGCGGCGTTCGGCGGCTCGACGAATCTCCTGCTGCACCTCCCCGCGATCGCGCACGCCGCCGGGCTGCGGCGCCCGGTGGTGCAGGACTGGATCGACGTCAACCGGCAGGTGCCGCGCCTGGTGGACGTGCTGCCGAACGGCCCCCGCAATCATCCCACCGTGCGCGTCTTCCTGGCCGGCGGCGTGCCCGAGGTCATGCTGCACCTGCGCCGCCGCGGCCTGCTGGACGAGACCTGCCTGACCGTGACCGGCGAGTCGCTCGGCCGCGCGCTCGACTGGTGGGAGGGCTCCGAGCGGCGCACCGCGCTGCGCGCGCTCCTGATGCGGCAGGACGGGGTGGACCCGGACGACGTCATCATGGATCCCGATCGGGCCCGCGAGCGGGGGCTCACGAGCACCGTGACCTTCCCGCGCGGCAACCTGGCCCCGGAGGGCGCGGTGATCAAGAGCACCGCCATCGATCCGTCGGTCGTCGATGCCGACGGGGTCTATCGCAAGACCGGCCCGGCCCGCGTGTTCACCACCGAGCGCGCCGCGATCGCGGCCATCAAGAGCACGGGGCCCGAGCGCATCAAGCCGGGCGACGTGCTGGTGCTCATCTGCCGCGGGCCGCTCGGCGCGGGGATGGAGGAGATCTACCAGATCACCTCCGCGCTCAAGCACCTGTCCTGGGGCAAGCAGGTGGCGGTGCTGACCGACGCGCGCTTCTCCGGCGTCTCCACCGGCGCGTGCATCGGCCACGTCGGGCCCGAGGCGCTCGCGGGCGGGCCCATCGGGCGGCTGCTGGAGGGCGATCTCGTGCAGATCGTGGTGGATCGGCTGCGGCTCGAGGGCAGCGTGGACCTGATCGGCGCGGACGGCCGGACGTTCGGCGCGGCGGAGGGGGCGCGGGTCCTCGCGGCGCGCGGCCCGCGGCCCGATCTGGCGCCCGACCCGGGGCTCCCGGACGACACGCGGCTCTGGGCCGCCCTGCAGCACGCGGGCGGCGGGGCCTGGGGCGGCTGCGTCTACGACGTGGACGCGATCGTGGCCAGACTGAACCACCCCTCGCCCCGCCCTCTCCCCTGAGGGGAGAGGAGGTCAGACTCTCCCTCTCCCCTGTCGGGGGAGAGGGCAGGGTGAGGGGGCTCCGTTACGACTGGGTCACGGTGACGACGAGGCCGATCGACGCCAGGACATTGCCGACGCGCACGCACTCGGTCTCGGCGCCGACCTTCACCACCGCCTTGCCGCTATTGTGCACCTGCCACGCGAGCTCCCAGCCCCGCTCCTCCGAGCAGGCGATGGCCTTCATGAGCTGCTTCACCACTTCCTCGAAGGTGTGACAGTCGCAGTTGTGCAGCACGGTCATCCAGGGGGGCGCGACCTGGACGTCGGTCGCGTCGAGCTCGTCGACCTGTGGGCTCTCGGTCGTCTCGGCCTGCAACCGAGGCATCCTGTCTTTGATCTAGCCTATGACTCCGGTTTCGCGGAGTCGAGCGATCGTGCTGTCGCTGTAGCTCAGGATCTCGCGGAGGATCTGATCCGTGTGCTCGCCGAGCCGTGGCGCCCGCGCGGGGTGGCGGATCTCGCCCTCGGTGCGGACGGGGCTCCGCACTTCTTTCAAGGGCCCGAAGTCCGGGTGCTCCACCTCCACGATCATATCGCGGGCCAGCACCTGCGGGTCGGCCAGGGCCTGGCGCACGTCGTTGACCGGCGCGCACGGCACGCGGCCCCGCAGGCGGTCGAGCCATTCCTCCGTGGTGCGGGTGGCGAAGCGCGCCTGCAGGAGCGGGAGCAGCGTGTCCTTGTGGGCGAACCGGTCGCCGAAGGTGCCGAAGCGCGCGTCCTCGGCCAGCTCCGGGACGCCCAGGGTCTCCACCAGGTCGCGCCAGAACTTGTCCTTGTTGCAGAAGATGACGATCCAGCCGTCGCGGGTGGCGAAGTTCTGGGCCGGCACGAGGGTCTGGTGCGCCGAGCTGCGGGTGCGCTCCGCGATCCAGTCGCGGTTGAGCGTCCACACCGCGAAGTACGACAGCATGCTCACCGCGGTGTCGAGCAACGCGATGTCCACGTCGCGGCCCACCCCGGTGCGCTGGGCGTCGAAGAGCCCCACCATCAGGCCGACCATCGCGGCGTAGCCGCCCGCGAAGTCGATCACCGAGACGCCGCACTTGCCGGGAGGGCCGTCGGGCTCGCCGGTCACCGCCATGTAGCCCGCGTAGCCCTGGACCAGGTAGTCGAAGGCGGGCTCGGCCGCGCGCGGGCCGGTGCGCCCGTAGCCGGTGAGCGAGCAGCAGACCACGCGCGGATTGATCTCCTTCAGCCCGTCATAGGTCAGGCCCAGCTTGTCGGGCAGGTCGCCGCGCGCGTTGTTGAAGACCGCGTCCGACACCCGCACGAGGTCGTGGAAGACCGCCTGCCCGTCGGGATGCCGCAGGTTGAGCGACACCGAGCGCTTGCCGCGATTGAAGGACTGGAAGTAGGGCGAGTCGGCCTCGCCCTGGAACGGGGGCACGTAGCGGGCGCTGTCGCCGCCCACCCCGGGATCCTCGATCTTGATGATGTCGGCGCCCAGGTCCGCCAGCATCTGGGTGCCGAACGGGCCGGCCCCGAACTGCGACACGGCCAGGATGCGCACGCCGTCGAGCGGGGGGCGGGTCATGTCAGGAGGGGAGCCGGCCCTCGCCGAGGGTCGCGTGGTTCTTCCGGGGGACGAGCACGGCGCGGGTATAGGAGCACACGGTTTCGCCTCGCTGGTTGACGCCCTGGGTGGCCACCGTGACGATGCCGCGGTCGCCCTGGCGCGACTCCCGCAGCGCGAGCACGTGGCTCTTCGCGTAGAGGGTGTCGCCGATGAAGGTGGGCTTCTCGTGCTTGAGCTCGTTGACCTCCAGGTTCGCGATGGCCCGCCCCGAGATGTCGGCCACCGTCATGCCGATCACCACGCTGTAGACCAGCGGGCCCAGCACCACGCGCTGCTTGTGCTGGGTGTGGGTCTGGGCGTAGTGGGCGTCCGAGTGCAGCGGATGCTGGTTCATGGTGAGCAGCGCGAACCACGTGCAGTCCGCTTCCGTGATCGTCCGGCCGGGCCAGTGGGTGAACTCCTGGCCGACCGCGAATTCTTCGTAGAAGCGGCCGTAGCTCACGGCGCCTCGAGCCGGCGCGCGGCGATGCGGCGCCGCTCGCCCGCCTGGTCGCGCGGGCCGACCAGCAGGGCGGCCGCGTCGCGGTAGTAGCGCTCCACCGGGAACTCGCTCGTGTAGCCGTAGCCGCCGTGGATGCGCATGGCCTCGAGCGTCACCATGTAGGCGGTCTCGCCCGCGGCCAGGCGCGCCATCATGGCGCCCGTGTCGTCGCGCGCGTCGGCGTCGAGGCGCGCGGCCGCGCGGCCGGTCAGGAGTCGCGCCGCGGTGATCGCGGTCGCCATGTCGGCCAGCTTGAGCTGCACCGCCTGGTGCTGGCAGATCGGCTTCCCGAAGGTGGACCGCTGCTGGGAATAGCGCAGCGCCGCCTCGAAGGCGGCCTGGGCCAGCCCCACCGCGGTGGCGGCGGCGCCGACATTGGTCGCGGCCTCGAGCAGTGTCTCGCCGCCCTCGCGGAGCGCGGCCGCGGCGCCGAGGCGCACGCCGACCAGGACCACGTCCGCCGCGCCGAGGCCGCGGAGGCCGATGGTGTCGGAAGCCAGGCCCACCGTGAGGCCGGCCCGGCCCGACTCGACCATGAAGCAGCGGGCGCCGCCGTCCTCCAGCGCGGCGTTGACCAGGAAGAGCCTGGCCCGGCCCGCGTTCGGCACCACCGGCGCGGACCCGGTGAGGACCCAGTCCGCGCCCGCGCGCCGCGCGCCGATGGACGCGCCGACCACCGGCGCGGTCCAGCGCTCGCCCCGCGTCATGGGCGGCAGCAGCCGCTCGCGGGCGTCGCGCGGCACGCTGCGCGCGACCGCGAGCGTCGCCGCGAGCTGGGCCCCAAGCCAGAGGGCGAGCGCGGCCGAGCCGCGCGCCACTTCCTCCACGATCATGGCCGCGGTGGCGAGCGGCAAACCGAGCCCGCCGTGCTCGACGTCGGCCAGGGCGCCGAAGATGCCGAGCTCGGCGAGCTGCGCCACCAGGGGCTCGGGATCGCGCCGGCCCTGGTCCTGCTCGGCCGCCACCGGGACGACGTCCTTCTCGACGGCCTGCCGCACCGCCAGGACGAGCTGCTTCTGCTCCTCGGGGAGCTCGTCGCGCGAGGTCAGCGCGCCCGGCCGCTCGCCGTAGCGCTCGAGCAGGTTCCGGCAGATGATGAGCCGCTGGATCTCGTTGGTGCCCTCGCCGATGATCATGAGCGGCGCGTCGCGGTAGAGCCGCTCCACGAGGCCGGAGGCGAGCTGGGCGCGCACGCCCTCGATCTTCATGGCCTCCACCGCGACCGCCTGGGCCGCCTCCGAGGCGTGGAGCTTGGCCATGCCCGCTTCCAGATCGCACCGGTCGCCGCGGTCCTTCATGGCCGCGGCCCAGTAGGTGACGAGCCGGGCCGACTCCACCCGCGTGGCGATGTCCGCGAGCGCGGCGGGCGGCTCCGGCAGCGCGCGCGCGGCGCGCACCGCCTCGTCGAGGCCCGCCTGGGCGACGCCCACCGCGCGCGCCGCGATGTTGATCCGCCCGGCCTCGAGCCCGGACATCACGTGCTTGAAGCCACGGCCCTCCACGCCACCCACCAGGTTCGCGGCCGGGCAGGGGAAGCCGTCGAACACCAGCTCCGCGGTGTCCACGCCCTTGTAGCCGAGCTTGGCGATGGACTTGACCACCTCGAGGCCGGGGGCGCCCTTCTCCACGATGAAGCAGGACATGCCCCGGTGACGAGGGGACTCGGCGGGATCGGTCAGCGCGAGCAGCGCGAAGGTGTTGCCCTCGCGGCCGTTGGTCACGAACATCTTGGAGCCGGAGAGCAGGTAGCGGTCGCCCTCGCGCCGGGCCACCGTGCGGATGGCCTGCACGTCCGAGCCGGCGTGGGGCTCGGTGAGGCAGAGGCCGCCGCGGGCCTGTCCGCTCGCGAAGCGGGGCAGCAGGCGGAGCCGCTGCTCGTCGGTGCCGTGCTCGAGCACGATGAGGGCGGCCATGGTGTGACTGTTGATGACGCCGGCCAGGGACATGAAGCCCCGGCAGAGCTCCTCGATGATCTGCGCGTAGGTGGTGACGTCGAGGCCGAGGCCGCCATAGTCGGTGGGCACGAGGGCGCCGAAGAGGCCGAGGCGCTTCATGCGGTCCACCAGCTCGTGCGGGTACCGGTCGGCGTGCTCGAGGGCGGGGGCCGCCGCCATCACGTCCCGCTCCACGAACTCGCGGACGGAGGCCACGATGGCGGGGGCGCGGCTGGCGGTGCGTGGACTCAAGGAAACCTCGCGTCGAGACTAGCAAAGCCCGCGCATTCATTGCAAGGCGTGCCCCTCCCGCGGGGCCCGGCCCGCGGCTTCTTCTTGGTCGCGGTTGCCTGGCCCGGTATGCTGGAGGCATGACCCTTACCGTCGCCAGCTACAACATCCACAAGTGCGCGGGACTCGACCGCCGCGTGGACCTCGACCGGATCGCCCAGGTGCTGGAGGAGATCGACGCCGACCTGGTGGGCGTCCAGGAGGTGTTCCAGCCCCAGGCCCTGAGCCTGGCCGAGCGCCTCGGCATGCAGGTCGCGATGAGCCCCACCCGGGAGCGGGACGGCCTGCCCTACGGCAACGCGGTCCTCACCCGCCTGGCCATCCGCGGCACCCGCACGTTCGACCTCTCCAGACCCGACCGCGAGCCGCGCGGCGGCATCCGCCTGGATCTCGAGATGCCCGGCGACGAGATGGGCGAGGGGCTGCTCCACGTCTTCAACGTGCACTTCGGGCTCAAGATCCGCGAGCGGGCGGCGCAGGTCCGCATGCTCGTGCGCGAGCACATCCTGCACGACGAGCTGACGGGCCCGCGCATCGTGGTGGGCGATCTCAACGAGTGGTTTCCGGGCGCGGTCGGGCGCACGTTGCGCCGCGAGCTGAGCGGGCCCCGCATCCGTCGCACGCATCCCGCGCCGCTGCCGATCTTCCCGCTCGACCGCATCTACTGGGACCGCGGCCTGGGCGCCGACGGCTTCCACGTGCACAGGAGCCGCCTGGCCCGCGTCGCCTCCGATCACCTGCCGGTGGTGGCACGCCTGCGCCTGGGCTCCGCGCCCGCCTGACCGGCATAACGACGGTTTGTTGCCGGCAGGTGCCGCGCTTTGTATGCGAACGGATCAGTGCAACCTTGCGCGGTCGAAGAATAGGACAAAGAGATCAATGACTTATCGAGTACTGGTCACTGGCAAGCGCCTTGCTCTCCTACACGCCTGTCATGGAAGAGCACGGAACGAAGGGGGACCACGTCGCGCTGATCGGGGCGTCTCCGGCCACCTGGCAATCGCAGGGGACGGAGCCAGGGCCCACGCACCTGCCCTCGCGGGCCCTGGTGGTGGACGACTCGCTGGTGGTCGCCGAGGTGGTGACCACGCTGCTACGGCGCACCGGCTGGACGGTGGACGTGGCGACCAGCGTGGACGCGGCGCTCGAGCACGTGCGCCGCGTGCCCTACGACCTGGTGGTCTGCGACGTCTGCATGCCGGATGGCGGTGGGCCGGCCGTCTACTACGCGGCGACCACGCGGCGGCCGGACCTGACCAACCGCTTCCTCTTCATCACCGGGAACGTGGACGACGCGGAGCCCTGGCGCTTCCTGGCCAAGATCCGCGCCCACGTGCTGGAGAAGCCGTTCACGGGCCGGGCACTCCGGCACGCCCTGATCAAAGTCATCGCCTGACCCGGCCGCTCGTCGCGGCCCTGCTCGTGCTCTCCGCCCTCGCCGGCCCCGTCTGGGCGGGCCCTCCCACCGAGCAGCTCCGCGCCTACACCGACAAGGTCGTCCGCATCCTGGAAGACCCCGCGCTCAACCAGGCGCAGCGCCGGACCGAGATCCACGCGGTCGCGCTGGAGGCCTTCGACGTCGCCGAGGCGGCGCGCCGCGCCCTCGGCCCCCACTGGCCCAAGCGCTCCGCCGCGGAGCGGGAGGAGTTCACCGGGCTCTTCCAGGGGCTGCTCGAGCGCGGCTACCTCTCCCGCATCGGCGAGTACGGCGGCGAGCGGGTGCAGTACGTGGCCGAGCGGGTCGACGGCGAGTTCGCCACCGTGCGGGCCCAGATCGTCACCGCCAAGGGCACCCAGATCCCGATCGAGGCCCGCGTGGTGCGCAAGGGCGAGCGCTGGCTCATGTACGACGTGCTGATCGAGAACGTGAGCCTGGTGGCGAGCTACCGCTCCCAGTTCGACCGCGTGATCCGCACCTCCTCCTACGAGGAGCTGGTGCGCCGCCTCAAGGACCGCGGCCAGCCCTAGCGGGCGCTCAGAGCGCGACGTCGCCGAGGAAGATGCGCTTGACCTCGGCCGACTGGAGCAGCTCCGCCGACGATCCGGTCAGGATCGTCCGGCCCGATTCGAGGATGTAGCCACGATCCGCGAGCCGGAGCGCGAGCTCCACGTTCTGCTCGATGAACAGGATGCTGATGCCCTGCTCGTCCCGGATCCGCCGCATCAGGCCGCCGAGCTGCTGCACGATCAGAGGGGACAGGCCGAGGAAGGGCTCGTCGATCATCAGCAGGCGCGGGCGCGCCATGAGCCCGCGCGCGATCGCCACCATCTGCTGCTCGCCGCCCGACAGGGTGTGCGCGAGCTGCGTCCGGCGGGCCGCGATGACCGGGAACAGGCGCTCGACCTGGGCCAGGGACTCCGCGCGGTGCGGGCGCGCGGTGGGGTTGTGCGCGCCCAGCAGCACGTTGTCGAGCACGGTGAGGAAGGGGAACAGGCGCCGGCGCTCCAGCACGTGCGCGAGGCCTTCGCCCGCGGTGCGGTTGGCGGGCAGGCCGTCGATGCGCTTGCCGAGGAGGGTGATGCGGCCCGCGCGCGGCGCGATCAGCCCGGAGATCGAGTTCATCAGGGTCGACTTGCCCGCCCCGTTCGGCCCCAGGACCGCGACGATCTCGCCCTCGCTCACGTGCATCGCGGCCTGCCACAGCACCTGGAAGTCGCCGTAGGCGACGTCGAGGCCGTCCACATCGAGCATCGGCGCGGGCCGCCCGGGGTGGTCGGTCACTGCGTGTACGCCTGGCCGAGGTAGGCGTCGACGACCCGGCGGTCGCGCGTCACCACGTCGGGCGTGCCGTCGGCGATCTTCTCGCCGAGGTAGAGGGCGACGATGCGCTGGGCCACCGCGGTGATGACCCGCATGTTGTGCTCGATGACCAGGAGGGTGAGGCCGCCCGCGATGCAGGTCGCGGACGAGCTGCACCAGCCCGGGGATGCTGCGCTGGTCCACGCCGCCGGTCACCTCGTCGAGCAGGAGGACCCGCGGCTCGGTGGCCAGCGCGCGGGCCAGCTCGAGGCGCTTGCGCTGGCCGGTGGAGAGCGTGCGCGCGTACGCGTCCGCCTTCTCGGCGAGCCCCACGCGGTCGAGCAGCTCGCGGGCGCGCGCGCGCGCGTGGCGCACGTCGTGGGTGCGGGTGAGCGCGCCGACCATCACGTTGTCGACCACGGTGAGCCCGGCGAACGGGCGCAGCTTCTGGAACGTGCGCGCGACGCCCAGGCGGCACACCCGGTCCGGGGAGAGGCCGGTGAGCGGGCCGCCGTCCAGCCGCACCAGGCCCGCGTCGGGGCGATAGAAGCCGCTGATGATCTCGAACAGGGTGGACTTGCCGGACCCGTTCGGCCCGATGATGCCGACCAGCTCGCCGGGCGCCACGTCGAAGGAGATGTCGCGATTCGCGGTGACGCCGCCGAAGCGCTTGGTGATCCCCGCGACGGAGAGCAGGCTCACGCCGTCGGCCCCAGGCGCGGGCGCCGGCGCAGCCGCGTCGCCGATCCAGGGGACGCAGGCCTTGCGGCGCGAACGCGCATCATCACGATGAGCGCGACGCCGTAGATGATCAGGTAGATCCCGACGAGCCCGGCGCCGATGCCGCCGAAGCGGGCGCGCAGCGACGTCTCCAGCATCGTGATGAGGGCGGCGCCGAGGAACGGCCCGAGCGGCGTCCCGATGCCGCCGAGGATCGCGACCAGGCAGAAGCGGACCGACAGGTCCACCGAGAAGACGTAGAACGGGTCCACGAAGCCGACGTACTGCGCCCAGAGCGTGCCGCACACGGCGGTGAGCGCGGCGCTGACCGCGATGGCCGCGACCTTGAGGCGGCGGGCCGGCACGCCGAGCGAGAGCGCGGCGTCCTCGTCCTCGCGCACCGCGGCGAGCTGGTAGCCGCGGCGCGAGCGCTCGAGGTAGAGCTGGACCAGGTAGAGCAGCGACGGCGAGCGACGAGGACGAGGTAGACCCAGACCCGCTTGTCCGCGATGCCGAGCGTCCAGAAGCCGGGGCGGAAGGGGACCGGGATGCCCTCCGATCCCGACGTGAAGGCGCGCCAGCGGCTCGCCACGATGAGCAGCACCTGGGAGAAGGCGATCGTCGCGAGCACGAAGTACGGGCCGCGGAGCCGGTTGCTGAGGAAGCCGAGGATGAAGCCGAACGCGGTGGCGAGCGCGGCGCCGACCAGCAGCCCGATCCAGGGCGAGATCCCCCAGCGGGTGCCGAGGAGCGCCGCCGCGTAGGCGCCGAGCCCGAAGAAGGCGGCGTGGCCGAGCGAGACCTGGCCGGCGTAGCCGCCGGCCACGTTCCAGGCCGCCGCGGTCGCGCCCCACAGCAGGATCAGGATCAGGCCGTCGAGGAGGAAGGCGTCGCGGACCACGAGCGGCCCGAGGGCGGCCGCGGCGAAGAAGGCGACCGCCGGCCACGTGCCTCTCACGTGCCGATCACCTCGGCCCCGCGCTGGCCGAACAGGCCGGCGGGACGGACCACGAGGATCGCGATGAACAGGAGCAGGTAGAGCACTTCCTTCCACGCGGTCCCGATCACGTAGGACCCCACGACCTCGACGAAGGCGACGACGAGGCTGGCGATCAGCGCGCCGACCATGTCCCCGAGCCCGCCCAGCACGACCGCCACGTAGGCGATCAGCACGAACTGGAGCCCGATCGACGGGTACACGGGGTAGATCGGGGCGAGCACCACGCCGGCCACCCCGACGCAGGTGATGCCGACCGCCCACGTCAGGGCGAAGACGCGGCCGGTGTCGATCCCCATGAGCGAGGCGGCGTGCCGGTCCTGCGCGGTGGCCCGCATGACCTTGCCGGTGTAGGACCAGCGCATGAAGGCGAAGAGCCCGGCGGTGAAGAGGACCGCGACCGCGAACGCGGCGATCTGCGCGAGGTTGAGCGCCACGCCACCGAAGCGCACGACGACCGCGTAGTAGCTGGTGCGCACGAACTGGGAGTCGGCGCTCCAGAGCACGAGGGCCAGGTCCTGGAGCGCGATCGACAGCCCGACCGTGGTGAAGACCTGCACGTTGTGGGAGGCGTGGATCACCGGCCGCATGACGAGGCGGTAGCTCAGCCACCCGCCCCCGAAGATGATGGGCAGGCCCAGCACGAGGGTGACGTAGGGATCGAGGCCCAGGAGGGTGAACGCCCAGAAGGCGAGGTACATGCCCAGCATGAGGAACTCGCCGTGCGCGAAGTTGACCACGCGCATCACCCCGAAGATGAGCGTGAGGCCCACCGCGATGAGCGCGTAGATGCCGCCCAGCAGGATGGTGGAGGCGAGGAGCTGGGGAATCGCGTGCATGATCGGCGGATCAGCCGACAGCGCGACGCCCCGGGGTGGCCCCCCGGGGCGTGCGAGCGGAAATCGGCGGACCGGCGGGGCGCGCTACTTGCGCTGGTCCCACGCGCCGAGCGGAATCCACTTGGCGCGGTTGGTGGTGAACTCCTCCGGCCACACCGTGACGAGCTGCCCGCCCTGCCACTGGAGCATGTAGTGCTGCACGCGCGCGTTGGCGTTCTGGCCGTTCTCGTCGAACTTCACGCCCCAGCCGTTGATCGCGGAGCCGACCGGCAGGTCCATCGCCATGACCGCGGCGCGGAACTTGTCGAGGTCGTCGCTCTTGGCCGCGTCGAGCACGAGCTTGAGCAGCCACAGGCCGCCGCCCGCGAGCTGGTGCCCGCCGGCGGGGACGTCCGAGCCGGTCTTGGCCTTCACCGCCTCGCGGAACGCGCGCTCGATCTGCTGGCCCTCGGGCCGCAACTTCTCGATGATCAGGCCCGGGCCGGGCTCGAGCAGCGCGAAGGGGCCGTTGCCGTCGTTGCCGAACGCCTTGCCGAAGTCGGGCGAGCCGTAGCCGGTGGCCCCCGCGTGCACGACCGCCTTGACCTGGAAGTTCTGCTCGCGCGCCTGCCGCCAGAAGAGGATGGCGTCCTGGTTGCGCGCGATGTGGTGCAGGATGTCGGGGTTCGCGTTCTTGAGCTTGAGGATGACCGGGGTGAGGTCGTTGGTGGTGAAGGTGTAGTACTCGAGCCGCCACCTCCTGCATCCCGAACTCCTGCTTGGCCCGCTGGCGCGCGGACTCGGTCACGCTCTGGCCGTACGAGGAGTCCTCCGAGAGGTACGCGATGCGCAGCTCGCTCGTCTTCTTGCCGAGGCGGTGGGCGAGGTGCTTGGCGATGAACTCGATGTTGTACCAGCCGAACCCGGTGCCGTCGATCTCGGTCCGGAACACGTTCTTCAGCCCGCGCTTGGTGAACCGCGGATCGACGCAGGACGTCTCCCAGTAGATGACGTTCTGCCGCGACGCCGCCTCGCTGGCCGCGCCGCACAGGGTGGAGGAGAAGGTGCCGGTGATGATCTTGACCCCTTCCCGGGTGGCCAGCCGCGTGGCCTCGGAGGCGGCGACGGTCGGATCGACCGCGTCCCCGACCACGAACACCAGCTTCTTGCCCATCACGCCGCCGCGCTCGTTGATGAGGTCGCGGACGATCTCGTAGCCCTCGAGGTGCCGCTTGCCCTCGGCCGCGAGGTTGCCGGTCAGCGGCTCCAGCACCCCGATCTTGTACTCGCCACTGAGCTGCTGCTGCGCCTGGAGGGCGCCGACGGCGCCGACCGCCAGCGCGACGAGACCCACCACCACCGCCCACTTCACTTGCCTCATGCCTGCTCTCCTCTCGTTGGTCCGGGGTACTGCGATTGGGACGGGCGCTGCGCGGCAACCCGCTGCACCGGGCGGCCAGTGTACCGCAGGTGGCGGCCCTACTGCTCCTGCTGCTGCTGGGCCGCGATCTCCTCGGCGGCCAGCTTGAGCCGGTCCCGCCGGCGCTCCGGGATCTCCTGGTAGACCGGCACGTCGATCTGCTCCATCTCCTCGTGCAGCGCCGAGATGTCCTTGGGGGTGGACTCCTGGGTGCGCACCTCGGTGCGCAGCGTCTCGTCCGCGTTGCCGCGGAAGATGCCCTTGTTGGGCGGCACGTCGTCGTAGTGGCGGCCGTGGCCCACCACCACGTAGTGGCCGTCGATCTCCCGGTTGTGGGTCGGATCGAACGGCACCCAGCCCGCGGACGGCGAGTAGAACTCCACCCACGCGTGGCTCTGGGCGGTCTCGGCCCTCGCGCGGCGGCATGTGCAGGTAGCCGCTCACGTAGCGGCAGGGGATCTGGCGCAGCCGCAGCAGGCCGAGCATGAGGTGGGTGAAGTCCTGGCAGACGCCCGCCCCCGCGGCGAGGAAGTCGTCGCTGGTGGAGTCGTAGCTGGTCACGTTCTTCTGGTAGGTGAAGTGCTCGTGGATGTGCCGCCCGCAGGCGCGCACCTGCTCGCCGAGCGGCGCGTTGGCGGGGGCGACCACGCCCTGCGCGAACTTGCGCAGCCCCGCGCTCGCCCGCACCGGCCCGTCGAAGGCGAGGAAGTCGAGCAGCGGGTAGGGCGGCTCCGGGTAGGGGCGCGCGTCGGTGACGGCGGCCAGCGCGGGCGCGGCGGGATGGGTGCTCACCGCGGAGCGCGCCACCACCTCGATCCGGTCGTGGAAGTGGACGATCGTGAAGTGGTGCACCACGTTGTGGTTCCAGTCCCGGTAGCGCGAGGTCTTGGTCGGCGGGCCCACCGCGAGCACGAAGGACTGGAGCGTCTGGTCCCCGGTGGTCTTGGGCTGCATGCGCAGCTCGAGGAACGACTCGCGGATGTAGGCGTCGTAGGCCAGCGACAGGGTGTGCTCGATCTCGACGAACACGGCGGCGTCCTCAGGTCCCGAAGTACACGGTGGAGACCGCGTCGTGGGCGCGGCCCAGCTCGACGAGGACGTGATCGAGGAAGGACAGGCTCTGCCCCTCGCGGATCAGGTCGTGCCCCTGGTAGGAGAGCTCGGCGGCCAGCTTGCCCACGATCCGCACCGACTGGCTCAGGTCGCTCGCGCTCGAGATGCGGTCGAGGTACTCCTTGACCGCGGTGACGCCGTAGCGCACCGAGCGGGGCGTCTGCGCGTCGAAGAGCAGGAACTGCAGCACGTCGATCGGCTCGAGGCGGGCCCCGAAGACCTTCCGGTAGTTCTCGAGCGAGGAGAGCCCGCGCAGGAGGCTGCGCCACTGGCTGTAGAAGAGCGGCAGGTCGATCTTGGGCTCGGCGGCCACCAGCGCGGGCAGCTTGGTGCGAAGGATGACGGTGGTGCGGAACACCCGCTCGAACGACTCGCCGAGCTTGAGGAAGAGCCAGCCCGCGTCGCGGGTCAGGGTGTGCTCGATCGCGCCCACCGCGCTCAGGATGCCGCGATGGGTCGCCTGCATCGCGGTGCGAAACGTCGCGGGATCCGAGAGGCGGCGCCGGTTGAAGGCCTCGAGCTCCCGGTAGGTCTCGTTGAGGTTGATGAAGCACTCCAGCGTCAGGGCCTCGCGCACCGAGCGGGCGTTGTCGCGCGCCTTCTTGAGCGAGTGGAAGACCGAGTAGCGGTTCTCGGGATCGATGGAGAGCCCCAGCAGGGTGGTGGCGGCGAGCCCGGCCAGGTGCCGGGCCGGGGGCTCGTCCTCCGGGAACCCCGGGAAGATCGCGCGCACGTCCTCCCACTCGCAGCGGGCGAGCTGCTCGTCGAGCCCGAGCACCTCGGTGGAGAGCTCCTCGGTCACCAGGAGCAGGCGCGTGGTGTTCTCGGCGCGCTCCAGGTAGCGCCCCATCCAGTAGAGCCCGTCCGCGACGCGGGAGAGGATCATGGCTCGCGCGGCGCGAGGACCCAGGTGTCCTTGCTGCCCCCGCCCTGGGAGGAGTTCACCACGTAGGAGCCCTCGCGGAGGGCGACCCGGGTGAGGCCGCCGGGCAGGACCCGGATGCGATCGCCGTAGAGGATGAACGGGCGCAGGTCCACCCGGCGCGGCACGAACTTGCCCTCGATGTGGGTGGGGTGCGTGGAGAGCTGGACGAGCGGCTGGGCGATGTAGTTGCCCGGGTTCTTCTTCATCGCGGCCAGGTAGGTCTCGCGCTCCTTGGCGGCCGCGAACGGCCCCATGAGCATGCCGTAGCCGCCCGCGTCCCCGGTGGTCTTCACCACGAGCTCGTCGAGGTGCTCGCTGATGTACTTGAAGTCGTCCTTGCGGAACCCGAGGTAGGTCGGCACCTGGGGCAGGAGCGCGTCCTCGCCCAGGTAGTACTTGATGAGGTTGGGCATGAACGCGTAGACCGACTTGTCGTCGGCCACCCCCGCGCCCGGCGCGTTGGCGAGCGCCACGTTGCCCTCGCGGTACACGTTGAGCAGGCCGGGCACGCCCAGCATGCTGTCGCGCCGGAAGGCGAGGGGATCGAGGAAGTCGTCGTCGATCCTCCGGTAGATCACGTCCACCTGGCGCTTGCCGTGGGTGCGCCGCATGAAGAGGTGATTGCCCTCCACCAGCAGGTCGCGCCCCTCCACCAGCGGCACGCCCATCTCGCGCGCGAGGAACGAGTGCTCGAAGTAGGCCGAGTTGTGGATGCCCGGGCTCAGCACGACCACCACCGGGTTCTGGCCGCGCCGCGGGGCCACGAAGCGGAGGGTCTCGAGCAGCAGGGTCGGGTAGTCCTTGATCGGGCGCACCGGGTAGGAGCCGAGGAACTCGGGGAAGACGCGGCTCAGGAGGTTGCGGTTCTCCAGCACGTAGGAGACGCCGCTCGGCACGCGGCAGTTGTCCTCGAGGACGAGGTAGTCCCCCTTGTCGTCGCGGATGATGTCGGTGCCGACCACGTGGGTGAAGATCTTGCGGGCCGGGACCACGCCGAGGAGCTCCCGCTTGTACTCCTTGCGCGACAGGATGAGGTCCGCGGGGACGATGCCGTCCTTGATGCACTTCTGGTCCTGGTAGATGTCGGCGAGGAAGAGATTCAGCGTGGTGATGCGCTGGACGAGGCCGTCCTGGAGGCCCTTCCATTCGGCGGCGGGGATGATGCGGGGGACGAAGTCGAACGGGAAGATGCGCTCGAGCCCGTCCTTCTCCCCGTAGACCGTGAAGGTGATGCCCTGGCTCCGCAGGGTGAGCTGCTGCAGCCGCTCGCGGCGCTCCACGTCCTCCTTGGTGAAGGACTCGAGGATGGAGATGAGGGCCTCGTAGTGGGCGCGGGGATGGCCGTGGCGGTCGAAGACCTCGTCGAAGCCGTTCCGGGGCGCGACCCACTTCATGGACGCGTCGCCTCCTCTGGGTCTAGAGGCTCTCTCGCGGGGCCGCCGGGTGTCAAGGCGCCCCGGGCCCGCGTGGTAGACTGGCGGGCGTCATGTCGGCCGACCCGGCCCACCCGCCGCACACCCACCTCACGCCGGAGACGATCCGCTTCTGCCCCCTCTGCGGCGCGGGCCTCGTCCGGCAGCCGGTCGGGCCCGAGAAGCGCCCGGAGATGGTGTGCCCCGGCTGCAACTTCATCTACTACGTGAACCAGAAGGTGGTCGCGGGCACCATTCCGTGGCAGGACGGCCGCCTCCTGCTCACCCGCCGGGCGATCACTCCCGCGCTCGGCAAGTGGACGTTCCCCGGCGGCTACGTGGACTGGGGCGAGACGGTGGACGCGGGCGCGCTCCGCGAGACGTGGGAGGAGACCGGGCTCACCGTCGAGCTGGACGGGCTGATCGGCGTGTACTCCTACGCGAAGGCCCCGGTGGTCATCGTGGTCTACGAGGCGGTCGTGACGGGCGGCACCCTGACCGTCTGTCACGAGAACGACCGCCTCGAGTGGGTGACGCCCGCGGAGATCCCGTGGGACGAGCTGGCCTTCCCGTCCACGGTGGCGGCGGTGCGCGATTTCCTGACGCGCCGGACCACCCGCGGCTGACCGGATCCGGCTCAAGACAACGCGCTACCCACGTGACCTCGGTGTCACGGTCGCTCGTCCGGTGACGATCTTCTCGCCTTTCCCTTGGCGGCGGCGCGCTCGAGGAAGCGGGCGAGGTCGGCCACCATGACGCGCTCGTGCCGCCCCTCCGCGATCTTCTCCACGTCGTCCCACGCCTCGACCTCGAAGAGGTAGCGGAGGCCATCGGTCTCCCGCAGGACGGCCGTGGCGCGCACGCGCATGCCGGGAGGCGTGGCGGCCAGATGGCGCACGTCGACGCCGGTGCCCACGGTGGCCGCGCCCGGCGCCAGGTGCGGGACCATCACCGCGTGCGCCGCGTGCTCGAGCAGGTTGATGACGAACGGGGTCGCGAAGACCGTGACGCCCGGATTGCCGAGGGCGTCGGCGGTGAGCTCGCGCGTGACGACGCGCTCCACGGTGGCGGCCTGTCCGGGCTCGAGCGGCATGGGGTCTCTTCTTCTACCCCGATTGCCGCGCCAGGTCAACGGCCCGGGGCACGTATACTTGCCCGGTGCCCGTCCTCCTGGCCGCCCTCGGCGTGCTGCTCGTCTCCCTCGATTCCGCGATCAACATCGCGCTCCCCGCGATGGCCGCCGCCTTCGGGGTCGGGCCGGCGGAGATTCGCTGGGTCATCATCTGCTACGTCCTCACCTACGCGTTCACCGCGTTCGCGGCGGGCCTGCTCGCGGATCGTCTCGGCCCCGGGCCGGTCTTCACGACCGGGCTCTGGCTCTGCGCGGCCGGCTTCGTGGGCTACGCGCTCGCCTCCTCCTACGGGACGGTGCTGCTGCTGCGCGTGGTGCAGGGCGTGGGCAGCGGGATGGTCTACGGGACCGCGCCCGCGCTGGTGACGCTGTCGCTGCCGGCCGCGCGGCACGGCCGCGGGCTCGGCACGATGAGCCTCGGCATCGGCGTCGGCCTCGGGGTGGGCCCGGTGCTGGGCGGCCTGCTCGTGGACGGCTTCGGCTGGCCCGCCGCCTTCGTGTTCCGCGCGCCGCTGTTCCTGATCCTGGCGCTGCTCGCCCTCACGCGGTTCGGCCGGGTCGCCGGGGCCGCGCCCACGCCGCGCCGGCTCGCGCTGGCCGACCTGCTGCGCCTGCCCGTGCTCCGCGCGGGCACGCTCGCGTTCCTGTCGCAGTACGCGCAGTTCGCGGTCTGGCTGCTGATCCCGTTCTTCCTGGTGACCGCGCGCGGCCTCTCGCCCAGCGTGGGCGGCGTGGTCTTCGTGCTCACCCCGCTCGCCACCGCGCTCGCGGCGCCGCTGGGGGGGCTATTGACCGATCGCATCGGCCCGCGGTGGCCGCTCCGCATCGGGCTCGCGCTCGAGGCGGCCGGGCTGCTCGCGATCGGCGCGGTCAGCGAGACGACGCCGATCGCGCTCCTCGGCGCCGCCATGGCCCTGGTGGGCTTCGGGGCCGGCCTCTTCCAGGTGCCGAACCTGGCCCTGATGATGGCCGCGTTTCCGCCCGCGCAGCAGGGCGCGGCGGGCGGGCTCGCGTTCCTCGGGCGCACGCTGGGGAGCGCGGTGGGCGTGCAGGCGACCGGGCTGCTCTTCGCGGCGCGACTGCCGCGCGACGGCTTTCTCGCCGCCTTCCACGCGGCCTTCCTGGCCGCCGGCCTCGTGTGCGTCCTCGCGGCGGCTGCTGGCGCTGCTGCCGGCCCGGTCGTCCGCCCCGCGCGGCGGCCGGTGAGCGTGCGCGGCTCGCCGTACCGGTGGGCGATCCTCGCGGTCTGCGTCGCGGGCTTCATGCAAACCCACGTGCATCGCGTCGGCTTCGCCCCGCTGATCCCGACCTTCATCGCGGACATGGGGCTCACCTACGCGGCGGCGGGGACCATCATGGCCGCGTACTTCTGGAGCTACGCGGTGATGCAGATCCCGGTCGGCGTGCTCACCGACCGGCTCGGCGCGCGTCGCGTGATGCTCGGCTGCATGGGCGTGATGGCGGTGGGCGCGGTGGCCTTCTCCCTGAGCCACAGCTATGCCGAGAGCCTGATCGCGCGCTGCCTGCTCGGCACGGGCGCGGCGGCCACCTGGCTGCCGGGCCTGCGCCTGATCCAGGAGTGGTTCGAGCCGCGCGAGCGTGGCCTCGCGACCGGGCTCTTCTCGGCGGGCGGCGGCGTGGGCGCCACCACCGCCCTGCTGCTCCTGCCGATCATGGCCCAGCATCTCGGCTGGCGGGTGGGCTACGCGCTGCTCGCGGTGCCGGTGCTGGGCACCATGGCCGCGGTCTGGTTCCTCGTGCGGGCCGAGCCCCGCGAGCGCGCCGCCGGCGCGGTGGCGGGCGTGCCGACCCAGTTCCTCGCCGCGATGCGCGAAGTGCTCGCGACGCCCGCGCTCTGGCCGTTCAACCTCTACGTGATCTTCTCCTACGGCGGCTACTTCGCCCTGCTCACCTGGCTGCCGACCTTCCTCGTGAGATCGGAAGGGCTGACCCAGGCCGGCGCGGGCTTCGTGACCGCCCTCATCACCGGTGGCACCATCGTGTCGTGGCCGCTGGCCGGGTACCTGTCCGATCGCTTCGGGCGCCGCAAGCCGATCTTCCTGGTGAGCCAGGCCGCGAGCGTGCTGGTGTGCCTGGCCTTCGCCTACCTGGTACCGGGTACCGGGCTCGCGGGCGCGGCGGCGGTCGCCGCGTGCGCCGGGCTCCTCCTCGGGGGCCTGATCACGCCGTTCGTGATGGTGACCGAGCTGGTGCCGCCGCGCCTGATGGGGACCGCGTCCGGCGTGGTCAACGCCTTCTGCTTCGTGGGCGGGCTGCTGGTGCCGGTGGCGCTGGGCTACGCGCTCGACGTGACCGGAAGCTTTCCCGTCGCCTTCGCCGCCTGCGCGGTCTTCGAGGTGGTGGCCCTCGCCATCGGCATGTTTGCGCGGGAAACCGGACGCCGGGCCGCGGTATGATGGCGGCCATGGAGATCCTCGACCCGGTCGGCTCGACTGCAGCAGCGTCCCGGACGCTCGCCCCGCGGCCCGCCACGCTGGCGGGCGCGGTCATCGGCGTGCTCGACAACTCGAAGCCCAATGCCCGCGTCCTGCTGGAAGGCGTGGCCCGCGCGCTCGCCCAGAAGGTCGGGGCGCGCGACGTGAAGATCTGGGGCAAGCCCGGCGCCTCCATCGGCGCCACCACCGCCGTCCTCGACGAGATCGCCGCGCAGTGCGGCGCCGTCCTCACCGCCTCCGCCGACTGAGGGTCGTGCACGTCGTGGAGTATCCACGACGCCACGCAGCTGGAAGGGCGGGGGATCGCCACCGTCGTCCTGGGCACGCATGAGTTCCGCCCGCTCGCGCTCGCCGAGGCGAAGGCCAAGGGGCTTCCCGATCTCGGCATCGTCACGGTGCCGCATCCCATCGGCGGCATCGCCGAGAAGCTCGTCGCGGACAAGGCGCTGAACGCGGTGGACGCGGTGCTGGCCGCGCTCACCCGCGGCGCGGCGGCCGGCGCCGGCGCGGGAGCGGTCGAGGGCGCGGTCGCCCGGCACCGGGTCCCGGACGATCTGCTCGACTTCCAGGGCTTCATGATGGAGCGCGGCTGGGGCGACGGGCTGCCGATGATCCCGGCGACGCCCGAGCGCGTCGCGGCCATGCTCGCGGGCACCGGCCGGCCCGCGGGCGATCTGGTGGCGATCCTGCCGCCGCGGCTCGGCCGCGCGACGGTGGAGCGCGTCGCGGTCAACGCGGTGCTGGCCGGCGCGCTGCCCGAGCATTTCCCGGTCATCCTGGCCGCGGTCGAGGCGGTGGCGCAGCCCGCGTTCAACCTCCAGGCGATCCAGACCACCACGCATCCCTGCTCGCCGCTGATCATCGTCAACGGGCCGATCGCGGCGCGGCTCGGCATCAACGGGGCGGGCAACGCGCTCGGGCAGGGCCATCGCGCCAACGCGGTGATCGGGCGCGCGCTGCGGCTGGTGCTGCAGAACACCGGCGGGGCGCGGCCGGGGAGCGAGGACCGCGCCACCCAGGGCCATCCCGGCAAGTACAGCTACTGCGTCGCCGAGAACGAGGCCGCCTCGCCGTGGGAGTCGCTGTCGGTGGAGCGCGGGTTCCCGGCGGAGGTGAGCACGGTGACGGTGTGCGCCTCCGAGAGCCCGCACAACATCAACGACCACGGCTCGTTCACCCCCGAGGGCATCCTCACCACGGTGGCGGGCACGGCGGCGACGGTCGGCTCCAACAACATCTACCTGGGCGGCGAGCCGCTGGTGATCCTGGGGCCGGAGCACGCGGCCACCGTGGCGGGCGGAGGCTGGAGCAAGGCGGATTTCAAGCGCGCGCTCTGGGAGCGGGCGCAGGTGCCGCTCTCGCGCTTCGACCCCGCGAACCTGGCGCGCTTCGAGGTCATTCATCCGGCCGGGTTCAAGGACCGGCCGCCCGAGACGCTGGCCCCGCTCGCGCGGGCGTGGACCGACATCATGATCGTGGTGGCGGGCGGGGCGGGCAAGCACTCCGTGCTGATCCCCACCTTCGGGGCCACGCGCTCGGTCACGCTCCGGATCGGGTAGGGGCGTAGAGGCGGGCGAAGTACTCCCGCACCATGCGATCCGAGCTGAAGCGCTCGGTCGCCATCCGGATCGACGCGCGCATCATGGTGGTCCAGCGCGCGGGATCCGCGAACGCGGGCAGGACGAGGCCCTCGAGCGTGTCGTAGAGCGAGTCCAGGTCGCGCGGGTCCGGATCGGCCGGGGTCGTCTCGTCGCCGATCGCCCAGCCGGTGACGCCGTGCTCGCAGCCCTCCGGCCACCAGCCGTCGAGCACCGAGAGGTTCAGCGTGCCGTTCATCGCCGCCTTCATCCCGGACGTGCCGCTGGCTTCCATCGGGCGGCGCGGCGTGTTCAGCCACACGTCGGCGCCGCGGGTGAGCACGCGGCCGAGCGCCATGTCGTAGTCCTCGAGGAACGCCACGCTCTCGGGCCACTGGCGCAGCGCGGCCACGAGCCGGGCGATCACCGCCTTGCCCTCGTGATCCGCCGGGTGCGCCTTGCCCGCGAAGAGGACCTGGACGCGGTGCCGCTTGACCAGGGCCGCGAAGCGCTCCGGATCGCGCAGCAGCAGGTCGGGCCGCTTGTAGGTCGCGGCGCGCCGCGCGAAGCCGATGGTGGGCGCGGCCGGATCGAGCCGCACCCCGGTGCGCGTCCGCACCTCCGCGAGCAGCTCGGCCTTGAGCGCGCGCTTGGCCGCCAGCAGCCGCTCGTCGCTCGCCTGCGCGGCCGGGATGCGCGCGTCCTGCCAGGTCCCGGCGTGGACCCCGTTGGTGATCGCGATGATGGGCGCCGCGTCCTTCACGTGCGCCCACATGACGCGCGCGGTCTCGCCGTGGAGCTGCGCCACCGCGTTGGCCAGGTGGGCCAGTCGCAGGCCGGCCACCGTCATGTTGAACGGGTCGCCGCCGATCTCGGCCAGCTCGCTCGGCACCAGCTCGCAGCCGGCCCCGAGCCGTCGCAGGTCCGCGAGGGGGTGCACCTCGTTGCCCGCGGGCACCGGGGTGTGGGTGGTGAAGACGATGCGCTCGCGCGCGGCGAGCCACGCCTCCCGGAAGGTCTGCCCGGCCTCCATGCGGTCGGCGATCATCTCGATGCCCGCGAAGACGGCGTGGCCCTCGTTGAAGTGGTAGCGCTCGACCGGCAGGTGGAGCGCGCGGAGCGCCCGCACCCCGCCGATGCCCAGCAGCATCTCCTGCGCCACGCGGCAGTCCGGGCGCGGGTCGTAGAGGCGGCGGGTGATCCAGAGATCGCGCGGATCGGTGGGCTCGAGCAGGTAGAGCGGGGCGATCGCGTAGCGGCCCACACGCCAGACACGGCACTCGACCTCGCGCGCCGCGACCCGCACGCGCACGCGCGCACCGGTGTCGGTGAGCACGTCGGGTTTCTGGTCGGTCCACTCGTCGTGGGGATAGCCGTCGGCGCCGATGTGCTGGGAGGTGTAGCCCTGGCCCCAGCGGAGCCCGATGCCGACCACGGGCAGGCCGAGGTCGCCCGCCGACTTCATGAAGTCGCCCGCGAGCACGCCGAGGCCGCCCGCGTAGGAGTGGAACTCCTCGTGCAGGCCGTACTCCATCGAGAAGTAGGCCACCAGCGGAAGGCGGGCCGGGACGTTCAACGGGGCGATCTCACATTTCCGAGCATAGGACATACGGCAAGTAACGCAAAGTTACCGGGGCGGGGCCGCGGGGGCGGCAGGTGGGCCGGGTGATCCGTTCCCCGCCCCCGCGAGCCCGGAGGCTCGCGATGCCGGATTGGGAACTCCTCGCGCAAGAGAACGAGCACGCGGGTCGTGATCAGAGGCCCACCTGCCGCCCCCGCGGCCCCGCCCCGGTCGCGCCGGCTAACGTCTGGGCTTCCACGGATGCGTGATGAGGCGGGCGCCGCGCTGCCAGCTCATGTAGGCCCACGCCCACTCGAAGAGGACGAGGAACCGATTGCGGAAGCCGATCAGGAACATGATGTGCACGAAGAGCCAGGCGAGCCACGCGGGCAGGCCGTGGAGCTGGAGGCGGCCGACCACCGCGACCGCGGCGGCCCGGCCGATGGTGGCCATGCTGCCCTTGTCGCGGTAGCGGAAGGGCCGGGTCGGCAGCCCGGCGAGGCGCCGTCGCACGTTCGCCGCGACGGCCTGGCCCTGCTGGATGGCCACCGGCGCCAGGCCCGGGAGCGGGTGGCCGTCGGGCCCGCGGACGCTCGACATGTCGCCGATGGCGAACACCATGGCGTGGCCGGGGATCGAGAGATCCGGCTCCACGAGCACCCGGCCCGCGCGATCGAGCGGCACGCCGAGCGAGCGCCCGAGGGGCGCGGCGGCCACCCCCGCCGCCCACAGCACGGTGCGCGCGCGGATCTGCTCGCCGCCGAGCCACACCGCGTCGTGCGTCACCTGCGTGACCGGGGCGCCGGTGCGGATCTCGACTCCGAGGCGCGCGAGGGCAGCGGCCGCGTGGGCCGACAGTGGCGCGGGAAAGGTCGCGAGCAGGCGCGGCCCGGCCTCGACCAGGACGATCCGCGCCTTCGTCGGATCGATGAGCCGGAAGTCCCGCGCGATGGTCTCGCGCGAGATCTCCGCGAGCGCGCCCGCGAGCTCGACCCCGGTCGGCCCGCCGCCGATGACCACGGAGGTCAGGAGCGCCCGCTGCTCGGCCCCGTCCCGCTCGCGCTCCGCGTCCTCGTAGGCCAGCAGCACGCGGCGCCGGATCTCGAGCGCGTCCTCCAGGCTCTTGAGACTCGGGGCGAGCTCCTCCCAGTCGTCGTGGCCGAAGTAGGAGTTGCCCGCGCCCGCGGCGAGCACCAGCGCGTCGTAGGTCAGCTCCCCCTCGTCCAGGATGACGCGCCGGCCGGCCAGGTCCACCGACCGGACCTCGGCGAGCAGCACCGTGATGTTGGCGGCGCGCCTCAGGATCGAGCGGAGCGGCGTCGCGATGTCCGACGGATTGAGCGCGGCGGTGGCGACCTGGTAGAGCAGGGGCTGGAAGAGGTGGTGGTTGCGCCGATCGAGGAGCGTGACCCGGGCCCAGCTCCCCGCGAGCGCGCGCGCGGCGTAGAGCCCGCCGAATCCGCCGCCGACGATGACCACGTGCGGGCGCCGCGCGGGAGTGTTCACGAGGCCATCTTCCGAGGGCGCCCGAGGGGTGTCAACCCTTGACAGGACGTGGGGTTGGCCCTAGGGTGACCTTCGATACGAGGAGCGGGGGACAGGAGGGTGAAGGCATGGCCACGCGCATCAGCTCCCAGCGGTATGCCGTCGAGGACTTCCACGAGGCGCTCGAGCTCTGCTACAGCCGGGGGTGGACCGACGGGCTGCCGGTCGTGCCGCCCACGGAGCCGGCGGTGCGCGCGATGCTCGACGCGGTGGGGCTCGAGCCCGACGCGCAGGTGGCCTTCATCACGAACCGCCAGGCGGCCATCAGCGCCGAGAAGGTGGCGATCAACGCGGTGATGGCGGGTTGTCGGCCCGAGCACATGCCGGTGGTGCTGGCCGCGGTCGAGGGCATCGCGGACCCGCGCTGGGGCTATCACGGGCCGGCCACGTCCACCGGCGGCGCGGGCGTCCTGATGATCGTCAACGGGCCCATCGCGCGGCGGCTCGACTTCAACTGCGGCGACAACCTGTTCGGCCCGGGCTGGCGCTCCAACGCCACCGTCGGGCGCGCGGTGCGCCTGGTGATGCGCAACGTGATCGGCACCATTCCGGGCCGTCTCGACCGCGGCACGGTGGGCCACCCCGGCAAGTACACCTACGTGATCGCGGAGAACGAGGCGGAGAGCCCGTGGACGCCGCTGCACGTGGAGCGCGGTTGCCGGCCCGAGGACAGCGCGGTGACGGTGATGGCCGCGCTGGGACCGCATCAGTTCTATAACCAGCTCTCCGCCACCGCGGCCGGTGTGCTCGGCACGATGTGCGACGCCATGCGCTACCCCGGCATGGTGGGCCAGCCGAACTACTGCGTCGTCCTGGCGGGCGAGCACATGCGGACCATCGCGGCGGACGGCTGGTCCAAGTCCGACATCCGCAAGTACGTCTTCGAGAACAGCACGAACACGATCGCGCATCTGAAGCGGACCGGCCGGCTGCCCGGCGCGATCAAGCCGGAGGACGAGACCGCGACCCGGCCCCTGGTGATGAGCCCGGACGACCTGCTGGTGGTGGCGGCGGGCGGTCGCGCCGGCTCGTTCTCGTGCTTCATCCCGGGCTGGGCGAGCCGGACATCGTCGCAGGCGGTGACCACGGTGATCAAAGAGAGGAGACCATGATGGCGGGTTTCGAGATCCTGGATCCGACGGTCGAGCCCCGGCGCCAGCCGCTGACGTACGTGGCGCGGCCGGACTCGCTCAAGGGCAAGCGCATCGGCCTGGTGGAGAACACCAAGTACAACTCGGACAAGCTGCTGGTGAAGATCGGCGACATCCTGAAGCGGGAGTACGGCGCCTCCGAGACGCGGATGTGGCGCAAGCACAACTCCGGGGTGCCCGCGCACGCGGAGATCATCGAGGAGGCCAAGCGCACCGTCGACGTCGTCGTCGCCGGCATCGGCGACTGAGGGTCCTGCTCGTCGGGCAGTGTGCTCGACGGAATAGTGTTCGAGAAGGTCGGCATCCCGGCCGCGTCCATCGTCACCGATGTGTTCGAGGCCACCGGCCACGCCATGGCCCAGTCCTGGGGCGTCCCGGAGTACCGCTTCCTGGCCCTGCCACATCCCATCGCGAACCTCAGCGAAGCCGACCTCGACGCCCGCGCCCGCGCGATCGCGCCCGAGGTCGTCCGACTGCTCCTGAAAGGCCAAGAAGGCTAAAGCACAGAGCAGTAGACGGTTGTCCGCCATCTGGGGGAGCGCGGGGGCCATTTCTGGGCCCCCGCGTATGAACAGAGCTTAAAGAATTAAGCGAATATACGCAGAACGAATGCCCGCGGACTACGCCCCCCCGTTCTGGTACCGCGGCCGACACCTCCAGACGCTCTGGGGGCCGCTGCTGCGCCACTGGCGGCGGCCCCCGCTGCGCCGGGAGCGCCTGCACACGCCGGACGGCGACTTCCTCGACCTGGACTGGCTCGCCGGCGCGCCCGAGCGCGGCCCGCTGATCCTGATCCTCCACGGCCTCGAGGGCTCGGCGCGCTCGCACTACGCGCGGGGTCTGCTGCGAGGCGCGGGGGCGCTCGGCTGGCGGGCGGCGGTCATGCACTTCCGTTCGTGCAGCGGCGAGGTCAACCGGCTGCCGAAGCTCTATCACTCGGGCGAGACGTCCGACCTCGAGTGGGTGATCGGCGAGCTGGCCAAGCGGGAGGCCGCGCCGCGCATCGGACTGGTGGGGGTCTCCCTCGGCGGCAACGTCGCGCTCAAGTGGCTCGGCGAGCAGGGGGAGGCGGCGCCGGCCGAGATCCGGGCCGCGGCCGCCATCTCGACGCCGTTCGATCTGGCCGCCTGCGCCCGCGTGCTCGATCAGGGCTTCAACCGTGCGGTCTACACCGAGAGCTTCCTGCGCACCATGAAGGCCAAGATCCGCGCCAAGCGGCACCTCTACGACGGCCGCCTGGACGTGGACGCGGCGCTCCGGGCGCGCACCTTCACGGAGTACGACCGGTTCTTCACCGCCCCGGTCAACGGCTTCGCCGACGAGGTCGACTACTGGGCGCGGGCGAGCAGCGCGCCGTATCTCGAGCGTATCCGGCGCCCCACGCTCCTGATCAACGCGATGAACGATCCGTTCATGCCGGCGGCGTGCCTGCCGACCGCGGTGGTGGAGCGGTCGCCATGGCTCGAGGCGGCCTTCGTCGCCGAGGGCGGGCACGTGGGGTTTCTCGACGGGGCGCTCGGGCGCGCGTCGTGGGCGGAGCGCCGCGCGCTCGCCTTCCTGGCGCGCCATCTGCTACGATGACCGCCGTGCTTCGTGACGCGTACGGCCTGACCGTCTCGACGGGCTCCCGCGCCGCCGTGGACGCCCACGACCGCGGCGTGCGCGCCCTGCTTGGCTTCGGCGCCGAGACGGTGGACGAGTTCCGCCGCGCGGTGGACGCCGACCCCGACTTCGTGCTGGCCCGCGCGGCCCTCGCGGTCGCGCTCTATCTGGACGAGGAGATCGCCCCCGGGCGCGCGGAGATGGAGCGCGCGGTGGCCGACGGCGCCGCGCAGGCCACGACGCTGACCGGCCGCGAGCGGCGGCACCTGGAGGCGCTCCGGCTCTTCGTGGGCGGGCGCGGCAACGACGCGATCCCGGTCATGAAGGAGATCCTGGCCGAGCACCCGCGCGACGTGCTCCTGATGCAGCGTCTCTACTTCCTCTACTTCTGGCAGGGGCGCTCGGCCGACATGCTCGAGATCACGACCGAGGTGCTCCCCGCCCTCGAGGACGACGGCTACGCGCTCGGCTACCACGCCTTCGCGCTCGAGGAGACCCGGCGCTTCGCCGAGGCGCTGCCCCTGGCCGAGCGGGCGCTGGCCCGGAACCCGCGCGACGCGTGGGCGGTGCACGCCATCGCGCACGTGCACTACGAGCGGGGCGACAACCGGCGCGGCATCGAGAGCCTGCCGCCGCAGATCCATCCGTGCGACCACCTGGGCTACTTTCGAAACCATCTCCTGTGGCACCTGGCCCTGCTCTACCTGGCCGAGGGCGACTACGAGCGCGGCGGCCGCCTCTTCGAGAGCGTGTTCGGCCGCATCCCGATCACGATCGCCTCCGATCTCCAGGATTCGGTCGCGCTGGCCTGGCGGCTCGACCTGTTCGGCCATCCCGACCCGAAGCGCTGGACCCGGCTCGCGGAGGCGGCGCGGCGCTGGATCGAGATGCCGCTCCTGCTGTTCCACGATCTGCACGTGGGGATGGCGCTCTCCGCGGGTGGAGAATGGACGACCGCGGAGGAGCATCTCGAGCGGCTGCGCGCGCGCGGGAAGAAGTCGAAGAACGCGACGCTTCCGGAGGTG
The DNA here is from genome assembly GCA_963747235.1 of uncultured Candidatus Rokubacteria bacterium. Lineage (GTDB taxonomy): Bacteria > Methylomirabilota > Methylomirabilia > Rokubacteriales > CSP1-6 > CAMLFJ01. Next base: position 279,682 of record CAVVEU010000008.1, read on the forward strand.
GTGGTGCCGCTGCTGGAAGGCCTCCACGCCTTCGCGCGGGGTGACGACGCGGGGTGCGTGGCCCGGATGGAGCCGGTGGCCGCGCGCGTGGTCGAGGTGGGCGGCAGCCACGCCCAGCGCGAGGTCTTCCACGACACGCTCCTGGCCGCGGCCCTGCGCCGCCGGATGCGCGAGCGGGCGATGGCCCTTCTCGAGCGCCGCCTCGCCAAGCGTCCCAACCCCGGGCATTTCTGGGAGCATTCGCGCGCGTCATGAACTGGCACGCCCTCGGCGGCGCGCTTTCTCGAGGACGTGCTCGGACGCGAGGGCATCGCGACCGAGACGGTGGAGTCGGTCCCGGGCCGCGGCAACCTGGTGGCGCGCCTCCGGGGCGACGGGTCCGAGGGCGGCATCGTGCTGCACCATCACATCGACGTGGTGTACGCCGACCGGCGCTACTGGACGGCAGGAGTACTTCGCCAAGCTCGGCTCGGTGCTGCCGGGCGAGGCGGGGCGCGGCTACGACGACCTCGAGCGCTCGCTCCGCGACGCGGGTTTCCGGCGCGCCTTCCTGGCCAAGCGCCTGCATTCCGCGATGCTGCGGACGACCTTCGCGGTCACCATGCTGAAGGGCAGCGAGAAGCGCAACGTGATCCCGCCGGAAGCGGTCGCCGACATCGACTGCCGCATGCTGCGCGGGGACGATCCGGAGGAGATCGTGAGCTGGGTGCGCGGCGTGATCGGCGACGAGCGGGTGGAGGTGACGCTCTCCAACCCGCCGCCCAAGATCCCGAACGCCTCGCCCCCCGACACCCCGCTCTACAAGGCCCTCGGCCAGGCGCTCGCGCGGCGCGCCCCCGGCGTGGTGGTGGCGCCCGACATCCTGGTGGGCTTCACCGACAACTGGGTGTTCCGCAACTGCGGGCTGCACGGCTACGGGTTCAGCCCCTTCATCCTGGGAGACGACGAGTGGCGGCGCGTGCACGGCAACGACGAGCGGATCTCGCTCGAGAACCTGACCGAAGGGGTGCGCTGCCACACCGAGATGCTGCTGGACGTGGCGGCCGCGTGATGGCGCGCGGGGCGCTCGTGATCCGGCGGGGCACCGAGCGGGACGTGCCCACCATCCTGAAGCTGATCCGCGGGCTCGCCGAGTACGAGCGGCTCGCGCACGAGATGGAGGCCACCGCGGCGCGGGTGCGGGCCCACGGGTTCGGGCGCCGGCGCTACTTCGAGACGATCATCTGCCGGCGCGGCGGCAAGCCGGTGGGCTTCGCGCTCTACTTCTTCACCTACTCCACGTTCCTCGCGCGGCCGACGCTCTACCTGGAGGACCTCTTCGTGCTGCCCGAGGACCGTGGCACCGGGGCGGGGAAGGCGCTGCTCCGCGCCCTGGCGCGCATCGCGGTGCGGCGCGGGTGCGGGCGCCTCGAGTGGGCGGTGCTCGACTGGAACCGGCCCGCGATCGGCTTCTACAAGCGGCTGGGCGCGAAGCTGCGCCGGCAGTGGATCCTCACGCGGCTCACGGGGGCCCCGCTGCGCCGCCTGGCGCGTTGAGCCCGCCTTGATCCGCCCCGCCCTCGCGGTCTCGCTGCTGGCCCTGATCGCCGGCGCGCCGGGCCCGTCGCTCGCCCAGTCCATCACGTGCCCGCCCGGCAGCACGCGCGGCGGCACCGAGAGCGAGGCGGGGAAATTCCACTGGTGCGAGCAGGTCACGCCCAGCGGGCCGATCCGGCAGGGCCCGATGGTGGGCTTCCATCCCAACGGCCGGCGCAGCTTCGAGCTCAACTTCGTGGACGGCTCGCCCCGCGGGGCGGTCCGCGCCTGGTACGAGGGCGGCCAGCCGAGCATGACCGGCGAGACGCGGCCGGACAACGGCACGCTCGTCCTCTGGGACGACCGGGGCCGGAAGCGGGCCCAGGTGGACGTGCGCGACCGGCAGGTCGTGACGCGGGCGTGGGACGAGGAGGGGCGCGAGGAGCGCTACCAGGAGGCGAAGCTCGCGAGGGCGATGCCCGCCAACCGCAACCTCGGGTTCCTCATGCAGCTCTGGGCCGTGGGGATCGGCATCCAGTAGACGAGAGGGAATGCTCTATCGCAGCATCGCCCGGATCCGCTCGATCGCGGCCTCCGAGGCCCTCACCCGATAGTGGACGCCGTCGCCCTGGTAGGACTCCGAGATCACGTGGATCTTGTGGATCTCGCCGATCGCGCTGCCTGCCGCGTACGGGACGACGAGGTCGACCTCGGTCATGTCCGCGTCGAAGGCGCCGATGATCGCGTCCCGCACGCGCCGGACGTCTGCCTCGTCCTTGGCCGAGACGAGCAGCGCGGCCGGGAACTCTCTCGCCAGGGCCTCGCGCTCGGGCGGGGCGACCTTGTCGATCTTGTTGAGCACGAGGATCCACGGCACGTCGCCGGCGCCGATCTCGTCGAGCACCTCGCGCGTCACCTGCAACTGCGCGCGGAAGCCCGGATCGGCCGCATCGACGATCTGCAGCAGCAGCGACGCTTCGAGCGCCTCGTCGAGCGTCGAGCGGAAGCTGGCGACGAGGTCGTGCGGGAGCTTCTTGATGAAGCCGACCGTATCCGAGACCAGGATGCGCGGCCGACTCTCGGGCCACAGCGCCCGGACGGTCGTATCGAGGGTCGCGAACAGCTTGTCGGCGACGAGCACGTGCGAGCCGGTGAGCGCGCGCATCAGCGACGACTTGCCCGCGTTGGTGTACCCGACCAGCGCGACCCGCAGCGCGTCCTGACGCCGGGTCCGGCGCGTCCTCGACTCGTCTTCGATGGCGGCCAGCTCCGCCTTGAGCTCGGAGATGCGGTCGCGGATCTTGCGGCGATCGAGCTCCAGGAGGATTCCCCCGCGCCCCGCTGGCCGACGCCGCCGCGCTGGCGCTCGCCGCCTCCGGTCTCGCGCAACCGGGGGGCCACATAGGTGAGTCGGGCGATCTCGACCTGGAGCCGCGCCGGCCGGCTCGACGCGTGCCGGTGGAAGATCTCGATGATCACGCCCGTGCGGTCCAGGACCTGCGCGGCCGAGGTCGCGCGCTCGATGTTGCGGAGCTGGCGAGGCGAGCAGCTCGTGGTCGATGACGACGACGGTGGCGCGCGGATCTCCGTTCGGCGTGGCGCGGGGCGGCATCGTCGAGGTCCAGCGGTCCGCTTCGTCGTGCGGGGTCGCCTTCTTCTTGGCGGGCGGGCCCTTGGGAACGACGCCCGTGCCGCCGGTCCAGGCGGCCAGCTCCGGCCAGCTTGCCCTCGCCGAGCAGCGTGGCCGCGCCGAGGCCCTTGCGCTTCTGCGTGACCTCGCCGACGACCTCGAAGCCGAGCGTCTCGCACAGGCGCTGGAGCTCCTTCAGCGACGACCGCTGTTCGGCGTCGGTGACGCCGGGACAGCTGCACGGCGACGAGCATCGTCCTGGGGCGCGGGGCTTCGGTGGGGGATGACATGACGAAGGAGACTCCATGCAGTTGTACCACGCGGCTAGTCGGCGGGCGCGAATGCTGCGCTCGAGTTACGCAGGCCGCCTACGCGGATGGTCTGCCGGGAGCCCGGTGGCCCATCACGACGATGCCGCGGACACCACCGGCGGGATCCGATCCGCCCAGGGCGCGGCGGCCTCGAAGGCGGCCGCGGCCCGGAGCACCGCGGCCTCCTGGCGGCGCCGGCCGACGATCTGCAGGCCCACCGGCAGCCCGCTCTTCGTGAAGCCGCACGGCACCGAGATGACGGGCAGCGCGGTGACCGTGATGCCGTAGGTCAGGAAGAACCACTGGGTGTAGTTGTCGAGCGCCTTGCCGTTGATCTCGGTGGGATAGGGCTGCTCCACCGGGAAGGGCGGCATCGCGACGGTGGGCAGGATCAGCAGATCGCGCGTCTCCATGAAGGCGCGCACCCGGTGCCAGAGGCGGGTCCGGAGCTTCTCGCCGTTGCCGATCTGCTCGGGGGTCAGCGAGAGCCCCTGCTTGATGTTCCACACGAGCCCCTTCTGCATCTCCGGCTCCCAGCGCGCGAGCTTGTCGGCGTGGCGCGCGACCATGCCGAGGCCGCGGGTGGCCAGCACGATGTCGTTGACCTCGCTGAAGTCGGGACAGGCCCGCTCGACCTTCGCGCCGAGGCCGCGGAATACCGCGAGGGCCCGCTCGGCGACCGCGGCCACCTCGTGGTCCACCGGGATCAGCCCGTTGAGATCGGGCGTCCACGCCACGCGCCAGCCCTTGATCGACGGGCCGCTTCACCGCCGCGGTGAACTGCCGCGTGTCCACGTCGTAGGAGAGCGGCGCGCGGTCGTCGGGGCCCGCCATCGCGGCCAGCATGAGGGCCACGTCGCCCACGGTGCGGGCCATGGGGCCGGTCACGCTGAGGGAGTCCCAGCCCAGATCCGCCGGGTAGACCGGGATGAGCCCCGGCGAGGTCCGGAAGCCGACCACGCCGCAGAACGCGGCGGGCGTCCGCAGCGAGCCGCCGAGATCCGAGCCCTGGGCGAGGGGGGCCATGCCGGTGGCCAGGGCCACCGCGGCGCCGCCGCTCGAGCCGCCGCAGGTGAGCGCGGTGTTCCACGGATTGCGGGTGGCGCCGAAGACCGCGTTGAAGGTGTTGCCGCCGGCCCCGAACTCGGGCGTATTGGTCTTGCCGACCACGATGGCGCCGGCCCGCTTGAGCCGGTCGACGTAGAGCGCGTCCTCCTCGGGCACGTGGTGCTCGAAGATCTTGGAGCCCCACGTCGTGCGGATGCCCTTGGTGGGCGTCAGGTCCTTGATCGAGACCGGGACGCCGTGGAGCGGGCCCAGCGCGCCCGGCGCGTGAGCGCGGCGGTCGCCTTCCGGGCGCCCGCGAGCGCGGACTCGCGCGCGACCGTGACGTAGGCGTTGACGCGCGGATTGACCGCGTCGATGCGCGCCAGGACCGCCTGCATCACCTCGAGCGGGGACACCTTCCGGGCGCGGTAGAGGCGCTGGAGCGCGGTGGCGGGGACGAAGCACAGATCACGATCGGTCACGGAACCGGACGCTAGCCGGTGGCCTCGCGGGAGATGCGCCGCGTCGGCGACCTGCATGTCCTCCCCCGCCTTGCGAGACGACAGGACCTTGCGCGGGTCGAGGGCGTCGCGCAGGCCGTCGCCGATGTAGTTGATGCTGAGCACGGTGAGGAAGATGGCGGTGCCCGGGAAGATGGCCCAGTGCGGGGCGAAGTCGAGGTTGTCCTTGGCGTCGAAGAGGATGCGGCCCCAGGTCGGGATGTCGGGCGGGAAGCCCAGGCCCAGGAAGGATAGCGACGACTCCGCGATGATGGCGGCGGCCACGTCGATGGTGCCGGCCACGATGACCGGGCCCACCGCGTTGGGCAGGATGTGGCGGACGACCTGCCGGAGCGGCGGGCGCCCCGAGCCCGCGCGCCGCCTCCACGAACTCCTTCTCGCGCAGCGACAGGAACTGGGCGCGGACGAGCCGCGCCACCGGCATCCAGCGCAGCCCGCCGATGACGACGACCACCAGGATGAACACCCCCATCTCGGGGCCCATCACCTTCTTCAGCGCGTCGCGGAAGAGGTAGACCAGCAGGAGGAGCAGCGGGAGCCCGGGCAGGGAGAGGAAGAGATCGGTGACGCGCATCAGCGCGTGGTCGGTGGCGCCGCCCATCTGGCCGGCGGTGGCGCCGATCATGGTGCCGACGATGATGGCGATGAGCATCGCGGCGACGCCCACCGCGAGCGAGATGCGGCCGCCGTAGAGCATGCGCGCGAGGAGGTCCTGGCCCAGGTCGTCGGTGCCGAGCGGGTGCGCCCACGAGGGGCCCTTCAGCTTGGCCTTGAAGTCGATCTCGTTGATGGGGACGCGGTAGACGAACGGGCCGACCAGCACCGCGACCACCATCGACCAGCAGCACCGACCATCCCGACGGTGGCGAGGCGGTGCTTGCGGAAGCGCCGCCACGACTCGCTCCAGAGCGTCCGCACCCGGGGCGGGCGGCGAGCGACGACCGCCCCCGGACCGTCTGGGACGCCACGCCGTTCGGGGAGGAGTCATGCTCTATCGGTACGAGATGCGCGGATCGAGCCAGCCGTAGAGCAGGTCCGCCACCAGGTTGAAGATCAGCACGAGGCAGGAGAACACGAAGGTGATGGCCATGATCACCGGGGTGTCGTTGGCGAGGATCGAGGTGATCAGGAGCGAGCCGATGCCGGGCACCCGGAAGATCTGCTCGGTGATGACCGCGCCGGTGAAGATGCCGGGGATCTGGAGCGCGATCAGGGTGACGACCGGGATCAGCGCGTTGCGCACCACGTGCTTGAGGATCGTGACCCTCTCGGAGAGCCCCTTGGCCCGCGCGGTGTTGATGTAGTCGAGCCGGATCACCTCCAGCACCGCCGAGCGCATGTAGCGCGTCATGGCCGCGCCCTGGAAGAGGCCCAGCACCGTCACCGGCATGATGACCTGGCGGATGTTCTCCCAGTACCAGCGCCAGCCGGAGCCGCTGATGTCCGCGCGGTAGATGAAGGGCAGCCAGTCGAGATAGATGCTGAAGAACAGGATGAAGAGGATGCCGGTGAAGAAGGTGGGCAGCGAGAAGCCGATGAACGCGAAGGTGGTCGAGATCTGGTCGAAGAGCGAGTAGGGGCGCATCGCCGCGTAGATGCCCGACCGGCAGCGCCACCAGGAGCCCCAGGAGCTGAGCCAGGCCCAGCACCCAGAGGGTGGTGGGCAGCCGCTGCATGATGAGGGTGCCCACGTCGATGCGGCTCACGAAGGAGAAGCCCCAGTCGCCCTTGACCATGGACATGAACCAGCGCACGTAGCGGACCGGGATCGGGTCGTCGAGGCCGAACTGGTGGCGGAGGTTCATGCGCACCTCGGGCGGGACGTTGGGGTTGGTGGCCAGCTCCTCGAACGGATCGCCCGGGGCCATGGCCAGGATGGTGAACAGGACCAGGCTGATCCCGGCCAGGGCCGGGGATCAAGATCAGGACCCGCCGGATGCAGATACTTGGACATCGCGGCAACGGCGCGGGCGGGCCGGGCCCGTCGGCCCGGCCCGCCCGCCGTCCGCCTAGGCCTCGCGGTACCAGATGTGGAGCGTGCCAGAAGTCGGAGTCCCAGCCGCTCTGCTCGAGCGCGCAGCTTGTTGCTGATCGCGGCCACGCGCGGGCGCTAGCACCACGGGGATCACCACGACGTTCTGGATGACCAGGTCGTTCATCTTGATGAAGAGCGCCGCCCGCTTGACCGGGTCCATCTCGGTCTCGGCGGCGCGGTAGAGCTTGTCGTACTCCTCGCTCTGCCAGCGCGTGATGTTGCGGCCCTGCCACTTGTTCTCCTTGGAGGCGATCTCCCAGGAGGTGAACTGGTTCATGAACAGCTCGGGATCCGGCATGGTCATGGTCGTCGTGTACATCTGGATGTCGGTGTAGAAGTGGGTGTAGGTGTCCGGGTTGGCCGGCGTCGGAGGAGAAGTAGACCGACGCGGTGACCGACTTGATCTCGACGTCGATGCCGGCCTTGGCCGCCGCCTGCTTGACGATGGCCTGGTTCTTCTGCCGCGGGGCGTTGATCGAGGTCTGGTAGACCATCTTGAGCTTCTTGCCGTCCTTGGCCCGGATGCCGTCGGCGCCCTTCTTCCAGCCCGCCGCCTCGAGGATCTGGTTGGCCTTGTCGACGTTGAACTCCCACCTGGTGTTCTTGGAGTTGAAGCGGTCCGGGCGCGTTGAGGAAGTTCGCGGTGGCGATGCCGGTGCGCCCGTAGATCTGCTCCTGGACCGAGGCGCGGTCGACGAGGAGATTCAGGGCCTGGCGGACCGCCGGGTCGGTCAGGAACGGATGCTTGGTCTTGACGCTCGAGCGCTCGCCGTCGACTTCCTTCCACGGGTCGGTGTTGTTGAGCTGGATGTGCTCGATGTTGCCGCCGGTCACGATGTCGGCCTTGCCCTTGCCGCCCTGCTCGAGGCGCTTGAGGATCTCGTCCTCGACCTGCATGTTCCAGGCGTAGTCGAACTCGCCGGTCTGGATCACCGCGCGGGCGGCCGAGACCGCGTCGCCGCCGCCCTTCATCTCGATGGTGTCGAAGAAGGGCCGGTTCGGCATGTGGTAGTTCGGGATTGAGCTCGCCCCGGACGATGTCGCCCGGCTTGAAGTCCACGAACCGGTACGGGCCGGTGCCGACCGGCTTGAGGTTGTTCGGCGCCTCGCGGGACTTGGCGCCCTTGAAGGCCTCGAAGAGGTGCTTGGGGATGATCATGCCGCGCACGCCGCAGAAGGGATCGGCCCAGAAGGGCGTCGGCTTCTGGAAGACGACCCGGATCGTGTGGCTGTCGACCTTCGTCGATCTTGACGTCCTTGTAGGTGCCGATGCTCACCGAGGCGGTGGCCGGGATCGGCGGCGAACTCCCAGTTGAAGACCAGTCGTCGGCGGTGAAGGGCTTGCCGTCGTGCCAGGCTGACGCCCTTCTTGAGCTTCCAGGTCACCGACTTGCCGTCCTTGGCGACGCCGCCGTTCTGGACGCTCGGGATCTCGGCGGCCAGCACTCGGGATCAGGTTGCCGTCCGGATCCTAGGAGGCCAGCGGCTCGTAGAAGATGCGCGAGCCGTCCTGGTCCTTGGTGCCGATGGCGAAGTGCGGGTTGAGCAGGGTCGGCGCCCTGCCACCAGAGCACCTTGAGCGCGCCGCCGCCGCCCGCGCTTGGTGGGCTTGAACATGACGCCTTGCGTCTGCGCCTGGGCGACTCCGGCCGAGGCCAGCATCTGGCGCCGCCAGCGGGGCGGTCAGCCCGAGCGCGATCATGGTCTGGACGAACTCGCGGCGGCTCAGGATCCCGGCCTTGACTCGGCCGATCATGTCCCTCAGTTCACGCTCTTCCATCAGATGGTCCTCCTCTGGGTAGGTCGACGCCGACCGGTTGGATGGCTTCTTATAAGGCCTCGACCGACGAAACTGTCAAGTTCGCCGCACGGTTCCGGCTATGCCTGCTTGTACCAGTAGGGCAGCCGCCAGAAGGTCGAGTCCCAGCCGGTGAGGTCCATGCCCTGCAGCGCGTTGGCCGAGCCGGAGACCCCGTTGCGCCACAGCACCGGGATCACCACCACGTTCTGGATCACGATGTCGTTCATCTTGATGAAGAGCGCGGCCCGCTTGACCGGGTCGAGCTCGCTGTCCGCGGCCTTGTAGGTGCGGTCGTACTCGTCGTTGCGCCACCGGGTGATGTTGCGGCCCTGCCACTTGTTGGCCTTCTGGGAGCACCTCCCACGAGCAGAACTGGTTCATGAAGTACTGCGGGTCCGGCGCGGTCATGGTCGTGTTGTACATCTGGAGATCCGCGTAGAAGTGCGGGTAGGTGTCCGGGTTCGCCGGGTCCGACGAGAAGAAGACCGAGGCCACCACCGACTTGATCTCGATCTCGATGCCCGCCTTGGCCGCCGCCTGCTTGACGATGGCCTGGTTCTTCTGGCGCGGGGCGTTGATCGAGGTCTGGTAGAGGAACTTGAGCCGCTTGCCGTCCTTGGCGCGGATGCCGTCGGCGCCGCGCTTCCAGCCCGCCGCGTCGAGGACCTGGTTGGCCTTGTCCACGTTGAACTCCCAGCGCGTGTTCTTCGAGCGGAAGCGGGAGGGAGCGTTGAGGAAGTTGGCGCTGGTCTGCCCGCCGCGCCCGTAGATCTGCTCCTGCACCGCGGCCCGGTCCACGAGCAGGTTGAGGGCCTGGCGCACCGCCGGGTCCGAGAGGAGCGGGTGGGTGGTCTTGACGCTCGACCGCTCGCCGTCCACCTCGGTCCACGGGTCGGTGAAGTTGCACTGGATGTGCTCCGGGTTCCCGGTGGGCCAGATGTTGACGCGGCCCTTGCCGCCCTGCTCGATGCGGCGGAGGATGTCGTCCTCCACCTGCATGTTCCAGGCGTAGTCGTACTCGCCGGTCTGCAGCACCGCGCGCGCCGCGGACACCGCGTCGCCGCCGCCCTTCATCTCGAGCGCGTCGAAGAACGGGCGGTTCGGCACGTGGTAGGCCGGGTTCGCCTCGCCGCGCACGATGTCGCCCGGCTTGAAGTCCACGAACCGGTAGGCGCCGGTGCCGACCGGCTTGAGGTTGGCGGGCGCCTCGCGGCTCTTCGCGCCCCGGAACGGATCGAACACGTGCTTGGGGATGATCATGCCGCGGGTGCCGCAGAAGGCGTCGGCCCAGAAGGGCTGGGGCTTGGTGAAGATGAGCTTGACGGTGTGGCTGTCGAGCTTCTCGATCTTCGCTGATCTCGCGGTAGGAGCCGCTGCGTCACCGCGGCGGTGGCCGGGTCGGAGACGAACTCGTAGGTGAAGACACGTCGTCGGCGGTGACGGGCTTGCCGTCGTGCCAGGTCACGCCCCCTTGAGGCGCCAGGTGACCCACGTGAGATCGCGGGCGAGCGCCGCCGTTCTGCACGCTCGGCACCTCGGCGGCCAGGATCGGGCACAGGTTGCCGTCGGGATCGAAGCCGGCCAGGGGCTCGTAGAAGATGCGCGAGGCGTCCTGGTCCTTGGTGCCGGTGGCGAAGTGCGGGTTGAGCAGCGTCGGGCGCCTGCCACCAGAGCGTCTTGAGCAGCGCCGCCGCCGCCGCGCCTGGTCGGCGTGAAGGCGGGCGCCTTGGGCTGGGCCTGGGCGACGCCGGCCGAGGCCAGCATCTGGGCGGCCAGCGGCGCGGTGAGGCCGAGCCCGATCATCGTCTGCACGAAGGTGCGGCGGCTCAGGCGGCCCGCCTTCACGTCGGAGATCATTTCGCGCAGCCGTGCTCGTCCATGGGGGATCCTCGTCAGGGGTTGGAGGGCTTCGGGGTGAGCATGCGGACGGCCACGTCGATGGCCTCGAGCATGCTCTCGGGATTGGCGATGCCCTTCCAGGCGCGGTCGAACGCGGTGCCGTGGTCCACCGACACGCGCAGGAACGGGAGGCCGACCGTGACGTTGACGCCGGAGAGGCCGGTCCAGGTGCCGCTCTTCTCGTCGTAGTTGAAGCCGAGCGTCTTGACCGGCACGTGGCCCTGGTCGTGGTACATCGCGATCACGATGTCGAACTCGCCGCCGCGCGCGCGCGAGAACAGCGTGTCGGCGGGCAGCGGGCCGTACACGTCGAGCCCCTCGCGCCGCGCGTCCTCCACCGCCGGGATGATCTGGGTCTTCTCCTCGTCGCCGAAGAGGCCGTCCTCGCCCGCGTGCGGGTTGAGCCCGCACACCGCGATGCGCGCCCGCGGCCGGCCGAGGCCGGTCATGGTCTGCTGCGCCAGGCGGATGACGCGGCCGCACCCGCTCGCGCGTCACCAGGTCCGGCACGCGGCGGAGGGCCACGTGGGTGGTCACGTGGATGACCTTGAGCTCCTTGCCCATCAGGAGCATCGCGAAGTCCTTCGTGTCGGTGAGCCGCGCCAGGATCTCGGTGTGCCCCGAATGCTGGACGCCCGCGGCGGCGAGCGCCTCCTTGTTGACGGGCGCGGTCACGATGCCGTCGATCGCGCCGGCCTGGCAGAGCCGCACGCCGGTCTCGATGTAGGCGTAGGCGGCGCGCCCCGCCTCGGCGCTCACGGTGGACTTGGGCAGCGTGGCGCAGTCCACGTTTCCGAGATCGAAGCACTCGAGCCGGCCCGGCTCGAACGTGCACTCCGCCACCGACTTCACCGGGTGCAGGGTGAGCGGGGAGCGCAGGAGCGCGAGCGTGGCGGCCATCACCGACCGGTCGCCGATGACCACCGGGCGACAGGCGGCGGTGACCTCGGGATGCGTCAGGGCCTTGGCGATGATCTCGGGCCCGACGCCGGCGGGGTCGCCCATGGTGATGCCGAGCACGGGAACGCGAGCGGTGGTCACGGGGTTTCTCCCAGGATCGTGGCGAGGAGATCGGCGGCCCCGAACCCGCCCGCCTTGGTGAGCAGCGCGAGGGAGCGGCCGTCGTCGCGCCCGTTGTTCTCGAGGACGAGTCGGCCGAGGGCCAGCCCGTCGGCCGGGGCGCCGGTGAGATCGAATCGTCGCGGGTGGAGCGCGCGGATCAGCGCGTAGGCGGTGTCGCCGCCGGTGACCGCCACGAGGTCGGGCGTGACGCGCTCCAGGATGCGCGCGGCCGCGGCGGCCAGGTGGCGGGCCACCGCCTCGCGGTCCGCCGGCGCGGTCGCGCTGGCCACGAGCGCGCCGCGTCCGGCCGCGAGCGCGGCCACCGCGGGCGCGGGATCGCCGTGGCCCCGCGCGTCGGCGGTGACGAGCGGGACGCCCGCGGCCAGCAGGGCGTCGATCTGGGCGCGGCTCGCGGGGTGGAGGCTGCCGACGATCACGAGGCGCGCGCGGCCCGGCGGCAGCGCGACCGCGGGCGCCTCGCAGCCGAGCGCGCGGCTCAGCGCGCGCCCCAGGCCGGCCGAGCCCGCGATCAGGGTGCCGGGCGCCGCGAGGGCGGCCGCCGCGAGGGTCGCCAGGTCGTCGTCGGTCTCCGCGTCGGCGGCCACGAGGGCGCCGCGGTGGCGCTCGAGCAGGTGCGCGACCTTCTCCGCGCCGGCGCGGACGTCGTCGAGCCCGAGCGTGACCACCGGCGCGCCGCCCGCGAGCAGGGCGGCCACGTCGGAGGTGGCGGCGCGAAACGCGGGGTCGCGGGCGATCGGGGATTCGTGAACGGGAACGAAGTCGACCAGGAGACGGCCATGACGGACGATGCGGCGTTGAGCCGGAAAGGCGGGGCACACGAGCGCGCCGGTGAAGGGCGGGCCGTGCTCGAGCAGCGCGGTCAGCTCGACGCCGGCGGCCCCGCGCAGCGTGGAGTCGATCTTCTTGAACACGCGCCCCGCGGCGAGCCGCTCGCCCAGGGGTCGCGCGGCGGCATGGATCGCGGCGGCGGCCTCCCGGGCCGGCAGGGCGCGGCTCTCGGTGTCTATCGTGAGCACGGGCGTGAGCGACGGAGGAGTCGGCGGCGGTGAGGGCGGGCGCCGCGAGCACGCCGACCGGGCCCGCGCCCGCGAAGAGGCAGCCCGTATCGCAGGCGCCGGTCAGGTCATCGGCGATGATCGTGACCACCTGGGATGCCGTTGCCGCCATGAGTGGCTAACCGTATCACAGAACGGCCCGTTCACGGACCGGCCCCGGCGCGGGGAGGCCGCGGCCCCGCGGTGTATACTCTGCGCGTGAAAACCCGCGTCGTCGTGGCACTCCTCGCCCTTGCCGCGATCCTGGCGCCGGGCTGGGCCGCGGGAGAAGATCCGGTGGCGGCCCTCTCGCTGATCCGCCCCAAGCCGGCCAAGGACGCGCCCGACTTCGAGGTCCGCACCCCCGACGATCGCGTCATCCGCCTCGCCGATCTCAAGGGCAAGGTGGTGTTCCTGAACTTCTGGGCCACCTGGTGCGACCCGTGCCGGGAGGAGATGCCGAGCATGGAGCGCCTGCACCTGGCCTACAAGGACCGCGGGCTCGTGGTGCTGGCGGTCTCCCTCGACTCGCAGGGGGCGAGCGTGGTGAGCCCGTTCGTCAAGAAGCTCGGGCTCACGTTCCCGATCGGCCTCGATCCCAAGATGGCGGTGCGCGAGCGCTACGGGGTCTGGGCGGTGCCGTCCACCTTCCTGATCGACCGCAAGGGCAAGCGCGTGCTCTTCGCGAACGGCGCGCGCGAGTGGGACGGCAAGGCCTCCCACGCGGTCATCGAGTCGCTGCTCCGGTGAGCGAATCCCTCGGGGTCTTTGTCGCGTTCTCGGCCGGGCTCTTCTCCTTCCTGTCCCCGTGCGTGCTGCCGCTCTTCCCGTCGTATCTGTCGTTCATCACCGGCATGTCGGTGGACCGGCTCACCAACGAGGTGACCGCGGGCGCCCGCACCCGCGTGCTCGTGCACTCGCTCGCCTTCATCCTGGGCTTCAGCGTGGTCTTCGTGAGCCTGGGCGCCTCGTTCAGCGCGGCGGGCCAGTTCCTGCTCGACTACCGCGAGTGGATCCGCATCGCGGGCGGCGTGCTCATCATCGTGTTCGGGCTCTACATCGCGGGCGTGCTGCGCATCGGGATCTTCGGTCGCACCCAGCAGCTCCAGATCCAGAGCAAGCCGGCCGGGCTGCTCGGCTCCTTCCTGGTGGGCCTGACGTTCGCGATCGGCTGGACGCCCTGCGTGGGCCCGATCCTGGGCTCGATCCTGACCCTGGCCAGCAATGACCGGACGGTCGGCCAGGGGGTGACGCTCCTGCTCTTCTACTCGGCCGGGCTCGGGCTGCCGTTCCTGCTCTCCTCGGTGGCCCTCGGCAGCTTCCTCCGCTTCTTCAAGCGCTACCGGCCGTTCATCCCGACCGTGGAGCGCGCGGCGGGAGTCCTGCTGGTGCTGGTGGGCATCCTGGTCGCGACGAACTACTACGTGCTGCTGAACTCCTGGGCCATCAGCCTGACGCCGGAATGGCTGCTCAAGCGTCTCTAACCCGGAAGGAGGCCACGCATGGTGCTCCATCGGATCGGACCCCTGTCCGCCGCGAAGGTGGTCGCGGTGCTCTACGCGATCTTCGGGCTCATCATGGGGGCGTTCCTCTCGGTCGCCGCGCTCTTCCGCGCTGACGGCGGCGGCATCGCCCCGCTGTGGGGCGTCGCGGCGGTGGTGTTCTTCCCGGTGCTCTACGGGGTGGGCGGCTTCATCGTGACGCTCATCACCGCCTGGCTCTACAACGTGGTGGCGGGGGCGGTGGGCGGGGTCGAGCTCGACCTGAGCTGACCGCGGATCCAGCGGGCGATCTCGTCCTGCACCCGCGCGAAGACCTCCTCCTGCGTGATCGGGCCGCGCTTCGGGACCTTGAACGAGTGATCGCCGCCCTCGACCACGTGGAGCGTCGCCGCCGCGCCGAGGGGGGCCAGCGCGGGCCGCAGCTCCTCGGGCGTGCCGAAGGCATCGCGCGCGCCCTGCACGATCAGCAGCGGCTGGCGGATCCGCGCCAGATGCTCGGCGCGAAGCTGCTCCGGCCGGCCGGGCGGGTGCAGGGGATAGCCCAGCGCCACGAGCCCCGCCAGATCCGCGACGCCCTGGGCCGCCAGATGCGAGGCCATGCGGCCGCCCATGGACTTGCCGCCGATCACGAGCGGGGCGGCGGCGAGGTCGGGCCGGGTGCGGATGGCGGCGATGACGTCGCGGAAGCAGGCCTCGAGCGTGGGGGCGCGATCGGGCAGGCGCCGGCCCTGCTCGGTGTAGGGGAAATTGAACGTCACGGCGTGGCAGCCGCGCCGGGCCAGGCCCTCCGCGAAGGCCACCATGAAGGCGCTCGACTGCGGCGCGCCCGCGCCGTGAGCCAGGATCAGGGTGGCGAGGGCTCGCGCCGGCTCGGGCGGCGGATACACGAGCGCCGTCACGGTGCCCGACGCGACGGTGACGCGGACCGACTCGGGCAGGACCGGCACGTCCGCCTCAGGCGCCGAGGAGGTGCTCGGCGGCCTCCATCAAGCCTTCCGACAGCGTGGGGTGCGCGTGGATGGTCGCCGCCACGTCCTCGACCAGCGGCGGCGGTCTCCACGGCCAGCGTCGCCTCGGCGATCAACTCGCCGGCGCCGGGCCCCACGATGCCGACGCCGAGGACGCGCCCGGACGCGGCGTCGGCGACCAGCTTGGTGAGCCCGTCCGACCGGCCGAGCGTCGCCGCGCGTCCGGAGGCCGCCCACTGGAATTTCGCGACCTTGACCGTCAGCCCCTGATCCTTGGCCTGAGCCTCGGCTCAGCCCGCACCAGGCGATCTCCGGATCGGTGAAGACGACGGCCGGGATCGCCACGTTGTCGAACGCGGCCGGCCGCCCGGCCAGCACCTCCGCGGCGACCTTGCCCTGGCGCATCGCCCGGTGCGCGAGCATCGGCTCGCCGGTGACGTCCCCGACCGCGTAGATGCGCGGGTCCTCGGTGCGGCAGCGCTCGTCCACCTGGATGAAGCGGCCGCGCTCGGTCAGGCGGACCCGGGTGGTCTCGAGGCCGAGGCCGTCGCTCTGGGCGCGCCGGCCCACCGCCACCAGCACCCGGTCGAAGCGCTCGGTGCCCCGGCCTTCGAGATCGGCCTCGATCTCGCGCGCCGATCTCGCGCAGGCGCGGTCACCCTGGTCTCGAGGTGGATCGCGGCGAAGAGCTGCGTCGCACGCGGCGCTGGAGCGGCTGGACCAGGTCGCGGTCCACGCCGGGCAGCAGGCCGTCGGTCATCTCGACCAGGGTCACGCGGCTGCCGAGCGTCGCGTAGACCGTGCCCAGCTCGAGGCCGATGTACCCGCCGCCGATCACGAGCAGCCGCTCGGGGATGTCGGGCAGGTCGAGCGCGGCGGTCGAGTCCATGATCCGCTCGCTCTCGAGCGTGAGGCCGGGCAGGCCGCTCGGGCGCGAGCCGGTGGCCACGATGGCGTGCTTGAAGCGCACCTTCCGGAGCGTCTCGCCGACCTCGATGCGCAGCGTGCTCGAGTCCTCGAAGACGCCGCGCCCGCCGATGACCTCGACGCCCTTGGCCTTCGCCACCGCGGCGAGGCCGCGCGCCAGCTTGCCCACCACCCGCTCCTGCTTCCACTTGCGCAGGGGATCGAGCGAGATGCGCGGCTCGCCGAAGTCCACGCCGAACTCCTTGGCGCGCTCGGCCTCGCTGAGGACCGCGGCCACGTGCAGCAGCGCCTTGCTGGGGATGCAGCCCTCGAAGAGGCAGGCCCCGCCCAGGCGCTGGCGCCGCGTCGATCACCACGGTCTCGAGGCCGAGCTCGGCGCAGCGGAAGGCGGCGGAGTAGCCGCCCGGCCCGCCGCCCAGCACGGCCACCTCCACCTCGTCCACGAGATCGCCCATGACCATCGCTCACCATCTCCCAGAGGAGCCGCTCGGGCGCCTCGAGTAGCTGCACGATCTCGGTCGCGAAGCGGGCGCCGTCGGCGCCGTCGGCGACGCGATGGTCGAAGGTCAGCGTGAGCGGCAGCATGAGGCGCGGCACGATCTGGCCCTGCCGCACCACCGCCTCCTGGCGGCCGCGCGCCACGCCGAGGATGGCGACCTCGGGGTAGTTGATGATGGGGATCGCGGCGGTGCCGCCGAGGGCGCCGATATTGGTGATGGTGAAGGTGCCGCCGCGCAGGTCGTCGAGCGTGGCCTTGCCGTCGCGGACGCGCTGGGCCAGGGCGGCCAGCTCCCGCGCGATCTCCAGCACCGGCTTGCGATCGAGCTCGCGGAGCACCGGCACGATGAGGCCGCGCTCGGTCGCCACCGCCACCCCGAGGTGGTAGTAGCGCTTGAGGACCAGCTCGCCCGCGCCGGGGTCGAGGCTCGCGTTGAACGTGGGATGGCGCACGCAGGGCGAGGGCCGCCGCCTTCAGCAGGAACGCGGTCAGGGTGAGCGTCACGCCCTGGGCGCGGGCCGGCTCGAGGTTCCGGGTGATGATCGCGTCCAGGTCCGTGATGTCGGCGCGGTCGAAGTGGGTGACGTGGGGAATCAGGGTGGCCGAGAGCGTCATGCGCTCGGCGATGGTGCGGCGCAGGTGCGAGAGCGGCGCGCGCTCCACCGGGCCCCACTGCTCGAAGCGCGGCAGCGGCGGGGCCTCGAGGCCCACGCCGGCCAGCGGCTTGGCGGGACCCGTCGGGGCTGCGGGCCGGGCGGTGGCCGTCGCCGGCGCCGCGGCGACCGGTGGCCCCGCCGCCGCGGCGCGCACGTCGTCGTCGAGGACGCGGCCGCCCGGGCCGGTGCCGCGCACGGCCTTGAGATCCACGCCCAGCTCGCGCGCCAGGCGGCGCGTGGAGGGCGTCGCGGCCACCGGGCCTTCCGTGCGCGGGGCGGGAGCGGCGGCGATCGGGGTGGGAGCGGGCGGGGCCGCGGCGGGCGTCCGCGCGGGCACCCCGGTCGCGGGCGCCTTGGCCGCGGGGGCAGTCGCCGCGGGGCGCTCCGGCTGGGCGCCGGCGCGGCGGCCGGCTCCGCGGCCGCATCGGCGAACGTGACGAGCGGCGCGCCGACCTTGACGGTCTGGCCGGGCACCACGTGGATCTTGTCCACGCGCCCCCCCATGGGCGAGGGGATCTCGACCTGCGCCTTGTCGGTCTCGACCTCGAGGAGGGGCGCGTCTTCCCGGATCACGTCGCCCTCGCGCACGAGGACCGCGACGATCTCGGCCTCGGTCAAGCCTTCTCCAAGGTCTGGGAGGCTAAATGTTCGTCGGCATCAGCGGCATTAGAACGCCAGCGTCTCGCGGCAGGCGTCGACGACCCGGGTCACGTCGGGCAGGTTCGCCCGCTCGCGGGCGAAGCCCACGAAGGGGACGTCGTGGGCGGTCACCCGACGGATCGGCGCCTCGAGCGACAGGAAGGCGCCCTCCATGATGCTGGCCGCGATCTCGGCGCCGGGGCCGAAGCTCTTCGGCGCCTCGTGGACCACGACCGCGCGGCCGGTCTTCCGCACCGAGGCGGTCAGCGTCTCGCGATCGAGCGGCGAGATCGTGAGCAGGTCCACGATCTCGATCTCCGCGCCGTCCTCTTCGTGGAGCCGGTCGGCCGCCTCCCGGGCGACGCGGACCATGGCGCCATAGGCGACCAGCGTGAGGTCCTTGCCGGCTCGGTCCACGTGGGCCCGGCCGATCTCCATGGTCTCGATCTCGTCCGGCACGTCTTCCTTGGCCGCGTGGTAGAGCGCCTTGGCCTCGAAGAAGATCACCGGGTCGGGATCGCGGATCGCGGCGGCCAGCAGGGCCCGGGCATTGCGCGGGCCCGACGGGATCACCATCTTGAGCCCCGGGATGTGGGCGTAGAACTGCTCCTCGCTCTCCGAGTGGTGCTCGAGCGCCCGCACCCCGCCGCCGAAGGGCATGCGCACCACCATCTGGCAGCCGAACCGCCCCTGGGTGCGCATGCGGTACCGCGCGACGTGATTCTCGATCTGATGGAAGCACTGGAAGGCGAAGCCGGAGAACTGGATCTCGCAGATCGGCTTGAGCCCGTAGAGCGCCATGCCCACCGACGCGCCGATGATGCCGGCTTCCGCGAGCGGGCTGTCCATCACCCGCGTGCCGCCGAACTTGCGGTGGAGATCCTCGGTGACGCGGAAGACGCCGCCGTCCACCCCGACGTCCTCGCCGATCACGAGCACGTCCGGATCGCGCTCCATCTCCTGGAGCAGCGCCAGGTTCAGCGCCTTCACCATGTTCAGCTTGGCCACGAGCGCCTCTGGCCTCTCATGGGTGGGCTCGGCGGCGGGCTCGCGGCCGGCTGGGGGGCGCCACCGAGCCGCGCCGCCATCTCGGCCCGCTGGGCGGCGAGCGCGGCGGGCGGGTTGCCGTAGGCGTGATCGAACATGCCGAGCGGATCCGGCGGGCCGACCGCCTCGAAGGCGGCCACGTCGCGCGCGATCTCCGCGTCCACCGCTTCCTCGAGGTCGGGCTCGAGCAGGTTCCGCTGCTGGAGGTAGGCGCGGAAGCGGGTGAGCGGGTCCTTCCGCTCCCACGCCTCCACCTCCTCGGTCGAGCGGTACTTGGTGGGATCGTCGGAGGTGGTGTGCACGCCCAGGCGATAGGTGACGCACTCGATGAGGGTCGGGCCGTCGCCGCGGCGCGCCCGCTCCACCGCCTCGCGGCTCGCCGCGTACACCGCGAGCACGTCGTTGCCGTCCACCTGGAGGCCGGGGAAGCCGTAGGCCAGCGCCTTCTGGGCGATCGTGCGCGAGTGGGTCTGCTTCTTGAGCGGAATCGAGATCGCCCACTGGTTGTTCTGGACGAGGAAGACCACCGGCACGTGCCAGACGCCCGCGAAGTTCAGGGCCTCGTGGAAGTCGCCCTCGGAGGTGGCCCCGTCGCCGCAGTAGGACATCACCACCGCGTCGTCGCCGCGGTACTGCGCGGCGTAGGCCAGGCCCACCGCGTGCGGCACCTGGGTGGCGACCGGGATGCAGATCGGGAGGTCGTGCTGATCGGGCTCGGGCCGTCCGCCCTCCAGATAGCCCGAGAAGAAGAGCAGGATCTTCTGCATGGACCAGCCGCGCCAGAGCATGGACGCGGTCTCGCGGAAGGACGGCACCAGCCAGTCGGTCCGCCGCAGCGCGGCCGCGCTGCCGACCTGGGCCGCCTCCTGGCCCTTGATCGGCGCGAAGGTGCCGATGCGCCCCTGGCGCTGCAGCCGCAGCATGCGCTCGTCGAAGCGCCGGGCCAGGAGCATGGCGCGGTACAGGCGCTTGAGCTCGTCGGGGGCGATCTGCGGGTCGAGGGCGGAGTCCAGGTTGCCGTCACTGTCCAGGATGGACAGGTGCTCGATCGTGAATTGCGGCTCGATGATGGTCCTGGGCATTGGCGGCGGCCCGTTCTCACGCATTCTACCCCGGACCCGGGGTATTCTCTGCGCCATGCGCGTCCGGGTTCGCGTGCCTGCCACCTCCGCCAACCTCGGGCCCGGCTTCGACGCGCTGGGCCTGGCCCTGGCGCTGTACAACGAGGTGATCCTCGAGGAAGCGGACGGCATCTCGGTCAGCGTGGAGGGCGAGGGCGCGGGCCGCCTCGACGACGGACGCGAAGAACGTGGTCGCGCGCGGCGTCGCCCTCGGCTTCGAGGTGGCGGGCCGGCCCTTTCGCGGCGGGCGTCTTCACTGCGTCAACCGCATCCCGCTGAGCCGGGGCCTGGGCTCGAGCGCGGCCGCGTGGGTCGGCGGGCTGGTCGCGGCCAACGCGGTGCTGGGCGAGCCGCTCGATCGGGACGCGCTCGTGACCGCGGCGGCCCGGGCCGAGGGCCATCCGGACAACGTGGCCGCCGCGGTGCTGGGCGGGCTCACCGTCTCCTGCGCCGACGGCGCGCGCGTCACCGCGGTGAGCCTGCCGGTGCCGCCCGAGATCGCCTGGGTGGTGCTGTTGCCGGAGACCGAGAGCTCCACGCGGGAGGCCCGCGCGGTGCTGCCCGGACTCGGTGCCGCGGGCCGACGCGGTCTTCAACGTGCAGCGGGTGAGCCTGCTGCTGGCCGCGCTCGGCGCCGGCCGTCCGGACCTGCTCGATCTCGCCATGCAGGACCGGCTGCACCAGCCCTATCGCCAGCGGCTCTTCCCCTGGATGGAGGCGGTGGCCGCCGCGGGGCGGCGCGCGGGCGCGCTCGGCTGTGTCCTGAGCGGCGCGGGGCCGTCCATGCTCGCGGCGGTGCGCGGGCGGCGGCGACGCGGTGGCGCGCGCGATGGAGCGCGCGCTCCGGGAGGCCGGCATCGAGGGCCGGGCGCTCAGCTTGCCGGTGGACGCGGCGGGCGCGACGTGGGAGAGGCTGCCCGAGACTTGACTCCCACTCGGAGCAGGCAGTACGATCGGTCCAAGGTGTACTCGTGATCAAGAGCGACCGCTGGATCCGCCGCATGGCCGTCGAGAAGGGCATGATCAAGCCCTTCGAGGACCGGCAGGTGCGAAAGGGCGGGATCTCGTACGGGCTCTCCTCCTACGGCTACGACCTCCGCATCGCGGATGAGTTCAAGATCTTCACCAACATCAACACCACGATCGTGGATCCCAAGAGCTTCGACCCGCGTTCCTTCGTTGACTAGCAGGGCGAGGTCGCGGTCGATCCCGCCCAACTCGTTCGCGCTGGGGCGCTCGGTGGAGTACTTCAAGATCCCGCGCAACGTGCTGACGATCTGCGTGGGGAAGTCCACCTACGCGCGGTGCGGCATCATCACGAACGTGACGCCGTTCGAGCCGGAGTGGGAGGGGTACGTGACGCTCGAGATCAGCAACACCACGCCGCTCCCGGCGAAGATCTACGCCAACGAGGGTATCGCGCAGGTTCTGTTCTTTGAATCGGATGAGGCCTGCGAGACGTCATATGCTGACAGGCAGGGGAAGTATCAGGGCCAGCAGGGGATCGTCCTGCCGACGGTCTAGGCCCTGACGCCGGCTCCGCGGATCGGGGCCAGGAGGTGACGTCCCATGGCTGAGCAGAAGAAGAAGGAAACGAGGCCGACCAAGCCCGCCGAGGGCGGTGACGACGCGGCGGCGCGGGTAGCGCCGAGCTGTCCAAGAAGGGCAAGAAGATCAAGGAGGACCTGGACAACCTCCTGGACGAGATCGACGATATCCTCGAGGAGAACGCCGAGGAGTTCGTGAAGAGCTACGTCCAGCGCGGCGGACAGTAGCCGCGGGCTGGGCGGGAGAAGATCGGAGCGGCGTCATGCCGATCTATGAGTACGCGTGCTCGGCCTGCGGGGCCGAGTTCGAGAAGCTCGTGCAGCGCCCGGAGCCGGTGGTGTGCCCGTCGTGCGAGAGCGCGCGCGTGAGCCGGCGGCTCTCCGTCGTCGGCGTGAAGACCGGCGGGCGCATGAGCGACGCCTCGCCCGCGCCCATGGGCGGAGGCGGTGGCGGCTGCTGCGGAGGTGGGTGCGGCTGCCACTGAGCCGGCGAGCGAGCTCGCCACGACCGGCGAGGGGCCTTCGGGCCCCTTTCGTGTTCCATCCCGTCCGGGCCCCTTTACACGGCCCCGGGGCGCTTCTATACTCGGCCCCGTGGATCTACGCCAGCTCGAGATCTTCGTCAAGGTCGCCGAGCTCGGCTCGTTCTCCAAGGCCGCCGACGCGCTGTTCCTGACCCAGCCCACCGTCTCGGAGCACATCCGCAGCCTCGAGGACGAGCTGGGCGTGCGCCTGCTCGACCGCCTCGGCCGGGGGGCCGCGGTCACCAAGGGCGGCGCTCCTGCTCCAGGGCTACGCGCAGCGGCTCCTCGCCCTGTCCCGCGAGACGCGGCAGGCGATGGAGAGCTTCCAGGGACGCATGAGCGGCGAGCTGCTCGTGGGCGCCAGCACGATTCCCGGCGAGTACATCCTTCCCGCCCTGATCGGCCGCTTCAAGGAGAAGTTTCCCGACATCGCGATCACCTTGCTCATCGGCGACAGCCAGGCGGTGACGGAGTGGGTGGCCGAGGGCCGGGCCGAGGTCGGGGTGGTCGGCGCGCGCTCGGCGCCACCGGGGCATCGACTACCGCGAGCTGCTGCCCGACGACATCGTCCTCATCGTGGGCGCGGCGCATCCCTGGCACGGGCGCAAGCAGGTCACGCTGGAGGAGCTGCGCGCCGAGCCGCTCCTGCTTCGCGAGCGCGGCTCGGGCACGCGCGCGGCGCTCGAGGCCGCGCTCACCCAGGCGGGCACCGACATCGCGCGCCTTCCGCGTGGTCGGCGAGATGGGCTCGACCCAGGCCATCAAGCAGGCGGTCAAGGCCGAGCGTCGGCGTGTCGCTCGTGTCGCGGCGCGCGGTCGAGGAGGAGTGCCGGGCGGGCTCGTCTGGTGCCTCCGCGTGAAGGATCTCAAGATCACGCGCGCCTTCTACCTCGCGACCCACCGGGAGCGCAGCCGCTCGCCCCTCGCGGAGGCCTTCCGCGCCTTCGTCGAGGCCGAAGCCGTCTGACCGCCGCTCGCGCGGCGCCCGCTTCGTTCGCACATGGACCCGAAGCTGATCGATCCGAAGACCGGCAAGGAGATCCGGCTCACCGCTACGCGGCCTGCGCGGGGTGAGCGTCCAAGATGGGTCCTGGAGATCTCCAGGACGTGCTCGGCGGACCTGCGCGACGAGGAGCACGCCGATCTGCTGGTCGGGCTCGGCCGGAGCGACGACGCCGCGGTCTATCGCGTGACCGACGACGTGGCGATCGTCGAGACGGTGGACTTCTTCCCGCCCATCGTGGACGATCCCTATCTCTTCGGCGCGATCGCGGCCGCCAACTCGATGTCCGACGTGTACGCGATGGGCGGGCAGGTGCTGTTCGCGCTCAACGTGGCGGGCTTCCCGCGCGACCTGCCCAAGGACATCATCGCGGCCGTCTTCCGCGGGCGGCGCCGACAAGGTGCGCGAGGCGGGCGGCGTCATCGCGGGCGGCCACACCGTCGTGGACGCGGAGCCCAAGTACGGGCTCTGCGTCACCGGCCGGGTCGATCCGCGGCGCATCCTGATCAAGGGCGGGCTCCGGCCCGGGCCAGCGCGTGTTCCTGTCCAAGCCGCTCGGCACCGGCGTGATCGCGACCGCGGCCAAGAACGACACGTGCGAGCCCGCGGTGCTCGACGGCGCGGTGCAGAGCATGCTGCGGCTCAACCGCGTGGCGGCCCGGGTGGCGCAGGAGGCGGGGGCGACCGGCGCCACCGACATCACCGGCTTCGGCCTCCTCGGCCACGCCGGCGAGATGGTGGCGGCCTCGGGGGCCGGCCTGGCCCTTCGCAGCGCGGACCTGCCGCTCCTGCCGGGCGCGCGCGCGCTGGCCGATCTGGGAAGCTTCAGCGGCGGCATGGGCCGCAATCGCCGCTATCTCGAGGAGGACGTTCGGGCGGCTCCGCATCGACCCGGCGGTGCCGGACGCGCTCGTCAAGCTGCTCTTCGAGTCGGAGACCTCCGGCGGCCTCCTCTTCGCGGTCGACGCGGCGCGCGCCGCCGCGGTGCACGACGGCTTCGCGCGCGCGGGCGAGCCCGTCTGGGAGATCGGCGAGGTGACCGCCGAGCCGCGCCTCGCGCTGATCTAGGCGTCGCGCGTATGGTCAGCCGCTTCGAGCGCGGGCTTCGCCCGCGCGACCTGCTTTTGGGGGAGGTTCGGACGGGGGGCGAAGCCCCCTCCGCGCTAGCGACTCGCGTCGGAGCGCTTCAGGAACGCGATCAGCTTCTGGCGGAGCTCGGCGGGGAGGTTGGTCTCGGGCTGTTCACGGAGACGCCGGGCGGCGTTGACGGTGCCCTTGTAGGTATTGACGAACGCCACGCATGGCGGGCAACCGTCCAGATGCCACTCGAGCTGCGCGATCTGATCCTGGGGGAGCGACCCGTCGATGTAATCCGCGAGCAGCTCGACACACTCCGGGCACCCGATCTCACGCGACGCTCCGTCCATCTGCTCCCCCTCGCCGATGAGGCGATGACCTTGTAGCGAAACCTTAACACAGGGCCGTCCCGGAGCAAGTCCGTCTTTGCCGGCCGGAGCCGCGCGTCAATTGCCTTGTCGCGCGGGGCCGGTGTAGGCTCCTCGCAGCCATGGCCGCTCGGGTGGCCGTCCTCACGCCCTTCGCATCGCCGTCGGTCCGTGGTAACGCCGTCACGGTCGATCGCATCACGCGCGGCCTCCGGCGGCGCGGCGTCGAGCTGCGCGTCTGGGATCTCTCGGTGGTGCCCGAAGGCGCGGTCGAGCACCAGATCGCCCAGTACGGGCCCGCGGTCATCCACGCGTTCCACGCCTTTCGCACCGGGCCCACCGCGGTACGGCTGGCGCGGCGCGCGGGCGTCCCCGTGCTGGTGACGGTCACCGGCACCGACGTGAATCAGGACCTCTTCGATGAGGATGGGGCGCCGATCGTCCGGCGGGTGCTGGAGGGGGCGGGGGCGGTGAGCGTCTTCGACGAGTCGATGGCCGCCCGCATCGTGGAGGTCCTGCCCGCGACGGCGTCCCGGCTCGTGGTGATCCCGCAGAGCGTGGTGTTCGAGCTGCCGCCCCCCGGCCACTGGCCGCCCATCGCCGCGCTGACGCGGCGGCCCGGCCCCATCATCCTGTTCCCGGCGGGCATCCGGAAGATCAAGCGGCCCGTGTTCCCGCTGGAGCCGCTCGAGCACTTGCGCGACCGGCATCCGACGCTCGAGCTGGTCTACGTGGGGCCCATCATCGACGCGCCGGAAGGCGAGGCCCTGCGCCGGCTGCTGTCCGGGTATCCGTGGGCCCAGTACCTGGGGACGGTGCCGCACAATCGAATGCCCGCCCTCCTCGAGCTGGCGGACGTCGTGCTCAACTGCTCGCTCTCCGAGGGCGGGATGGCCAACGCGGTGCTCGAGGCGCTCGCGCTCGGCCGCGCGGTGCTCGCCGCGGACATCGCGGGCAACCGATCGCTCGTCGAGGACGGGATCACCGGCTTCCTGTTCGGCTCGGCGGAGGAGCTGGCCGCGAAGGCCGATCGCCTCCTGCAGGATCCCGACCTCCGCGCCCGGCTCGGCGTGGCGGGGCGCGAGCGCGTCAGCGCGCGCTTCGGCGCCGATCGCGAGACCGACGGCTACCTCGCCGTGTACACGCGACTGGCGCCGGATTTCGGCTGAGCGCGCGGCACGGTCTATGCTGCCGCGCCGAGTCAATCGGGCCGAGCGCGGTTCCGGAGCGCGTTTCGCGCGCGTTTGGGAGTGTCGCGCCGGTGACGTTGAGTGAATTTCCGGCATCGCGCGCGTCGGAGTGGCGAAAGAAGGGGCAGGTAGTTGACGGGGCTGGAACGCCCCCCTATGATGGATCAATTCCAAGGCGGGAAAGGAGCCGTTCAAATGGCGCAGCCTCCCGTTTCTTCCAGCCAGTCCCAGGAGCAGCGAGTCCAGGAGTTCGTCGAGCGCCCACCAGGCGCTGCGTGCCGAGGTCGGCAAGGTCATCGTCGGCCACGACGACGTCGTCGGCGAGGTGCTGGTCGGCCTCTTCGCGGGCGGTCACGTGCTGCTGGAAGGCGTGCCCGGGCTCGGCAAGACCCTCCTGATCAAGACGCTCGCGGAGAGCCTCGAGCTCTCCTTCTCCCGCATCCAGTTCACGCCCGACCTGATGCCGGGCGACATCATCGGCACCAACATCATCGTGGAGGACGCGCAGGCGCGGAAGCACTTCCAGTTCCAGCGCGGGCCCATCTTCGGCCACATCCTGCTCGCCGACGAGGTGAACCGGGCCACGCCGAAGACGCAGTCCGCGCTGCTCGAGGGCATGCAGGAGGGCGCGGTCACCGTCTCCGGGCCACTCGCACCCGCTGCCGCAGCCCTTCTTCGTGCTCGCCACCCAGAACCCGATCGAGATGGAAGGCACCTACCCGCTGCCGGAGGCGCAGCTCGACCGCTTCCTCTTCAAGCTGCGGGTGCGCTACCCGGCGCTCGAGGAGCTGACCGAGATCATCGACCGCACCACCCACGTGCGGCACGTCGAGGTCCAGCGCGTCTTGACCGGCGCCCAGGTGCTCGCCATGCGCGAGCTGGTGCGCGAGATCCCGATCGCCACGCACGTGCGGGATCTCGCGTCCTACATCGTGCTCGCCACGCCATCCGCAGTGGGAGCGGGCTCCCGAGTCCGACCCGCCGCTTCGTCCGCTACGGGGCGAGCCCGCGCGGAGCGCAGGCCCTGGTGCTGGGCGCCAAGGTCCGCGCGCTCTCGGAGGGCCGCTTCAACGTCAGCGTGGAGGATCTCCGGGCCACCGCGCTGCCCGCGCTCCGGCACCGGCTCATCCTGAACTTCGAGGGCGAGGCGGAGGGAGTGGACGTGGACGACCTGATTCGCCAGACCGTCGATGCCGCCGAGACCATGACCGGTTCAGAGAAAGAGGTCTTCCTGAGATAGGCGAGAGGAGAGTCTGATGCCCGGTCCCACGGTGATCGAGCGGCTCGTCGCGGACGTCGCCCGGCAGATCCGCCTGCGACGCGCGGAGTTCTACGGCCTGCGCGGCCTCTTGTGGGGCTCTGTGGCCGCGGTCGTGCCGCTCGTCCTCAAGGAGTCGCTGGGGCCCTGGAGCTACCTGGGCGCCGCCATCCTCCTGCTGGCGGGCGCGGGGGCCGGCGCGCTCTGGGGCTTCCTGCTGAAGCTGCCCTCGGCGCGAGGTGGCGCGGCTCGCCGACCGCGGCTACGGACTTCAGGATCGGGTGAGCACCGCGCTCGAGTGGGCCGAGCGCGCGGATCGCACCCCGATCGTGGAGGCCCTCGTCGCCGACGCGGCCGCCCGCGCCGATCAGCTCGGCGCGCGGCGCATCATCCCGCGCCGGGTGCCGCGCGAGGCCAAGTTCGTGCCCGTCCCGCTCGTGCTGGGGCTCGTGCTGGCCGCGGCCCCGCCGATTCCGCTGCCGCAGGGCGGCCTGCCCAACTTCTCGGTCTCCCGCGACGAGGAAGAGGAGAAGCTCAAGGAGCGCGGCGGAGACCTGCAGCAGTCGGAGCGCCGGCAGGCCACCCGGCGCGACCCGGTGCAGCGGGCGGAGGTGCAGGAGCGCACGCTGACGCCCCGCATGGGCGGAGGCGGCCAGAGCCAGCCCGGCGATCTGGCCGCCGTCTTCAAGGACACCTCGCTGGCCGGCCGCACGCCCGATTTCAACTCCTTCCTCAAGAAGGGCGACGACCGGCTGCGGATGCTGGAGCAGATGGACCGGCTGCCCGATCTCCAGAGCGACTTCACGCAGAACCAGGCCCGGGCCGTCTTCCAGAAGGCCAAGGCGCTACGCGGCGGCCTCGACCCCAACAAGAAGGTGTCGCCGGAGAAGCTGCGCGAGCTGCTGCAGGAGATGGAGCGGCTCGGGCGGAAGAACCAGCCGGGCGGCGGGCAGAGCGACTGGTCGGGCGACGTCTACGAGGGCATGGAAGCGCTCGAGGGCGGCCAGAGCGACAAGGCCATGGAGGCGATGGAGCGCGCGCTGAACAAGATGCGCTCCAAGGAAGAGCGGGGCCGCGACGGCAAGTCGCTCAAGGGCGGGCGCGAGAGCGACCGGCGCGGCAACAAGCGCGGGAACGAGAAAGGCCAGGGGCAGGGCGGGCCGGGCGACGAGGGCGATTTCCCGGAGGGCGAGGGGCTGCTGCCGGGCCGCGGCAAGAGCGGGTCCCCGAAGGGCGACGCCACCGCGCGCCTGCGCGGCAGTCCGTTCGACGTGGGCGTGGAAGGCGAGGCGCGGGCGGGTCGCAAGCAGGGAATCGACACCAACATGGTGGGCCGCGGCTCGCAGATGCCCTCGCGCCTGCAGTACATGGGCGTGCTCGGGCAGTACCGGAAGATGATGGAGGAGTCCATCGCGCGCGAGCAGGTGCCGCGCGACTTCCAGAGCCAGGTGAAGGAGTACTTCCAAGCGCTGGATGAGAAATAGCGACGTGGCCACCGCGCGTGCCGGCCACGAGTTGCTCTCGACGGACTTCCTCACCCAGCTCGAGCGCCTGACCCTGCTCTCTCGTCGGTCCTTCCGCGGACGCGTGAAGGGAGAGCGGCGCAGCCCCCGCAAGGGCATCAGCGTGGAGTTCTCCGACTACCGGCAGTACGGCGTCGGGGACGACCTGCGCTACGTGGACTGGAACGTCTACGCCCGCCTCGACCGCCTCTACCTCAAGCTGTTCGTGGACGAGGAGGATCTCTGCCTGCACCTGCTGGTGGACGCCTCCGCCTCCATGGGCTTCGGCGAGCCGTCCAAGCTCGACTACTCCGCGCGGCTGGCCGGCGCCCTCGGCTTCGTGGGCCTGGTGGGGCTCGAGCGGGTGGGGGTGGGCGTGGTGCGGGACCGGATGGCCGAGGGCTTCAACCCGGCGCGCGGCCGGAGCCAGGCGATCCCGCTGATGGACTTCCTGGGCCGCCTGCGCGCGGGCGGACCCACCTCGCTCAACGACGCGCTCGCGGCCTACGCGCTGCGCTCGCGCGAGGCGGGCCTGGCGGTGCTCGTCTCGGACCTGATGGACCCGGCCGGCTACGAGCGCGGGCTCAAGGCGCTGCTGGAGCGGCGCTTCGACGTGCACGTGGTCCACGTGCTGGCCGCGGACGAGATGAATCCGGCCTTCGGCGGTGACCTGCGCCTGCTCGACGCGGAGAGCGACGAGGAGCGCGACCTCACGCTCGACGGCGAGGCCCTGCGCGGGTACCACGAGCGGCTCCGCGACTTCCTCGATCGCGCCGAGCAGTTCTGCCGGGGCAACGAGATCACCTACCACCGGGTGGTGACGGACACGCCGGTGGAGGAGTTCATGCTCCGCCAGCTCAAGGGGCTCCTGCTCGCATGAACTTCCTCAGCCCCTTCGCCCTGCTCCTGGCCACCCTGTCGGTGCCCCTCCTCCTCCTGTACTTTCTGAAGGTCCGGCGGCGGCAGATGCGGGTGTCGAGCCTGCTCCTCTGGGCGCCCGCGCTCCGCGACCGCGAGGCCTCCACCTTCTTCCAGCGGCTGCAGCGCGACCCGCTCCTCATCCTCCAGATCCTGGCCCTGCTCGCCCTCACCGCGGCGCTGGCCCGGCCGGCGGTGAACGTGATGGGGCAGGGGGCGAAGCGGATCGCCATCGTCATGGACAGCTCCGCCTCCATGAAGGCCACCGACGTGTCGCCCTCGCGCTTCGTGCAGGCGCAGCGGGCCGCGCTCGGGCTGCTCGGCCGCCTGGGCGAGGGCGCCGAGGTGATGGTGATCGAGGCGGGCGTGCAGCCCAGGGTGCTGGTGCCCTTCACCCGCGAGCACGACCGGGTCTCCTCGGCGATCCGCTCGATGGAGGCGCACGATCTCCCCAACCGGCTGCAGGAAGGCCTCCGCACCGCGCGCGCCCTGGTCGGCCCGGACCCGCGCGCGGAGATCCACGTCTTCACCGACGGCGCCCATCCCGACGCGCTCAAGGGGCAGGGGGACGACGTCCGCGTGCGCTGGACCGGCATCGGCCTCCGCTGCCAGCAACGTGGGCATCACGAACCTCGCGGTCCGCCGGAGCTACTTCGGGGCCTACAACTCGCAGGCGTTCTTCTCGGTCGGCAACTTCTCGGGCGAGCGGCGGACCCTCTCGCTCACGCTGACCCTGGACGACGAGGTCCTCGCCGAGCGCACGCTCACCCTCGACCCGCAGGTGCGGCGCGCGATCACGGTGCCGTTCAGCGAGCAGCGCGGCGGGGTGCTCAAGCTCAAGCTCAACGTGACGGACGATCTCGCCGCCGACAACACCGCCTACGCGGTCATGCCGCCGCCCCGGACGATCTCGGTCCTCCTGGTCAGCCCCGGCAACCTGTTCCTCGAGAAGGTGCTGAAGACCGACCCGCAGGTGCAGCTCGAGGTGCGCAAGCCCGACACCTACCAGGGCGGCATGGAAGGCTTCGACGTCGTGGTGGTGGACAGCGTGAGCCCGCCGAAGCTGGGCAACGGCCGCTTCGTCCTCGTCAACACCGTGCCCGCGGACGTGCCGCTCGAGGTGCTGGGGCGCCTCGAAGTCCCACCGATCATGGACTGGGACCGCACGCATCCGATCATGCGGCAGATCGACTTCGCCAAGGTGACGATCGAGGACGCGATGCGCGTCCGGCCGCTCGCCGCCGGCAAGACGCTGGTGGAGGCGGTGGGCGGGCCGCTGATCTACGTCCTCGAGGAGCGCGACCGCAAGGCCGTCTTCTTCGGCTTCGATCTCTTCCGCAGCGACTTCCCGCTGCGGGTGGCCTTCCCGCTCATGCTCTCCAAGGGGCTCCGCTGGCTGCACCCGGCCGGGCTCGACCAGGCGAGCCTGCAGCTCCAGGCGGGCCAGCCGATCCTGCTGCCGGTGGAGCACGGGGTGACCACCGCCACCGTGCGCACGCCGTCCGGACGGAGCGTGCGGGCGCAGGTCAACCGCGGGATGGCGAGCTTCACCGAGACCGACGAGGTCGGCATCTACTCGGTGGTGACCGGCCGCGGCGAGACCCGCGTGGCGGTGAACCTGATGAACGGCGACGAGTCGGACCTGACCCCGCAGCCGCTGCCCACCTTCGTGGAGAGCGCGCGGCCGGAGTCGGCCCCGGTGCTGATCGTGCGCGAGCTCTGGCCGTTCTTCGTGGCCCTGGCCCTGCTGCTCTTCGCCCTGGAGGGCTTCCTCTACTGGCGCCGGCAGACCGGCGGGCGCCTCGGGCTGCCCCGGGGCCTGGGCGACCGCTGGGCCCTCGGGCTCCGCTGCGCGCTCCTGGCGATGCTGCTCTTCGCGCTGACCAAGCCGACGATCCCGCGCTGGGTCGACCGGCTGAACGTGACCTTCCTGCTGGACGTGTCGGACAGCGTGAGCCTGGCCGCCCGCGAGAGCGCGTACCGGTTCGCCGCCCAGTCGGTGGCGAGCATGCAGCCGGGCGACCAGGCCGGCGTGGTGGTGTTCGGCGAGGAAGCGATGGTGGACCAGCCGCTCCGCGCGACCGCCAAGCTCGAGCGGCCCCAGGCCCAGGTGCCGCGGGCGCGGGACGAACCTGGCGCAGGCGCTCCAGCTCGCGCTGGCCACCGCGCCCCCCGGCCAGGCCAACCGGTTCGTGCTGCTCACGGACG
This sequence comes from uncultured Candidatus Rokubacteria bacterium, assembly GCA_963747235.1. Classification (GTDB taxonomy): domain Bacteria; phylum Methylomirabilota; class Methylomirabilia; order Rokubacteriales; family CSP1-6; genus CAMLFJ01. Next base: position 311,512 of record CAVVEU010000008.1, read on the forward strand.
GCCGGCAGAATGCAGGGCAACGCGCTCGCGGTGGCGCAGGCGGCCAAGGACGCGGGCGCCGACATCTATTACGTGCCGGCGCCGCTGACCTTCACGCAGGAAGTGGTCGTGGAGTCCATGGTGCTGCCGCAGGAGGTGAAGTTCGGCGAGCCGTTCCAGGCCAAGGTGGTGGCGTGGAGCCAGGCGGAGACGCAGGGGCGGCTCTCGCTCTACCGCAACGCCGAGTTCCTCGGCTCGCAGGTGGTGCGCCTGTCCCCGGGCAAGAACGTCTTCACCTACCGGCAGTCGCTCGAGCAGAGCGGGATCCACGTCTACCAGGCCGCGCTCGACGTGGACGGCGACACCATCGAGGAGAACAACCGCGCGGTCGGCACCCTGGTCGTGCGCGGGCGGCCGCAGGTGCTGCTCGCCGAGAAGGACCGCAACCAGGCCCAGGCCCTCGCCGCGGCCCTGCGCTCCCAGCACGTGGACGTGACGGTGGTGGAGGCCGACAGCATCCCCAAGGACATGGCGGGGCTGCAGAAGTACGACGGCCTCATCCTGTCCAACGTGTCGTCGCTCAAGATGACGAAGAAGCAGATGGAGAACATCCGCGACTACGTCCGCGAGCAGGGCGGCGGGCTCATGATGCTGGGCGGCGAGGAGAGCTTCGGCCTCGGCGGCTACTACCGCACGCCGATCGAGGAAGCGCTCCCGGTGACGATGGAGGTGAAGCAGAAGATCGAGATCCCGAGCCTGGCCGTGGTGCTCTCGATCGACCGCTCGGGCTCCATGGCCATGACCACCGACGAGAAGGTGACCAAGCTCGACATCGCCAAGGAGGCCTCGCACCTGGTGGTGGACCTGCTCGACGAGCGCAACGAGGTCGGGGTCATGAGCTGGGACACCGAGTTCATCTGGGACGCGCCCCTCCGGCCGGCCCGGGACAAGCAGGGCATCCACCACGCGATCTCCACGATCAAGGCGGGCGGCGGCACCGACGGCTACCCGGCGCTGAAGGAGGCCTACCAGGTCCTCTTCGACCGGCCCGGCGCTGCTGAAGCACGTCATCTTCCTGTCGGACGGGCAGATGACCCGCGGCGACTTCTCGGGCCTGCTGCGGCGCATGGCCAAGGACAAGATCACGGTGTCGACCGTGGCCATCGGCAAGGACGCCGACGTGCCCGCTCATGGTGGACGTGGCCAAGTGGGGCCGCGGGCGCTTCTACTACACCGAGGACGACTCCACGATTCCCCGCATCTTCACCCTGGAGACGCAGCTCGCCTCCAAGGCGTCGCTCGTGGAGCAGCCCTTCAAGGCCACCGTGGCCAGCCCCGGCGCACGAGGCCATCCAGGAGATCGACTGGAAGGAAGCGCCGCCGCTCGGCGGCTACGTGGCCACCAGCATGAAGAGCAACGCGGACCTGGTGCTGATGACGCACCAGGAGGACCCGCTGCTCGCCACGTGGCGCTACGGCCTGGGCCGGTCGGTGGCCTTCACCTCCGACGCCAAGGCCAAGTGGGGCGTGCTCTGGGTGCGCTGGGGCGGCTTCAACAAGTTCTGGTCCCAGGTGACGCGCTGGACGCTGCGCACGGGCACCCGGAGCGATACGGTGGCCACGGTCTCGCGCAGCGACAACGTGGGCGAGGTGCTGGTCGACGCGATCGATCCCAAGGGCGAGTTCATCAACTTCCTCGACTCGCAGGTCGGCGTGGTGTCGCCGGACAAGACGCGCACCGTGATCGATCTCGAGCAGATCGGCCCGGGCCGCTACCGCGGGCGCTTCCCGGCGAGCCAGGAGGGCGTGTACCTGGTCGGCATGGCCCAGCGCCGGGCGGACCAGATGGTGGGCTCCCAGCTCGCCGGCCTCGTGGTGCCCTATGGCCAGGAGTTCCGCGACCTGGGCGTGGACGAGACGTTCCTCCGGGAGCTCTCCGAGCTCACCGGCGGCGGCATGCTGAGCGATCCGAAGGACGCGTTCCTCCAGAACCGGCACAAGTCGCGCCTGAGCGTGGACATCTGGCCGTGGCTGGTGGGGATGGTGGCGGTGCTGCTGATCCCGGAGATCGCGCTGCGCCGGATCGGGCCGGTTGGCCTCGGCCGGCTGATGGCGCGCCTGCGCGCGGGCCGAGCCAAAGGAGGGCGTGGAGATGAGAGCGCTGATCCGAGCTAACCGGACCGTCGTCACCGCACTGCTGCTCGCGCTGGTCGCCGCCGCGGGGGTCGAGGCGGCGCCCAAGCCGCGCAACGTGCTCATCCTGCCGTTCGCGCACCGTGGACCTGACGCGGGAGGAGCAGTGGATCGGCGAGGGCGTGGCGCAGTCGCTCATGCTCGCCCTCGTCCACGTGCCGGGGCTCGTGCAGATCGACCGCGACCGCCTGCGGCAGGTTCCGCAGCCCGAGGCGTGGGACGAGACGGCCGCCGTGGCCGCCGCGAAGCGGCTCGGCGCGGACGTCGCCCTGTTCGGGGAGGTGAAGCGGACGGGGAGCGACCTGATCCTGCAACCTCGCTTCGTCGAGCTGCGCGGCGACAAGGTCGAGCGCGGCACGCTCGATACGGTCGCCATCGCGGAGGGCCAGCTGCTGGACCGGCTCCGTCCGCTGCCCGCCGGCTACCTCAAGGCCCTCCGAGCCCCCGCGAGCGACGTGGAGCTGGCGCGCGTCCAGAAGTGGGCGGCGCCCACCGGACAGCTACGCGCCTACGAGCTCTACGTGCGCGGGCGCCAGGCCGCGTACCGGACGACGCAGGACGGCAGCGAGGCGGCGGTCGAGTTCCTGAGCCGCGCCATCGAGGCGGATCCGCAGTTCGTCGCCGCCCAGCACGCGCTCGGCGTGGTCCACCAGAACCTCGGCAATCGCTGGAAGGCGGCCGCGCAGTTCCGCGCCTCCGCCCAGCTCGATCCGACCTACGCGGAGCCCTACAAGGCGCTGGGCGATCTGTACCTCACGGCGCCGCGCCGCCTCTTCGAGGAGGCCATCAAGGCCTACGCGAAGGCCATCGAGCTGCGCCCGTTCTACGCGGAGGCGCACGTGGGGCTGGGCGATGCGCTCGCCGCGAAGGGCGACGTGGATCCGGCGGTCGCCGCGTACCAGCGCGGCATCGAGCACAATCCGATGAATGGCAAGGTGTACGTGAGCCTGGGGAAGCTCTACTACTCCGAGAAGGGGCTCTACTACGAGTCGGTCAACGCCTACAAGAAGGCGATCGACCTGGATCCCACGTACCTCGACGCGCGGATGGGGCTGGCCGAGGTGTACGAGGACAAGGGACTCTACAAGGAAGCCATCGAGGAGTACCGCAAGGTCGTGGACGCCGACGCCAAGAACACCGGCGCGCTCTACAACCTGGCCCTCGTCTACGAGAAGGTGGACCCCAAGGAATCGATCACGCTCTGGGAGCGCTACATCGGCCTGGCCGGGAACCTGCCCGCGGAGAAGGACTGGGTGGACGTCGCCCGGCTGCACCTGCGCAAGCTGAAGCAGCAGCAGGGCAACTAGCGGACCGACGTCCCGGGCTAGATTCCCAGCAGGGTCTTGAGCTGCGGCTTGTTGAAGCCGCGGACCACCTGATCCCCCACCACGATCACCGGGATGCTCATGCCTCCCGACAGCTTGATCAGCTCGTCCCGGGCCTCCGCGTCGGCCAGGACATTGACGTCCTCGAACACCACCCCCTGAGACGAAAGATACTCTTTCGCCGCCTTGCAGGGCCCTCAGGTGGGACTGCTGAAGACTCGGACGACCGGCTGCGGGTCAATCATCGGTGTCGGCCTTTCTGTGTGCCTGCGAGCGAAGTGGGTGACGCGTCTAGCGTAGCAGAGGGCCCGGTTCAGCGCCCGTTTCAGTCACTCCATTGTGACTGCCCCCGTCAGGCGTGGCGGCCCCGGTCCACTCGATTCCAGCCGGTCTACGCGTTTTCAGCTAGATACCCTGTGCAGGACCTGCTGGCCCCTCTCTTGCTCTGTTACGAGGCCGCAGTAGTGACCCGACTGGAGGGGACGATCATGGCCCGCTGGTTCCGGAGCAGAGAGCGAGGCTTCACGCTGGTCGAGCTGATGGTCGTCGTGGCCGTCATCGGTGTCCTCGCCACGATCGCGATCCCGCTCTACGCCAACGTGCTGGCCCGCGGCCGGATCGCGAAGGCGCAGGCCGATTCCCGCTCCCTGGCCTCGGCGGTCGGTGTCTACGGCGCCCACATGGGGACGATCCCGTCGGCCCTCACCCAGCTCACCTCGGTCGTGACCAACGCGCAGGGGAACCGGGCGGGCCCGTTCATGAACTCGATGCCGATCCCGCCGGGGGGATGGGCCGCTTACGCCTACACCGCGAACGTCTCGGCCGGGACCTACTCGATCACCTCCAGCGGCGACGGCACCAGCGTCACCTCTCCGTAGCGTCGGTCCGCGGCCGCCGCGCCGCCGATCGCGTTGTAACCCCCGGCCGACCTTGACTTAACGAAGGGCATTCCCTATGGTGACCCAGTCATGAGCGATCTCCGCAAGGATCCGACCAGGGGCCGCTGGGTTCTCGTACGCCCGGGCCCGAAGCGCCCCGCCGCCTCGGTGTGTCCGTTCTGTCCCGGGAACGAGTCGCATACGCCCCGCGAGATCTTCGCCTACCGCAAGGAAGGCTCGGCGCCCAACGGACCCGGCTGGTCGGTGCGGGTGATCCCGGAGGCCGATCCCTACTTCCGCGTCGAGCAGGAGCTCGTGCGCGAGGGGCTGGGGCTCTACGACCGCATCTCGCCCCGAGGCGCCACCGAGCTGATCGTCGAGAGCCCGAGCCACGACGACACCGCGGCCACGCTGGGCGACGGGCAGTGGGAGCAGGTGCTCTGGATGTACGGGGAGCGCATCCGGGATCTCAAGCGGGATCAGAGCATCCGCGACATCCTGGTCACGCGGCGCCACCGGGCGCCCGGCTCGCGGATCACGCATCCGTACTCACGCCTCACCGCCATTCCGATCATCTTCGATGAGGTGCGGCGCAAGCTCCGCGAGTGCCGCGAGCACTACGAGTACAAGCGGCGCTGCGTGTACTGCGACATGATCCGCCAGGAGATCGCCGCGGGCGATCGGGTGGTGCGGCTCACCGACCACTTCCTGGCCCTCTCGCCGTACGCGGCCTGCTCGCCGTACGAGACCTGGATCCTGCCTCGCCAGCACAATTGCCTCTACGAGGGCTCGCTCTCGGGGGACGTCGTGGCGGACCTGGCGGGCCTCCTGAGCGGCCTCTTCCGCACCCTCAGCGGCAAGCTGGGGGACCCGCCGTTCGAGATGACGCTCTACACGGCGCCCAACCTGGCCGCCAAGATCCTGCCCGGGGAGTGGTCGACCATCGCCGACGACTACCACTGGCACATCGAGATCCGCACCGTGCCGGACCGCCTGAACGGGATCGGGGGCATCCACGTGAACGAGACGCCTCCCGAAGAGGCCGCCAAGCAGTTCCGGGATGCCTGGTTGTAGCCCGGTCAGGCCGCTCTAAGTACCACACCAGCCGCCAGAAACCGAGATTCACCTTGACAGGGCCCAGTCCGGGTGGCAGACTCCGACTGTACAGGTCGCCGATCATAAGGGTCGGATATAAGCGGGGAGGGCATCAGGTTGCTGAGATTCACGAAGCGAGCGGACTACGGGCTCATGGCCGTGCACTTCATCGCCTCGCACGGCGAAGACGGCGCGGTGAGCGCGAAGCGGATCGCGGAGGAGTTTCACATCCCGCCCGAGCGGTTGGCCAAGATCCTCCAGCGCCTGGCGAAGAAGAAGCTGGTCGCCAGCTCCAACGGCCCCAAGGGCGGCTACGTGCTGACCCGGGACCCGTCAGAGATCACGGTGGGGCAGGTGGTCCGGGCGCTCGAGGGCCCGATCAGCGTGGTGAGCTGCATGAGCGAGCGGGACGATTGCCCGCAGTTCGAGCGCTGCAACCTGCGGGGCCCGGTGCAGAAGATCCAGGCCAGTATCAGCCACGTACTGGATAGCATGACGCTCGCGGAGCTGGGGGCGGAGCCGACCGTCCCGGTCACACCGCTGGCGTTCATTCATTAGAGTCGAGGAGAACGACGGTATGGCGTTGAAGCTTCCGATCTTCATGGACAGCCAGTCCACGACCCCGGTGGATCCCCGGGTGCTCGAGACGATGATCCCGTATTTCACGGAGAAGTTCGGCCATCCGGCGAGCCGCAACCATCCCTTCGGCTGGGAGGCCGAGGGCGGAGTGGACGTGGCCCGCGAGCAGATCGCCAAGCTGATCGGCGCCCGGGACCCCAAGGAGATCGTGTTCACCTCCGGGGGTACCGAGGCGATCAACCTGGCCCTCAAGGGCGTGGTCGAGATGTACCGGGAGAAGGGCAACCACATCGTCACCACCACGATCGAGCAGCGGGCCACGCTGGACGTCTGCAAGCGGCTCGAGCGGCAGGGCTTCGAGGTGACCTATGTGCCGGTGGGCCGCGACGGGCTGGTGGACGTCGAGGCGGTCCGGGCCGCGCTGACCGACAAGACCATCCTGATCTCGGTCATGTTCGCCAACAACGAGATCGGGACGATCCAGCCGATGGCCGAGATCGGCAAGCTCGCCAAGGAGAAGGGCATCATCTTCCACACCGACGCCACCCAGGCGGTGGGCAAGATCCCGGTGGACGTGGAGGCGATGGGCATCGACCTGCTGTCGGCCACCGCCCACATGCTGTACGGGCCCAAGGGCGTCGGCGCGCTCTACGTGCGGCGGAAGAACCCGCGGGTGCGCATCGCGCCCATGATGGACGGCGGCGGCCACGAGCGGGGCATGCGCTCCGGCACGGTGCCGGTGCCGCTGGTGGTCGGTTTCGGGAAGGCGGCGGAGATCTGCCGCGAGGGCATGGCCGAGGAGAGCAAGCGGCTCGCCGCGCTCCGCGACCGGCTCCAGGAGCAGATCGTCTCCAAGGTGGACGAGGCCTACGTGAACGGGCATCCCACGCTGCGCCTGCCGCACAACCTGAACATCTCCTTCGCCTACGTCGAGGGCGAGTCGGTGCTGATGGGGCTCAACAAGGAGGCGGCGCTGTCCTCGGGCTCGGCCTGCACCTCGGCCACGCTCGAGCCCTCGTACGTGATCTCGGCGCTGGGCGTGGACTCCGAGCTGGCCCACTCGTCGATCCGCTTCGGGCTGCACCGGTTCTCCACCGAGGAAGAGGTGGACTTCGTGGCGCGCAAGACGGTCGAGGTCGTGCTGCGGCTGCGGGAGATGTCGCCGCTCTACGAGCTCGCGAAGGAAGGCGTGGACCTGAAGTCGATCCACTGGAAGGCGGAATAGACGCCGCCCGACGGCGCACAGGAGGCATGACCGACATGGCCTACAGCGACAAGGTGGTCGATCACTACAACAACCCGCGCAACGTGGGGTCCTTCACCAAGGACACCCCGGGCGTGGGCACGGGGCTGGTGGGCGCGCCGGAGTGCGGCGACGTCATGAAGCTGCAGATCAAGGTCAACGTCGAGACCGGCGTCATCGAGGACGCCAAGTTCAAGACGTTCGGCTGCGGCAGCGCCATCGCCTCGTCGAGCCTGGCCACCGAGTGGCTCAAGGGCCGGACGGTGGACGAGGCGGCCAAGATCAAGAACACGGACATCGTCAACGAGCTGAAGCTGCCGCCGGTGAAGATCCACTGCTCGGTCCTCGCCGAGGACGCGATCAAGGCCGCGCTCCAGGACTACAAGGAAAAGTGGAGCGCGAACGAAGCCCCGGCGGGCCGGGACGCGTCCTAAGGAAAGGAGACCGACGCCAATGGCACTGGCACTGACCGAGACGGCGGCGAAGCAGGTCAAGAAGCTCATGGAGGACGCAGAAGCTGGAGAACTGTCTCCTGCGGATGGGCGTCAAGGGCGGGCGGCTGCTCGGGCCTGTCGTACTCGCTCGAGTTCGACACCGAGATCGGGCCCCACGACAAGAAGTTCGACATCGACGGGCGTGCAGGTGGTCTGCGACACCAAGAGCTATCTCTACCTGAACGGCACCACGCTCGACTACGTCACGGAGGGGCTCCAGGGGGGGTTCACCTTCGTCAACCCCAGCGCCAAGTCGAGCTGTGGCTGCGGGACATCGTTCTCGGCCTGAGGCCCGCGTGCCGGCGGGAAGACGACGAACGAACGGGCCCGGCCGGGCCCGTTGTTGTTTTCGAGACGGAAAGGCGACGTGAGCGACTACTTCACGGTGTTCGGGCTGCCCCGCAAGCTCGGGGTCGACACGGAGGCGCTGCAGCGGCGATTCTACGAGCTGTCGCGCCAGCATCATCCCGATTTCCACCAGGGGGCGGGCGCCGAGCGCCAGGCGGAGGCGCTGGGCCAGTCGGCGCTGATCAACCGCGCCTACCGCGCCCTCCGCGACCCGCTCGCGCGCGTCGAGTACCTGATCGCGCTCGAGGAGGGCCGGGAGGTTCGCGAGGGCGCCACCGACGAAGCCGAAGGCGCCGCGGGAGCTCCTCGAGGAGATGATGGAGGTGCAGGAGGCGCTCGAGGAGGCCAAGGCCGGCGGGCTCGACGGAGGAGCGCCGGCACGCGGCTGCGCGCGAGGAGCGCCGGCGGCTCGAGGAGCGCTACGCCGGCCGAGGCGGCGGCGATCGTCGCCCGGTCCGCGGACTGGGACCGGCGGTGGACGAGGGCGGCGACCGCGGCCGCTGCTCGAGTGGTTCAAGCAGCGGCTCGCGACGCGGGCCTACCTGCGCACCGTCATCGACGACCTGAGCGACGCGCTGGGAGAGGATGAAGGACGCAGCATGTCTCGCATCGTCGGCATTGATCTCGGGACGACCAACAGCCTGGTCGCCTACGTGGAGGGCGGCATCCCGCGGGTGATCCCGGACGCGGAGGGGCGCACCCTGCTGCCCTCGATCGTCGCCTGGACCCGCAACGGCGTGGTGGTGGGCGAGGCGGCCCGCCGCCAGCTCGCCCGCAACCCGGCGCGCACCGTCTACTCGGTCAAGCGGCTCATGGGCCGCGGCTACGAGGACGTGAAGGACGAGCTGCGCGCACGTGCCCTTCGAGGTCACCCCGCAGCGCGGAGGTGGTGCGCATCCGCGTCGGCGACCGCGCGGTGACGCCGCCCGAGGTCTCGGCCCAGATGCTCCGCGCGCTCAAGCAGCGGGCGGAGACCCACTTCGGCGAGCCGGTCGAGCAGGCGGTGATCACGGTGCCGGCCTACTTCAACGACGCCCAGCGGCAGGCCACCAAGGACGCCGGCCGCATCGCGGGCCTCGAGGTGCTGCGCATCGTCAACGAGCCCACCGCGGCGTCGCTCGCCTACGGGCTGCAGAAGCTCGCCCAGGGGCTCATCGCGGTCTACGATCTGGGCGGCGGCACCTTCGACATCTCGATCCTGCGCGTGAAGGACGGCGTCTTCGAGGTGCTCGCCACCAACGGCAACACGCATCTGGGCGGCGACGACTTCGACCGGGCGATGGTGGACTGGCTCCTCGCCGACATCCAGCGCCGCCACCGCGTGGACCTCTCCGGGGACGCGGAGGCGCTGCAGGAGCTCCGCCTCGGCGCGGAGGCCGCGAAGTGCCGGCTCTCCTTCGACGAGCGGACCGTGCTCACGATCCCGTTCGAGGGCTTCACCTACCGGCGCGACATCGCCCGGGCCGAGGTCGAGGCCCTGGTGGCGCCGCTGGTGGCCGCGACCCTCGGCCCGTGCCGGCAGGCGCTCGCGGACGCCGCGCTCCGCGGCCGACCAGGTCGACGAGGTGGTGCTGGTGGGCGGCTCCACGCGGATGCCGCTGGTGCAGCGGCGCGTCGCAGGAGCTCTTCGGCAAGACGCCGCACAGCCAGCTCAATCCGGACGAGGTGGTGGCGCTGGGCGCGGCGGTCCAGGCGCAGATCCTGGCCGGCGGCATCACCGACATGCTGCTGCTCGACGTGACGCCGCTGTCGCTCGGGATCGAGACGCTGGGCGGCATCGTGAGCGTGCTGATCCCGCGCAACACCACGATCCCGACGCTGGCCAAGGAGTACTTCACCACGTCGGTGGACGGGCAGACCGCGGTGGACATGCACGTGCTCCAGGGCGAGCGCGAGCTGGCCAAGGACAACCGCTCGCTCGCCCGCTTCGACCTGGCCGGGATCGACCCGATGCCGGCGGGCATGCCCAAGATCGAGGTGACCTTCCTCATCGACGCCAACGGCATCCTGCAGGTCCAGGCGCAGCGAGCTCCGGACCGGCAAGGCGGCGCGCATCGAGGTCAAGCCGACCTACGGCCTCACCGAGGACGCAGGTGGAGCAGATGGTGGAGGACTCGTTCACGCACGCCGAGGCCGACGTCGAGGCGCGGCTCCTGATCGAGACGCAGACCGAGGCCGACACCGTGCTGAACCACGTGGAGCGCGCGCTCGCGCCAGGCGCGCGACATCGTGGCCGACGCCGAGGAGCTGGCCGCGATCGAGGCGGCGCGTCGCCGCGCTGCGGGCCGTCGCGGGCGGGCACCGACCGCGATCGCGATCCGCGAGCGCACGACCGCGCTCAACCAGGCCACCGAGCCGCTCGCCGAGGCATGATGGACGCCGCCATCAAGGACGCGGTCACCTCGAAGCGGGCCGACCAGCATCCTGGAGCAGTCGTGATGGCGACGCACAAGGTCACGTTCCTGCCGCTCAACGTCACGGTCGAGGTGGACGACGCGAAGTACCCGCTGGCCGATCACGGCCGGCCGGGCTCGCTGCTCGACATCGCGCTGGCCAACGACATCCACCTCGAGCACAACTGCGGCGGGAGCTGCGCCTGCACCACCTGCCACGTCATCGTGCGCGAGGGCGAGCAGAACCTCTCGCACCATGGAGCAGGACGAGGAGGACCGCCTCGACACCGCGGAGGGGCTGACGCTCCACTCGCGGCTCGGCTGTCAGGCGATCGTCCGGGGCGACGTGGTCGTGGAGATCCCGAAGTAGGGCGAGCCGCCGCCGAAGTCGAGGCGAGCGAACATGGAGAATCGATCGTGAAATGGCAGGACGCCGAGGACATCGCGCTGGCCCTGATGGAGGCGCACCCGGACATGGACCCGCTCACCGTGCGCTTCACCGACCTGCACAAGTGGGTGGTCGGCGCTGCCGGGCTTCACGCGACGACGCCAAGGGCTCCAACGAGGGGATCCTGGAGGCGATCCAGATGAAGTGGCACGAGGAGTACCAGGATCGCTAGGCTACCAGGTGATGACGTGATCGTGCGCGAAGATCAGGTCGAGCAGGCCCGCGTAGTCGAGGTCGCCCGGGGCGAGGCGCCGCACCGCGACGCCCGCGGGGAGCGACGGCGCGGCGCGCGCCGTCGAGCAGGACCACCGTGACCCGCGCGTCGGCCTCCCGGAGGTTGGCCTCGATCACCGCGCCCGCGAGCGCGGCCGAGTCGCGCTTCAGGAGGTGCAGGAAGGTGGCCATCAGAACACGAGAAAGCGCGTGGCGCGGGACGAGCATCGCGGCGATCTCGGCCGGCGTGACCGGGACCACCGGATGCCCGTCGGCGTTCCAGTCCGGCCGCCGCGGCCGGAGCGCCCTCGACGTGGAACGGCACGCCGAGCTTCTGGAGCGCGGCGCGGAACTTGGCGATGTCGTCGCCGTCCACCAGGTCGTCGGTGTCGTCGTCGAGCAGGTGGACGGCGGGGCCGGTCAGCACGATGCGCGACGTCGTTCTCGCCCGCCACGATGCCGAGCGCGATGCGCATCGCCTCGTTGGCCCGGTGGGAGACGCGCGGGTCCTCCGAGATGAGGACGAGGACGGGCTGGCTCGGGCTCGCCACGCTAGTTGAGCGCGATGAAGCGATCGGTGCCGTTGATCACGTCGGTGAGCACGACGAGGCCGCAGTTGGTGGCGCGCTCGGACAGGGGCCGGCGGCGCTTCTGGCAGCCGTAGGCGCACACGAAGAGCTTGAGCGCCGCGATCGGCGAGCGCGTGGAGACGATCGTCTTCCACCGCGTCCACCGCGTCGTCGATCAGGTAGAGGTAGACGTCGCCGCCGCCGTCGAGCGCGGCCCGGGACAGCCCGATGGCGGTCTCGAGGTTCGGGTGGTCGGGGCGGTGGAGAGCATCAGACCGAGCTTCCGTTTGGCCGAGGCCATGCGGGCGCAGCGTAGCATCGTGAAAGGGGAGCGTCAATGAACCGGAAGGTCTATCTCGATCACAACGCCTCCACCCCGGTGCATCCCGAGGTGGTCGAGGCGATGCTGCCGTACTGCAGCGAGCGCTTCGGCAATCCGTCGAGCGTCCACGGCTTCGGCCGCGAGGCGCGCGAGGGGCTCGAGACCGCGCGCGAGCAGGTCGCGCACTTCCTCCGGGTCGGCAAGGAGGAGATCGTGTTCACCTCGGGCGGCACCGAGTCCGACAACCTGGCGATCAAGGGCGTGGCGATGGCGCGCGGTCGCGGCCACCTCATCACGTCGAAGATCGAGCACCACGCGGTGCTGCGGACGGTGCAGAGCCTCGAGACCCTGGGCTTCGCGGCCACCTATCTCGACGTGGACGGCGACGGCCTCGTGGATCCCGACGCGGTCCGCCGGGCCATCCGGCCCGACACCATCCTGATCTCGATCATGCACGCCAACTCCGAGATCGGCACGATCCAGCCCGTCGCGGGAGATCGGCGCGATCGCGCACGAGCACGGGCATCCCGTTCCACGTGGACGCGGTGCAGACCTTCGGGAAGGTGCCGATCGATCTCGACGCGTTCGACATCGACATGCTGTCCTTCTCCGGCCACAAGATCTACGGGCCGAAGGGGGTGGCGGGGCTCTACATCCGCAAGGGCACCAAGATGGTCTCCGTCCAGCACGGCGGCGAGCACGAGCGGCGCCGTCGCGCGGGCACCGAGAACGTGACGGGCATCGTCGGGCTCGGCCGGGCGGTCGAGATCCGCGGCCGCGACATGGCGGACGAGGCGGTCCGGCTGACCGCGCTGCGCGACCGCCTCTGGGAGGGCATCCGCGGCCGGGTGCCCGACGTGCGGCTGAACGGCCATCCGACCCGGCGGGTCCCCGGCACGTGCAATATCTGCTTACCGGCACGTGGAGTCGGAATCCATCGTGCTCGGCCTGGATCTGAAGGGCATCGGCGTGTCGGCCGGCTCGGCGTGCACCTCGGGCAACGTGGAGCCGTCGTACGTGCTGGTGGCGATGGGGGTGCCGGTGGAGTGGGCGATGGGCGCGGTGCGGCATGCTCGCTCGGGCGGAGCACCACCGCCGAGGACATCGACTACGTGGTCGAATCGACCGTGCCGCTGGTGGAGAAGCTGCGGAGCGTCATGCCGGTCCGGGCCTAGCCGGCCGGCGACCGGATGCAGTACAGCCCGACCCTGATCGATCACTTCCGGAATCCACGGAACGCTGGCATCATGCGGAATCCGGACGGGGTGGGGGAAGGGGAGTACAAGGACTGCATGGACCTGGTCCGGTTTCACCTGCGCGTGCGGGACGGGAAGGTGATGGAGGCGCGGTTCCAGGCCTACGGCTGCGGGCCGACCATCGCGGCGGCGAGCGCGGCGACCGAGGTGGCGACGGGCTGCACGCTGGACGAGCTGCTGGCGGTGGAGGCGGCGCGGGTCGAGGCCGCGGTGGGCGGGCTGCCGGAGCCGCGGCGGCACGCGGCGGACGTCGCGGTCCTGGGCGCTGCGGGCGGCGGCGCGCGACGCGCTGAGCCGGGCGGCGGAGACGAGGAGCGATCGGCATGCTTGAGCGAATGCGGCAGGACGTGAGGACGGTGCTGGAGCGCGACCCGGCGGCACGCTCGGCGCTCGAGGTGGTCCTCTGCTAGTCCGGGCGTGCACGCGATCTGGATCCATCGCGTCGCCCACGCGCCTCTGGCGCGGCGGCTGGCACCTCGCCGCCCGCTGGGTGTCGCACGTGGGGCGCTTCGTGACCGGCATCGAGATCCACCCCGCCGCCGTCCTGGGCCCGGGCCTCTTCATCGATCACGGCATGGGCATCGTCATCGGCGAGACCGCCGAGGTCGGCGAGAACGTCAGCATCCTCCAGGGCGTGACCCTGGGCGGCACCAGCCTCAAGCGCGAGAAGCGCCACCCCACCTCGGCGACAACGTCATGATCGGCGCGGGCGCCAAGGTGATCGGCGGCTTCACCATCGGCGCGGGCAGCCGGATCGGCGCCGGCTCGGTGGTGGTCCGCGAGGTGCCGGAGAACTGTGTCGTGGTCGGCGTGCCCGGTCGCATAACATTCCGCAACGGCGAGCGGGTGATCGGGGCCATCGACCTCAACCAGACCGATCTGCCCGACCCGCTGGCCCGGACGCTCGAGCAGATGGTGGACCGGATCCACGACGCTCGAAGCCGAGATCGAGCGACTGAAGAAGGCGGCCGACGTCCCCGCGGACGCGCCCGCGGACTGACCCAGCCCACAGGAGGCCAGAGCGACGTGCTGCTGCCAAAAGACACGATGGACGTGAAGGAAGCCGCGCGGTATCTCGCCATGGAGGAGGGGACGGTGGCCCAGATGGCCATCGATCGCCTCATCCCGGCCGTCGAGCACGAGGGCAAGTGGCTCTTCTCCAAGAAGTCCATCGACAAGTGGCGCGGCCGCAGCGCCACGCGCTAGCTGCCGCGCCGACACGGCGGGCCGAGCGGCTCAGTCACGCGCGCTGACCGCAACGCGCTGACCGCAGGCCCGAGCTGTGCAGTACCAAGCGCTCGGGTCAACGCTGAGACGGAACTGGGGGAGTGCGGGGGCCATTTCGAGGCCCCCGCATATAAGAAGAGCCTTAAAGAACTAGACGATTGCCCGCCCTCCCCCCGCTGACCCGGACGATTCTCCACGTCGACATGGACGCGTTCTACGCGTCCGTGGAGCAGCGCGACCGGCCGGAGCTGCGCGGGCGGCCGGTGATCGTGGGCGCGGATCCGTCGGGGCGCGGCGTGGTGTCGGCCGCCTCGTACGAGGCGCGGCGGTTCGGGGTCCACTCGGCCATGCCCATCGGGCGCGCCACGCGGCTCTGCCCCGACGGCGCGTTCGTGCCGGTCGACATGGACAAGTACGCGGGCGTCTCCGGCGAGGTCATGGCGATCCTCGCCGACTTCACCCCGCTGCTCGAGCCGGTCTCCATCGACGAGGCGTTCCTGGACGTGACCGGCGACCGACGGGCTCCACGGCGACGGTCCGGCGATGGCGCGGCGCCATCAAGGCGCGCATCGCGACGTCGCTGCGGCCTGACCGCGTCCGTCGGCGTGGCCGCCGAACAAGTTCGTGGCCAAGGTCGCCTCCGATCTCCGCAAGCCGGACGGGCTCGTGGTGGTGGCCGCGGGCACCGAGGCGGACTTCCTCGCGCCGCTGCCGGTCTCGCGCCTCTGGGGCGTGGGCCGCGTGACCGCGGAGGGGCTCGAGGCCATGGGCCTGCAGACGATCGGCCAGCTCGCCGCGGTCCCCGCCGAGTTCCTCGAGGCCCGGTTCGGCCCGAGCGGCCGCAGCCTCCAGGATCTCGCCCGCGGGCGCGACGACCGCGCGGTCGAGCCGTTCGCGCCGCCCAAGTCCATGGGCGCCGAGGAGACGTTCGGCCACGATCATCGCGACGTCGAGCGCCTGCACGCCACCCTGCGCGAGCAGGCCGAGCGCGTGGCGCGCGAGCTGCGCGCGGGAGGCTACGCGGGGCGCTGCGTGACGCTCAAGCTCCGCTTCGCGGACTTCTCCACGCTGACGCGCGCGCCATACCGACGACCCCACGCAGGACGGGCTCGCGATCTACCGCCGCGCCCGCGCCCTGCTCGACCGCATTCCGCTCCGCCAGCCGGTCCGGCTCATCGGGCTGTCCGTGTCCTCGCTGGGGCCCGCCGCGGCCGGCCAGCTCTCGCTGCTCGAGCCGGACGCGCAGCGCCGGGAGCGGCTCGCGCGGGCCATGGATCGGGTCACCGCGCGCTTCGGCGAGGAGTCGCTGCGCCCGGCCAGCGTCGTCCGGCGGCCCCGCCGGGGCCCGTTGCCTTCGGGGTAGGCTTCGGCTAGACTCGCTGAACAGCGGTTCATTCCGTCCGTCGGAGAGGCACATGGAACGGCCCATCGCCTACGACAAGCTGGCCCGCGAGGATCGCCTGTCCGGATGCGGGCCCGCGACGTCGCGCAGCTCAAGATCGAGCAGGGGCTGCCCCCCTTCCCGGATCTGCTCGTCCCGCGAGTCCATCAAGGAGCGCGTGCACGGCATCATGGTGGGCGAGCTGCAGGCGATGGAAGGAGCCGGCCGGACCGTCTACGATTTCCCGGACGCGCCGTGGGAGTTCACCATGGACATGGCGCGGCAGGTCTGGGACGAGTCCCGCCACGTCGAGATCTACGTGCGGCTGCTCGAGCACCTGGACGGCTACATCGGCGAGTTCCCCGAGACCACCATCCTCTGGCGCTGCGCCTGCGCGGAGGACGCGGCGGCCCGCGTGGCCGGCGTCAACCGCGGGCTCGAGGGCCTGGCCTGCGACGTGTTCAACCAGCTCGTGCACATCGCGCGGAAGATGGGCGACCCGATCCTGGAGCGCGCGGTGGACTACGTGCTGGCCGACGAGATCACCCACGTCCGCATGGGCTCGAAGTGGCTGACCCGGCTCACCGAGGGCGATCCGGAGCGCCGCCGTCTCGCCATCGAGTTCCAGGAGACCATCGACGAGCGCTTCAACCTGGGCGGCATCCGCCGCGATGGCGCCGCACGACGTGGTGCCGATCTCCATCGCCACCGAGGCGCGCCGCGAGGGCGGCTTCACCGACGAGGAGATCGCGCGCCTCATCAAGACCACCCAGCGGTCGGCCGTCTACTAGACGCCCGCTCCTGCCGCATGACGCACCCGCTCGCGGGACATCTCGAGGTGGACGAGTCGGCGAAGACCGTCCGCCACTATCGCTACGCGGTCGAGCGGATGACGCGCATCCTGGGCGGCTGGATGGCGCTGACCCCGGAGCTCTCGGCCAAGCTGCTCATGGGCCGCCACGTCTGGGACAACGCGCAGCACGCGGACGCCTGGGGCAAGCGGCTCCCCGAGCTGCGCGCCGCGGCCCAGGTCTCGGAGCCCGCCAACGCCGCGGCTGGTCGCCTTCCTGGACGCGGTCGAGGGCGCGGAGCGGCCCGAGCAGAGCGTCGAGCGCCTGGTCGCGATCTACCGCGTGCTCAAGCCGCACCTGCTCGCCACCTACCAGGCCCACCTGGCGACCGCCAACGCGGTCTACGAGCCGCCCACCTGTCGCATCCTGGCCCGCTGCATCGAGGACGAGCGGCGCCACGTCGCGGCCGGGGAGACCGTCCTGCGCCATCTCCTCCGCACGCCGGAGCTGGAAGCGCGCGCCCGCGCCTGCGAGGCGCGGCTCTGGGCGCTGCTCGAGGCGGCGGGCGGCGTGACCGGGACGGGCGCGGCCAATCGCGTGAGCGGCGCCGCGGCGCCGCCCGCGGCGCTGAGCGACGACGCCGCCGAGTTCATCCGGCTCGAGCAGTCCACCGGGACGTGGCCGATCGCCCCCGCGCTGGCCCAGGCGATCGCCGCCTTCGGCGATGCGCTGACCGCGGGTGACGTGGCCGCGGCCCGGCGCTGGCTCGCGCCCGAGGTGGAGCTGGGCCCGGATCTGGAAGCGCGGCTCCGCGGGGCGCAGGGCCGTGGCCACTCGATCGTCGCGTGCGCCCGCCTCGGCGAGCAGCGCCTGGTGAAGCTCCGCCTCGACGGCGCGCACGGCAACGTCACGCTCCTGCTCCGCTGGGTGCCCACCGGCTCCGACTGGCGCGTCGCCGTGCTCGAGGCCGTTTCCGCTTCCGCCGCGCCGCCCGCCTGAGCTCCGTGCTGCAGAGCGTCTTGATCGCCAACCGGGGGGAGATCGCCCGCCGGGTCATCCGCGGCTGCCGCGCCCTGGGCGTCCGGACGGTGGCGGTCTACTCCGAGGCCGACGCGGGGTGGCCGCACGTCGCCGACGCCGACGAGGCCGTCCTCATCGGGCCCGCGCCCGCGCGTGAGAGCTATCTCGACGTCGAGCGCATCCTCGACGCGGCCCGCCGCACGAACGCCCAGGCCGTCCATCCCGGCTACGGGTTCCTCTCCGAGAACTGGCGCTTCGCCCAGGCCTGCGAGGCGGCGGGGCTGATCTTCGTCGGGCCGTCGTGGCGCGTGATCCAGCAGATGGGCGACAAGGTCGGCGCGCGCCGGCTCATGGCGGACGCGGGGGTGCCGGTGGTGCCGGGCAGCGACGGGCCCGGTGGACTCGGTCGAGGCCGCCCGGGAGGTCGCGGGCCGGATCGGCTATCCGGTGATGATCAAGGCGGCGGCGGGTGGCGGCGGCATCGGCATGATGCGCGTCAAGGACGAGGCGGGCCTGGCCGCCGCGTTCGCGTCCGCCCAGCGGCGCGCGCAGTCCGCGTTCGGCTCGGGCGCCCTGTTCGTGGAGCGCTTCCTCGAGGCGCCCCGCCACGTCGAGGTCCAGGTCTTCGGCGACACCGGCGGCCGCGTGGTGCATCTCCACGAGCGCGAGTGCTCGATCCAGCGGCGGCACCAGAAGCTGGTCGAGGAGAGCCCCGCGCCCAACCTGTCCGCGGCCCTGAAGGCCCGGCTCACCGAGGCCGCGGTGGCGGGAGCCCGCGCGGTGGGCTACGTGAACGCGGGCACCATGGAGTTCATCGTGCAGGGCGACGAGTTCTACTTCCTCGAGATGAACACGCGGCTGCAGGTGGAGCACCCGGTGACCGAGGAGGTGACCGGGCTCGACCTGGTGGCGGCCCAGCTCCGCGTCGCGGCCGGCGAGCCGCTGCCGTGGTCGCAGGAGCAGGTGGCCCAGCGCGGGGCGAGCATCGAGTGCCGGATCTACGCGGAGGACCCCGCCAAGGGCTTCATGCCCTCGCCGGGCCGGATCACCCGGCTCGTGCTGCCAGACGGTCCCGGCGTGCGGCTCGAGTGCGGGGTCGCGGAGGGCGTGGAGGTCATCGGTGCACTACGACCCGCTCCTGGCCAAGCTGATCACCACCGGCGCGACGCGCGACGAGGCCATCGCGCGGATGAGCGCGGCGCTCGAGGGGTTCGTGGTCGAGGGGGTGAAGACCGCGATCCCGTTCCAGCAGCGCGTGATGCGGAGTGCCGCCTTCCGGGCCGGCGTCGTGCACACCCAGATGGTCGAGCAGGGCGCCTTCGCCTGAGCGGCCTCCTGCAGATTCCCGCGATGGAGACGAGCCTCACCGACGCGCGCATCCGGGCGATGACCGGATCGGGACTCTGGCGCAACGAGAGTCTCGCCGACTACCTCGACCGCTGGGCGCGCGAGCGTCCGGCCCGGACCGCGCTGGTGGACCGCTGGGGACGCACCACCTGGGAGGCGCTCGCCCGGTCGGTGGACCGCGTGGCCGCCGGGCTCGCCCGGAGCGGTGTCGAGCGAGGGAGCGTCATCGCGGTCCAGCTCCCCAACTGGAGCGAGGCGGTGACCGTCTTCCTGGCCGCCCTGCGCCTCGGCGCGGTGATCAATCCGATCCCGCCCACCTACCGGGCCAGCGAGCTCCGGTTCATGCTGGGCCTGCTGGAAACGCAGGTCGCGGTGGTGCCCGCTGCCTTCCGCGGCTTCGAGCACGCCGGCATGCTGGCCGCGCTGCGCCCCGAGCTCCCGCGCCTCGAGCACGTCTTCGTGGTGCGCGGCGACGGGCCCGCGGGCACGACGCCGTTCGCGGCCCTCGCGGACGCGGCGCCCGCGCGCGGGCACGCCCCGGCGGGCACCGCGCTGAACGCGGTGCACGAAGTGGTGTTCACGTCCGGCACGACGGGGGAGCCCAAGGGCGTGATGCACACCGAGAACACCACGCTCTCGATCATGCATCACGCGATCGAGCGGCTCGAGCTGTCGGCGCGCGACGTGATCCTGATGGCCTCGACGGTCGGTCACCAGACCGGGTACCTCTACGGCCACTGCCTCAACCTGCTGCTCGGCGCCACCACCGTCTGGATGGACATCTGGAATCCCGCGGAGGCGGCGCGCCTGATCGAGGCCGAGCGGGTCACCGTGAGCATGGGGGCCACGCCGTTCCTGCGGGACCTGGCCTACCTGGACGCCGGGCCGAGCCTGCGCTCGCTGCGGCTGTTCATCGCGGCGGGGGCCCCGATTCCCCGGGCGCTGGTTCGCGACGCCCGCGAGCGGCTCGGCTGCGCGATCTCGGCCGGCTGGGGCATGACCGAGAACGGCATGGTCACCTGCAACGGGCTCCACGACCCCGAGGAGAAGGTCTTCGGCAGCGACGGCGCGCCCCTGGCCGGCATGGAGCTGCGCGTCGTGGACGACGACGGGGCGCCGGTCGCCGCCGGTGTCGAGGGGGACTTGCTGGTGCGCGGTCTTTCGGAGTTCGTGGGCTACGTCAAGCGGCCGCAGTTCACCGCGGACGCGTACACCGCGGACGGCTGGTTCAAGACCGGCGACCGGGCGACCCTCGATCCGGAGGGTTACCTCGCCATCACCGGCCGGTCGAAGGATCTCATCATCCGCGGAGGCGAGAACATCCCGGTCGTGGAGGTCGAGAACCTGCTCTACACTCATCCGAAGATCGCGGGGGTGGCCATCGTGGCCGTTCCCGACCCGCGTCTCGGGGAGCGGGCCTGCGCGGTGGTGATCCCCGGCGAGGGCGAGGCGATCACTCTGGAGGAGATCACGGCGTACCTGGAGCGGCACGAGCTGGCGCGGCAGAAGTTTCCGGAGCGCCTCGAGCTGGTCTCGGAGTTCCCGATGACCCCCAGCGGCAAGATCCAGAAATACAAGCTCCGCGACATGATCGCCGAGCGCGCGAAGCCGCGATGAAAGGCTGACCAACCATGAACCTGAACCTGGGCGGCAAGAGCGTGATCGTGACCGGCGGCGGCTCGAACATCGGGCGGGCCATCAGCCTGGCCTTCGCGAAGGAGGGCGTGCACCTCACCGTCGCCGAGATCGACGAGGGGCAGGGGCGGAAGGTCGTGGCGGAGGCCCAGGGGCTGGGGGCCGCGTCCGCCACGCTCGTGCCGACCGACGTGACGCGGTGGGAATCCGTCCAGGCGATGGTCCGGGAGGTCGAGGGGCGCGTGGGCCGGGTGGACGTGCTCGTGAACAACGTGGGCTGGACCTACGACCGCCTCTTCGTGGAGAAGGAGCGAACCGAGTGGGAGCGGGAGATCCAGCTCAACCTCTGGGGCATGATCAACTGCACCCGCGCGGTGCTCGACGGCATGATCGCCCGCAAGGGCGGCGCCATCGTCAGCATGGGCTCGGATGCCGGGCGCATGGGGGAGTTCCGCGAGGGCGTGTACGGCGCGTGCAAGGCCGGCGTGATCGCGCTGTCCAAGAGCCTCGCGCGCGAGGTCGGCCGCCACGGCATCCGGCTCAACGTGGTCTGCCCCGGCATGACCATCCCGGAGTCGGAGGACGATTTCGGCGGCCTCAGCATGTGGGCCGCGGAAGCCAACCGGGCCTGGAGCGCGCCCGACATGCAGGCGCGGATCGCCAAGGCCTACCCGCTGCGGCGCATCGGCAAGCCGGAGGACGTGGCGCCGGCGGTGATGTTCCTCGCCTCCGACGCCGCGGGCTTCATCACCGGGCAGACCCTCTCGGTGAGCGGCGGCTATACCATGATGTGATCGGGGATGTGAGTGGAGGCCACGATGGACTTCGAGACGATCACCTTCGCGACGGCCGGCGGCGTCGCGCGCATCACGCTCAACCGGCCGGACCGGCTGAACGCGATCAGCCCCGAGCTGCTCGCCGATCTGGATCGCGCCTGCGCGGCGGTGGAGGGCGATCCCGGCGCGCGGGTGGTGACCCTGACCGCGGCGGGTCGGGCCTTCTGCGCGGGCGCGGATCTCCGAGCGGTGCGCGAGCTCTCGCCCGATCCGGAGCGGTGGGGCGCCTTCATGGGGCTCTGGCATCGCGTGTTCGACCGGATCGAGGCCCTGCCGGTGCCGGTCATTGCCGGGGTGCACGGGCTCGCGCTCGCGGGCGGGCTCGAGCTGGTGCTGGTGGCGGACCTCGTGGTGGCCGAGGACGGCGCGCGCCTCGGCGATCAGCACGCGAACTTCGGGCTGGTGGCGGGCGGGGGCGGCAGCCAGCGCCTGCCACGCCTCATCGGCGCGCGCCGGGCCAAGGAGCTGATGCTGCTCGGCGGCTGGCTCACCGCGCCGGAGGCGCTCGCCTGGGGCCTCGTCAATCGCGTGGTCCCGGCCGGGACGGTGGCGCCCGCGGTCGAGGAGATGGCGGCCGGGCTGGCCGTGGGCAGCGCATCGGCCAACCGCACCGTGAAGGCGCTCGTGGCCCGCGCATTCGACGCCGAGCTGGCGGAGGGCCTCGCGCTCGAGCGGCGACTGGTGGCGGAGCACATGCGCTCGGCCGACGCGGCCGAGGGGCTGCGGGCGTTCGCCGAGAAGCGCAAGCCCAGGTTCTAGGAGGCCGCATGGATCTCGCGTTCTCGCCGGAGCAGGACGAGCTGGTGCGCACCCTGCGGCAGTTCGCCCGGCGGGAGCTCGCGCCGCGCTCGGCCCACTGGGACAGGACGGGCGAGTTCCCCTGGGAGGCCTGGCGACGCATGGGCGAGCTGGGGCTGCTGGGCCTGCGCGTTCCCGAGGCCTACGGGGGCCAGAGCGCGGACTTCCTGACCTTCGGCATCGCGATGGAAGAGATCGGGCGCGGCGACTTCAGCTGCACCTACGGGATCCAGCTCGCGGGCCTGGCCGGGGAGATCCTGGGACGCAGCGGGACCGAGGAGATCAAGGCGCGGTGGCTGCCGCCGACCGCGAGCGGCCAGGCGGTGGTCGCGCTCGCCCTCACCGAGCCGGGCGCCGGCTCGGACGCGGCCAATCTCACCTGCCGGGCCGAGCGCGACGGCGACGGCTACGTCATCACCGGGGAGAAGTCCGGCATCAGCCTGGGCATGGCGGCGCAGGCCGCGATCGTCTTCGCGCGCACGGATCCGGCGGGCCGCGCGCGCGGGGTGACCGCCTTCCTGGTGCCGCTCGACCTGCCCGGCGTCTCGCGCAGCCCGCTGCGGGACATGGGCACCCGCGCCATCGGTCGGGCGGTCCTGGCTTTCGATCACGTGCGCATCCCCGCGTCGCACCGGCTGGGCGAGGAGGGCACCGGCTTCTACCAGGTCATGCAGGGCTTCGACTACAACCGCATCGGCATCGCGCTCGCCTGCCTCGGCGTGGCCCAGCAGTCGGTCGAGGAGACCATGGGCTACGTGAAGGAGCGCAAGGCCTTCGGCCGCGCCCTCGCGCGCTTCGAGGGCGTGTCGTTCGCGATCGCGGAGGCGGCCACGCATCTCGAGGCCTGCCGCTGGCTCTGCTACCGGGCGCTCTGGCTCGCGGACCAGGGGCGGCCCCACACCAAGGAATCGGCGATGACGAAGTGGTGGGGCCCGCGGCTGGCGGTGGACACGATCCACCAGTGCCTCCTGCTCCACGGCCACTACGGCTACACCGACGAGCTGCCCTTCGAGCAGCGCATGCGCGACGTGATCGGACTCGAGATCGGCGACGGAGCCAGCGAGGTCATGAAGATGGTGGTGGCCCGCGAGCTGATGGGCCGCGAGAGCCTGCCCTACTAGCCGCGCCGCCCGGCGGCGGCCGGATATGAGAGAATGCGGCGGCCTCGAAAGGAGCGCTCAATGCCCGAAGACGTCCAAGCTCACATCACCGGCGTGGTGTTCCAGATTCCCACCAAGCCGGGCGACGCGGTGGCCGCCGGCGACGCGATCATCGTGCTCGAATCCATGAAGATGGAGATTCCGGTCGAAGCTCCGCGCGCCGGCAAGGTGCGGGAGATCAAGGTCGCGGAGGGACAGACGGTACAGGAGGGAGATACCGTCGCGGTCCTCGACTGAACCCGTCCCCGAGGAGACGTCATGTCCATCGCGCTGATCCGGGAGCACTACGACTATCACCGCTGGGCGAACCGGCGGCTCTTCGACCTGGCCGCGGGCCTCGGCGACGGGGTCACGCGGGCCATGGGCGCCCACTGGAGCTTTCCCACGCTCAAGGGCATGTTCGCCCACATCTACGGCGCCGACAACGTCTGGCTCACCCGCTGGAAGGGATCGTCCCCGAGCCGGCTCCTGGGCGACAAGGACTTCGCGAGCATCGCCGATCTGCGCGCGAGGTGGGACGCGCTCGAGACGGAGCAACAGGCCTTCGTGGCCGGGCTCGCGGAGGCCGATCTCACCCGGCCCGTGGGGTACCGGAACACGGAGGGCAAGGAGTTCCAGGTGGCCCTCGGGGCCCTGCTCCAGCACGTGGTCAACCACGCGACCCACCATCGCAGCGAGGCCGCGACCATGATCACCCTGATCAGCGGCTCGCCGCCCGACACCGGGATCAATACCTACCGCGTCGCGGTCGTGAAGGGTTGAGCCCGGTGGGGATGAAGGAGCTGGCACACGATGTTCGGGCGCGGAAGCAGCACGGAGTGATGCCGGTCTAGCCAAGAGGAGGAGAATGCCATGGATCTCGGAATCTGCATGTTCGCCACCGACTATTCGATCCGGACCGACGAGCTGGCCCGCGCCGCCGAGGAGCGGGGCTTCGAGTCGCTGTTCGTGCCGGAGCACACCCACATCCCTACCAGCCGGCGCACCCCGTTCCCGGGTGGCGAGCCGCTCCCCAAGGAGTACTCGCACACCTTCGATCCGTTCATCTCGCTGATGGCCGCGGCCGCGGCCACCACGCGCCTGAAGATCGGCACCGGCATCTGCCTGATCATCGAGCGCGACACCATCACCACCGCCAAGGAGGTGGCGAGCCTCGACCTGCTCTCGGGCGGGCGCTTCCTCTTCGGGATCGGCGCCGGGTGGAACGCCGACGAGATGGAGAACCACGGCACCGAGTACAAGAGCCGCTACAAGCGGATGCGCGAGCAGGTGCTGGCCATGAAGGAGATCTGGACCAAGGACGAGGCCCAGTTCCACGGCCAGCACGTGAAGTTCGACCCCATCTGGTCCTGGCCCAAGCCCGCCCAGAAGCCCCACCCGCCGGTGCTGCTGGGTGGGGAAAGCGGCCACACGCTCCAGCGGGTGGTGGACTTCTGCGAGGGATGGTTCCCGCGGGGCCGGGCGGGCGACGTGATCCTGGCCGGCCTCAAGGATCTGAAGGCCCGGGCCGCGCGCGCCGGGCGTGACATGAAGACGATCTCGGTCTCGGTCTTCGGCGCGAAACCCGATGAAGCGACGCTCGAGACCTACGCCGGCGCCGGCATCACCCGGTCCATCCTGCGCCTGCCGTCCGACGGCCGCGACGTGATCCTGCCCCTGCTCGACCAGTACGCCAAGCTGATCCGCTGAGGCACGGGGACAAGAAGGGCCCGGCGGCCGATGTTCCGGCCGCCGGGCCCGATGTCGTTCCGGCCCGAGTTAATTTTCGACGAAGGCGCGAAGGGCGCGTCCGCGCAGCGGGTGGCGCAGCTTGCGGAGCGCCTTGGTCTCGATCTGCCGGATGCGCTCGCGGGTCACCGAGAAGCGGCGTCCCACCTCCTCGAGCGTGTGCTCGCCGGCCTCGCCGATACCGAAGCGCAGCCTCAGGATCTCCTTCTCCTTGGGCGACAGCGTGCTCAGCGCGCGCTCCACCTGCAGGGTCAGGTCCTGGGTGATGAGGTTGTCGTTGGGCGACTCCGCTCCCTTGTCTTCCAGGAAGTCGCCCAGCTCCGAGTCGTCCCCGATGGGCGTCTCGAGCGAGAGCGGCTTGCGCGAGGACTCCAGGATCAGCCGGACCTTGCGCGCGGGCACGCCGGTGCGCTGGGCCAGCTCCTCCGGGGTGGGCTCGCGCCCCATCTCGTTGACCAGGGAGCGGTTCACCCTCGAGATGCGGTTGAGCGTCTCCACCATGTGCACCGGGATGCGGATCGTGCGCGAGTGGTCCGCGATGGCCCGCGTGATCGCCTGGCGGATCCACCACGTGGCGTAGGTCGAGAACTTGAACCCGCGCCGGTACTGGAAGCGGTCCACCGCCTTCATGAGGCCGATGTTGCCCTCCTGGACCAGGTCCAGGAGCGACAGCTCGCTGCCCAGGTAGCGCTTGGCCACCGAGACCACCAGCCGCAGGTTGGCCTCCATCAGCTCCTTCTTGGCCTGCCGGACCACGCGGTCGTGCTCCTCGATCTCGCTGAGCGACGCGAGCAGAGCCTTGCGGGCCACGCCCGCCTTCTCCTCGAGCTGGCGCAGCTCGGCGCGGCTCTTGGTCGCCGCGAGCATGCCCTTGGCCAGCAGGCGGATCTCGGTGACGAGCTGATCGGCCAGCGCCGGCTTGAGCGGCAGCTTCTCGAGCACGCTCTGGATGGAGGCGCGGTTCTTCGCGATCCACTTGTTGTAGTTGGCGCGCGTGGCCTTGCTGCGGCGCTTGTCGCCGAGGGCCGCCTGTAGCCGCTCGATCTCGCGCTCCAGCCGGCGGATGCGCGCGAAGGCGGCCAGGCTCGCGCGGATCTCGCTCGGGCGAGGGCTCGCCGCCCTCGGGGAGCAGGATCACGTCCTCGAGCGGGACTTCCTCGCGGCGCACCCGATCCACCAGGGCCAGGAGCTGGGTCGTGGCGAACGGCACGCGGCCCAGGGCGCGCCGCAGCGCGATCTGGCCGATCTCGATGCGCTGGCCGAGCGCGACCTCTTCCGCGGCCTTCAGGAGGGAGACCTTGCCGATCTCCTTGAGATAGAGACGGACCGGGTCCTCCGCGGGCGAGGCCGAGGGCCGCAGCGCCTCGTCGGACAGGGCCGGCGTGGCCTCCGTCTCGATGGCGCTATCCACCACTCGGTCCAGCTCGTCGTCCACCGGCGGCGCCCCCACCTTGGCCGCCGCCTGGGCGGGCCGCCCGCGGCGCTTTGGCTCGGTCGCGGTCACCCTGAATTGGCCCGTCTCCGCTGCCACCACGCTGTCAGTCTCTCTAAAGGTCATTACGGCCTCTCGTGCTCGTCGGGATGTGTCGGTATTTCTTTCCGGCTCGATTCCTCGTGGTCTACGCCCTCACGGTTTAGACGCTGATTCGGGCGCCGGGGTTTCAGAGAACGTTGCCGTCCTATCGGCTTATCCGAAGGAACCCGCAGGCCGCGCGCGTCGTTCCTTGTTGCCCGGCGTCGGTGCAGAGACGTACGTTACCGCCAGGCTATTCAGCTTGGCGGTCCTCTTTTGGACAGTCTGCTGCGCCGGGACTGGAAAGGGGCGCTACCGCGGGAGCTTAGTTGGCCTTGCTGAGGATGAGGTCAAACGTGGCGAGCACGTAGTCCCTCATGCTCACCAGCCAGGACCGCAGCGGAGGGACGCCGAAGTCGGCCGGTCGGAGGCGGCTCTCGCCCCGGACCCAGAGGGCGCCTTGCCGGAGGCGAACCCGCGCCATGAAGCTCACGGGCCGCTCGGTGCCCCGCATGGATAGCACCCCGTGGAGTGTCAGCATCACGTCGGTGTTCTCGGTCAGCGACTGGAACGAGCTCTCGACCTTGTCGATCCGGTAGCGGATCTCCGGATGGCGCTCTCCGTCGAGGGCTCGTCGCAGGTCCTTGTCCCGCCCGGCCTTCCCGGTGCGCAGGCTGGCGACCGGGGCGGTCAGGGAGCCCTTGATGGGCTTCCTGAGGTCCTCGATGTCGAGCTCGACCTCGCCGGTGGGCGCCTCGCTCGCTCCGCCGAAGTTACCCAGCGGGTGGAACGCGTCGAAGCCCACGCGGCTCTTGGCGCTGTCCACGACCCACCGCTCGGTCTCGGCGATGGCCGATCCCGCGAGGGAGACTCCGAAGAGCGCGACGGTGAGCAGTGCTGAGGCGAGTCGTCCGGGCACAGGGTGGGATACCATGGGCGCCACGAGCGGGTCAACCGTCGGCGGGAAAATTGTTGACACTACCGGAGGCCCGGTCTTACCGTCTAAATGCCCGCCATGACGAACGATTGATGGCCGTAGCCCCCAGCGCCTCCTACAGCTTCACGGTTCGCCTCGAGATCCGGAACAAGCCCGGCATGCTGGGCCGTGTCACCTCCGTCATCGGCAAGGCCGGCGGGGACATCGGCGCCGTGGACCTGGTCGAGATGAGCGGCGAGCGCGTGCTCCGTGACATCACGATCAAGGCCCGGGACAGCCGGCACGCCCACGACATCATCGATCGCGTCAAGAGCACCGCCGGGGTGCGGATCGCGAACATCTCCGACCGCACCTTCCTCATGCATCTCGGCGGCAAGATCGAGATCCACAGCAAGGTGCCGATCCGGACCCGCGACGACCTCAGCATGGCGTACACCCCGGGGGTGGCGCGGGTCTGCCTCGCGATCAAGGACGACCCGAGCCGGGCCTTCACGCTGACCATCAAGCAGAACGCGGTGGCGGTGGTCACCGACGGCACCGCGGTCCTGGGGCTGGGCGACATCGGGCCGGAGGCGGCCATGCCGGTCATGGAAGGCAAGGCCATGCTCTTCAAGGAGCTGGCCGGGGTGGACGCCTTCCCGATCCCGCTGGACACGAAGGATCCGGGCAAGATCGTGGAGACCGTGAAGATGATCGCCCCCGCGTTCGGGGGGATCAACCTGGAGGACATCTCGGCCCCGCGCTGCTTCGAGATCGAGGAGCGGCTGCGGAAGGAGCTGGACATCCCGGTCTTCCACGACGATCAGCACGGCACCGCGGTGGTGGTGCTGGCCGCGCTGTTCAACGCGCTGAAGATCGTCAAGAAGGACATCCGCCGGATCAAGGTGGTGGTCTCCGGGGTGGGCGCCGCCGGGACCGCGACGATCAAGATCCTGCTCGCCCTCGGGGCCCGGCACATCATCGGGGTGGACGAGCACGGCACGATTCACCGGGGCCGCTCCATCGGGATGGACTTCATGAAGACGTGGGTGGCCTCGGCGACCAATCCCGGCAATCTCAAGGGCCGGATGTCCGACGCCATCAAGGGCGCGGACGTGTTCATCGGCCTGTCGGTGCCGCGGGTGCTCGACGGTGCGGGACGTCAAGAGCATGGCCCGCGATCGCATCGTCTTCGCGATGGCGAACCCGGTGCCCGAGATCCAGCCGGAGGAGGCCGAGCGGCACGTGCGCGTGATGGCCACCGGCCGCTCCGACTACGCGAACCAGATCAACAACGTGCTCTGCTTCCCCGGGTTCTTCCGCGGGCTGCTCGACTCCCGGGCGCGGCTGGTGAACGACGAGATGAAGATCGCGGCCGCCCATGCCATCGCCTCCTGCG
The DNA here is from genome assembly GCA_963747235.1 of uncultured Candidatus Rokubacteria bacterium. Classification (GTDB taxonomy): domain Bacteria; phylum Methylomirabilota; class Methylomirabilia; order Rokubacteriales; family CSP1-6; genus CAMLFJ01. The sequence goes on from CAVVEU010000008.1 coordinate 340,598, forward strand.
TGGGCCGGCGCGAGCTGGGCCCCGAGTACATCATCCCCAGCGTCTTCAACAAGCAGGTGGCGCCCGCGGTCGCCCGCGAGGTCGCGAGGGCCGCCCAGAAGACGGGCGTCGCCCGGCGCCGCCGCCGCGCCGACGCGCCCGACTGGCTGTAGGACGCGCGGGTGGGTGGCGTGCCGCGCTGGTCCGTGGTCATTCCCGCCTACAACGAGGCGGTCCGGCTGCCCACCTATCTCAAGGAGGTCCAGGCCTACTTCGAGGGCCGGGATGAGTCCTACGAGGTGATCGTGGTGGACGACGGCAGCCGGGACGGGACCGGCGATCGGGTCCTCGAGGTGGCTGCCGGACGGCCCGGCGTGACCGTGCACGCGCTCGACCGGAACCGCGGCAAGGGCCACGCGGTCCGCGCGGGCATGGCGCGGCGCCGTCGGCGACCTCCGGCTCATGGCCGACGCGGACGGGGCCACGCCGATCGCGGAGGTCGCGCGGCTCGAAGCGGCGGTGGCGGCGGGCGCCGACGTCGCGGTCGGCTCGCGCGTGCTCGCGGACCCGTCGGTCATCCGACAGGTCCGCGCGCATCGCCAGCTCTCCGGCCACGTCTTCAACTTCCTGCTGCGCCGGCTCGGGGTCGCTCCGGTGCTGGACACGCAGTGCGGCTTCAAGCTCTTCCGCGGGGCGGTCGCCGCGGCGCTCTTCCCGCAGGTCACCACGGACGGCTTCGGCTTCGACGTCGAGCTGCTGATGCTGGCCGGGCGCCGTGGCTTCCGGGTCGCGGAGGTGGCGGTCAACTGGGCCGATCAGCCCGGGTCCAAGGTCCGCGTGCTGCGCGAGGGGCCGCGCATGCTCTACGAGGTGCTGGCGGCGCGCCGCCGCCTCGCCGGGCGCCCGGCGGGAGGGCGGGGCGCATGATCGCGCGGCGCACGCAGGAGATCGAGCCCTTCCTGGCCGTCGAGGTCTTCCAGCGCGCCCAGGCCCTCGAGCGGCAGGGCGTCGACGTCATCCACCTGGAGTTCGGCGAGCCCGACTTCGACACGCCGGCGGTCATCCGCGAGGCGGCCGAGAAGGCGCTCAAGGACGGGCGCACCCGCTACGCCCACACCCTCGGCATCCTGCCGTTGCGCGAGGCGATCGCCGAGCACTACCTCACCCGCTACGGGGTGACGGTGTCGCCCGACCAGATCCTGGTGACCGCGGGCACGTCGCCCGCGATGCTGCTGCTGTTCAGCGCGCTGCTCGATCCGGGCGACGAGGTGATCCTCTCGGACCCCTACTATGCCTGCTACCCGAAATTCGTGAAGTTCTCGGGCGGCGTGCCGGTCTACGTGCCGGTCGAGGAGTCGGACGCCTTCCAGTTCCGGCCGGAGGCGGTGGCGGCCCGCGTCACCCCGCGGACCAAGGGTCTGCTCGTGAACTCGCCCGCCAACCCCACCGGCACCGTGCTGAGCCGCGGAGCGGCTCGCCGCCCTCTGCCGTCTCGGGCCCTGGGTCATCTCGGACGAGATCTACCACGGCCTCACCTACGAGGGCCCCGAGCACACCGTGCTCGAGTTCACCGATCACGCGTTCGTGCTGAACGGCTTCTCCAAGGCCTTCGCCATGACCGGCTGGCGGGTCGGCTACGTGATCGCTCCGCGGGAGTTCATGCCCGCGCTGACCGCCATGCACGGCAACTTCTTCATCTCGACCAACGAGTTCGTGCAGTGGGCCGCGCTCGCCGCCCTCCGGGAGGCGGCGGACGAGAGCGCGCGCTTCCGGCGCATCTTCGACGAGCGGCGCCGGGTGATGGTGGCCGGCCTGCGCGGCATCGGGCTCGGGGTGGGCGCGCTGCCCACCGGCGCCTTCTACGTCCTGGCCAACGCCCGCCGCTTCACGAGCGACTCGCTCGTCGTTCGCGTTCGAGATCCTCGAGCGCGCCCACGTGGGGGTGACGCCCGGGGTGGATTTCGGACGCAACGCGGAAGGGTACCTCCGCTTCTCGTACGCCCAGTCGCTCGAGCGGATCCAGGAGGCGATGGTCCGCATCGGCCGCTTCCTCTCCGAGCGTACGTGACCTCCATGACCAACGCGGGCATCACCACCGCGGGCGCGGCCTGCGTGATGTGCGAGAAGTACGGCCGGAGCGACGGCCTGCTCCACATCGCGGATCTGGCCCTCTCGCGCGTGTTCCTGCACGAGGACCAGTTCTTTCCCGGCTACGTGCTCCTGGTGCTGCGCCGGCACGTCACCGAGCTCTACGACCTGCCCGCGCCGGAGCGCGCGACGCTCATGGAGGAGGTGAGCCGGGTGGCGCAGGCGCTCGCCCGGAGCTTCCAGCCCGTCAAGATGAACTACGAGCTGCTCGGCAACCTGGTGCCGCACATCCACTGGCACCTGGTGCCACGCCTGGCCACCGATCCCGCGCTCCGCTCGCCCATCTGGACGGTCGAGCACGAGGCGGCGCCCCTGGCGCCCGCCGCGGCCCGCGAGCGGATCGAGATGATACGCCGGGCCCTCGCCTGACCGTCATGGGGCCAGATTCATGACCGGCCGGCACCGGCTCGCGATGGCTGGTTTGCTGATCGGGCTGGCCACGATCATGGCCGTCTGGCTCGCGATCGATCGTCGCCCGCCCGAATGGGATCACGCCAACCATCTCGAGCGTGCCGTCGTCTGCCACCGGAGCCTCAGGGAGTCCGGGAGCGAGTGGCTCCAGGAGATCATCAGCGAGTCGAGCTTCTACCCGCCGATCGTGACGTGCGCGGCTGGGCTGCTCTACTTCGTCTTGCCGGTCGTGCCACTCACCGCCCAGGCCGTGATCTGGGCCTTCCTCGTCCTCGGCACGCTCGCCGTCTACGGCCTCGGCCGGCGGCTGCTCGACGCCGACGCCGGCCTGCTCGCGGCATTCCTCTTCGCCACCGCGCCGTTCGTCGTGTTCATGCTGCTGAACTTCCAGCTCGACCTGCCGCTGGCCGCCATGGTGGCCCTCGCGCTGTACGTCCTCGTGCGGACGGAGGAGCTGTCGCTCCGCGGCTGGACCCTCGGGCTGGGCCTGGTGCTCGGCCTGGGCATGCTCACCAAGCCGCCCTTCGCCGCCTATCTCTCGGGCCCACTCCTCTGGCTCGCCTGGCGGGGGCTCCGCGCGCCGGATCGCCGGGCCCGCCTGCTCCATCTGCTCGCCGCGGTGGGGGTGGCGGGGGCGGTGGCGCTGCCATGGTACGGGCCGCGTCTGGTCGGGTTGCCGGCCCAGTTCATCAATCGCTCGTTCAAGCAGGCGGCGGAAGCGGGGCAGGCGCCGGCGCTCAGCGGCGCCTCGCTCCTGTTCTATCCCGAGTGGATCATTCCCCAGTGGGGTCTCCTGGCGACCGCGCTCTTGCTGTGGGGGATCGTGGCGCTCGCGCGCCAGCCTCGGGCCCGCGGGCTCCTGTGGGCCGCGCTGGCGCCATTCCTCATCTTCACCCTCATCCAGAACAAGAACCTGCGCTACACGCTGCCGCTTCTCCCCGCCGCGGCGCTCGTGGCGGCCGCCGGGGTGAGCGTGTTCCCGCCGCGTGTCCGGCGCGGCCTCGGCTGGGCCTGCGCGATCGTGGGGGTCGCGCAGGTGGGCTCGGCGGCGTTCGCGCTGCCGCCGGCCACACTGCTGGCGCCGGTCGTCTCCTCGGTGGCGTTCTCGTCGCCCCCCGACGCGAGGGACTGGCATCACCGCGAGATCCTCGACGCCATCCTGCGCGCGGCGGGCCCCGGCGGGGCGCGGGTGACGGTGGTGCCCAACGACAACTACTTCTCGATCTCCAACTTTCGCTACGAGGTGACCCGCGATCGGCTGCCGCTCCGCCTGAGCCGCGCGTGGGAGCAGTCTCCGCTCGGCGTGGATTTTGCCATCGTGAAAACGGGCGATCAGGGGCCCGACGCGGCGTCCGCCAAGCCCGACCGGATCATGGCCGCGCTGGCGGGCGGGGATCCGTGGCTGGCCGCCGCGTATCCGGTCATCGCGCGCGTGCCGCTGCCCGACGGCAGCGAGGGCATGGTGCGGATGCGCCGCCTCGATCCGGTTCACGGCATGACGCCCGCGGAGCTCGCGGAGCGGGTGCGGCGCGGCGTGGCCGAGCTGCTCGCCGACGTGGTCCGCGATGCTCAGGGCCTCCGCGTGACGGTGGACTATCGAGACGACGCCCTGGCGGCGGGATCGGTGGCGGCGGTGACGGTGGAGGCGCAGTCGGCGCTCGTCGGCGAGTTCGCCCGGCGGAAGCCGCCGCTCCGCATCGGGCCGGTCCGCCTCCGCCTCCGTGACGTGGTCGTGAACCCGGGCCGGCTCGCGGCCACCGGCGCCGTCGAGCTCCTCGACATCGGGGCCCTCCACGTGGAGCGGCTCGGCGTGGCCGAGCGAGACCTGGGCGAGTTCATCGCCCAGCAGCGCGGCCTGGCCGGGCTGCGCGTCACCATGGAGGATGGATGGATCCAGGCCCGCTGGGCGCTGCCCGGGCCCGGGCTCTCGGCGCGGCTAGGGCTGGCGGCCGGCTCGCCGCCTGATCCGTTCACCCTCCGCGCCGCCGACGTCCGCTACGGCGGGGTGCGCCTGCCGCGGCTCCTGGTGGACTGGATCGTGAGAAACTTCGACCCGACCCCGCGCCTGCGCCGGCTGCCCATGCCGGTATTGCTGGCGCCGATTCGCATCCAGCGGGAGCGGCTCGAGGTCGGCGAGGATGGAGCCGTGCCCGCCGCGACAAAGGAGTCACGCTGATGGCCGAGAGTCTCGCGGACAAGAAGGCACGGGCGGGGAAGATCCTGACCCGCCTGGCGAAGGCGTACCCGGACGCGCGCACCGCGCTCGACTTCACCACCCCGCTCGAGCTGCTGGTCGCGACCATCCTGTCCGCGCAGTGCACCGACGAGCGGGTCAACGCGGTCACCGCGGGGCTCTTCCCGCGCTACCGCCGGGCCGCGGACTGGGCGGGGGTGCCGCTGCCGGTGCTCGAGCGGGAGATCCATTCCACCGGCTTCTTCCGGGCCAAGGCCAGGTCGCTCAACGGGATGGCCCGCGCGCTGGTGGAGCGTCACGGCGGCGAGGTCCCCCGGACGCTCGAGGAGCTGGTGGAGCTGCCCGGGGTGGGCCGGAAGACCGCCAACGTGGTGCTGGGCAATGCCTTTGGCATCCCCGCGCTGGCGGTGGACACCCACGTGTTCCGGGTGTCGCAGCGCCTGGGGCTGGCCCGGGGCGACGATGCCGAGAAGATCCACGACCAGCTCTGCCAGGTCCTGCCGCGCCCCCGCTGGACGCAGGCCAGCCACCTGCTCATCCTCCACGGCCGGCGCGTCTGCGCCGCCCGCAAGCCGGCCTGCCCGACCTGCCCGATCCTGGCGCTCTGCCCGTGGACGGGCAAGACCAAGGCGGCGCCCGCCAAGCCAGCGGCCGGTGGGCGGGTAGGGTAGTTGACCGCGTGAGGTCTTTCTTTTATGATTACCCGTTGCCATTTGCCGAGGTGTTCGACGTGGCTGCGGAGGCCTTATCCGGACGGAGATCATGACGACGCTGATGCCGAAGGAAGAGGATGTGGAGCGGAAGTGGTTCGTGGTCGACGCCCAGGACCGGGTGCTTGGCCGCCTCGCCACCCAGGTCGCGACGGTGCTGCGGGGCAAGCACAAGCCCCAGTTCTCGCCGCACCTCGACGTGGGCGATCACGTGGTGGTCATCAATGCCGAGAAGGTGCACCTCACCGGGCGCAAGCTGACCGACAAGATCTACCGCTGGCACAGCGGCTATATCGGGGGACTGCGTGAGGTCAGCGCGGAGCGGATGCTCAAGACGCATCCGGAGCGCGTGATCGAGTGGGCGGTGCAGGGCATGCTCCCGAAGGGGCGCCTGGGCCGCGCGATGGCCAAGAAGCTGAAGGTCTACAAGGGGGCGGACCACCCGCACGCCGCCCAGAAGCCCGAGCCGCTCGCCCTGCGCGAGCGCGCCCGCTGAGGAGCCCCATGGCCGTCGTCAGTCGTTTCTACGGAACCGGTCGCCGCAAGACCTCCGTCGCCCGCGTCTGGCTGCGGGCGGGCAGCGGCCGCATCCTGATCAATCGCCGCCCCTTCGAGGACTACTTCCCGCGCGAGACGCTGCGCATGGTCATCTCGCAGCCGCTCCAGCTCACCAACACGTTCGGGCAGTTCGACGCCATCGTGAACGTGGGCGGCGGCGGCCCCACCGGACAGGCGGGGGCGGTGCGCCACGGGATCGCGCGGGCGCTCCTGCAGTTCGACGACAAGCTGCGCCAGACGCTCAAGCGGGCCGGCCTCCTCACACGCGATCCGCGGATGAAGGAGCGCAAGAAGTACGGCCAGCCGGGCGCGCGCTCCAAGTTCCAGTACTCGAAGCGGTAGTCCCAGCGCCGTGCTGAGGCCGCCATGTTGAAGGTCGCGGTCACCGGGGCCAGCGGGTACATGGGGGCGGAGTTGCTCCGCCTGCTGTCCGTCCATCCCAAGGTGCGGATCAGCGCCGTCACCTCCGAGCGGCTGGCGGGCGAGCGCCTCGATCGCCTCTACCCGCATCTGCGCGGGCTCAGCGATCTCGTGTTCCAGGAGATCGACGGGGAGCGCCTGGCCGACGAGGCCGACGTCGTCTTTCTCGCGCTGCCGCACATGGAATCCCAGCGGCTGATGCCCGACGCTCAGGCGCCACGGCAAGAAGGTCATCGACCTCTCCGCCGACTACCGGTTGCGGGACGCCTCGCTGTACACGACGTGGTACAAGGCGCCCCACGAGGACGCCGAACGGTCTGGCCGAGGCGGTCTACGGCCTGCCCGAGCTGCACCGCAAGCAGGTCGCGGGCGCGTCCCTGGTGGCCTCGCCCGGCTGCTACCCGATGGGCGCGATCCTCGCCACCGCGCCGCTGCTCAAGAGCGGGCGCGGGAGCGTCGACGGCATCGTGATCGACGGCAAGTCCGGCGTGACCGGCGCGGGCGCTCAGGGCCGCAAGGTCGACGCGATGTACCTCTTCACCGAGGCGAACGAGAACGTCCAGGCCTACGCCATCGGCCACCCACCGGCACACGCCCGAGATCGAGCAGGAGCTCTCGGTGCTGGCGGGCCGGCCGGTGGTGGTCGCGTTCACGCCGCATCTGGTCCCGCTCAACCGCGGGCTCTTCACCACCGCGTCGGTGCCGCTCACGAAGCCGGCCACGACCGCGGAGCTGGTCGCGCTCTACCAGGAGTTCTACGCGGGCGAGCCCTTCGTGCGCGTGCTCGACGAAGGGCAGCGCCCGACGACCCGGTCCGTCGTCGGCTCCAACTTCTGCGACGTCACGGTGGTCGCCGATCCGCGCACGAAGCGCGCGGTCTGCGTGTCCGCGCTCGACAACCTGGGCAAGGGCGGCTCCGCCAACGGGATCCAGAACCTCAACATCATGATGGGGTGGGACGAGCGGACGGGTCTCGACGCGCCTCCGGTGTATCCGTAGCCCGCATGGCCGACTTCCAGTGGCTGGAAGGAGGCATCACCGCCGTGCCCGGCATCCTCGCCTCGGGCGTCGCGGCCGGCATCAAGCCCAGCGGCAAGAAGGACCTGGCCCTCGTCTATTCCTCGGCGCCCGCCCGCGCCGCCGCGGTGTTCACCACGCAACCAGGTCAAGGGCGCGCCGGTGCTCGTCTCGCAGGAGCACGTGCGTGACGGCCGCGCCCAGGCCATCCTGGCCTCGAGCGGCTGCTCCAACGTGTGCACCGGCGAGCAGGGGGTCAAGGACGCTCGCGAGATGACGCGCATCACCGGCGAGCTGCTGCGGATCCCGCCGCGGCAGGTGCTGATCGCCGTCGACCGGGGTGATCGGTCAGCCGCTGCCGATGGACAAGATCCGGGCGGCGCTGCCCAAGCTGGTCAAGGGGCTCTCGCCCCAGGGCGGCCGGCAGCGCCGCCGAGGCCATCATGACCACCGACACCCGGCCCGAAGGAAGCGGCGCTCCGGTTCGAGCTGGCCGGGCGTCCGGTGACGATCGGGGGCATCGCCAAGGGCGTGGGCATGCTCGAGCCGCACCTGGCGACCATGTTCTGCTTCCTCGCCACCGACGCGATGGTGCCGCGCGACGCGCTGCCGCGGGTGCTCGCGCCGGGCCATCGACCGCTCCTTCAACCGGATCACGGTGGACGGCGACCAGTCCACGAGCGACACGGTGGCGATCCTCGCCAACGGGCTCGCCGAGAACGCGCCGCTCGAGCGCGGCGGCAAGGGCCTGCGGCAGTTCGCGCGGGCGCTCGAGGCGATCGCCGAGCGGCTCGCCCGCATGCTCGTCGAGGACGGCGAGGGCGCGAGCAAGCTGGTGGAGGTGGCGGTGCAGCGGGGCGCGCACCCGCCGCGAGGCGCTGATCGCGGCCCGGTCGGTGGCCAACTCGCCGCTCGTCAAGACCGCGATCAACGGCGCCGACCCCAACTGGGGGCGTATCATGATGGCACTGGGCAAGATCGCCGGCGCGGGTGGCCGCGGACCGCATCGCCATCACGATCGGCGACGAGCTGCTGGTGGAGAAGGGGATGCTCGCGGCCGGGCGCCCGGCTCGACCGGATCCACGAGGTGATGGGCGGCCCGAGCTACACCGATCGCCATCGACCTCGGGCTGGGCCGGGGCGAGGACCGGGTGTGGACATCGGATCTCAGCGAGGAGTACGTTCGAATCAACGCGAAGTACACGACCTAACACGCACGGTTCCGAGCTTCGGTCTCCGCCGCCCTCGTCGGCTGGCGGGGAAGTGTCGCGCTCCTCTCCGGGGGCCGGCCGCTCGCGACCGGAGGCCAACCGAACGACGACGGAAAGGACGGCAGCACCATGGCAACACTGACCATGAAGGAGCTGCTGGAGGCCGGGGTGCACTTCGGCCACCAGACCAAGCGCTGGAACCCGAAGATGCAGAAGTACATCTTCGGCGAGCGCAACGGCATCTACATCATCGACCTGCAGAAGACCCTCAAGAAGTTCCGCGAGGCCTACGCGTTCGTGCGCGACCTCGCCGCCGACGGGGGCACCGTGCTGTTCGTGGGCACCAAGAAGCAGGCGCAGGAGACGGTGCTCGAGGAGGCCACCCGCTGCGGGCATGTTCTACGTCAACCACCGCTGGCTCGGCGGCACCCTCACCAACTTCACGACGATCCGGAAGTCCATCGCCCGGCTCAAGAAGCTCGACGAGATGAAGCGAGACCGGCGAGTACGAGCGGCTGCCCAAGAAGGAAGTGCATCGGGCTCGAGCGCGAGCGCGACGAAGCTGCAGAGCACGCTGGTCGGCATCAAGAACATGGACCGGCTGCCCTCCGCGGTCTTCATCATCGATCCCAAGAAGGAGACGATCGCGGTGGAGGAGGCGCGCCGGCTCGCCATCCCGATCGTGGCCATCGTGGACACCAACTGCGATCCCGACCGGGATCGACTACCCGATGCCGGGCAACGACGACGCGATCCGGTCGGTGCGCCTGATCACCTCGCGCATCGCCGACGCGATCATCGAGGGCAGCGGCACCCTCGCCAAGGAGGAGGCCGAGGAGGAGATCCCGGCCTCGCCGGACATGCCGGTGGTGACCGAGGCCGAGATGACGACGTCGGCGGAAGCCGGCGTCTGAGGCAGGAGCGTCCCATGGCCTCGTCCGCCGAGCAGGTGAAGGACCTCCGGGAGCGCACCGGAGCGGGAGTGATGGACTGCAAGGCCGCGCTCGAGGCCTCCCAGGGCGACCTGCAGGGCGCGGTCGAGTACCTGCGCAAGAAGGGGCTGGCCGACGCGGCCAAGAAGTCGCACCGCGAGGCCCGCGACGGGGTGGTGACGTCCTACATCCACCCGGGCAGCAAGATCGGCGTGCTGGTCGAGGTCAACTGCGAGACCGACTTCGTGGCCCGCACCGAGGACTTCCAGCAGCTCGTGAAGGACGTCGCCATGCAGGTGGCCGCCGCCAACCCGCCCTACGTCGCGCGCGAGGAGGTGCCGGGGGCGGTGGTGGAGAAGGAGCGCGAGATCTACCGGCAGCAGATGGCCGACCAGAAGAAGCCGCCCCAGGTCATCGACAAGATCATCGAGGGCAAGCTCGAGAAGTTCTACGCGGAGACCTGCCTGCTCGAGCAGCCCTTCATCCGGACGCCTCCGGGAAGACCCGCCTCAAGGACATGGTCGACCAGGCGACGTCCAAGATGGGCGAGCGGATCGTGGTGAAGCGCTTCGCGCGCTTCCAGGTCGGCGAGAGCTAGGCCTGCCATGGCCGCCCCCGGCGCGGCTCCCGCGTACCGGCGCGTCCTGCTCAAGATCTCGGGCGAGGCGCTGGCGGGTAGGCCAGGGCTACGGCATCGATCCCGAGACCATCGGCCGCATCGCCGAGGAGATCGCCGAGGTGGTCGCCTGGGCGTGGAGCTGGCGGTGGTCATCGGGGGCGGCAACATCTTCCGCGGCATCGCGGCGAGCGCGGGCGGGATGGACCGCGCCACCGGCGACTACATGGGCATGCTCGCCACCGTGATCAACGCGCTCGCGCTCCAGGACGCCATCGAGAAGGCGGGCGTGCCGACGCGCGTGCTCTCCGCCATCGAGATGCGGGCGGTGTCCGAGCCGTACATCCGGCGCCGGGCCATCCGGCACCTCGAGAAGGGCCGCGTGGTCGTCTTCGCGGCGGGCACGGGCAACCCGTTCTTCACCACCGACACCGCGGGCGCGCTGCGCGCGGTGGAGATCGGCGCCGAGGTGATCCTCAAGGCCACCAAGGTGGACGGCATCTACACCGCCGATCCGGCCAAGGACCCGACGGCGGTCAAGCTGCCGCGCGTCGGCTACATCGAGGTGCTCAACCGCGGCCTGCAGGTGATGGACACCACCGCCATCTCGCTCTGCATGGACAACAAGCTGCCCGATCGTGGTGTTCGACCTCACGCGCCGGGGCAACATCCGTCGCATCGTCACGGGCGAGCCCGTCGGCTCCGTCGTCTCCGCCGACGCGACGCGCGCCGAAGGGGTAGGCCATGACCATGACAGGCGATGCTGAAGGATCTCGAGACCCGGATGCAGGCCGCGACCGACGCGCTCACGCGGGAGTTCGCGGGCGTGCGCACCGGCCGCGCCAACGCCTCGCTCCTCGACGGAGTGCGCGTCGAGGCCTACGGCAACCTGACGCCGATCAACCAGCTCGCGACGGTGTCGGTGCCCGACCCGCGCACCATCGTGATCCAGCCGTGGGACGCCTCGCAGATGAAGGAGATCGAGAAGGCGCATCGCCAAGTCCGACCTCGGGCTCACCCCCGCAACGACGGCAAGGTGATCCGGCTCACGATGCCCACGCTGACCGAGGAGCGGCGCAAGCAGCTCGCCAAGACGGTCGGGCAAGTTCGCGGAGGACGCGCGGGTGGCGATCCGCAACGTCGCGCCGCGACGCCAACGACAAGCTCAAGGCCCTCGCCAAGGACAAGAAGGTGTCCGCAGGACGAGGAGCGGCGCGGCCACGACCAGATCCAGAAGACCACCGATCGGTTCACCGCCAAGATCGATGAGCTGGCGAAGAAGAAGGAGCAGGAAGTGATGACGGTGTAGTCACCGGCGACGCGTGTCCGCCACGAATGTCCGCGGACTGGGGGAGTGCGGGGGCCATGTGTGGGCCCCCGCATATGGAGAGTTTGAAGAAGTAGACGGTCGTGAGCCTCGGATGTCCGCAATCCCGCGAAATCCCAGCAAGATTCGGGCCTGAGCGGCCGATTTTCCTGGCAATTCCGGGGGGGCTCACGTAACATGACCTGATATGGCGGCGAAGGCCGGGATCTCCGCGGCGGTGTCAGAGCTGTCGACGCTCCACGAGGACGATCTCCGGCAGCGCATCCTCGCCCGCCCGCTCCCGCGCCACGTCGCGGTCATCATGGACGGCAACGGCCGGTGGGCCACCAACCGCGGCCTGCCGCGCGTGGCCGGGCACGGCGAGGGCGTGAAGTCGGTGCGGGCGATCGTCCGCACCGCGGGCGAGCTCGGGATCGAGTTCCTCACCCTCTACGCGTTCTCCTCGGAGAACTGGAACCGGCCGCACCAGGAGGTGTCCACGCTGATGACCCTGCTCGAGCGCTCCATCGAGCGCGAGCTGCCCGAGCTCATGGAGCGCAACGTGCGCTTCCGGGTGATCGGGCGCGCCGGACGGGGTGCCCGCGCGGGTGGGCGAGCGCATCGAGCGGCTCATCGAGACGACCTCGCGCAACACCGGCCTCACCCTGCTCATGGCCTTCAACTACGGCGGCCGCGACGAGCTGGTGGACGCGTGCCGCGCGCTCGCGCGCGAGGTGCAGAGCGGACGGCTGCGGCCGGAGGACATCGACGAGGTGCGCGTCGTCCCGCGCGCTCTACACCGACGGCATCCCCGATCCGGACCTGCTCATCCGCACGAGCGGGGAGCTGCGCCTGTCCAACTTCCTCCTGTGGCAGGTCGCCTACACCGAGCTGTGGATGACGCCGACCCTCTGGCCGGATTTCGGCGCGCGCGAGTTCTATCTCGCGGTCGCCGACTTCCAGCAGCGGGACCGCCGCTTCGGACGGGTCTGATGGCGCGGGCGCAGGGCGTGCCGCTCGCCGGCCCGGTGGAGCAGACCGTCCCGTCCCACGGCGGAGGTCTCGTGCGCCGGCTTCTCAGCACGCTGATCCTGCTGCCCCTCTTCGTGTGGATGGTGGCGAGCGGCCCGGTGTGGCTCTTCGGGGCGGTCATGGTGCTCGCGGGCGCGCTCGGCCAGTGGGAGTTCACCGGGATGTTCGAGCGGGCGGGCGTGCGGACCTTCCGCGTGCTCGGGCTGGTGGGCGGCTCGCTCGTGACCGCGAGCTTCGCGCTGCCGGTCTCCGAGCGGCTGGCGTTCACCGCGGTGTTGCTCGCCCTGCTCACGGTCGGGCTGCTGCGGCCCCAGGAGAATCGCCCGGTCTGGGAGCCGGTGGCGATCACTCTGTTCGGCGTCTGCTACGTGAACTGGCTCCTCGGCTACACCTTCTGGCTGCGCGATCTGCGAGACCGGCCGCGAGTGGATCCTGCTCCTGGTCTCGGTCACGTGGCTCGGCGAGACCGCCGCGTACCTGGTGGGCTCGCACGATGGGCCGCCACAAGCTCGCCCCCGCGATCAGCCCCCGCAAGACGGTGGAGGGCGCGCTCGCCCAGCTCGTGATGTCGGTGCTCGCCGCGCTGGGCGCGCGCGCGACGTTCTTCCCCGCGCTCTCGCTCGAGCGACGCGGTCGTGGTCGGGCTCCTGCTCGGCGTGGTGGGCCAGGTCGGCGATCTCGTCGAGTCCGCCATCAAGCGGAGCGTCGGCACCAAGGACACCGGGCGGCTCATCCCCGGGCACGGCGGGATGCTCGACCGCATGGACAGCCTCCTCTTCAACACGCCGGTCCTCTTCTACTACGCGACGTACGCGAGGTCCCTGGGCGCATGAAACGGCTGATCGTGCTGGGAGTGACCGGCTCCGTGGGGCGGCGCGCGCTCGAGCTGGTCGAGCATTTCCCCGACGAGTTCCGCGTGGAGGGCATGGCGGCCCGCGGCTCCAACCCGGAGCTGCTCGCGGAGCTCTGCCGCCGTCACCGGCCCCGCGCCCTCGCCCTGGCCGACGCGCGGCGATCGACGTGGTGGCGCGCGCGCTGGGGTCCTCGCGCCCCGAGCTCCTCGCCGGCGCCCGCCGGCATCGTGACGCTCGCCGGCGAGGTCGAGGCCGACGTGGTGCTCTCCGCCATCGTGGGCGGGGCGGGGCTCCTGCCCACCATGGCCGCGATCGAGAGCGGCAAGAGCCATCGCGCTCGCCAACAAGGAAACGCTGGTGATGGCGGGCAGCCTGATGACCGCGGCGGCCCGCGAGCGCGGCGTGCCGCTGCTGCCGGTGGATTCCGAGCACAGCGCGGTCTTCCAGTGCCTCGAGGGCCACAACCGCGCCGAGGTGCACCGGATCCTGCTCACCGCGTCGGGCGGGCCGTTCCGGACGATGAAGGCGGCGGACCTCGCGAAGGTCACGGTGGAGGAGGCGCTGAACCATCCGACGTGGAGGATGGGCGCCAAGATCACGGTGGACTCGGCCACGCTCATGAACAAGGGGCTCGAGGTCATCGAGGCGCGCTGGCTCTTCGACCTCCCGCCCGAGCAGGTGCAGGTGGTGGTGCACCCGCAGTCCATCGTCCACTCGCATGGTCGAGTACGTGGACGGCTCGGTCATCGCCCAGCTCGGCGTGGCCGACATGGGCATCCCGATCCTCTACGCGCTGACGTATCCCGCAGCGCCTGCCCTGTCCGGCGGAGCGCCTGGATCTCACCCGGGTCGGGCCGCTCACCTTCGAGGAGCCGGACGTCGAGCGCTTCCCGTGCCTGGACCTGGCGCGGCAGGCCCTGCTCGAGGGCGGCTGCGCGCCGGTCATCCTCAACGCGGCCAACGAGATCGCGGTCGCCGCGTTCCTCGAAGGCCGCATCCGCGTTCACCCAGATCCCCGAGCTGATCGCGGAAGCGCTGGCGCGGGTGCCCGCGCGGGCGCTCGACAGCATCGACACGTGCGTGGACGTTGACACCCGGACGCGCGGCGGCGGTGCGGGACTGGCTGCCCGGCGGGGTCGCGGCCGCGATGAGATAGGGAGCCTCATGGCGACGGTGCAGATGCTCGTCTCGTTCGTGGTGGTCCTCGGCATCCTCATCATCGTGCACGAGCTCGGCCACTTCATCGTGGCCCGGCTCTGCGGGGTGGGCGTCGAGCGGTTCTCGGTCGGCTTCGGCCCCGTGCTCTGGCGGTTCCGGGGCAAGGAGACCGAGTACTGCCTGTCCGCTGATCCCGATGGGCGGCTACGTGAAGATGATGGGCGACGACGAGAACCCGCTCGAGGGCGGCAAGGCGGCCACGATGGATCCGGCCAGGCCTTCAACGGCAAGCCGCTCGCGGCCCGCTTCCTGATCGTGTTCGCGGGGCCCGCGATGAACTTCGTGCTCGCCGTCGCTCATCGCCGCGCTCGATGTTCATGTTCATCGGCCGGCCGGTGGCGCCCGCCGAGGTCGGGCGCGTGACCGAGGGCGGGCCCGCCGCGCAGGCCGGGCTCCGGACCGGCGACCGCATCGTCGCGGTGGACGGCAAGCCGGTGCAGTACTGGGAGGAGCTGGCCCGCGTGGTCCAGGACCGCCCCGGCGCCCGCTCGAGCTCGCGGTGCAAGGACGTGACGGCGCGCAGCGCAAGGTCGCGCTGACCCCGGTGCAGGCCAAGCGCAAGGATCTCTTCGGCGACGAGCAGGACGTGTGGGAGGTCGGCGCCTCACCGTACCTGGCGCCCGCCATCGGCGACGTCGTCCCGGGCGATCCCGCCGAGCAGGCGGGGCTCAAGGCCGGCGACGTCGTGGTCGCGCTCGAGGGCCAGCCGGTCATGTCCTGGGACGAGCTGGCCGAGAAGATCCACCAGCGCGCGGGCCAGCCGACGCGGCTCGAGGTCAAGCGCGGGACCGAGACGCTCACGATCACGGTGACGCCCAAGAAGGGCAAGGTCCCGGGCCCCGACGGCAAGGAGATGGAGGTCGGCGCTCGTCGGGATCCGCCCGGGCGGCGGCCACCATGTTCGTCCGCTCGAACCCGTTCTCCGCGATGTGGGAAGGCCTCGCGTGGTCCACCGACGTCACGGTCAAGACCGCCATCGGCCTCTACAAGATCGTGGTCGGCCAGCTCGACCGGAGCAATATCGGCGGCCCGATCCAGATCGCCAAGACCGCGGGCGAGCAGGCGCGCCAGGGCATCGTCGAGCCTCGCGCTCTTCACCGCGGTGATCAGCGTCAACCTGTTCCTGCTCAACCTCTTGCCGGTGCCGATGCTCGACGGCGGCCACCTGCTCTTCTTCGCCTTCGAGGCGGTGCTGGGCCGGCCGCTCTCGGTGCGCAAGCGCGAGGTCGCCCAGCAGGTCGGGCTTCGTCGCTGCTCATGCTGCTCATGGTGTACGCGTTCTACAACGACTCTCACGGCATCGACGGATCGGACTCTTCGTGATAGGGATCATGGGCCAGTACGCGCGGCACGTGTTCGTGTGCACGTCGGGCGATACCTGCCCCGCGCAGGGCGACGTCGAGAAGTACGTCAAGACGCTGCGGGCGGGCGTCGTCACCGCGGGCCGGCAGGCCGAGGTCCGCGTCAACAAGGCGGGCTGCTTCTCGCAGTGCGGCCACGGCCCCATGATCGTGGTGTACCCGGAGAACGTCTGGTACGCGGGCGTCCAGGAGTCCGACCTCCAGGAGATCCTCGAGTCGCACATCCTGGGCGGGGAGCCGGTCAAGCGGCTGATCTACGATCCGGGCGTGCCCGGGCGCCAACAAGGTCAAGGCGGCGCCGTAGTCCATGCGCTGGACCCGGTCGCTCATCCCCACGCTCCGGGAGGATCCCGCCGACGCCGAGGCGATCAGCCACAAGCTCATGGTGCGCGCCGGGCTCGTCCGCCAGCTCGCCGCCGGCATCTACGTCTACCTCCCGCTCGGCCAGCGCGTGATCGAGAAGGTCAACGCGATCATCCGCGAGGAGATGAACGGCATCGGCGGGCAGGAGATCGACGATGCCGGTGCTCCATCCCGCCGAGATCTGGCAGCAGTCCGGGCGCTGGGACGTGATCGGCGGGGAGATGTTCCGGCTCAAGGACCGCAACGGGCGCGACATGTGCCTCGGCATGACCCACGAGGAGGTCATCGCCTGGCTCGCCGCCCGCGAGATCCGCTCCTACCGCGACCTGCCGCAGATCTGGTACCAGATCCAGACCAAGGAGCGGGACGAGGCGCGGCCGCGCTCGGGCGTGCTGCGCACGCGCGAGTTCCTGATGAAGGACTCCTACACGCTCGATCCCGACGCGGCCGCGCTCGAGTCTCCTACAACGCCCACAAGGACGGCCTACTGCCGCATCTTCGACCGCTGCGGGATCACGCTACGTCGTCGTGCAGTCGGATCCCGGCATGATGGGCGGCTCGGGCTCGCACGAGTTCATGGCCCCGCGCGCGGCCGGCGAGGACGACGTGGCGCTCTGCGACGCCTGCGGCTACGCGGCCAACGTGGAGCTGGCCCGCGGCGTGCCGAGCCCGCCGGCCGCCGGCGAACGGCCGGAAGCGACGAGGTCGCGACGCCCGGGGCCCGCACCATCGCCGAGGTGTCGGCCCAGCTCAAGATCGATCCGGCCGCCACCATCAAGTCGCTGGTCTTCATGGGCCCCGACGGGCCGGTGCTGGTGCTCGTGCGGGGCGACCACACGCTCCACGAGCGCAAGCTCGCCCGCGCGCTCAAGGCGGAAGCCCGCCCGGCGCACCCGGACGAGGTCCAGCAGCATCTCGGCGTGGCCCCGGGCTCGATCGGGCCGGTGGGTGTCCGCGGCGTCGCGGATCATCGCCGACGAGTCGCTGCGCGAGCGGCCGCTACGTGGTCGGCGCCAACCGCGAGGGCTTCCATCTGACCGGGGTGACGCCCGGGCCAGGACTTCGCGTGCGAGTGGGCGGACCTGCAGGTGGCCCTGGCCGGGCGAGGGGTGTCCCACCTGCGGCAAGCCGCTCCGGATCGAGCGGGTGATCGAGGTGGGCAATATCTTCAAGCTCGGCACCAAGTACTCGGTGCCCGCTGGGGGCCACCTACCTCGACGAGCAGGGCCAGCAGCAGCCGATCGTGATGGGCTCCTACGGCATCGGGCCGGCCCGGATCGCGGCGGCGGCGGTGGAGCAGCGCCACGACGCCGACGGCATCGTCTGGCCCTGGGCCATCGCTCCCTTCCACGTGCACCTGGTGCCGGTGGCGGTCAAGGATGCCGCGCAGATGGCCGCGGCCGAGGAGATCTATCGGGAGCTCCGGGCGGCCGGCTTCGACGTCCTCATGGACGACCGGGACGAGCGGGCCGGGGTCAAGTTCAAGGACGCCGACCTGCTCGGGATGCCCGATCCGGGTGACCGTCGGCAATGCCCTCGCCAAGGAGGGCGTGGTCGAGATGCGCGAGCGCGGCACCCGGGCCGACCGCCGGGTGCCCAAGGCCGAGGTCGTCGCGACCGTCCGGGAGATGGCGCAAACGATTTCATAAGCCGACCCACCCTCCGGGCGCCCTGCAGCGCTTGCGGGGGCCCAATCGCTGTGCTAAAGTCCTGAAAAAAGTGGGCCGCCGCCCACTTTTTTTTGTGGGGGTGGCGGCATGGCGGAAGATGCACAGTGGCTCGACCGGATCGAGGCGGTCGTGGCAGCCTGTGCTCGCCTCGCGCGGCCTGAATCTGGTCGACAGCGAGTGGCGCCGTGAAGGCCGGCGCTGGGTGCTTCGCCTCTTCGTGGACAAGCCGGGCGGCGTGGGCATCGCCGATTGCCAGGCGTTCAGCCGGGAGGCCGGCGACGTGCTCGATGTGTCCGGACTCATCGAGCCCTCCTACGATCTCGAAGTGTCCTCGCCGGGGCTCGACCGGGTAGCTGAGGAAGGATCGTGAGTTCGCCTGGGCGGTCGGCCGGACGTGCAGTGCTGGGTGCGCGAGGCCATGGACGGGCGCACGGAGTTCGCGGGCAAGCTCCTGGAGGTGTCGCCGGGCCGAGCCCTGACCTTGGAGGAAACGGTGGGCACGCGGCGCGAGATTCCGCGCCGCTGGTGACGAAGGCGCGGCTGGAAGTCGTGGCGTTCGGGCGGGTGAAGCGATGATGAACAAAGAACTCATCTACGTGATCGAGCAGATCGGCCACGAGAAGGGGATCAGTAAAGAGGTCCTCTTCGAGGCGCTGGAGTCTGCCCTCCTGTCGGCCTCCAAGAAGACCATGGGCGTCGCCGACAACGTGCGGATGGAGCTCGATCGCCACACCGGCACGCTCCAGGTCTTCGCCCGCAAGAAGGTGGTGAGACGGTCACCGACCCGAAGCTCGAGATCACGCGTCGCCGAGGCCCGCAAGCTGAACGGCGAGGCGCAGCTCGACGACGAGATCGAGATCGAGCTGGCGCCCCAGGAGTTCGGCCGCATCGCCGCCCAGACCGCCAAGCAGGTCATCCTGCAGCGCGTGCGCGACGCCGAGCGCGACGCGGTGTACTCGGAGTTCATCGACAGCGAGGGCAAGATCGTCCGCGGCACCGTGCACCGCATCGAGAAGCGGAACGTGATCGTGGAGCTGGGCAAGGCGGAGGCGGTGATCACGGAGCGGGAGCAGATTCCCGGCGAGCGGTTACAACCCGGGCGATCGCTGCGCGCCTACATGCTGGAGGTCAAGAAGACGGCCAAGGGCCCGCAGATCCTGCTCTCGCGCACGCATCCCGGGCTTCCTGGTCCGGCTCTTCGAGACCGAGATCCCGGAGATCGCGGAGGGCATCGTGCTCGTCAAGGCGGCGGCCCGCGAGCCCGGCGAGCGCGCCAAGGTGGCGGTGTCGTCCACCAAGCGCGACGTGGACCCGATCGGGGCCTGCGTCGGGCTTCGGGGCACGCGCATCCAGGTGATCAGCCGGGAGCTGCGCGGCGAGAAGATCGACATCGTGGAGTGGTCGCCCGACCCGGCGGTGTTCGTGGCGCGCGCGCTGTCGCCCGCCAAGGTGTCGTCGGTCACGGTCTCCGAGCTCCCCGAGGGCATGCCCGAGGACGAGCTGCGCACCGTGCTCGTGATCGTCCCCGACAACCAGCTCTCCCTCGCGATCGGCAAGAAGGGGCAGAACGCGCGGCTGGCCGCGAAGCTCACCGGCTTCCGGGTGGACATCAAGAGCGAGGGTGAGGTCGAGGAGGAGCGGCGCCGCGACGAGGAAGAGCGCGCGGAGGGCCGGCAGGGCCTGGGCGACCTGCCCGGCGTCGGCCCGCAGCTGGTCGACCGCCTGGTGGACGCGGGGCTGCATTCGCCGTCTCGCGTGGTGGAGGGCGGGCTGTCCGCCCTGCAGGAGCTGCCGGGCATCGGCGAGACCAAGGCGAGCGCGATCCTGGCCGCCGCGCAGGCGTGGGTGGCCGAGCATCCGGAGGCGCCGGCCGAGAGCGGCGAGCCGGAGCCGGAAGCGCCCGCGGTCGAGGACGGTGGATCGGAGATCGAGCCGACCCACTTGAGAAGCTGAAGCGGGCGAAGCGCCCGCCTCAGCGCACCTGCATCGGCTGTCGCGTGGTGCGGGCGAAGGCGGAGTTGATCCGGCTGGTGCGGGATGCCGCCGGGGGGGTGACGGTGGATCGCGATGGGCGCGCGGCGGGGCGCGGCGCGTATGTGTGCGCCACGACCGAGTGCGTGGAGAAGGCGCTGCAGGCGGGGCGGCTGGGGCATGCGTTCAAGGGGGCGAGCCGCCCGCCGCAGGAGCCCGCGGTGGTCATTCTGGCGAGTTGGCCGAGGAGGTAGCGCGCGTGGCGGCACGGGTCAAGGTCATCGATCTGGCGAAGGAGCTGGGCGTCACCAGCAAGGATTTGATCGTGGCGCTCGAAGGCATGGGCCACAAGGGCATGCGGGCCATGAGCCCTCTCCTCGCCGCGACGGCCAACGAGCTGCGGGTCAAGCTGGGCCGCGGACGCGATCTGCCCGCCGAGGCCAAGCCCAAGCGCGCGCCCAAGCCGAAGGCGGCCGAGGGCGACGCGCCCGCGACCGCGCCGAAGAAGAAGGCGGCGAGCACGAAGAAGGGCGCCGCGAAGTCGGTCGAGGAGACGCCCGAGGTCATCGAGCTGGCCCCGGCGCCCGCTCTCGACGTGGTGAAGCCGGCCGCGACCATCTTCCGGCCCGGCCCTCCGCCGTCCCGCCCGCGCCGCCGGCCGAGATCGTCCCGATTCCGCCCGTGGTCCCCACCGCCGCGTCGATCGCGCCGTCCGCCGCGCCGCCCCGGCCCGCGACCCCGCCGGCCCCCGCGCCGGTCGTCCGGCCAGCCGCGGCGGCCCCGCCGGTCGAGCTGAGGCCCGCGCCCCCGGTGCGCCGCGCGCCGGTACCGCCGCCGCTGAATCCGCCGCGCACGGTGATCTCGCCGCCGCGCCCCGCCGCGCCGCCGGCGCCGCTACGCCCGGCCGTGCCGGTACGCCCGGCGGCGGCCGCAGTCGCCGCTCCGGCTGCGCCGGTCGCCCCGGCCCCGATCCTCGCGCCGCCGCTGGCGCCGCCCCCTGCGCCCGCGGCTACCGGGCGGGGCTCTGCCGCCTCCGCCCGAGCCGCCGCAGGAGATCAAGCGCGAGCTGATCAAGCTGCCGGAGTCCGTCACGGTGGGCGAGCTGGCCGCCGCGATGCGCCACAAGACCACGGAGGTGATCAAGGCCCTGGTCGACCTGGGGGTGATGGCCACCGTCAACGAGGTGCTCGATCCGACCGCGGCCAAGCTGGTCGCCGACAAGTTCCACTTCGACGTGCAGGTCCGCTCGATCGAGGGCGACGTGCTCGAGGAGGAGGAGTCCGATCCGGCGCAGATGCGCCCGCGGCCGCCGGTGGTGACCGTGATGGGCCACGTCGACCACGGCAAGACCTCGCTGCTCGACGCGATCCGCACCACCAAGGTGGCGGAGCGCGAGTTCGGCGGCATCACCCAGCACATCGGCGCCTACCAGGTGGACACGAGCCACGGCAAGGTCACCTTCCTCGACACCCCGGGCCACGAGGCGTTCACCGCGATGCGCGCCCGCGGAGCCCAGGCGACCGACATGGTGGTCCTGGTCGTCGCGGCCGACGACGGGGTGATGCCCCAGACGGTGGAGGCGATCAACCACGCCAAGGCGGCCAACGTGCCGATCCTCGTCGCGGTGAACAAGATCGACAAGCCGGGCTCCGATCCGGACCGGGTCAAGCGCGAGCTGTCCAATCACGGCCTCGTGCCGGAAGACTGGGGCGGGCAGACCATCTTCATCCACACCTCGGCCAAGCGCGGCGACGGCATCGCGCAGCTCCTCGAGATGACCGCGCTCCAGGCCGAGATCCTCGAGCTGCGCGCCAATCCGAACCGGGCCGGGCGCGGCGTGATCGTGGAAGGCCGGCTCGATCGGGGCCGCGGCCCGGTGGCCACCGCGCTGATCCAGTCGGGCACGCTCAAGGAAGGCGACGCGGTGGTGGTCGGCTCGCACTCCGGCCGCGTGCGCGCCATGTTCAACGACCGCGGCAAGAAGGTGCAGAGCGCGGGCCCGTCCGATCCGGTCGAGATCCTGGGCCTCTCCGGCGTGCCGCAGGCGGGCGACACGATGCTGGTGGTCGCCGACGAGCGCAAGGCGCGGCAGATCGCCACCGTGCGCAGCGAGCGCGACCGGCTCAAGGGCAAGAGCACGACGCGGATCACCCTCGAGGACCTGCACAAGCAGATCGAGGCGGGCGAGGTCAAGGAGCTGCGCCTCGTGCTCAAGGCCGACGTGCAGGGCTCGGTGGAAGCGCTGACCGAGTCGCTCGAGCGGCTCTCCACCGACGAGGTCAAGCTCAAGGTCATCCACAGCTCGGTGGGCACGGTGACCGAGTCGGACGTGATGCTCGCGTCCGCGTCCAACGCCATCGTGCTCGGCTTCAACGTCAAGGCCGACCCCAAGGCGGCGACGCCAGGCCCAGGCCAACGGCGTGGACATGCGCAGCTACAACGTCATCTACGACGCGATCAACGACGTGCGGGCGGCGCTCTCCGGCATGCTGGCCCCCGAGATCCGCGAGATGGTGCTGGGCCGGGCCCAGGTGCGCCAGCTCTTCCCCATCACCAAGGTCGGGACCATCTACGGGTCGTCGGTCACCGAGGGCAAGATGGTGCGCGGCGCCCGCGTCCGCATCAAGCGCGGCGAGACCCTGCTGGGCGAGGGCGTCATCAGCTCGCTCAAGCGGTTCAAGGACGACGTCCGCGAGGTGCTGCAGGGGCTCGAGTGCGGCATCGGCGTCGAGGGGATCAAGGGCGTGCAGCCCAACGACGTCATCGAGGCCTTCAGCACGGAGGAGGTCGCCCGGACGCTCTAGCGTCGAAGGGGGTCTCGACCAGTGTCGGGAGCGCGGGTGGCGGTGGGCACGGTCGAGCTGCACCTGCCGGACGTCGGGTCGCTCAAGGGCAAGCGCCACGTCGCTGAAGGGCCTCAAGGACACGCTCCGCCGGCGCTTCGAGATCTCCGTCGCCGAGGTGGATCACCACGACGTGTGGCAGCGCGCGACCCTGGCCTGGCCTGCGTCTCGGGCGACTCCCGCCACGCCAACGAAGTCATCTCCAAGGCCATGGACTACATCGAGGACCACGTGGACGGCTAGGTCACCGACATCCAGGTGGAGATTCTATAGACATGCAAGGCAAGCGGCTCGTAGCGCGTCAATCAGCTCATCAAGGAGGAGATCTCCGCTGGTCGTGCAGCGGCAGCTCAAGGACCCGCGGCTCGGGTTCGTGACCGTGACCGAGGTGGACACGACCCCGGATCTCAAGCACGCCAAGGTCTTCGTCTCGGTGCTGGGACCGGACGCGCAGTGGGCCACCTCGTTCAAGGCGCTCGAGAGCGCGCGGGGCTTCGTCTGGAGCTGGCTGCGCCGCCACCTCGACCTGCGGGTGACGCCCGAGATCATGTTCCGCCCCGACCGGTCCATGGAGCACGCCGCGCACATCCAGGCGCTCCTCGCCGATCTCAAGCGATCCGAAGCGTCGTCGGAGAGCGAGGAGTGAGCGTCACGGTCGTCGCGCCGGAGCCGCCGGCCCAGCTCGTGGACCTGCTCGCGGGGCCGCGCGGCTCCGCGCTGATGCTGGGCCACGTCCATCCGGACGGTGACGTGCTCGGCACGCTGCTGGGCCTGGGGCTCGCCATGGAGAAGGCGGGCTGGACGGTGACCTTCGGCGGCCCCGACCCGGTGCCCGACGTGCTCGACTTCCTCCCGGGCGCGGACCGCTGGCAGGTGTGGCGCACCGCCCCCGGAACGTTCGACACCATCGTGCTGACCGACTGTCCCAACGACGGGCGCACCGAGGGGCTCCTCGCGGGCGTCCGCGGCCCGGCCAGCCGGGTGCTCAACATCGACCACCACCCGGACAACCGCCGCTACGGGACGCTGAACTGGATCGATCCCTCCGCGGCCGCCGTCGGGGAGATGATCTACGACCTGCTCACCGCGCTCGGGTGGCCGATCGGCCGTGACGTCGCGCTCGACCTCTACACCGCGATCCACACCGACACCGGGTCGTTCCGCTACTCGAACACGACGCCGCGCACCTTCCGGATCGCGGGCGCGCTCACCGCGGCGGGCGCCGAGCCCGCGCTCGTGACGGACCGGCTCTACCAGCGGCGCCCCCAGGACGCGCTGCTCACCCTGGGCAGCCTGCTGAGCCGGGTCGAGGTCAGCGAGGACGGGCGCATCGCGGCGCTCACCGTGCCCGAGGGCGCGGCCTCCGAGGCCTTCATGGCCGCCGAGGATCTCGTGACCTATCCGCGCTCCATCGCGGGCGTCAAGGTGGCGGTGCTCCTCCGCGCGGAGGCCGACGGCCGCGTGAAGGCGAGCCTCCGCGGCAAGGGCGACGTGCCGGTCAACCGCATCGCGCACCGTTCGGCGGCGGCGGCCACGAGAACGCGGCGGGCTGCACACTGCCCGGCCCGCTCGCGTCCGCGAAGGCCACGCTGCTCGCGGCGGTGAGGCAGGCCCTCGACGGCCCGCCGTCGTGAGCGATCGCCACCGCGCCGGCATCCTGCCGGTCGAGAAGGGCCCGGGCGTCACCTCGTTCCAGGTGGTGGCCCACCTGCGACGCGTCCTGCGGGCGCCGCGCATCGGGCACGGCGGCACGCTCGATCCCGCCGCCACCGGGGTGCTGCCCATCCTGATCGGGGAAGCGACCAAGCTGACGCCGTACCTGGTGGACCTGGACAAGGAGTACGTGGCCACCGTCCGCCTGGGCGTCACCACCGAGACCCAGGATCTCTCGGGCGCGGTGGTCGAGACGCGTCCGGTCCCCGCGCTCGACGCGCCCGCCATCGAGGCCGCGCTCGCGCCGTTCGTCGGCCGCATCCAGCAGGTGCCGCCCATGTACTCGGCGCTCCACCGGGACGGCAAGCGTCTCTACGAGCTGGCCCGGCAGGGGGTCGAGGTGGAGCGCGAGCCGCGCGAGGTCGTCGTGCACTCGATCCGGCTCGAGTCGGTCGCGCTCCCGGACTTCGTCATCCGCATCCGGTGCGGCAAGGGCACGTACGTGCGCACGCTCGCCGCGGACGTGGGCGCCGCGCTGGGCTGTGGCGCGCGCCCTGGCCGGGCTCGTCCGCACCCGGGTGGGGCCGTACGCGCTCGAGGCCGCCGTCACCTGGGACGAGGTCCGCGAGGCCCGCGCCGGCGAGCGGCTCTGGGCGCGGCTGCTGCCGCCCGACAGCGCGCTGGCCGGGCTGGGCGCGGTGCGGCTCGACGCGGACGGAACCCGCGCCTTCGCGCACGGGCAGGCGGCGGCGATCGGCGAGCGCGTGAGCGGCCTGGTCCGCGTGTACGGCCCCGACGGCGGCCTGCTCGGAGTGGGGCAGGGGCTCGGCGACCGAGTGAAGCCCGAACGGCTCCTCCATGCGGATCCTCCGCGACCTTCCGTCCTTCCCGCCTGAGCTGCGGCCGTCGGTGGCCGCCTTCGGCGCCTTCGACGGCATCCATCTCGCGCACGCCAAGATCCTCGACACCGCGGTGGAGCGGGCCCGCGCGCTCGGCGTCTCCGCGGTCGCGTGCACCTTCGACCCGCATCCGACCGTGGTGCTGAGGCCCGAGAAAGCGCCCGCGCCCATCGCGACGCTCGAGGAGAACCTGGCCCGCATCGCGGAGCACGGCCTCGACGCCACCCTGGTCATCCCCTTCACGCTGGATTTCTCTCGGATGGAGGCCGAGACCTTCGTGGACGAGGTCGCTGGTGCGCACGCTGGGCGCCCGCGAGGTGGTCGTGGGCTTCAACCACACCTTCGGCCGCGGGGCGCGCGGGACCGCGGTCCTCCTGCGGGAGCTGGGCGGCCAGCGCGGGTTCGTCACCCACGTGCTGCCGCCGCTGCAGGTCAACGGGCTCACCGTGTCGTCCAGCGCGATCCGCGAGGCGCTCCGTGACGGTGACGTGGAGCAGGCCCGGGCGTTCCTGGGCCGGCCCTATTCGCTGACCGGGACCGTGCAGCGCGGCGCCGGCCGTGGCCGCACGCTCGGGTTTCCCACCGCGAACCTGAAGCCGGACCGCCCGCTGGCCCTGGCCGCGGGCGTGTACGCGGCCCACGCGCGCTGGGACGGCCGTCAAGCCGAGGCGGTGGTCAACATCGGCTACCGGCCGACCTTCGAGGAGTCGCAGTACTGGGTCGAGGCCTACCTGTTCGACTTCGCCGGGGACCTCTACGACCGCACGCTCACGCTCGACTTCCTCGTCCGGATCCGGGCCGAGATGAAGTTCCCGGGCGTGGAGGCGCTCACCGCGCAGGTCCGGGCCGACATGGCGGAGGCCCGTCGGCTGCTGCGGGCCCAACCGGCAGGGTGATCGCTTGAACCTCTCACCCCCGCGTGGTACACTCCGCTCGTCTTAACGCGGGTTTGAGCGGTCCAACGAACCCGTCCCAACGGAGCCGCGGTCGGGGCTCTGGGGGCGTGGCGATTGGGGGGGGAACCCCCGGGAGGATTCGCGGTATGCGACTGTCCCAGGACAAGAAGAAGGGTCTCATCGAGCAGTTCAAGGTGCACGAGGGCGACACCGGCTCGCCCGAGGTCCAGATCGCGCTGCTGTCGGAGCGGATCAACGGGCTCACCGAGCACTTCAAGCTGCACAAGAAGGACCACCACTCCCGTCGCGGCCTGCTCATGCTGATCGGCAAGCGCCGCGGCCTGATCGAGTACCTCCGCAAGAAGGACTCGGAGCGCTACCGAGCCATCACGGAAAAGCTCGGGATCCGCAAGTGATCGCGGATCCCGATTGGATCGATCTCACGTTCGCCCGGCCCGGCCGGGTCCCTCTCGAAGTCGCAAAAGTGGCAACTATCCTAGGAGGATGCTGACCGTATGACACCTCACTCTGTGCAGATCCAGATCAACAACCTGCCGCTCACCATCGAGACCGGAAAGGTCGCAAAGCAGGCCGACGGGGCCGTGGTCGTCCGCTGCGGCGGGACCATGGTGCTCTCGACCGCCGTCGCCTCGCGGTCCGCCCTGGAGGGCCGGGACTTCCTGCCCCTCACCGTCGAGTACCGCGAGAAGTCCTACGCGGGCGGCCGCATCCCCGGCGGCTTCTTCAAGCGCGAGGGCCGGCCCGACGAGAAGGAGACGCTGACCTGCCGGCTCATCGACCGGCCGCTCCGTCCCGCTCTTCCCCAAGGGCTTCCGCAACGAGATCCAGATCATCAACCTGGTCATCTCGGCGGACTCCGACAACGACCCGGACGTGCTCGCGATGATCGGCTCCTCGGCCGCGATGTCGCTGTCCGGCATCCCGTTCTCGGGTCCGGTCGGGGCGGTGCGGGTGGCGCTGGTGGACGGCAAGCTGGTGGCCAATCCCACCTACAAGCAGGTCGCGGCCTCCCCGCTCGAGCTGGTGATGGCGGGCACCGAGGACGCCATCCTGATGGTCGAGTCCGGCGGCAAGGAAGTCAGCGAGGAGCAGATGCTCGAGGCGCTCGCCTTCGGCCACGAGCGCTGCAAGGAGCTGACGCGGATCCAGAAGGAGCTCGTGGCCAAGGCGGCCAAGCCCCGCTGGGCCTTCGACGCCCAGGCGGGCGCCGATCCGGCGCTCGAGGCGCGGGTGAAGGAGCTGGCCTCGGCCAAGGTGGTCCAGGCGCTGTCCGTGCACGAGAAGCAGGCCCGCGCCCAGGGCCTCGACGCCATCTTCGAAGAGGTGTTCGCGGCCGTCGGCGGCGACGAGGCGAACCGGGCGAAGGCCCGCGGCTACTTCGAGAAGGTCGAGAAGGCCGAGGTGCGCCGGCTCATCGTGGAGCAAGGGCATCCGCGTGGACGGCCGCAGCGTCAAGGAAGTGCGCCCGATCTGGAGCGAGGTGGCGTACCTGCCGCGCGCCCACGGCTCGGCGCTCTTCACGCGCGGCGAGACCCAGGCCCTCGTCGTCGCCACCCTCGGCACCAAGGACGACGAGCAGAAGATCGAGTCGTTCGAGGGCAATGCCTTCCGGCGCTTCATGCTGCACTACAACTTCCCGTCCTTCTCGACGGGCGAGGTGAAGCGCTTCGGGAACCCGGGCCGCCGCGAGATCGGCCACGGCGCGCTCGCCCAGCGGGCGATCGAGGCGGTGATGCCGACCAAGGAAGAGTTCCCCTACACGATCCGCGTGGTGTCGGAGATCCTCGAGTCCAACGGCTCCTCCTCGATGGCCTCGGTCTGCGGCGCGTCGATGGCGCTCATGGACGCGGGGGCCCCGCTCAAGGCTCCGGTGGCGGGCATCGCGATGGGGCTGGTCAAGGAAGGCGACAAGGTCGGCATCCTGACCGACATCATGGGCAGCGAGGATCACTACGGCGACATGGACTTCAAGGTCGCCGGGACGGAGAAGGGGATCACCGCGCTGCAGATGGACATCAAGATCGGCGGCGTCTCCATCGACATCATGCGCCAGGCGCTCGCCCAGGCCAAGGAGGCGCGGCTGCACGTGCTGGGCAAGATGGCCGAGGTCATCAAGGGGCCCCGGACCGAGCTCTCCCCGCACGCGCCGCGCTTCATCACCATCAAGATCCGCCCGGAAAAGATCCGGGAGATCATCGGCCCCGGCGGCAAGGTCATCCGCGGCATGCAGGAGAAGACGGGCGCCCGGATCGACGTGGAGGACGACGGCAAGGTGACCGTGTTCTCGCCGAGCAGCGAGGCGGCCCAGATGGCGATCGGCATGATCCAGGATATCTGCCGCGAGGCGGAGCTGGACCGTATCTACGTGGGCAAGGTCAAGAGCATCAAGGAGTTCGGGGCCTTCGTGGAGATCATCCCGGGCAACGAGGGGCTGCTCCACATCTCGCAGATCGCGGAGAACCGCATCCGCGACGGTGGGCGACGTGCTCTCCGAGGGCGACATCGTGGCGGTCAAGGTCATCGAGATCGACAGCAACGGCAAGATGCGGCTCTCCCGCAAGGCGGCGCTGAAGGATCAGCCGGCGGTCGCCGAGCAGGAGAAGCTCAAGATCGCCCCGAGCGCGAGTCCCGCTTAGTGGCGTATCGCAAGAGCGCGCTGCCCAACGGCATCCGTCTCGTCACCGAGACGATGCCGCATGTGCGCTCCGTGGCGGTGGGCATCTGGGTGGAGACGGGCTCGCGGCTCGAGCCCGAGCCGCTCGGCGGCATCTCCCACCTGATCGAGCATCTCGTCTTCAAGGGCACCGCCACCCGCTCCGCCGAGGAGATCGCCCGCGCGATCGATTCGGTGGGCGGCCAGATGGACGCCTTCACCGCGAAGGAGCACACCTGCTTCTACGTGCAGGTGCTCGACGAGCACCTGCCGCTCGCGGTGAGCCTGCTCACCGACATCCTGCGCCAGCCGCTCTTCGCCCCCGCCGATATCGAGAAGGAGAAGGCGGTCGTCCTCCAGGAGATCAAGATGGTGGAGGACACGCCCGACGATCTCATCCACGACCTGTTCGCGGAGCAGGTGTGGGCCGGTCACCCGCTGGGGCGGCCGATCCTGGGACGCTGGGACGTGGTCAAGGAGTTCGATCGCGACACCGTGCTCGGCTACTTCGAGCGCGAGTACGTGCCCGGACGGATCGTGGTGGCGGTGGCGGGCCACGCCGAGCACGAGCGGGTCGCCGATCTCTTCGCGGCGGGCTTCGAGGGCTGGGGGCGGCCGACCGCGCCGCACTCGTTCGTCCCGCCCACGCTGCGCTCCGGCGTGCACACCGTGCAGAAGCCGCTCGAGCAGGTGCACCTGGTCATCGGGCTGCCCGGCGTGTCCGACACCGCGCCCGACCGCTACCCGCTCTACCTGCTCAACGACATCATCGGCGGCAGCATGTCCTCGCGGCTCTTCCAGGAGATCCGGGAGCGGCAGGCCCTCGTCTACTCGGTGCACTCGGGCCAGCAGGCCTACCGCGACACCGGCGCTCTTCTACGTCTACGCGGGCACGGACCCGGCCAACTTCGGCAAGGTCCTGCACGCGCTGATGAAGGAGATTCGCAGCCTCAAGAAGGACGGGGTCACCGCCGACGAGCTCGGCCGGTCCAAGGAGCATCTCAAGGGGAGCCTGATGCTCTCGCTCGAGTCCACGTCGTCTCGAATGAACCGATTGGCGTCTCACGAGATGCGCTTCGGCTCGTTCATGTCCATGGACGAGATGCTGGCCGCGATCGACCGCGTGCAGATGGACGAGGTGGACACGCTCATCCACCGCGTGCTCGACGAGGAGCAGCTCTCGCTCCTGACCCTGGGGGCGGTGGACCGTCGCCACCTCCCCCGCGGCCTGATGCGCTCCTGAGGAGGCGCCGATGATCCCTCGCTACGCGCGGCCCGAGATGGCGCGGATCTGGACCCAGGACGCCAAGTACGAGGCCTGGCTGCAGGTCGAGCTGGCGGTGTGCGACGTGTACGCCAAGCGCGGCCTGATCCCGGAAGACGCGCTCGGCCGGATCAAGGGGCGGGCGCGGGTCCAGGCCGCGCGCATCGACGAGATCGAGGCCACCACCCGCCACGACGTGATCGCCTTCCTGACCAACCTGGAGGAGGCCGTCGGGAGCCGATTCCCGCTACGTCCACATGGGCCTCACCTCCTCGGACGTGGTGGACACCGCGCTCGCGCTCCAGCTCCAGCAGGCCGCCGATCTCCTGCTGGCCGGGCTCGAGCGCTACCGGGCCGTGCTCCGGACGCTGGCGCTCCGGCATCGCGACACCCTGTGCGTGGGGCGCACCCACGGCATCCACGCCGAGCCCATGGTCTTCGGGCTCAAGGCCGCGCTCTGGTACGCGGAGGCCGGCCGCAACCTGGAGCGCCTCCAGCGCGCCCGCGAGTCGGTGCGCGTGGGTAAGCTGTCGGGCGCGGTGGGCACCTTCGCCCACGTGGACCCGGACGTGGAGGAGGAGGCCTGCCGCCTGCTCGGCCTGGAAGCCGCGCCGATCTCCAACCAGATCGTCCAGCGGGACCGGCACGCCGAGTTCTCGACCACCCTGGCGATCGTGGCCGCCTCGCTCGAGAAGGTGGCGACCGAGATCCGCTCGCTCCAGCGCACCGAGGTCCTGGAAGTGGAGGAGCCGTTCACGGACGGGCCAGAAGGGCTCGAGCGCGATGCCCCACAAGCGCAACCCGGTCTCCTGCGAGCAGGTGTGCGGCCTGGCCCGCCTCGTGCGCACGAACGCCCTGGCCGCGCTCGAGAACGTGGCCCTGTGGCACGAGCGCGACATCAGCCACTCCTCGGTGGAGCGGGTGATCCTGCCGGACTCCACGTGCCTGGTGGACTACATGCTCCACCAGATGACCCGGATCCTGGACGGGCTGCAGGTCTACCCGGAGCGCATGAAGGAGAACATGGAGCGGAGCTTCGGCCTCCTGTACTCCCAGCGGGTGCTGCTGAAGCTCACCGACAAGGGCCTCGCGCGCCAGAAGGCCTACGAGATGGTTCAGCGCAATGCCATGACCGCGTGGCGGGAGCGCACCGCCTTCCGCGATCTCCTGGCCGCCGACCCCGACGTCATGGCCCAGCTCAGCCCGACGGAGCTCGACGGCTGTTTCGATCCCGCGTGGTACCTGCGTAATATCGGCACCATCTATCGCCGCGTGGGACTATGAAGGCGCGGGTTCTGGTGCGGCTCAAGCCCAGCATCCTGGACGCGCAGGGCGTCACGGTGAAGCGCGCCCTGGCCTCGCTGGGCTTCGCGGAGGTGCAGGACGTGCGCGTGGGGAAGGTCGTGGACGTCGAGCTGGACGGCCTCGGGCCCGACGATGCGCGGCGTCGAGTGGACGAGATGTGCGCCCGCCTCCTCTGCAACCCCGTGATCGAAGACTTCACGGTGGAGCTGCTCGGCTAGATTCACGAATACGCCCTTGATCCCCTTGTCAGATCGAGGGTGGCAGGGTAGAGTGACGGAGTAGCCACACAAGGAGGAACACACGGTCCAATGAACTTCGGCGTGGTGATCTTCCCGGGCACGTGGAGTGACTGCGACTTTCACTACGTGATCAGCGAAGTCCTGCACCAGCCGGTGCGCTACGTCTGGCACCGGGACGCCAACCTCGCCGATTTCGACTGCCTGATCCTCCCCGGCGGCTTCTCCTACGGGGACTATCTGCGGGCGGGCGCGGTGGCCGGCCGCTCGCCGGTGGTGGAGGCGCTCCCCGAGTTCACGGCCCGGGGCGGCCTCGTGCTGGGCTCCTGCAACGGCTTCCAGATCCTCTGCGAGGCCCGCCTGCTGCCCGGCGCCCTGATGCGCAACGAGTGCCTGCAGTACCGCTGCCAGTCGACCCACCTCCTGGTCGAGAACGCGGACACTGCGTTCACCCGCGCGATGCGGCCGGGCCAGGTCCTCAAGATGCCCATCTCGCACGGCGAGGGGAAGTACCACGCCGACGGGGAGACGCTGCGGGCGCTCCGGGCGAAGAATCAGATCGTCTTCCGCTACTGCACGGAAGACGGGCGCGTCGCCAAGGAAGCCAACCCCAACGGGTCGCTCGACAACATCGCCGGCGTGATCAACGAGGAAGGCACGGTGCTCGGGCTGATGCCGCACCCGGAGCGGGCCGCCGAGGCCACGGTGGGCGGGACCGACGGCACCCTGATCTTCCACTCGATCCTCGGCACCCTCGTCGAGGACGGCTCGTTCCTCAAGCGGTAGCGCCACGTGACAACGGGGTGGGGGCGGGGTGACCGCGGGCGAGCCTAAGGTCACGCTGGACCTGGCTCAGAGCCACGGCCTCACGGCCGAGGAGTACGATCGCATCATCCGGCGCCTCGGCCGGGAGCCCACCTTCACCGAGCTCGGTCTCTTCTCCGCCCTCTGGTCCGAGCACTGCGCCTACAAGCACTCGCGCGTCTTCCTGCGCTCGCTGCCCACCCGCGCGGCCCACGTGCTGCAGGGGCCCGGCGAGAACGCGGGCATCGTGGATCTGGGCGGCGATCTGGCGCTCACGTTCAAGATCGAGAGCCACAACCACCCGTCGTTCATCGAGCCGTTCCAGGGCGCGGCCACCGGAGTGGGCGGCATCCTGCGCGACATCTTCACCATGGGCGCGCGGCCCATCGCGGTCCTCGACTCCCTGCGCTTCGGCGACCCCGCCGATCCGCGGCAGCGGCGCCTCATCGAGGGCGTGGTCTCGGGCATCGGCTGGTACGGCAACTGCTTCGGCGTCCCGAACCTCGGCGGCGAGGTCGGCTTCGCGCCCGAGTACGCGGGCAACCCGCTGGTCAACGCGATGGCGGTGGGGCTGGTGAGCAAGCGACGGCATCTTCCGCGCGCGCGCCGAGGGCGTGGGCAACCCGGTGTTCTACGTCGGGGCCAAGACCGGACGCGACGGCATCCACGGCGCCACCATGGCCTCCGCCACCTTCGACGAGACCGCGGAGGAGCGGCGGCCGACGGTGCAGGTGGGCGATCCGTTCACCGAGAAGCTCCTGCTCGAGGCCTGCCTCGAGGCCATGGCCACCGGCGCCATCGTGGGCATCCAGGACATGGGGGCGGCGGGACTCGCCTGCGCCTGCTCGGAGATGCCGGCGCGCTCCGGCATGGGCATGGAGATCGAGGTGTCGCGGGTGCCGCAGCGCGAGACCGGGATGACCCCGTACGAGATCATGCTGTCGGAGTCGCAGGAGCGCATGCTCCTGGTGGCGGAGCGCGGCCGCGAGGAGGAGGTCCGGCGCATCTTCGCCAAGTGGGAGCTGGACGCCGTCGAGATCGGGACCGTCACCGACGACGGGCTGCTGCGCGTGCGCTTCCACGGGGCGGTCGTGGCCGAGGTGCCGGTGAAGGCCCTCGCCGACGAGGCCCCCGTGTACGAGAAGCCGACCGCCCGGCCCGCGTGGCAGGACGCGCTCGAGGCCTTCGACCCGCTCATCGCTGCCCGCGCCCGCCGACACGTCGGAGGCCCTCCTGACCCTCCTGGCCTCGCCGGGCATCGCCTCCAAGGAGTGGGTGTACCGCCAGTACGACCAGCAGGTCGGGATCAACACGCTCGTGCTGCCCGGCTCGGACGCGGGCGTGCTGCGCATCAAGGGCACCCGCACCGGTGTCGCGGTAACCACCGATTGCAACGCCCGCTTCGTGTATCTCGATCCGCGCGTCGGCGCGGCGATGGCGGTGGCGGAGGCCGCGCGCAACCTGTCGGTGAGCGGGGCGCGCCCGCTCGGGCTGACGGATTGCCTGAACTTCGGCTCGCCGGAGCGGCCCGAGATCCTGTGGCAGTTCAAGGAGGCGGTGGCGGGCATCGCCCAGGCCTGTCGCGCGCTCGAAATCCCCGTGGTCGGCGGCAACGTCTCCTTCTACAATGAGACCCTCGGCCAGGCGATCCTCCCGACGCCGGTCATCGGGATGGCGGGGATCCTGGACGACGCGGAGGCGCGCTGCACGCAGTGGTTCGCCGAGGCCGGGCGACCGGGTCGCCCTGCTGGGGCCGGACGCGGTGAGCCTGGGCGGGTCGGAGTGGCTGTGGGTGCGCCAGCAGACGGTGGCCGGCCGGCTCGCGCCGCTCGACCTGGCGGTGGAGCGGGCGGTGCAGGAGGCCTGTCGCGCGGCGATCGCGGCGCGCCTGCTGGGCTCGGCCCACGATTGCGCCGAGGGCGGGCCTGGCGGTGGCGCTGGCCGAGGCGTGCGCGAGCGGGCCGCGCCCGCTGGGAGCGGAGGTCGAGCTGGGAGCGGGCGGCGGTCGCGCCGATCTCACGCTCTTCGGGGAAGGGCCGTCGCGGGTCGTGGTCTCGGTGCAAGGCGGACCGGGCGCGCCACTTCGAGCAGCTGATGGGCGAGTTCGCGGTGCCGTGGCGCTTCATCGGACGGGTCGGGGGCGACCGCCTCCGGATCCGGGCGGGGGAGGCGACTCTCGTGGATCTGGACCTGAACCGCATCACGAGCGCGTGGAGGGGCGGCTTTGAGCGATATGTCAGCTGAGGCGACGGCCATCGAGCTGGACGACGACAAGTTCCACGACGAGTGCGGGCTCTTCGGCATCTGGAATCACGCCGAGGCCGCCAACGTCGCGTACCTCGGCCTGTACGCGCTCCAGCATCGGGGCCAGGAATCGGCCGGCATCGCCTCCACCGACGGCGATCACTTCCAGGTCGAGAAGGCGATGGGCTGGGTCGCCGACGTGTTCAGCCGCGACCGCCTCAAGCGCCTCCCCGGCCACCGCGCCATCGGGCACGTGCGCTACTCCACCGCGGGCAGCTCCAACCTGCGCAATGCCCAGCCCATCACCGGCACCACCGCGCACGGGCCGGTGGCCATCGCCCACAACGGCAACCTCGTGAACGCGGAGGCGCTCCGGGAAGAGCTCGAGAAGGACGGCGCGGTCTTCCAGTCCTCGTCCGACACCGAGGTCATCCTGCACCTGCTGGCCCGGTCCGAGGGCGCGACGCTGGCCGAGCAGCTCGCCCGCGCCCTCACCCGGGTGCGCGGCGCCTACACCCTGCTGCTGCTGACCCCGACGTCGGTCATCGGGGTGCGCGATCCCTCCGGCTTCCGGCCGCTGACGCTCGGCCGGCTGGAGGACGCGTGGGTGCTCGCCTCCGAGACCTGCGCGCTCGACCTGATGGAGGCCAAGGTGGAGCGCGACGTCGAGCCGGGCGAGATCCTGGTGATCGACGAGCACGGCCTCACGTCGGTCAAGCCGTTCCGCCCCGCCCAGCGGCTGCAGTGCGTGTTCGAGTACGTGTACTTCGCGCGGCCGGACTCGGTGCTCTGGGGCCGGAACGTGCACGCGGTGCGCAAGGCCCTCGGCCACCAGCTCGCCCGCGAGTATCCGGTGGTGGCCGACCTGGTCATCGCGGTGCCCGACTCGGGGGTCGGGGCCGCGCTCGGCTACGCGGAGGAATCGGGGCTGCCCTACGACGTCGGGCCTCGTCCGCAACCACTACGTGGGCCGCACCTTCATCGAGCCGCAGCAGGGCATCCGCCACTTCGGGGTCAAGGTGAAGCTCAACCCGAACCGCGAGGTCCTGGACGGCAAGCGGGTCGTCGTCATCGACGACTCCATCGTGCGCGGCACCACCAGCCGCAAGATCGTCAAGATGATCCGGGCCGCGGGCGCCCGCGAGGTGCACGTGCGCATCTCGTCGCCGCCGATCCAGTGGCCCTGCTACTACGGCATCGACACGCCCACCCGGCGCGAGCTGATCGGGTCGAGCCACAAGGTCGAGGAGATCCAGCGCTACCTCGGCGCGGACTCGCTCGGCTACCTGTCGCTCGACGGCATGCTCAAGGCCACCGGGGCCGGATCCGGATCAGTTCTGCCACGCGTGCTTCACGGGCCAGTACAAGGTCGGCTTCGAGTCCGAGGAGCTGGCGCAGCTCAAGCTGTTCGACTCGTAAGGACTTATGGATCCCCTGACGTATCGGGCCGCCGGCGTGGACATCCGAGCCGGCGACGAGGCTGTGCGCCGGATCGCGCCCCTGGCCGCGTCGACGCTGCGCCCGGAAGTGCTGGGCGGCTCGGCGCCTTCGCCGCCTTCTGTCGCGTCCCCTTCGGCTTCCAGGATCCGGTGCTCGTCTCCTCCACCGACGGGGTGGGGACCAAGCTCAAGATCGCGGTGATGGCCGACCGCCACGACACGATCGGCCTCGATCTCGTCGCGATGGGCGTCAACGACGTGGTGGTGCACGGCGCGGAGCCGCTCTTCTTCCTCGACTACCTGGCCGTCCACCGCGTGGAGCCCGAGAAGATCGAGGCGATCGTGACCGGCATCGCGGCGGGCTGCCGCCAGGCCGGCTGCGCCCTGGTCGGCGGCGAGACCGCCGAGATGGGAGCCCTCTACGCGCCGGGGGAATACGACCTGGCCGGCTTCGCGGTGGGCGTGGCGGAGCGCTCGGCCCTGATCACGGGCGAGCACGTCACCGCGGGCGATCGCGTCCTCGGGCTCGCGTCCTCGGGCCTGCACAGCAACGGCTACACGCTGGCGCGCGAGGCGATCTTCGGCCGCATGGGCCTCAACCTGGGCGATCCCATCCCCGGCGTCGGGCGCCGCGTGGGCGAGGAGCTGCTCGAGCCCACGCGCATCTACGTCAAGCCGGTGCTCGAGCTGATCCGGGAGGTGCGGGTGCTGGCGATGGCCCACATCACGGGCGGCGGCATCACCGAGAACCTGCCGCGCGTGCTGCCCGCCAGCGCCGCGCCCGGATCGATCCCCGCGCGTGGCCCCAGCCGCCGATCTTCGCGGCCATCCAGCGCGCCGCCGCGGTGGACGACGCGGAGATGCGGCGCACCTTCAACATGGGCATCGGCTTCGTGATCGTGGTCGCGCCCGAGGACGCGGCCCCCGCCACGCGGCGCCTCGAGGCCCTGGGCGAGCGGGTGTATCCGATCGGCGAGATCGTGCCCGGCGCGCCGGGCGTGGACTATGTCTGAGCCGCTGCGGGTGGCGGTGCTCGCCTCCGGGCGCGGCTCCAACTTCCGCGCGCTGGCCGAGGCCGCCGCGGGCGGGCGCATCCCCGCCGCGGTGGTCGTGCTCGTCGACGGACCGCGCGGGGGCGGGCGCCCTCGCCGTCGCGCGCGCGCTCGGGATCGAGACGGTCGTGCTCGAGCCGGGGCAGCATCCCTCGCGCGAGGCGCACGAGAAGGCGATGATCGCGGCGCTCGAGGAGCGGCGCGTCGGCCTCGTGTGTCTCGCCGGCTACATGCGGCTCCTGAGCCCGGGCTTCGTCGACCACTTCGCGGGCCGGCTCCTCAACATCCACCCCTCGCTCCTCCCGGCCTTCCCGGGCCTGCACCCGCAGCGCCAGGCGCTCGAGCACGGGGCCCAGCGTGTCCGGGCGCCACCGTGCACTTCGTGGACGACGGCGTGGACACCGGCCCCATCGTGCTGCAGGCCGCGGTGCCGGTGATGACGGACGACACCGAGGCCACGCTCGCGGACCGGATCCTCGTCGAGGAGCACCGCCTCTACCCGGAGGCGGTCCGCCTCTTCGCGCAGGGGCGGCTCGAGCTCCGCGGCCGCCGCGTCCGGATCAGGGAGACCCCATGACTCGAGTGCGACGCGCCCTCCTGAGCGTGCACGACAAGACCGGCGTGGTGGAGTTCGCCCGCGGCCTGGCCGCCCTCGGCGCCGAGATCCTCTCCACCGGCGGCACCGCGAAGCTCCTGCGCGAGTCCGGCGTGCCCGTGGTGGACGTGGCCGAGGTCACCGGCTTTCCCGAGATGCTCGACGGCCGGGTGAAGACGCTGCACCCGAACGTCCACGGCGGCATCCTGGCCCGCCGCGAGCTGCCCGAGCACGTGGCCGCGCTCGAGCGGCACGGCATCCGGCCGATCGACCTCGTCGCGGTGACCCTCTATCCGTTCGAGAAGACGGTGGCGCGGCCGGGCGTGTCGCTCGAGGAGGCGATCGAGAACATCGACATCGGCGGGCCCAGCATGATCCGGGGCGCGGCCAAGAACCACGCGCACGTCGCGGTGGTCACCGATCCCGCCCAGTACGGTCCCGTGCTGGAGGAGCTGCGGCGCGGCGACGGGACGCTGGCCGACGCCACGCGCTTCCGGCTGGCCGCCGAGGCCTTCCGGCGCACCGCCCAGTACGACGCGGCGATCGCGGCCTACCTCCGCGATCCGGGCGCGGCCGGGCGGCCCGCCGCGGTGACCTCGGCGGGCTTTCCCGAGCGCCTGCCCGTGGACGGCGCGCTCGCCCAGACGCTGCGCTACGGCGAGAACCCGCACCAGGCGGCCGCGTTCTACCGCCCGTCCGCGGGCGCCGCTCGGCCTCAGCGCGGCCACCCAGCTCCACGGCCCCGAGCTCTCGTACAACAACCTGCTCGACTGGTCGGCGGCGCTCGGCCTGCTGCTCGAGTTCGACGATCCGGCCGCGGTGGTGATCAAGCACACCAATCCCTGCGGCGTGGCGCTCGGCCAGAGCGCGGGCGAGGCCGCGCGCAAGGCCAAGGCCTGTGATCCGGTCTCCATCTACGGCGGCATCGTGGGGCGTGAACCGGACGGTGGACCTCGAGGTGGTGAAGGAGCTCTCCGGCATCCTGCTCGAGATCCTCTTCGCCCCCGCCTACGAGCCGGACGCGCTCGAGGAGATCCGCCGGACCAAGAAGAAGTGCCGGGTGTTCCAGCTCCCGTGCGCGCGGGCCGACTACCCGGCGCGCGATGCGCGAGGTCCGGAGCGTCTGGGGCGGGGTGCTGCTCCAGGAGGCCGATCTCACCGATCTCGATCCGGCCGCGCTCAAGGTGGTCTCGAAGCGCCCGCCCACCGAGGCGGAGCTGCGCGGCCTGCGCTTCGCGCTGGCGGGTGGCCAAGCACGCCAAGTCCAACGCGATCGTGCTCACGACGGGCGATCAGGTCGTCGGGGTGGGCGCCGGGCAGATGAACCGGGTGGACTCGGCGCGCATCGCGGTCATGCGCGCGCGCGAGCTGGGGCTCGAGACCCGAGGCTCGGTCTGCGCCTCCGACGCGTTCTTCCCGTTCCGCGACGGGCTCGACGTGGTGGCCAAGGCGGGCGCCACCGCGGTCATCCATCCCGGCGGCTCGGTCCGGGACGAGGAGATCGTGGCGGCCGCGGATGAGCACGGCATGGCCATGGTGGTGTGCGGGATTCGCCATTTCAAGCACTAGCCCTCCGCTCGAACGGGTCTTCACGCTGCGGGAGCTGACGCGGCTGCTGCGCCTCTCTCCCAAGCGCCGCTCGCAGCTCCGGCGCCTGGGCCTGCTGCGCGACGACCCGGGCGGCCTGCGCTTCCGCGAGCTGGTCTCGGTGCGCGCGGCCGCGAACCTGCTCGAGAGCGGGGCGAGCGTGCGCCAGGTGCGCGCCGCGCTCGACGGGGCCCGTCGCCTCGCCCCCGACGTGCGGACGCCGCTGGCCGAGCTGCGCCTGGTCGTCCGCGATCGGCAGGTGGTGGTCGAGCAGGACCGGCTGCGGCTCGATCCGGGCACCGGCCAGACCCTGCTCGCCTTCGAGCCCGTCGGGGACCTCGAGCGCGAGACCCGGGAGACGCTGCTGACCGGGATGGTGCGCCCGCTCATCCCGCCCGCCGACGCCGCCGAGGTGTGGTTCCAGCGCGCGTCGGAGTGGGACGGCGACCCGGAGCGCTGGGAATCCGCGGTGGACGCCTACGAGCGCGTGCTCGACATGGATCCGGGCTACGCGGCGGCCTGGAACAACCTGGGCCTTCTCCATCACCGGATGGGGCAGTACGAGCGGGCCGGGGAGTGCTACCGGGCCGCGCTCGAGGCCGACGAGAGCTGCTGCCAGGCGTCCTTCAACCTGGGCTCGCTCCACGAGGACCTGGGCGATTTCCAGGTCTCGGTCACCTGGTACCGGCGCGCGCTCGAGATGGACGCCGACTACGCGGACGCCCACTTCAACCTGGCGGGCGTGCTCGCCAAGATGGGCCGGGCCGAGAGCGCGGCGGTGCACTGGCGGCGCTACCTCGAGCTCGACCTGGGCAGCCCGTGGGCCAAGATCGCGCGCGCGCACCTGGAGGAGGGCGCCGAGCCCTCCGGCGCCGACACGGAGACCGACGAGTGACCGACGTGCTCCTGGTGGGCGGCGGCGGGCGCGAGCACGCGCTGGCCTGGAAGCTCGCGCAGAGCCCGCGCCTCGGCCGCATGATCGCGGCGCCCGGCAATCCCGGCATCGCCGCGCACGCCCGGTGCGTCCCGGTGAAGGACACCGCGATTGACGAGCTGGTGGCGCTCGCGCGCCGGGAGCGGCCCGACCTGGTGGTGGTGGGGCCCGAGGTGCCGCTCGCGCTGGGGCTCGCCGACCGGCTACGCGAGGCCGGGTTCGCGGTGTTCGGACCGAGCGCGGCGGCCGCGCGTCTCGAGAGCTCGAAGGCCTTCTCCAAGGAGCTGATGGCCCGCCACGGCATGCCCACCGCGCGCTTCCGCACCTTCCAGGACGCGGCGGCGGCGCGAGCGTACTGCCGCGAGCTGGGCGCGCCCCTGGTGGTGAAGGCCGACGGGCTCGCGGCGGGCAAGGGCGTCATCGTGTGCCGCTCGCTCGACGAGGCCGACCGGGCGCTCGCCCTCTGCTTCGAGGAGCGCGCCTTCGGCGTCTCGGGCCTCACGGTGGTGGTGGAGGAGTTCCTCGAGGGCGAGGAGGCGTCCTTCTTCGCGATCGCCGACGGGGCCGCGGTCCTGCCGCTCGCGGCGGCGCAGGACCACAAGACGGTCTTCGACGACGACCGGGGACCCAATACCGGCGGCATGGGCGCCTACTCGCCGACGCCGGTCATGAGCGACGCCATGCAGGACCGCGTCATGGCCGAGATCGTGCGGCCGGTGATCGCGGCGATGGGCAAGGAGGGCGCGCCCTACACCGGCGTGCTCTTCGTCGGCCTGATGATCACGCGCGAGGGGCCGAAGGTCATCGAGTTCAACTGCCGCTTCGGCGACCCGGAGTGCCAGGCGATCATGCCGCGCCTCGAGGGAGACCTGCTGGACCTGCTGCAGGCCGCCGCCACCGGGCAGGGGCTGCCCGCCGCGCTCGCGTGGAGCCCGGGGACTTCCGTCTGCGTGGTGATGACCTCCGCCGGCTAT
Organism: uncultured Candidatus Rokubacteria bacterium; assembly: GCA_963747235.1. Lineage (GTDB taxonomy): Bacteria > Methylomirabilota > Methylomirabilia > Rokubacteriales > CSP1-6 > CAMLFJ01. The sequence goes on from CAVVEU010000008.1 coordinate 381,968, forward strand.
CCGGGCCGCTACGAGACGGGCCGCCCCATCACGGGCGTCGCCGGGGCCGCCGCGCTGCCCGGCATCAACGTCTTCCACGCGGGCACCGCGATGGCGGGCGACGCGCTCGTCACCGCGGGGGGCCGCGTGCTCGGCGTGCAGGCCATGGGCCGCGACGTGGCCTCCGCGATCCGCGCGGCCTATGCCGGCGTCGAGCGCATCCGCTTCGACGGCGCCCACTACCGCCGGGACATCGGCCATCACGCGCTGAGGCGCATCGGGTGAGCATGCGGACGTTCTCGACTGGCGCCTCCACGGTGATGCGCGCCTCCGGCGCGCCGGCTGGTCATCACGCGCTGAGGCGCATCGGGTGAGCATGCGGACGTTCTCGACTGGCGCCTCCACGGTGAGGCGCGCCTGCGGCGCGCCGGCCGGCCATCACGCGCTCGGACGGATCGGGTGAGCACGCCGACGATCTCGACCCGTGTCGTCCGCGTGGATCCGGTGGGGCCCGATCGATCCGTGATGCGCGCCGCCGCTGCGCGCATCCAGGCGGGTGGGCTCGTGGCCTTCCCCACCGAGAGCTTCTACGGCCTGGGCGCCGACGCGCTCGATCCCGCCGCGATCGCGCGCGTCTTCGAGATCAAGGGCCGACCGGACGACAAGCCGCTGCTCGTGCTGGTGGATTCGATCGACATGGTGACGGAGCTGGCCGCCGCGATCCCCGACGGCGCGCGCGCCCTGATGGCGCGGCACTGGCCGGGCGCGCTCACCCTGGTGCTCCGGGCCGCCGCGCGCGTGCCCGCCGGGCTCACCGGCGGCACCGGCACCGTCGGCGTGCGCCTGCCGGGGCACGCGGTGGCGCGCGCGCTCGTCGCCGCGGCCGCACGGCCGGTCACCGCGCCCAGCGCGAACCCGGACGGGGCGCCGCCGCCGCGGACCGCGGGCGACGTGCGCGGGTACTTCGACGGGCGCGTGGAGCTGATCCTGGACGGCGGGACCACCGCCGGCGGCGCGGGCTCCACCGTCGCGGACTGCACGGTCTGGCCTCCGCGCATCCTGCGGCAGGGGCCGGTGATCGTCGAGGCCTCATGCGGATAACCGGAGTCATCCAGGCGGGCGGGCGGAGCACCCGCATGGGCGGCCGGCCGAAGGCCCTGCTGGAGCTGGGCGGCCGGCGCATCATCGACCGCGTCGCGCACGTCATGCGGCAGGTCGCCGACGATCTGCTGATCGTGACCAACACCCCCGAGCTCTACGCCTCGCTCGGCCTGCCGATGGTGCCCGACGTCTTCCCCGATCACGGCTCGCTGGGCGGCATCTACTCGGGCCTGCAGGCGGCGTCCGGCGACGCCGCGTTCACGGTGGCGTGCGACATGCCGTTCCTCGATGCCGGAGGTGGCGCGCCTGGTCACGGAGCGGGCGGGCCGAGCCGACGTGGTCGTCCCGCGGGTCGGCGAGCAGTGGGAGACGCTCCACGCCTGCTACGGAAAGGCCTGCCTGGCGCCGATCGAGACGCGGCTCCGCGCCGGACGGCTCAAGATCATCGGCTTCTACGACGAGGTGCGCGTGCTCGCCATCTCCGCGGGCGAGGTCGCCCGCTTCCGGGCCCCCGAGGTCGTGTTCATGAACGTCAACACCCCGGAGGAGCTCGAGGCCGCGCGCCTGCTCCTCCCCGCGCTCGAACCGGTGGGAGGTCGCTAGGGCCGCCCCATGGACGCGCGCGTCGAGGGGCTCGGGCTCGGCTCGATCCAGGAGATCAACGCGCTGCCGCGCGAGGTCGTCGGAGGCGCTCTACGCGCGCCTGGTGCCGGAGGAGCTGCTCGACCGCTTCGCCATCGACCCGCTCACGCTCTGCGACAAGGCGGGCGCGCGCCTGGTGCGGGTGACCGCCCCCGCGGACAGCCGTGGGCGCGCGTGGAGGTGCGGTCGAGCCCGGAGGACCGCGATCCCGCCCTGCTGGTGGACGTGGAGATGTCGCCGCTCTCGGTGCCGGAGCTGGCCTTCGTGCAGATCACCGACCCCGCGGGCGCCCGCTACGCGATCGACCGCGACCCGGACGGCCGGGACACGCTCTTCGGCACCATCTGCCGCAACATCGACGAGGAGCGCCGCGCGATGCGGGATGGCCTCGCGCCCGGCCAGGTGCGGCGCGGCCTGCGCCTGCTCTCCCGCGTGCTCGACGCGATGGAGGGCTTCTGCGCGCTCATCGGCAAGGAGATCTACCTCATCGAGCCGCTCTTCTACCACTCCGCGATCCTCTACGAGCGCCGGGGCTGCGGCTACCTGATGGGGCGCGACGTGATGGAGTCGATCCACGCCGGCTTCGGGGACGGCGGCCCGCTGCTGGGGGCGCTCGACGCCTCCTCCGCCTTCCGCGCTCCGGAGGCCGCGCGGAGCGTGCGCGGGCGGAGCTGGGCCATCCACGACGGCGTCGGCGACGGGCTCTGGGCCGGTGGGGCGGTGGGCGGAGTGAAGATGTACAAGGTGGCCGGCCGGCAGGCGGGGATCAACACCTTCCCGGGCGCGACCTACTGAGCCCGAACCGCCGGGATATACTGTCCCGGTGACCAGACCGACGCCACCGCGGCTGCCATCGTCCACTACCACGAGATCAGCCTCAAGCGCGGTAACCGGCCGCTCTTCCTCCGCCAGCTCCACCAGAACCTGCTCCGCGCGATCGGCGACCTCGGGCCGGTGGAGCTGGTCCAGCTCTCCGGGCGCATCATGCTCGATCTCTCGCGCCACCCGGCGCCGCACGCTCCTGCCCGAGCGGCTGGCGCGGGTCGCGGGCGTGGCCAACTTCGCCCTCGCGATCCGGACCGGCGTCTCCCGCGAGGCGCTGCGGGCCGCGGTGGAGCAGGCGATCGCGGGCCGCGTCTTCGGCTCCTTCCGGATCACCGCCCGGCGCGCCTTCAAGACCTTCCCGATGACCTCGGTGGAGCTCAACCGCGACCTGGGCGCCCACGTGCTCGCGCTGCGGCCCGACGTGCGGGTGAGCCTCGAGCATCCGGAGCTGAACGTGCGCGTGGAGGTGCTGCCCGACGAGGCCTTCGTCTACTGCGACCCGCAGCCGGGCGCGGGCGGGCTGCCGGTGGGCACGGGCGGGACGGTGGCCGCCCTGCTCTCGGGCGGCATCGACTCGCCGGTGGCCGCGTGGCGCCTCATGCGGCGCGGCTGCCGGGTGGTCTTCGTGCACTTCCACAGCGCGCCGTACCTGCCGGATCTCTCGCGCGGCAAGGCCCGCGAGCTCGTGGCGCGCCTGACCCAGTGGCAGTACCACTCGCGCCTGTTCATCGTGCCCTTCGGCGAGATCCAGCGGGAGGTCGTGCTGGCGGTGCCGCCGCCCTTCCGCGTCGTGGTCTACCGCCGGCTGATGGTGCGCATCGCGGAGCGCCTGGCGCGGCACGCGGGCGCGCTCGCGCTCGTCACCGGGGAGAGCCTGGGGCAGGTGGCCTCGCAGACGCTCCACAACCTGACGCGCATCGACGAGGCGGCCGCGATGCCGATCCTCCGGCCGCTGATCGGCATGGACAAGATCGAGATCACCGGGCAGGCCCAGGCGCTCGGAACCTACGAGATCTCCATCGAGCCGGACGCGGACTGCTGCACGCTCTTCACGCCGCGGCATCCCGCCACCCGGATGGAGGCGGATGCGGTCGCGGCGCTGGAAGCGCGGCTCGACTCTCGAGCGCCTCGTGACCCAGGGCGTGGAGGCGGCCGAGCAGGAGCTGTTCGAGTTCCCCGCCGGGGCGGGCCCGTACCCGCCGCGCGGCGCGGCCCGCCGGCCCCTGACGGAGCCCGTCTCCGAGTGACCACGAACCTGACCTTCCTCGGGGGGGCCGGGGGCACGGTCACCGGCTCCAAGCACCTGCTCGAGAACGGAGAGAGCCGCGTCCTCCTCGACTGCGGCCTCTTCCAGGGCCTGAAGGAGCTGCGCCGGCGCAACTGGGCGCCGCCGCCGGTGGACCCGCGCACGCTCGGCGCGGTGATCCTGAGCCACGCTCACATCGATCACTCGGGCTACCTGCCGCGGCTCTGCCGCGACGGCTTCACCGGGCCGATCTACTGCACGCCGGGCACGGCCGATCTCCTCAAGGTGATGCTGCCGGACGCGGCGCATCTCCAGGAGGAAGAGGCCGAGTTCGCCAACCGGCACCACACCAGCAAGCACGACCCGGCGCTGCCGCTCTACACGACGGAGGACGCCGCGCGCGCGCTCGCCCAGGTGAAGCGCGTGGACTTCGGCCACCCGTTCACCGCCACGCGCGGGGTCGAGGCGCGCTTCACCCCGTCCGGGCACATCCTGGGCGCGGGCCTCGTCACGTGCGAGATCGGCGGCCGCCGGCTCGTGTTCTCCGGCGATCTCGGCCGCTACGACGTGCCGATCATGGTGGATCCCGAGCCGGTGGCCGAGGCCGACGTGCTGCTGGTGGAGTCCACCTACGGCAACCGGGTGCACCCGCCCGACGATCCGGCCGACCGGCTGATCGCGGCGGTGCGCCGGGCGGTCGACCAGAAGGGCTGGCTGCTCATTCCCGCCTTCGCGGTCGGCCGCTCGCAGGAGATCCTCTACGATCTGCGCGAGCTCGAGCAGCGCCGGGCGATCCCGAGCCTCCCGGTCTTCCTCGACAGCCCCATGGGCATCCAGGCCACCGCGATCTACGCGGCCCACACCGAGGAGCACGACCCGGCGCTCGCGCGGGTCGTGGCGGGCGGCGCCGCGCCGTTCGCCCCGCGGCAGTTCAAGCTCTCGCGCACGGTGGAGGATTCCAAGAGTCTGAACGACACCGCGGGGCCCGGCATCATCGTCGCGGGCAGCGGCATGGCCACCGGCGGCCGCATCCTCCACCACCTCAAGCGCCTGCTGCCGGATCCGAAGACCACGGTGCTCTTCGTCGGCTACCAGGCGGCGGGCACGCGGGGCCGGCTGCTGAAGGACGGTACCGCCGAGATCCGGATGCTCGGCGCGGTGGTCCCGGTGCAGGCCACGATCATGGTGAGCGACGCCTACTCCGCCCACGCCGATCGCGAGGAGATCCTGCGCTGGCTCGGCGGGTTCAAGCGCCCGCCCGGGCATGACGTACGTCGTGCACGGCGAGGCGGACGCGGCGGAGGCGCTGCGGGACGCGATCGCGACCCGCCTCGGCTGGAACGCGGCCGTCGCCCAGGACGGCCAGCGCGTGACGCTCTGAGCGGGCGCCCTCCGTCCTGGGCGTATCGCGCGGTCCGGGCGCTGGCCCGGCTCCTCACCGCCGTCTTCTATCACCGGGTGGACGTGATCGGCGCCGAGCGCATCCCGCGCGCGGGTCCGCTCATCGTGGCCGCCAACCACCACAACGCGCTCGTGGACGGGGTGCTGCTGCTGGCCACGCTGCCCCGCCGCCTCGTCTCGGTGGCCAAGGCGCCGCTCTTCTCCAATCCGCTGATCGGGCCGTTCCTCCGGCTGATCGGCGCGCTGCCGGTTCACCGCCGGCAGGACGGCGGCACCGATCCGGCGCGGAACGACCGGCTCTTCGCGGCCTCCACCGCGACTCTCCGCGGTGGCGACGCGATCCTGATCTTCCCCGAGGGCGTGAGCCAGCCCGAGCCCACGCTGATGCCGCTCCGCACCGGCGCCGCCCGCATGCTGCTCGCCGCGGAGGCGGATGCGGTCGGGCCCGTGACGCTGCTGCCGGTCGGGCTCATGTTCCACGAGCCGGGCACGTTCCGCACCGGTTGGGCCCTGATCGCGGTGGGCCTGAGCCGGTGGAGACCGCGGACCAGGTGGCGCTCGCGAAGAGCCAGCCCGAGGAGGCGGCGCGCCGTCTCACCGCCCGGCTCGGCGAGGCGCTGCGCGGCCTCATCGCGGAGGTGGACGATCGCGAGACGCTCCGGCTGGTCGAGCACGCGGAGCGGCTCTGGCGCCAGGAGCGGGACGGGGGCGCGCCGCGCGACGCGGCCGCGAGCGCCGACTGGCGCCGCCGCGCCACGCGCGCCTATCGCTATCTCATCCACCACGACCCGGCCGGGATCGAGATCCTCCGGGGGCTGGTGGAGCGCTACGTCAAGGACGTGGAGGCCGCCTCCCTCGGCACCGCGGTCGGGCTCAGGCCGCCGGGCGCGCGCGTGGTGCTGCCCTACGCGGTGCGCCAGCTCGCGATCCTGCTGGGCGGCCTGCCGCTCGCGCTCTGGGGCCTGGCCAGTCACGCGGTGCCGTACTGGCTCACGTGGGCGGCGGCGAAGCTGCTCCGGCCCGCGCCGGACGTGGAGGCCACCTACAAGCTGGTGGCGGGCGTGGTCATGTATCCGCTCGCGTGGATCGCCGAGGGCTGGCTGCTCTGGCGGTGGGGCGGCGGGTGGCCGCTCGCGCTCTTCGCCCTCCTGCTCATCCCGGGTGGCTTCTTCGCGCTCGCGTGGAGCGAGCGGCTGCGCCGCCTCTATCGCGAGAGCCGCGCGCTGCTCCGGCTCCTGGTGGACCGCGACCTCGGGCGGCACCTGGGCGGGCGCCGGCGGGCCATCCTGGACGAGATGGAGCGCGCGGTGGCGCGCGTGCCCGAGCCGGTGCTGGCCGGCCGCGAGGAGCCTAGCTGATGAACGTGCGCGCGATCGTGGCCTGGACGCTCTACGACTTCGCGAACTCCGCGTTCGCGGCGGTGATCTTCGCCACGATCTATGCCGCGTACTACGCCCTCGGGGTCGTCGGCAACGAGGGCGGGGCGGGGGATCTCTGGTGGGGACGCGTCGTCTCCGTCTCCATGGGGCTGGTGGCGCTGACGTCGCCCTTCCTGGGCGGCGTGGCCGATCGCGCGGGCATCCGCCGGCCCGCTCTTCATCGGCTTCACCGCGGTGGCGGTGGCCGCCACCGCGCTCATGACCACGGTGGAGCCCGGGATGATCGTCTGGGGCTTCGTGCTGGGCGTGATCGGCAACTTCGCCTACGAGAGCGCGCTCGTCTACTACAACGCCTACCTGCCGGACCTGGCCCCGCCGAGCCATCAGGGCCGCGTGTCGGGCTGGGGGTTCGCGGTCGGCTACGCGGGCTCGATCGCGGCGCTGCTGGCCGCGCTGCCCTTCGTGCGCGCCCGCAACTACGAGGGCGCCTTCCTCGCGACGGCCGCGCTCTACGCGGTCTTCTCGCTCCCCGCCTTCTTCCTGCTCCCGGCGGCGCCGAGCGGCCGGGTGCCGGTGCTGCGGGCCGCGCGCGAGGGCGCGGCGCAGGTGGTGGCCACCGCGCGCCGGATCCTGGCCCTGCCGGACCTGCGCCGCTTCCTGGGCGCCTACTTCATCTACGAGGACGGGGTCAACACCGTCATCGCCTTCTCGGGCATCTTCGCGGCCCAGACGCTCGGCTTCCCGATGGAGCGGCTCATCGTCGCTCTACATCGTGGTGCAGATCTCGGCCCTCATCGGCGCGCTCGCCTGGGCGCGGCCGACCGACGTGCTCGGCCCGCGCCGGGTGGTGATGATCACCCTCTGCCAGTGGTCGGCCGTCGTGGTCGCCGCCTACTTCGTCGAGACCCAGGGGCAGTTCTGGGTGCTGGCGGTGGTGGCGGGCACCGGCCTCGGGGCGGTGCAGGCGGCGAGCCGGGCGTTCCTGGCCCGTCTGGCGCCCCCGGGGATGCAGGCCGAGCTGTTCGGCTTCTACTCGCTCTGCGGCAAGAGCGCGGCGGTCATGGGCCCGCTCGTCTTCGGCGGCATCTCCCACGCGGCGGGGGGCAATCAGCGGGCCGGCATCCTGGCCATCGGCTCCTTCTTCGTGATCGGCCTCGCCTCTGCCTCTCGCGAGTCAAAGCCGGCGGGAAAGCCCCACCGGTAGCGTCGTCTTGACACTCAACCCCGACGGAGCGTAAGGTTGGCGCGTGGTTTCCACCATCGCCCTCGGAGCCGATCACGCCGGCTGGGAGCTAAAGGAAGCCCTCAAGGGCTGGCTCATGGACCACGGCTACCAGGTGCTCGACTTCGGCACCCACTCCCCGGACTCGGTGGACTACCCCGACTACGCGGCCCTGGTGGGCGAGTCCGTGGCCGATCGGCAAGGTGGAGCGCGGCGTCCTGGTCTGCGGCACCGGCATCGGCATGACCATCGCCGCCAACAAGGTCCCGGGCGTCCGCGCGGCCCTCTGCGGCGACCTCTACACCGCGCGGATGAGCCGCGAGCACAACGACGCCAACGTGCTCGTGCTGGGCGGCCGGCTGATCGGGCGCCGACATGGCGGCGGACATCCTCCAGGCGTGGCTCGAGACGGACTTCGCGGGCGGCCGCCACGCGCGCCGGGTGGAGAAGATCGCCGACATCGAGCGGCGGCATCCGGAGCGCCGGTCGTGAGCCACCTCGAGCAGGTCGATCCGGAGATCGCCAAGGCCATCCGGGACGAGACCGAGCGCCAGTCGCGCAACCTCGAGCTGATCGCGTCCGAGAACTTCGTCTCCGAGGCGGTGCTGGAGGCGGTGGGCTCGGTGATGACGAACAAGTACGCCGAGGGGTACCCGGGCAAGCGCTACTACGGCGGCTGCGAGATCGTGGACATCGCCGAGGAGCTGGCGATCTGCCGCGCCAAGGAGCTCTTCGGCGCCGAGCACGTGAACGTGCAGCCGCACTCGGGATCCCAGGCCAACATGGCGGTGTACTTCACGCTGCTCAAGCCGGGCGACACCGTGCTGGGCCCGAACCTGGCGCACGGCGGGCATCTCACCGCCGGGAGCCCGATGAACTTCTCGGGCCGCTTCTACAAGATCGTCCCCTACGGCGTCACCAAGGACACCGAGCGGATCGACATGGACCAGGTGCGCGACCTGGCCCGCGCGCACCGGCCGAAGCTGATCATCGCGGGCGGCTCCGCGTTCCCGCGCGCCATCGAGTTCAAGCCGTTCCGCGAGATCGCCGACGAGGTCGAGGCCGTGCTCATGGCCGACATCGCGCATCCGGCGGGTCTGGTCGCCGCGGGGCTGCATCCCGTCGCCGGTGCCGTACGCCGACTTCGTCACCACCACCACCCACAAGACTCTACGCGGCCCGCGCGGCGGCATGGTGATGTGCCGGGCGCAGTACGCGAAGGATCTCGACCGCACCGTGCTGCCCGGCATCCAGGGCGGACCGCTGATGCACGTGATCGCGGCCAAGGCGGTGGCCTTCCGCGAGGCCCAGACGCCAGGAGTGGCGGGCGTACCAGGCGCAGATCGTGAGGAACGCGCAGGGCGCTCGCCGAGGCGATGCTGGCCCGCGGCTTCCGGCTGGTCTCGGGCGGCACCGACACGCACCTGCTGCTGGTGGATCTCACCTCCCGCAACGTCACCGGCAAGGACGCGCAGGAGACGCTCGACCGCGCGTGGATCACGGTCAACAAGAACGGCATCCCCTTCGACACCAAGGGCCCGATGGTCACGAGCGGTATCCGCATCGGCACGCCCGCGGTGACCACCCGCGGCATGAAGGAGCCCGAGATGGCGCGGATCGCGGAGCTGATCGACCGCGTGCTCTCCCGTCCGGGAGACGGCGCGGTGGAGGCGACGGTGCGGACCAGGTCCAGGAGCTGACCTCGCAGTTCCCGCTCTACCCGGAGCGCCTCAAGTGAAGTGCCCGTTCTGCGGCCACACCGAGGACCGCGTGGTGGACTCGCGCGTCGGCCGGGACGGGGAGTTCATCCGCCGGCGCCGCGCCTGTCTCAAGTGCAACCGCCGCTACACGACCTACGAGTACATCGAGGACGTGCTGCCCCACGTGGTCAAGCGCGACGGCCGCCGCGAGCCCTTCGACCGCCAGAAGCTGCGCGGCTCGATCCTCAAGGCCTGCGAGAAGCGCTCGGTGGGCGTGCAGGCGGTGGACGACGTGGTCGCCGACATCGAGGCCAAGCTGCACGACCGGGCCGAGAAGGAGATCACGAGCCTCGAGCTGGGCGAGATCGTGATGGAGCATCTCCAGAAGCTCGACCAGGTGGCCTACGTGCGGTTCGCCTCGGTGTACCGCCAGTTCAAGGACATCTCCCAGTTCATGGACGAGGTCAAGCACCTCATCAAGGACGACAAGCCTGCGAAGGTCGCGCCCGCGAAGCCGAAGGCCACTGCCAAGCGGTAGACCACCGCTCACCCTGCCCTCTCCCCTGAGGGAGAGGGGGATGAGGAGGGACGGCTCTTGTAGTCGTCAGCGCCACGCCGGCGATCACGCCGCAGGCGCCGATCCAGTGGTACCAGCGGATCGGCTCGCCCACCATGCAGCCAGGACAGCCCCAGCACCAGGAACGGGATGAGGTTGCGTGAACACCGCGGCCCGTCCCGGCCCCACCGTCCGCACCGCCTGGTAGAACGCGATGTGGGCCGGCGTGCCCAGCAGGGAGCTGTAGAGCACGACCACCACCGCGATCCACGAGGCCCCCGCGAAGCTCTGCCAGGGCCGCTCCAGGAGGGCCAGCGGGAGCAGCAGGCCCGCCGCCACCACGTGGGCGCCCGCCAGCACCTGGAGCGGCGAGAAGGTGGAGCGGTTGGCGCGGCTGTAGAGCGTGTAGGTCACCCAGAGCATCTGGGAGACCAGGATGATCACGTCGCCCCGGTTGGCCGATAGCGTCCGGAGGACCTCGAGCGACCCCCGCGCGATCGTCAGCACCACCGCGGCCATCGTGAGCGCGATCCCGGCCAGGTTGAGGGTCGACAGGCGCTCGCGCAGCATCGCGGAGGCGGCGAGCGCCACCACCACCGGCGCCGCCGCGCCGAGGATCCCCGCGTTGGCGGGGGTCGTGAACATCATGCCGGTGTACCAGAGCGTGGAGTTCCCCACGAATCCGGAAACGCCCAGCACGATCACCGCGGTCAGGTCGCGACGGGCGAGCGGCGGCAGCGGGCCCTCGAGGATGCGGGAGGCGAGCACGAGCAGCGGCGCGGCGATGAGCGCGCGCAGGGCCGCGAGCGTGAGCGGGCCGAGCTCGGAGAGGCCGAGCTTGGCGAGGGGGAAGTTGCCGGCCCAGATGAGGGCCACGACGAACAGGAGGAGGTAGGCGTCGCGATGGGTCACGGGAGATGGAACGGCCCTGCCGGGATGGGGCCGACAGGGCCGAGCGCCACGAATGGCGCCTTACTTCTTCTTTTTCTTCTTCGCGGCCTTCTTCTTCGCCATGTGTGTCACCCCCCTCCCGATCCCCGCGCGTCCGGCGGTCGATCTGTCCGGACTCTAGGGGAGGGCCAAAAAGGTGTCAAGGACAAAATACCGGATGGAGGGGTCATGGGGCGCTGCAGGCCCCATATCTTGGGGGGCCCATGTCTGAACGCGAGGACGGCTAGGTCTTCTCGAGCGCGGAGGACGGCTTGCGATGCTCGCGGCGCTTCACGTACTCCTGGTTGAGCGGCACGCCCTTCTTGCAGAGCGGGCAGGTCTCCGTGGTGTACGTGGGGAAGTCGCGGCTCACCAGGCTGAAGATCTCCTTGCCGTCGATCACCGACTTCTTGGTGCGCCGCCACAGGGCGCCGATGCCGATCACCTGGCCGCCCAGCTCCTCCACGAGCTGGGAGAGCAGCCGCACGGTGGTGCCCGAGCTCACCAGGTCCTCCACGATGAGCACCTTGGTCCCGGTGCGGATGAAGCGCTGGAACTCGACGGGCAGGCTCACCCGGCGCTTGCCCGCGCTGACCCCCTTGGTGCCGTAGGCCAGGGTGGGCCGGGAGGGATGGGCGCGGGCCACGCAGTGCGACAGGATCAGGGCGCCGGGCCCGGTGGAGAGCACGACGTCGATGGGCCACTGCGCGAAGTGCTTGGCGATGACCGCGCCGAGCCCCTCCGTGAAGGAGGCCTCGGTGGTGACCAGGGTCTTCTCGATGTACTCGCTGGTGTGGTGGCCCGACGGCAGCAGGACGTGATCGTTGGCGTGGTAGGCGCCGGTGCGCTTGAGGATCTCGAGGTGGATCTTCTCCCGTACCTCGGCGTCCATCTGCGTGTTGGATTGTCGCGGCGGCGGGGCCATCAGTCGTTCCAGGATGACGGCCGGGGCGCGGCGTGTCAACTCGAAAGTGGGCGTGCTAGACTGCCGCGCATGAGGCTGCTGGCGCTCGAAACCGCCACGCTCGCGGGCGGGGCCGCGCTGCTCGAGGACGGGCACCTCGTCGGCGAGAGCCGGCTCAACATCGCGCTGACGCATTCCGAGCGGCTCATGGCCGTCGTGGACCGCCTGCTGCAGGACTGCGGGTGGGACGTGGCGAGCCTGGACGCTCTCGCGGTGTCCATCGGGCCGGGCTCGTTCACCGGCCTGCGGGTCGGCGCGGCCACCGCCAAGGGGCTGGCCCTGGCGCTGGAGATCCCGGTGGCGCCGGTGCCCACCCTCGACGCGCTCGCCGCCACGCTGCCCTTCGCGGACGCGGCGGTGTGCCCGCTGCTCGCCGCGCGCCGCGACGAGGTCTACTGCTCGCTCTATCGCTGGACCGGTGACGGCCATGGAGCGGCAGTGGGACTACCTGGCGCTGCCGCCCGAGGCGGTCGGCCGCGCGCCTCGAGGCGCCGGTGATCGTGCTGGGCGACGGGGTCGCGGCCTGCCGGCCGTTTCTCGCCCGGCTCGGGCCCGGGCTGCGCGAGGCCGATCCCGTGCATTCCTTGCCGTCCCCGGCCGCGGTGGGCGCGCTGGGCCACGCGATCCTCGCCGCGGGCGGGGGCATCCCGGCCGAGCGGCTGACGCCGCTCTACCTGCGGCCCTCCGAGGCCGAGCTCCGGGCGCGTCATGCGTGAGGCGCCGCCCGCGGACGTGACGCTCGAGCCGATGACGCTCGAGGACCTGGACGACGTGCTGGTGATCGAGCGCGCGTCGTTCCAGACCCCGTGGTCCCGCGGCGCGTTCCGCTACGAGCTGACCCAGAATCGCGTCGCGCGGTGCTCGGTGGCGCGCTGGCAGGGCCGGCTCGTCGGCTACCTCTGTCTCTGGGAGATCGGCCACGAGATCCACGTGACCAACCTGGCGACGCATCCCGACGTCCGCCGCCACGGCGTGGCGCGCGCGCTGCTGGGCGCGGTGCTCGACGACGCCCGGGGGCGCGCGGTGACCCTGGCCTTCCTCGAGGTGCGGCCCACCAACGCGGAGGCCCTCGGGCTCTACGAGCGCTTCGGCTTCCGGGTCATCGGCCGGCGCAAGGGCTACTACTTCGACACCGGCGAGGACGCCCTGGTGATGGAGGCCCGCCTGAGCGGGGAGGTGCTCTGACCGACCTCGTCCGCCGGATGCTCGACGGCGACCGTCTGGCGCTGGCACGCCTCATCACCCGGGTCGAGAACCGGCTGCCCGACGTGCCGGAGATCATGCGGGCGGTCCACGACCGCACCGGCCGCGCGTACGTGCTCGGCATCACCGGGCCCCCCGGCGCCGGCAAGTCCACGCTGGTGGACCGCGTGACGAGCCTGCTGCGCGCCGAGAAGCTCCCGGTCGGCGTGATCGCGGTCGATCCCTCGAGCCCCTTCACGGGCGGCGCGGTGCTCGGCGACCGCATCCGCATGCAGGCCCACACGCTCGACCCGGACGTGTTCATCCGCAGCATGGCCACGCGCGGGCAGCCTGGGCGGGCTGGCCCGGGCCACCGGCGACGTCATCAAGCTCATGGACGCCTTCGGCTTCCCGTGGATCATCATCGAGACGGTCGGGGTCGGGCAGACCGAGCTCGACATCATCCGCCAGGCCGACACCACCGTGGTGGCGCTGGTGCCGGAGTCGGGCGACTCGATCCAGGCCATGAAGGCGGGGCTCATGGAAGTGGCCGACATCTTCGTGGTCAACAAGGCCGACCGCGACGGCGCCCACGCCCTGATGGCCGAGCTGCGCTTCAGCGTGCATCTCCACTACACGAGCGGCGCCGGGCCGAAGGACGTGGACTGGGAGGTGCCGGTGCTGGCCACCCAGGCCGCCAACGACGTGGGGATCGACGCGCTGCTCGCCGACGTGCGGAAGCACCGGAGCGCGCTGGAGCAGGCGGGCGCGCTCGAGAAGCGGCGCCAGGCGCGCCGGCGCGCCGAGCTGGAAGCGCTGCTGGTCGAGGAGCTCACCGCCCAGGTCACCGCGCGGGTGCAGGCCGACCCCGCGCTTGCGCGCACGCTCGACGCGGTGACCACCGGCGCGCTCGATTCCTACTCGGCGGTGGCCCAGATCCTCGCCCAGACCCTCACGCGGCCTTGACACCCCTGCGAGCCCACTCCACTATGCTGTCCATGAGGCGCCCCTGATGCTGCCTTCGCACACCTGGTACGGCGTCATCCCCGGTTGGCTCATCTTCTACGCGATGATCGCGGTGGCCGGCGCGCTCTTCACGCGACGGGCCTGGTTCCTCCTGCGCCTGCTCCGGAAGGGCAAGGCGATGCCGCGCTGGGACCACGTCCCCACGCGCGTCGGGCGCGTGATCGTCTACGTCTTCGCCCAGGCCCGGCTGCTCGCCAACGACTTCTGGCCGGGGCTGATGCACGCGATCATCTTCTGGGGCTTCGTCGTCCTCACCCTCGGCACCGTCGAGTTCTTCGGCCGTGGGGTCACCGAGGCGTTCTTCCTGCCGCTCCTGTCCGAGACGCCGCACTACCTGATCCTCCAGGATCTGCTTCAGCAGCGCTGGTGATCCTCGCGGTGGGCTACGCGCTCTTCCGGCGGCTCGTCACGAAGCCGAAGCGGCTCAACTTCTCGACCGAGGCCCTGGTGATCCTGCTGCTGATCCTGGGCCTCATGGTGACGGACCTGGTGGCGGACGCCGGCCCACATGCGGCTCGTCCCCGAGGCCCACAACCACTGGCAGTTCGCGGGGAGCGCCATCGCCGCGGGCGCTCGGCGGCCTCTCCGCCGACCGCGGTGCAGGTGGTCTTCCACCTGTCCTGGTGGGCGCACGCGGGCCTGCTCCTGGGCTTCCTGGTGCTGCTGCCCTACTCCAAGCACCTGCACATCCTGGTCTCGCCGCTCAACGTCTTCTTCTCGCCGCTCGAGCCGAAGGGCCAGTCCCGCAGCATGGATCTCGAGAACTCGGAGACCTTCGGGGTCGGCAGCCTGACCGACCTGGCCTGGAAGGATCTCTTCGACACCTACAACTGCACCGAGTGCGGCCGCTGCACCTCGCGCTGCCCGGCCAACATGAGCGGCAAGGAGCTCGACCCGAAGTGGCTGATCCTGCACCTGCGCGAGCGCCTCTTCGAGGAGGCCCCGGCGCTGCTCGGCCAGCCGGGCGCGCAAGGCGCCCGAGAAGACCCTGGTCGGCGACACCATCCACGACAACGTGCTCTGGGCCTGCACCACCTGCCGCTGGTGCGTGGACGCGTGCCCGGTCTTCATCGAGCACGTGCCGAAGATCGTGGACATGCGCCGCTGGCTGGTGCTCACCGAGTCGCGCTTCCCGGCCGAGCTGCAGCCCGCGTTCCGCAATCTCGAGACCAACGGCAACCCGTGGCAGATGTCGTGGCAGACCCGCGCCGACTGGGCGCAGGACCTGGGCGTGAAGCAGATGGCGGAGGTCCGGGAGGCCGAGTACCTCTACTGGGTCGGCTGCTACGGCTCCTTCGACGAGCGCAACAAGAAGGTGGCGCGCGCGCTGGTGCGGGTGCTGCAGGCGGCGGGCGTGGACTTCGCGATCCTCGGCAACGAGGAGAAGTGCACCGGCGAGCCGGCCCGGCGCCTCGGCCACGAGTACCTCTACCAGACCCTGGCCCAGGGCAATATCGAGACGCTCAAGCAGTACAAGTTCCAGACCATCGTGACCGCGTGCCCGCACTGCTTCAACACCATCCGCAACGAGTACCCGCAGTTCGACGGCCACTTCCGGGTGATCCACCACACCCAGCTCCTGGACGACCTCATCAAGTCCGGACGGCTGCAGCCCGCGCAGCGCGACGGCGAGCGGATCACGTACCACGACGCGTGCAATCTCGGCCGCTACAACGACATCTACGACGAGCCGCGGCGCGTGCTGGCCGGCGTGACGCGCGGCGAGCTGGTCGAGATGAAGCTCAACCGCTCGCAGGGCTTCTGCTGCGGCGGCGGGGGCGGGCGCGCGTGGCTGGAGGAGCACGAGGGGCGCCGGGTGAACCAGCTCCGGGTGGAGCAGGCGATGGAGGTGAAGCCCGACATCCTGGCCTCCGCCTGCCCGTTCTGCCTGACCATGTTCGAGGACGGGGTGAAGGCGAAGGAAGTCGGCGACAAGATCAAGACGCGCGACATCGTCGAGCTGCTCGCCGAACGCCTGGAGTAGCGCGGGGCCGGGATCGTGAAGGACTTGCTCCTCGCCCTGCCGCGGCTCGGCCGCATGCTGATCTCGCTGGCCGCGGATCGCGAGGTGCCGACCGCGGCCAAGGTCGTGCTCGCCGCGCTGGCGGTCTACCTGGTGAGCCCGATCGACCTGATCCCGGATTTCATCCCGTGGCTGGGCTATCTCGACGACGTGATCCTGGCCGCGGTGGTGGTGGACGGCGTGCTGAACTTCGTGGATCGCCCGCTGCTGCTCCGCTACTGGCCGGGCTCGCCCGCCTCCCTCGAGCGCACCGCCGCGGTCGCCCGCCGCCTGGCCCGC
The DNA here is from genome assembly GCA_963747235.1 of uncultured Candidatus Rokubacteria bacterium. GTDB lineage: Bacteria > Methylomirabilota > Methylomirabilia > Rokubacteriales > CSP1-6 > CAMLFJ01. Next base: position 398,423 of record CAVVEU010000008.1, read on the forward strand.
TGGGTCCCCAGCCGCATCAAGGCGCGCATCTTCGGCTCTTCCCCCTCTCCCCTCGGGGGAGAGGGCAGGGTGAGGGGTCCCGATGAACCCGCTCTATCACGACGCCATCGAGCGCCGCCTCGCGGTGCCGCTGCACGAAGGCCCCGACAAGACCACCACGCTCGCCGAGGCGATCCGCCGCCACGTCCACGCCGGGCGACACGGTCTATCTCGGCTCCGCCCACGGCCGGCCGAACCCGGCTGGTGCGCGAGCTGGCGCGCCAGTGGTGGGGCAAGACGCCCGGCCTTCACGCTCGCGGCCGTCGGCATCGGCTCGCCCTGGACCGCGCTGATCCACGGCGGCCTGGTGCGCCGGGTCATCACGACGTTCATGGGCGAGGGCTACCCGTTCCCGACGCCGCAGGCGCTGATCTCGCAGCGCGGTCCTGGACGGCCGGCTCGAGGTCTCGAACTGGTCCATGCTGACCTTCCCGCTGCGCCTCCTGGCGGGGCGATGGGCGTGCCGTTCCTGCCCGACGCGCTCGCTGCTGGGCTCCACGCATGGAGGAGGACAACGCGCGGAGCGGGGGACTTCATCGACCGTCGACGATCCCGTTCGGCGGCCGAGGGCCGCGTGGGCTACGTGCGGGCGCTCGTGCCGGACGTGGCGCTGCTCCACGGCTGGGTCGCCGACCGGGCCGGCAACGTCATCATCGCCCCGCCGATGAACGAGAACATGTACGGCGCGATGGCCGCGCGCAGAACGGCGCGATCGTGACGGTGGAGACGATCGTGCTCGACCGACTTCATCCGCCGCCACGCCAACCTGGTGCAGGCTGCCGTCGCAGTACGTGCGGGCGGTCGTCGGAGACGCCGCAGGGCAGCCACCCGGGCGGCATGTACGGCATGAACGTGCCGGAGCTCGAGGGCTACGCGGAGGACATCGACTGGATCCTCGAGTGCCGCCGCGCCTTCAGCAAGCCGGAGACGGCGGACGCGTGGATCAAGGAGTGGATGCTCGATCGTCCCGACGCACGCGGCCTACCTGGCCAAGCTCGGCTACGCGACGCATCATGGAGACCAAGGGGCAGGGCCGACACCGACGCCTGGGTCTCCGAGCTCGAGGCGCTCTCGTCCGGGCTGCCCGCGGCAGCGCGCACCGCCATCGCCGTCCGAGTGGATGGTGGTCGCGGCCGCGCGGATGCTCGACGAGAAGGTGCGGGCGCGCGGCTACAAGACCTTCCTGGCCGGCGTCGGCAACTCCAACCTGGCCGCCTGGCTGGCCGGCTATCAGCTCAAGCAGGCGGGCGTGGACGTCGAGCTGATGGCCGAGACCGGCATGGTCGGCTACCTGCCGCGCCCCGCCGAGCCCTTCGTGTTCTCGTTCCGCAACTTCCCGTCGTGCAAGATGCTGACCGACATCCTCCACGTCATGGGCATCTTCATGGGCGGGCCGCCACAACGCAGTGCCTGGGCTCGCTCGCGGCGGGGCAGATCGACAAGCACGGCAACATCAACTCGACGATCATCCCCGGCGTCACCTACGTCACCGGCTCGGGCGGCGCCAACGACATCACCTCTTCCGCGCGGGAGGTGGTGGTGTGCCTCGAGCAGTCGCCGCAGTCGCTTCGTGGACAAGGTGCCGTACATCACCGCGCCGGGCCGGACCGTGCGCACCGTGGTGTCGGACCGCGGCGTCTACGAGAAGGCGGGCGAGCACGGCGAGCTGCAGGCTGACCGGCCTCTTCGGCGACGCGCCGGAAGCCAGACCTGGTGCGACGCGGCGCGCGAGGCCTGCGGCTGGGATCTCGCAGGTCGCGCCCGGCGCTGCAGCCGCTTCGAGGCGCCGACGGCCGACGAGCTGGCCCTGATCCGGCTCTTCGACCCGCGCCGCTACTTCCTGGGCCAGTAGGCCCCGCCGCATGGATTCGACGCCATCGCTGCGTCGAGTGCTCGGGCTGACGGAGGTCACGGCCGGGGGAATCGGGATCATCATCGGCGCCGGCATCTACGTCTTGCTGGGCGCCGCCACCGGGCACGCGGGAGCCATCGTGTGGCTCGCGTTCCTCCTCGCCGCGGTGATGAGCGCATTGAGCGGCCTGAGCTATGCCGAGCTGAGCGCGATGTTTCCCAGCGCAGCCGGGGAATACGAGTACGCGCGTCAGGCAATGCCGGAGTGGGTCGCGTTCGTCATCGGCTGGATGATGATCGCGGGCCTCGTGGTGGCGGCGGCGACCGTATCGATCGGCTTCGCCCGCTACGTCGGCTACTTTCTCGACATCGACCCTCGCGCGGCGGCGGTGGCCCTCGTGGCCGCGGTGTCCCTCGTGGCGATGGCGGGGGTCAAGCAATCGGCCCGGCTCACGGTCGCGCTGAGCGCGGTCCAGGTCGGGGGGCTCCTGCTCGTCGTGGCGATCGGTCTGCCGCACGTGGGAGACGTCGATCTGCTCGCGGGGCGCGGCCCGGGCGGAGTGATGGGGGCCGCGGCGCTCGTGTTCTTTGCCTTCATCGGGTTCGACGAGGTCATCACGCTGGCGGAAGAGACGCGCGATCCGACCCGGACCGTCCCTCGCGCGCTGCTGCTGGCGCTCGGGTTGTCGACCGCACTCTACATCGCGGTGGCGGTGGCCGCCGTGAGCGTGCTCGGCGCCGAGGCGCTGGCCGCGTCCCCGCGCCCGCTCGCCGACGTCATGGCGCATGTCCTCGGTGCGCGCGGGGCGGCCGTCGTGGCCGCGATCGCGATCGTCACCACGACGAACACCACGCTGCTGGCCGTCACCGCGGCGTCGCGAATCATGTACGGGATGGCGAAGAAAGGGGCGATGCCGCCAGTGTTTGCCGTCATCCACCGGCGGCGAGGCACACCGGTTCGCGCGACGATCGTGGTGGCCTCGGCGGGCGCCGTGTTTGCCATCTTCGGAGACTTTGCGGTCATCGCCGCCGCAACCGATTTTGCCGTCTATGTCGTCTTTCTCGCGGTGAACACGACCGTCATCATCCTGCGGCGAAGGCGTCCGGATCTGCCGCGCCCGTTCATGGTCACGTGGGATGTGGGTGGCGTGCCCGTATTGCCGGTCCTCGGGGTCGCGTCGGTGGTGGTCATGATGACGCAGCTGGATCCGGTCGCGATCGGGCTCGGCGTGGCGCTATCCGTGCTGGGGCTGGCGGCGGGATGGCTCGTGCGGATCGCGCGATGATGGCGCTCCTGAGCTCGTTCGTGGTGGTCGCACTGGCCGAGATGGGCGACAAGACTCAGCTCATCGCGTTGACGCTGGGGCTTCGGTACCGGCGGCCGTGGATCGTCATGACCGGGATCCTGATCGCGACGGTCTTCAACCACGCGCTGGCGTCCTGGGTCGGAGTGTGGGGAGCGAGGTGGCTCGACGAGCGGGTGCTCGGGCTGGCGCTCGGTCTGAGCTTCGTGGCATTCGGGTTCTGGACCCTCGTGCCGGATCGTGCCGAGGCGGCCAGCGAAGGCCGCCGGTGGGGCCCCTTGCTGACCACGACGCTGGTGTTCTTCTTCGCTGAGATGGGAGACAAGACGCAGCTGGCGACCGTGGCCCTCGGCGCACGCTTCGGATCCCCGACGCTCGTCACGGCGGGCACGACGGCCGGGATGCTGGCCGCTGACGCGGTGGCCGTCTTTGCCGGGGCGCACTTCGCGGACCGGGTTCCGATGGGGCTCTTTCGCCGTCTGGCGGCCGCGCTCTTCTTCCTGTTTGGGATCGTCTCCCTCGCCTCAGCCGTCGGATGGCTGTGATGCGTATCGCGCGTGACGCGGGTATGCTAGCCGCGATGTCCAGTCACCGACCGTCCCCTACGTGTCACTGGCGCCACCTACAACCCCGCCCACCACGGCGGCCGCTTCGCCACGCCGAGCTGAGCATGGGGGCACGATCGGGCGAGCAGTTCCTGCAGGGGCTGCGCAGCACCAAGCGGCAGCTCTGGCTCGAGGGGGAGCGCGTGGACGACGTGACCACGCACCCGGCGCTCGCGGGCGCGGCGCAGACGCTGGCCGGCGTGTTCGACCGGCTCCACGCGTTTCCCGACGAGTGCCTGATCCCGGACCCGGAGACGGGCGAGCCGCTCAACGTCGGGCACATGATCCCGCGCTCGGTCGACGATCTGAAGCATCGCAACCGGGGCCTCGCGCGCATCGCCGAGGCCACCGTCGGCCTCATGGGGCGCACCCCCGACTACATGAACGTGAAGTTCGCGAGCTTCGCCGGGCGCTGGAAGGACTGGCTCGGCGCGGACGGCCGGAACGAGGAAGGGGCCCACAACCTCGTGGCGTTCCAGAAGCGGCTCGCCCGGGACGACATCTCGCTCACCCACACGATCATCCACCCGACCATCGACAAGTCGACCGATTCCCAGATCGTGGGGAACCGGGTGCCCGTGCACAAGGTCGGCGAGACGCGGGCGGGAGTCGTCGTGCGCGGCGCCCGCATCCTGGCGACGCTGGCGCCGTTCGCCGACGAGATCGCGGTATACCCGGCGCATCCGCTGCCGTCCGGGGCCGAGGCCTACGCGCTGGCCTTCTCGATCCCGGTGGACACCCCGGGGCTCCTCTTCCTGTGCCGCGACAGCGCGGCCGCGCCCGGCGCGCACGTGTTCGATCGGCCGCTGTCGACCCGCTTCGACGAGCAGGACGCCTTCGTGATCTTCGACGACGTCGAGATCCCGCGCGAGCGACTGTTCCTCGACGGCCGACATCGACCTCTACAACACCGTCACCACGACCGGCCTGCGCGACAACATGACGAACCAGACCAGCATCCGCGCGCTCACCAAGCTCGAGTTCGCCTACGGGCTCGCCAGCCGCATGGCCGAGGCGATCGGCGACTCGAGCCCGACGACGCAGGAGATGCTGGGCGAGCTGCTCGACTACGTCGAGGTCACCCGCAGCGCGGTCCTCCTCTCGGCCGAGCACGGGCGGGACGTGGGCGAGGGGGTGTGGTTCCCCGACGGCCGGCCCCTCGCGCCCATGCGGTCGCTCCTGGCGACGTGGTTCCCGCGGGTGAACGAGATCATCATGCTCATCGGCAGCCACAATCTCCTGGCCGCGCCGAGCCGCCGGCTGTTCGACGACGGCAGGCTTCGTCCGCTCATCGACGAGTTCCTGCACGGCGCGAAGGGCGTCGACGCCGAGGAGCGGGCGGCGCTGTTCCGGCTCGCCTGGGATTTCGTCGGCTCGAGCCTCGCGGGCCGGAACGTTCTCTACGAGCGCTTCTACCTCACCTCGGCGGCGCGCAACCGCATCAACCACCACCTGCGGAACGTCGACCGGACCCGCGCCTATGGGCTTGTCGACGGCATCCTGGCGGCCGGACGCAGGGCGGGGGGCGTCAGCGAGACGTAGGATCCCGGCGCAGCTGCGCCAGGTACGCGGCCGCGCCGAGCAGCGGCACCGCGCCGGCCGCGACGAGCGCCCCGCCGAAGCCCCACGTCCCCGCGGCAAGGCCCAGTCCCCAAGGCCCCAGGAGCTGCGCCATGTCCGCCCCGAGCCCGAACGTGTTCATGGCGGCGCCGCGGCCCTCGGGAGGGGCCGCATCGCCGACGAGGGCCGGGAGGACCACGAAGGCCACGCCGAACAGCGCACCGTAACCGATCGCCAGGATGAAGAACGCGGGGAGGCCCGCGGCGACGCTCAAGCCGATCAATGTGGCCGCCACCCCGACCATTGCCGGCACGAGCACGATGCGCCGGCCATAGCGGTCGGCCAGGCGCCCGGCAAGCAGCCGGCTGGCCACGGCGCCCATTTGCGACCCGAGAAAGAGGATCCCGGGATTGCCCACGCCGCGACCGATCGCCCACAGCGGCAGGAACGCGGAGAAGCCGGTGTTGGGCACCTGGGCGCAGAAGTTCAGGAACGCCGGCGTGAGCCCTTCCCGACGGAAGTTCGTCCGCAGTCCATAGGGATGCGCGCGTCCCAGGGGCCGAAACGGGCTGAGGGTCGCCCAGAAGCAGGCGCCGCTCAGCAGCGCCACCGAGACGGCGCCGATGGCGACCGCCGCCAGACGGTCGGGTGGGAGGGCGCCCTCGGGCAAGAAGCTCTGGTAGAGCCCGACCAGTATCGGAGGGCCGATGCCTACCCCCAGCGTGAGTCCCAGCGCCACGTACCCTTGCACCTCGCTGCCACGTCCGGGCGGAGCGACCTCGACCGAGAGGGTGTAGAACGCGGTGGTGCCGATGCTGAACGCGGTGCCGGTGAGCACCCGGTTCGCCAGCACCGCCCAGCCGGTGGGGACGAGCAGCAGCGCGGCCGCGCAGGCAAGCAGGACGAGGGCGAGCACGAGGGGCACCCGCCGCCCGAAGGCGTCGAGGATCCACCCGCCGAAGGGGCGCACGCAGAGCTGGGCCACGCCGGTGGCCCCGAGCATGACGCCGATGCTGCGGGCGTCGTAGCCCTGGTCGTGCAGGAACAGGGGCAGCACGGCGAGGGCCCCGAAATGGCCGGCCGTCCACAGGAACAACCCGCTCATGAGGGCGAGCACGTTGCGCCTGAGGGTCGTCGCCGTGTCGCCCCGCACGGTCACGCCTCGGTGACGCGAGCCTTCACGGCGGAGACCAGCTCCGGCGTCACCGTGAGCGGAAGGATCTCGTCCATCGTCTGCGCGCGGGCGACGAACTGGCAGGACGTGCCCGAGACATCGGCACAGTGCAGGACCTTCTCCATCTGGATCTCTTTCATGGTCTCTCCTCCGGTTGCGGCCGCCATCGGCCGCGATGAGATGATCTGCGTGCGGCCAGGCTACGGCCCCGCCCTCGATCAGGTCGGTACGAAATCCGTACTGCCCGGCGGGCGGACTCCGGAGTATCGTCGGAGCATGAAACGCTACGGTCAGTTCTGCTCGATGGCGCGCGCGCTCGATCTGCTCGGGGAACGGTGGACGCTGCTCATCGTGCGCGAGCTGCTCTGCGGGAGCCGTCGCTTCGGGGAGATCCAGCGCGGGATCCCGCGCATCTCGCGCACCATGCTCGCGGCGCGCATGCGCGAGCTGGCCGACGCCCTCGTGATCGAGCGCCTCGACGGCGACGGCGGGCCCGAGTACCGGTTGACCGCCGCGGGGCTCGAGCTCGCCGCGGTCGTGCGCGAGCTGGGCACGTGGGGCCAGCGGTGGCTCCCTCGCGCGCTCCCGCCGAATGAGCTGGACGCGCACGCGCTCATGTGGGATATCCACCGCCGGGTGCGCCGGGACGCCCTCCCGGAGAAGCCCCTCGTGGTCCGCATCGAGCTCACCGACGTGCGGGGCGCCGCGGCTCGCCACTATCTCCTGCTCCGGCGCAGCGAGGTGTCGCTCTGCACCGTCAACCCCGGCTTCCCGGAGGAGCTGTGCCTCCACGCCAGCCGCCGAACCCTGATCGGGTGGTGGCGGGGGGACCTGACCTTCCGACAGGCGGTCGACGCCGGCCTGGTCCTCGAGGGACGGCGTGAGTGGGTGCGCGCGTTTCCGGGCTGGTTCGAGCGCTACCTGTTCGCGGAGGTCGCCCCCGCCTCCCGCGCGCGCGCCGCTAGCCGCAGGACGTCGTTCTTGAAGCGCTCGAGCGTTCGCACGTGCTCCTCGGGGTCCGGAAGACCGAGCCCCATCGTGTTGACGCACAGGTGGGTGATGCCGCGCATCGCGCGCCACGAGGCCATCTCCTTCGCGCGGTCCTCCGGGGGAACCTGAGCCAGGGCCAGGCGACCCTCGATACCGAACGTGGCCGGGTCGCGGCCCGCCTCCCGGACGAGGCCGTGGAGACGGTCCACGGTCTGCTGGGCGGCGGGGCCGGGGCGGAAGGTCTGTAGCGTGATCCAGCCGTCGGCGAGGCGGGCCGCGCGGCGGAGGACCGGCTCGCTCTCGCCGCCCATCCAGACCGGAATCGGCCGCTGGACGGGCAAGGGCTTGATGCCCGGCGTCGGGCACGCGGTGCCACCGTCCCTCGTAGGTCACCAGCTCCCTGGTCCAGAGGAGGCGCATGACCTCGAGCTGCTCCTCGATCCGCTTGCCGCGATCGTGGATGTTCTCGCCGAGCGCCTCGAACTCGACGGGGCTCCAGCCGACGCCGACACCCAGGCGCAGCCGCCCGCCCGAGAGGACGTCCACCTCCGCCGCCTGCTTGGCGACGAGCGCCGTCTGGCGCTGGGGCAGGATGAGGACGCCGGTGACCAGCTCGATGCGCCGCGTGACCGCGGCACAGAAGGCGAAGAGGGCGAAGGGCTCGTGGAAGGCGTGCCGGTAGTCGAACGGGCTGTCCCAGCCGCCCGGACGGTCGGGGTTGGCGCCGACCACGCTGTCGAAGGCGAGGATGTGCGTGTAGCCCATCGCCTCGACGGCCTGGGCATAGTCGCGGATCACGGCCGGGTCCTGGCCGATCTCCGTCTGGGGAAAGACGACGCCGATCTTCATGGGCGCCTCAGGCGCGGCCCTGGGGGCCGCCGCGGAGCTTGGGGTCGGTATCGATGCACCGTTGCAGGACGATGTCGATACGCCCCCCGTAGTAGCCGGACAGGATCCCGATGATCGCGGCCAGGAGCGTGCTGATGGCCACCGCGCCGAGCCCGAGGAGCATCGAGATGCGCGCGCCGTGGATGACGCGGCTCAGGATGTCGCGCCCGAAGTCGTCCGTCCCCAGCGGGTGGCTCAAGCTGGGGGCCTGCAGGCGGTCCGCGGATTTCATCTTGATCGGATCATAGGGCGCGAGCACCGGCGCCAGGAGGGCTGTCGTCACGAGACCGATGATGAGGAGGCCGCCCAGCGCGCCCAGCGGCTTGCCCCGCATCATCCGGAACACGGACATGCCGCGGCTCCTATCCGAACCGGATCCGCGGGTCGAGGTAGCCGTAGACCACGTCGATCACCAGGTTCAGCACGATGACGCCGGTGGCCAGGAACAGGTTGATGCCCTGGATGACCGGGTAGTCGCGCCAGGTGATGGCGTCGAGCAGGAACTTCCCCATGCCCGGGATGACGAAGATGCTCTCCATGATGACGGTCCCGCCGAGGAGGGCCGAGAGCTGGAGGCCCATCACGGTGACCACCGGGATCATCGCGTTCTTCAGCACGTGCCGGAAGATGACCAGGGACTCCGGCAGGCCCTTGGCCCACGCGGTGCGGACGTAGTCCTCGCGCAGGACCTCGAGCACCATCGAGCGCGTCATGCGCATGACGCTCGCGGACAGGGCGAGTCCCAGGATGACGGCGGGGAGGACGAGCTGGGAGAGGTTCTTCACCGGGTCCCGGGCGAACGGCGTGTAGCGCATCGGCGGCACCCACTGCCACCAGATCGACGCGGCCACGATGACCACGGTGGCCATCCAGAAGCCGGGCACGGAGAGCCCGCCGATGGCGCCGGTGCGGAACAGGTAGTCGAGCCAGGTATCCTGGCGGACCGCCGAGAAGATGCCGGTGGGCACCGCGATCAGGAGGCCGAAGAACATGGCGAGGACGGCCAGCTCGAGGCTCACCGGGAGCCGTCGCAGGATCTCGTCGAGGACCGGCTCCTTGGTCCAGAAGGACACGCCCAGGTCGCCCTGCAGCACCTTCGCGACGTAGGTGACGTATTGCCGGTGGAAGGGCTGATCGAGGCCCAGCATCTGCTCGAGCTTGGCCTTGTCGCTGGCGTAACCCTGCTCGCTCATCATCAGGGTCACGATGTCACCCGGAAGCAGCCGGATGATGGAGAAGACCAGCAGGGTGACGAGGGCCAACGTCGGCAGCAGCAGCATCAGCCGACGCAGAACGTAGCGGGACACGCCCTCGGCCGGCCGTCAGGCCTTCTTGCCGTCGAGCCAGATCTCCTCGTAGCGCTGGTCGTAGGCGTTGATCGGCACCGTGTAGTTCTTCACCCAAGGCTGGACGCCGTAATGCGTGATCGGGGTGTAGAGGAACACGTTGGGGGCGTCGTCGAGCAGCAGCCGCTGGATCTGGTGGACCATGTCCACGCGCTTCTTCAGATCCAGGATCTTGGCCTGCTCGTCGATCAGGCGGTGGATCTCGCGATTTCCCCACCGGTAGTACGTGGCGTTGGCGCCGTAGTACGGACGGATCGCCTCCTCCGGCTCCTCCCCGGTGAGCGCGGTGTGCACGCTCATCGAGTAGTCGTACGAGTAGCTCTTGTTGTAGTACTGGGCCATCTCCATCGGCTTCAGGTTGACCTGGATGCCCACCTTGGCGAGCTGATCCTTCACCACTTGGGCGCTCTTCACGTTGTCACCCGGGCTGCCGACGATGAGCTCGGTCTCGAAGCCGTTGGCATAGCCGGCCTCGGTGAGCAGGCGCTTGGCCTTCTTGAGATCGAACTCCGGCCGCGCGGAGGCCGGGAGCGCCCACGGCTTGCGGTAGGTGGGGATGGGGCCGGTCATGGTCACGCCCCAGCCGCTGCGCACGATCTCGATAAACTCTTCCTGCTTGATCGCGGCCTGGATCGCCTGGCGCACCTTCTTCTCGGTGAAGGGCGGCTTGAGCGGGCGCTGCTCGTCATAGGGCCGGGTGCGCAGCACGATGGGGAACATCGTGGTGATCTCGGCCACCTTGATCTTCGCGTTCGAGGCTCTTGATCGAGGGCACGTCGGCGAACTCCAGCAGGGAGATGTCGGTCTGCTGCCCGCGGAACGCAGCGGTGGCCGCCACCGGATCGATGACGTACTGGATGCGGACCTCGTCCAGGTAGGGCAGCCCCTTCTTGAAGTAGTGGGGGTTCTTGACGAACACCGCCTCCTGCTCGCGCCGGTACTCCTGCATGACGAAGGGGCCGGTGCCGATCGCGTGGCGCTGCAGGTCGCCGTGCTTCTCCACCACCTCGCGCGCCACGATCACGGTCCAGGGGCTGGCGATGTAGTTCAGGAACGGCGCGTACGGCTCCTTGGTCTTGAAGACGATCGTGTACTTGTCCGGCGTCTGGATGCTCGCCAGCTTCCCGAGGAAGAAGTAGGCGTGCTGGAACTTCCCCGGCTGGTCCGTCATCTGACGCTCGATGCTGTACTTGACGTCCTCCGACGTGAGCTCGCGTCCATTCACCGGCGGCACGTTGTGGAACTGGACGCCCTGGCGCAGGCTGAAGGAATACGTGAGGTCGTCCTTCTGCTCCCAGCTCTCGGCCAGGTCCGGCAGGATCTTCGTGCCGTCGTGATTGAACTTCAGGAGGGCGTTGTACGTCTGGTGGATCACCTGGAGGGCGGCGGCCCAGGTTTCGAGATGCGGGTCGATGCCGCGGATCGGCCCGCTCCGCACGACCAGGGTGCCGCCGCGCTTGGCCTCGCCCTTGTCCTGGGCCCACGTGACGCGGGGCCCGGCCGCGGTCAGGCCGACGCCCACGGCGCCAGCGTGGAGAAAGCTACGTCGCGACACGTGGTGGGCAGGCTTCATGGCGAACTCTCCCTGTTCTTCGTTGAGCAGGGGACTGCGTGGTGGTGGCTGGCCCGTGGTGGTGGGTGGCCCGTGGTGGTGGCTGAGAGGATGGCCTGTCCGACGATCGGAGTCAAGGACCGGGCGATGCCCTTTATACTGGAGGCGAGGAGGCTCGCATGCGTCCCGTTCCGGTCTGTGCCCCCCGCCGCGCCACCTTCTCCGTGGGTGGCCGGCGACTCGGCGCCCGCGTCGCGGCCGACGTGGACGGCTATCACGGTGGAGTCAACCGATCTTCCCGCCTGCTGGGCGTTCGCGCCCACGCTGGACGGAGCGCTCGAAAGCCTCGCCCAGCAGGTCGCCCCCGCCCTCGCGACCCATCCGCTCCCGCCGCTGCCCCCGCACTCTCTCGACCGTCGCCCTGATCTGCGGGCCCGGTTCGCCCGCGTGGTGGCCCGCGCGCTCGGCCGGCCGATCGACTCGACTCGCGCCTGACGCGCTATTCCTCGGGGCCGATCTCGTCGGCGTAGCATACCGGCGAGGCCGGCGCGCCGGGCTTGCCCGGGGCCGCCTCTCCGAGGAACACGAGCCCGCCCGGGTCGCGCCGGTACACCCCGCGCTCGGTGACGATCCAGTCCATCGGCATGTCCCAGGCCTGGGGCCGGATGGTCGGCATCCGCCCCAGCTCGTAGCCGACGCCGATGGCGATGGGCCGCTTCGGCAGGCCGGCCAGGGTCCGGTCGAAGTAGCCGCCGCCGTAGCCCAGACGATGACCGGCCTCGTCCCACCCGTGGAGCGGCACCAGCACGACGGTCGGCACGACGGGGTCGGCGCGCGCCGGGTAGGGGATGCCGAGCGGCCCCGCGGCGAGCGCCACGCCGGGATGCCACTCGCGGAACACGAGCGGCTGCCGCGGCGCGACGACCATCGGCAGCGCGGTCACCGCGCCGCGCCCGCGCAGCTTCTCGGTCAGGGGGCGCGCGTCGTACTCTCCGCGCATCGGCCAGCAGAAGGCGACCGTCGCGGCCGCGAGGCCGGGGAACGAGCGCTCGAGATGCGCGTCGATCCGCCGGCGGAAGCGCTCGAGCGTCGCGGCGTCGAGGCGTTCACGCTCGCCGATCAGCCGCTCGCGCTCGGCGGCGCGCCAGGTCTTGAGCTCGTCGGAGGTCATCGCGCGGTCATGCTATATATACCCCCGATGCCGACCTTGCGACACGGCGACGCCACGATCTATTACGAGGAGTTCGGCCAGGGCTTCCCGATCCTCACCTTCGCCCCGGCGGGGCTGCAGTCGACGATCGAGGTCTGGAGCCGGCCGGCCGCGCCCATCAACCCCACCACCGAGCTCGCGGCGAGCTTCCGGGTGATCGCGATGGACCAGCGCAACGCGGGTGGCCGGTCGCATGCCCCGATCACCGCGCGGGACGGCTGGCTCACGTACACCGGCGACCACCTCGCGCTGCTCGACCACCTGGGCATCGATCGGTGCCACCTCTACGGCCAGTGCATCGGGGGATCGTTCATCCTGAGCCTGCTGAAGGCCCAGCCCGGCCGCGTGGCCGCGGCAGTGCTCGCCCAGCCGATCGGGCGGGTGGGGCCGATGGTGGCCGGCCGCAGTCCGAGATTCCAGGCGTGGGTCGAGACCCTCACGGATCACCCCGAGGCCACCCCCATGGTCCTGGACGCGCTCTCGCGGAACCTGTACGAGCCCGGCTTCGTCTACTGCGTGGACCGCGCGTTCGTGTCCACCTGCGCGGCTCCGTGCCTGGTCCTGGCGGGCAACGACGAGGCGCACCCGCTGCCGATCTCGGAGGAGCTGGCGAAGCTGCTCCCGACGTGCGAGCTCGTCCGGGAGTGGAAGACCGAGCCGGCCCTGACCTCGGCGCGGAAGCGAGTCACCGACTTCCTGGCGACGCACACGCCCCGGGGATCGTGATGGCCGAGCCGGCGGAGCGTCACGAGTTCCAGGCCGAGGTCCGCGAGCTGCTGGACCTCATGATCCACTCGCTGTACTCGCACAAGGACATCTTCCTGCGCGAGCTGATCTCCAACGCCTCCGACGCCCTCGACAAGATCCGCTTCGAGGCGCTGAGCCGCCCGGAGCTGGCCTCGGGCGAGCTCGAGATCATCCTGGAGGTCGACGCCGCGGCCCGCACCCTGGCGGTGCACGACAACGGCATCGGCATGAGCCGGGCGGAGGTAGTGGAGAACCTCGGCACCATCGCGCGCTCGGGCACCCGGGAGTTCCTGCGGGCCATCCGCGAGGCCAAGGCGGCGGCCGCCCCGGAGCTGATCGGGCAGTTCGGGGTGGGCTTCTACGCGAGCTTCATGGTCGCCGATCGCATCACGGTCGTCACGCGGCGCGCGGGCACCGAGGAGGCCACCCGCTGGGAGTCGATCGGCGACGGCAGCTACACCCTCGAGCCCGCCGAGCGCCCGGCGGCCGGGACCACCGTCACGCTCCATCTCAAGCCGCAGGACGAGGAGGACGGGCTCAACGACTACACGCAGGCGTCGGCGCTCAAGGACATCGTCAAGCGCTACTCCGACTTCGTGACGTATCCCATTCGCCTGCAGGGCGAGACGCTCAACTCGATGAAGGCGATCTGGGCCCGCGACCGAGACGCGGTCACCGAGGAGGAGCACCGCGAGTTCTACAAGCACGTCAGCCACGACTGGAACGACCCGCTCGAGCACCTGAGCGTGCACATGGAAGGGAGCTTCGAGGCGCGCGCCCTCCTCTACATCCCGTCGAAGGCGCCCTTCGACCTGCACGACCGCGAGGGCGGCCACCGCGGCCTCTCGCTCTACGTCAAGCGCGTCTTCATCATGGACGACTGGCGGGAGCTGCTGCCGCCGCACCTGCGCTTCGTGCGCGGCGTGGTCTCCGCGGACGACCTGCCGCTGAACGTCTCGCGCGAGATCCTCCAGAAGAATCGCCAGATCCAGGCCATCCGCAAGTACCTGGTGCGGCGCCTCCTGACCGCCTTCAAGGAGATGCGAGAGCAGCGGGCGGAGCGGTACCAGACGTTCTGGACCGAGTTCGGCGTGGTGCTCAAGGAGGGGCTCCTCGGGCTCGAGGAGGAGCCGGAGCGCCTCCTGGAGCTGGTGCTGGCCGCGTCCACCGAGGGCCCGGCCCTCACCTCGCTCGGCGAGTACGTGGCGCGGATGAAGACCGGGCAGCCCGCCATCTACTACCTCGCCGCCGCGTCCCGGGAGGCGGCCGAGCGCTCGCCCCACCTGGAGGCGGTGCGGGCGCGCGGTTACGAGGTGCTGTTCTTCCTGGATCCGATCGACGAGCTGTGGCTGCGCATGCGTCGCGAGTTCGAGGGCAAGCCGCTCACGTCGGTGAGCCAGGGTGGGGTGGACCTCGGCGCAGGGGAGGACGGCAAGAAGGACGACGCCGTCCCGAAAGAGCTCGGCGAGCGATTCAAGGACCTGCTCGTCGCGCTGCGGGCGGCGCTGCAGGACGAGGTCAAGGACGTGCGCCTGTCGGAGCGGCTGACCTCGTCGCCCGCCTGCCTGGTCGGCCAGCCCGGCGATCTCAGCGCGCACGTCGAGGAGCTGCTGCGCCGGACCGGGCGCGAGGTGCCGACGGCCAGGCGGGTGCTCGAGGTGAATCCGTCGCACCCCCTGCTGACGCGGCTCCTGGCCTTCCACGCGGCCCACGCGGCCGACGAGCGCTTCCAGCGCTACGCGGAGCTGCTGTACGGCCAGGCCATCCTGGCCGAGGGAGGCACGCTGCCCGACCCCGCCGCGTTCAGCCGGCGCCTGGCCGAGTTGCTCGTCGAAGCCGCCGGGGAAGATTGAGGAGCCCGGGTTCCATGCCGTCATACTGGAGCCTTCTCCCCGGCGATCCGGCGCCGTGGTTCCGGACGACTACGAGGGCGGCGAGATCCGGTTCCCGAGTACGGCCCGCGGCGGTTCAAGCTTCCGGTCGGGGGAGCGGTGGTGTTCTCCTGCTCGCTGCTCCACGCGGTGTCGCGCATGACGCGCGGCCACCGCTACGCGTTCCTGCCGTTCCTGTACGACGAGGAGGCGTCCAGGCTGCGCGAGACGAACAACGCATTCCTGGGCGAGGACGTGGACGTGTATGAGCAAGGGTGAGTGCCTGCTGATCGTGACCGCCGAGGTGGACCCCGCGGTCGAGGCGGAGTGGAATCGGTGGTACGACACGGTCCACCTGCCGGACGCGCTCCGGTGCCCGGGCGTGCGGAGCGGCCGACGCTACGTGTCCACCGGCGACGTAGCGGAGACCGCGGGCGGCCGGACGGAGCGGGCCGCCCGGCGCATCTACACCACCATCTACGAGCTCGACAGTCCGGACGCCACGACCACGCCCGAGTTCCAGGCCATGCGGGGCTGGTACCAGTTCGCGCCCCACGTCCGATCGCGCACGCAGACCATCGTACCGGCGCGGTGAAGACCGCAAGAGGAGGTGCATCGTGATCTGGGGAATGACGACGGCGACGTTCACGCTCGTACACGTGGTGCTGAGCTTGATCGGGATCGGCGCGGGGTTGATCGTGATGGTCGGCCTGTTCTCGGGGAGGCTGCCGCAGGGCTGGAACACGCTGTTCCTGGTCACGACGGTGGCCACCAGCGTGACCGGCTTCGGCTTCCCGTTCGATCACCTGTTGCCGTCGCACAAGGTCGGGATCATCTCCCTGGTGATCCTGGCGGTGGCGGTCCTCGCGCGGTATGGGTTTCACCTCGCGAGGAGCTGGCGGCGCGTCTACGTGATCAGCGCCGCGATCGCGCTCTACTTGAACGTCTTCGTGGCGGTCACGCAGGCGTTCCTGAAGATCCCGGTCTTGACCGCGCTGGCGCCGACGCAGGCGGAGCCGCCGTTCGCGATCGTGCAGCTCGCGGTCCTGGCGCTCTTCATCGCGCTCACCGTGGTGGCGATGAAGAAGGCCTGAGGCCGACGACCGCTCAGGCCTTCCGGGAGCCCTTGCCGTCCTTGTGGACCAGGGCGACCGCGGCCTCGGCGGTGAGGACGCGGAAGGCCATCGTCTCGACCAGGTAGAGCCGCACCGCCCGGTCGGTGTGGCTCTGGTACGCGATCGACAGGTCGCGGCCGATCGTGAGCTCGAAGTCACCCCCGCGGAGGCTCAGCACCACCGCGCCCTTGACCGCGGGCGCCCACACGAGCGGGCCGTCCACCAGCTTGCGGACCACGTTGAGCACCGGGTAGCCGCCGTCGCCCACCGCCTGGGTGAGGCCGGTGTAGTAGCGCGGCCCCATCGCGATGGCGTAGGGCCCGTCCACGCCGGCCAGGCGCAGGAGCCGGGTCGCCTCCGCGATGCTGTGCGGGTACTCCTGGTAGTCGTCGGGGATCGGCAGGATGGGATGAGACGAAGCCTGGTCGATGCCCTTGATTCCCCCGGCCGCGTAGCCGTGAAAGATCGCGGTGTCCTCGGCGAGGGCGATGCGGGTGGCGGCGTCGATCAGGGGCTGCAGCTCCGGATCCTCCGCGCCGCGCTCGACCGCGTCGAGCTCCTCGCGCGACAGCTCGAAGTACGAGCGGAGCTCGATGAGGGGCAGCACCTGCCGCCGGGAGGCCTCGACGTCGGCGGCCGGCGCGCTGCTCAACGGCTCGCGGCGACCGGTGTTCACCGCCGCCGCGGTCGGGCCGAGCGGCCCGTCGAAGTCCACGAGCTTCCGGCCGGCGAGCTTGAGCTTGAGGACGCGGCTGGCCTCGTCGTCGATCTCCTTCCACGCCGCGGTCGAGACGGGGGCGAGCTCCCGCTTCAGGTTGTTCACAGGCTCTGCCCTCCCTTGAGGCTGCCGATGCCGAGCGAGCCGCCGCCATCGCCCGCCGCCGCGCCGCCCTCGTCACCGCCGCCCGCCCCGGCCTGCTCCCGCGCGATCAGCGAGCCGCTCGTGAACAGGTACTCCTTGAGGTGCGCGTCCATCTTGGCGTCGCGCCGCCGGTACCACTCGAGCAGCATCGCGAAGTGCTCCTTCTCCTCGTCGCGGTTGTGGGCCAGGATGTCCTTCAGGTCCTGGTCGGTCGCCGCGTCGACGCGCTGGTCGTACCAGTCGGCCGCCTCCAGCTCTTCCTGCATGGAGGTGAGCGCCCGGTGGTTGTCCTGGGTCTCCGGCCGCAGCTTGCTTTCCGATTCGTGGTATCCCGCCGAGTTCGCCATCGCCGCTCCTTTAGGAGGTCACGTGAGAGGTCACGATACCCCAGCCGCCAGCGCGCTTCAACCGGGGACCGTGCTATGGTAGCGCCGCGCGGAGGACACCCATGGACGGGACACTCATCGTCAACACGACGATTCTCGACGGCAGCGGAGCGGCGCCGTTCCCCGGCGACGTGCGGGTGGAAGGCCAGCGCATCGTCGCGGTGCAGCGGGGCGGGGGGCTCCCGCGCGGGGAGGCCCGGGTCATCGACGGGGTCGGCGCCACGCTGATGCCGGGGCTCATCGAGCCGCACGGCCACGTGAGCTACCCCGACGCGGCCCGCAACTCCGACTTCACGCGGCTGCCGCCCGAGGAGCACCTCCTGGCGACGATTCGCAACGCCAAGACCTTGCTCGACTGCGGGTACACCAGCGTGCTCTCGGCGGCCTCGGCCAAGCCGCGGCTCGACATCGTGGTCCGCAACGAGATCGAGGCCGGGCGCATCCCCGGGCCGCGTTACCTGGCCAATGGCCCGGAGATCACCGTCACCGGGGGGCTGGGCGACGAGAACGCGCTGCACCTGCCGCATCTCGAGACGCCGACCTTCGCCTGGCTGGCCGACGGGCCGGACGAGATCCGCCGGGTCTGCCGGCTGCTCGTGCGCGAGGGCGTCGATCTCCTGAAGCTGAACATCTCGGGCGACACCGGGCCGCGCAACTCGCGCTCCCAGCGCGCGGTGATGAGCGACGCCGAGGTGGCCGCGGCCATGGAGGTCGCGCGGGCCGGGGCGGTGCGGGTGTGCGCCCACGCCCGCAGCGCCGAGTCGGTGAAGATGTGCGTGCGGCACGGGGTGGGCATCATCTACCACGCCAATTTCGCGGACGAGGAGGCCCTCGATCTGCTCGAGGCCAATCGCGACTGGTGCTTCGTCGCCCCCGCGGTGGGCCTCACCTACCAGGCGTGCTACGCGGCGAGCGAGTGGGGGTTCACGCCCGAGATGGCGCGCGAGCGCGGCCTCCTGGAGGAGCTCGAGGTCTCGGTGGCCACCATGGGCCAGATGCGGAAACGCGGTATCCGGGTGCTGCCGGGTGGCGACTACGGCTTCGCCTGGAACCCGCACGGAACGTACGCGCGGGACCTGCTGCTCTTCGTGGACGTGCTCGGCTTCTCGCCGATGGAGACCCTGGTCGCGGCCACCCGGATGGGCGGCGAGATCATGGGGCGGCCCCAGGAGCTGGGGCAGGTGAAGGCGGGCTACCTCGCGGACCTGCTGCTCGTGGACGGCGACCCGCTGACCGACATCAAGCGGCTCCAGCGGCAGGACGCGCTGCTGATGATCATGAAGGACGGCCACCTGCACAAAGGAGGAGCGCGATGACCGAGCGAGTCGTGCGGCTGTCCACCCTGATCGCGGTGCTGGGACTCATCTGGGCGGGGGCGGCCTCGGCCTAGGAGTGCAGCGGCACCATCACCGCCGACGAGGCGATGAAGGCCGAGACCGCGCGCTACGCCGCGCAGACGTCGAACGACTTCGCGGCGATGGACAAGCTGTTCGGCAACGACCCCACGTACAAGCACTCCTCCGCGGTGAGCGACGACAAGGCGAAGTGCATCGACGCGATGCGCTCCGGCCGCACGAAGTACCGCAAGATGACCCCGAATGGCGACGCCAAGACGCGCGCGTACGGCTGCATCGCGATCATCACCGGCACCGCGGTGTACGCGGTGCCGGCGGGCGGCCAGGATCGCACCGTGCCGCTGCGCTTCACCGCGATCTGGGCGAAGCGGCCGTCGGGGCTCGAGTTCGTGTAGCCCTCCTCGGAGGAGGGGGCACCCGCTCTAGTGAAGGTGTCCTTACACGGTGACCCCCTCGACGGAGAATCTCGGCCGAATTTAGTTGAAAACCGGCCGGGGACTGGCGCAAGATTTCACTGCGTTTATTCCACGTCCTCCTCCCCGGTGGACGGTTGGAGTGGCTGGCGATGATGAGGACTCTGAAGGCCGGCGAGACACCAGAGGGCCCGAGCAGAAGCGCGTCATGTCCATGAAGCGTGACTGGTCTGCGATGCGACGGGAGGCAAGGCGGTAGTTCATTCGGAATCGACGGAGAGGCTGCGATGGGACGCAAGAAGCCGGCGAGAATCGACGCGAAGACCTTCCTGACGAAGGCGGGCACGGGCCGGTCGGTCTCCGGGTACCGGAAGAATCAGGTGATCTTCGCCCAGGGCGATCCGGCGGACGCGGTGTTCTACCTCGAGCGAGGGCAGGTCAAGCTGGCGGTGCTCTCGAAAGGGGGGAAATCCGCGATCGTGGCCCTGCTCGGTCCCGGAGACTTCTTCGGCGAAGGGTGTCTCGCGGGCCAGCCCCTTCGCATGGCCAGCGCGTCGGCGATGACCGACGTGTCGCTGGTGCGGATCGCGCGGCAGGCCATGATCCGTCTGCTCCACGAGCGGTCACCGTTCGCCGAGCGCTTCATGGCCCACCTGCTGGCCCGCAACGTGCGCTTCGAGGAAGACCTGGTGGATCAGCTCTTCAACTCGAGCGAGAAGCGCCTGGCTCGGGTGCTCCTGCTCCTGGCCCGCTTTGGCAAGGAAGGGACAACCGAGCCGGTGATCCCGAAGATCAGCCAGGAGGTCCTGGCTGAAATGGTCGGGACCACCCGGCCGCGGATCAGCGGGTTCATGAACAAGTTCCGGAAGCTCGGCTTCATCGACTACAACGGCGGCCTGCACATCCACAGCTCGCTACTCAACGTCCTCCTGCACGCGTGAGGCGGGGGACCTAGTAGTCCCCGCCGCCTTGCGGCATGGCCGGCATGCCCGGCTTCCCGTCCGCGATGTCGGTGATCAGCGCCTCGGAGGTCAGCATGAGCGACGCGATCGACGCGGCGTGCTGCAGGGCGACCCGCTCGACCTTGGTCGGGTCGATGATCCCGGCCTTCACCATGTCCACGTAGGTGTTCGACTCGGCGTCGAAGCCGTGGGCCGGGTCGGTCGAGCCCCGGACCTTCTCGACGACGATGGAGCCCTCGAGGCCCGCGTTCTGGACGATCTGCCGGAGGGGCTCCTCGAGCGCGCGCCGCACGATGTCCACCCCGGTCGCCTCGTCGCCCGAGAGCTTGAGGCCGTCGAGGGCCTTCGAGGCCCGGAGCAGGGCGACCCCGCCGCCCGGCACGATGCCTTCCTCCACCGCCGCGCGGGTCGCGTTGAGCGCGTCCTCCACGCGGGCCTTCTTCTCCTTCATGGCCGTCTCGGTCGCCGCGCCCACCTTGATGATGGCCACGCCGCCGGCCAGCTTGGCGAGCCGCTCCTGGAGCTTCTCGCGGTCGTAGTCCGAGGTGGTCTCCTCGATCTGGGCCCGGATCTGCTTGATGCGGCCCTCGATCGCCGCGGTCTTGCCCGCGCCGTCGATGAGGGTGGTGTTGTCCTTGTTCACCACCACCTTCTTGGCCTTGCCGAGGTCTTCCAGCTTGAGGTTCTCGAGCTTGATGCCGAGATCCTCGGTGATGGCCTTGCCCGCGGTCAGGATCGCGATGTCGTCCAGCATGGCCTTGCGGCGGTCGCCGAAGCCCGGCGCCTTCACCGCGCAGCACGAGAGGGTGCCGCGCAGCTTGTTGACCACGAGGGTGGCGAGGGCCTCGCCCTCCACGTCCTCGGCGATGATCAGGAGCGGCTTGCCCGACTGGGCCACCTGCTCGAGCAGGGGAATCATGTCCTTCATGGTGCTGAGCTTCTTCTCGTGGATCAGGACGAGGCAGTCCTCGAGGGTGGCTTCCATGCGCTCGGGGTCGGTCACCATGTAGGGGGAGAGGTAGCCCCGGTCGAACTGCATGCCCTCCACGACCTCGAGGTCGGTCTCCATCCCCTTGGCCTCTTCCACCGTGATCACGCCGTCCTTGCCGACCTTCTCCATGGCCTCCGCGATGAGCTGGCCGACCGCTGGGTCGTTGTTGGAGGCGATGGTGGCGACCTGGGCGATCTCCTTCTTGTCCTTCGTCGACTTCGACATCTTCTGGAGCTCGGCGACGACCTTCACCACCGCCTGCTCGATGCCCCGCTGCAGCCCCATGGGGTTGGCGCCCGCGGTCACGTTGCGGAGCCCGGCGCGGAAGATGGCCTGGGCCAGCACGGTCGCGGTGGTGGTCCCGTCACCCGCGAGGTCGGAGGTCTTGGAGGCGACCTCCTTGATCATCTGGGCCCCCATGTTCTCGTAGGGGTCCTTGAGCTCGATCTCCTTGGCGACCGTCACCCCGTCCTTCGTGATGGTGGGGCTGCCGAACTTCTTGGAGATGACGACGTTGCGGCCCTTGGGTCCCAGCGTCACCTTGACCGCGTGGGCGATGATGTTGACGCCGCGCAGGAGCGCCGCGCGGGCCTCCTCCTTCAACAGGAGCTGCTTGGGCATGGGTGGTTCCTCTCATGGGTGCGAACGGTAGGACTGCGGCGGAGCCGGTTAGGAGTTGAGGATGCCGAGAACGTCCTCCTCCTTCATGATGAGGTACTCCTCGCCGTTCACCGTGACCTCGCTCCCGGAGTACTTGCCGAAGAGGACGCGATCGCCCGCCTTGACGTCGAGCGGGGTCTTCTTGCCGTCCTCGGAGACCTTGCCCTTGCCCACCGCGATGACCTTGCCCTCCTGCGGCTTTTCCTTCGCGCTGTCGGGGATGATGATGCCGCTCTTCCGCGCGGGCTCCTCGTCGATCCGCTTGAGCAGGACACGGTCGTGGAGCGGGTGCAGAGTCATCTTCTTGTCTTGAGCCATGGTGCCTCTCCTTGGTGGGGGGAGAACTGGTTGGCCCCGAGGGTAGCAGCCCCGCCGGACGCCCGCCCATTGGACTTTGGTCCAATGGCGCATGTTCCGTTCGACACACATCGGGTTGTTCAGTTCGGCACAGACCTTAAATGGGGGCTCGTAGTGTACTGGCTTTCTTAGTCTTGGTGGACGTACCGCACCCGGGGGACACCTGGCGAATGGGAGGCCCTTATGAGTGTGATGACACAGCGTGCGGACATTCTGATCGTGGACGATGACCCCGGCATGCTCGAGACGCTCGGGGATGTGCTCTCGCGGGAGGGCCATCGGGTCCACTCCGCGAACCGCGGCAGCGCCGCGCTCAGCCGGCTGATCCAGTCGCCCCCGGTGGACGTGGCCATCGTCGACTTCAAGCTGCCGGACATCTCGGGCATCGAGCTGCTGGGCAGCTTCAAGGCCAGCTCGCCCGACACCGAGGTGATCCTCATCACCGGGTACGGCTCGCTCGCGACCGCGCTGGAGGCCATCGAGGGGCAGGTCGCGTCGTATCTCGTCAAGCCGCTCGACGTCGACCATCTCCTCAAGACGGTCGAGCAGGCCCTGGCCCGGCAGCGGCTCGTTCGGGCCCTGCGCGAGTCGGAGGAGCGGTACCGGCTCGTCACCGACGCCCTGACCGAGGCGGTCCTGCTCCTGAACCCCAGCGGCCACGTGGTGCTGGCCAACCGGTATGCCGAGACCCTCACCGCGTACGGCGAGGCCGAGCTCCGGGACCAGCCGATCGTCCAGCTCTTGACCCCGGACGGCGGGGAGCGCGTGACGGCCCGGCTCGAGGCCGCGCGGCGCGGCGAGGAAGCGCCGCCCTTCGAGTGCGAGCTCCTCCGGCAGGACGGCACCCGGGTGTGGATCGAGGCCACCGTGAGCCGGGTCACGAAGTCGGAGCGGATCGTGGGCTATCTCACGGTGGCGCGTGACATCAGCGACCGCCGGCGGGGCACGCGGGCCACCCGGGCCATGGCCCAGGTCGGACGGGACCTCTGGCCCCCCTGGACGTTGGGTCGGCCGCGGACCGCATCGTCACGGCCGTGGTCGAGGTCTTCCAGGGCCGGCGGGCCGTGCTGTACGAGATCGACGCCGCGTCCCTGGTCTGCGTGGCGGCCGCCGGCTCGGGAGATGCCAGGAGCTGGGTAGGTTGGCGCCTGCCGTCCGGCGTCGGGATCGCGTGGCGGGCGCTGGCGGAAGACCGGACCGTGACCTCGGCGGAGACGCCCGAGTCGGCCCTCCCCGTCGGCGCCGACCCGCGGCTCGTCGAGGAGGAGACCGAGTCCACCGTGGCGCTGCCGCTGCGGGCCAGGGGGCAGCTCCTCGGCGTCCTCGTGCTGGGCGGCGGCGCGCATCGGGTGTTCGGCGAGGCCGAGATCGAGCTCCTGAGCGTGTTCGGCGCCCAGGCGGCGCTGATTCTCCAGAACGCGCACCTCTTCGCCAAGAGCGAGCGGCGCCGGCGGGTGGCCGAGCGCCTGGCCGAGATCGCGAACCTCCTGCCGCAGTCGCTGGCCGTCGAGGAGGTCGGGCAGCGCATCGCGGACGGTGTCTTCGCGGTGCTGGACGTCCGGGTCGCCGCCGTGTTCGGGCTCGACCGGGCCACCGCCGATCCCGTCGTCGTCGCGGTCTCGGGCGACACGGAGCTGGGTAACCGGCCCGAGATCGTGTTCCCCGAGGCCGCCGGGATGATCGATCTTGCGGTCCGGGACCGCCAGCCCGTGCTGACGCCGGACATCCTGATGGAGCCGAGGGTCTCGCTCACCCCGGAGCTGCGGGCGGCGATCGAGGCGGCCCAGTATCACGCCGTGCTCGCGGTTCCGCTCATCGTGCAGGATCGGGTGATCGGGGCCCTCGGCGTGGGCGACCTCGCGGGACGGTCCTTCGGCGCGGAGGAGATCGAGATCGTTCGCGCCTTCGCCGATCAGGCCGCCATCGTGCTGGAGAACCATCAGCTCTACGGAGAGCTGCGCGAAGCGCTGACCGCGGTCCGCTCGTCGCAGGAGCAGCTCGTCGTGACCGAGCGCCTGCAGGCGGTGGGCACGCTGGCCGCCGGGGTCACCCACTACGTGAACAACGTGCTGCAGGCGGTCCTGGGCAGCGCCCAGCTTCTCCTCCGCGAATCCACGGAGCCCGGAGTCCGGAAGCGACTCGAAACGCTCGAGAGGACCACGATGGATGCCGCGGACATCATGCGACGGGTGAAGTCCTTCACCGAGGCCACGACGCTCTCGGACGCCATGCCGCTCGACCTGAACCGGCTCGTGCGGGACCTGCTCAATGCCCGGGCAACCCCGTGGGCGCCCCTGGTGTCCGCCGGAACGATCGAGGTGGCCTTCGAGCCCGGCGAGATCTCGGAGGTGCTGGCCCTGCCCGCGCCGCTCCGCGAGGTGCTCGTGGCCTTGATCCTCAACGCGGTCGAGGCGCTGCCGGCCGGTGGCCGGATCGCGCTCCGGACGTGGGCCACACCCGAGGCCGTCTACTGCGCGGTCGCCGATTCCGGCAAGGGCCTGTCCGACGAGGTGCGGCACCGCGCGCTGGAGCCCTTCTTCACCACGAAGGGCCCTCGACACCAGGGGCTCGGGCTGAGCCTGGCGTACGGGATCATCCGGCGGCACCGCGGCGAGCTCGAGATCCCGCGGGACGAAGGGCAGGGCGGCATCGTGACCTTCCATCTGCCGCCTCACCGTCATAACGGCGGGAGGCCGTAGTCTTCCTCTCGCCCGGATGACTCCCCGGGCAGGATCCTCGTCCTCGACGACGATCGCCACGCTGGCGCGGGTCGGGCTCGACCTCCTGACGACCAGCCCGGCGGACGTCGCGATCGGCGCGCTCGATCAGGGCGCCACCTTGAGGCTCACGACCGACTGCCTGGTCGAGCTGGACGGCTTGCGTCTACTTCACGCGCTCCAGCTTGGCCGACCCGCGTCCGTCCGCTCGCACGAAGAAGAGCACGTCCTTGCCGCCCTCCTGGGACAGGGTGACGGTTCCCGCCGAGTTGGCTGACTGAAACGACGTCTTGCCGCCGGCGGTGGTGATCTTCCCGGCCGTCTTGGTCCCGTTCGCCGAGATGCCCTCGTAGGAGCCGTCCGGCTTGATCCGGATGGCCGCCGCCGAGGTCCCGCCGATCGAGCGCCAGTCGCCGGTCAGGCTCTTCACGTTGGCGATCGGCTTGTCCGGTGCCGCGAAGGCAACGGTGGCCAGGCTCAGGACGAGCAGGCCCACCACGAGTGGAAACCGCATCATTTCTGTCGCCATAGTCTCTGTCGCTCCAGTTCGGCGGCTTTCTGAGCCTTGTAGGACTCCTGCTGGGCCGCGGTGCCGCGGTACAGGTCGTCACGCCGCTTCGTCTCCCGCGCGCCGTCACTGAGGGCCGGCTGGCCGACTCCGGTCGGCCCGATCCAGACCGCGGCATCGCGGTAGTCCGCGGGGACGTCGAGCTTGTACTGCACGACCTTGCTGACGCCGTCGGCGTCCGCGTACCGGTACTGGGCGCCCGCCTCCCCGGCGACGAGCAGGATGCCCACACCGAGTCCCGTGGCCGCTGCGAATCGTACGGATCGTCTCATGATGGTGTACTCCCCTCGGTGAAATATGTGCAGGTTCGGGGCCAGAACCGCCGCGTGACATTTGGCCTACTTGGGGCCACGAGAGCCGGCCGGCGTGACGGCGAGTGTCGCTCGGCTTGACGAAGCGCCGGTTTGGGCTGATCCTCGGGCGCATGAGCACGATCACCACGAAGGACGGCACCCAGATCTACTACAAGGACTGGGGCAGCGGGCAGCCCGTCGTCTTCAGCCACGGCTGGCCGCTGAGCGCGGACGCGTGGGAAGACCAGATGCTCTTTCTCGGCGCCCGCGGCTACCGCTGCATCGCCCACGACCGCCGGGGCCACGGCCGGTCGAGCCAGCCCTGGAACGGCAACGAGATGGACACCTACGCCGACGATCTCGCGGCGCTGGTCGACGCGCTCGATCTCGAAGAGCGCGATCCACGTCGGCCACTCCACCGGCGGCGGCGAGGTCGCCCGCTACCTCGGCCGCCACGGCACGAAGCGGGTGGCCAAGGCGGTGCTGATCGGCGCGGTGCCGCCGATCATGCTCAAGACGGCCGCCAACCCGGGCGGCCTGCCGATGGACGCCTTCGACCAGATCCGCACCGGCGTCCTCGCCGACCGCGCGCAGTTCTTCAAGGATCTCTCCACGCCGTTCTACGGCGCCAACCGGCCGGGCGCCAAGGTCTCGCAGGGCCTGCGCGACTCGTTCTGGCTCCAGGGGATGCTGGCCGGCTTCAAGGGCGTCTTCGACTGCATCAAGGCCTTCTCGGAGACGGACTTCACCGAGGACCTCAAGAAGATCGACGTGCCGACGCTGATCCTGCACGGCGACGACGACCAGATCGTGCCGATCGGCGCCTCGGCGATGCTGTCGTCGAAGCTCGTGAAGGGCGCCACGCTGAAGGTCTACCCGGGCCTGCCGCACGGGATGTGCTCGACGCACAAGGTTCAGATCAACGCGGACCTGCTCGCGTTCCTCCAGGCATGAGCGAGCCCCTCGCGCGGCGCGGGCTGCTGATCGGCGCCGTGACCGTCGCGCTCGCCGCGGCGGGCGCGCGTCTGGCCGGCGCGGCGGCGAAGCCCACGATCACGGTCCACAAGTCCCCGACCTGAGGCTGCTGCGCGGCGTGGGTCGGGCACCTGCGCGCAAGTGGTTACGCGGTGAAGACGGAGGACAACGAGGATCTCGCGCCCATCAAGCGGAAGCTCGGCGTGCCGCGGGCGCTGCAGAGCTGCCACACCGCGGTGGTCGAGGGGTACGTCGTCGAGGGGCACGTCCCCGCCGATCTGATCGACCGCCTGCTGCGCGAGCGGCCCTCCGTGGTCGGCCTCGCGGTGCCGGGCATGCCCATCGGCTCCCCGGGCATGGAGGCGCCCGGGCAGGCCGCCGAGCGCTACCAGGTGCTCGCGTTCGATCAGAAGGGCCGCACCACCATCTTCGCCAGCCGCTGACGCCCGTGCCTGCGTTCGGCGCGCGCGAGGGTCACGGGCCCCTGAGTGGCGTCACGGTGCTCGATCTGAGCGGCTACGTGGCCGGTCCCTATGGCTGCACCCTGCTCGGCGATCAGGGCGCCCTCGTCATCAAGGTCGAGCCGCCCGAGGGCGACAACCTCCGCAACTACCCGTCCACGCTCCCCGGCGAGAGCCGGGCGTTCCTCGGAGTCAATCGCAACAAGCACGGCATCGGCCTCGACCTCAAGCATCCCGACGGCCTGGGCGTGCTGCGCCGATTGGTCTCCCGCGCCGACGTGCTGGTCCACAACTTCCGGCCGTCGGTGCCCGCGCGGCTCGGCATCGACTACGACCGGATGCGGGCGGTGAACGAGCGCCTGATCTACTGCGCGCTGACCGGCTACGGCGACCGGGGCCCGCTCAAGGATCGCGCCGGGTACGACCAGGTGCTCCAGACCATGACCGGCATCGCGGTCGAGCAGGGCAAGCCGGGCGATCCCGCGATCGTGTACGGCTCCGCGGTGGACTTCTACTCGGCCTCGATGCTGGCCTTCGCGGTGTCCTCCGCGCTCTTCGAGCGCTCGCGCACCGGGCGCGGCCAGTACGTGAGCGTGTCGCTCCTGCGCAGCGCGCTCACGATGCAGGCCACCCGGCTGGTGTGGGTGGACGGAGAGCCGCGCGACGTCTGGCGCGACATGCGCTCGGGAGGCATCACCGGGATCCACCCGACGAAGCACGGCAGCCTCTACATCTCGGCCAACACGCCGCACTTCTGGCAGGCCCTGTGCGAGCTGACCGGGCTGGCCGACCTCGCGAGCGATCCGCGGTTCGACACGGTGCGGAAGCGGGCGGAGCACGAGGCGGTGCTCGTCCCGCGGCTGCGCGCGGCGCTGCAGGCGCGCACCGCGGTCGAGTGGGAGGCGCACTTCGGCGAGCGCGTGCCCTGCGCGGCGGCGCGTCCGGTGGAGGACATGTTCGACCATCCGCAGGTGGCCGCGGAGGGCATCCTGGCCAGCTTCGAGCACCCGGGGGTGGGGCACTACCGCGGCATGGCGCATCCGGTGCGCTTCGGCGATGGCCCACCGCCCGCGCCCTTCGCGGCGCCGCAGCTCGGGCAGCACTCGCGGGAGATCCTGGCGAGCCTCGGCTACGCCGACGCGGAGATCGAGCGGCTGCGTGGCGCGGGCGCGGTGGTCTGATCGTGGCGGACCTCCTCATGCGCAGCAAGCTCTTCGTGCCCGCCTCGCGGCCCGAGCTCTTCGCGAAGGCCCTGGCCGGCGCCGCCGACGCGCTCTCGTTCGACCTGGAGGACGCGGTCCAGGAGAGCCGGAAGGCCGACGCGCGCGGGACGCTGGAAGCCTTCCTGCGCCAGGCCTCCGAGCGCCCGCCGGGCAAGATTCTCATCGTGCGGGTGAACGGGCTGACGACGCCGCACTTCGAGGCCGACCTGCGGGCGGTGGCGTGGCCGGCGGTGGACATGATCAACCTGCCCGAAGCCCGAGTCCGCGGAGGACGTGCGGGCCGCGGCGGCCGCGCTCGCCCGGGTGGAGGCGGAGCGGCGGATCGGGCGCCCCATCGGCATTCTCGCGAACATCGAATCGCCGCGGGGGCTGCGGCTGGCCCTCGAGATCGCGACGGCGCACCCGCGGGTCGTCGGGCTCCAGCTCGGCCTGGGCGATCTCTTCGAGCCCTACGGCATCGACCGGGCCGACGCCCGCGCGGTCCACGCCACGCAGCTCACCGTGCGCCTCGCCGCGGCCGAGGCGGGCATCTGGGCGTGCGACACGGTCTACGGGACGGTGGCGGATCCCGAGGGCTTCACGCGCGAGGCGGAAGCGCGCGCGGCGGCTCGGCTTCATCGGCAAGTCCTGCATCCATCCCACCCAGGTCCCGCTCGCCAATGCGGTGTTCCGCCCGAGCGACGCCGAGATCGCCGCGGCCCTCAGGGTGGTCGAGGCCGCGCGCGGCGCCGAGCGCAACGGGGTCGGGGCCTTCCTGGTGGACGGCCGCATGATCGACATCCCCTTCGTCAAGCGCGCCGAGTCGATTCTGGGCGCGGCCCGCCGGCTCGGCCTGGTCCCCGCCGACCGCGGGGCCTGAGCCTCAGGAGTCGATCCGGCGCTCGTCGAGGTCCAGCTCCCGCTCGAGCGCCCGCAGCACGTCGTCGTCGATCGCCCCCTCCGCGCGCAGGCGCAGCAGCGCCTCGCGCTCCGAATCGATGACGGTGCGCTGGATCTCGCGATGCTCGATGATCTCCCGATCTTCCTCGCCGGAGGCGCCCGCGTCGCGCTGCCGCTCGACGTGCTCGGACCGGTGCTCGTAGGTCTCGCGCAGCCGATCGAGCAGCGGGCGGTGGCCCGGCCAGACCGGGTAGAGCTCGTCGATCCGCCGCGTGGCGGCCTCGACGAGCTGCTGGCGCGCGCGGGCCTCCTCCTCGCGCAGCTCCGGATCGGTGCCCAGGCGGAGCCGGCGGATGAGCCACGGCAGGCTGAGCCCCTGGCCCAGCAGGGTGACCACGATGACGGTCACGGTCACGATCACGAGCGTCTCGCGCGCGGGGAACGGCGCGCCGCCGGGCAGGGTCAGCGGCACGGCGAGCGCGATCGCGAGGGAGACGCCGCCGCGCATCCCGGCCCACGACAGCACCAGCGAGTGCGCGAGGAAGCGGTGCGGGCGCGACTCGCCGCGCACCGCGCACGCCGCGAGCTCGCTCGGGAAGATCCAGAGCGCGCGGACCACGAGCAGGACGAGGCTCACGATGAGGCCGATGCCGACGAGCCGGATCGCGGTGGAGGCATCGAGCGAGCGCAGGAGGAACGGGACCTCGAGGCCGGTGATGATGAAGACCATCCCGTTCAGGAGGAAGGCGATCGTCTCCCACACCGCGCGGCCGGTCAGGCGGGCGTCGGCCCCCATCATGCGCGAGGCGCGGCGGCCGAGGTAGAGACCCGCGACCACCGCCGCGATCACCCCGGAGGCGCCGAGCTCCTGGGCGGGCAGGAACGCGGCGTAGGGGGTCAGGAGCGAGATCGTGATCTCGACCGGCGTGTCCTCGATGCGCGCGCGGATCTGCGCGATGATCCAGCCCACCGCGAGGCCGATGGCCAGGCCGCCCAGCATGGCGCCCACGAACGTCTCGACGCCGACGGACGCCTTGAACGCGCCCCCGACCGCCACCGCGATCGCGATGCTGTAGATCGTGAGCGCGGTGGCGTCGTTCAGGAGGCTCTCACCCTCGAGCACCGACACGATCCGGCGCGGGACGGCCAGGCGGGAGGCGATGGCGGCCGCCGCGATCGCGTCGGGCGGGGCGACGATCGCGCCGAGCGCGATGGCGACCGCCCACGGGATGCTGGGGATCAGGGTGTGCACCACCGCGGCCACCGCGAACGCGCTGACGACGACCAGGCCGACCGCGAGCGAGCCGATGGTGCCCAGATTCGCGCGCAGGCTGCGCAGCGGGGTGTAGAAGGCCGCGATGTAGAGCAGCGGGGGCAGGATGAAGAGGAAGATGAGATCCGGGTCCACCTCGACGTGCGGGGTGCCCGGCACGAGGCCCAGCGCGAGCCCGCCGATGACCAGGAAGATCGGGTAGGCGATGCCGAGCCGTCGCGCGATCGTCACGAGCGCGGCGACCGCGATGAGCAGAGCCAGGACGAGCTGAGCGCTCTGCATGGCTCCCGGCAGCGTAGCACACGGGTCCGGGCGGTGGACGGCGATGCTATCCTTCGGACACCATGGCGGATCTCTCCGAGCACCTGGCCGCGATGTTCCCGAAGCTCACCCGCGCGCAGATGGACCGGCTGCTTCCGCTCGGCCGGCGGCACCGGTTCGCGCCCGGCGAGATGGTCTACGAGCGCGGTTCGGCCAAGCGCGCGTTCTACGTGCTGCTGGAGGGGCGCGTCGAGATCGCGAGCCCGTCCCGGGTCGGCGTGGAGCGCGTCGCGATCCACGAGGCCGGGGAGTTCACCGGCGAGGTGGACATGATGTCGGGGCGTCAGAGCCTGGTCGCCGCGCGGGCGCTGGACGCGACCGAGCTGCTCGAGATCGATCTGGCAGAGCTCCGGCACATCGTGCAGACGGACCCGGAGCTGAGCGAGCTGTTCCTGCGCGCCTTCGCGCTCCGCCGCGCGCACCTCATCGCCAACACCCTGGGGGGCGTGGTGTTGATCGGCTCGGGCCATTCGGCGGACACCCTGCGCCTCAAGGCCTTCCTGGCGCGCAACGGGCATCCGTACGTCTACCTCGACGTCGAGCGCGACCGGGATGTGGAGGCGCTGCTCGAGCAATTCCGGATCGGGCTCGCGGACATCCCGGTGCTGCTGTGCCGCGACCGGGGCCGGGCCCTGCGCAACCCGAGCAACGTGGAGGTCGCCGCCGCGCTCGGCCTCAACCCCGAGCTCGACGACGCGCACGTGCACGACCTCGTCGTGGTGGGCGCGGGGCCGTCCGGTCTGGCCGCGGCGGTTTACGCGGCGTCCGAAGGGCTCGACGTGCTCGTCCTGGAGACCAGCGCCCCGGGCGGCCAGGCGGGGTCGAGCTCCCGGATCGAGAACTACCTGGGCTTCCCCGGGGGTATCTCCGGCCAGGACCTGGCCGACCGCGCGTTCCTCCAAGCCAAGGAGTTCGGGGCGAACCTGGCGGTGGCCCGGGTGGCGGTGGGGCTCGCCTGCGCGGACCGGCAGCTCCGCATCACGTGCGCCGATGGCGGGACGGTGCAGGGCCACGCGGTCGTGGTGGCCACCGGCGCGGCCTACCGCAAGCTCGCCGTGCCCGAGCTCGGCCGGTTCGAGGGCAACGGCGTGTACTACGGCGCCACGCAGGTGGAGGCGCAGCTCTGCGACGGTGAGGAGATCGCGGTGGTGGGCGGCGGCAACTCGGCCGGGCAAGCCGCGGTGTTCCTGTCCGGCATCGCGAAGCACGTGCACCTGCTGGTGCGGGGCGCCGGGCTCGTGGACAGCATGTCCCGGTACCTCATCGGCCGCATCGAGGAGAGCGCGGCGATCACGCTCCGGCCCTACACGCAGATCGAGGCCCTCGAGGGTGACGGGCGGCTGCAGCGCGTCTGGTGGCGGAGCGCCAAGGCGTCGGACCGCGAGCGCCGCGACATCCGCCACGTCTTCTCCATGACCGGCGCCGACGCGAACACCGCCTGGCTCGGCGGCTGCGTGGCGCTCGACGCGCAGCGCTTCGTCAGGACCGGCCTGGACCTCACGCCCGAGGATCTGGAGACGGCGCAGTGGCCGCTCGCCCGCCGGCCCCACCAGTTCGAGACCAGCCTGCCCCGCGTGTTCGCAGTCGGCGACGTCCGGTCGGGGAGCATGAAGCGCGTGGCGTCCGCGGTGGGCGAGGGCTCGGCCGCGGTCCAGCTCGTGCACAAGGTCCTGGCGGAGTGACCTCCGCGCGTCTTCGGGCGCGGGACGGGAAATGCTATCCTGCGGACACGATGGCGGATAGAGTCGGGCGTCGCCAGATTCTCGCGCTCGGAGGCGCCGCGCTGGCCGCCGCGGCCTTGCCCGGCTGCGCGGTCCCGTTCACGAACACGCAGAGCGACCTCGCGCGGGCCGCGGAGGCGAACTACCGTGAGAGCCTCTCGCGGCTGCGGCGCCGCGTCGCCCGTCCCGACGGCACCGAGGCCGGCGAGAGCGGCCGCGGAGCGCTGGCCTCGGTCTCCGACGGATTGCGGACCGCGCGGGCGGCCCGTCCCGGCCGGCCGGACTTCGATGTCCTCATCGTGGGCTCGGGCTACGGAGGCGCGGTCTGCGCGGCGCGTCTGGCCGCCGCGCGTCGTCCCGGTGTCCGGATCGGACTCCTCGAGCGCGGCCGCGAATGGGTGCCCGGCACCTTCCCCGCACATCTCACCTCGTTCAACCCGCTGGCCCGGCGGCCGTCCTGGATGGGGGAGCAGCTCTCCCGCAATCCCCTGGGGCTCTACGGATTCTACGACCGGGGCGACGTCGAGGTGGTCGTGGGCAGCGGGCTCGGCGGCACCTCACTCATCAACTGCGCCGTCGTGATCGAGGCCGAAGAGGCGGTCTTCGCCCAGCCGGAGTGGCCGGGCTCCCTCCGGGAGAAGAAGGAGCTCCGACGCTTCTATCAGCGCGCGCGCCGCATGCTCGCCGGGCGGACGACTCCCGAGGATCGCGTTCCGCCGAAGCTCCGGGCCCACCTGTCCTCCGCCTCGGCGCTGCGGGCGCGCGGTCAGTGGAACGCTCCCGCGTATCCGGTGGAGCTGGCCGTGACCTTCGACGCGCGTGAGAACGGCCAGGGCATGCGGCAGCAGGGCTGCGTGCAGTGCGGGGATTGCGTCACCGGGTGCAATGTCGGCGCCAAGAACTCTCTCGACATGAACTACCTGCCTCTCGCCTGGGCTCATGGGGTGGAGATGTTCACCCAGGTCGAGGTCGAGCACGTCGAGATCGTGGATGGAATCCACCGCGTCCATTATCTCCACCGGCCCGACGGCGGCCGAGGGGAGGAGCGGGGCTGGGTGACGGCGCGCGTGCTGATCCTCGCCGCCGGCACCCTGGGGACCACCGAGATCCTGCTGCGCTCGCGGCGGCGGCACCGGCTCGCCCTGTCCGACTGGCTGGGGCGGGGCTTCTCGGCGAATGGGAACTATCTGGGGTTCGCGGACTACCAGTACGCCGAGCCCGCGGTGATCACCAACACGGCCGGCGTGGGCATCGCGAACGGCGCCCCCGTGGAACTGGTGGGCGCCGCCATCCAGGGCGCCATCGACTTCCGCCTGCCGGGCCGTCCGATGCACCGCCGCGTGATGTTCGAGGATCTCGCGCATCCGAGCGCCCACGCGCCGGGCGTGGCGCTGCTCATGCTGGCCGACCTGAACCGGGGGATCACCCTGCTCGGCTGCGGGCACGACTCGGCGTCGGGCGAGCTCCGACTCGACGACGACGGGATCGCGGTGCGCTGGCCCGACTACGACCGCCAGCCGAGCCACGCCGAGATGATGACGCTGATGCGGGAGTACGCGAGCGCCCAGGGCGGGCGCTTCCGGCCCTTCACCCCCGCCCGGAACTATACCGCGCATCCGCTGGGCGGCTGCCGCATGGGCGCGACGGCGGCGGAGGGCGTGGTGGACGATCGCGGGCGGGTGTACGACGCCTCGCCCGGGGCGGGTGCGGGGACGGTGCATCCGGGACTCTACGTGGTGGACGGCTCCATCCTGCCCACCGCCCTCGGCAACAATCCGCTGCTCACGATCACCGCGCTCGCGGAGCGCGCCGCCGAGATGATCGTCCGGGACCCGGTCCACGCCGCGCTGTTCTCGACGGCCGATGCGCCCATCCCGCGCCCGACCCGGCAGGGCCCCTGATCGGAGCGCGCGGGTGAGCCTCCGCCGCCTGGCGCGCGGCTCGTGGCTCCTCCTGGTGTCGGCGGTGGTGGCGTGTGCCCTCGTCGCGAGCGCGAGCGCCGGGGCCGCGGGCCCGCCCGCCCTCACCACCGAGCAGCAGCGCCGACTGGCCGAGGGCGAGATCGTGCTGCTCGATGCCCGGCCCGAGGGCGCGAGCCCCGGCGCCGGAGGTGGCACGGCGGTGGCCCTCGTGCCGGCGCCCGTGGAGCGGGTCTGGGGCGTCCTCACCGACTATCCGGGCCATCCGCGCTACTACCCCGGGGTGGTCGCCGCGGAGGTGCTGGAGGCGAGCGGGCCGCGCGTGCTCGTGCGCTACACGGTCCGCGTCGGATTCTTCACCTTCCGGTTCCACATGCGGAAGGTGGCCGACCCCGGGCGCCGGCGGATCGAGTGGCGCCTCGCGGAGGAGCGGGCCAATGGCCTGCTGCGGGAGAACTCCGGCTACTGGCTGGTCGAGGCGCGCCCGGGCGGAAGCCTCGTCACCTACGCGATCGCGGTGCGCAGCTACGTGCCCGCCTTCCTGACCGCCGGCAGCGAGCGGGCCAGCCTCGTCGACACGGTGACGAGGCTGCGGCGGGTGGTTGCGGACGCGCCCGCGCAGGGGACCGGTCGCTGAGTCCCGCCTTCAGGACACGAGGTGGCTCCGGACGGTCTCGTTCCGCTCGGCGAGCGAGCCGCAGACCAGCCGACACAGCCGCTCGAGGGTGGGATCCGCGATTCGGTAGCGCGTGAAGAGGCCGTCACGCCGCCGGGAGACGAGTCCCTGCTCGAGGAGCAGCGCCAGGTGCTTGCTCGTGTTGGCCTGCGATGCCCCGGTGATCGCGCAGAGATCCTGCACGGTCTGCTCGCCTTCGAACATCGCCTGCAGCAGGGCGAGCCGGGTCGGATCGGCGAGCGCCCGGAAGCGCTGAGCGATCAGCTCGAGCGCCTCCCGGGAGAGCGAGGACTTGGTCCGCTTCATCGCCACGTCAGACCTTGGGCGGCGTGGGCGCGGCGCAGGTGGGCGCCGCGCCGCCCCCGGCCGCGCACACCGCCCCGCCGCTCGTCGCCGGGCCGGGCCCGGGGCGCGTTCCAGGGCAGCTTCATCAGCAGGAGCGCGAGCCCGCACGTTCCGGTCGCGCCCGCGAACGTCAACCCCGCTCCGAAGAAGGCGGCGAGCGCCAGAAACCAAGGGCTCACCAGAAGCCCAAGGCCGACGCCGGTGAGCACCATGACGCCGGCGATCAGCTGGACCTGGCGATCGACGGGCAGGCGCTTGCGCCCCTCGCGCAGCGGCAGCCGGGCCCGGCGCCACGCCTGCACCCGCCGTCGAGAACCCGCGCCCGGCGTCCGCTCCGCGCGAGCGACTCGGCCGCGATGGTGGCCCGCACTCCCGTGCGGCACACGACGACCAGATCCGCTCCGTCGGGGATCTCGTCCCGGCGGGCATCGAGCGCGTCCAGGGGCACGTTGAGTGCGCCCTCGATGCGCTCGCTCTCGAACTCGATCGGGCTTCGCACGTCGAGGAGGAGCAGCCCGGAGCCCGGCTGGCGAAGCGCCTGGAGCTCCTCGGCCGTGATCGTCGCCGCGTCGGCCTCCCCGAGATTGTGCCGCAGGATGGCCGCCATGTTGGCGGGAGGCGCGGACTTCGTCGAGAGCCGGGCGACGAAGGCGGCCCGGTCCGGCTCGCGGAGCAGGGGATTGCTCGCCTTCTCCTCGCCGATCGTGGTCACGGCCCGGCCGACATAGTCGTGACCGGGATGCACCACCGTGGCGTCCGGCAGGCTCTCGAAGCCCCGCAGCGTGTCGAAGAGGTCGGCGGCGCTGCCTCCCATGAAGTCGGTCCGGCCCGCGCCACCGGCGAACAGGGCGTCCCCCGTGAAGAGGTGGCCCTCCACGAGCACCGCGAGGGAGTCCGGGCGTGTGGCCCGGGGCGTCGACGATCGTCACCGTCGTCGTGCCGAGCTCGAAGGTCGCGCCGCCCTTGATCCGCCGCACCGGACCCTGGAGCTTCGAGGCCGTGTGGGCCAGCACGGTCGCGCCGGTCCGTCGGGCGAGCCGGCGCACCCCGGAGAGGTGGTCGGCGTGCGTGTGGGTGTCGAGGACGAACGTCAGACGCGCATCGTGGGCCGCGAGCGCCTCGACGAACCGGTCGACCTGGTCCAGCCGAGGGTCGATCGCCAGGACGGTGCGACTCGTCTCGTCCACGACCAGGTAGCCCAGGCAGCCGTCGCCCGGGGCCGGAAAGGTGTCGATCGCGAGAACATCCGCCGGGCTCGTGAGCGTCGTCATTGTCCGATCCTCCCGAAGTGACTATATAACTACATACTCAAATAGTCAAGCGTGGGCCGGTCCGCCGATGTAGGATGAGCCCATGACAGCGGTCCTGACCGATCCGGTCTGCGGAATGGACGTGACCCCGGGCGCCGCCGCGGGCGGCAGCGCGGAGCACGCCGGCACCATCTACTGGTTCTGCAACCCGAGCTGCCGCGAGCGGTTCATCGCCGATCCCGCGCGCTTCCTCCACCTGCCGGCGTCGCCTCCCATCGGGCCCGGCTCGGGCAAGGACACGCGCGTCTACACGTGCCCCATGCACCCGGAGGTGCGCCAGGTCGGGCCCGGGAGCTGCCCGAAGTGCGGCATGGCGCTCGAGCCGCTCGAGGTCACCGCCGACGAGGGCGCCGAACCCCGAGCTCGTGGACATGACCCGGCGCTTCTGGGTCAGCCTGGCCCTGACCGTGCCGGTGCTCGCGCTCGCGATGGGCGGAGATGCTCGCGCCGGGGCTGGTGGCCGCGCTCGGCCCCACCGCGTGGCTCTGGACCCAGCTCGTCCTGGCCACGCCGGTCGTGCTGTGGGGCGGCTGGCCGTTCTTCGTGCGCGGCTGGGCAGTCGCTGGTCACGCGCAACCTGAACATGTTCACGCTGATCGCGCTGGGCACCGGCGCCGCGTTCGCGTTCAGCGTCCTCGCGGTGCTGTTCCCGGACGCGCTTCCCGCACGCGATGCGCCACGGCGGCGTGCCGCCGGTGTACTTCGAGGCCGCGGCCGTCATCACCACGCTGGTCCTGCTCGGGCCAGGTGCTGGAGCTGCGGGCCCGCAGCGCCACGTCCGGCGCCATCCGCGCGCTGCTCGGGCTTGCCGCCCAAGACCGCCCGGCGGCTCCGCGCGGACGGCAGCGAGGAGGACGTGCCGCTCGAGCACGTGGCGGTCGGGCGATCGGCTGCGGGTGCGGCCGGGCGAGCGGGTGCCGGTGGACGGCGTGGTGCTGGAAGGGCGCGAGCGCGGTGGACGAGTCGATGGTCACCGGCGAGCCGATCCCGGTGGAGAAGGAGCCGGGCGACCGCGTGACCGGCGGCACCGTCAACGGCACCGGCGGCTTCGTCATGCGCGCGGAGCGGGTCGGCGCCGACACGCTGCTGGCCCAGATCGTTCGCATGGTCGGCCGAGGCGCAGCGCAGCCGCGCGCCGATCCAGCGGCTGGCCGACCAGGTCGTCGGCCTGGTTCGTCCCCGCGGTGGTGGTGGTCGCGGCGCTGGCCGCGTTCGCGTTGGGGCTCGTCGGACCGGAGCCGCGGCTGGCCTACGCGCTCGTCAACGCGGTGGCGGTGCTGATCATCGCGTGCCCGTGCGCGCTCGGCCTGGCGACGCCGATGTCCATCATGGTGGCGACCGGCCGCGGCGCCCTGGCCGGCGTGCTGATCAAGCGACGCGGAGGCGCTCGAGACGCTGGAGAAGGTGGACACGCTGCGTCGTGGACAAGACGGGCACGCTCACGGAAGGCAAGCCGCGCCTCGCCTCGGTGTCCGCAGCCGGCGACGTCGAGCGACGCGGACATCGTGGCCCTGGCCGCCGGGCTCGAGCGCGGCAGCGAGCATCCGCTGGCCGCCGCCATCCTGGCCGGCGCCGCCGCGCGAGGCCTGACGCCGGCGCGGGTGGACGCGTTTCGCTCGCTCACCGGGCGCGGCGTGACCGGCGAGGCCGCGGGCCGTCGGGTGGCGCTCGGCAACGCGCGCCTGCTCGAGGAGCTCGGGCGTCGACGCGGGCGAGCTCGGCGAAGCGGGCCGAGGCGCTGCGCGAGCGAGGGCCAGACCGTGGTGTTCCTGATCGCGGGCGACGCGGTCGCGGGCATCCTCGGCGTCGCCGATCCCATCAAGGCGAGCGCGCGCCGAGGCGATCGGCGATCTCCAGGCGGAAGGTCTCCGGGTCATCATGGTCACCGGCGACAGCGCGGCCACCGCGCGCGCGGTGGCCCGCACGCTCGGCCTCGACGACGTGATCGCCGAGGTGCTGCCCGAGCGGAAGGCCGAGATCGTCCGCCGCTTCCAGGCCGAGGGCCGCGTGGTGGCCATGGCCGGCGACGGCGTCAACGACGCGCCGGCCCTCGCGGCCGGCCGACGTGGGGATCGCGATGGGCACCGGCACGGACGTGGCGATGGAGAGCGCCGGCATCACGCTGGTCCAGGGCGACCTGCGCGGCATCGTGCGGGCGCGCCGGCTCTCGCGCGCGACCATGCGGAACATCCGCCAGAACCTCTTCTTGGCCTTCGTCTACAACGTGCTCGGCGTGCCGGTCGCCGCGGGCGTGCTCTACCCGATCTCCGGCCTGCTGCTCAGCCCGATGCTCGCGAGCGCGGCGATGAGCCTCAGCTCGGTGTCGGTGATCGCCAACGCGCTGCGGCTCCGCCGGGCGGCGCTCTGAGTGTCAGCCGCGCGATCTCGAGGCTGACAGCCGCCTGACATTGCCTTCGCGCGTCACGCCCGAAGGCGTTGTATCGCAAGCAGTTTTCCTCTGGCGCGCTTCTTGCGATTCCCCGACGCTCACATATGAACGTCAGCCGAACGGTCGAAGCGGAACAGGACGCCAGGCGGTGCCCGCGCCAGCAGGTGTCCTGGCTGGTCACGGTCGCCGCGGGCTCCCGCCAGTTCCAGGGGCGGACGAAGGACGTGAGCGCCTCCGGCGCCAAGATCCTCCTCAAGGAGCGCCCGGCGCTCGGGGTGGAGGTGGGGCTCTCCTTCCGTCCTCCGGGCCGCCGGCCCGTCGAGACGCGCGCGCTCGTGTGGCGGCTCGACGCCGAGGGCCTGGCCTGCATGTTCGTGGGGACGCAGAAGCCGGAGTTCCTCGAGGCGGTGACGCCACGCCAGGCGCCCGGAGCGGTCCGGGTGCTCGCGCCGAGACCGGCGGGCGCGGTGCTGCTGGCGACCGTGGACACGGGTTTCCGCGCGCTCGCGCTCGACACGCTCGGCCGCAGCGGCTATACCGTGCTGGACGCGGGGTCGCAGCCGCTGCTGGCCCTGCGCATCGCGGAGGAGCATCGCGACGCGATCACGCTCATCCTGATCGCGTCCGACCTGCGGCTCATGAACGGTGAGCCGCTGGCCAATCGCCTCGCCCCGCTGCTGCCATCGGCCAAGCTCGTGCTGATGTCGAGCCGCTCGACTCCGAATCCGGCCGGCCCCGGAGCGGTGTGGCTCCCGACGCCGTGCACGGACGGTGAGCTGATGGCGCAGGTCCGCCAGGCCCAGGACGTCGGCCGCTAGTGCCCGTTGCCCTTGACTGTCTCGGACAGCGCCGCGGCGAGGTTATGAGTGGCCGAGGTCAGGTGCGGGTGCACGGTGAGGGCGCGCCGGAACAGCGCGGCGGCCTCCCGGAACTGGCCGAGCGCCATGTGACAGAGCCCCTGGCCGGAGAGCGCGCCGAAGTGGCTCGGGTTCCGCGCTAGCGTCTGCTCGCAGTCCGCCACCGCCCCCGCGTAGTCCTCCGCCACGTAGCGCGCCGTCGCCCGCTTGTTCCAGCCCTCGGCGAAGTCGGGCGCGCGCTCGATGATGCGGCCGAAGAGGGCGATCGCGTCCTCGAGCTCGCGGCGCTCCATCGCCTCGATGCCCTGGCGGAGGAGCCGGTCGACGTCCGGAATACCCGAGCGGCACCAGATCTCCCAGAGCGTGGCCTCCGCGCGGGCGGCCAGGACGGGGTCGGGGCCACGGAGCGCGGCGAGGGCTTCGGTCTCGGTCATGCGCCCCCGCTCATGTGCCCCCGGTCATGCAGGCAAGGTTACTTGACGGGGAGCCCCGTTGGCCAGATGCTGCTGCCCGGAGGCGCTGATGCCGGATCAGGATCGGATCGAGGAGTTCAAGGAAGTGGTCGAGATCATGCCGGACGATCCGGTCGTGCGCTTCGGCCTCGCGGGCGCCTATCTCGACGCGGGCCAGGCCGACGCGGCGGTCGTGGAATACGGCGAGGCCATTCGCCTCAAGCCCGACTACTCGGCGGCCCACCGCGGCCTCGGCCGGGCGCTCGAGCGCGCGGGCCGGATCGCCGAGGCGAAGGCCGCCTACGCGAAGGGCCTCGAGGTGGCGACGCACGACCGGCGATCTCCAGACCGGGAAGGAGATCGAGGTCTTCCTCCGACGGCTCGAGAAGACGTAGTGGCGATCTGGGTGGACGCCGACGCCTGCCCCCAGGTGATCAAGGAGATCCTGTACCGGGCCGCCGAGCGCGCGCAGGTGGTGACGACGCTGGTCGCCAACGCGTCCCTCCGTGTCCCGTCCTCGCCCTTCATCCGGACGCCTCCGCGTGGACGCACGGCTGGGACGTGGCGGATCAGCGGATCGTGGAGCAGGTGCGGACCCGGCGATCTGGTGGTGACGGCGGACATCCCGCTCGCCGCGCTCGTGATCGCGCGCGGCGCGCAGGCGCTGGACCCGCGCGGGGAGCTGTACACGGAGGACAATGTCCAGGAGCGCCTGGCGGTGCGGAACCTGATGCAGGGCCTGCGCGCGGGCGGCGATCTCATCGCCGGCCCGGCGCCGTTCTCGCAGAGCGATCGGCAGCGCTTCGCCAATCACCTCGACCACTTCCTGACGCGGCGAGGCGAGGCTCCGGGGACTAGCCGGGCGCCGGCGGGCTCTGCAAGACCGCCGGCTCGATCGCCACGCTCTGATCCGCGTCCGCCATCCAGATCTGGCCGTCCTGGATCGTGCACGTGACCCGCATGTTCCGCTGCGCCAGCTTCGCCAGCGCCCGAGTGGCGGCGAAGGGCAGGTTGACGACGGTCAGGTTCTCGGCCCGGTCGAGGGCGGCGCCGGCCTGCTCCCACCAGAGATCGGCGCCCCGCCCGCCGTAGCTGTAGACGAACACCGACTCCGCGCGGCCGCAGGCCCGCCGGATCCGCTTCTCGTCCGGCTGCCCCACGTCGATCCAGAGATCGATGGCCCCGGTGAGGTCCTTCCGCCAGAGATCGGGCTCGTCGTCGGTGCCCAGCCCTCGGCCGAAGGCCAGCGCCTCGTGCGCGTGCCGGGCGAAGGCCAGCAGCCGCACCATCATGCGCTCGTCGGTCTCGGACGGGTGGCGCGCGATCGTGAGGGCGTGGTCGTGGTAGTAGGCGCGGTCGATGTCCGCGATCTCCAGGGTGACCTTGAAGATGGTGGCGTTCTGGGCCATGGCGCCGCTCCTGGAGCCGGCAGGGCGATACTCCCCGGGCGGGCGCGCGCGGTCAAGGCATGCGCGGCCCGGATTGCGCGGCGGGGGCGCCTTGATCTATCCTCGATCACCGCCGGCGCGGGTCGGCACACTCCGTTCAAGGGGGCACGGGACCATGATCGTTCCGCTCACGCTGGCCGACTTTCTCGAGCGCGCCGAGCTCGTCTACGGCGCACCGCGAGGCGGTCGTCGACGAGCCGAATCCGCCCGGCGGCGGCCTCGGCCGCATCACCTACGCGCAGTTCGCCGCGATGGCGCGCAGCCTCGCCGCCGCGCTCGACGATCTCGGCGTCGGCGGAGAACGAGCGCGTCGCGATCGTCTCGCCGAACGCGGCGCGCTTCCTCGTCAGCCTGTTCGGCGTCAGCGTGTTCGGGCGCGTCCTGGTGCCGGTGAACTTCCGGCTGAACGCCGAGGAGATCCGCTACATCATCGAGCACTCCGGCTCCTCGGTGCTGCTCGTCGACCCCGAGCTCGACGAGTCGCTGCGCGACATCACGGTGAAGCACCGCTTCGTGCTCGGGCAGCGGCACCGACCCGCAGCTCTTCCGCGCCAGGGCGCGACGCCGCGCCTGCGGGTCACCGACGAGAACGCCACGCGTGTCCATCAACTACACGTCGGGCACCACCGCGCGGCCCAAGGGCGTGCAGCTCACCCACCGCAACTGCTGGCTCAACGCGGTCACCTTCGGCTGGCACCTGGGCGTCACCGACCGCGACGTGTACCTCCACACGCTGCCCACCTTCCACTGCAACGGCTGGGGCATGCCCTACGCGGTCACCGCGATGGGCGTCCGCCAGGTCATCATCCGCAAGATCGACGGCGAGGAGATCCTGCGCCGCGTGGAGAGCGAGGGCGTGACGCTCTTCAACGGCGCGCCGGCGGTGATCGCGGCCGTGCTCGACGCGGCCGCGGCCCGCCGCGCGCAAGGGCGAGGCGGTGCCGGGCGCGGGGCGCGTGCGCATGGTCGTCGCCGGGGCGCCGCCGCCGTCGAAGACCATCGAGCGCGTCGAGACCGAGCTCGGCTGGGAGTTCATCCAGATCTACGGCCTCACCGAGACCTCGCCGCTGCTCACCATCAACCGCGCGCCCGCGGAGTGGGACGGGCTCGACCCGGCCGAGCGCGCGCAGCGGCTCGTCGCGCGCGGGCGTGCCCGCGGTCGGCGTGCGCATGGCGCGTCGACGCGGAGGGCGAGGTGCTCGCGCGCTCCAACCACGTGTTCGACGGCTACTGGAACCAGCCCGAGGAGACGGCCAAGGCCATCGTGGACGGCTGGTTCCACACCGGCGACGGCGGCTACATCGACGGCGCCTTCATCGTGATCACGCGACCGCAAGAAGGACGTGATCATCACCGGCGGCGAGAACGTCTCGTCGATCGAGGTGGAGGACTGCCTCTTCCAGCACCCGGCGGTGGCCGAGGTCGCGGTGATCGGCGTGCCCGACGAGAAGTGGGGCGAGACGATCAAGGCGCTCGTGGTGCTGCGCCCGGGCGCGCCGGCGACCGAGCGGGACCTGATCGAGCACTGCCGGAGCCGCATGGCCCACTTCAAGTGCCCGACCTCGGTCGAGTTCCGCGACGCGCTCGTCCGCACCGCCACCGGCAAGCTCCAGAAGTTCAAGCTCCGCGAGCCCTACTGGGCCGGCCGCACGCCGCAGGGTGAACTGAGCGCCTGGCGGGATCAGCTCGGGGCAAGAAGGCGCTTGACACCGCAGGCTTCGTCCTTCGGGCGGGATATGTTTCACGGGCGAATGCAGAATCAGGGCAACGCGGGAGCGGCAAGGAGAGACGGCCACCATTCGAATGACGTGAGGGAAAGCCGATGCCGGTCGGGGTCGGGCTCACCACGGCGGTTCGATGAAGACCATCGCCCGGCTTCCGCTGGCCCAGCTCGAGGCGAGCGAGGAGCACGTCGAGGCGTTCAAGGCCCTGGCCCATCTCACCCGGCTCCAGGTGTTCTTCTTCCTGGTGCGCGCGGGCAAGGAGATGTCGGTCGGCGAGATCCAGGCCGAGGTCGAGATTCCCGGGCCCGACCCTGTCGCACCACCTGGACCTGCTCCGGCGGGCCGGCCTGGTCGAGAGCCGCAAGGAAGAGCGGTACGTCTACTATTCCGTGAAGCGGGACGTGGTGACGGCGCTCGTGCGCCTGCTCACCGCGTGCTGCTAGAGGAGAATGCCATGAGCGCGAAGGTCCATCTCCACCTGCACGTGTCGGACCTGGCCAAGAGCCGGGAGTTCTACGAGAAGTTCCTCGGGACGGGGCCGGTCAAGGTGAAGGACGGGTACGTCAAGTTCCTGCCCGACTGGGCGCCCGTCAACCTGGCCCTCTCCGGCGGCGGCGCGGCCGGCGCGGGCACGATCGATCACGTCGGCGTGCAGGTCGCCGCGGTGACTACCGTGATGGCCGAGCTGGCGCGCGTCAAGGCGGCCGGCCTGCCGGTGCGGGAGGAGATGGGCGTCGACTGCTGCCACGCGAACCAGGACAAGTTCTGGGTCCAGGACCCGGACGGCGTGGAGTGGGAGGTCTATCACCTCAACTACGACCTGGAGAACGAGGTGACCGCGCCTCGCGCCACCGGACTGTCGCTGGCCAAGGGCGGCGGGTCCTGCTGCGCGTCGTGAGGAGATGACCCATGAGCGACGACATCAAGGAGATCGTGAAGGAGAAGTACGCGCGGGCCGCGCTCCGGGTGACCGCGGTCGGCGGCGCGTCCTGCTGCGGCTCGGCGTCCTCTCGCGGCGAGTGCGATCCGATCACCTCGGGGATCTACGCGGAGAGTGACACGTCCGCGTTGCCGGCCGAGGCCCGCGCCGCCT
Source organism: uncultured Candidatus Rokubacteria bacterium (assembly GCA_963747235.1). GTDB lineage: Bacteria > Methylomirabilota > Methylomirabilia > Rokubacteriales > CSP1-6 > CAMLFJ01. The sequence continues at coordinate 443,305 of CAVVEU010000008.1, forward strand.
CGCTCGGCTGCGGGAACCCGACCGCGCTGGCCGAGCTCAAGCCCGGCGAGACCGTGCTCGATCTCGGATCGGGAGGCGGCATCGACGTGCTCCTGTCCGCCGGCCGCGTCGGACCGACGGGCAAGGCGTACGGTCTCGACATGACCGACGAGATGCTGGCCCTCGCGCGCGAGAACCAGCGGAAGGCGGGCGCGACCAACGTGGAGTTCCTCAAGGGGGAGATCGAGCAGATCCCGCTTCCCGCGAGCTCGGTGGACGTCATCATCTCCAACTGCGTGATCAATCTCTCGGCCGACAAGGATCGCGTCCTGGCCGAGGCGTTCCGGGTGCTGAAGCCGGGCGGGCGTCTGGCGGTGTCGGACGTGGTCGTGCGCGGCGAGGTTCCCGCGGAGATCCGGCGGAGCGTCGAGCTGTGGATCGGCTGCGTGGCCGGTGCCCTGGAGGAGCGGGAGTATCGCGACAAGCTCGCCGCGCGCGGGGTTCGAGGGGATCGGCCTGGAGCCGACCCGGGTCTATCGGGTGGAGGAGGCCCGGGACTTTCTGACCGGAGCCGGGCTCGACGTCGACGCCATCGCGCCCCAGGTCGGCGACAAGTTCATGAGCGCATTCGTCCGCGCCCGCAAGCCCGCGTAGCGTGTCTCCGGCTGGTGAGCGAGCGAGCCTCGGCCGGCGGGTGGCCGCGGAGGCGGTCGGCACCGCGCTGCTCCTCGCCGCGGTGGTGGGGTCGGGGATCATGGGCGAGCGCCTCGCGGGCGGCAACGTCGCGGTCGCGCTGCTCGCCAACACGATCGCGACCGGCGCCGCGCTGGTGGCGCTGATCCTGACCTTCGGGCCGATCTCGGGCGCCCACTTCAACCCGGCGGTGACGCTGGCCGACGCGGCGCAGGGCGGCTTCGCGTGGGCGGACGTGCCGCCGTACGTCGCGGCCCAGGTCGTGGGCGCCTTCGCCGGCGTCGCCGCCGCGCACGTGATGTTCGAGCTGCCGCTCTTCTTCGCGTCGCAGCACGTGCGCGCAGGGCCCGCCCAGATGTTCAGCGAGTTCGTCGCGACGTTCGGACTGCTCGCGGTCATCTGGGGCTGCGCGCGCGGGTGGCCGGCCGTGGTGGTGCCCTTCGCGGTGGCGGGCTACATCACGGCGGCGTACTGGTTCACCGCGTCCACGTCGTTCGCCAATCCCGCGGTCACGCTGGCGCGATCGGCCAGCGACACGTTCGCGGGGATCCGGCCCGCGGACGCGCCCGGCTTCATCGTGGCGCAGCTCCTCGGGGCGGCGGCGGCGACCGGGCTGTTCCGGTGGCTCCGATGACGGCCGCTCCGCGACGCAGCGCTGGCGACGCCGGCCGACGCGGCGGCCATCACCGCGATCTACAACGAGGGGATCGCCGACCGGGTCGCGACCTTCGAGACCGAGCCGCGGACGGCGGCCCAGATCGCGCAGCAGCTCGCGGACAAGGGTGACCGGTTTCCGACCGTGGTGGTCGGAGCGGGACGGGCAGGTGGTCGCGTACTGCGGGCGCGGGCGCGTACCGGAGCCGTCCCGCCTACGCGGGCGTCGCCGAGCACTCGGTCTACGTGGCGCGCGCCGCGCGGGGCACCGGCGCGGGCCGAGCGGCGCTGGACGCGATGTGCCGGGCGTACGCCGAGCGCGGCTTCTGGAAGATCGTCTCCCGGATCTTCCCGGAGAACACCGCGAGCCTCCGCCTCCACGAGCGGTGCGGCTTCCGGGTGGTCGGCGTCTACCAGCGGCACGGCAAGCTCGACGGCGAGTGGCGCGACTGCGTGATCGTGGAGCGGCTGCTCTGACATGAGCCGGCCGCGCGTCCTGTTCCTCTGCACGCACAACTCGGCCCGGAGCCAGATGGCCGAGGGCTTCCTCCGCGCGATGGCGGGCGACCGCTTCGAGGCCGGGAGCGCGGGGACCGAGAAGACCTCGGTCAATCCGCTGGCGATCCGGGCCATGGCCGAGCTCGGCATCGACCTCGGCGGGCATGCGTCGAAGCTGTACGAGGACGTGGCCTCGGAGTCCTGGGACTACCTCATCACGGTCTGCGACGACGCGAACGAGCGCTGCCCCTGGGTGCCCGGCTCCGTGCAGCGCCTGCACTGGTCGTTCCCCGATCCGTCGCGCGCGACCGGGACCGAGGAGGAGCGTCTCGCGGTCTTCCGCCGGGTGCGCGACCAGATCGAGGAGCGCCTGACCGACTGGCTCGGCGGCCGGTGACGCCCGCCCGGCTCGTCGCCTGCGTCTGCGTCGCGCAGGTGTGCGCCCAGATCGGGGCCTACACGTGGCCGGCGCTGCTGCCGGGCTTCCTCGCCGAGTGGCAGCTCACCAACCGGGAGGCGGGCTGGATCACCGGGATCTTCTACGCGGCCTACACGGTGTCGGTGCCCGTCCTCGTCACGCTCACCGACCGCGTGGACGCGCGCGCCGTCTACCTGAGCGGCGTGGCCCTCACGGTGGCGAGCCACCTGGGCTTCGCCGTCTTCGTGGACGGGCCGTGGAGCGCGGCCGCGGCGCGGGCGCTGGCCGGCATCGGCTGGGCCGGCACCTACATGACCGGCCTCAAGCTGCTGGCCGACCGGGTGGAGCCCGTGCTCATGTCGCGCGCGGTGGCCGGCCACGCCGCCAGCATCGGCATCGCGGGCGCGATCTCGTTCGTGTTCGCGGGCACGATCGGCCGATGGCTCGGCTGGCGCGGCGCCTTCGCGGCCGCCGGGGTCGCCGCGATCGTCGCCTGGCTGATCGTGTTCGTCTGGGCGCCGGCGCGGGAGCGCCGCCCGGCCACCGCGGCCTCCGGGGCGCTCTTCGATTTCCGGCCGGTGCTCCGCAACCGCTCGGCCATGGCCTACGCCGTCGCCTACTGCGCGCATACGTGGGAGATGAACGCCCTGCGCGGCTGGGCGGTCGCGTTCCTGGCCTACGTGGCGGCGCGACCGGCGACCGCAGCCCCTGGCTCGGGCCCACCGCGGTGGTGATGATCATGGGGCTCGTCGGCACGTGGGCGAGCGTGGCCGGCAACGAAGCCGCCATCCGCATGGGCCGGCCCCGGCTCGTGCGCCTGGCCATGACCGCGTGCGTGGTGTGCGCGGCCGGCATCGGCTTCCTCGGCGCCCGCTCGTACACGGTGGCGGCGGCCCTCGTGCTCCTCTACGGGCTGCTGATCTGGCTCGACTCCTCCTCGCTCACCGCGGGCGCCGCGGGCAGCGCGGACCCCGAGCGGCGCGGCGCCACGCTGGCGCTGCACTCGATGGCGGGCTACGCGGGCGGAGCCGTCGGGCCCATCGTGATCGGCTGGATCCTCGATCTGAGCGGCGGCATGTCGCCCATGGGCTGGGGCTGGGCCTTCCTGCACGTCGCGGTGATCGCGCTGCTGGGGCAGGTGGCCTTCGTGCTCCTGGGGCCGCGCGATCTGGCCGGGGACCGGCGCAGCGCCTCCGGCCGCACCACCGATCGCGCTTGACGAGGCCGCCCGGTCCGGTGGAGCATCGGGTGCCGCGCGCAACGACGCGCCCAGGAGGCTGCCCCCCATGCTCACGCGCCGTGAGTTTCTCGCCGCCACCACCGCCGCCGCGGCTCTGGCCGCCGCGCCGTCGGGCGTAGCCGCCCAGACCCCCAAGCGCGGCGGCACCCTGTCCGTCCGGGCCTGGGATCCGCCGCACTTCGACCACAGCCTGGTGCACGCCTACAAGACGCACGTGGTGGTCTCCTTCACCCACAGCCGGCTCCTGAAGCATCGGGCCGGCCCCGGCGTCCGGCCGGGCTCGCTGGTCCTGGAAGGCGATCTGGCCGAGTCCTGGACGCAGCCGAGCGACACCACCTACGTCTTCAAGCTGCGCCGGGGCGTGCGCTTCCACGCCAAGCCGCCGGTGAACGGCCGGGAGCTCACCGCGGAGGACGTGAAGTACACGTTCGAGCGCATGCTCACCGAGACCGGGAGCAACGCCTCGATGTACCGCTCGATCGCCAGGATCGAGGCGGTGGACCGCTACACGGTCCGGTTCACGCTCTCGGAGCCCTTCGCGTGGTTCCTCGACATGGTGGCGAGCCCGATGGCGGGCGGCATCGTGGCCCGGGAGTGCGTGGAGAAGTTCGGCGACCTCAAGAAGCCGGAGGCGGTGATCGGCACCGGCCCCTGGATGCTCGAGAGCTACAAGCCGAACGTGTCCATCACCCTGGTGCGCAACCCCGCCTACTTCGTGGCCGGCCTGCCGTACATCGACCGGGTCGAGCTGATGGTGGACGAGGACAATGCCTCGCGCATGGCCGCGTTTCTCTCGGGCCGGTACGACCTCGGCTGGGAGTTCCCGGGAACCATCAACCGGACGGACTGGGTGGCCATCAAGGATCGGCTCCGCCAGACGCGGCCCTCGCTGCGGACGGCCGAGTTCGCGTCGAACGTGGTGAACGATTTCGCGATGCGGACGGATCAGAAGCCGTGGAGCGACGCGCGGGTGCGCCAGGCGGTGTCGCTGGCCCTGAACCGGCGCGAGATCATCGACGCGACGCTCGAGGGCGTAGGGCGTCGTCAACGGGCCGATGGCCGCCGCGCTCACCGACTGGGCCCTGCCCATCGACCAGCTCGGCGAGGGCGCGCGCTACTACCGGCACGATCCGGCGGAGGCCAAGCGGCTGCTCGCGGCCGCGGGCTACCCGAACGGTTTCCCGGCCAGCATCTGCTTCAACTCCTACGGCTCCACCGTGCTGGTGGACACCGTCCAGCTCGTGATGAAGCACCTCAAGGCGGTGGGCATCGACGCGCGGCTGGATCAGAAGGAGTACGGCGCGTATCAGGCGAGCTGCCGGCTCGGGAAGTTCGACTCGATGGTGTTCGGGCCCCTGACCCCGTTCCTCGAGCCCGACAATTTCCTGTTCGGCCAGTACTACACCGGCGAGCCGCGCAACCGGAGCCACGTCAAGGACCCGGCGCTCGACGACCTGCTCGTCCGGCAGCGGCGCGCCATGGACGTGAAGGCCCGCCGCGAGATCATCAACGACATCCAGCGGCATCTCGCCAAGCAGCAGTACTACGTCCACGCGCCGACCCGGAGCTACATCGCGGTGTGGGACGGGGCGCTCAAGAACTACGGGCCGAACCTGGGCTACGACTACGGCGGGCGGGTCATCACCGCCTGGCTCGACCGCTGATCGCGCGATGATTCTCGCCGATCGTGTCGCGATCGTCACCGGCGCCGGCAACGGCATCGGGAAGGCCACCGCGCTGGCCCTCGCCCGCGCCGGAGCGCGCGTCGCCGCGGTGGACGTGGACGGGGGCGCGGCCAAGCTCACCGCGGACGCCGCCGCGGCGCTCGGGGCCCGCGGAGCCTGGCGCTGGACACCGACGTGGGCGATCTGGCCGCCATCGACCGGATGGTCCAGCGGGTGATGGAGACGTTCGGGCGGGTCGACATCCTGGTGAACAATGCCGGGGTCACGCGGCGCGCCTACATCATGGATCTCACCGAGCAGGACTGGGACCGCATCATGCGCGTCAACGCCAAGGGCGTCTTCTTCTGCCTGCAGCGGGTGGCGCGCGAGATGATCCCGCGGCGGAGCGGCACCATCATCAACATCGCGTCCATCGCGGGGAAGGGCTACGCGGGCACCTCGAACGCGATCTACGCGGCCAGCAAGGGGAGCGTGATCTCGCTGACCCGCACCGCCGCGCTCCAGCTCGCCCGGCACGACATCAACGTGAACGCGATCTGCCCCGGCATCACGGTCACCGCGCTGTCCGAGGCCAACGTGGCGGTCCGCGCCCGCGACGAGGGGTTGTCGCTCGAGGAGATGACGCGCCGGCGCAACGCGGTCATTCCGCTCGGGCGGCCGAACGACCCGGAGGACCTGGCCGCACTGGCGGTGTTCCTGGCCTCGCCGGGCGCGCGGAACATCACCGGCCAGTCCTTCAACGTGGACGGCGGCATCATCTTCGACTGATTCCGGACCAAGGAGAGCTCACCATGAACATCGGCGTCTCGGTGCCCCTGCCTGCCTATCTCGTGGACGTCGGGGCCATGGCCCGCAAGGCCGAGGAGCTCGGGTTCGAGTCCTTCTGGTGCGCGGAGCACCCGTTCATCCCGGTGCAGACCGCGAGCCGCTTTCCGGGCTCGGCGGACGGCGTCATCCCGGAGGAGTACTCGCACTTCGTGGATCCCTTCGTGGCGCTCGCGCGCGCCTCGGGGACGACCAGCCGCATCAAGCTCGCCACCGGCATCGTGCTGGTGCCGGAGCGGCATCCGCTGGTGCTGGCCAAGGAGGTGTCCACGCTCGATCTCTTCAGCGGCGGGCGCTTCCTGTTCGGCATCGGGGCGGGGTGGCTGCGCGAGGAGACGCAGATCATGGGCGGCGACTTCGACCACCGCTGGACCCAGACGCGGGAGTCGGTCCTGGCCATGAAGGAGCTGTGGACGAAGACCGACGCCGAGTACCACGGCAAGTACTACGATTTCCCGCCGGTGCGCTCGTATCCCAAGCCGGCGCAGAAGCCGCACCCGCCGGTGCTCCTGGGCGGCGGCGCGAAGAACGTGCTCCAGCGGGTGGCGTCGTGGGGCGACGGCTGGCTGCCCAACCGGGTGACGCCGGATCAGCTTCGCGAGAGCCGCGCCACGCTCGACCGGCTCGCCAAGGAGAACGGCCGCGATCCGGCCGCCATCACCATCTCGGTGCATGGCCAGCCCGCCGACCGGGACCTGGTGCGCCGCCTCCTCGACGCGGGCGCCACGCGCGTGATCATCCGGCCGGCCACGTCGAAGTCGGAGCCGGACATGGTGCGCGAGCTGACCCGCATCGCGGAGACGGTGATGCGGTAGGCCCCGGTCCCAGGATCAGGCGTTCGGGATCCAGGGCCAGTACTTGGCGATCGCGCCGGCGTCCACGCGCAGGTCGGTGCCGGTGATCATCTCCGCGTCGTCCGAGGCCAGGAAGACCACCGCGCGGGCGTAGTGCCGCGGGCTCGGCAGCTTCCCCATCGGGACCATCTTCGGGAAGTCGAGGCCGCGGGCGCGCGGCTCGGGCCGCGGGCGGCCCCAGGCCACCGCGCGATCGGCGGCCTCCTCGGTGTCGGTGGCGGTCGGCGTCAGGCTGTTCACCCGGATGCCGTGGCGGGCCAGGTCCATCGCGGCGGCGCGCGTGAAGTTGAGCAGCCCGCTCTTGCTGGTGGAGTAGGCGATGTTGCCGGCCTGGCCCTGGTGGCCGGCGGTCGAGACCACCACCACGATGTTGCCGCGCCGCCGCTGCTCCACCATGAGCCGGGCCACGTGCTTGGTGCAGAGGAACGTCCCGGTGAGGTTGACCGCGATCTGGCGATTCCAGCGCTCGACCGGCATCTCGAGCACGCTCAGGCCGCCGAGGATGCCCGCGTTGTTGACCAGGATGTCCACGCCGCCGTAGGCGTCCCGGACCCGCGCCACCATCGCTTCCACCTGGCTCTCGTCGGTGACGTCGCACGTGAGGCCCAGGGCCGTCGCGGCCCTGGCGCGTGATCGCCTCCGCGCACTGGAGCGGCGTTGTCCGGCGTCACGTCCACGCACACCACGGTGGCGCCCTCCTCGGCGAGGCCCTCCGCGATGCCGCCGCCGATGTTGGGGCTGGTCCCGGTCACGATCGCGATCTTCTTCGCTAGACGCACGGGCGGTCTCAGCCGACGCCGCCTGCGCAGCCCGAGCAGGCGGGCGAACAGGGCACCGGCCAGCGAGACGAACATGATGATGCAGGCGACGACCACCGCCTCCTCGAACTTGCGCTGGGCGACGTAGTCGAGCTGGAGGATCGAGAGCGGGCGGTTGGCGCTGGTGGTGAGCAGGGCGAAGTTGCCGATGTTGCGCGCGGCGCCCACGAAGGTGATCATGCCCACCGCGAGCAGGGTCGGGGCCATCAGGCGCAGGACGATGCGGCGATAGGTCGTCCACCACGAGGCGCCGGCGATCCGCGAGGCCTCCTCGAGCTCGGCGCCGAGCTGCATGAGCCCGCTCTTGATGATCTGCACGCCGAGCGGCATGCCGGCGATGACGCCGGCGATGATCAGGAGCGCGGTGGTGCCGTAGAGCGGGCGCAGGAACGCCACGCCGAGGAAGAGCCAGAGCAGGGCCAGGCCCAGGATGATGCCCGGCACCGTGAAGGGCAGCCAGGAGATGAAGTCGAGCACGCGGCGCCCCGCGTAGCGACGTGCGCACGACGATGTAGGCGATGAGCGAGTGGACGAGCGATGGCGGCCACCGCGGTGCCGATCGACGAGCACGAGCGTGTTGTGGAGCGAGCGCAGGAACAGCTCGTCGGCCAGGACGGTCTGCCAGTTGGCGAGCGTCCACGGCTCCGGCGACGTGGAAGAAGCCGAAGAGCTTCATGAAGGTGCCGAGCAGCGCGAACAGCCACCGGGACCCCGAGCACCACCACGACCAGCCGCCAGCACGCCGATCGTGACGGGCCCGCGCGCACCGCCCGAGCGGCGTGGACCCGGTTCTGGAACTGGCCGGTGACCGTGGTGTAGCGCCGGCCCCGCGTCAGCCACTGCTGGGCGAAGACGAGCGGGAGCATGGCGGCCAGGATCACGACCGGCGAGCGCGGTGGCCGCGTCGTAGCGCGGCACGCGGGTGACGAGCAGGTCGTAGATCGTGGTGCTGAAGACGAAGAAGCGGAAGGGCAGGCCCAGCACCTGCTCCACCTCGAAGGTCTGGAGCGACACCATGGTGCCGAGCAGCAGCACCGACAGGATGACGGGGGCCATGACCGGCACCGTGATGCGCAGCGCGGTGCGGAGCGTGCCCGCGCCGGCCACCCGCGAGGCCTCCTCGAACGCCGCGTTCATGTTGCGGAACGCGGGGGTGAGGAGGATCACCTTGACGGTCAGCGAGCCGGTCACGATGTGGACCCAGACGATGCCCCAGAACGAGTAGATGTTGAACGGGCCCGCGCCCACGAACGGCAGCGCGGCGATCGAGGTGTTGACCAGGCCGTACTCCGGATCGAGGAGCAGGATCCAGCTCGAGCGTCACGGTGAACGGCGGCAGGAAGAAGGCGGCCCAGAACGCGAACTCGATCCAGCGAGCGGCCGGGCAGGTCGGTGCGGGCGAGGAGCCAGGCGATGAGCACGGCGAGCGGCAGCGAGATGAGCTGGCGCGCGAAGGTGACGGTGAGCGTGTTGACGAGGGCGGCGCGGAGGCCGGGCTCGCCGAGCGCGGCCCGCCACCCGTCGAGGCCGTAGCGGGCCGGCTGGCCCGGCGGCGCGACCTGCAGGCTCTGCAGCGCGACCAGGAGCAGCGGGAACACCACGCAGAGGGCCACCGCGGCGAGCACGAGCGTGCACAGCACGCCCTGCAGCTCGAGCCGCCGCGGCCGCGGGGCCGGCGAGCGCTTCGCTCAGGCCGGCCACACGCTCACCATCTCCGGCGGGAAGGCGAGCCGCACCCGCTCGCCCTCGCGCCACTCGCGCGCCCGGGTCAGGAGCAGCACGATGGCGTGCTCGCCGCCGAAGGTGACGCGGGCCTCGTAGCGGTCGCCCACGAAGGACAGGGCGTCGATGGTGCCGAGGCAGCGTGGTGCGCGTCGGGAGCACCCGCGTCGTCCGGCGCCACCCGGATGTCCTCGGGGCGGATCGCGATCGTCGCGGCCGTCGCCCGGCGCGAGCGCGGCCTCCGCCGCGTGGCGGCCGGTGAGCGTGCAGCCGCTCAGCGTTCCGTTCATCGCCACCGTGACGCTGCCGGCCGCCTGACCGGACGCGGGCGCCGCGACGCGCCCGCGTCAGCACCACGGTCTGGCCCAGGAAGTCGCGCACGAAGGCGGAAGTCGGGTGCTCGTAGAGCGCGCGCGGCGACCCGACCTGCTCCACGCGCCCGCGGTGCATCACCGCGATGCGGTCGGAGAGGCTCAGCGCCTCGACCTGGTCGTGGGTGACGAACAGCACCGTGATGCCGAGCCGGCGCTGCAGCAGCTTCACCTCGACGCGCATCTGCTCGCGCAGCTTGGCGTCCAGGTTGCTGAAGGGCTCGTCGAGCAGCAGGAGATCGGGCTCGTAGACCAGCGCCCGGCAGAGGGCCAGGCGCTGCATCTGCCCGCCGCTCAGGAGCGTGCCGGGGCGCGCCTCCATGCCGCCCAGGCCCACCAGGTCGAGGACGCGCGTCGACCTTCTCCCGCACCGCGGCCTTCGGGAGGCCGCGGAGCTGCAGCGGGTAGGCGACGTTCTCGAACACGGTCATGTGGGGCCAGACCGCGTAGGACTGGAAGACCATCCCGAGGTTGCGCTGGTTGGGCGCCACGAAGTGCCGCCGGTCCGCGGAGGCCACCACCCGGTCGCGCAGGGTGATCTCGCCCGCGTCGGGGCGCTCGAGGCCGGCCACGAGCCGCAGCGTGGTGGTCTTGCCGCAGCCGCTGGGGCCGAGCAGGGTGAAGACCTCGCCGCGCCGGATGGACAGGGAGACGGAGTCCACCGCGGCCGCCTCGCTGAACCGCTTGCTGACGCGGTCGAGCGCGAGGACCGTCTCGCCGACGCCGGGCTCCTGCGCGCCCACTCCCCTACTTGATGACCGCCTTGGCGATGTCCTGCGTCTTGACGACCTCGGCCAGGTTCTCCTCGGCGTCCACCTGCAGCAGCTTGGCGTTGCGGGGGACCGTGATCTGCGGATTGCCCGGCTCCACGCCGATCCGCCGGCTGTTCGTCTCGACCTCGCGGGCCCACACGATCTGGGCGTCCTTGGTGAGCAGCCAGTTGATGAAGACCTTGGCCGCGGCGGGATGCGGCGCCCGGTTGACCAGCCAGACGACGCTGCTGCTGGAGTTGACGGTGTCCATCTCGGGGAAGTGGAAGGTCTTGAGGTTCTTGCCGAGCCCCTGCTTCTGGAACTGGCCCAGCAGCAGCGGGTTGACCCCGAGCGCGATCGGGTAGCGGCCGCGCACCATGAACTCGGCGATCTGCCGGGTGTCGCGGCTCAGCGCCGGCTCCTGGTCCACGAAGAGCTTCTTGATGATGTCGTCGCCCAGGTTGAGGCGGGCGCTCGTCATGGACCAGAACGAATCGCCCATCGTGCGCACGTCGGGCAGGAGCAGCTTGCCCTTCCACCGGGGATTCAGCAGGTCGGTGAGGCCCTTGATCTCGTCCTTCACCAGGTCGGTGTTGATCGTGATGCCCGCGCCGCGCACCGCGCAGAAGCCGTAGGCGAGCGCGCGATCCTTCACCGCCGCGAAGCCGCGCTCGAAGCCACCCTCCCAGCCCGCGTCGTCCAGCGCCTCGGGCAGCACGATGGCCGGGCGCACCGGATCCCACACGCCGGCCGGGCGCAGCACCTGGAGCGCGGTGCTGGTCGGGATCATGGCCACGTCCCAGGTGAAGAGGCTCGCCTGGCGCTCCTGGATGATGCGCGGGGCGAAATCCTGCGAGTGCAGGCTGGTGTGCTCGAGCTTGATGTCGGGATAGGCCTGGGTGAAGGCCTTGAGCGCGCGCTTGTAGCCGTCGCCGGGGAAGGTGTTGACGACGACCTTGCCCTCCTTCTTCGCCGCGGCCACGGCCTGCTGCCATTCCGGTGGCGTCGACGGCCGCGCGGGCCGGCGTCGCGCGCGTGAGCGCGGCCGCGCCGCCGCAGGGCCAGGGTCCGGAGCAGCCGTCGCCGGCTGATCGTCATCGGCCGGCCCTCCGCGCTCCTGCCCCCGCCGTGCTCCTGGAGGTAGCGGACCGAGACCCGCTCGAGCGGCACCGCGTCCGGCGAGAGGCCGTCCGGGTTCTTGTACTCGAACGGGGCGTCGCGGCCGCCGAACTGCTTGGTCACCACCAGCCGGCGCCACTGGATCACCTCGGCGTCGGTGGCCGAGAGCTTCTCCGGGCTGTCGTAGCGCTGGTTGATCATCACCCGCTCGTCCTGGCGCGAGAAGTTGTACTCGATGATCCACCGGTGGATCGCGGCGTAGGCCAGCCGCTCCACGATCCGGCCGAGCGCGCTCTTGGGGCGCAGGCAGTGGTAGTACCACACGCGCGTGAGGTGCTCCTCGACCGGCACGCACATGCGGGTGTAGAGATCCCAGCCGAACTCGGCGCGGAACATGCCGGGCAGGTGATGGCCGCCGCACCAGCGGGCGGACCGCGGCGGCGGAATGTGGCGGCGCGCGCGCTCGGCGAGCGGCCGGGTCAGCCAGGTCCAGAGGCGCCGGTACGTCGTCTTCGGCCACTTCCGGCCGTCGGCATACATGTCCTGGAGCGGGTTCTGCCGCATGTAGTTGCTCTCGGCCACGTCGCCGCCGAAGCCGTTGCCCACGAAGATGGGGTGCTCGCCCTGGGCGCCGCGCGCGATGAAGCCGCTGCGGGCGACCACCACCGCGTTGCGGTGCACGTAGTTGACGTGGGAGTCCATCGAGTTCTCGAGCGCGACCTCCCAGTTGCACCGCCAGTGCACCTGGCCGATGAGGATGAGGGTCTCCTCGTCGAAGAACTCCTCGGGCACGTCCTCCTCGATGGGGGCGGGCGGGCCCTCGCCGATCCACACGAAGACGAGGCCCTTGAGGGTGCGGGTCGGATAGGCCTTCGCCTCGGTGCCGGCCTTGCCGCACACGCCCGAATTGGGGCCCTCCGAGAGCACCATCACGTTCTTGCCCGACTCGTCGTAGACCCAGCCGTGGTACGGGCAGGCCACCGTCCCGCGATAGTGGCAGTCGCCCTCGCTCAGGCGCGCGCCGCGATGCGGGCAGATGTCCTGGATGGCGGCCACCTCGCCGGCGGCGCCGCGGAACAGGCAGATCTCCTCGCCGAGCAGGGAGACCTTCACCGGCTTCCGATGCCCGACGGTGCGGTCCTCGATGGCCGGGTACCAGTAGTTGCGCAGGCCGAGCTTCGGGATCAGGTGGCGGATGTCGCCGCTGAGCCGGGGGACGCCGTTGGTCGGGGCCGCGTCGGCGACGTGGAGACGGGACGTGGGTTGCGAAGTAGGTGTCGGCACGCCGACCTCCTCAGGGCATGAACGTGGCGAAGCACTTGTTCGAGTTGAAGGACCAGGTCTCGATGAAGTCGCACTCGTCCGGCTTGCGCCCCAGGGCCTCCATGGCGCCGACCAGCATGTACCAGTTGAGCATCTCCTGCTGGCCCGACGTCTCGATGGCCTCGAGCGGCGTCTTGCGCCATGTTTCGTAGTCGCCCACGGCGCAGCGCCTCGTAGAGCCGCCGGTCCGACTCGATGTCCGGATAGAGCTGGTGGTGCTTGTCGGTGAGGAAGGCGTGCGACCAGCTCGACGAGGCGATGAGGGCGGTGCGCCAGGGGCTGTCGCGCATGACCCGCGCGGTCGCGGCGCCCACCTCCATGCAGCGCCGCGGCGACGGCGACGGCGGATCCAGGTCCGCCTCGGCGAGCGGGTTGGCGAGGCTGGCGCGCCCGCCGCGCTGGGCGATGACCCGGCGGCCGTAGCAGTTGACCTGGAACGCGACGACCGGGTACGGGAAGCCGACGCGATCGTAGTCGAGGAACATGATCGTGTTCAGGAACGCGTGCGCGAGGCCCGGGTAGTGCAGGGGCTTGTAGGCGTAGGCCATGTCCACGCCCTGCTCGAGGAGCCCGGTCGCCAGGTACTTGCCGGCCTGGCGGTGCCCCGCGATGCGGAACGTGGTGTCGGCGGGCTCGTTCCAGACGTTCGGCGCCGACGCCGGAGCGCTGCCACGGGCGCGCCTCGATCTGATCATAGGCCAGCACGCAGAAGGGCGGGATCACGTCCTCGGTGAAGTTCTCGTGCTGGTCGTCGCCCCAGACGATCACCACGTCCGGGCGGAAGTCGTCGAGGATGCGCCGGGCCTTCCGGAAGTGCTCGACCAGCGCCTCGCGGTGGCCGGCCGCGCTCGCGGTGCCGCCGTCGGCGCCGTATTCCTCGCGCATCGCGGCCGGCCAGCTCGCGGGATCGCGGTAGCGCGCCGGGAGGCCGGGGTCCTGCTGGACCCGGCGCAGGATCGCGGCCATGTTCTCGTCCAGGCCGGTGAGCGGCGGGTAATGCGTCATGCCCAGCCCGAGAATCTCGCCCATGAGAGAGCTCCTCCGCGTCGGGGTGCAAGCGCTTGCGCAACCCTAGTCCGCCCGCCCGGGGCTTGTCAAGGCGCGCTATACTCGGCGGCGTCCCATGGCACGATCCAAGCCTCCGAGCGGCCGGCGGCAGTCCAGGCGACGCGGCGCGACCCCGGTCACGCTGCGCGACGTGGCCCGGGCGGTCCGGGTCGCCGCCTCCACGGTGTCCCGCGCCCTGGCCGGCGACGCGCGCATCTCGCCGGCCACCCGGCGCGAGGTCGAGCGGGCCGCCCGCCGCCTGGGCTACGCGCCCAATGCGCTGGCGCGCGGGCTGGCCGGGGGCGGGGCCGACGTCCTCGCGGTCGTGGTCCCGCGGACCGCGGAGTACACGTTCACGAGTCCGTTCCACCTGGCCGCGCTCAAGGGCGTGAGCCGGGTGCTCCAGGAGTCGGGCCACCTCCTGCTGCTGTCGTTTCTCGAGGATCGGGATTACGTGGCCCTGCACCGCAGCGGTCTCTGCCGCGGGGTGATCGTGCTGATGTCGCGCACCGGGGATCGGCGGATCGCGGCGCTGGCCCGGCACCGCGTGCCCACCGTGCTGATCCCGGGCGATGCCTCGCTGCCGAGCGTCACGTCGCTCACCTTCGACGTCGCGGGGAGTACCGCCGCGGCCACCCGGCACCTCCTGGCGCTCGGCCATCGCCGGATCGGATTCGTCGGGGGCGTGCCGAGCTCGCTCCTGCATCGCGACCGGCTCGCCGCCTTCCGGCAGGCCCTGGTCGCGGGCGGGGTGCCGGTGGATCCCGCGCTCGAGGCGGAGACCAACTTCACGGCCGCCGAGGCCTATGACCGAGCGCTCGATCTGCTCCGGCGGCCGGAGCGCCCGACCGCGCTCCTCTGCAGCAACGACGTGATGACCGACGCCGCCCTGGCCGCCGCGCAGCACCTGGGCCTGAGCGTGCCGGGCGATCTCTCGCTGGTGAGCCTGGCCGGACTGCCCGGCCCGCGGCCCGGCGCGCCGGCCATGGCCCGGGTGATCCTCGACTTCGAGCAGGCCGGCGCCACTGCGGCCACGCTCCTGCTGAAGCTCGTCGCGGACCCCACCGCGCCGGCGGAGGCGGTGCTGCTGCCGGCGGAGTTCGACCCGCGCGGGTCCATCGCCCGGCCGGGCTGAGCGCTACTGCCCGCCGGTCACGTCGATGGTGACGCCGGTGACGAAGTCGGCGTCGGACGAGGCCAGGAAGCAGATGACCCGCGCCTGGTCCTCCGGCGTGGCCACCCGCCCGAGCGGGGTGCGCTTGATCTCGGCCGCCTGCCCCTCCGGCGTCCGGCGCTCCCAGTGCGGCCGGATGCGCTCGGAGAGCGTGAGGCTCGGCGCGATCGCGTTGACCGTGACGCCGTGGGGGCCCAGCTCGAAGGCCAGCTTGCGGGTGAGCGCGATGATGCCGCCCTTGGCGGTGGCGTAGGCGCTCGAGCTCTCGCGGCTCAGGCCGCGCCCGGCGATGGATGCCAGGTTGACGATCTTGCCGCTCCGCTGCCGCTTCATCACCGGGATCACCGCGTGGGAGAAGAGGAAGGTCCCGGTCAGGTTGAAGTGGATCAGCTTCTGCCACTCCTCGAGCGTGAGCTCGTCCAGCAGGGCGGCGGGGCGGCTGACGACGGTGCTGCCGCCCACGCCGTTGACCAGGATGTCGATGCGCCCGTAGGCCTCGACGGCCTGCCGGACCGCGCCCTCCACGGCCGCCGCGTCGAGGGCGTCGGCGCGCACCGCGAGGGCGCGGCCGCCCGCGGCCACGACGTCGGTGGTCAGCCGCTCGAGCACGGTCGGCTCCAGGTCCACGCCCACCACGGTGCCGCCTTCGCGCGCGATGATCATCGCGGTCGCGCGGCCGATGCCGGCTCCCGCCGCCGAGATCAGCGCCACCTTGCCCTGGAATCGCGTCATGGCTCTCTCCTCCGAGCGGGACTATACCCCGAAGCCGGTTTAGAATGGCGCCCGTGACCTACGACTGCGCGTTCTGCGGGGAAGAGAACGACGTGTTCGCCGATGACAGCGGCGGGCGGCACCAGACGTTCACCGAGGACTGCACGGTCTGCTGCCGGCCGAATCTCATCACGCTCCAGTGGGACGACGACGGTGAGGTGCAGATCGAGGTCGTCCAGGAGTACGAAGCCTAGAGCCGGCGCGCCCCCACCCAGCGCGTGCGGAACCAGTCGTCCGTCGAGCCGCGCGATCTTGACCCCGCCCGGCTTGGTCGAGTGGACGAAGCGCCCGTCGCCCAGGTAGATGCCGTTGTGGCGGAGCTGGTTGAAGAACACGATGTCGCCCGGGATCAGGCGATCGCGGTCCACCGGGACGCCGAGGCGGAACTGCTGCGCGGCATTGTGGGGGATCGCGACGCCGACCTGGCTGAAGGCATACATGACGAGGCCGGAGCAGTCGAACCCGGACGGGCTCGAGCCGGCCCACACGTAGGGCGCGCCCAGGTAGCGCGTCGCCAGGCGCGCGGCGGTCGCGTTGCGGGAGCGGCGACTGCTCGGACGGGCCCGCCGTGACGGGAGGTCCGGCGACAGCACCTGTTTCGCGCAGCCGGCGACCGTGAGGAGCAGCAGCAATGGCAGGACCGCGGAAGGCCGCGCACTCATCGCGAATCACGGTAACATGAGCCGCCCGCGGGACGCTCCGCCTGCGATGCGGGAAGCCCGAAGGCAAAGGGAAAGCATGCTCCGGCGTCGGTCCGCTGCGCTGTGCGTCCTCGTGGCGATGGCGCTGACTTCCTGCGCCACGGGGCCACCGATCCCGCCCGCCTATACCCAGGAAGAGCTGGCCGAGCGGTGCGTCCGCACCGGGGGATGGTGGCACGGGGTCGCGCCGGATTCCCTGTTCAGCGGGTTCTGCGAGTATTCCTCTCCCGGCATTCTCCGCTGATCCGGCATCGGGTATACTCCGCGCACCCGTGGCTCTCCGGATCGGCATCGACATCGGCGGCACCTTCACGGACCTGGTCGCGCTGGACGAGGCGACCGGGGCGGTGGTGGACACGAAGGCCCTGTCGACCCCGCACGACCTGCTCGAGGGCATCCTGCGCTGCGTGGACCAGGCGGGCACGCGCCTGGCCGACTGCCGTCTCGTCATCCACGGCACCACCATCGGGATCAACGCCCTGCTCGAGCGCAAGGGCGCGCTGACCGGGCTCATCACCACCGAGGGGTTCCGGGACGTGCTCGAGATCGGGCGCGGCAACTTCCTGCGGATGTACGACGTCCTGTACCGCCGGCCCGCCTCCCTGGTTCCCCGCGGCCGCCGCCTCGAGGTGAGCGAGCGCGTGACCTCGCGAGGCGAGGTGCTGACGCCGCTGGACGAGGCGGCGGTGCGCGTGGCGGCCCGGCGGCTCGGCGACGAGGGAGTGGAGTCGGTCGCGATCTCGTTCCTGTTCTCGTTCCGCAACCCGGAGCACGAGCGGCGCGCGGCCGAGCTGGTCGCGGAAGTCCTGCCGCGGGCCTCGGTGTCGGTCTCGCACCGGATCACCCAGGAGTGGCGCGAGTACGAGCGCACCAGCACCACGGTGGTGAATGCCTACATCCGGCCCATCATGGATCGCTACCTGGGCGCCTTCGAGCGGGGGCTGGCCGGGCGCGGCTTCGGGGGCCAGCTCCTGATCACCCAGTCGAACGGCGGCGCCTTCTCGGTGGCGGCGGCCGCCTCCAAGCCGGTGCACACGATCGAGTCGGGGCCCGCGGCGGGGGCCATCGGCTGCGCGAGCCTCGCGCAGGCGCTCGGCGCGGACCGGCTCATCTCCTTCGACATGGGCGGGACCACCGCCAAGTGCGCCATCGTCGCGGGCGGGCTCGTGCAGACCACCGACGAGTACCACGTGGACGGCCATCCGCTCCGCATCCCGGTCATCGACATCACCGAGGTGAGCGCGGGGGGCGGCACCATCGCCTGGGTCGACGCGGGCGGCGCGCTCGCCCTGGGCCCGCAGAGCGCGGGCGCCGAGCCGGGCCCGGTCTGCTACGGGCGCGGCGGCCTCGAGCCCACCGTCACGGACGCGAACCTGGTGCTGGGGCGCATCGCGGCCGGCCGCTTCCTCGGCGGCACCATGCCGCTCGACCACGCGGCGGCGTCGCGGGCCATCGAGGAGCGCCTCGGGCTGCCGCTCGGCCTCGCGCGCGACAACGCGGCGGCCGGCGTCGTGCGGCTGGCCGACGTGAAGATGGCGCTGGCGGTGCGCAGCATCACCACCGAGCGCGGCCTGGACCCGCGGGACTACACGCTGGTGGCCTACGGCGGCGGCGGCCCGCTCCACGCGGTGGCGATCGCGCGCGAGCTCGGGATCCCGCGGGTCATCATCCCGCCGGCGCCCTCCACGTTCTCGGCGTGGGGCATGCTCGCCACCGACCTCCGGCACGACCTGGTGCGCACCGTGCTGGAGCCGCTCGAGCGGACCGACGGCGCGTGGGCCGAGGCGCGGTACCGGG
The DNA here is from genome assembly GCA_963747235.1 of uncultured Candidatus Rokubacteria bacterium. Lineage (GTDB taxonomy): Bacteria > Methylomirabilota > Methylomirabilia > Rokubacteriales > CSP1-6 > CAMLFJ01. The sequence continues at coordinate 461,746 of CAVVEU010000008.1, forward strand.
AGATGGAGCGCGAGATCGAGTCCATCCTGCCGCCGGTCGGCGCGGCGACCCGGCACCGGGCGGCGGACCTACGCTACCTGGGCCAGGAGCACACGGTGACGGTGGAGGTGGGGAGCCTCGCCGACTGGGCGTCGCTCCGCGGCCGCTTCGACGCGGCGCACCAGCGCGCCTACGGCTACGCGGCGGCCGACGTGGAGGTGCAGCTCCTGAACCTGCGCCTGGCCGTCGTGTACCCCCTCGAGCGGGCGCCGCTGCCGACGCTCGAGCGCGGGACGGGGCGGGCGCCCGCCTTCGAGACGCGCAAGATCTACTCCACGCTGCTCCGCGACGTGCTCGAGTACCGCGTGTTCCCGCGGGAGCGGCTGCGGGCCGGTGACGTCGTGGAGGGTCCGGCCGCGATCGAGGAGGCGGGCACCACCACGATGCTGGAGCCGGGCGACCGCCTCCAGGTCGAGGACAACGCGTGCCTCGTGATCGACGTGGTGAAGGGAGGCTGAGCCATGGGAAATGTTCCGCTCGACGCGGTGACGGTCGAGGTGGTCCGCGCCGCGCTCAACGCGGCGGCCGAGCGCATGCGGATCACCATGATCAAGACCGCCTACAACCACATCATCAGCGAGAGCCTCGACTTCGGCTGCGCGATCTTCGATCCCGACGTGCAGATGATCGCCCAGGGCATCGGGCTGCCAGTGTTCCAGGGCCACCTGGGCTTCCCCATCCAGGCCACCCTCGCCGATCGGGGCCTCGAGGCCTTCCGCGAGGGCGACGTCTTCATCCACAACGATCCCTACGCGGGCAACGGCAACCACCTGAACGACGTGGCCATGTACGCGCCGGTGTTCTGGGAGGGGGTGCTCACCGGTTTCGTCTCGGTGAAGGCCCACTGGAGCGACGTGGGCGGCCCGGTGCCGAGCTCCATGCAGGTGGGCTCGCGGGAGTTCCGGCAGGAGGGGCTTCGCTTCCAGTCGGTGCGCCTCTTCAGCCGCGGGGAGCTGAACGACGAGGTGATGCGGATGATCCGGGGCAACATCCGCACCGAGAGCGGCACGATGAAGGACATCCAGGCCATGATCGCGGTCTGCCGCGCCGGCCTGGCCTACTTCCACGAGATCCTCGGCAAGTACGGGCGCGACACCGTGCTCGACTCCACCCGGGTCTACCTCGAGCAGTCCGAGCGTCGCACGCGCGCCGAGCTGGCCCGCATCCCGTCGGGGACGTATCGGGCGGTGGCCCACTTCGACAACGACGGCATCAGCCTCGACCAGCCGGTGCGCATCGAGATGGCCATCACGGTGGACGCGGGCGCGATGACGGTGGACTTCGAGGGCTCGAGCCCGCAGGTGGTGGGCCCGTTCAACTGCGGCGACGCGATCACGGTCAGCGCGTGCCGGCTCCTGATCAAGTGCCTGACCACGCCGCTCACCCCGGTGGACGAGGGCTGCTTCCGGCCGCTCACCGTGCGCATCCCGGCGCGCTCGGTGCTGGCCTGCGAGGAGCCCGCGCCGACCGCGCGCTACTACGTGCCGATCAACCTGCTGATCGACCTGGGCCTGCGCGCGCTCTCCGAGGCGCTGCCCGAGGGCATCCCGGCCGGCTCCTACGGGGACCAGATGCCCACGATCGCGTTCGGGACCCATCCCGACACCGGGCGCCTCTTCATCCAGGGCGATCTCAACGCGGGCGGCACCGGGGCGCGGCCGGCCTATGACGGCGAGTCCGGCATGATCATCTTCGCGGGCTCGACCGCGCGGAACAATCCGGTCGAGGTGGTGGAGTCGCGCATCCCGACCATCCGCATCCTCAAGTACGGGCTCCGGCCGGACTCGGGCGGCGCCGGGCGGTATCGGGGCGGCCTTGGCATCGAGCGGCTCTACGAGTTCCTGGCGCCGGCCTTCATCACCTTCAGCCTCGAGCGCAAGGTCACGCCGCCCTGGGGCCTGCAAGGCGGGAAGGACGGCGCGGTGAACGGCGTCGAGATCACCGCGCCCGACGGGGCGGTGCGGCACGTGCGCAAGGCGACCCAGCATCCGATCGCGGCGGGCGAGCGCGTGCGCATCATGACCGGCGGCGGCGGCGGCTTCGGCCCGGCCGCCGAGCGGGATGAGGCGGCGGTGCGGCGCGACGTCCGCGAGGGCTACGTGACGCCGGAGGCCGCGCGGCGCGACTACGGCGCCCGCGGCGGGGCCTAGCCGGGCGGCCTCATGGCTTCGCTCCGCGCGATCCGCTGCGGCACGCTGTTCGACGGGACCGGCGCGGCGCCCGTGCGCTCCGCGGTGGTGGTGGTGGACGGCGCGCGGATCACGGCCATCGGCCCCGCCGCCACCACGCCGGTGCCCGCGGGCGCCGAGGTCCTCGACTGGAGCGATCGCTTCGTGATGCCGGGCCTGGTGGATGCCCACAGCCACATCTCGATCGTGCCGGGCGACGGCGACCAGATCGGCCAGCTCCGGCAGGAGGCGGTGCCGCAGGCGTTGCGCGCGACCGCGAACCTGCGGCGCGACCTGGCCTCCGGCACCACCACGCTGCGGGTGATGACCGAGGAGCACTTCCTCGACGTGGCGGTGCGGGAGGCGATCGAGGCGGGCGTGATCCCGGGACCGCGCCTGCTCTGCGGCACGCGCGGCATCACCTCCAGCAACGGCCACGGCCGCGCGCACTCCGCCTTCGACGGGGTGGACGAGATCCGCCGCGGGGTGCGCGAGAACTTCCAGCGCGGCGCCGATCACGTCAAGATCTTCGCCACCGGGGGAGTCAGCTCGCCGGGCACCACGCTGAACGCGAGCGTCTACTCGCGCGAGGAGATCCGGGCCGCGGTCGAGGAGGCGGAGCGGGCCGGGAAGTACGCGGCGGCCCACGCCCACGGGGGCCCCGGGCTCCGTCTCTGCGTGGAGGAGGGCGTCTCCACCATCGAGCACGCCGGGCTCGCCACCGACGACGACGTCGCGCTGATGAAGGAGCATCGCGCCTGGCTCATCTGCACCTTCTCGATCTTCATGCACGCGCGCGGCATCGAGCAGGGCGACGGGCGCAACCCCGCGATCATGGCGAAGCTGGCCGCGGCGCGCCGGACGATCGCGGAGACCTTCCCGCGCCACCTGGCCTCGGGGGTGCGCTACGCCTCCGGCACCGATGGGGTGCACGGCGCGATGCCCTTCGAGCTGGAGACGCTGGTGCGCTTCGGGGTCTCCACGGCGGACGCGCTGCTGTCGGGCACGCGCTGGGCGGCCGAGGCCTGCCGCATGGACTCGGAGGTGGGCAGCCTGGCGCCGGGCAAGCGCGCGGATCTGATCGCGATCGAGGGCGACCCGCTGGCGGACATCGAGGCGCTCCGCCGGGTGCGCCTCGTCATGAAGGACGGTGAGGTTCAGGACGTCATGTCGAACAATTATGGGAGGAACGGCAAGGGGGAGGAACGGGTGATGGCGGATCGGGAGCGGACGGCGGACTGGGATCGGAGCACGCGGCGGGAGTGGCTGGGTCGGATGGGCGGGCTCGCCGCGGGGGCGGGGCTGGCCTCGATGGGCGGCGCGGGCCTCGCGGCGCGCCCGGCGTGGGCGCAGGGGCAGCCCAAGCGCGGCGGGCATCCTGAAGGTCGCCACCGTGGACAAGCCGGTGAACATGGACCCGGGCTTCGCCCAGCTCTACTCCTCGCTCCAGGTCTACCAGAACGTCTACAACAAGCTCGTCTACGTGGACGATGCCGGCCAGTTCGTGCCCGGCCTCGCGAAGTCGTGGAAGCAGGACGGCGAGAAGACCTGGGTCTTCGACCTGGTGGACAACGCCACCTTCCACAACGGCGAGCCGTTCACCGCCAAGGACGTGGCCTTCACCTTCAACCGGCTGCTCGACGCCAAGAACAAGCTGCCGATGCGCGTGTTCTTCTCGCCGGTCGAAGGCGTGGAGGCGGTCGGGGCGCATCAGGTGCGCTTCAGCCTGAGCCGGCCGTTCGGCCCGCTCTTCGCGATGCTGTCGCAGGCCACCGAGATCGTCAACGAGAAGGCGCTCGCCGAGAAGGATCCGAAGCTGTTCCCGATCGGCACCGGGCCCTATCGCTTCGTGGAGTGGGTGAAGGACGACCACATCACGCTCGAGCGCTGGGACAAGTACTTCCGGCCCAACCGCCCGTACCTCGACCGCATCATCTTCCATTCGCCGGCCGACGACACGGTGCGGCTCACCGGGCTCCAGACCGGGCGCTTCAACTGGATCCAGACCGTGCCGCCGCAGCGCATCGCGGAGCTCGAGCGGCTGCCGCGCGAGATGAAGTCCTCGCCCGGCAAGCCCTACTTCCCGTTCTACCTGATGCTGAACGCGAGCCGCCCGCCGCTCAACGACAAGCGCCTGCGGCAGGCCCTGGCGTGGACGATCGACCGGTCCGAGATCGTCAAGCTCGTCTACTTCGACACCCACGTGGTCACCGCGGAGCCCACTCCGGCGCCGAGCCCGTGGGCCACCGGGGTGAACGCCCACAAGGGCGGCCCCGACCTGGCGAAGGCCAGGCAGCTCCTCGCCGAGGCGGGCCACGGCAACGGGCTCACCCTGACCTATCTCGTGAAGTCGCAGGTGCCGGTGCTGGTCAAGACCGGCGAGATCCTGCGCGAGCAGCTCAAGAAGGTGGGCATCACGCTCGACGTGCGGCCGCTCGAGTCCGGGCAGTACTTCGAGGAGCTGGTCGGCAAGAAGTTCGACATCGCGGGCGGGTGGTGGAGCGTCACGGTGGACCCGGACATGTTCTACTACCCGATGCAGCACTCGTCCTCGGCGTGGAACTTCTGCGGGTTCAAGTCGGAGGAGGCGGACAAGCGGCTCGACGCCTTCCGCTTCACCGCGAACGTGGCCGCGCGCAAGAAGATGTACCCGGAGCTGGTGCGCTACTTCCAGGAGGAAGGCTCGCTGATCGTCTTCAGCAACGAGCTGCAGCGCTACTGGATGAAGCCCAACGTGCAGGGCTCGGCGCCGCTGTCCTCGCTCGAGCTGCGCTTCGAGGACACCTGGCTGAGTTGATTGAACTGGGGGGAGCGAGCGCCGCTCCTCCCCCAGGCCCCCCCACCGCTCTCGAACAGCGCGAGATGATTCTCGTACGCGGTGCGGCGGCTGGCCTTGGCGGTGCCGCTGCTGCTCGGCATGAGCGTGCTGATCTTCGCGCTCATGCGCCTGGTGCCGGGCGACCCGGCGGTGGCGGTGCTGGGCTACAAGGCCACGCCCGACGGCATCCGGGCGCTGCGCGAGGCCTTCCACCTCGACGAGCCGGTGCCGCAGCAGTACCTGCGCTGGCTCGGCGCGGCCGCGCGCGGAGACCTCGGCCACGACTTCCGCCAGAACGAGCCCATCGGCCGGATGATCCTCGACCGGTTGCCGGTGACGCTCGAGCTGACCCTGCTCGCCGCGCTCTGCACGGTGCTGATCGGGGTGCCGCTCGGCCTTCTGGCCGGCGGCCGGCGCGGCGGGGCCGCGGATCGGGCCGCGCTCGCGGTGGGCCTGCTCGGGGTCTCGGTGCCCGACTTCTGGCTCGGGATCATGCTGATCCTGGGCCTCTCGCTGGGCGCCGGGCTGCTGCCCTCGGGCGGGTGGGTGCCGTTCGCGGAAAGTCCGCTCGAGAACCTGATCCACATGGCGCTCCCGGCCCTGACGCTGGCGGTGAGCCGCGCGGCGGTGCTCGGCCGGCTGACCCGCGCCGCGGTGCTCGACACCATGCACAAGAGCTTCGTGCAGTACGCGCGCGCCAAGGGCCTCGGCGAGCGCGCCATCCTCTTCCGGCACGTGCTGCCCAACGCGGCGATCCCGATCGTCACGGTGCTCGGGCTGCAGGTCGGCTACATGCTGGGCGGCGCCATCGTGGTCGAGATGATCTTCACGCTGCCCGGCCTCGGGCGCATGACGCTGGACGCGGTGCTCGAGCGCAACTACCCGGTGGTGCAGAGCGCGGTGCTGGTGATCGGCGCGATGTTCATGCTGGTGAACCTGGTCACCGACGTGCTCTACGGCGCCATCGACCCGCGCGTGCGGCGGCGCTGATGCGACCGTCGGGGATGAAGCTGGAGGGAGTGACCGTGGCCGGGCTCGCGGTGGTGGCCGCGCTCGCGCTGATCGCGGTCCTCGCGCCGCATGTCGTGCCGGGCAGCCCCACCGAGATCGCCAAGGACCACGCGCTGCGCGGCCCCACCTGGGGCCAGCCCTTCGGCATGGACGACCTCGGGCGGTCCATCCTGAGCCGGGTCGCGCACGCCTACCGCGTCTCGCTCGGCGTCGCGCTGGCCTCGGTGGCGCTGGCCCTGCTGGTCGGCCTCCCGCTCGGCCTGGTGGCGGGCTACGCGGAGGGCGCGCTCGATCAGCTCATCATGCGGCCGCTCGATGTGCTGATGGCGTTCCCCGCGATTCTCCTCGCGATCGCCCTCATGAGCGTGTTCGGCACCGGCGTGGTGCTGGTGGCCGCCTCGCTCGCGGTGGTCTACACCCCGATCGTGGCGCGCGTGGTCCGGGCCGCGGTGCTCGCGGTCAAGGCGGAGGTCTACGTGGACGGCGCGAGGGCGCTGGGCGCGCCGGCGCCCCGGCTGGTGCTGCGCCACATCCTGCCCAACGCGGCGACGCCGGTGCTGGTGCAGGCCTCGGTGCTGATGGCGATCGCGATCCTGGTCGAGGCCTCGCTGTCGTTCCTCGGGGTCGGCGTGCGGCCGCCGACGCCCTCGCTCGGGCTCATGCTGGCCGACGGCCGCGGCTTCATGGTGCAGGCGCCCTGGATGGTGATCTTCCCCGGGCTGGCCATCATGGCCGCGGTGCTCGGCTTCAACATGGTGGCCGACGGACTGCGCGACTGGCTCGACCCGCGTTCTGGCGGTAGCATGGGGGCATGAAGACTCAGCGGTTCGTCATCGTGGGGGCCGCCCTGGCGGGCGCGAGCGCGGCGGCGGCGCTCCGTGAAGGGGGCTTCGACGGCCGGATCACCCTGATCGGCGCCGAGCCGCTGATGCCGTACAATCGCCCGCCGCTCTCGAAGGGCTATCTCCGCGGCCAGGACCGCTTCGAGGATCAGCTCGTCAATCCGCCCGCGTACTATGCCGAGCACGACATCACGCTGCGGTCGGGGGTGCGCGCGGACGCCATCGATCCGGGGCGCAAGATCGTCACCCTGGAGCGCGGCGACGAGGTCCCGTACGACCGGCTCCTGGTGACCACCGGCGGGCGCAACCGGACGCTGACGACGCCCGGGGCCAACCTGCCCGGCATCTTCCAGCTCCGGACCGTGGAGGACTGCGATCGGCTCCGCGCCGTGGCCAAGCCCGGGCGCCGCGCGGTCGTGATCGGCCTGGGGTTCATCGGCTCCGAGGTGACCGCGTCGCTCCGCCAGATGGGCGTCGAGGTCACGGCGGTCGAGGGCAATCCGGCGCCGCTGGCGCGGGTGCTCGGCCCGGAGGTCGGCGCGGTGCTGGCCGGCATCCATCGCGAGAAGGGCGTGGAGCTGGTCCTGGAAGACTCGGTCGCGGCCTTCGAGGGCACGGGCTGGGTGGAGCGCGTGCGCACGACGAAGGGGCGGGTGCTGCCGTGCGACTTCGTGGTGGCCGGCATCGGCATCGTGCCCAACGCGGAGCTGCTCGCCGCCGCGGGGGCGACGGTGGACAACGGCGTGCTCGTGGACGAGCGCTGTCGCACCTCGCTGCCGGACGTCTACGCGGCGGGCGACGTGGCGAACCATCTCCATCCCGTCTTCGGGCGGCTGCGCGTCGAGCACTGGAACAATGCCTACCGGCAGGGGCGGGCCGCGGCCCGCGCGATGCTGGACGGGCCCGAGCCCTACGACTACATGCACTCGTTCTGGTCGGATCAGTACGAGCACGTGATCGAGTACATCGGCTTCGCGGCGTCCTGGGACCGGCTCGTGTTCCGGGGCGATCCGGCCGGCCGGAAGTTCCTCGGCTTCTACGTGAAGGACGGGGTCGTGCGCGCGGCGGTGGGGCTCGATCGCGGCGGCGATCCGGAGGATCCCAAGGGCGACAGCGAGCTGGCGGTGGTCGCGGGCCTCATCCGGGATCGCGTCCCGGCCGATCCGGGGCGGCTGGCCGACGAGGGCGTGGACCTCAAGCGCCTCGCCCGCCCATAGTGGTAAACTCCTGACATCATGAGCTTCGACTACGGCAAGTACTTCGGCGAGATCAAGCTGACGCACGACCTCCTCTCGAAGAAGGAGGAGCGCACCTGGCTGCTCAAGCCGCCGCGCGACGGCGAGCGCCACGATGTCGTCCTCTACCTGGGCTGCAACGTGCTGCGGACCTCGCACCTGGTCGAGACGGTGGGCGCGGTCTTCGACCGGCTCGGGCTCGACTACGTGGCCGCGGGCGGGCCGACCTACTGCTGCGGCATCCAGCACCACCGCCGCGGGCAGGAGGCGTCGGGCGAGCGCTACGCCAATCACACCGTGGAGCTGCTGCAGAGCATGGCGCCGCGCGAGGTCGTGATGTGGTGCCCGTCGTGCATCCAGTTCTACGACGAGGTGCTGCAGGCCGAGCTGCCGTTCCCGAAGCGCCACACCGCCGAGTTCCTGGCCGACTGTCTCGACCGCGGGCTCTTCACGTTCACCCAGCGGGTCGAGGCCACCGTGGCGCTGCACTATCACTACGCGACGGAGGCCCGGGCGCGCGAAGGGCGGGCCGCGCGGCGGCTGCTGGAGGCGGTGCCCGGTATCACGGTGATCGACTTCGAGCCCGACGCGCGCTGGGGGCGCACGTGCACGCCGGCGCTCCAGGAGCAGCTCGGGCCCGCGGTCTGGCGGCAGATGGCGCTCGACGACATCGACCGGGCGGTCGGGGCGGGGGCCACGCACCTGGCCGGCATCTACCACGGCTGCCATCGCGATCAGTGCCGGTTCGAGCGCGAGCGGCCCGATCGTGGTCGAGCACTACCTGACGCTCTTCGCGCGCGCCCTCGGCATCGAGTTCGAGGACACCTACAAGAAGTACATGCACATGGGCGACCCCGACCGGATCCTGGAGGACGCGAGCCCCTGCATGGCCGCCAACGGGGTCGATCCCGAGAAGGCGCGCGGGCTCGTCATCAAGACCTTCTCGGCGTGACGCCGGTCGCCCGAGCAGGTCCAGTTCGCCCCGGAGGACGACGTGCCGATCCGGTACATGGATCGGACGCGTGAGTACTACCAGGCGCTCGGCTTCGCCCCGTACCGCTGGGCCCACTTCACCGACGCGCCGTTCACGCCGCTCGCCATGCCGCTCGCGCGGGCCCGGGTCGCGCTGATCACGACCGCGGCGCCCGTTCCAGCCGGAGGCCGGCGACCAGGGGCCGCGCGCGCCGTACAACGCGGCCGCGAAGTTCTACCAGGTGTACTCGGCGCCGGTGGACAGCAAGCCCGATCTCCGCATCTCGCACGTGGGCTACGATCGGGCGAACACGGTGCCCGAGGACCTCAACGCCTACGTTCCGCTGGCCAGGCTGCAGGACGCGGTCGCGGCGGGACGGATCGGCAGCCTGACCCCGCGCTTCCATGGCGCGCCGACGAATCGCAGCCACCGGGTGACCATGGAGACCGACGCCCCCGAGCTGCTGCGCCGCTGCCGGGAGGACGGCGCCGACGCGGTCGTCCTCGTCCCGAGCTGACCGGTCTGCCACCAGACCGTGGGTCTGGCCGCCCGGCACCTGGAGGCGAACGGCATCCCGACCGTGATCATGGGCTGCGCCAAGGACATCGTGGAGCACTGTGGCGTGCCGCGCTTCGTGTGGAGCGACTTCCCGCTCGGCAACTCGGCCGGGCGGCCCTTCGACGTGGAGTCCCAGGCGCAGACGCTCGAGCTGGCCTTCCGGCTGCTCGAGACCGCGCCGGTGGCCCGGACCACGGTGGCGTCGCCGCTCCGCTGGGCCGCGGACGCGGCGTGGAAGCATCGCTTCCTCGACGTCGGGAAGCTCTCGCCGGAGGCCATCGCGGAGCGGCGGAAGGAGTTCGACGTGGTGAAGGCGGTGGCGAAGGCCAAGCGCGAGGGCGCGTGAGCAAGCCGTTCGCGGGCGTCCGCATCCTGGACTTCACCCGCTATCTCGCCGGCCCGTACGGGACCTACCAGCTCGCCCTCCTGGGCGCCGACGTCATCAAGATCGAGTCGCACGAGGGCGACGAGACGCGCCTCTCGCCCGCCGATCCCAAGTGGGCGGAGCGGAAGATGGCCCCGTCGTTCCTCTCCATGAACGGCAACAAGCGGTCGATCACGCTCGATCTCCGGCGCAAGGAGGCGATCGAGGTCGTCCGGCGCCTGGTCGTCGGGGCGGACGTGGTGTGGGAGAACTTCCGGGGCGGGGTGATGGACCGGCTCGGGCTCGGCTACGAGGCCCTGTCCGCGATCAATCCCAAGCTCATCTACTGCGGCGTCTCCGGCTTCGGCCGGACCGGGCCGGAGAAGGCCACCGCGGCCTTCGACGGCAAGCTGCAGGCGATGTCCGGGATCATGTCCATCACCGGCGAGCCCGCCTCGGGCCCCACGCGCGCCGGGTTCGCGCTCTGCGACACCATCGGCGGCATCACCGCGGCGCTCGCGGTGGCGAGCGCGCTCTACCAGCGGACGCATACCGGGCGCGGCCAGCTCGTGGACGTGGCGATGCTGGACGCGGCGCTGGCCTTCATCGCGGGGCCGGTGTCGGAGTACACGGTGGCGGGCGTCGAGCAGAAGCAGATCGGCAACGGCTCGGTGAGCCGCAAGCCCACCGCGAGCCGCTTCCGCTGCGGCAACGGATTCATCGTGCTGGCGGTGCTGACCGAGAAGCAGTTCGTCGGCCTGATGAAGGCGCTCGGTCGGCCCGACGCGCTGGCCGACCCGCGCTTCAAGGACTGGCCGGCGCGCACCGCCAACGAGCCGGCGCTGCGCGAGATCATCGAGAAGGCGCTGGCCACCGACGATCCGCGCACGTGGGAGGCACGGCTGACCGCGGCCGACGTGCCCTGCGGCTCGATCTGGAAGGTGGACGAGATCGTGGGCCACCCGCAGCTCGAGCACCGCGACGTGCTCCAGACCATCGACTCGCGCTACGGCCCGATGCGGCTCGTGGGCGCGGGCTTCCGTCTCGAGCACGGCAGCCCGGGGATCGACCGGGAGCCGCCGACGCTCGGCGAGCACACCGACGAGATCCTGGCCGAGGCCGGCTACACCGCGGAGGAGATCGAGCGGCTCCGGCGCGACGCGGTGGTGTGAGGGGGCGCGTCGCGTGAGGCTCCCGGTGACGGACGGCGTCGTGAAGACGGACCGGCACACCACGTTCTATCTCGATGCCGGCGCCCCCGACGCGCCCCTCATCGTGTTCGTGCACGGCTGGCCCGAGCTCTCGCTCTCCTGGCGGCATCAGCTCCCGTGCTTCGCCGACCTCGGCTTCCGCGCGATCGCGCCGGACATGCGCGGCTACGGCCGCTCCGGCGTGTATCGACGCCACGAGGACTACGCGCTCGAGCACGCGGTGCGCGACATGCTCGAGCTGCTCGACGCGCTCGGGCGGGAGAAGGCGGTCTGGGTCGGCCACGACTGGGGCAGCCCGGTGGTCTGGAGCCTGGCGAGCCACCACCCGGAGCGCTGCTGGGGCGTGGCCAACCTCTGCGTGCCGTATCTCGCGGCCGGGTTCTCCCCGCGCAACCTGATCCCGCTCGTGAATCGCGCGGTCTATCCGGAGGCGCAGTACCCGGCGGGGCAATGGGACTACATGCTCTTTTACGAGGAGAGCTTCGCGAAGGCCTGTGCCGGCTTCGACGCCGATCCGCGCAACATGGTCAAGGCCTTGTTCCGGAAGGGGAGCCCGGGCGGCAAGGGCAAGCCGTCCCGCACCGCGCAGACCCGAAAGGACGGCGGCTGGTTCGGCGGCACCGGCCGGGCGCCCGACGTGCCGATGGACGCCGACGTGGTGACCGCGGAGGAGCTCGACACGTACGCGGCCGGCCTCGCGCGCAACGGCTTCTTCGGCCCGGACTCCTGGTACATGAACGCGGAGCGCAACCTGGCTTACGCGACGCGGGCAAAGGACGGCGGCAGGATCAGCCTGCCCGTCCTGTTCCTGCACGGCGAGTACGACTACACGTGCGAGACCGTCGATTCCCGGCTGGCCGAGCCCATGCGGCGCGACTGCCGGAACCTCACCGAGGTGGTGGTGCCGTCGGGGCACTGGATGGCGCAGGAGAAGCCGCACGCCGTGAACGCGGCGCTGGCGGGATGGCTGGCCACCGCACTGCCGCAGGTGTGGCCGATCCGGCCCCGCCCGCGAGCCTGAGCCCTCCATGTTACGCACGCGCATCTGCGAGCTGCTCGGTATCGAGCACCCGATCGTCCTGGGCGGGATGGGAAGCGCCACGTCGCCCGAGCTGGTGGCCGCGGTCTGTTCCGCCGGTGCCTTCGGGGTGCTGGGCGCGACGCGGCAGAGCCCCGAGGAGGTGGCACGCGACGCCGCGGCGATTCGCGCGGCGACCGGCAAGGGCTTCGGGCTCAACCTTCTCCTGTTCCTGGAGCGCCCCGGCCAGTACGACGGCCTCCTGGCCGCGCGGCCCCGGGTCATCTCCACCGCGTGGCCGACGCTCCAGCAGGATTTGAGCGGCTACGTCGCGCGGGCCCACGCGATCGGCGCCCTGTTCATGCACATGGTCTCGACGGTGGCCGACGCGAAGGCCGCGGCCCGCGCGGGCGTGGACGTCATCGTGGCGCAGGGGACCGAGGGCGGCGGCCACGTCGGGGTCATGGGCACGATGCCGCTCGTGCCCATGGTGGTGAGCGCGGTGGCGCCGACGCCGGTGCTGGCCGCGGGCGGGGTCGCGGACGGGCGCGGCCTGGCCGCCGCGCTGGCCCTGGGCGCCGACGGCGTGCTGCTGGGCACGCGCTTCCTCGCGTCCGACGAGGCGCCGATCGCCAAGGGCTTCAAGCAGGCGATCGTGGAGAGCGACGGGCACGACACGCTGGTGACCGAGATCCCGGACGTGGCCAACGGGCAGGTCTGGCCCGGGGCCTACGTGCGGGTGCGGCGGAATCGGTTCATCGAGGAGTGGGTCGGGCGGGAGAACGAGCTGCGCCTGCGGCGCGTCGAGGTGAGCGCCCAGCTCCGCGAGGCCGCCAAGGCGGGCGATCCGGACCGGGGCGCGATCATGATCGGCCAGACCGCCGGCCTCATCGACCGGGTCGAGCCGGCCGCCGACCTGGTCCGGCAGATCAGCCGCGACGCCGAGGCCATCCTGCGCGAGCGCCTGCCGCGCCTGCTCGCCTGAGGGAGCCATGACCGAGAAGAGACCGGCGACGGCGTCACGCGGCATGGTGGTCACCAATCACCCGCTCGGCTCGGCGGCGGGGGCCGAGATGCTCGCCGCGGGCGGCAACGCGGTGGACGCGGCCATCGGCGCGCTCTTCGCGCTCACGGTGGTGGAGCCGATGATGGTGGGCATCTTCGGCGCGGGCATGACGCACCTGCGGCTGGCCGACGGCCGGCACCTCGTCATCGACAACTACACCACCGCGCCCGCCGCCTCGCGGCCCGACATGTTCAAGCCGGTCTCCGACACCTGGCCCGACTACCTGCGCGCGGAGGGCGACGTCAACCTGGTCGGCCTGCTCTCGGTGGGCGTGCCCGGCACGCTCAAGGCGTGGGCGGAGGCGGTGGCGCGCTTCGGCCGTCTCGACCTCGAGACCGTGATGCAGCCCGCGATCCGTCACGCCGAGCGCGGCTTCCGCGCCACGCCGTACCTGGTGGCGGCGGTGACCGAGACCGCGCCGGAGATCGCGCGCTTCCCCGACACCGCGCGCACCTTCCTGCCCGGCGGCGCGCCCATCAAGGCGGGCGATCTGATCCAGATGCCGGAGTACGCGGCGACCCTGCGCCTGATCGCGGCGAAGGGGCCCGGCGTGCTCTACGGCGGCGATCTCGGCGCGACGGTGGCCGACTACATGCGCCGGGACGGCGGCATCATCACCCTGGACGACCTGGCGCGCTACGCCACGATCGAGCGGCAGCCCATCCGCGGTCGCTACCGCGGCTTCGAGATCACGGGCCCTCCGCCGCCGACCGCGGGCGGGCTCCACCTGGTCGAGATGCTCAACATCCTGGAGGGCTTCGACCCGCGCGGCCTGGGCTTCGGCACCGCGGACTACTTCCACCTGATGGCCGAGGTGCTCAAGATCGGCTTCGCGGACCGCAACGCGTGCACCGGCGATCCGGCCTTCGTGGACATCCCGGTCGAGCGCCTGCTCTCGAAGGAGCACGCGGCCATGCGGCGCGCCCAGATCCGCCCGGATCGGGCGGGGGAGTACGGCGTGACGGCACGCGTGGCGGCCGGCTCCGCGCACACCACGCACGTCACGACCGCGGACGCCGACGGCAACGTGGTCGCGATGACCCAGACCATCAACAACCTGTTCGGGTCGAAGGCCACGGTGCCCGGCACCGGCATGCTGCTCAACAACACCATGGCGCTCTTCGACCCGCACCCCGGGACGCCCGCCTCCATCGCGCCCGGCAAGCGGGTGACCAGCAGCATGGCGCCGACGATCGTGCTGCGCGACGGCAAGCCCGCGTGGGCGCTCGGGCTGCCGGGCGGCGTGCGCATCTTCACCTCCGTGTTCCAGGCGGTGGTCAACCTGATCGACCACCGCATGAGCGCTTCAAGAAGCGGTGGAGGCGCCGCGGATCTGGAGCCAGGGCCAGGAGCTCGAGATGGAGCAGGATATCCCGGCCGCGGTGCGCGACGCGGTCGCCGCGCGCGGCCACGAGGTGGTGGCCGTCGGCGGGCGTGGCGGGCGGGATGAACGCGGTGGCCTTCGCCGCCGACGGCACGCTCGAGGGCGCGGCCTGCTGGCGCGCCGACGGCACGCCCATCGGCGTGAGCGGCGGGCTCGCGCGGCCGGGGAGCCGCTTCCGGCCGGACGTGAAGCGGCCCTAGCGCTTCGCGCCCGCCGCGGCGCGGTCCATCAGGTCCTTCGCGCCGGCCTGGATCCACGGGAAGAAGCTGGTCATGATGCAGCGCACGCCCTTGCGCGTGTAGCTCTCCACGTTCGCCGAGCTGACCAGGGTGCCCGCGGTGCGCCCCGCCTGCACGATCTTGGCGATCGCCCCGTCCACCGTCTTCTGGACCTCCGGCTGCGTCATGTTGCCGATGTGGCCCATGGAGGTGGCGAGGTCGTTCGGGGCCACGAAGAAGACGTCGATGTGGTCCACGGTCAGGATCGCGTCGAGGTTGTTCACCGCCACGATGTCCTCGATCAGGACGATGAGCAGGCTCTGGTCGTTGGCGGTCTTGAGGTAGTCGCCCACGCCGAAGCCCTGGCGGCTCGTGAACATGCCGCGCTTGCCGAGCGGGGCGAACTTGGCGCCCTCCACCACCGCCTGGGCCTCCGCGCGGGTGTTGACGTGCGGCACGACGATTCCCTGCGCCCCGCGGTCGAGCGTCCGGTAGATCGTGGCGTAGTCGTTGTCCATCACGCGCACCACGCTGGTCACGTCCCAGAGGTCGCAGGCGCGGGTGAGGTTGCCCAGGTCGCGCGTAGTCCACGCCGCCGTGCTCGCCCTCGAGCCAGATGCCGTCGGCGCCCAGCGGCCCGAGCTGGTCGATCAGGTCCGGATCGTTGGTGCCCGACAGGATGGTCGCCACCTGGCCCGCGGCCAGCCGCTGCTTCACCTTGTTCGCTCGGATGCTCATGGGATCGTCCTCTCGTGTCGGGTTAGGGGCGGGGCAGCGCGTCGCCGAGCATGCGGCCGAACACGACCATCTCGGGACTGGTCTTGCGATACGTGTCGAGCGCGGCCAGCACCTCCGTGAACTCGGCGGCGGGCGGCATCGCGGGTGCGGCGGGCAGCGACGGCAGGGTGGCGAACACGCGCGGGATCTCGGCATCCACCGCGGCCAGGAGCCGCTGGCCGGCCGCGCGCGTGGCCGCGTCGTCCAGATGCGGCCGCAGCACCGTCGCCACGTGGGCGAGGAAGGCGGGCCACGACGGCGAGCATCCGGTAGAGCCCCGGGACGAAGACCTGGCCGGCCACGGTGGTGCCGAGCGTGGCCAGCACCGCGCGCTGGGCGGGCGGCAGCGCGGCGGGATCGGCGAGGGCGGGTAGCGGGCCGATCGGCGTCGGCGGCGTCCAGGCCGGCGCGCCGTTGCGGGCGCCGGTCGGGCGATCACCGGTCAGGATTCGCCGCAGCAGACCCGACAGCACGAGGTTGACCGGGCTCACGCGGACGAAGCTCGCGCAGGTCGCGCGGATCGCCGCCTCGCCGGCCGCGTCCACGCCCCACACCGCGAGCGCGTCGCGCGAGAGCGGCGCGAGCCGGGGAACCGCGAGGCCGTCGGCGGCGCGCCAGGCCGCGGCCTGCGCGACGCCGCTCGTGAAGGCGGGGCCGAGCGCGGTCCACGTCCATTCGAGCCAGCCCGGCCGCGTGGCCAGGTGGCGCTGGAGCGAGGAGACGTACGGCACGCCCCAGAGGCGCCGGATCTGCTCGTAGATGCCGGCGATCTCGCCGGTGGCATCGCTCTCCCGCAGCTCGGCCAGCATCGCGCCGCCTCAGGGCTGCTGGGACGCCGGGAAGCTGAAGATGTTCGCGGGCTCGTGGTGCGGGCCGTGGTCCCGGCGGAGCCGCTCGACCATGCCGAGCGCGTACGGGCGCGCCTTCCAGGAGCTGGGCCAGCATCTGATCGTCGAGGCGCAGCCCCGCGCGCCGGGCCGCGGTCGCGCAGAGATCGCGGGTGGCCGGCGTCGGCCGGCTCGGTCACCGAGAGCACGGGCGGGGGCGTGACCGCGGGCGCCTCCGCGCCGGCCACGAGCGTGGGGCGCCGGCGGTGCCACTCGGTGGCCTGCTCGTAGGCGTGGCCGACGCGCAGGATGGTCGGCTCGCCGAAGGGCCGGCCGAGGATCTGCATGCCGAGCGGCAGGCCGTTCCGGCCGAAGCCGTTGGGCAGCGCGAGCACCGGCTGGCCGGTGACGTTCCACGCGGTGAGCCCGCTCGGCTTCTGCCAGAACGACACGCTCCGGTAGTCGGCGAGGCGCGGCGCCTCGCCCATGCCGACGGTGACGAAGGCATCGAAGCGGTCGTAGAGCGGCTCCATCTCGACCATCATGCGGCGGTGCTCGCGCGTGGCCTGGACGTAGTCGTTCGCGGTGAAGAGCACGGCGGGGAGCGCGCGGGTGCGGAAGTCGGCGCCGAAGTCGGCCGGGCGCGCGATCAGGTCGCGCTGGTGCACGCTGAAGATCTCGGTCTCCGCGATGATGATCTTGACGTCGTAGTAGGCGCCGAGCGGGCGGACGCGGCACTCCTCGAGCTCCGCGCCCAGGCGGCGCAGCACGTCGAGCGAGGCCTCCATCGCCTTGCGCACGTCCTCCGAGGCCGGAATGTCCTGCTCCCAGTGATGCCGGAGCACGCCGATGCGCAGGCCGCGCAGATCCTGCCCGAGCGACCGCGTCGAAGCGCGGGGATCGGCCGCCGCAGGCTGCCCGCGTCCTTCGGGTCGTGGCCGGCCAGGGCCTGCAGGGTGAGCGCGCAGTCCTGGACGGTGCGGGCCAGGGGACCGCAGTGGTCGAACGTGTAGGAGTTGGTGATCACGCCGGCGCGGCTCACGAGGCCGAAGGTGGGCACGATGCCGACGATTCCGCAATGCGACGCGGGGCCGCGGATGGACCCGCCGGTGTCGGAGCCGAGCGCCATCGGCAGCAGGCCGGCCGCGACGGCGGCGCCCGAGCCGGTGGACGATCCGCCGGTGAAGTGGGCGAGGTTCCAGGGATTGCGCGCGGGCGGCCACGGCAGGTCGAACGACGGGCCCGCGTGGGCCATCTCGTGGGTGGCCAGCTTGCCGAGCAGGACCGCGCCGGCCTCGTAGAGCTTCGTGGTCGCGGTGGCGTCCTCGGTCGGGATCCGGTCGATGAACACGCGCGAGTGCGCGGAGGTGAGGATGCCCGCGGTGTCGTAGATGTCCTTGAGCCCGAACGGAATGCCGTGCAGCGGCCCGCGCGACCGGCCCGCCGCGATCTCGGCCTCGGCCTGCCGCGCCTGCCGCCGGGCCAGGTCGAACGTGGGCGTGATGAAGGCGTGCGTCTGGGCGTCGTACTGCTCGACGCGCTGGATCAGCGCCTCGGCCAGCTCCACCGGCGACAGCGTGCGGGCGGCGATCAGGCGGGAGAGCTCGGCGATCGAGAGGTCGTGGAGATCGGCGGTCATGGCGTGGGACCTCAGAGCGTCAGCTTGGTCTTGCCGTCGGTGTCCACCAGCATCGAGTCCGGGATGTAGCCGACGCTGATCGTCCGCATGAAGGCGAGCTGGGAGGCGAACGCCTCCTTGGCCAGTGGGATCCCTCTTGGCCCACCTGAACCACATCGGGATGGCGTAGCGCCGGAACTTCTGGACGTCGTCCTCGGAGAGCCGGATGATCTGGACGCCCTTGGCCTTGTACTTGTCCCAGGCCGCGATGTTCTCCCGCTGGATCAGCGCGTACTGGTCCCACGAGTGCTGGCGCGCCGCCGCGATCACCATGTCCTGCATGGGCTTCGGCAGCGCCGTCCACTTGGCCATGTTGACGGTGAGATCCATGAGATCCACCGGCTGGTGGAGGCACGGGGTCGCGGGCGGGCCCATGATGATGTACTTCGCGACCTCCGCGAAGCCCAGGTTGTAGTTCACCGCGGGGCCGACGAAATCGGAGCCGTCGATGATGCCCTTCTCCAGGGCCTGGTAGACCTCCGCGCCGGGCAGGATCGAGGTCGAGACGCCGGCCTGCGAGAAGATCTCCGCGATCATGCCGCCCGGGAAGCGAATCTTCTTGCCCTTGAACTCCTCGAACGAGCGGATCGGGATCTTGGAGTGGATGAGATTCAGGTCGTGCTGGAGCGGTCCCACGTAGAACATGTTGTGGGCCCGGTACGCCTTCCGCGCGATCTGCAGGCCGCCCAGCTCGTAGAACCACGTCTCCCACTGGTCGGGGCGATCCAGCCCGAGTGGATACGAGGAGAGGAAGGCGGCCACCGGCATCTTCCCCGCCCAGTAGGTGGTGAAGACGTGCATCGCGTCGAACACGCCGCTCTTGACCGCGTCGAACATCTCGAAGGTGCCGACGATCGCGCCCGCCGGGAAGGGCTGGAACTGGAGCTTGCCCTCCGAGATCTCCTTCACGTTCGCGCAGAACTTCTGGAACGCGGTATAGCCCACCGTGCCCGCGTCCCACGCGGTCTGGATCCGCCACTTGACCGGGGTCTGGGCCCGAACGACCGCGGGGAATCCGAGCGCGGCGGCTCCGCCCGCCACCGCGGCGGCCTTGAAGAGTCCGCGCCGTGAGGTGGGCGTCGGAGTGCTCGTGTCGGGATCGGTCGTCATACGTGTCTTCCCTTCCTTGGGAGCGCGAGGATCTCGATGCTCGGCACGACCGGCCGGATGCGGCGACGGCGGAATTATCGGCTTCGACGGGTACCCTGTCAAGAAACGGGGCGAACGTGCTCACGTTGACCCGCGGGGGTCGCCCTGATAGCATGCCGCCGGGTCGCCGGAGCACGTCGCATGTCCCCTAACGAGAGCGAGAGTCGCGTCGCGTTCACCGATCCGGTCCCGGAGACCAGCCCGGCCTGGCCGAGAAGCTCCCGCGTCTCCTCCTCGCCTATTCGCCGCTCGGCGGGCTCGTGCGGCGCGTCGCGCGCCTGCGCGTGTCGGTCCACGCCAAGCTCCTCGGCGCGTTTCTCCTGATCGCCCTGCTGCTGATCGCGATGGGGGCCATGAGCCTCCGGTCGATCGCGAGCGTCGCCCGCCAGAGCCGCCTCCTGGATCAGGCGCGGGAGCGGGTGGACGCCTCGCGCCAGATCGAGCACGCGCTGGGCGTCCAGATGAGCTTCACGCGCAACGCGCTGCTGCTGCGCGACGACGCCACCATCGAGAGCATGTTCCGCGAGAACAACCGGTTCTACGACACGTTCAACCGTCTCGAGGCGGGCGCCACGCCGGAGCAGCGCGAGACGATCCAGGGCCTGCGCGGGGCGCAGGACCGGGTCATGGCCACGGTGGCCCGCATCGCGGCCCTGATCCGCGACGACAAGGCCGACGAGGCGATGGCGCTGCACCTGAACGAAGGCTATCCGCTCTACCGGGAGATCGCGACCCTCGTGACGCGGGCGGTCCGGGCCGAGGAGGCGGGCATGGGCCAGCTCCGGGAGGGCGTCGAGACCACGTATCGCCGGGCCCTGCTGCTCACCGGCGGTTTCGCGGCCGCGTCTATCGTCCTGGCCCTGGGCCTCGGCTTCGTCATCTCGTGGTCCTTCATCCTCCCGGTCCGCCAGGCGGAGGGATTCCTCGGCCAGGTCGCCAAGGGCGACTTCAGCGCCAGCATCGACGTGCCGAACCGCGACGAGTTCGGGGCCCTCGCCCGCCAGATGAACGAGATGAGCCGCGAGCTGCACGAGCTCTACGACGCCCAGCGGCGGGCCGCGCATCAGCTCCGGGTGCTCAACGCGGAGCTCGAGCAGGCCAGCCGGGCCAAGTCCAACTTCCTCGCCAGCATGAGCCACGAGCTCCGCACGCCGATGAACGCGATCCTGGGCTTCACCGAGATGATCCGCGACGGGCTGTACGGGGAGATCCCGCCCGAGATCCAGGAGCCGGTGTCGGACATCCACACCTGCGGCAAGCAGCTCCTCGGCCTGATCAACAACGTGCTCGACCTCTCCAAGATCGAGGCCGGGCACATGGAGCTGGCCCTGGGGGAATACGTGGTCGAGGACATCGTGAGCACCGTGAAGGGCTCGCTGCGCTCGCTGGCGGCGACCAAGGGGCTGGACCTCGTCACCACCGTGTCCCCCGACCTGCCCCTCGCGGTGGGCGACGGCAAGCGGATCACGCAGTGCCTGATGAACCTGGCGGGCAACGCGCTCAAGTTCACGCGCGAGGGGCGCGTGGAGATCCGCGTGGAGCGCGAGGGCGAGCACCTGCGCTTCGCGGTGGCCGACACCGGGATCGGCATCCCCGCCGATCAGATCGACGGCATCTTCGAGGAGTTCCGACAGGCGGACGCGACGGTGAGCCGGGATTTCGGGGGGACCGGGCTCGGCCTGTCGATCACCCGGAAGCTGGTCGAGCTGCACGGCGGGCGGATCTGGGTCGAGAGCCTGCCGGGCAAGGGCTCGACGTTCTTCTTCTCGATCCCGGTGCGGGTGGCGAAGGAGGCGGCCGCGTGAAGACGGTCCTGTACGTCGAGGACAACGAGTTCAACCGCAAGATCGTGCGGCACCTGCTCGGCCGCACGTCGTATCGCCTCCTCGAGGCAGGCGACGGGGAGGCGGGCGTGACGACCGCGCGCGAGGCGGTCCCGGACCTGATCATCATGGACATCCAGCTCCCGAAGCTCTCCGGGCTCGAGGCCACCCGGCAGCTCCACGCCGACCCGGTGACCGCGCCGATTCCCGTCATCGTCATCACCTCGTTCGCGCTGGCCGGGGACGAGGAGAAGGCGCGGGAGGCGGGCGCCGCCGCCTACCTGGCGAAGCCCTACAGCCCGCGCGAGCTGCTCCAGATGATCCGGCAGCTCGCCCCGGAGAGCTGACGTCGCGCGGTCGACCGTGAACGGCGCCGAGGCGAGCCCGTGGCGCGTGCTCGCGGCCTCGACGGCGCTGAACGCGCCGATCGGCTCGCTCTACGCGTTCAGCGTGTTCCTGCAGCCGCTGGAGGCGCTGCTCGGGCTGACCCGGGCCGACCTGGCGTTCGTCTTCGCCCTGGCCGCCGCCGCGTTCGGCGTCGGCATGATGCTGGCGCCGAGCCTCTACCGCGTCGCTTCGACTCCGCTGCTCGTGACGGCCTGCGCGCTCACGAACGCGCTGGGGCTGGCGCTGGCCGCGACCGCGGGCGGGCTGACCCAGCTCGCGATCGGCTACGGGGTGCTCTTCGGGCTCGGCGGCGGCGCGGCCTACATCCTCGTGCAGCAGATGGTGAACCTGGCGGTGACGCGCCGCCAGGGCCTGGTCAACGGCTACATCGTGAGCCTGCTGCCCGCCGGCGCGATGATCGCGGCCCCGGTGTTCGGCTGGGCGATCCGCGCCTTCGGCGTGCGCGCCACCCTCGGCGGCTTCGCCGCGGTCCTGGCCATCACCGGGTTCGCCAGCGCGTGGCTGGTGGCCCATGCCGGTGTGGCCGTCTCGGCGGAGACCGGGAGCGTCACGCTGGACGCGGGCGAACGGCGCCGGGCGGTCTTCTGGCGGCTTTCGATCGTCTTCTTCCTGGCCGCCTCGGCCGGGCTGATGGTGCTGAGCCAGGCCGCGGGCATCATCGCCGCGTACGGCGGCGCGGCCGCGCTCGCGGTGTACGGCACCACGTTCATCACCGCCACCATCGCGGCCGCGCGCCTGGGCGGCGGGTGGATGGTGGACTGGCTCGCCATCCCCACCGTCGCGGCCGGCGCCCACGCGGTCGCGCTCGCCGGCAATGTCGCGCTGACCGTGTGGCCCGGGCCGCTGGTGTCCGTCTTCTCGCTGGCCCTGGTGGGGATGGGCTACGGGGTGATCTCGGGCGTGACCGCGGCCGCGGTCGCCGTCTACTGGCGGCGGGCGGTCTACGGTCGCGTGGCCAGCCGCGTCTACATCGCGTGGGCCGCGGCGGCCATCGTCCTGCCCATCATCGCGGGCCGCCTCTTCGACCTCACGCAGGGCTACGGCACCGCGGTGCTGATCGCGGCGGGGGCCAATGCGCTCGGCATTCTCGTGTCGCTCGGGCTGCCGCGGCGCTGAGGTACTATCACCCCCATGCCGACCACGCCCCGGCCGATCTCGCTCGCGCACCTGACCGTGCTGGACACGACGCCCCCCGAGCTGATCACGGTGGCGGCCGCCGCGGGCTTCCGGACCGTCGGCATCCGCCTGACCGCGACGCCGAGCGTGGGCGTCCCGCCGTACGACGTGCTGCACGAAGGCCCGATGCTGCGGGAGACCCTCCTGCGCTTGAAGGACACCGGCGTCTCCGTGCTCGACACCGAGTTCCTCCGCTTCGAGCCGGAGCACCCGATCGGCGTCCCGGAGGGCTTCCTGGAGGTCTCGGCGCGGCTGGGCGCGAAGCACGTGCTGGTCATGAGCGCCGAGCCGGAGGAGGCGCGCACGCTCGAGCGCTTCGGCGAGCTCTGCGACCGGGCGGCCCAGTACGGCCTGTCCGTCGGCCTGGAGTTCGCGGTCTACACGGGGGTCCGCACGCTCGCCCACGCCGCGCAGATGGTCGCCCAGTCGAAGCGGGCGAACGTATCGGTGGTGGTGGACGCGCTCCACTTCAGCCGGTCGGGCGGGCTTCCGGCGCACATCGGGCAGGTGGATCGCGGCGCTGTTCCGCTACGCGCAGATCTGCGACGCGTCGGCCGACATGCCCGGGCCCACCGACACGCCGAACCTGATCCGCGAGGCGCGGACCGGGCGGCTGCTTCCGGGTGAGGGCGTGCTGCCGCTCCGCGAGCTGGTGGCGGCGCTCCCGGCCGGTATTCCCCTGGCGATCGAGGCGCCCTCCCGGGCGACCGCCGATCTGCCCGCGCTCGAGCGGGCCCAGCGCGCGTACCGGGCGCTGTCCGCCCTGCTGGCGCTGCGCTAGCTGATCTCGACCAGCTCCAGGGCCTCGCGGCTCGGCCCCTCGATCATCACCGCCCGCGTGTCGCCGAGCGGGTAGGGCTCCTCGAGGAACCGCACGCCCTCGCCGCGCAGCTTGGCGACCCAGGCGTCGAGATCGGTGACGCTCAGCGCGATGTGATCGTAGAGCTGGCCGCGCGTGCTCGCGAGCGGCCGGTCACCCTGGCGCACGTACCAGGGCAGGGCCACGTCGCCGAACACGACCGCGGCCGAGGGCGCCCGGAACATCCCGTCGCGATCCAGCGCCGGCCAGCTCCGATCGGGCCCGCGCGGCACCGTGCAGGTGGACTCGGTCACCGGCGCGCGGCTGGCGCGCCCGGCATAGACCGGCGCGTTGAGATGGGTCTGGTACCAGAGCTGCGCGCAGAACGGATCGTCCTGGTAGAGGTGCACGTGGTTGAAGCGCTCGGCCGGGTGATTGCCCGCGTACTCCACGAGGGCGTCGTCGGGGCCGCGCATGTAGCCGAAGCCGCCGCTGCGGGTCGGCTCGGCGCCGGCGGCCCGCGCCTCGGCGATCTGCGCCTTCGTGAGCCCGGGCGTGGGTCCCTTGCTCGGCCACGTATCGCTGCTGACGAGGACCGACCCGCCTTCGTCTGTCGTGTAGAGCGGCAGGAGCTCGAGGTCGGGCCGCGCCTCGAAGGTCCGCGAGGCTGGCCCGCGTGTCCGGCACGTGCCAGCCGAAGTGCCAGATCGCGGTCTGGGGTGACGTGGCGGGCGGGGTCGCGACCCGGGTGAACAGGACCAGCACGTCGTTCGGCGCCGCGAGCGCCGGCCAGGCCGGCCCAGCGCGTCTTCGCGGAGGTCGGGAAGTGCCGGACGTAGAACTCGATCGCGGCGTCGGGGTCCACCGAGTTCAGGTGGAGATGGTGGAAGCCCGGGGCGGGAAGCATCTCACCCATCCTCGCCGGCCTCCGCGGCCTCGGCCTTGGCCTGCTTCACGAGCTGCTCGATGACTTCATAGGGCTGCGCGCCCACGACGCCGCGGTGGCCCGCGACGAAGGTCGGCACGCCGGTGATGCCGTACTGGCGCGAGAGCGCCCAGTCCCGGTCCACCGCGTCCTTGAACGTGCGCTTCTCCAGGACCTCGCGCGGCGCCCGCGACGGGCAGCCCCACCTCCGCCACGATCTCGAGGAGCACGGCCGGCTCGGAGATGTTGCGCGCGTCCACGAAGTAGGCGCGGAACATCGCGTCGTGGAAGGCCTCGCCGCCCGGCTGGGTGTCGGCCCACTTGCCCAGCTCCTGGGACAGGCGGCTGTTGTAGGTCATGGTGCGCTCGCCGTAGGGGAGGCCCTCGGCGTCCATGCGCGCCTTCATCTGCGCGTGCATGGCCTTGCGGTCCACGTTGCGGCCCCGGAAGAGCTCCTCGAGCGACTGGCCTTCCGCCGGGGTCTCCGGGTGCAGCGGGAAGTGCACCCACTCGATCTTCACGTTGTGCTCGACGCCGGAGCTTCTCAATACGCACGGTACTGAGATAGCACCAGGGTCAGACGTAGTCGGAGAAGACCTGGAGCGTGATGGGCTTGGTCATGTTGCCTCCTTGACGAGCTTCTGCAGGCTTCGCAGGCCGGGCGGAATGCGGCTGGCCCTTGTAGCGATTGCCCCAGTTAGTGTACGACACCTCGCCCACGTAGATGTCGCCGCGCGAGTCCACCGCGAGGCCGTGCGGGGAGACGAACTGGCCGGGCTCGAGGCCCGCGAGGCGGTCGCCGAGGCGCGCCAGCCGCTCGCCCCGATGACTGTAGATGCTGACCCGCGGGCCGATATTCGGGCACGTCGTAGTTGACGGGGAGCGCGCCGCCGATCTCGCCCACGTAGAAGCGGCCCTGGCCGCCGCGCTCCATGAAGAGGCCCGAGGGGCGGTGCATGTCGTGCCACTGCGTCTCGAACCGGCCGTTGCCGTCGAAGACCTGGACGCGGTGGTTCTCGCGGTCGGCCACGTAGACCCAGCCGTCGGCGTCACAGCAGATGTTGTGCGGGATATTGAACTGGCCGGGATCGGTGCCGGGCTCGCCCCACGACGAGAGCAGGGTGCCGTCCGGCGCGTACTTGTGGATGCGCGCGTTGCCGTAGCCGTCGGAGACGTAGAGATCGCCCCGCGGCGAGAGCGCGGTGTGCGTGCAGCGATGGAACGGCTCGCCGCTCATGTAGGGCCGGGGCTTGCCGGGGATCCCGATGGTCAGGAGCACCTTGCCGTCGAGCGTGCAGTGGCGAACCGTGTGATCGCCGTCGTCGGTCAGCCACAGGGTGTCGTCGGGCGCCACGTGGACGCCGTGCGCGCGGTGGAAGACGCCTTCGCCCCAGGAGCGGAGGAAGTTGCCCTCGCGGTCGAGCACGACCATCGGGTGGGCGCCGCGGTTGAAGGCGTAGACCTGGTCCCGCGCGTCCACGCCGACCGCGGCCACGTCGGCGTTGAACTCCTGGCCCGGCGGCAGCTTGGCCCAGCGGTCGTCCACCCGGTAGCGATAGGCGCCGGTGCCCAGGATGGCCGGCATCAGCTGCTCCCGGGCCGCGCGCCTCGAAGATCGCGCGCGGGTTGCCCACGAGCATCTGCTGGATCTGCTCCTCGGCGACGCCCGCCTTGCGGAGCGCGGGCAGGATGTCGTCGGGGATGTGGTTGTAGTTCCAGAGCGGCCGGGTCCGGCGCTTGTCGTCCTCGGAGAGCATGTCGCTCCAGCAGTTGGCGTCGTGCGAGAGGACCATGCGCCCGGCGTAGCCTTCCGCGCACAGGCGGGCGATGACCTCGACCCGCTTGGGCGTCGGCAGGAAGTGCTCGAGGCCGAAGCGGTCCATGCCGATCGTGCTGCCCCGGTCCATGAGCCCGCGGAGGTAGCCCAGGTCCTCGCTGTCGCCGCTGTGGCCGATGATGACGCGGCGGAGATCCACGCCCTCCTGGGCGAAGATGGCCTGCTGCGCCTCGCCGGTCCGGCCCGCGGCCCAGGTGTGGGTCGAGATCGGCACCCCGGTCGCCTTCTGGGCCCGCGCGGAGGCGCGCAGGATGTTCTCGATGACCGGGGTCACGCCCGCGGTGTCGGTGGCGCACTTGATGATGGCGGCCTTGACGCCGCTCGTCCCCGATGCCCTGCGGTGATGTCGCGGACGAAGAGATCGGCCACCGCGTCCACCCCGTGGCCGCTGAAGTACCGCTGCGGCATCCACCAGACGCCGGTGGCCACGATCACGTGGACGCGGGAGCGGCGGGCCACGTCCAGGATCAGGCCGATGTCGCGGCCCAGGTCCACGGTGGTCAGGTCCACGATCGCGCGGATGCCGCGCGCGTGGAGATCGGCCATCTTCCGCTCCGCCATCGCGAGGATGCCCGCGCGGTCCCAGAGGTGCGGCCAGTTCTCCTGCACCCCGGGCGAGCGGGTGACGATGTGCTCGTGCATCAGCGTGGCGCCGAGCTCGGCCGTGGCCACCGGCCCGAGGGCTGTCTCCACCGTGGTCATGCTGAGTTCTCCTATCCCGCGACCGCGCGCACGAAGCGCTCGACCTCGGTCTCGTCGTTGTAGTAGTGGACGCTGGCGCGGACCAGCGCGTCGAAGCCGCGCGCGGGCAGGTCGAGCCGCGAGGAGCGGGCCTGGGTGTGGGTGACGTTGATGTCCAGGGCCCGGAGGCGCCGGCGCGTGGCCTCCGGCGCCTCGCCCGCCTTGAGAAAGGTCACGATCCCGCACTGCTCGACACCCAGGTCGTGGACGGTCACGCCCGGCCGCTTCGCCAGCTCCCGCCGCAGCAGGGCGGCGAGCGCCTTGACGCGGGCCTCGATGGCCTCGATGCCCAGCGCCAGCGCGTAGCGCACCGCCACCGCGAGGCCGATCTGGCCGGCCACGAAGCGCTCCCAGTTCTCGAAGCGCCGGGCGTCGTCGCGGAGCGTGTAGGTGTCGGCGTCGATCCAGGCCGCGGCCTCGAGATCGATGAAGGGCGGCTCCAGCGCGCCGATGGTGTCGCGCCGCACGTAGAGGAAGCCGGTGCCGCGCGGGCCGCGCAGGTACTTGCGCCCGGTGGCCGAGAGCATGTGGCAGCCGATGTGGCGGACGTCCACCGCGAGCTGGCCGACCGACTGGCAGGCGTCGAGCAGGTAGAGGATGCCGTGCCGCGCCGCGACCCGGCCCACCGCCGCGGCCGGGTTCACGAGCCCGCCCTGGGTCGGGCACGTGGGTGATCGCGATGAGCCGGGTGCGCGGCCGGATCGCGCGCTCGAGCGCGGCCACGTCGAGCTGCCCGGAGGCGTCGTCGTCCACCACGTCGATCTCGACGCCCGCGCGCCGCTTCATCTGGAGGAACGCGAGGTAGTTGGACGCGTACTCGGCCCGCGCGGTGATGATGCGGTCCCCGGCGCGGAAGGGGATCGCGTAGAAGGCCATGTCCCAGGCGCGGGTCGCGTTCTCCACGAACGCGATCTCGTCCGGCCCGGCGCCGATCAGCGCGGCGACCGCGTCGTAGACGTCGGCGATCCGGTCCGCGGCCTCCGCGGCGGCCTCGTAGCCGCCGATGGCCGCCTCGCGCTGCAGGTGGCCGATCACCGCGTCGAGCACCGGGCGCGGGGACAGGGCTGCGCCCGCGTTGTTGAAGTGCAGGACATTGGCGACGCCCGGCGTGTCGGCTCGGAGGCGCGGCACGTCGAGCGTCATCGCGCGCAGACCTCGAGCACCGGCTCCTCCGCGCGTACCGACGCCAGGACGACCGAATGGATCGCGGGCTCGCGCAGGAGGCACTCGGCCGTCTCGCGCGCCGGGGCCCGATCCGGGAGCGTGTCCACCTTGTTGATCAGGACGATGACGCGGGCGCCGGCGGGCACGCCCTTCCGCCCGCCATCGGGATGGGCCAGGACCCGGGCCACGATCGCGGGGGTCACGCGTGCCCCCATCGGCGCGCCGCTGAGCGCGCTGACGAGCTCCGGCCGGTGCACGTGCTCGGCGTCCAGGGGTGCGCCGAAGACGTCGGCGCCGACCACGGGGACGACGAGGGTCGTCTCCGGCGGGATCACCGGCTCGTAGTCGGCCGGAGCCTTGAAGGGGCGCATGCGCGAGCCGTCGGCCTCGTTCAGGAGGCACACGTCCGGGAACCAGGCGCGCAGGCGCCGGAAGAGGTCGAGGGAGACGCCCTCGGCCTTGCCGCTGCCCGCCTCGGTCGGGCCGATGACGAGCACGTGCCCGTGGGCGGCCAGCGCGGCCGCGACGCGCTCCCGCGTCGCGTCGGCGGCGGGGACGTGGGCGGGCGCCAGCGCGATCTGCGCGCCGAAGATGCGGGTGGTCGTGGTGGTGATCGCGCGCCCGCCGCGGTCCACCATCTCGCGCGCCAGGCGAAACATGGCGGTGGTCTTCCCGCCGCCGCCCACCAGCGCGACGCTCTCGTCCGCCGTCATCCGGAGCGCGTCCGCCAGCGTCATCGACGCGCGCGGAAGCGGTCCAGGACATTGCGCAGGATGCGGGAGACATTGTTGTCGTAGCGGTTGTGCGACAGGCTGCCGCAGAAGGTGATGGAGCCCACCGCGAAGACCGCGCCGCCGCCGGGCAGCTCGGCATAGGTCATGTCGGCCCGCAGGAGCCGGGCGGGCTTCTCGCCGGTGACCGTCGCCAGGTGCGAGAGCAGCTCCTCGGGCACCACGATGAAGCTCGGGCCGTGGCCCTCGGAGCTGGCCACCACGATGGCGCCCGCGGGCGTGCCGAGCGCGGGGTCCGCGCGGTCGAGCTCGAAGCCGGCCGCGCCGCCGCCCGAGAGGCCGAAGTCGCCGATCACCGCGTCCGTGACGCCGTCGAGGATCCAGGCCGCCTTCGGATCGTCCGCGCCGGGCTGGCGGCGATAGTACGAGCCCTCGAAGAGCCCTTGCCCGGAGAAGCCCACCGCGCCGATCCGCTGCGGCGGGCGCCCGTTGCGGCGCCAGAGGCCGCCGTAGGCGCCGTCGAGCGCGTGATAGTACTCGCCGGTCTGGGCGTCCCACGCCCGGATGCCGCCCTCGGCGCGCCGCACCTCGATGACGCCGGGCACCGCCGGGCTGGTGGCGATGCGCCAGTAGAAGCCGTTGCCGCCCAGGTAGACCAGCTTGCCGCCGCCGTCGAGATAGCCCTGGTGGGCGTCGAGCGTGCGCGCGGTGTGGTACTCGGGGTGCGAGCCGGTGAGCACGGTCGCGTACGGCGCGAGCAGCGCCGCGCCCTCGGCCTCCACGTCCTCGTCGGTGACGACGTCGTAC
The DNA here is from genome assembly GCA_963747235.1 of uncultured Candidatus Rokubacteria bacterium. GTDB lineage: Bacteria > Methylomirabilota > Methylomirabilia > Rokubacteriales > CSP1-6 > CAMLFJ01. Next base: position 491,493 of record CAVVEU010000008.1, read on the forward strand.
CGGATGCCCTGCATCTCGAGCCAGTCGAGCAGGTGGGTGTCCGCCGAGTAGTGGCGCAGGCCCGAGCCGCGCGCGTCGAAGAACGTGAGATAGCGGGGCCGGAACGTCAGCACGGGGCGCAGGCGCGACGAGTAGCAGATGCCGCTGCCGTCCCGGTGCCGGTTGTACGTGGACCAGCCGTAGTCGGGATGGCTGTCCGGGGTGTGGGGCGTGGCGCCCCACGCGGCGACCCGCTCGCGGTACGCGGCGTCCGTCGAGCCCCGCGCATGATTCGCGTAGGCCTGGTAGGTGTAGGTGGACGCGATGTAGAGGACGTCCGCGCTCGGGCGGCCGAGCGGCGGCCGCACGTAGAACGGCAGGTCGTCGGCGTGGCCCTCAGCGGAGAGGCGCATCAGGTAGGCGCCGCTCGGCAGGTCGTCCGGCACCGTGAGCTCGAAGTCGGTGGCCCATCCCGCGTCGTGGACGTCGTCGTCGTGGAAGTGGATGGCCGCGTACTCGCGCGGGGCGTGGCGCCAGCACATCTCGCGGCCCGTCCAGCGCGCCCCGGTGACCGCGCGCGTGGGCAGGTTCACGAGCCGCCCGCCGAGGCGATGCGGGCCCACGTCGGCGACGTCGAGCCCGTCGATGCCCCGGGAGAAATCCCAGCCCGCGATCAGATCCGCGGGCGGGAGCAGGGGATCGAGGACCAGCGTCTCCGGCGCGGCCGTCGCCGCGGCGAGCAGCAGCGGGTCCTCGATCTTGCCGTTGTAGTGCTCGCGCGCCTCGGGCGCGAGCCGCGCGCCGATCAGCAGCGGCGCCGCCGTGTCGAGCCGGGCCGCCGGCGGCAGCGGCGCCGACGCTTCCTCCCGGCCGCCGCCGGTGAGCGGAGCGTGGCCGACGCGCAGCGTGCCCGCGGCCGGATCGGCCACGAGCCAGATCCGCTGCCACTGCCGCAGCGGAAGCGCCTGGCGGGTGGTCACGGTGATCGGCGCGCCGCCCGGCGCGCCGACGCGCGCGGTCACACCGCCGGGCCCGAGCGACAGGGCCCAGCCCGCCCGTCCGGTCTCGTCCCAGCGCGAGATCACGCACTGCTCGCGCCGGGCCGCGTAGGTCGGCCAGACCAGGGCGGTCACGGTGAGTGGCCCCGGCGTGCGCAGGGCCGCCGCCCCATCCACGCGCACGTAGGAGCCCTGGGCGAGCGGCTGGACGCGGGAGGGGCGCTCGATCGAGAACCGCGCGGCGAGATCCTCGATCTTCACGCCGGGCCCGGCCGGGTTCGGATCGGCGTGGATGACGCGCGCGAGGCTGGCGCGGTACGGCCCCGCCGCCGCGCTCGAGACCTTGAAGGCGATGCGCTCGCCGGGCGCGGCGGAGAGCCGGTCGCTATAGCCGGTGAGCGGGATCACTTACGCGAGGAACTGCTCGCACACCTCGAGCCAGGCCTGGGTGGTCAGGGCCAGGGATTCGACGTCGATGCGCTCGTCGTTGCCGTGGAAGCGGCCGGACATCGCCTCCGCGGTCAGCGTGCGCGAGAAGAGCCCGAAGCCGTAGGCCACCGCGCCCTTCTCGCGGAAGTAGGGCGCGTCGGTGAAGCCCGACGATCATCTTGGGCAGGAGCTTCGCGCCCGGGTAGTGCGCGTCCACCACGCGGCCCAGCACGTGCCAGAGCGGGGTCCCGGTGGGCGACATGGACGCGGGCTTGGAGAAGAGCTTCTCGACCTCGATCTCCTCGGCCAGGCCGCCCAGGGCCTTGTCCAGATGCCGGCGCACCTCGTCCTCGTTGTCGCCGGGGACGGTGCGGATGTCCACCTCGACGTCCACCGCGTCCGGGATCACGTTGGTCTTCACGCCGCCGTGGCAGACATTCGGCGAGAACGTGGTGTGGGTGGCCGACCACGAGAGCTTGGCGAGGGCGGGCGCGAGGCCTTCGATCGCCTCGTCCACGCGCGAGGGATCGGCGAGGGCTTCCTTCACCGCGGGGTCGAGGTGGAGCGTGTCCACGAAGGCCCGCCACAGCTCGTCGACATAGGGCGAGGGCCGGTAGTCGGCCAGGCGGCTCACCACCTGCGCGGCCTTGACCAGGGCATTGTTCGCGCCGTAGGGCATCGAGCCGTGGCCGGGCGTGCCCTTGACGCGCAGGCGGCGCCAGGCCACGCCCTTCTCGCCCACGTGCACGGTGACGTTGAGCTCGTCGCCCTTGGCTCCCGCGGCTCACGGTGCCGCCGTTCTCGGTCAGGCAGTAGTCCGCCTTGAGCGCGTCCCAGTGCCGCTCGACCACGTGCCCGGCGCCGAGGGTGCCGCCGGCCTCCTCGTCCGCGCAGGCCAGGTAGACCAGCGTGCCGCGCGGCCGCCAGCCGCGGCCGGCCAGCGTCTTGAGCGCGACGGCCTGCGAGGCGGTGAGGTTCAGCATGTCCACCGCGCCGCGGCCCCACACCTCGCCGTTGACGAGCTCGCCGCCGAAGGGATCGCGCGTCCAGGTCTTGGGGTTCACCGGCACCACGTCGGTGTGGCCCATGAGGCACAGCGTGGGCGCCTTCGGGTCGCTGCCCTCGATGCGGGCCACCAGGCTCGCGCGCCCCGGGGCGTGCGCGGGCTCGTAGACCTCGAGGTCGAGGCCGCTGCCCTCGAAATAGCTGCGCAGCGTGTCGCTGTTGCGGGTCTCCTGGCCGGAGAGCAGGGTGCCGTCGTTCACGCACTGGTTGCGGATCATCTGCTGCAGCAGCTCCACCGTCTGTCCGGTCAGGGCATCGCTCATGGATCGGTATCCTAGCCAGCGGGCGCGGTCTTGTCGAGGGGCCGCTCGAAGACCGCCTGGATCGAGACGAGGCGGTCCTCGTCGCGGTTGCGATGGCCCACGCGGATGATCTCGTCGATGGCGTCGCCCATCACGAGGCGCTGGATGCTGTGCGCGGGAATGCTGGCCGCGGTCGGCGGGCCCGCGGTCTCCGCGGTCACGTCGTCCCACGCGCGGAGGCGGAAGCCGGCGCCCTCGATCACCGCCTGCATCTCGGCCGGCGTGCGCAGGAAGGTCGTGGAGGCATCGCGCGCCCACATCACCGGGTAGAGCAGGGGCTCGACCGGGCCGGCCATCGGCTCCTGCAGCGCCAGGAGGCCGCCGGGCCGCAGCACCCGGTGGAAGCCCGCGTAGAGGCGCTCCTTGTCCGCGATGCTCATGCCGCTGTTCTGCGTCCACACGAGATCGAAGGTCTCGTCGGGGAAGGGCAGGGCCAGCGCGTTGCCGATGTGATGGCTCACCCGATCGTCGAGGCGCATCCGCGTGGTCAGCGCCTGCGCGGCGCGCACGTAGGAGGCGGTCAGGTCCACGGTCGTGACGAGGCAGCCGAACTCCACCGCCAGCGTGCGGGCCGGGCCGCCGAATCCGCCGCCGACGTCGAGCACCTGCATGCCGGGCGCGGCCCCGGCGAGGCGCGCGAGCCGGTCGGTGGCGGGCTTGCCGCCCCCGTGGAACTGGTCCACCGGCGCCACGGTGTCGGGCGTGAGCGCGTCGAGATCGGCGCCCCGCGCGGTGAGGGCGGCCAGGATGGCCTCCGCGAGGTTCTCGCGGCCCCAGTAGGTGTCGATCGTCCGCGGGTCGAGCTCGGGCATGTCAGGAGGCGAGCGTGGCCATGCGGTCGAGGAAGGGCAGCGCGTCGTCGAGACGGCGCGGCGCGACCATGGTGACGCGCGCCACGCCCAGGTCCTCCATGCGCCTCACCGCGTCGGGCGTGGGCGGCTTGAAGGCGAAGACCGAGACGGCGAGCTCGTCCGGCCGGCGGCCCGCGGCCTGGGCCTTCTGCCGGAGATCGGCGATGGCGGCGGGGAGATCGTCCAGCAGCACGTCGATCGGGATCCAGCCGTCGCAGTACTCCACCACGCGCGCGCGGCCCTGGGCGGTGGCCCCGCCGAACAGGATCGGCGGATGCGGCGTCTGGACGGGCTTGGGGAACGAGATCGCGCGGTCGAAGTTGACGAACTCGCCGTGAAACGACGCCTCCTCCTGCGTCCAGAGCGCCTTCATGGCCAGCACGCGCTCGCGCAGGACGCGCCACCGCGCGGCGAACGGCGTGCCGTGATGCTCCATCTCCTCGCGGTTCCAGCCGCCGCCGATGCCGAAGAGCACGCGGCCGCGGGAGAGCCAGTCGAGCGTGGCGACCGCCTTGGCCAGCACGATGGGGTCGTGCTCGACCACGAGGCAGATGCCGGTGCCGAGCTTGATCGTCCGCGTCGCGGCCGCGGCGGCCATCAGCGAGACGAACGGATCGGCCATGTGGTAGTACGGCTTGGGCAGCGGCTCGCCGCCCGGGTAGGGCGTCTGCCGGGCGGCCGGGATGTGGGTGTGCTCGCCCACCCAGAAGGACTCGAACCCGCGGTCCTCCGCGGCGCGGGCCAGCTCGTCCGGCCGCGCGCCGTACTCCACGTTGTAGCTGAAGACGCCGAGGTGCATCGCCGGCTCCCGGCCGCGCCTACCGGCCCCGCCGCACGCGCCCGGGCGCGTAGACCTCGGGGTTGACCACGTTGATCGGGCGCTCCTTCAGCAGCAGGCGGGCGATCTCCTCGCCGCAGCGCTTCGGCACCTGGGCCACCGCGGGAGAGGAGAAGTAGGCCGCGTGCGGCGTGAGGATCACGTTGTCCATGCGGCGGAGCGGGCTGTCCGCGGCGAGCGGCTCCTCCTCGAAGACGTCGAGCGCCGCGCCGGCCAGCTTGCCCTCCTGCAGCGCGCGGACGAGGGCGCCCTCGTCCACCACCGGCCCGCGCGAGGTATTGACGAGGCACGCGGTGGGCTTCATGCGGCGGAAGAAGGCCTCGTTGATCAGGCCGCGCGTCTCCGCGTTCAGCAGCGCGTGGACCGAGACGTAGTCCGCCCGCGCGGCCAGCGTGGGCAGGTCCACGCGCTCGACGCCGAGCGTCTTGAAGCGGGCGTCGTCCACGTAGGGGTCGCAGGCGATCACGCGCGTCTCGAGCGCGGCGATCCGGCGGGCGAAGGCGCTGCCGATATTGCCGAGCCCGACGATGCCCACCGTCTCGCCGTGGAGCGAGCCGGTGACCGCGCCCGGGACCCGCGAGCTCCACGTGCCGGCGTGCACCTCGCGGTCGAGGGTGACGATCTTGCGGTTCCAGGCCAGCAGCAGCGCGAGGGCGTGGTTGGCGACCTCGCGGATCCAGATGTCGGGCACGTTGATCACCACCACGCCCAGCTCCGTCGCGGCGGGCACGTCGATGACGTCGTAGCCCACGCCGGTGCGCATGACCGCCTTGACGCCCTCGAGCGCCTCCATCACGCGGCGGGTGACCGGCGAGGACGAGATGATGAGCGCGTCGGCGTCGCGGGTGCGCGCGATCACCTCGTCGGCGTCGCCGATGAAGGGCAGCGAGATCATCTGGGCGGGCACGCGATCGAGCGCGGTCTGGCAGTCGGCGTAGTCGCGCTCGCCGCGGCCCTGGATGACGTACACCTTGAACGGTCGGTCGGCCACTGGTCTCTCCGTCGGAATGGGGTGTCGGTCAGAATCGGTCAGAATTGGCCGTGGCGGCCGGCGCCGGCCGCGAAGCGCCGCGCGCCCGCCTGGCTCTCGCCGGTGTCGTGCGTGGCCTTGCCCAGCCTGAACTCGTTGGCCATGGCGGCGGGCAGGGGCAGGCCCGCGCTCTCCCACGCGGAGCGCCGGTCGCTGCGCACGCAGTGCGGCGGGAAGGCCGCGATGTCCCGCGCCAGCGCTTCCGCCTCGTCGCGGGCCCGGCCGGCCGGGACCACGCGATTGGCGAGCCCGAAGCCGAGGGCCTCCCGGGCGTCCACCGGGCGGCCGGTCAGGATCATGTCGAGCGCGCGCGACAGGCCGATCAGCTGGCGGCAGTCTGACCGTGCCGCCGTCGAGCAGGGGCACGCCCCAGCGCCGGCAGAAGACCCCGAAGATCGCGGTGTCGCCGGCCACGCGCAGATCGCACATCAGCGAGAGCTCGAGCCCGCCCGCCACCGCGTGGCCCTCGACGGCGGCGATCGTCGGCTTCGTGAAGGCCATCCGGGTCGGGCCCATGGGTCCCGGGCCCTCCGGCGACAGGGTCAACCCGTTCCCGGTCCCCCGCGCCTTGAGATCCGCGCCCGCGCAGAAGGTGCCGCCCGCGCCCCAGAGCACGGCGACCCGCAGGGCCTCGTCCCGCTCGAACTCCTCGAAGGCCTCGATCAGGGCCCGCGCCGCGGGCCCGTCCACCGCGTTCCGGGCCTCGGGGCGATCCATGACGATCGTCGCCACCATGTCGCTTCGCTCGATCCGAATGGCCATTGGGTCTCCTCGTGCCGGTCGCGGCCCCGGACGAATCTACCACTTCACCTGGGCCTCTTTCACAACGGCTCCCGGCCGGGGTCTCACGCGAAAGAAGCGAGACCCATCACCCGGGAGGAAGCCATGAGCGAGAAGGCCACGATGTTGCGGGACGCGGACCTGGCGTTCGGGGAGCTGCGGGGAGCGATCGACGGGCTGACCGACGAGGACATGCGCCGGGTCTGGCTCGGCACCTGGGGCGTGCGCGAGATCCTGATCCACATCTCGGGCTGGCACGACGAGATGGCCACCGCGCTCGGCCGGGTCGCGAAGGGGGATGCGCCGTACCCGAAGGGGACGTACGATGACTTCGATGCGTGGAACGCGCGATTCGTGGACCAGAAGGCGGGCGTGAAGAGCGCCGACGTGGTGGCCGAGGTGGAGACCTCGCACCGCAAGCTGCTGGCCGCGGCCGCCGCGCTGCCGGAGGCGCTCTTCGCCGCGGACGGCGCCGCGCGGGGCCCGTTCGACGGGGCCGGCGCCGGGCACTACCGCGAGCACACGGAGCAGATCCGTCAATGGCGACAGGGCTAGCAACCGGCTTCGCGCTCTTCGACACCGCGATCGGCGCGTGCGGGATCGCGTGGAACGGGCGCGGGATCGCGGGCGTGCAGCTTCCGGAAGGGAGTCCGCCCGAGACGCGGGCCCGGCTGCGGCGGCGCTTCCCGGAGGCGCGCGAGGCGCCGCCGCCCGCGCCGGTGCGGCGGGCCATCGACGGCGTGATCGCGCTGCTCCGGGGTGAGCCGTGCGAGCTCGACACCGTGACGCTCGACATGGACGGGGTGCCGCCGTTTCATCGGCGGGTGTACGAAGTCGCGCGCACGATCCCGCCCGGCACGACGCTGTCCTACGGGGAGATCGCGGCCCGCATGGGCGAGCCGGGCGCCGCGCGCGACGTGGGGCAGGCGCTGGGCCAGAACCCGTTCGCGATCATCGTGCCGTGCCATCGCGTGCTCGCCGCCAATGGCAAGGTCGGCGGCTTCTCCGCGCGCGGGCGGGGTCAGGACCAAGCTCCGGCTGATCTCGAGCGAGCGGGCCGGGGGACACGGCGCATTGCCCCTCTTCGGGGGCGGCCACGGACGACCGGCCCCCGTCGCGCTAGGCCGTCGCGTGCTAGACTCCCGCCGTGCACATCGGCGTGGTGTTCCCGCAGGTCGAGATCGGAGTGGATCCGGGCGCGATCCGTGACTACGCCCAGGCGGTCGAGGCGATGGGCTACACGCACATCCTCACCTTCGACCACGTGCTGGGCGCGAACCCCGAGCGGCCCGGCGGCTGGAAGGGCCCGTACACCTACCGCCACGCCTTCCACGAGCCCTTCGTGCTCTTCGGGTTCCTCGCCGCGGCCACCCGCCGCGTGGAGCTGGTCACCGGGATCCTGATCCTGCCCCAGCGGCAGACCGCGCTCGTGGCGAAGCAGGCCGCCGCGGTGGACGTGCTCTCGGGCGGGCGGCTGCGCCTGGGGGTCGGGGTCGGCTGGAACGCGGTGGAGTTCGAGGCCCTCGGCGAGCGCTTCACGAATCGCGGGGCGCGCATCGAGGAGCAGATCGCGGTGCTGCGCGCGCTCTGGGCCCGCGACCTGGTGACCATCGAGGGCCAGTGGCACCGGGTCACCGACGCGGGCCTCAATCCCTTGCCGCCGCGGCCGACGATCCCGATCTGGATGGGCGGCGAGAGCGAGCCCGTCGTGCGCCGCGCGGCGCGGCTGGCGGACGGGTGGATGCCCCATTTCCGCCCGGGGCCCCCGGCGCAGGCCATCGTGGATCGGCTGCACGGCCTGATCCGGGAGGCCGGACGCGACCCCGCGGCGTTCGGGATCGAGGGGCGCATGACGCTGGCGCAGGTGCCCCCCGACCAGCGGCCGGCCGAGCTCGCGGCATGGCGCGCGATGCGAGGAATCACGCATCTTTGCGTCCACACGGTGGGACTGGGCTTGAAGACGCCGGCCGAGCACGTGCAGGCCCTCGAGCGCTTCAAGAAGGACCTGCTGACCTAGGGTCCCGATGCGGGGGGTCGAGCAGATCCCGTGGCTCTACGACGCGCTCTGCGCCCTGTGCGAAGCCACGGGCCTCGCCCGCTGGCGGAGCTGGCTCGTGGCCGGCGCGCGCGGCCGCGTGCTCGACCTGGGCTGCGGCACCGGGCGTAACCTGCCGCTCCTGCCGGCGGGTACGCATGCCGTGGGCCTGGAGCCGTCGTGGGAGGCGCTCCAGCGTGCCCGTCGTCGCGCCCCGCGGGTGCCACTGGTGGTCGGAAGCGCGGAGGCCCTCCCGTTCCGCGACGCGGCCTTCGACACGGTCCTGAGCGGCCTCGTCTTCTGCAGCGTCCCCGATCCACGCCAGGGTTTGCGTGAGGTCCGGCGTGTGCTGCGGCCGGACGGCCAGCTCCGGATGCTCGAGCACGTGCGCGCGACGCGGGCGTGGAAGGCGCGGCTCCAGGACCTCCTGCAGCCGGCCTGGACGCGGATCACCGGCGGCTGCCATCCGAACCGCGAGACCGAGCGGGCGGTCGAGGCGGGCGGCTTCCGGATCGATGCCGAGAGTCGGCGGGCGAAGGGCGACATGCGCCGGTTCTCGGCGCGGCCGATTATCGTAGACCGCCACGGGGCGGGGAACCACCGGGCCGGTCCCGGGGTTTAGTGCCAGACGTACTCCTTGATCCATCACCGTCACCCACCGAGGAGGAAAGCATGACGAGACAACGACTGCTGTCCCTGGCCATCGGCACGGCACTGGTCTTCACGGCCGCCACCGCGGGCGCGCAGGCGCCGGCGCCACCGCCGGCCTACGGCCCCGGCATCACGCTCGATCAGGCGAAGAAGGCGATGGCGGGCGCGGAGGCGGAGGCCAAGAAGAACAACTGGCCGGTGGTGATCACCATTCTCGATTCCGGCGGCAACGCTCGTGATGTCCAGCGCCTGGACGGCGCCCAGTTCGGCAGCGTCGAGGTGTCACGCGACAAGGCGTACTCCGCGGTGGCGTTCCGCCGGCCCACGAAGGCCTTCGAGGACGGGCTCGCTCAGGGAGGCGCCAATCTGAGGCTGCTCAATCTGACGGGGCGCAAGCCTGCTTGACGGCGGGTGGCCGATCGTCATGGACGGCAAGATCGTCGGGGGAATCGGCGTGTCGGGCGTGACCGGGGCGCAGGACGCTCAGATCGGAAAGGCGGGCGTCGACGCCCTGAAGTAGCTTCTCAGCTGTTTCGTGCTCACCCCTCACCCTGCCCTCTCCCCATCGGGGAGAGGGTGGGGAGGTCAGAACTCGACGGGGAGGGCCTTGAGGCCCCGCAGCGTCGAGGACTCGCGCCACTCGAGCTCGGGGCCGGCGAGCCGGAGCTTCGGCATCCGCCGCATCAGCGCGCCCAGGGCGAGCTGGCCCTCCACGCGGGCCAGCGGCGCGCCCAGGCAGAAGTGGATCCCGAACCCGAAGGCGATGTGGCGGTTCTCGCTCCGGCCGATGTCCAGCCGGTCGGGCTCGGGGAAGTGCCGCGGATCCCGGTTGGCCGCGCCGATGGCGGTCACCACGAAGGCGCCCGCCGGCAGGGTCTTGCCGCCCACCTCCACCTCCGCGTTGGTGATGCGGGCGGTGCGCTGCACGGGGCTGTCGAAGCGGAGCAGCTCCTCCACCGCGGAGCCGAGCAGCGCCGGCTGCGCGCGCAGGCGCTCGAGCTCGGCGGGGTGCCGCAGCAGGGCCAGCAGGCCGTTGCCGATCAGGTTGACGGTGGTCTCGTGGCCCGCGATGAAGAGCAGCACGCAGGTCGCGAGCAGCTCGCCCTCGGTGAGCCGGTCGCCCTGCTCCTCCGCCGCGATCAGCGAGGACAGGAGATCGGCGCGCGGGTGCCGGCGCCGCTCGGGCAGGAGCGCGCGGAAGTATTCCGCGATGCCCCGCCGCCCAACGCGCCCGCGCTCGACCACCGAGTCGTCCGACGGGATCCCGATGGCGTCGAGGCTCCTGATGATGTCGGAGGACCAGTCCCGCATCTGCTCGTGATCGCCGACCGGCACGCCGAGCATGTCGCAGATCACGGTGACCGGCAGGGGATAGGCCAGATCGCCGATGACGTCCATGTGGCCGCGCCGCTCGACCTGGTCGAGCAGCCGGTCCACCACGGCCTGGATCTGCCCGCGCATGCCCTCGATCACCCGCGGGGTGAACGCGCGACTGACGAGCGCGCGCAAGCGCGTGTGATCCGGCGGATCGCGAAAGAGCATGGACCGGGGCAGGCGGCCGGTCTCGGACTCCTCGCCGTACTGGGCGGACAGGATGGCCTCGAAGCCGTCGCGCCCGAAGCGCGGATCGCGCAGCGACGTCACGCAGTCGTCGTAGCGCGTGAGGACCCAGAGGCCGAGCGGGCTCAGGTGGACCGGATCGCGCTCGCGCAGGCGCTGGTAGAACGGATACGGGTTGGCGTGGAACTCCGGCGTGAGCGGATTGAAGAGCGCCTCGTCCGTCGCCATCGCGCGCTCAGCTCACCATCGGGTAGGTGCGCTCGATGTTGGCCAGCAGGCCCTGGCGCCACGGCCGGTAGTGCTGATAGGCCGCGAACGCGGGCTCGTAGGTGGGCGCCAGGCGCGCGGTCACGCGCTGCTTGACCTCGTCCAGGCTCGCGCCGGTCGCGGCTTCCTCGCGCACCGCCGTCACCATGTCGTGGATGTAGCCGCGGAAGGTCCGCAGCCAGTCCCGCCCGGCGGGCTCGCCGTGGCCCATGACGAGCGTGTCCCAGTCGAGCTCGGCGAGCCGATCCAGGGTCGTGACCCAGTCCTCCGGGTAGCCGTCGCCCATGAACGGCGTCCAGCCGATGACCGCGTCGCCGGTGATGACCACCTTCTCCTTCGGCAGGTAGACGAAGACGTCCCCCTCGGTGTGCGCCCGGCCCAGGTAGAGGAGCTGGATCTCCCGGTCGCGCCGGTAGAGCGTCATCGTCCGCTCGAAGGCCATGGTGGGGAGCGCGGGCTTCATCGCCCGCACCTCGGCGAGATACGACTCGGCGAGGCGGAGGTCGGCCTGGAGCTTCGCGCGCTGCTCGGCGGTGGCCGCGGCGGCCAGCTCGGCGCGGAGCCGGGCGATCTCCGTGGGCACCTGCCGCACGTGGTCCTGGATGCGCTTGAGGCCCTTCTTGACCATCGCCTCGCGGGTGAGCTGGTTGGTGATGATCTCCGCGCCCGGGTAGGCCGCGGGGTAGACCTCGTTGCCGTGCCAGTGGTCCCAGTGGAAGTGGGTGTTGACCACGTAGCGCACCGGCCGGGGCGTGAGGTCGCGGAGATGGTCCACGATCACCCGCGCCGCGGAGGGCTTGGAGTGGGTGTCCACGATCACCGCGCCGTCGTCGCTCTCGATGATCGCGGTGTTGGAGTTGACCTTGTAGGCGGGGGCGGCGACCGCGACGTGGACGCCGTCGGCCACCCGGCGGAAGTCGAAGCGGGCGTCGCCGCCCGGGCCCTCGTGACCGCAACAGTCCATGGCGCGCTCTCCTCTCCCGGCGATACTATGCGAACGCGAGAGACGGCTCAAGCAAGCCACGGGGAGGTCCCATGACCACGACGCGAACCGAGAAGGACAGCATGGGCACCATCGAGGTGCCGAGCGATCGTTACTGGGGCGCGCAGACCCAGCGCTCGCTCGAGCACTTCCGGATCGGGCGCGATCACTTCCCGCGCGAGATGATCCGGGCGCTGGGCATCCTGAAGAAGGCGTCCGCGCTCGTGAACCGGGAGCTGGGCCTGCTGCCGGAGGACAAGACGCGGGCCATCGTGCAGGCGGCCGAGGAGGTCATCGAGGGGAAGCTCGACGCCCATTTCCCGCTTGGTCGTCTGGCAGACGGGCAGCGGCACGCAGACCAACATGAACGCCAACGAGGTGATCGCCAACCGCGCCAACGAGCTGCTCGGCGGCCGCCTGGGATCCCAGCAGCCGGTGCATCCCAACGACGACGTCAACCGCAGCCAGTCGTCCAACGACACCTTCCCCACCGCGATGCACATCGCCGCCGTCGAGCAGCTCGAGGGGCGGCTGATCCCGGCGGTGGGCGCGCTGCGGGACACGCTCGCGGCGAAGGCGCGCGAGCTCGCCGACATCGTGAAGATCGGGCGCACGCATCTTCAGGACGCGGTCCCGCTCACGCTCGGGCAGGAGATCTCGGGCTGGGTCGAGCCAGCTCGATCACGGCCTCGAGCACGTGCGGGCGGCGCTGCCGCATCTGCGCGAGCTCGCGCTGGGGGGCACCGCGGTCGGCACCGGCCTCAACGCCCCGCGCGGGTTCGGCGAGCGGGCGGCCCGCGTCATCGCGGACCTGAGCGGGCGGGCCTTCGTCTCCGCGCCCAACAAGTTCGAGGCCCTCGCCGCGCACGACGCCCTGGTCAACGCCCACGGGACGCTGCGGACCCTGGCGGGGGCGCTCACCAAGATCGCCAACGACGTGCGCTGGCTCGCCTCGGGGCCGCGCAGCGGGATCGGCGAGCTGCGCATCCCGGAGAACGAGCCGGGCAGCTCGATCATGCCCGGCAAGGTGAACCCGACCCAGTGCGAGGCGCTCACCATGGTGTGCGCCCAGGTGATGGGCAATGACGTGGCGGTGGGGATCGGCGGCGCCTCCGGCAACTTCGAGCTGAACGTCTTCAAGCCGCTCATCATCCACAACGTGCTGGGCTCGGTGCGGCTGCTCGCGGACGCGTGCGACTCGTTCGACCGCTACTGCGCGCGAGGCATCGAGCCGGACCGCGACGCGCATCCGGGCCCTGGTCGAGCGCTCGCTCATGCTGGTCACCGCGCTCGCGCCGATCATCGGCTACGACCGGGCGGCCGCGATCGCCAAGAAGGCGCACGCCGAGGGCTCGACGCTCAAGGAGGCGACGCTGGCGCTCGGCTATCTGAGCGCGGAGGAGTTCGACCGCGCGGTGCGCCCGGACGCGATGGTGGATCCGGGGTAGACGCCCGATGCCAGATCCGCTCCGGTCCATCTTCGCCGTCTTCCTGCGCCTGGGCCTCACGTCCTTCGGCGGCCCGATCGCGCACCTGGGTTACTACCGGACCGAGTTCGTCGAGCGGCGGCGGTGGCTGAGCGAGGCGGCCTACGCGGACCTGGTGGCCCTCTGCCAGCTCCTGCCCGGCCCGGCCAGCAGCCAGGTGAGCTTCGCGGTGGGCCTCTCGCGCGGCGGGCTCGCGGGCGGGCTGGCCGCCTGGCTCGGCTTCACGCTGCCGTCCGCGGTGGCCATGGTCCTCTTCGCGCGGGGCGCCGCCCGGTTGACCGGCCCGCTCAGCATCGGGATGCTCCACGGGCTGCAGGTGGTGGCGGTGGCGGTGGTCGCGCAGGCGGTGTGGAGCATGGCGCGAAGCCTCTGTCCGGATCGGCCCCGGGCCACCATCGCGGTCGTCGCCACGCTCATCGTGACCGCCGCCCCCACCGCGATCGGGCAGATCGCCGCGATCCTCGCGGGCGCCGCGGCCGGCGCGTGGCTCTGCCGCGAGGCGCCCGCGCGCGCCGCGGCCGAGCGATTGTCGGTGCCGGTGCCGCGCGCCCTCGCGCTCGCCGCCCTCGCGCTGTTCGCGCTGCTGCTGATCGGGCTGCCCATCGCCGCCGCCGTCTCGTCCGCGCCGGCCCTCGCGGTGGCGGACGCGTTCTACCGGGCCGGCGCGCTCGTCTTCGGCGGGGGGCACGTGGTGCTGCCGCTGCTGCACGCCTCGGTGGTGGAGCCCGGCTGGGTGAGCGAGGACGCGTTTCTCTCCGGCTACGGCGCCGCGCAGGCGGTGCCCGGACCGCTCTTCACCTTCGCGGCCTACCTGGGCGCGATCATGACCGAGCCGCCCGCCGGCTGGCCGGGCGCGGCGCTGTGCCTGGTCGCGATCTTCCTGCCCGGCCTGCTGCTCGTGCTGGGCGTGCTGCCGTTCTGGGTGTCGCTCGGGCGCGCGGCGCTCATGCCCGCGAGCCTGCGCGGCGTCAATGCCGCGGTGGTCGGCGTGCTGCTGGGCGCGCTCTACGATCCGGTGTGGACCAAGGGCATCGGGGGACCCGCGGACTTCGCGCTGGCCCTGGTGGCCTTCGCGCTGCTGGTGATCTGGAAGGCGCCCCCGTGGCTGGTGGTGCTGGTCAGCGCGGCGGGGGGCGCGGCCGTCTTCGGCCGCTGAGCCGCGTCAGGCGGTGGGGCTGGGCGCGGTCTCGGCCTCGGCGGCCCGCGTGGGGTCGGTCATCTTGGAGAGGACCTCGCGCAGGGTGGCGAGCCGGATCGGCTTCTTCACCACCATGTCCACCCCGTCCGGCTTCTCGCCGGCCGCGTTCATCAGATCGCCGAAGCCGGTGAGCAGGATGATCGGGGTGTCGGGCGCGATCTCCTTGACCATCGCGGCGAGCTGATCGCCGCCCACTTCCGGCATCGCCCGGTCCGTGATGACGAGCGCGTAGCGGCCCACCTTGAACTTCTCGAAGGCCTCGCGCCCGTTGACCGCGGTGTCCACCGTGTGGCCGTCGCCCATGAGGTACTCGCTGAGCACGTCGCGGGCGATCGGCTCGTCGTCCACCACCAGGACGTGGAGCGGTCCGGAGGAGGGGCCCTGCGCGCGCGGCTGGATCTCGCGGGCGACGCTGGTGTCCGCGGGCAGCAGGACGATGAACGTGGTGCCCTTGCCCACGGTGGACTCGATGTCCATGGTGCCGCGGTGGCGCTTGACGATGCCGTACACCATGGGCAGGCCGAGGCCGGTGCCGCGCTCGCCCTTGGTGGAGAAGAAGGGCTCCAGGCAGCGGCGGCGCACGTCCTCGGTCATGCCGGTGCCGGTATCGCTCACCTCGAGGAACACCTGGGGCACCCGCGGGGCCAGCGGCGTCTCCTCGCTCGCGGAGGCCTCGCGCATGCCGGTGCGGATGCGGATCAGGCCGCCCTCGGGCATGGCGTCGACCGCGTTGAAGATGAGGTTGGCGAGCATCTCGCGCATCTCGGACTCGCTGCCCAGGATGCGGGGCACCGGCCGCATGTCGGCCTCCACCAGGATCGTGCGGCCGCTGCCGAGCGCCTCGTCGCGCCAGCGGGGGCGGGTGAGGGCCACCGCCTGCTCGACCATCTGGTTGAGCGAGAGCGGCCGGTAGGTCTCGCCCTCCTCGCGCTTGCGGTAGAACTCGCGCAGGCGGCTCACCACGCTCGCCGCGTCCTCCACACCGGTCATGATCAGCTTGAGGTAGCGGGTGGACTTGGGCGCGTCCTGGAGGATCTCGGGGTGCTCGAGCAGCATCTCCGCGTAGCCGGAGATCGGCACCAGCGCGTTGTTGAAGTCGTGGGCGAGCCCGCTCGCCATCTTGCCGACCGCGTTGAGCCGCTCCTGCTCGATGATGTGCCGCTGCGTACGGTGCAGCTCGATGGCCACCGCCGCCTGCTTGGCGATGCCGTCGGCGAGGCGCAGGTCGTCCATCGTGAAGGCGTGCGCGTCGCGCACCCAGGAGATGGCGAAGATGCCCAGGAGCTCGTCGCTGACCTGGACCGGCTGGATGAGGAGCGACGCCTGGGGCAGGAGCTGGAGCGCGGCCTGGTTGAAGCGCGGGTCCGTCTTGCTGTTGCTCGAGTGCAGCGCGGTGCGCAGGCGCTTCACGAGGTCGAGCAGCGGGTCGTCCGGGGCCAGCGGCAGGCCCGACAGCGGCTCGCGCAGGTCGCGCGGCACGTGGTAGCCCGCGAGCGGGATGAAGCGGTCGCCGCCGCCCGTCACGCACCACGCCACGCCGGTGTCGGCGCCGAGAATCCGTACCATTTCTCTGGTAGTCCGGCGGACGGCCTCGGGGAGATCGGGGGCCGAGCCGATGGCCTGGCTGACCGCGAGCAGCGTCTCGGTCTGCTGCAGGCGCTGCTGGATCTCGTCGTAGAGCCGCGCCTTCTCGAGCGCCACCGCGGCCTGGGCGGCCAGCGTGGTGGCGAGGCGGATCTCCTCGTCGGTGAACACGTGGAGCGTCTTCAAGTGGTCCAGGATGAGCACGCCCGCGGTCCGGCCCTGGTGGATGAGCGGCACCACCAGCGCGGACTTGGCCTGGAAGAGCCCGACCCAGCCCTGGGGCACGCGCGGGTCGCTGCCCGGGTCGGAGATGACCACCGGCTCCTGGCGCCGTACCGCCTCGAGCAGGAACGAGGGCATCTCCTCGAGCGCGAGCGCGCGGAGGGTCTCGGCGCCGTCCGCGCCGCGGGCCGCGCCCGCGCGGTCGGCGAGCTGCGAGCTGACCGGGACCATGAGCTGGCCCGACTTGTCGCGCAGGAAGATCGAGCCGCGGTCCACTCTACAAGCGCGTGCCGCCCCGTGGGCGATGACCTCGAACAGCGCCTTCTGCTCGATCGCCGAGCCGATGGCCTCGGTCACCTCGAGCATCCGGTCGGTCTCCTCGGCGCGCTGCTTCACCGCCTTGAGCGCGTCGCGGAGCTGCTCGGTGGTGCGCTGCAGCTCCTGGGTGCGCTGCACCGAGCGCTGCGAGGTCGAGCTGGCCTCGGCCATCGTGCGCCGGTGGCTGCGCCAGGCCGCGGGCAGGAGGATCAGGCAGAGGATCCCGCCGGTGCCGAGGGCGATGTTCCAGGCGAGCAGGCTCCAGCGCTCGTGGGCCTGGTCCATGCGGAGCGGTGCCTGGGAGAGCTCGACCACGCCGACCACGCGCGCGGCGCCCGGGCTGTAGACGGGCACGAACAGGTCGGCCACGTTGGGCGAGACGAAGCTCTGGGCTTCCGCGTTCGGCGGGGCCACCGAGGAGAACCGGACCGCCACGCGGCCGTTGATGGCGTCACGGAGCTCGTGGCCGTCGGAGCGCTGGCCGATGAACCCGGACTGCACGGCCCACACCACCGTGCCCTGCGGGTCCCAGACCTTGATGTTGACGACGCCGGGCAGCTCCCGGACGAAGCGCGCGCTCTCCTCGGCCCAGCGCTTGGGGCTGCGCGCGTTCTGGCCCGCGAGCAGCTCGGGCAGCCCGCTCCGGTCCACCGCGCGCTGGGCGACCGCGGCGGTCTCGGTCCACTCCGGCTCGGAGACGGCCATCTCGAGGAGCCACGACAGGCCGATCCCGAGCGCGCCGGTGAAGGCCACGATCCCGATGAGCCGCACCACGAGGGTGCGGGCGAGCCCGCGCAGGGTCAACCGAGCCATGAGGGACTCCCGTTGCGCTCGTCGGCGCCGAGGCTTGCGAGGAGCTCGGGCACGCGATCTCCCGAGACCGGTCGCGCGAAGTAGTAGCCCTGGCCCTGGTCGCAGCCGACCGCGCGGAGCTGGACGAGCTGGTCCTGCGTCTCGATGCCTTCCGCGGTGACCGTGATCCCGAGGCTGTGCGCGAGGCTGGTCACCGCCCGGATGATGGCGGTGTCCTCCGTTTCGTAGCCGACGCCCTTGACGAGCGATCGATCGATCTTGAGACAGTCCACCGGCAGGCGCTTCAGGTAGGACAGGGAGGCGTAGCCCGTGCCGAAGTCGTCGATGGCGAGGCGCACGCCTAGGGCTCTGAGGGCCTCGAGCCGGTCGAACATCCGCGGGTCGTCGCGCATCAGGACGGCCTCGCTGATCTCGAGCTGGAGTCGGCGCGGGTCGAACCCGGTCTCACGCACGATGGTCGCGACTTCGTCGGGAAGCGCGTCCCGCTCGAACTGGCCCGCCGAGAGATTGACGCTGACGATCAACGGGGGCACGCCGGAGGACTCCGCCTGCCAGGCCCGCGCCTGGCGGCACGCCTCACGCAGGATCCAGCGGCCCATCGGCAGGATCAGGCCCGTCTCTTCCGACAGGCCGATGAAGTCGGCGGGAAGCAGCGCGCCGCGCCGGCGGTGGTCCCAGCGGACGAGGGCCTCGACCTCGACGGGACGCATCGTGCCCAGCGCGATCACGGGCTGGAAGCGCAGGCTCAGCTCCTGGCGCGCGCCCGCGGTGCGGAGATCGGCCTGGAGGTCCAGGCGCTCGCGGGTGGAGACGCTGAGGCCGGGCTCGTAGAGCTCGTACCGGGCGCGGCCCTCCGCCTTCGCCTGGTACATGGCCAGGTCCGCGTTGTGGAGCACCTCCTCCGGCTGCATGGATCCGCCGCCGGTGAGGGCGACCCCGATGCTCGCCGAGATCAGGACGTCGCGCCCGTCCACGACGAACGGCCGCTGGATCTCGGCGGAGACCTTCTCCGCCAGAGCGGTGGCGCCCCGGAGGTCCGAGGCGTCTTCCAGCAGCAGCGCGAACTCGTCGCCGCCCAGGCGCGCGACGGTGTCCTCCGGGCTCAGGCACCCGGCCAGGCGATGGCCGACCTCCACCAGGAGCCGGTCGCCGACCTCCTGGCCGAGCGTGTCGTTCAGGATCTTGAAGCGGTCGAGGTCGAGGAAGAGGACCGCCAGGTTGGTGCCGCCCCGCTCCGCCCGGGTCAGGGCATGAGTGAGGCGATCCATGAAGAGGGCGCGGTTGGGCAGCCCGGTCAGGGAATCGCGGAAGGCCTCGCGGGTGAGCTGGTCCAGCCGGCGCGGGAACTCGTTGATCTCCTGCGACTGCTGCTCGATCGTCGCGAGCATGCGCGCGAAGGAGCTCATGAGGGTGCCGATCTCGTCTTTACGCGAAGACTCCACCGGCAGCTCCGGGCTCTGCTCGTTGCTGAGCTGCGCGGCCCGCGAGAGCGCGGTGGCGATGTCCCAGACGATGAAGGCGCCGCCCGCCATGAGGAGCGCAGTGAAGGCGAGCAGCGCGGGAATGCTCACCGAGTCCTTCAGCCCCACGATCGGGCCCAGGAACTCGCGGACCGGGGCATGGAACGCGTAGGTCAGGAGGAGCAGGGGGATGACCGAGCACAGGGTGAGGGCGAAGATCACCTTGCGCCGGACCTGCTGTCCGGCGAGCGCCACCTCGCGATTGATCGAGCCCTTGGTCATGGGTGCCGTCCAGGCGGTGTGAAATCGAGCAAGAGCGGTGCCACGAAAAGGAGAGGCTAAGCGGTTGATAACACGAGGGTCCGGAGTACGCCGGACCTTAAAAAACGTCCACGCGGACGACGATTTTCGTCTACGGCGCCTTCCAGACGGCGTTGCCCTCTCGATCGGAAAGCTGAAGGCTCGGGCTCAGGGTCGGGCTGGTGGCGACCGTGATCTGGGGCTTGCCCGGGTCGTTGCCGAGCGCCAGGCTCGATCCGGTCGGGGCCGCGACGAGCCATCCCCGTTGCCCCCGGGCGGTGACCGAGAGCTGGCCGGTCTCGCCCGCGGCCGCGAGCTGGGCCTGGGCCCCCGCGCGACTGACCGAGAGGGCCGCGGACTGCCCGGGCGTGACGGTCAGGTCCGCGGTGGTGGCGCCGTCACGGTCGGTGAGCGACAGGCGCGTGCGGTCGCTCTCGTCCACCGTGAAGACGGCGCGTCCCCGGCCCTCGCCGTCGGTGATCACGAGCCGGCGGGTCTTCACCTCGTCGGGATTCGTGGTGACGGTGGCCGCGATGGCGCCGAAGAGGCCCACGCCGGCGAGCGCGGCGACGCCGACGCGGCGCCACCAGCCGACCTCACGCTCGAGACGCTCCAGCCGTGCGTGCAGTCCATCGAGTGACGGCTCCCTCATCGCGCTTCCTCCCCCTGCTGGGCCCGGTGGTGTGTGGTGTCGGGGTCGCCGCGCCTTGACCCCCCTCGACCCGGCATGTTACACAAGGGCGGCTTCCGATGACGCCCTCGCTTCCCGTTGCCGTGCCCGACCGACTCCGAGGAGAACCGACCATGCATCGTTGCCTGGCTCTCGTCGTCGCCCTCTGCCTGGCCGCCGTTCTGGGCGCGCCGTCCGTCGCCCCCGCGCAACCCGTCATCGTGTGGAAGGCGGGCACGGCGACCGCCGGCGGCAACCCGCTGAATGACACGATGGAGATCTTCTCGAAGCAGATGGCCGAGCGAAGCCGGGGGCGGGTCAAGGTCGACGTGCACATCGCCAACGCGCTGGCCAAGGGCGAGGCCGCGCATCTGGAAGGCGTGCAGCTCGGCACCATCGACGTGGCCGCGATCGGCAGCGCGCCGGTGGGCGGCATGTTCGAGCCTTCCTACCAGGCCCTCGACCTGCCGTTCCTCTGGGCCACCCGCGAGCAGGTGTGGAAGGTCATGGACGGGCCGCTCGGCCAGGAGCTGCTCAAGAAGATGGAGGCCAAGAACCTGAAGGCCTTCTGCTTCGGCGGCGGCTGGGGCTTCCGCAACATGATGTCCAACAAGCGCGCGATCACGACGCCGGAGGACATGAAGGGGCAGACCATCCGGGTGCAGGAGTCGCCCACCTACGTGGCCATGATGAAGGCGATGGGGGCCAACCCGGTGCCCATGCCCTACGTCGAGGTCTACCTGGCCATGAAGCAGGGCACGATCGACGGCATGGAGCTGCCGTCGTTCACGATGACGTCGGACAAGTTCCAGGAGGTGACCAAGTACTACTCGCTCACCCGCCACTCCTACCCGCCCATCGCCTGGTTCATGAACCTCAAGAAGTACCAGGCGCTGGCGCCGGACCTGCAGAAGGCGGTGGACGAGTCGATGCGCGAGGCCTGCCAGAACCACCGCCGCCTCGAGGTCGAGAAGGAAAAGCTCGACTTCGACATCATGAAGAAGGCGGGCGTGCAGATCAACGAGGTGAAGGACATCAAGGCCTTCCAGGGGCTGATGAAGCCGGCCTACGACTACGTCGAGGGGCAGGTGGGCAAGGAGTTCATGGCCAAGCTCCGGGCGGCGGTGCAGGCGGCGGCGACCAAGTAGTCCGTGCTGGCCCGCGCCGGGTCGAACGTCGTCGAGGGCGTGCTCCTCCTGATGATGGTGCTGCTGTGCGCGGACGTCTTCCTGGGCGTCTTCTCGCGCTACGTGATCCGCAGCACCTTCACGTGGTACGACGAGATCGCCCGGCTGCTCTTCGTGTGGATCGTGTTCCTGGGGGCGGCGGTGGGCGTGCGGCGCAGCGCCCACTTCCGCCTGCACCTGCTGGTGGACCGTTTCCCGCCCGCGGCGCGGCGCGTCGCGGACGTCTTCGGCGTGCTCGTCCTGATGGGCTTCGGCCTGGTGCTGATCCAGCAGGGCTGGAAGCTGGTGGAGCTCGGGCAGTTCCAGCGCACGCCGGTGATGGGCCTCTCCAAGCAGTACGTCTATCTCTCGGTGCCGGTGGGCGGGGCCCTGGTCATTCTCTACAGCCTGCCGCATCTCTGGCGCGCCGTCCGCGGCGAGGCCGGGTCCGTCGCGGCATGATCGCGCTGATCGCGGTGTCCTTCCTCGTCCTGCTCGCCCTGGGCGTGCCGGTGGCCTTCGTGATCGGGGTCTCCGGCTTCGTGGGCCTCTGGTGGAGCGGCCAGTATCCGCTCACCGTGGTCGTGAAGCAGATCTTCGAGGGCGTGGATTCGTTCGTGCTGCTCGCCATCCCCCTCTTCATCCTGGCGGGCGCCCTGATGGAGACCGGGGGCATCGCGGTCCGTCTCGTGCGGCTGGCCCAGGTGCTGGTGGGGTGGATCCGGGGCGGCCTCTCCATGGCGGTGGTGGTGGCCGAGTACATCTTCTCCGGGATCTCGGGCTCCACGGTGGCCGACGTCTCGGCGATCGGCTCCACCATGATCCCGCCCATGCTGCGGGCCGGCTACCGGCCGGAGCAGGCGGTGGCGGTGGTCTCCGCGGCCTCCGCGATGGGCATCCTGGTGCCGCCCTGCATCCTGATGATCGTCATCGGCTCGGTCGCCAACGTGTCGGTGGCCGCGCTGTTCGCGGCGGGCTTCGTGCCCGCGGTGGTCATCGCGCTGGCGATCATGGTCTACATCTGGTTCGACGCCCGCCGCAGCGGCATCGAGGCGCGGGAGCGCATCACCTGGGGCGCGGTGGGCCGCGCGTTCACCGACGCGGTGATCCCGCTCGGGCTGCCCGCCATCATCTTCGGCGGCATCCTCGGCGGGGTGGTGACGCCGACCGAGGCGGCGGTGCTCGCGGTGGTCTACGCCTTCATCGTGGGCGTCTTCGTGTACCGCGAGATCGCCTGGAAGGACCTGCCGCGCATCCTGGTGCACAGCGCGGTGGTGACCGCCGCGGTGTGCTTCCTGCTCGGGACCGCGGCGGTGGTGGCGTGGGTGCTGGCGGTGGAGCAGATCCCGCAGCTCCTCCTGAAGGCGATGCTGGCGGTGCCGGGCGGGAACATCGTCTTCCTGGTCCTCACCGCGGTGCTCTTCATCCTGCTGGGCGCGGTGCTCGAGGGCCTGCCCGCGGTGGTCATCCTGCTGCCCACCTTCATGCCGGTGGTGACCAGGCTCGGGATCGACGTCATCCACTACAGCACGGTGGTGGTCGCGGCCACCGGCATCGGCCTCTTCCTGCCCCCGATCGGGGTCGGCTTCTTCATCGCGTGCGGGATCGCCAACGTCCCCAGCGACCGTGCGACCCCCGCGATGATGCCGTATGTCTACATGATGTGCGTGGGGTTGCTCGTCGTCATCCTCGTCCCATGGTTCACCCTGATTCTCCCGCGGCTGCTGGGGCTCGCCTGATCTTGCGACCCGCGCCCGCGCCAGAGTAGGCTAGGGCGGCTCATGGGGCGGGCCCACGCGAGGCCCCCCACCAGACCAGGAGGCTGACATGCCCGAGCTGACCCGGCGATACATCGTCATGGCCATGGCAACCGAAGCGCCGTTCGACGTGCACGACCCCGAGGCGCCGTTCGTGCTCAAGCCGTGGAAGGACCCGGCGGCCCTCCGCGCGCTCGAGGCCTACCGGGACCACTGCTACCCGGAGCTGTCCGGCGACCTCACCGGCTGGATCCAGGCGATCAGGACCGGCGCGCGGATCCGCGGGGGGGTGGGCGCTCGGAACGATGCCCATGCGGCCCCGCGGCCCAAGGCCCTTCGGTCCGCGCCGCCCGCGCGCCGGCCGGCTAAAGCTGTCAAGAAGAAAGTCGCCAAGAAGGCACGGAAAAAGAAGGGGAAACGGAGCAGGTGAGCTTCGCGGATCTCGAGCGTCTGGCGGATCTCGTCTCGGCTTCGAACCGTATCGTCGTCTTCACCGGCGCCGGGGTCAGCACCGAGTCCGGGATCCCGGACTTCCGGAGCCCGGGCGGGATCTGGGATCGCTTCGATCCCAGCGAGTTCACCTTCCAGAACTTCATGGCGAGCGAGGGCGGCCGGCGCCGCTACTGGGAGCTCGGCCGCACCACCTTCCCGGTGATCCGCCGCGCCGAGCCCAACCCGGCGCATCACGCGCTGGTGAGCCTCTGGCGGCTCGGGAAGCTCGACTGCGTGATCACGCAGAACATCGACAATCTCCACCAGCGGGCCGGGCTCCCCGCGGATCGGGTGATCGAGCTGCACGGCAATGCCACCCGCGCCCGGTGCCTCACGTGCGAGCGCGCCTGGGATCGGGCGCGCGTGCAGGAGTGGCTGGACGCGGGCGTCGCGGTGCCGCTCTGCGATCCGCCGTGTGGCGGCATCATCAAGCCCCGCACCGTCATGTTCGGCGAGGCCATGCCCCGGCGCGAGATGGAAGAGGCGGAGCGTCGCGCGCGGGCCGCGGACCTCTTCGTGGTCGTCGGTTCGTCCCTGGTCGTCTACCCCGCCGCGTACATGCCGCTCCACGCCAAGCACGCGGGCGCCACCCTGGCGATCGTGAACCTGACCGACACCCCGCACGACGGCCAGGCGGACCTGGTGATCCGGGGCAGCGCGGCCGCGGTGCTCGCCACGGTCACGGCCCCACTCGAGCCGCGGTCGGCCGCGCGGTGACCACGACCGCCGCCCTCGTCGAGCATCTCCTGAAGGGGCGGCTGGGTCGCGCCGCGGTGAGCCCGGTCGGCGAGCTCGCGCCGGACCTGAATCTCGAGCAGGCCTACGCGCTGCAGCGGCAGCTCGAGCAGGCGCTGGTCGGCCGTGGGGAGCGCGTGGTGGGCTACAAGGTGGGGTTCACCACCGCCGCGCTCCAGGAACGCCACGGCGTGACCGAGCCGGTGCTGGGCTTCATGCTCGCCTCCGGCGTCTTCGGCAGCGGCGACGCGGTGCCGCTCGCGCGCTTCTTCGCGGTCGGGGTCGAGGTCGAGATCGCGTTCCTGCTCAAGGCGGACCTGGCCGGTCCCGGCGTCACCCCCGCGTCCGCTCTGCTGGCGGTGGAGGGCGCCATGCCCTCCTTCGAGCTGATCGACTTCCGGCTGAGCGGCACGCCGCGCGGGATCGACGTCGTCGCCGACGGGGTCTACACCAACGCCATCGTGCTCGGCCGCCCGCTCACCCCGGTGACCGGCATCGACCTGGCGCTCGAAGGCGTGGTCTTCGAGCAGGACGGCCAGATCGTGGCCACCCAGACCGCGGCCGAGGTGCTGGGCAACCCGCTCGTCTCCCTCGCGTGGGCCGCGAATGCCCTGGGCAAGATGGGCCGCGGCCTCCACGCGGGCGACATCGTGCTCACCGGCTCGATCTCGAAAGTCCTGCGGCCCACGGCGGGGCAGTCGGTGCGGGCTTCGTTCACGCGGCTTGGGTCTGTGGGCTGTCGCTTCGCGTGAGCCGGCTGGCGACGCGGAAGCTTCTCTCCATATGCGGGGGCCCAGACATGGCCCCCGCACTCCCCCAATGGCGGGCACTCGGTCTCCTGCCGGGCATGCAGCCGGGCTCAACGCGCCGGTTTCTACAGCTCCGGCTCCTGCCGGCCTGAGCATGCCCGCGCGGCCGCTCGACCTCGAGAGCCTGCGCCGCCTTCTGGACGTTGGGCTTGAGCCGGCGGCCGCGGGTGGCGCTGGACCGGAGCGATCTGGTGTCGGCGGCGGTGCTGGTGCCGGTGACGGATCACGATGGGCCCCACGTGCTCTTCACCAAGAAGACGGCGGGCGTGCCGCATCACAAGGGCCAGTTCTCGTTTCCGGGCGGCGTCGTCGAGCAGCGGGACGGCTCGCGGGTGGAGACCGCGCTGCGCGAGGCGTGGGAGGAGATCCGCCTGCCCGCCGAGGCGGTGGAGGTGCTCGGGCTCCTCGACGACACGGAGACGCGCGCCACCAACTTCATCATCACCCCGGTGGTCGGCATCGTCCGGGACCACGTGGACTTCGCCCCGGACGGCCGCGAGATCGAGCGCGTGCTGGAGGTGCCGCTCGCCACGCTGCGCGACCCGGCCATCTTCCGCACCGAGATCTGGGAGCGCAACGGCGAGCCGCACCCGGTGCTGTTCTACCAGGTCTCGGCCGACGACGTGATCTGGGGCGCGACCGCCCGCATCCTGAGCCAGTTCCTCGATCTGCTCGACGAGCCCGGGGCGCCCGCGCGGTGAGCGAGCCGCTGCTGCGTGGTTGACGTGGCGGAGGGCGTCGCCCGCGTCACGCTCAACCGGCCGGAGGTGCGGAACGCGCTCAACGCGGCCCTGCTCGGCGAGCTCGAATCGGCGTTGCGCCGGCTCGAGGACGATGAGGCGGCGCGGGTGATCGTCCTGCGCGGGGCGGGGGACCGCGCGTTCTGCGCGGGCGCCGATCTCAAGCACGTCGGCGATCGCGGGACCACGCTGCAGGCGCGCGAGTCCTTCGGCGGCCTCGCGCGCATCCTCGAGTCCATGGCGCGGATGCGGACGCCGGTCATCGCCCGGGTCCACGGCTACGCGCTGGCCGGCGGCTGCGGGCTCGCCGCGGGCTGCGGACATCGTGATCGCGTCGGACGACGCCGTCTTCGGCCTGCCCGAGATCAAGGTGGGCCTGCTCCCGCTGATCGTGATGGCGCCGATCCTCCGCGCGGTCGGCCGCAAGCGCGGGATGCTCATGATCCTGAGCGGCGCGCCGGTCTCGGCGCGAGAGGCGCTCGAGATGGGCCTGGTGAGCCGGGTCGTGCCGCGCGCGGAGCTGGACACGGAGGTGGACGCGCTGGCCGCGGACCCTGGCCGGCTACTCGCCGACCGCGCTCGGGCTGGCCAAGGAGGCCGCCGCCACCGCGCCGGACATGGAGTACGGCGCGGCCCTCCGCTACCTGCGCGAGCTCATCACCCTGGTGGCGCTCTCCGACGACGCCCGCGAGGGCATCGCCGCCTTCTTCGAGAAGCGCCCCCCGCGTTTCACCGGGCGCTAGCCATTCCTGCCGGCGCCGGGACCCCGGCCTCTGCGCCACCTGCGCGGAGGCGCGTCGCGTCGTGTCGGCGCGCGGGTCGGAGTTCTGGCGCTGCGCGCGCGCCGCCCGCGACCCGGCGTTTGCGAAGTATCCGCGTCTGCCCGTGCTACGCTGTCCGGGATATCAGCCCGGGTCCCCGGAGGTCGAAGCGTGATCAAGATCATGTGGGCGGCCGTGTTGGGTGGTACCGGTCTCGTCCTCGCATGCACCGTCGGGGGGCTCACCGCCGGGTCCGCGTGGGCCCAGCCGAAGGAGTTGCCGGCCCAGGTCGTGACGCTCGGCGGGCCCGCGGAGCTCCACAAGAAGGACGCCCCCGCCTGGGGCCCCGCCGCGCTCCGCGACGAGCTGGGCGTGGGCGATAGCGTGCGCACGCAGGTGGGCGGGCGGATCACGCTCAAGACCGCCAGCGGGCAGGCGGTACGGCTCGGCTCACGCTCCCAGGTCGCCATTCTGGCGTCCGAGGTCGAGGCCGGTCCCACGCGGGTTCGCCTGGACAATGGCTGGCTCTGGGTTGCGGTGTCGCCCAATAGCCCGCCGCCCACCCAGATCGAGGTCCGCGCGGGTCCGGGAGTCGTCACCGTCCGCGGAGCAGGCGTGGGGCTTCGCCGTGCGGCCGACGGCGGCGTGCTCGTCCAGGTGCATCACGGGAGCGCAGTGTGCGCGGGGCCGGAGAAGCAGTGGGAGCGCACGCTGACCGGGCCGCAGGAGCTGCTGATTCCGGCGTCCGGCACGCCGGGGGCGCCCGTGCCGCTGACCGTCGACAAGCTCGAGATCACCTGGGTGAAGTGGAACGCGGACCAGGACCTCGCGGGCGGATACGGCGGCGCGAAGCCCGCGCCGTGAGCCTCGACGCCCTCGTCGTCGGCACCGCGCTGCCCGAGTACCGCGTCAGCGCCACCCCGACCCACGATCCGTGGGAGAACAAGATCCACGAGGACGGGCTCGCCCGCGCGTTCGGGTTCCGGGGCGGCCTCGTCCCCGGCGTGACGGTCTACTCCTGGATGACCCATCCGGTGGTGGCCGCGCTCGGCGGGGCGTGGCTCGACCACGGCACGTTCTCGGTGCGCTTCGCCAAGCCGGTCTACTTCGGCGAGACGGTGACGGTCCGGGCCAGCGTCGCGGCCCACTCGAAGGAAGAGGTCACCATCCAGACCCGCGTGGTGAACGAGCAGGACGAGGTGTGCGCGACCGCGACCATGGGCCTGCCCCTGGGCCCGCTGCTGCCGCTGCCGGACCCGGCGGCGTACCCGGCCGCCGCGCTGCCCGTGGAGCGCCCGCTCGCGAGCCGCGCCTACCTCGAGCAGCGCACCGTGCTGGGCACCCCGCAGCTCATCCTCGAGCGCGCGGTGGCGGACGCGTTCCTCGACGAAGGTGAGCGAGAAGCTCTCCATGTACCGCGACGCCGACGGGCCCGCCCATCCCGGGATCTACCTCGAGCAGGCCAACCGCGCGCTCGACCGGAACGTGCGGGTCAGCCCGTGGATCCACGTGGAGAGCCACGGCCAGCACCTGAGCGTGCCGCGCGTGCGCGAGCGGCTCGAGACGCGCGCCAAGGTGAAGAATCTCTTCCAGGGCAAGGGGCACGAGTTCGTGGAGCTGGACCTGCTCCTGCTGGCCGAGGGCGCCCGCGCGGTGGCCTCGATCCGCCACGTGGCCATCTACCAGCTCCGGACGTCGGCCCCGGACCTCGGCCCCGGACATCGGGTGATCGGTTGACCAAGATCCTGGTGGTGGACGACGAGCCGGAGATCCGCTCGCTGCTGGGCGCAGTGCTGCAGGCCAAGGGATTCGAGGTCGTCACCGCGGCGGACGGCGCGGCCGCGCTCGAGCAGGTGCAGCGCGAGCACCCGAGCGTGATCCTGATGGATCTCAGCATGCCGCGCATGAGCGGCATGGACGCGCTGCCCGAGATCAAGCGGCTCGATCCGGAGGTGCCGGTCATCATCTGCACCGCCCACGCCGACCTGGCCACCGCGGTGCGGGCCATGAAGCTCGGCGCCTACGACTACCTCACCAAGCCGTTCGACGTGGAGCTGCTGGCCCTGACGCTCGAGCGCGCGGTGGAGCGCAACCAGCTCCGCTCGCGCATCGACGAGCTGAAGCGCCAGGGGCAGGGCAGCTCGCTGAGCGAGCGCATGGGCGGCAGCCCCGCGATCGCCCAGGTGATCCAGCAGGTGGGGCAGGTCGCCGAGTCCAACTTCACGGTGCTGGTGCAGGGCGAGACCGGGACCGGCAAGGAGCTGGTGGCGCGCGCCATCCATCAGCAGAGCCCGCGCCGACAGGCGCCGTTCGTGGCGGTGGACTGCGGCGCGATCCCGGAGACGCTGGTGGAGTCGGAGCTCTTCGGCCACGAGCGCGGGGCATTCACCGGCGCCCAGACCAAGCGGGAGGGCCACTTCCAGCTCGCGAAGGGCGGCACGCTGTTCCTCGACGAGATCGGCAACATCCCGGTGGCGACCCAGGCCAAGCTGCTCCGGGCGCTCGAGCAGCGGGAAGTCCAGCCGCTCGGCAGCGCGCGCGCGGTGGCGGTGGACGTGCGCATCATCGCGGCCACCAACTCGGAGCTGGAGGAGGGCGTGAAGGCCGGACGGTTCCGCGCCGATCTCTTCTACCGCCTCGGCGAGTTCACGATCACGCTGCCGCCGCTGCGCAGCCGGCGCGAGGACATCGGCCATCTCTCGCAGCGATTTCTCGACGAGGTGAGCATGGAGCTGCGGCGGCCGGTGCGCCGCATCGCGGACGAGGCCATGCAGGCGCTGCTCCGCCACGACTGGCCCGGCAACGTGCGCGAGCTCCGGAACGTGATCCGCAAGGCCGCGCTCGTGGCGACCGACGAGGTCACGGTGGAGCATCTCCCCGCGCTCACCGCGGGGGCGCCCGCGGGGGCGCCGCCCATCCCCGAGCACGCGGTGGGCGATCTTTCGCTGCGCGAGGTCGCGGAGCTGGCCGCGGTGCAGGCCGAGCGGGAGCTGATCCGGCACGCGCTCCAGACCACCAAGGGCAACAAGAGCCAGGCGGCCCGCCTCCTGCGCACCGACTACACGACGCTGCACGCCAAGATGAAGCGCTACTCGATCTCGGCCCGCGACTTCATGCCCCCCTGATCCGCCCTGGCGCCGCCGCTATAGTCGCCGCGCCATAGTTCTGGATCCTCCGCAATACCCGGCTGCTCCCGCGGCTGCTCGCCGGCCGGCGTCCGTACTCCTCCAAGTAGCGGGAAATAATAAGCAAGCTCCCGCCTGATCCCGCCCCTTTCCAGTGGCACCGCCCTTGCCCTCTGACGAGCAGGCAGTCGTATCAGCGAGTCGCGGAGGAGGGTTCACATGAGCACCGTCGAAGACGTATTGCCCTGGATCTCGAGCCTGGACATGGGGCCGCTTTCACGAGTGTCGTTGACCGGCGCGCTCGCCGGCCGCGCCGCCGAGCGGCCGACCCCCCGCGCGGTGGAGGCCCGCTCGCGGGTCGGCACCTGCTCGCTCCGCCAGATCGTGGGCGGCGCGGTGGCCGATGCGGAGGGCGAGGCGATCCGTCGCGCGC
Source organism: uncultured Candidatus Rokubacteria bacterium (assembly GCA_963747235.1). GTDB lineage: Bacteria > Methylomirabilota > Methylomirabilia > Rokubacteriales > CSP1-6 > CAMLFJ01. The sequence goes on from CAVVEU010000008.1 coordinate 521,330, forward strand.
TCACCGCCACGATCGGCAACAAGAGCCAGGCCGCGCGCCTGCTCCGGACCAACTACACGACGCTGCACGCGAAGATGAAGCGCTACGGCATCTCCGCCGCGGAGTTCCAGGCCTAGGGCCGACCGCCGATGCCGACCCTCGGCTCCAGCGCCACCATCCCGCTCCTGTTCCTCGCGGGCGTGGTCGCCTCGGTGGGCGTGCACCAGGTTCGCCTCTGGCTCGGGCGCCGGCGTGATGCCCTCCATCTCTGGGTGGCCGCGTGGTGCGCCCTGACCCTGCTGGTTCTCGCCGGCCACTATCTGCAGACCGTCGCCGAAACGGCCGAGTGGGCCGAGCTGGGCGCCCGCCTGGCCTGGATGAGCTTGCTCTTCCTGATCGCGGTGATGATCGGACTCAATCACGCGCTCGCCGGCCGGCCGCTGCCCCGGGGGCTGCTGGCGGGCATCATCGGGGCCGACCTCGCCCTGGCCGCCTTCGTCTGGCTCGGCGACAGCTTCTTCAAGGCCGATGTGTACCTGCGGACCGATCGCCTGGACGCCACCTACTGGGCGCAGGCGGCGAGCCCGTTCATGACCGTGCTGGTTCCGTGCCTCTTCGCGGTCTTCGCCTACTGCCTGGCCACGCTGTGGCGCGCCCGGGCCCTGCCGCGCGGCGAGCGTCGAGCGATCCTGGCCGGCTTCGGGGTCTACGTCGCGCTGGCGATCAACGATCTGCTGCACGCCGCGGGGGTCATCCAGAGCGTGCGCCTGTTCGACTACGCCTTCGTCGGGGTCGCGGTGGGCCTGCACTACCTGGTGGTCGCGCGGCTTCACCGGCTCTCCGCCGACCTGGAGGGCGCGCTGACGGACCAGACGCGCGAGCTCCAGGCGCGGCAGGAGGCGCTGGGCGCGCTGCTCCGCGCCGAGCGGGCGGTCCTGACCGAGACGGATCTCAAGTCCATGCTCGAGCAGATCGTGGCCGAGGCATCGCGGATCGCGGGCACCCGGTACGTGAAGGTCCTCCTACTGGACGAGGAGCGTCAGATCCTTCGGATCGCCGCGACGGCCGGCGGCGTGGTGCCGGTGGGCCTCGAGCTGCCGCTCCATGGCAGCTACTCCGGGACGGTGGCCTGCACCGGCGAGGTCTTCTTCTCGGCGGATACCCCGAACGATCCGAACAACTTCCTGGCCGTGGAGGATCGGGCGGCCGGCATCCTCACCTACCTGGGCCTGCCCATCAAGGCCCGGGACCGGGTGCTCGGCGTGCTCACGCTCAACACCGAGACGCCGCGCCGCTACGTCGACGAGGAGATCGCCTACCTCGCATCCTTCGCGGACCGGGCCGCGCTGGCCCTCGAGCACGTGCGCCTGCGCGACGATCTCGAGGAGCGGCTCTACCGGACCGACGCCGTCACGGCCCTGAATCGCCTCATCACGAGCTCGCTGGACCTCGACCGGATCCTGGACGAGATCACGCGCGCGGCCGCCCGCCTCATGAAGGCGGATCTGGTCGTCGTGTACACCGCCGACGAGGCCCGCCAGGCCCTGGAAGCGCGCGCCATCTCCGATCCCACCCTCTGGGTGGAATACCCGCACCGGCTGATGCGCTTCGACGAGGGCGCGGTGGGCGAGGCGATCCGCAGCCGGCGCACGATCCACGTGGCGGATCTGGACGCGGATCCGCGTACGCGCGCCGGCGGCTGGTTCCGGGACCACGGGCTCCGGAGCGGGATCGCGGTGCCGATCCTCCACGGCGACACCGCGATCGGCGTGCTCGCCATCGCGTCCCGGACCGTGTTCGCGGGCCGGCCCGAGGACGACACCCTGCTCCAGGGCTTCGTGGACCAGGCCGCCATCGCCATCACCCACGCCCGCCTCTACGCGGCGGGCCAGGCCCGCATCCAGCGCCTGCACACCGTGACCCGGCTGAACCGGCTCGTCTCGAGCAGTCTCGACCTCGACCACGTGCTCCACGAGATCACGGCCGCGGCGGCTCAGCTCGCGGGAACGGCGGCGGCCTGCTTCTGGGTCGCGAGCCCGGACACGCGCACCCTGCGGCTGGTGGCGTTCTCCGATCCGCTGATGGCGGCGGACTGGCCGGTGCCGAGCCTGCCCTTCGACGTGGGCGTGCTCGGCTGGGTCGCCCGCTACGCCCGCGTGGTCAACGTGCCCGACGTCTTCAGCGACGGCCGCTTCGTGGCGCTCGACTGGTGGCGGACTCACGGGCTCAAGAGCTTCTTCGGCCTCCCGGTCATGCTGGAGGGGACCCTCCTCGGGGTCCTCGCCCTCAACGGCCGCGAGCCGTTTCACTTCGACGCCGACGACGAGCGCCTCCTGGACGCCTTCGTGGACCAGGCCGCGGTCGCGATCCGCAATGCCTCCCTGTTCGCGGCGGAGGGCGCCGCGCGCCGGGCCGCCGAGCAGGCGCTCGCGGAGGTGAAGGCGCTGCGCGGCCTGCTGCCGATCTGTTCCTACTGCAAGAAGGTACGCAACGACGGGAACTACTGGGAGCAGATCGAGACCTATGTCAGCCAGCACTCCGAGGCGCAGTTCAGCCACAGCATCTGTCCGGACTGCCGCGAGGGCGTGGTGAAGGACCAGCTCGATCGCTGGCGGGGAAGCCTGTGAGCCGCGCCGGGCGGGGCAACATGCGGCTCGTGCCCGCCGCGGGGCCGGGGCTCACCGCGCCGGAGACGGTGACGCCCACGGTCTGGATCGGCGGGCCCGGCCGGCTGCTGCTCGACGCGCTGCCCGCCATGACCGTGATCGTGGACCACCGAGGCGACATCGTGGCCGCCAACGAGGCCTGGCGCCGCTTCGGCCGCGAGAACGGCGCGCGGCCCGCGGTGGCCGAGGGCGTGGGCCAGAACTACTTCGAGATCTGCCGCGACGCGGCGCTGGTCGGATGCCCGCCCGGCAAGCGGGCGGCCGCGGGCATCACCCGCGTGCTGCGGCGCGAGCTGCCGATCTTCACGCTCGACTACGCCTGCCACGGAGAAGAAGCGCAGCGCTGGTTCATGCTGACCGTGACGCCGCTCGAGAGCGGCGCGGTGATCGCCCACACCGACATCACCGCCCGCCGGCGCACCGAGATGTCGGCGGCCGCCCTCATCGAGACCGGTCGCGAGCTCGCGGGCGGTCTCGAGCCCGCGGAGGTGGCGCGGCAGATCGCGTCCTCGGTGGTGCGGGTGTTCGGCGCCCAGCATTCCACGCTCTACCGGCTCGAGCGCGAGGCGGGCCGGCTCGCCTGCATCGCGGCGGCCGGGGTCGGGGACGAGGCGGACTGGCGCGGGCAGGTCTTCCTCCTGGGCGAGGGCGTGGCCGGCCGCGCGGTGGCGGAGGAGCGGAGCGTGTGGACTCCCGACGTGCTCGCCGACTCGAAGATCAGCCTGCCGGGGTGGGCGGCGGATCGGATTCGCGCCGCCGGGTTCCGCTCGATGCTCGCGGTGCCGCTGAAGGCGGGCGAGCGCGTCATCGGCGTGCTCAGCCTGGGCGACGTGGCGGGCCGGACCTACACCGAGGACGAGCTGGCGTTGCTGGCCGCCTTCGTGGGGCAGGGCGCGGTGGCGCTCGAGAACTCGGCGCTCTACCGCGAGATCCGCGACGCGCGCGACTTCCTCCAGTCCATCACCGAGAACTCGCCCGACGCGATCATCACCACCGACCGGGAGGGCCGCGTCACCTACTTCAGCCGGGGCGCCGAGACGATGTTCGGGTGCCGGGCGGACGAGATGATCGGCACCTCGGTCGTCGACATGTATCCGGGCGGCCTGGAGGAGGCCCGGAGCGTGAAGCGGCGGGTGGATCAGGACGGCCTGCTGCGCAACTACGAGAGCGGTTTCGTGGCCCGGGACGGCCGGCGCGTCGAGATCAGCGCGTCCATCTCGGTGCTGCGCGACGCGAGCGGGGCCGCGGTCGGCACGCTCGGCCTGCTCAAGGACATCGCGGAGCGGCGGCAGCTCGAGGAGCAGCTCCGCCAGTCCCAGAAGATGGACGCGATCGGCCGGCTCGCGGGCGGCATCGCGCACGACTTCAACAACCTGCTCACCGTCATCGCGGGGCGCGCCCAGATGATCCTGGCGCGGCTGCGGCCGGAGGAGCCGATCCACCGCGACGCCATGCTCGTGCGCACCACCGCGGACCGGGCCGCCGCGCTCACCCAGCAGCTCCTGGCCTTCAGCCGCAAGCAGGTGCTCCAGCCGCAGGTGCTCGACCTGAACGCGGTGATGACCGCGATGGAGCCCATGCTGAGCCGGCTCATCGGCGAGGACATCGAGCTGGCGGTGGTGCCGGCGGCGGGCCTGGACCGCGTGAAGGCGGACCCCGGCCAGATCGAGCAGGTCATCGTCAACCTGGTGGTCAACTCCCGGGACGCGATGCCCCAGGGCGGGCGGCTCACCATCGAGACCGCGAACGTGGAGCTGGACGAGGCGTACGCGCGGCGGCACGTCTCGGTCCCGGCGGGCCGGTACGTGATGCTGGCGGTCAGCGACACCGGCTCCGGCATGGACGAGCAGACCCGCTCGCGCGTGTTCGAGCCGTTCTTCACCACCAAGGAGCCCGGCAAGGGCACCGGCCTCGGTCTCGCCACGGTCTACGGCATCGTCAAGCAGAGCGGAGGCGACATCCGGCTCTACAGCGAGGTCGGCGCCGGGACCACCTTCAAGATCTACCTGCCGCGGGTTGCCGAGATGGTCTCACCGCCGGAGCCGCCCGCCAGCGCCACCGTGCCACGGGGGGACGAGACGGTGCTGCTGGTGGAGGACGAGGCGGAGGTGCGCGACCTCGCCCGGGAGATTCTGGAGGGCAACGGCTATACCGTGCTCCAGGCGTGCGACGCGCAGGAGGCCGTGTTCATGGCCGAGCGCCACGCGGGGCCGATCCACCTGCTCCTCACCGACGTCATCATGCCCCGCCAGAGTGGGCGCGCCCTCGTGGAGCGGCTGCGGCCGCTGCGCCCGGAGATGCAGGTGCTGTACATGTCGGGGTACACCAACGAGGCGATCGTGCGGCACGGGGTGCTGGATCCCGACACCCTGTTCATCCAGAAGCCGTTCAGTCCCGCCGCCCTCGGGCACAAGGTGCGGGCGGCGATCGACGGCACGCCGCGCCCGGTCTAACCTCGGGACCTACGGCCACCAGAGATAGAGGAAGCGGGGTCCGCCGCCGCCGAGGGTGGCCGCGAACTGGGCCAGCGTGCTCTCCGCGGTGGACGGGGGTGGGGTCAGCGAGTAGATGTTGGCGCGGTACTCCTTCGGGCGGTGGTACATGACGACCTTCGCCTCGTCGAGCCCGGCCCGCTCCTTGGCCAGCGCCACCACGTCCTCGAGATAGCCGATGCGATCCACCAGCCCCATCTTGAGCGCCTGGTCGGCGGTGTAGACGCGGCCGTCGGCCAGCCCGCGGACCCGGTCCTCCGACATCTTGCGCGACTGCACGATCAGCCCCACGAAGCGCCCGTACATCTCGTCGATGATGCCCTGGAACACCAGGCGCTCCGGCTCGGTGAGCGAGCGGAAGGGCGAGCCGGCGTCCTTCATCGGACCCGACTTGATCGCGAGCGGCGCCACCCCGATCTTCTCGAGCAGGCCCTGCGCGTTCACCGTGATCATCACCACCCCGATGCTCCCGGTGATGGTGGTCGGGTTGACCACGATGGTGTCGGCGGCGAGCGCCGCGTAGTAGCCGCCCGAGGCGCCCACGTCCATGATGACCGCGATCACCGGGACCTTCTTCCGCGCCTTGAAGGCGAGCAGCTCGTGGTAGAGGATGTCGGACGCGGTGATGGTCCCGCCCGGGCTGTTGATCCGCACGATGAGCGCCTTCACGCGCTCGTCGCGCTCGGCCTTCTGCAGCTCCTCGCGCACCCGGGCCAGCAGCGGGACGCGCGGCGGCGGCGTGGTGATCGAGAAGCCCGGCACGTCCTCGGAGAGCACCCCCGACAGGTCCAGGAGCAGGATCTTGCTCGTGCCCTTGCCCTCCACCGTCTGCTCGTCGAGCGGGCGGATCTTGGGCTGGAAATCGAGCGTGACGAGGGAGCAGCCGGACAGGGCGATCAAACCGGCGAGGGCGAGAAGGGCGAGGCGGCGCATGGCTGCAGTATACGGCCGCGGCGGCCGCGACGAGCGGAAGGTCAGCGGCGGTGATACTCCGGGCAGACCCGCTCGGCCATGCGCGCGAGCTGGTCGAGCATGCGATCCGGCGGGCAGAGGGGGCGCAGGATGAACTTGGACGCGCCCGCCTTGACGTATTCTTCCACGCGATCCACCACGCGATCCACCGGGCCGAAGGCGGTGCACTGCCGCATGGTCGCCTCGTCCACGCGCCCGCGCGGGATATAGGGCTGGGCCATGGCGAGCGCGGCCTCCTCGGTGTCCGCGATGGCGAAGTTGATCAGCGTGCCGAAGTGATCCTCGGGCACCTGACGCCCCGCCGCCGCCGCGAGCTCCTGCACCTTCTGGACGCCCGCGCGCAGCTCCTCGGGCGTGATGAACGAGGGGATCCAGCCGTCGCCGAGCCGGGCGGTGCGGCGCATGGCCGCCTCGCTCTTGCCGCCGATCCAGATGGGCGGCGGGGTCTGCCACGGCTTGGGGAAGACCGAGATGCGATCGAGCTTGTAGAACTGGCCGTGCCAGGTCACCTCGTCCTGCGTCCACAGCAGGCGCAGCACGTGGATCGCCTCATCGGTGCGCCGGCCGCGCTCCGCGAACGCCACGCCGGAGGCCTCGAACTCGCGCGGCAGCTCCACGCCCACGCCGACCGCGGGAAAGAGGCGGCCCTGCGAGAGCCAGTCGATCGTGGCCATCTCCTTGGCCGCGACGACCGGCGTGCGGTAGGGCAGGACGACCACGCTCGGTCCGAACTTGAGCCGCGTCGTGCGCGCGGCGATCGCGGCGAGCGTCGTCATCACCTCGGGGACGGGGACCGGGGACGAGAGGCGGTCGGAGAGCCAGATCGAGTCCACGTCGCTCCGCTCGAGCTGATCGCAGAGCGTCCACAGGAAGGCGGCGCCCTCGCGGCCGGCCGGCCAGGGGCCCGGCATGATGCCGATCCGGTACTTGAGCGCCATGTTGCGGCATCGTACGCGCCGGTCCCCGGGCCCGTCAAGGCGCGCGCCCGGCGAAGTTGACAGAACGGCCCCCGACGCGTCAGGGTCAATGCATGAGCGATCGTGATCGGCGGGCGTTTCCCAGAGCGGCGGCGGCCTGGCCGGCCACGGTGGAGACGGGCGAGGGCCGGGTGGTATCGGGTGAGGTCGTCAACCTGAGCCTGTCGGGGATGAAGGTGCGGTCCGACTGCGAGGCGGCGGTGGGCAGCATCGTGACGGTGCGGGTGACGCTGCCGGGCGCGGCGGGCCGGATGGAGATGGTGGGCACCGTGGTGCGCCGCGACGGCGAGAGCATCGGGGTCGCGTTCCTCAAGATGTCCGATTCGCCCGCCGGCAAGATCACGTCGTTCGTCTCCCGCGGGGACACCCGCCGGCGCTTTCCCCGCGTGCTCGTCTCGCTGCCGATCCGCGTCGAGGGCGGCTCGGAAGGCACCGCGCTGGGGCACACCGTGGACCTGAGCGCGTCCGGCGGCCGCGTGACCACCGACACCCCGCTGGTGGAGGGCGACGTGGTGGTGCTCGAATTGCCGGAGCGCTCCGGCCTCGACCGCCTGCGCCTGCCCGCCCTCGTCTGGGAGTCGTACGGGGACGGCGCGGTGCTCGTGTTCGCGAACGTGGGGCCGAAGGAGTTCACGCGGCTCCAGGAATATCTCGCGAGCTGCCAGCCGCGCGGCTCGCGGCCAAGTTCCGTTTGACAGCCCCGGGAGCGCCGCATAGAATGAACGGCGGTTCACCTCCTGCCATGCGCGATCCCGACAAGCCCCAGCAGATCATCGAGGCCGCCGTTCGGGTCTTCGCCCGCAAGGGCTACTTCAGCTCGCGCGTGTCGGACATCGCGCGCGAGGCCGGGATCGCGGCCGGCACCATCTACCTCTACTTCAAGACCAAGGAAGACATCCTCATCACGCTCTTCCGCGAGAAGATGTCGGTCTTCGTCGCGTCCCTGCGGCGCGCGATCGCCGACGAGCCCGACGCGGTGGCCAAGGTGCGGCGGCTCGTCCACCTGCACTTCGAGATGCTCGAGGGCGATCCGGACCTCGCCGAGGTGGTGCAGGTCGAGCTGCGCCAGGGCCAGAAGTTCTTCCGCGGGGCCTCGAGCCAGGAGATCGCCGCGTACTTCGCGCTGATCGGCTCGGTGCTCGAGGAAGGTGTGGGCCAGGGCCACTTCAAGTCCGACCTCCCGGTCAAGGTCGCCACCAAGATGCTGTTCGGCGCCATGGACCAGATGGCCACGTCCTGGGTGCTGGGCAAGCGGGGGTACCGGCTCGTGGACACCGCGCCCGCGGTGGCCGATCTGTTCCTGCAGGGCGTGGCCGCCCGCCGCTAGCAACCCGCCGAGAGGAGATCCGTCCGATGGCGTACGAGACCCTGATCCTGACCCGCGAGGAGCGCTTCGCGACCATCACCCTCAACCGGCCGCCCGCCAACGCGATCAGCGAGGCGCTCATGCGCGAGCTGAACGCGGCCCTCTCCGAGCTGGAGGGCGACGACGGCGTGCGCGCGGTGATCATCACCGGCGCGGGGGACAAGATCTTCTGCGCGGGCGCGGACCTGGGCTCGGCCTTCCAGGGGGCGGACGTCGGCACCTTCATCCGCTTCGGCAACAGCGTGGTCCGCCGCATCGAGCGCTTCCCGAAGCCGGTGGTCGCGGCGATCAACGGGCACGCGTTGGGCGGCGGCTGCGAGATCGCGATGGGCTGCCACATCCGGATCCTGAAGGAGACCGCGCGGATGGGGCAGACCGAGTCCAATCTCGGCATCACCCCCGGCTTCGGCGGCACCCAGCGCTACCCGCGGCTGATGGGCCGCGGCCTGGCGCTCGAGCACCTGATCCTCGGCACCCAGGTCTCGGCCCAGGAGTGCTACCGCACCGGGCTGGTGAACCGGCTCGCGAAGGACGGGGAGACGCTCAACGACGCGAAGGCGATGGCCCGCGAGCTGGCCAAGCGGCCGCCGGTCGCCACCCGGCTCATCATCGAGGCGGTGGACGACGGGCTTCACGCGCCCATCGATACCGCGATCGAGATCGAGGTGCGCGCGTTCCTCCAGACGCTCCGCACCGAGGACGCGGCCGAGGGGATCCAGGCCTTCTTCCAGAAACGCCCCGCCGACTTCAAGGGCCGCTAGGCGTGGACCTCGGCATCGCGGGCAAGACCGCGCTCGTCACCGGCGGGGCGCGGAGCCTCGGCAAGCAGGACTGCCTGACCCTGGCCGCGGAGGGCTGCCGGATCATCGTGCTGGATCTCAACGGGGAAGGCGCCGCCGAGGCGGCCCGGGAGATCACCGAGGCGGGCGGCACCGCCCGCGGCTACGCCGCCGACATCACCGAGCGGGCGGTCCTGACCGAGGTGCTGCGCCGCGCGGAGAGCGAGGTGGGCCCGATCGACATCTGCGTGAACAACGCGGGATGGATCTACACGATGGGCCAGCTCAAGGACACCGCGGACGAGGACTGGGACCTCAACCTCCGCATCAACCTGACCGGCACCTTCAACGTCACCAAGGCGGTGTTCCCCGGCATGCGCGAGCGGCGGTGGGGCCGCGTGATCTGCATGGCCTCGATCGCGGGCCTGATGGGCGGCTTCGGCCAGGCCGCCTACGCGACGAGCAAGATGGGGGTGATCGGGTTCGCCCGCTCGGTGGCGCTCGAGGGGGCGCGGTACAATGTCACGTCCAACGTGATCGCGCCCGGCATCGTGGGGCCGAACGCGAATCTGTCGCCGCTGTACGAGCGCATGGTCAAGCGGGTGGCCATGCAGCGGGAGGGGCAGCCCGAGGACATCGCCGGCGCGATCGCGTTCCTGTGCTCGGAGCGCGCGCGCTACATCACGGGGGCCGTGCTCACCGTCACCGGGGGCATGGACCTCTTCACGTTCTAAACGTCGAGCTTCGAGAGGAGAAGGAGACGCGTCATGCCGACAGTCAAGGAGACCTTCGACAACATGGCCTCGCGGTTCCGCGCCGAGAAGGCCGCCGGGGTGAACGCCACCATCCAGTACGACATCACCGGGGACCAGGGTGGGACGTGGAACGCGGTCATCAAGGACGGCGCCTGCAGTGTCAGCCAGGGCGCGGCCGCGACCCCGAACCTCACCCTCACGATGTCCTCGCAGGACTGGCTCGACATGACCGGAGGCAAGCTCTCCGGACAGATGGCCTTCATGTCCGGCAAGCTCAAGCTCAAGGGGGACATGGGCCTCGCCATGAAGGTGGGGAGCCTGTTCCAGGTTTAAGCGCGTCGCCCCGGCCCGCTCGGCCCTACCAGGGGAGCGGGCCGGGGTCTTGACGCGAAGCGTCACGCAGCGGTACGATGGGAGAGTCATGAAAGACGAGCTCTTCACGATGATGGGAGAGATGCCGGCGATGTCGCCCGCGGTGCTGGCGCGGATGCAGGAGGAGGCCAACCGTAACCTCCTGCGCATGAAGCACTTCGGCGAGATGGTGATGAACCCCAAGGAGCCGAAGGTCGGGCCCACGCCCCGGCAGGAGATCTTCCGGACCAACAAGTCGAGGCTCTGGCGGTACGAGTCCCGGCGCACGGTCCGGACCCCGCTGCTCTTCGTCCCCAACCTCGGGATCAGCCGGCCGTACATCTTCGACCTGATGCCGAAGGGATCGTTCGTCGAGCACATGACGCAGCAAGGCTTCGACTTTTATCTGGTCGACTGGGGGGTGTTCGGCGAGGAGGACAACGGCCTCACCGTCGAGGACGCGGTGACCAAGATCCTCCCCCGGCTGGCCCGCAAGGCGCTCGAGTCCTCGGGCGCCTCGGAGATGTCGGTGCTCGGCTACTGCATGGGCGCGCCGCTCTCGGCCAGCTTCGTGGCCACCCACCCGGAGTTCCCGCTCAAGAACTACATCGACATGGCGGGCCCGATCGACTTCGCCCACGTCGGCCTCTTCGGCAAGTGGCTCGATCCGCGCTACTTCGACGTCGACAAGTACGTGGACACCCTGGGCACCATCCCGGCCGAGATGGTCAAGATGGGCTTCAAGCTGCTCAAGCCCACCATGGACACCAGCACGAACCTGAACCTCTGGTGGAACCTCTGGAACCCGGATTACGTCTCGGGCTTCAACGCGCTCAACAAGTGGGCCAACGAGTACCTCCCGTTCCCCGGCGAGTTCTTCCGCCAGTGGGTGCGGGACTTCTATCAGCAGAACAAGCTGATCAAGGGCGAGCTCATGATGGCGGGGCGGCGCGTGGACCTGCGCCAGATCCGGTGCCCGGTGCTCGCGGTCGGCGCCAAGGAGGACAACATCGCGCCGCCCGCGTGCGTGAAGCCGCTGATCGACGTGGTGAGCACCAGCGACAAGGAGTACGTGGAGCTGCCCGGTGGGCACATCTCGCTGATCGCCGGACGCGGCGCCTCGGTGCATTGCTGGCCGAAGGTGGCGTCCTGGCTGGCCGCGCGCTCGTAAGGCGGGCCGAGGAGCGTCGTCATGGCCGACAACACCAATCAACAGCTGCTCGACATGTGGAAGCGCCAGGTGGAAGAGGGCACGCAGGCCTGGCTGCGCATGATGGGGCAGGCGCAGGCCCCGACGGCCGCGCCCGGCATGGCGCCCAACATGACAATGGACCCGCAGGCCTTCTGGCGGCCGTTCATGGACCAGGGCATGGCCGCGTGGTCGAAGGTCATGACGCAGGGGACGGCGCCCTCGCCGGACCTGATGGCGCAGTGGAAGCAGTTCCTCGACCAGTGGATCGCCGCGTGGTCCCGCGTGCTCGAGCAGGCGATGGGCACCGACAACTTCGCCCAGCTCATGGGCAAGCAGCTCGAGGGCTTCCTGAACGTCTCGGCGCCCATCAAGAAGGCGGCCGAGCAGCAGATCGACGCCTCGCTGGCCGGGCTCGGCATTCCCTCGCGCAGCCAGGTCACCGCGCTGGCCCGGCACGTGGCCCAGGTCGAGGAGAAGATCGACGCGCTCGAGGACAAGGTGGACCGTGTCCTCCGGCGCCTGGACGCGGGCGGGGCGGCCCGGACGGAGCGGGCATGATCGGGATCACGATCGATGCGATCGCGGTCGGGGACAGCGCCCAGATCACCCGCCGCGTGACGGACGGTGACATCGCGGCGTTCGTGGACGCGGTCGGCGATCACAACCCGGTGCACGCGGACCGTGAGTACGCGGCCTCCACCGTGTTCAAGGAGCCGATCGCGCCGGGGATCTGGACCGCGGGGCTCATCTCGGCGGTCATCGGCACGCGGTTGCCCGGCCCCGGGGCGATCTATCTCTCGCAGGATCTCAAGTTCCTCAAGCCGGTGAAGGCGGGCGATTCGATCTCGGCCCGCGTCGAGGTCCTCGAGGTCCACCGCGAGCGGAACCGCATCCGACTCCGCACGGTGTGCACCAACCAGCGCGCGGAGGACGTGCTCACCGGTGAGGCGGTGGTGATGCCCTCACGCACGCCCGTGCAGTACGCGCGCCCGGCGGTGTCCATGAACGCGATGGCGCTCTGGACGCTCCAGCCGCTGGCCTGGATGGCGCAGGGCGCCGCGATCTGGGGCATGCTCGGCCTCTCCGCGCTCGCGGTCGCCGCGCCCACGCGCCCGCCCTCCCGCCCACTCTCCCAGTAGTCCCGCGTCCGACGCGTTGCACGCGCGTCCCGGCCCGCCTTGTGGGGGTCCGGACCCGGTGCTAGACTGATTTTCGTCATGGCGTACGTCATCAAGCGCTACTCCAATCGCAAGCTGTACGACACGCAGGAGAGCCGCTACGTCACGCTCGAGGAGCTCGAGGAGCTGATCCGGGCCGGCCGGGAGATCTCGGTGGTGGATGTGTCCACCGGTGAGGATCTCACCTCGGTCACGCTGGCCCAGATCATCCTGGAGAACGAGCGCAATCACCGGGCCGCCCTGCCCACCGTCTTCCTCCACCAGCTCATCAAGCACGGCGAGGCCTGGCAGGACTTCGTGCAGAAGTCGCTGCGCTCGAGCCTCGAAGGGCTCATGACGAGCCAGCGCGACGCCGACCGGGTGCTGCGGGAATGGGCATCGCGCGCCGGATGGCTCACCGCCACGGGGCCCGAGCAGCCCGCGAAGGCGGAGAAGCGGGCGGAGCCCGCCGAGGCCGACGCGCTGCGCGAGGAAGTGACGGTGCTGCGGGAGCAGCTGCGCACGCTCGAAGAGCGGCTCGAGAAGAAGCGCGAGAAGTAACCGCCCCGGCCGCGGGCCGGACGTGACCCGCGGCCGGGCGCGCGTTACGCGATCGGGGTGTAGAGGGTCTGCACCTTCCCGGCGAGCTGGGTGAAGGTGGCCTGGATCTCCTTGCCGGTGTGCTCCGCGGTCACCTGCATCCGCTCGGCCGACCGGGACATGGCCTGCGCGGTGCCCTCGAAGACCTTGAAGGCCCGCTGCGCGCTCTCCACCGACTCCAGCACGCCCTTCTGGTAGAAGTTCATCGGATCGCGCGGCGCGTCCTGCATCTCGTCCTGCCGGCGCTGCACGTACGACTGCCCTTCCTTCACCGCCTCGACCGCGGACGACTGGAGCTCGGCGTAGAGCCGCACGCCCTCTTTCGCGGTGCTCGCGGACAGATCGACGAGCTCGCGGAGTACCTTCTGGTTGGCGTCCGCCATCAGGGAGAATGCCTCCACCGTGCGGCTCGTGAGCTGGGCCAGGAAGTCATTCGGCTGCATCGGGTTCGTCGCCATCGTTCGCTCCTTGTTGTCGGGGGTTGATCTGGGTACAGCACGAGAATAACGCGGTGCGTAACGAGGGTCAAGACTTTTGTTGCGTCGCGTCATCCGGTGCATGGTATACGAGTGTCTCCAGCTGGATGCACCTCCGTAACCCATCGAAAACATGACGCTAGCGCGCCTGGCCGAGGACGGCCTCGACAAGTACGGTGAGTACGTCGCCCTCGCGTTCGAGGGGCGGCAGTACACCAATCTGGACCAGCAGCGCGCCGCCTCCCGGCTCGCGCACGCGCTGCGGCGGCTGGGCGTGGCCCCGGGCGATCGCGTGGTGGTGATGCTCCCGAATTGCCCCGAGGTGATCCAGAGCTACGGGGCGATCCTCAAGTGCGGCGCGGTCATCGTGCCGGTCATCTTCCTGCTCGGCGACAAGGAGGTGGCCCACATCCTGGCCGACTCCGAGGCCAAGGTGGTGATCACGTCCACCGACATGCTGTGGAAGGTGGAGGGCCAGATAGGCGTGCTGCCCACGCTCCACCACGTGCTGCTGGCCGACGGCGAAGGGGACGGCCGGACGCGCTCGCTGGCGGCCGAGACCGCGGCCGAGTCGCCGACCTTCACCGCGGTGGACCGCTCGCCGGACGACCTCGCGGTGATTCTCTACACCTCCGGGACCACCGGAGTGCCCAAGGGCGTCGCGCTGTCGCACGCCAATCTCGAGTCCAACGCGCGCGCGGCGGCCTCGCTCAACGAGCTGGGACGGGACGACTGGGCGGTGGCGGTGCTGCCCCTGTCGCACTCCTACGGGCTCACCGTGATGAACGCGGGCCACATCCTCGGCACGCGCGCGGCGCTGCTGCGCTGGTTCCATCCCGAGGCGGTGCTGGAGACCATCCAGGAGTTCCGGGCGGTCTCGATGTCCGCGGTGCCCACCATGCTCATCTACCTCCTCAACTACCCGGACGCGGAGCGATTCGACACCTCGTCCATGCGGGCGTGGGGATCCGGCGCGGCGCCGCTGCCGGTCGAGATCGTCGAGCCCTTCGAGAAGAAGTTCGGCGGGCGCATCCTCGAGGGCTACGGGCTCACCGAGGCCTCGCCGGTGGTGTCGGCGCACCGCCTCTCGGGGCCGCGCAAGCTCGGCTCGGTGGGGCGGGCCATCCCCGGCGTGACCATCTCGATCCAGGATGACGACGACCGGGCGCGGCCCGCCGGCGAGATCGGGGAGGTCTGCGTGCAGGGGGCCAACGTGATGACCGGCTACTACCGCAACGCGGAGGAGACGGCGCGCACGGTGCGCGGCGGGTGGCTCCATACCGGGGACATGGGCCGGCTCGACGCGGACGGCTTCCTCTTCATCGTCGAGCGCAAGAAGGACCTGATCATCCGCGGCGGCTTCAACATCTATCCCCGCGAGGTCGAGGAGGCGCTGTACGCCCACCCGCAGGTGGCGGAGGCGGCGGTGGTCGGCATGAAGGACCCGCTGATGGGCGAGGACGTGGTGGCGTTCGTGGTGCTCAAGGACGGCCCGCGCCCCACCGCCGAGGAGGTCGCCGCGTTCTGCGAGACCCGCCTGGCCCGCTACAAGTGTCCGAAGCAGGTCCGCTTCGTGGATTCGCTGCCCAAGAGCCCGATCGGGAAAATTCTACGCAAAGAGCTCCGCACGCAGGTGTGAGGAGGCGACCATGGCCAATGGCACTCTCGCGAGCATGTTCTGGAACCGGGTCGAGCGCGACGGAGATCGCGCGGCCCAGCGGTACAAGGCCGGCGGGACCTGGCACACGCTCAGCTGGCGCCAGGTCGGCGAGGTGGTGCGCGAGGTCGCCACCGGCCTGCTCGCCCTCGGGCGCCGGAAGGAGGACGCGATCGGCATCCTCTCCGCGAGCCGCGCGGAATGGGTGCAGGCGGACTTCGCGATCTTCTCGGCGGGCTGCCGCACGATCCCGATCTACCCGACCTACCCGCCCGACCTGATCCAGTACCTCGTCAACGACGCGGGCGTGAAGACCCTCTTCGTCGAGGACCCGGGCCAGCTCGCCAAGGTGCTCGAGGTGCAGGGGAAGATGGAGGGGCTCGAGCAGATCGTGGTCATGCAGGGCTACGAGGGCGAGGCCTCGCCGCGGATCATGACCTGGGCCGAGCTGCGCCGGCTGGGGCGTGACAACGTGGAGCGCCTGAAGAGCGATCTCGCCGGGCGGGTGGCCGAGGTCCGGCCCGAGGACATCGCGACCATCGTCTACACCTCCGGCACCACCGGGCCGCCGAAGGGCGTGGTGCAGACGCACGGCAATCACCTGGCCACCCTCGAGTCGGCGGCCAAGATGGAGACGATCACGTCCGGGGACACCCACCTGCTGTTCCTGCCGCTGGCCCACTCGTTCGCGCGGCTCGAGTCCTTCCTGGGCGTGCATCGCGGGCTCACCACCGCCTTCGCGGAGAACATCGACAAGCTGCGCGACAACCTGCCCGAGGTGAAGCCCAACTTCATCTGCAGCGTGCCGCGGGTGTTCGAGAAGGTCTACGCGGGCGTGCTCGCCAAGGCGGAGGCGGGGTCGCCGATCAAGAAGAAGATCTTCCACTGGGCGGTCGGGGTCGGCCGCGAGGTCTCGCGCTTGAAGCAGGCCAAGAAGCCGATCCCGGGCGGCCTCGCCTTCAAGTACCGCCTGGCCCACAAGCTCGTGTTCTCGAAGCTCCACGCGGCCCTGGGCGGGCGCCTGCGCTTCGCGGTCTCGGGGGGCGCGCCGCTCTCCAAGGAGATCGCGGAGTTCTTCCACGCCGCGGGCATCCTGATCCTCGAGGGCTATGGCCTCACCGAGACCTGCCCCTCGCTCACGTTCAACCGGCTCGAGCACTTCAAGTTCGGCTCGGTGGGGCAGGCGCAGCCCGGCATCGAGGTCAAGATCGCGCCCGACGGCGAGATCCTGGGCCGCGGAGCCAACATCGCCAAGGGGTACTTCAAGAAGCCGGAGGCCACCGCGGAGGTGTTCCTCGCCGACGGCTGGTTCGCCACCGGCGACATCGGGAAGATCGACGAGGACGGCTTCCTCTTCATCACCGACCGGAAGAAGGACCTCATCGTGACCGCGGGCGGGATGAACATCGCGCCGCAGAACATCGAGAACCTGCTCAAGGGCGATCCGTTCATCAGCCAGGCGATGGTGCACGGCGACAAGCGCCCGTACCCGGTGGCCATCCTCACCCTGAACCCGGAGGAGCTGGTGAAGTTCGCCAAGGACCAGGGGATTCTCAACACCGATCCCGCGGCCCTCGCCAAGCATCCGAAGGTGGTCGAGCGGGTGAGCCGCATCGTGGAGGCGCGCAACCATGAGCTGCAGTCCTACGCCAAGGTGAAGAAGTTCGCGATCCTGCCCGGCGACTTCACGGTGGAGAACGGCCTGCTGACGCCCACGCTCAAGGTCAAGCGGCGGATCATCACCGACAAGCACCGGGAGCTGCTCGATTCCCTCTACCGATAATCCGGCCGCGGCCGCCCAGCGCCTCGACGGCCGCGTGGCCATCGTCACCGGGGCCAGCCGCGGCCTCGGGCGCGCGATGGCGGTGGCGCTGGCGCAGGCGGGCGCGGACGTGGCGGTGGCCGCGCGGGCCCGCCCCGATCTGGACGAGACGGCGCGGCTGATCACCGCGGCCGGGCGGCGGGCCCTCGTGGTGGAGACGGACGTGACCGCGTATCCCCAGGTCGAGACGCTCGTGCGCCGCACCATCGCGGAGCTGGGCGGCCTGCACGTGGTGGTGAACAACTCCGGCATCGCGCGGGTGGCCCCGGTGGCCCAGATGTCGCCGGAGGACTTCCGCGCCACCCTCGAGGTCAACCTGGTCGGGGTCTTCAACGGCTGCCGCGCCGCCGCCGCGCACCTGCTGGCGCAGAAGTCGGGCAAGATCATCAATCTCTCGTCGGTGCTGGGGCAGGTGGGCCTGCCCGGCTACAGCGCGTACGCGGCGTCCAAGAGCGGGGTCATGGGGTTCACCCGCGCGCTCGCCGCGGAGTGGGCGCGCCACGGCATCCAGGTCAACGCGATCGCGCCGGGCTGGTTCGTCACCGAGATGAACGCCGACGCGTTCGCGGACGAGCGCACACGCGACCGGCTGCTCCGCGACGTGCCGCTCCGGCGCACCGGCCGCCTCGACGAGATCGGCCCGCTCGTGGTCTACCTCGCTTCGGCGGCTTCCGACTTCATGACCGGCCAGACCCTCTTCCTCGATGGTGGCCACTCGGCGGTCTGAGGCCGGGCGCCGCCGCGCGCCCGCGAGCGCCCGCGCTGCACCCGGCGCCGCTCGCCGAGTGCGTCATCTGCGGCCCCGACAGCCGCGGCGGCCTGCGTGTGCGGTTCCGGCGGCGGGGCGATACGATCGTCGGCTCGTTCACGCCGGGCCGTGCCCATCAGGGCTATCGCGGCCTCATGTCCGGGGGCCTGCTCGCCGCGATCTTCGACTGCCTGCACTATCGGCTGGCGCTCGTGCGCGGCGTGGTCCTGGCGGTGACCGCGCGGATCGAGGTGGACTATCGCGCGCCGGTTCCCCTCGGCCGTCCCGTGCGCTTCGAGGCCCGCCTGGTCGCGCGGCGCGGCCGCGTCTTCGACACGCGCGCGGTGGCGCGGCTGGCGGGCGGGATCGTCGCCGCCGAGTCGCGCGCGATCTACGTGGAAGTTCCGCCGAGCCGCTTGCCCGCCGGCGGGCGCTAGGCGCCGGCCTCCGGCGGGAGCGACTCCCAGAACCGGCGCTCCGCTTCCCGCGGCGCGGCCTCCACGCGACACTGCCGGTCGAGGATCATGGTGCGGCGATGGGCCGCGTCGTACGCGGGCCAGTCGGCGATGCCCGCGTGGCCCGGTCGCCCGGTGCGCGCGAACGCGATCCACGCGTCCTGGATCTGCCCGGCGAGGGCGTGCGCGGCCGGGCCCTTGCCGGTGAACGGGCGGAGGAGCCGGTGCTCGAGGGTGCCGAAGAGAAAGGGCAGCTCGAGCGCGTGACAGGCGCCGAAGAGCCCGCCCATCGCGGGCGAAGGCCATGTGAACAGATAGGCGTAGGTCTCCGGCTGATGCGCCGCATGGAGCGCGGCGAGGCGCATCGCGGGGTATCGCATGGTCCGGTCGGACTCGATGGCGAACCACAGGTCGCCCGGGTCGACGCGCTCGCCGCGCGCGGCCCGCGCGTCCCGGTAGACCGTGATCGCCCGCCGCGCCGCGTCCGCCCCACCGGGGATCGCCTCCGCGCACCGGGCGAGGAGCTCGCCCTCGTCGAGCGTCGTGGCCTCCGGATCCAGCGGGGCGAAGAGCCGCGCCTCGTCCAGGTTGGTGCCGATCAGCAGCGAGATGCCGCGGGCCTCGCCGTCGCGGATGGCGGCCAGCGGATCGCGCGGGATGATGTCCCCGTCGATCACGGGCTGGAACGGCAGGCCGCGGGTGCGCAACACCCGGAGCGCGGCCATCTCCGGCGCGGCCGGCGCCCGCCGCCGGCGCCCGCGGCGGCGGAGCACGTCCAGCAGCCCGCGCGACACCGGGGCCACCCTGCTGCCGAAGCGGCGGCGCGCGAGGGAGAGGCCGAGGAAGACCGCGCCCGCCACGCGCTGCCCGGACGGGGAGAGCGTGCCGAGGACGTGGTGCTCGCCCAGCATCAGATCCATGAAGAGGCGGCGCTGGGCCGCGAGGAGGCGCGCGGGGGCGGCGGCGCGCAGCTCCTCGGGCGAGCTCATCGAGAGGTCCGCGAGCACCCGGTCGGCAATGCGCGCGGCGGTGTCGCGGGGCCAGAGGTAGTTCGCGGCGCCGGATTCCAGGATCGCGCGGTGGAAGAGGCCGCGGGCGCGCGGCACGCCGAGCAGGGTGGCGCAGCTCATCGCGCCCGCCGACTCGCCGAAGATCGTCACGTTGCCCGGATCGCCGCCGAATGCCGCGATCTCGTCGCGCACCCACTCGAGCGCCGCCACCTGGTCGAGGAGTCCCTCGTTGCCGGTCGCGGGCAGGCGCTCGCCGAAGCGGTCGCGCAGGCGCAGGAAGCCCAGCGCGCCCAGCCGGTAGTTGATGGTGACGACGACCACGTCGCCACGACGGGCCAGGGCCGCGCCGTTGTAGAGCATCTGGGAGCCGGAGCCCAGGATGAAGGCGCCGCCGTGGATCCAGACGAGCACCGGCCGGCGGCCCCGGTCCGCGGCGGGCGTCCAGACGTTCAGGTAGAGGCAGTCCTCGCCGGTGCGGCTGATGCCCAGGCTCATCAATGGGCCGACGAGCGCGCCGTTCTGCGCCGCCGACGGCCCGAACCGGGCTGCGTCGCGAACCTCCGACCAGGGCTCGGGCGGCTCGGGAGGCCGGAAGCGGAGCGGGCCGACCGGCGGGCGCGCGAAGGGGAGGCCGCGGAACACCGCGAGGCCTCCTTCGATGACGCCGCGCACCGGGCCGCGGCGAGTCTCCACCAGGACGTCCCCAGCCTCCCCGCCTGGTCGCGGGCTCACGGCAGCAGGTCCAGCAGCAGATGGATCACGTAGAGGCCGCCACCGGCCAGGCCGCCCACGACCGTGCCGTTCACGCGGATGTACTGGAGATCGTCGCCCGCGTGCTCCTCGATGAGCCGCACCGCGCCCTCCGGGCCGAGCGCGTGAACGCCCCGCTCGATGAAGTGCGCGATCCGGTCGTGGTAGCGGTCCACCGCCTCGGTGAGCCGCTCCTTGAGCCAGCGATCGAGCGATTCCCGGAGCGCGGTGTCGTCCGCCAGGGTTTGCCGCGCGCGGTCGAGCCGCGCGGTGATCCAGCTCACCAGCTCGGACGGCTGGGCGGCCAGGTCCGCGGTCACGATCTTGCGGAGCCCCACCGCCGCGTCCTCGAGCAGGCGCGCCACCGCCGGGCTCGCCAGCAATTCCTCCTTGGCGGCCTCCACGCGCGCGGCCAGGGCCGGGTCGGTGCGGAGCCGCTCGGGCAGCGCGGCGAGCGTCTCGGTGAGGCGCCGGCGCAGGGGATCGTCGGGGTCGTCCGCGATCTTCTTCAGCGCCTCGTGGAGCGCGGTGACGATCCGCTCCCGGTCGATGAGCCCGAACGTGCTCGCCAGGCCCATGAGGATGCGCGGATAGACACCCATCCGAGTGCGATAGTCGGCCAGCACCTCGTCCACCAGATCGCCGACGGTGGCGCGGAAGTCCGGGCGCTCGAGCGCGTCGATCAGCGCCGTCGCCACCGCCTCGATGAGCCGCTGATCCCAGCCCTGCTTGCGCGCGATCTCGATGCCGGTGGCCAGCAGCGGCGCGATGGGGTTCGCGCGGGCCAGGCGGGTCAGCCAGAGCGCGGCGTCGCCGGTCGCCGCCGGCGTGACCTGCTCCGTCGCCCAGCGCGCGACCGCGCGGACCGCCGCCTCGAGGTCGGCCGGCTTGATGCGCTCGGCCCCGCGGGCCAGCAGCTCGGCGATGTCGAAGCGCCCGATCTCGTGGGTGACGTAGTCCTTGGTGAGCACCCGATCGCCCACCATGCTCCCCACGCGCTGGGCCATGAGCTCCCAGTTGGCCGGGATGATCGCGGTGTGGGGGATGGGCAGGCCCAGCGGATGCCGGAAGAGCGCGGTGACCGCGAACCAGTCCGCGAGGCCACCCACGATGCCGGCCTCCGCGACGGCCAGGATGAAGCCACCCCACCAGCGGGTGCGCAACGGGTACGCCGCCACCGCCAGGGCCACCGCCGCCAGCAAGACGAGCAGGGCGAGCCGCCGCTGGCGGGGCGGCCGCCGGGATTCGGAAGCGCCGCGGCCGTCCACGCACGAATGCTATCATTTCCGCATGATCGCGGCCGTCCTTCGGGGTCCTCGCTCGCTCGACATCACGACCGTCGCATCGCCCACGCCGGGCCCGAACGACGCGGTCATCCGGGTCACCGCGGCCGGGCTCTGCGGCACCGACTACCGGATCTGGACGGGCGAGCGCCCGGTGCGCTATCCCCTCGTGATGGGGCACGAGTTCGTCGGCACGGTGGCGGCCATCGGGAGCGCGGTCCGGAACGTGACGGTCGGGCAGGCGGTGGCGGTGGAGCCCAACTACTCCTGCGGGACGTGCGCGCTCTGCCGCGAGGGCAACCGCAACCTGTGCCTCTCGCGCGTGGCGGTCGGCATCGACGTGGACGGCGGCTTCGCCCAGGAGGCGATCGTGCCCGCCCGCTGCTGCTGGCCGGCGCCCGACGGCCTCTCCACCGAGCGCCTGCTCATGGCCGAGCCGCTCGCGGTGGTGGTGCGCGCGGTCGGCCGCGCGGCGCCGGTGGCCGGCGAGACCGCGGCGGTGCTCGGGGTGGGCTCGCTCGGGCTGCTCGCCGTCCAGGTGCTCCGCGCGCGCGGCTGCCGCGTGCTGGCGGTGGCGCGGACCACCAAACGGCTTGATCTGGCGCTCGCGCTGGGCGCGGAGGCGGTCGCGCTCTCGGGCGCCGATGACGACACGGCCGCCGCGCGCGCCTTCTCCGGGCGCGAGGGCGTGGACCTGGTGATCGAGACCGCCGGCACGGCCCTGGCGGTCGAGCAGGCGGTCAACCTGTGCCGCCCCGGCGGGCGCGTGGTGCTCACCGGGTTGCCGCACGAGGCCACGTCGCTGAACTTCTTCTGGGTCGTTCGCCGCGAGCTCCGGATCATCGGCTCGATGATCTACCAGGACGAGTTCCCGGAGGCGATGCGCCTCCTCGAGGCGGGCGCGGTGCGGACGGACCGGCTCCTCTCCGGGACCTTCCCGCTGGACCGCATCGGCGACGCCTTCGAGGCGCATCGCTCGCCCGACTCGATCAAGGTCGCGGTCATCCCGCCCGCCGGCTAGGCGCCGCCTCTTTTCGGCGCCTCGTCTCCTCGTCCTGCATTCTATATTCGCTCGGCTCGCCTTCGGCTGCGCCTCGCCCTGCATTCCGCGATGAGGCGGGCCGCGAAGCGGCCGGCCGCGGCGCCGCGGCGGAACCCGGGCCGGTGCACCAGCGTGACCGGGAGCGACGGCACCGCCGCCCGCTCCCATCTGACCCGGCCGCGATCCAGCTCGGCCAGGGCGAGGGCGGGAGCCAGGCCCACCCCCAGGCCCCCCGAGACGTAGGCGAGCAGGAGGGACACGCTCGGCACGTCGATGGTGGACGTGGGCTGGATGCGCTCACGCGTCAGGTAGTCCTCCAGCAGCCGCCGTCCCTGGCTCCCCGCGCCGAGTCGCAGCAGGGGCTCGTGGGCGAGCCGGTCGGGCAGGGGCACGTGCTTCCCGGCCGGCGGGGCCCGACCCAGACGAAGGGCTGGTCGAAGAGCCGCTCGGCCTCGAGCCCGCGCGGGATCTCCTGGCCGGTGACCACCGCGCAGTCCACCTCGCCGAGCCCCACCAGGCGGATGCCCTCGCGCGAGTGGGTGGTGGCGATCTCGAAGCGGAGCGGCACCCGCTCCTCGAGGAGCTCGCGCAGCACCGGCACCAGCAGGGCCTTGCCGAGGTAGTCGCTGACCGCGACGCGCAGGGTCGCGGGCGGCCGACCGGACAGCTCGGCCAGGTGGGCGAAGAGCGCCTCCGTCTCGGTGCCGAGCTTCAGGATGCCGGGCAGGGCGGCCTCGCCCGCCGCGGTGAGCCGGACGCCGCGGCCCGCGCGCTCGAGGAAGGTCACGCCCAGATGCCGCTCGAGCTTGCGGATCTGCTGGCTGATCGCGGAGGAGGTGCGATGGTGCAGCCGCGCCGCCGCGCCCACCGAGCCGCTGCGCGCGACGGTCAGCAGGCTCAGCAGGGCGGGGAGGAGGGCGGCGTCGATCATTAGCGGATCTTACGGGACCGGCAAGAATATTTCACTATACTTAACGGTCTGACGGCGGGACACTCTCCCGGCCGGCCACCCTGCCGGTCACACGGAGGAGACCATGGCGTCAACGCTGCTCGATAAAGTCTGGGACGCTCACACGGTGCGCACGCTGCCCTCGGGGCAGACGCAGCTCCTGATCGGGCTCCATCTCATCCACGAGGTCACCTCGCCCCAGGCCTTCCAGGCCCTCAACGAGCTGAAGCTGCCGGTGCGCATGCCGCAGCGGACCTTCGCCACGCTCGACCACATCATCCCCACGACCGCCCAGCAGCGGCCGTTCGCCGACGCGGTGGCGGAGGAGATGGCGGTCCACATGATCCGCAACTCCCAGGGCGAGCGGGGTCACCCTGTTCGGGCTCGACAGCGGCCGGCAGGGCATCGTGCACGTGATCGGGCCCGAGCTCGGGCTGACCCAGCCGGGCATGACCATCGCGTGCGGCGACAGCCACACCGCGACGCACGGGGCGGTCGGGCGCGATCGCCTTCGGCATCGGCACCAGCCAGGTGCGCGACGTCCTGGCCACCCAGTGCCTGGCCATGGCCAAGCCCAAGCTCCGGCAGGTGCGGGTGGACGGCGCGCTCTCCAGGGGCGTCTACGCCAAGGACGTCATCCTCGCGATCATCCGCACCCTGGGGGTCAACGGGGGCGTGGGCTACGCCTACGAGTACGCGGGCGCGGTGGTGGACCGGATGACGATGGAGGAGCGGCTCACGCTCTGCAACATGTCCATCGAAGGCGGCGCCCGCTCCGGCTACGTCAACCCGGACCAGACCACCTTCGACTACCTGCGCGGCCGCCAGTACGCCCCGCAGGGCGCGGCGTTCGACCGCGCGGTGACGTGGTGGACGGGCATGGCGTCCGACGCGAGCGCCTCGTACGACGACGTCAAGCGGCTCGACGGCAACGCCATCCCGCCGATGGTGACCTGGGGCATCAACCCGGGGCAGTCGGTCGGCGTGGGCGAGCGCATCCCGTCGCCCGAGTCGGCGCCGGAGCCGGAGCGCCCCACCTACCGCGAGGGCCTGGCCCACATGGGCTTCGAGGCGGGCCAGCCCATCGCGGGCGCCAAGATCGACGTGGTGTTCATCGGCTCGTGCACGAACTCGCGGATCTCGGACCTGCGGGTGGCCGCCGCGGTCGCCAAGGGCAACCGGGTGGCCAAGGGCGTGCGCGCGATCGTGGTGCCGGGCTCGCAGCTCGTGGCCAAGGAGGCGGAGGCCGAGGGGCTCCACGAGGTCTTCCGCGAGGCGGGCTTCGAGTGGCGGAACGCGGGCTGCTCGATGTGCCTCGGCATGAACGACGACAAGCTCAAGGGCCGCGAGATGAGCGCGTCCACCAGCAACCGCAACTTCATCGGGCGGCAGGGGAGCCCCACCGGCCGGACGCTCCTGATGAGCCCGGCCATGGCGGCGGCGGCCGCGCTCAACGGCGCGGTCACCGACGTGCGGGAGATGATGAAATGAGCGAGAGCGCGCGGCGGCAGATCGCGGGGCGGGGCATTCCGGTCCCCGGCAACGACATCGACACCGATCGGATCATCCCGGCGCGGTTCCTCAAGACGGTCACCAACGAGGGCCTGGGGCTTCACGCCTTCGAGGACGCGCGCAAGTCCGACCCGGAGCACTCGTTCAACCAGAAGGCGTACGAAGGCGCCTCGGTGCTGGTGGGGGGCATGAACTTCGGCTGCGGGTCCTCGCGCGAGCACGCGCCGGAATCGCTCAAGCAGTGGGGCATCAAGGCGATCGTGGCCGGCTCCTTCGCCGAGATCTTCTTCGGCAACTGCACCATCCTCGGCATCCCGTGCCTGTCCATCTCGCAGGACGACGTGCTCTGGCTGCAGCGCGCGGTGGGCCGCGATCCGAAGCAGGCGGTCACGGTGGACGTGGAGCGGCAGGAGGTGCGCGTGGGCGATCGGGTCATCCCGGCCCGGATCGCCGACGGCGCGCGCAACCAGCTCGTCTCCGGGGCGTGGAACGCCACCGGCGTGCTGCTGGACGCGGGCGACGCGATCGAGGCCACCGCGGGGCGCCTGCCGTACGTCAAGGGCTTCTGACCCGGGTGCCGACCGTCCGCACGCCGATCCTCGAGATCGGCTACGAGGAGTGGGGCGACGCGACGGGCGCCCCGGTGGTCCTCCTCCACGGGTTTCCCGACGACGCGCACGCCTGGGACGCGGTGGCGCCGCCGCTGGCCGCGCGCGGCCACCGGGTGCTTGCGCCCTACCTGCGCGGCTACGGGCCCACCCGCTTCCTCGACGCGGACGCGCCGCGCATGGCGCAGCAGGCCGCGATCGGCCAGGACCTGCTGGACTTCCTGGACGCGCTCGGGATCGAGCGGGCCGCGCTGGCCGGCTACGACTGGGGCGGGCGCGCGGCCTGCATCACCGCCATCCTGGCGCCCGCGCGCGTGCGCGCTCTGGTCACCATCGGCGGCTACAACGTCCAGAACACGATCGCGGCGCCTCAGCCCGCCTCCGCACTGCAGGAGCGGGCCAACTGGTACCAGTGGTACTTCAACACCGAGCGGGGGCGTCTCGGCCTCGAGCAGAACCGCCGCGAGATCTGCCGGCTCCTCTGGCGGGACTGGTCGCCGGGCTGGCGCTTCGACGACGCGACGTTCGAGCGGGCGGCGGCCGCCTTCGACAACCCCGACTTCGTCCCGGTGGTGATTCACTCCTACCGGCACCGCTACCGCAACGCGCCGGGCGAGCCGCGCCTCGACGCGATCGAGCGCCGCCTGGCCGAGCGGCCGCGCCTCGAGGTGCCGAGCGCGATCCTGCACGGCCGCGACGACGGCGTGGACCCGCCGGCGCGCAGCGAGACGCACCCCGCCCTGTTCCCGGCCGGGACCGAGCGGCGCGTGATCCCGGACGCCGGCCACTTCCTCCCCCGCGAGCAGCCCGCGCGCGGTGGTGGACGCGCTCCTCTCCCTGCTGGCCCGGACGGCGCGGTAGGCCATGTGGGTCCTGCTCGCGGTGCTCGCGGCCCTGTGCCAGGTGCTGCGCAACACGGTGATGAAGCGCCTCGGCCACTCGCTCGACGAGTACATCAACGTGTGGGGGCGCTTCACGTTCCTGCTCCCCTTCGCGGGCGCCTTCGTGCTGTGGAAGGGCGTGCCCGAGATCAAGCCCGGGTTCTATCTCGCCTGCGCCTCGTTCGCGGTGTGCCAGACCATCTCGACCATGGCGCTCTCCAAGGCGCTCAAGCTCGCCGAGATCTCCATGGTCACCGCGCTGTGGAAGGTGAGCCTGCTGATCCTGGTGGTGCTGGGCTACTTCACGCTGCGGGAGCAGCCGACGCTCCTCGGCATCGCGGGCATCCTGATCAGCATGTCGGGCGTCTACCTGCTGAACGTCCACCGCGCCCACATCGCCTGGTGGGCGCCGCTGGCCGTGCTCTTCACCGATCGAGGGATGCGCTACACCCTGCTCGCCGCGCTCTTCTTCGCGCCGTCGGTGGTCACGATCAAGTGGGCGATGCAGTGCTCCGACCAGTACATGGGCACGCTGGGCGGCTACGTGGCCGCGAGCCTGCTCGTCACCCCGATCGTGCTCAAGACCTCGCGGCGGCACTTCGTGGAGATCCCGAAATACTGGAAGGCCTTCGTGAGCTTCGGGCTCTTCGCCTCGCTCACCACGATCAGCCAGGGCACCGCCTACCTCATGACGCTGTCCTCCTACGTGGAGGCGGTGAAGCAGGTGGAGATCCTCTTCGCGATGGCGATCGGCACCGTGATGTTCCACGAGAAGCAGAAGGTGCGGGACATCGCGCCGGGGGCGCTGGTGATGCTGGCGGGCGTGGTGCTGCTGAGCCTGGCGGGCTAGATCTCCGGCCGCTTGCCGTGGGTGGCGCGGACCACCGTCTTGATCCCGCCGCGCACCGTGAAGTCTCCGATCACCTCGATCCAGCGCGGCGCCGCCGCGGCCACGAAGTCGTTCAGGATCCGGTTGGTCACGTCCTCGTGAAACGCCCCTTCGTTCCGGTACGACCAGATGTAGAGCTTGATCGCCTTCAGCTCGAGCAGGTGCCGGTCCGGCACGTATCGCACCCGAATAGTCGCGAAGTCGGGCTGGCCGGTGCGGGGGCAGACGCAGGTGAACTCGGGGATCTCGAGGCTGATCTCGTAGTCGCGGTCCGGGTGCGGATTGGGCACGACCTCGAGCGCCTTCGACGGCTGCGTGGGCATGGCCCGACGCTACCGCGCCGCCGGGCAGGGGTCAAGGCGGTCAGCGGCGGACGGTGAGGCCGATGCCGGCCGCGACCATGACGCTCGAGAGGAGCAGCAGCGGGCTCAGCTCGTCCCCGGTGATCGCGGCGGCGACGAGCACGCCGAAGAGCGGGGTGGTGAGCGAGCAGGTGGCGAGCGCGCTCGCCAGGTAGACCTTGAAGAGATACGAGTTGACGATGAAGTTGAAGCCGGCCACCACCGCGCCCTGGTAGAAGAGCGAGGCGGCCAGGGCGGGCGTGTAGCGAGTGGGAGCGCCCGACTCCAGCAACACGCTCGCGACCAGGAAGCAGGCGCTTCCGATGGCGGACTGGAAGACGAGCAGCTTGAGCGGATCGAACCTCTGGACCGCGCGCGCCATGTACACGACCCGCTCCGCGAGCAGCACCGCGCTGCCCGCCACCACGAGGTCGCCGACCAGGGTCTCGCTCCGGAGCGAGAAGTCGCGCGCGAAGAGGAGCACGATGCCGGTGTAGGCGATCAGCACGCCGCCCACCTTGGCGGGCGTGAGGCGATCGCCCGGGATCATGAAGTGGGCGAGCACCACCGTGTGCACCGCGTAGGAGTTGAGGATCACCGCGCCGTGGGAGGCGGTGGTGAGGCCGATCCCCACGTTCATGGTGCCGATCTGCACCGAGAAGATCACCCCGAGCGAGATCAGCACACGCCACTCGCCCCGTCGCACGTCGAAGAGGCCCGGATGGCGCAGCCACCACGCGTAGGCCAGGACCACGAGGCCGCCCAGGACGAAGCGGAAGAACGCGAGGCGCAGCGGGGGCGCGTCGGCGAGGCCGACCTTCACCGCGATCGGGTTGGCGCCCCACAGCGCGGCCAGCGTGAGCGCGGTCGCGGTGCCGCGCCAGTCGAGGGGACGGAGGGAAGCCACTAGAAGGCGCGCGCGCGGCGCCACGGGACGGCCATGTCGGCGGCTATGGTAGCATGGCCTTCCATGAAGATCGGGCTCGTCGGCCTTCCCAAGAGCGGCAAGACCTCACTGTTCAACCTGCTGACCGGCGCGACCGTCGCGACCTCGTCGTTCGGCACCGCGCGCGGCGAGATGCACGCGGGCGTGGCCCGGGTGCCCGACGCGCGCGTCGAGCGCCTGACCGCGATGTTCAAGCCGAAGAAGACGACCTACGCCACCTTCGAGGTGGTGGACCTCGCGGGGATCGCGAAGGGCGAGCGGCAGGGGCTCGAGGCCAAGGAGTTCCGCAATGCCGACGCGCTGCTGCACGTGGTGCGCGCGTTCCCGGACACCGCGGGCACCGCCGCCGATCCGGGCGGCGACATCGACGATCTGGAGACCGAGCTGATCCTGGCCGATCTCGAGGTGGTGGAGCGGCGGCTCGAGCGGCTCGAAGCGCAGATCAAGAAGAAGCGGACCGACACCGACGTGTACGAGCAGACGGTGCTCCTGAAGGTGAAGCCCCTGCTCGAGTCCGAGCGACCGATCCGCGCGATGGGTCTCAGCGACGACGAGGCGCGGGCCCTCCGCGGCTTCACCTTCCTGTCCCAGAAGCCCATCCTCCACTGCCTGAACCTGTCCGAGAAGGAGATCGCGCGCGGGACCACGCTCGTGGAGAGCTTCGGGCTCCAGGCGGTGGCGGCGCGCCCGGCCACGCGCCTCGGCTGGGTCTCCGCGGTGATCGAGGCGGAGGTCGCGCAGCTCGCGGGGCCGGAGCAGGCCGCGTTCCTGGCCGACCTGGGCCTGACCGAGCCGGCGATCGGCCGCGTGCTGCAGGACTGCTACGCGCTGCTCGGCCTCATCTCGTTCTTCACGGTGGGCGAGGACGAGGTGCGCGCCTGGTCCGTCCCGCGCGCCACCCGCGCCCAGGACGCGGCCGGGGCCATCCATTCGGACATCGCGCGGGGCTTCATCCGCGCCGAGGTCGTGGGCTACGACGACCTCCTGGCCGCCGACGGCTCGATGGCCACCGCGCGCGAGCGCGGGCGGTTCCGGCTCGAGGGCAAGGACTATCAGGTCCTGGACGGAGAGATCTGCCACTTCCGCTTCAACGTGGGCAAGTAGCCCACCGCCTAGCTCGGCAGCTTCCCCCACGCGACCCAGTGGCGGTCGCTGACCATCTCGCAGCGCAGGCGATCGAGCCCCGCCTTCGCGATCTGGGCCCGCACCTCGTCCAGGGTAAAGGCCGCGCAGAGCGAGTGGAAGAAATCGCGCTTGAGCACCTCCGGCTCGTCCGCCGAGTACGTCTCGACGATCGCGCGCGCCCGCTCGGGGGATTCCGGGCGGTGCAGATCCATGATCAGGGCCGGGGCGCCCGCGCGGCCGAGCCGCGCGACCTCGGACCAGAACACGTCCGCGTGCGGCATGTGGTGCAGCAGGCTGTTGGAGACGACGGCGTGGAAGCCGCCCGGCGCGCGTCCGAGGCCCGGCAGGCGCGCGCGGACGAGCGCGACGCGGCTCGCGAGTCCGGCGGCGGCCACCGCACGGCGGCCGGGCGCGAGCATCACCTCCGATCCGTCCACGCCGGTCACGGTGACGGCGGGCAGGGCCCGGCAGAAGCGGATCGGGATGTCGGCCGGCCCGCAGCCGAGATCCACGAGCCGGCCGCGCGTGAAGTCGGGGAAGAGGGCGCGGAAGCGGTCCACGAAGCGCCTGATTCACCGTCGCGAAGTCTCCCGCCGCGTAGGCTTCCGCCTGGTCCGGGTCGGTCATCAGCTCGGGCTCGAGCACGCGGTTCATCGGCGCGCGTCCTTCGTCCCCTGGCGGCACTCGATGGGCAGGGTGAGGGTGAAGCGGTCGGCGGGATAGACCCGCTGCGGATCGTGGCAGCCCACCGCGGCGCCGAGCGGATCCTCGGTGCCGCGCAGGTCGCCGTCGCGATGCGAGGCGCAGGCGGTGGTGCAGAGCTCGAGGTGCACGTGGGGCACGCCCGCCGCATTGCCCGAGGCGCCGGAGAACCCGATGCGCTCACCGCGCGCGACGGCCTGTCCGGTCGCGACCACGGCGCGCGTCAGGTGGCAGTACGCGGTCCAGCGCTTGAAGCGGGGATGCGAGAGCACCACCCCGACTCCGCACCCCGGCTCGTAGTCGATCAGCAGGCTGACGACCCCATCGGCGGCGGCCAGCACCGGCGTGCCGACCGGCGCCGCGAAGTCCACGCCGGCGTGGGGCAGCAGGCGCGGGCGCGCGTTGGCGCCGAGCCGCGAGCGGTAGGGCGAGAGGATGACCACGTCGACCGCCTCCTCGGCGGCCGAGACGACCGACGCGACGAGGAGGACCGCGACGGCGAGTCCGGAGCGAACACCGGGCATGCGCTACTGGGGCCGGAGGAAGCCGAGCTTCGGCACGCCGCCCAGGGTCTGCGCGACCTTCACCAGGGTCGCGTCCGAGGTGCCGACCGGCAGCACGCAGCCCGCGCCCAGGAAGACGCCGCGGCCGGCCGTCTGGGCGAGCGCGTCCTGGATCTGGGCGAGCGCGGCCTCGGGGCTCGCGTCCTGCAGCGCGCTCCACTGGTCGAGCCCGCCGATGACCGCGCCCGGCACGCGGGCCTGGCCCTCCCGCAGCGACGGGCCGGCGCGGCGGTCGTCCCAGTTCCAGGCGTCCGCGGGCAGGGCGGCGAGGCGATCGAACATCAGGCGCTCGCCGTGGCAGTGCAGGATCGTGAGCTTGGAACGCGGACGGACGGCTTCCAGGATGCGCCGGTCGTAGGGCTCGCCGAAGCGCCGGTATTCTTCCTCGGTGTGGAAGGCGGTGCTGGCCGCCTGCACCGAGTAGAAGATGCCCTCCGCGCTCTCCCGGAAGCAGGCCTCCATGAACGCGAGGATCGTCTCGGTGATGGCCTCGAGGGCGTCGGTGACCGCCTGCGGGTTCTCCTTGAGATCGTAGTTGAGCCGGTCGCCCGAGAGCTTGCGCGCGAGCGAGAGCGGGCTGAACACGGTCGGGATGGTGGGGCAGTCCACGCGGCGGTCCACCACGCAGCGGATGATGGTCTCGAGGTGCGAGGCCCACTCGGTGGACTCCATCTTCACCGGGCGGATCTTCTTCCAGTCCTCGGGGGCGTTGACCGCGTGCCGCGCGCACGGCCGGTGGCCGTCCGGGCAGGACCTCCGCGCTCTCGACGCATCCCCAGTCCGCCACCGCGTAGCCGCCGGTCGGCGTCACCTTGAGGAAGTCCGACTGGTAGCGCTCGTGAAAGCGCAGGGTGGACTGCGCCAGCGCGGCCGGGTTGCGATCCACGTCGGGGAAATGGCGCCAGAAGGCGTAGGGCGGCCGATCGGTGGGCTCGCGCCGGAGCGCGGCCAGGACTCGCTCGAGCTTGGTCATGGCGCCAGCACGAGCTCCGCGTCGCGCACCGCGGGGCGGCCGTCCTCGGCGAGCGCCTCGAAGCCCACGACGGCGCCGGCCGTCGACGGCCGGGGCGCCTGCCCGCGGACCACGCAGGCGCGAGGGCATCCGCACCATGGCGCCGAAGCGGGCGGTCACCGCGCGCACCGGCGTGGCCGCGCCGCGCGGCTGCTGCCGCAGCGCCTGCGAGATGGCGAGGGCCAGCGTGGCGGTGCCGTGGAGGATGATGTCGGGGAGCCCGGCGCCGAGCGCGACCGCGCGGTCGGTGTGGATCGGGTTCCAGATGCGCGCGCATTCCGTGTAGACGTGGGCGAGGGTGGCGGCGATCGGCACCTCCGACCACCGACCACGCCCTCACCCTGCCCTCTCCCCTGAGGGGAGAGGGTCTCGCGCTCCCTCTCCCCCTGGGGAGAGGGGCGGGGTGAGGGGCGGTCGCACTCCACGCCGAGGTACAGCGAGCCGTACTCGGTGGTGCTCACGGGCCGGCCCGCCGCGTCCACCGTCTCCATGCGCAGCACCAGATAGGCGCCGGGCGTCCGGCGCTCGAGCGCGGCGACGGTGGCGGTGGTGCTGAGCCGGTCGCCCGCGCGCGGCGGCCGGTGCAGGGTGAGGCGATGGGTCGCGTGCACGCCGCGCACCGCGACCTCGTCCGGCAGCGCCTTGGCCCGCACGTCCAGCGCGAGCGGCCACTCGTAGCAGACGGGAAAGAGCGGGTGGGCGAGGACGCCGGCCGGCCGCGTGGTGTCGAAGTACTCGGGGGCGGACTCGCCGAGCGCGGCCGCGTAGGCCATCAGCCAGCGGGCGTCCACCTCGTGCTCGCGCGGGCCGACCGTGATGCCGACGGCGGAGGCGGGAATGCGCAGGGCCGTCATGGCACGCGGGGGAAGTTCATGCAGTCCACGAAGATGGTCTCGAAGTCGGGGTGCGCGGCGAGCGAGACGTGCTCGATGCGCCGAGGCGATGACCTCGGCCCGGGCGCGCTCGGCCTCGGAGACCAGCGCGAGCTGCGCGCCCAGCGCGGCCGCGTTGCCGACGTAGCGGATCTTCGCTTCCGGGAGATCGGGCGGGATGAGCCCGATGCGCAGCGCGCTGCGCACCGAGAGGTAGTTGCCGAAGCCGCCCGCCAGCATCAGCTCCTCGATCTGCTCGGGGCCGACGCCCGCGATGTGCCGCAGCATGGCGACCCCGGAGGCGATGGCGCCCTTGCAGAGCTGCACCTGCCGGATGTCGTCCTGGGTGAGCACGATCTCGCGCTCCGCGCCGTGCTCGCCGGGACGCGCGAGCACGACCACCCGCTCCTCGCCGCGCATCTCCACGCGCGAGCGCATGGGGGCGGGGAGCCGGTCGCGCCCGTCCACGTCGATGAGCCCGGTCCAGTCCACCACGCCCAGGTCGAGCAGGGCGGCCACCGCGTCCACGAGGCCGGAGCCGCAGATCCCCTGGGCGGGCGCGTCGCCGATGGTGTGCAGGCGGAGGTCGCCGTCCTCCACGCCCACGCGGTCGATGGCGCCGATGGCCGCGCGCATGCCGTGCCGGATCTGGGCGCCCTCGAGCGCGGGGCCGGCGGGAGCCGAGCACGCCCACAGCCGCTCGCGCGAGCCGAGCAGGACTTCCCCATTCGTCCCGATATCCACCGCGATGCGGAGCGCGGGCGATTCGTCCATGCGGGTCGCGAGCGCCACCGCCACCGCGTCCGCGCCCACGAAGCCGGCCACGATCGGGAGCAGGCACACGCGCGCCTCGGGGGGCAGCTTGAGGAAGAGATCGCGCGCGGGCAGCGTGAGCGGGTGCCGCATCACCGGCGCGTAGGGGGCGAGGCCCACGTAGGAGGGATCGATGCCCAGCAGCAGGTGGTGCATGCAGGTGTTGCCCACGATCACGACCTTGTAGATCCACTTGGACAGGACGCCCGACTCGCGCGCGATCTGCTCGATGTGCTGGTTGAGCAGGCCGATGATGCGCGTCTGCAGCTTGCGGAGGTTGCCCGGGTCGAACTGGGCGAAGGCGATGCGCGACATCAGGTCGCCGCCGAA
Source organism: uncultured Candidatus Rokubacteria bacterium (assembly GCA_963747235.1). Lineage (GTDB taxonomy): Bacteria > Methylomirabilota > Methylomirabilia > Rokubacteriales > CSP1-6 > CAMLFJ01. The sequence continues at coordinate 555,402 of CAVVEU010000008.1, forward strand.
GACGGCCTGCGGGTTCAGGCTCGACGCCGACGCGAGCTGCTCGCCCGACTCGAGCTCCATGAGGGTGGTCACCACGCTGGTGGTCCCGATGTCGATGGCGAGGCCGTACTTGTGGAGCGCGGTGTCGCCCGCTTCCACGGCCAGGACCTGGCGGCCGAACGTGGTCACCGTCACCTCGCCGTCGCGCTCGCGCAGCGCCGCGGGCAGCGTCTTGAGCACCGCGGGCGGAACGTCCTCGATCGCGCCCCCCGTCGCGGCGAGCAGCGCCTCCAGGTCGGAGGTCTGGAGATGCTCGTCCTTGGGCAGGGTCACCTGGACCGCGCGCTTGCGGATCCCCGCGTCGATCGAGATCGGCGCGGGCGCGCCGGCCGGCCGCTCGCCCCCCAGGATCTGGAAGGTCGTGTCGTCGAGCGGCGGCGCGATCTGCACGGTGACCGCCTCGGTGACCGGCCACTGGCAGGAGAGCCGGTAGCCCTCGCGCACGAGGGCGTCGCCGAGCTGCAGCTCGTCCATGATGGTGGGCGGCGGCGCGGTGCCCGCGACCAGCTTGACCCGGCAGGAGGTGCAGCGGCCCCGTCCGCCGCAGATCGCGTTGATGTCCACGCCGCCGGCGTGCGCGGCCTTCAGGATGGTCGTGCCGGGCTTGGTGTCGAGGACGCGCGGGCCGGGCAGAATGGTCAGGGAAATCGCCATGCGCGCGCAGGATACCATTCTTTTTCTTGACTTTACGCGCGTGTTTGCCGATAGTTACCTACTAACCCGTCACAGGGTTTGGGCGGGCACTGCTTCCGGGGGGTGCGTTGCTCAGCTACGTCGTCTATCGCCTCCTCTGGCTGGTTCCGACGCTCCTCGCCATGGCGCTCGTCACCTTCCTGGTGATGCACGCCACGCCGGGCAGCCCGCTCGATCCGGTCGCGGAGGGGGCGAACCCGCTGTCGCCCGACGCCCAGAAGAATCTGGCGGAGGTCTACGGACTCGACAAGCCGCTCTACGTGCAGTTCGGCATCTTTCTCCAGAAGGCCGTACAGGGCGACTTCGGCACGTCCTTCATTTACAAGACCCGTACCGTGGCCGAGATCATGGTCGAGACGTTCCCGATCTCCCTGCTGCTCGGCAGCATGGCCCTGGTGCTGGCGGTGGTGGGTGGCCTCACCCTCGGGGTGCTGGCCGCCGTCTACCAGAACCGCTCGTGGGACTACGTCTCGGTGAGCGTGGCGACCCTCGGGGTGAGCGTCCCGAACTTCGTGCTCGCCGTGTTCCTGATCGTGCTCTTCTCCTTCGTCCTGCCCATCTTCCCGACGGGGGGCTGGAACTCGCCGCAGGACTGGGTGCTGCCGACGGTCACGCTCGCGCTGGCCCCGATGGGCATCATCGCGCGCTTCACGCGCTCGAGCATGCTGGAGGTCATCCGCTCCGACTACATCGTGACCGCGCGGGCCAAGGGCCTGGCCGAGACGCCGGTCATCCTCAAGCACGTGCTCAAGAACGGCTTCATCCCGGTGGTCACCCTGCTCGGCCCGATGTTCGCCGCGGTGGGGACCGGCTCGTTCTTCGTGGAGTCCATCTTCCGCATTCCGGGCATGGGGCGCTTCTTCGTGCTCTCGATGACCGGCCGCGACTATCCGATGATCATGGCGGTCGTGCTCATCTACGGCGCGTTCCTCGCCCTGATGAACCTCGTGGTCGACCTCCTCTATGGCCTTATCGACCCCCGCATCCGATACTAGCCTGCCCACGCCGGGCGGCGCGGCGCTGGCTCTGCCTCGATCCGAGATCCGGGGCTCGAGCCTCTGGCGCGATGCCTGGCGCCGCCTGCTCCGCAACAAGCTGGCGGTGGTGGGCGGGGTGGTGGTCATGCTGCTCGTGCCTGCTCGCCATCTTCGCCGACCTGATCGCGCCGCAGTCGTACACCAAGCCCAACTTCGGCCGGCTGTACGAGTTTCCCTCCCGGGACTACCCGCTCGGGACCGATCAGCTCGGGCGCGACGTGCTCTCGCGGCTGATCTACGGCGCCCGCGTGTCGATGCTGGTGGGTCTCGGGGCGCAGATCATCATCGTGCTGATCGGCGTCCCCATCGGCGCCCTGTCCGGCTTCATCGGCGGCCGCACCGACCTGATCCTCACCCGCTTCGTGGACGTGATGTACGCCTTCCCGCGCCTGCTCTTCGTCATCCTCGTCATGTCGATGCTGGGGGCCGGGCTGATGAACATCTTCATCGCGCTCGGCCTCACCGGGTGGGTGGGCATCGCGCGCCAGACGCGCGCCCAGGTCCTCTCCATCAAGGAGAAGGAGTTCGTGGAGGGCGCGCGCGCCCTCGGGGCCGGCTTCTTGCGGGTGATGACCCGCCACGTGCTGCCGAGCGCGCTCACCCCCATCGTGGTCTCGATCACCTTCGGCATTCCGGAAGCGATCTTCACCGAGGCCGCGCTGTCGTTCATCGGCGTCGGCATCAACCCGCCCACGCCCTCGTGGGGGCAGATGGTGGGCGAGAACCAGCAGTTCCTCCGCTCCTACTGGCACCTCTGCGTGTTCCCCTCCATCGCCATCGCGGTGACCATGCTCTCGTTCACCTTCTTCGGCGACGGGGTCCGGGACGCGCTCGACCCCAAGCTGAAGTAACTCACAGGAGGACAACCACCATGCGGATTCCACCGATGCGAATTCCGGACGCCCAGATGGATCTCTTCGCCAAGCGCCTCGAGTCCATCGGGGTCGGCCGGCGCGACTTCCTGAAGGTGGTCGGCGCCATGGCCGCCTTCGGCGGGCTCGGCTTCGCGAGCGAGGCCCGGGCGGCCAAGCCGTCCAAGCCCGGGGCCGGCGAGAAGCTGGCCAAGGAGCAGGTGCTCCGCTACGGCGGCGGCGGCTGGTTCCAGAACGAGCCCTCCAGCCACGACTTCAACAAGGACCTCTACTGCTCCGGCGTGCCCGCCCTCTTCGCGGGCCTGATGGTCTTCAACGCCGACTTCGTGTCGGTGCCGTGGATGGCGACCAAGGTGGAGGGCAACAAGGACGGCTCGGTCTGGACCTTCACGATTCGGAAGGATAGTCGTTGGTCCGACAACTCGCCGGTGTCGGCGCGGGACTTCGAGTGGTCGTGGAAGCGCCAGCTCGATCCGGCCACCGCGGCGCCCTACGCGTCCTTCCTCTACGACCTCAAGAACGGCGAGGCCTACAACAAGAAGCAGATCACCGACGCGAGCCAGGTCGGCGTGCGCGCCAAGGACGACTGGACCCTCGAGGTGACGCTGGAAGGCCCGCGCGGCTACTTCCCGGTGCTGGCCGCCTACCTGGCCGCCCTGCCGGCCCACAAGGGCGCGGTGGAGAAGTTCGGCGACAAGTGGACGGAAGCCGGCAACATCGTCAGCAACGGGCCGTTCACGCTCGAGGCGTGGGAGCACAACAAGCAGATCGTGCTCAAGAAGAACCCCTACTACTACGGCGCCAAGGACGTGCATCTGACCCGGGTGGTGATCCCGATCATCCCCATCGCCTCGGGGACACTGCCCTACGAGAACAACGAGCTCGACCTGACCGCGCTGCAGGCGGGCGACCTCAAGCGGCTCCAGTCCGATCCGCGGATGTCGAAGGACGTCTTCCGGTACCCGTTCCCGGGCACCTGGTATCTGCTTCCGCAGGCGACGAAGCCGCCGTTCGACAACTTGAAGGTCCGCAAGGCGGTGGCGCACGCCATCGACCGCGAGAACATCGTCAAGGTGAGCCAGGGCCTCGCGGTTCCGGCCTGGTCGATGATCCCGCCCGGCTTCCCGGGCGCGATCGACGACGCCAAGATCAAGGCCCTCCAGAAGTACGACAAGAAGCTGGCCCTGGAGCAGCTCAAGGGCACGCCGTTCGAGGGCGGGAAGAACTGGCCCAAGATCACGCTCTCGATGCGCGACGAGGGCCTCGGCTCGAAGCCGCTCGCCGAAGCGATCCAGGCGGTGCTGCTCGACTCGCTCAACATGAAGACGGACCTGGAAGTCCTGGAGCCGCGGGTGTTCCGCGAGCGGCTGTGGAAGCAGGATCTCCAGTTCGTGTGGATCCGCTGGTTCATGGACTACCCGGACCCGCACAACGAGTACTTCGACACCTTCTACGGCAAGAAGACCACCGGCCGGCGCCAGGCCTGGGTCAACGACGCCTTCGACAAGGAGCTCGAGGCCGGCCGCGACACGCGCGACCCCAAGAAGCGCCTCGAGCACTACAAGAAGGCCGAGGAGATCATGCAGCAGGACGTCGGCTACGTGCCGGTGGCGTGGGTGGTGCGCTACGCGGCCAAGAAGCCGTGGGTGGGCGGCATCGAGAAGAACAAGGCGGGCGAGTTCGTGGTGGACGGCAACATCTACGTGGACATGTTCGAGCACATCTACATCACCGAGAAGGGCTAGGGCCCGACATGAGACCGAAGCATTCGCGTTGCGCGCGCGGCGCTGTTCGTGGTGGCGGGGTTGCTGGCGGGGCACCGGAGTGAGCCGCGGCCCAGGCCGACCTGACCAAGGCGCTGGTCGGGACGTGGAAGGGTGAGCTCCAGCAGCGGGCGCAGAAGGGGGCCGATCCCACCCTGGTGCTCATCATCAAGTCGGTGAAGCAGGAGGACGGCAAGTGGGTGGCGGACGCCCGCGTGGGGCCACCGAGGACAAGACCGCGAAAGTGAATCTCGAGATCGACACCAGCGGTAGCAAGCCGTCTCGTGCGGTGGACGGGGGCGATCGGGCTGGTCAGTACGACCTGAGCCTCATCGACGAGAAGAACCTGGTCGGGAACGGCGACCCTGACCACGAGCCAGGCGGGAGCGGGGCGACCGGGATCGGCCGGTGAAGCTCGAGAAGAAGGAGTAGCAGCCGAGCCGACCGCCACGCTCACCCTGCCCTCTCGCCCGGGAGAGGGTTTCGGATCCTCGCCCCCGAAGGGGGAGAGGGCAGGGTGAGGGGAGCTGCGGTGTTACTTCGAGACCTGCACGGTGCCCTTCATGTTGGGGTGTAGCGCGCAGTTGTAGTTGAAGACGCCCTCGTCCTTGAAGGTCAGGGACGCGTTCTGGCCCTTCAGCAGGAACCCGGTCTTGAGCGGCGTCCCCGCCACCGTGACCTGGTGGGGCGAGTCATCGGTGTTGGTCCACGTGATGGTCTTGCCGGGGGTGATCGTGACGCCGGGGGGTCCGAACGTGAAGGCGCCGATATTGACCCCGAGCGATCCTGCGGGCGCGGGCGCCGCGCTCGCCACCATGGTGCGGCCCGCCAGCGCGGGGTAGGAGATCACGTAGTCGATCTGGTCGTGCGGCTTGTGGCACTGGAAGCACGCCTTGTAGTTGGCCTTGTCGTTGAACTTGCCGTCCGCGCCGAAGACCGAGTACTCCCACTCCCCGTTGCGGATGTCGTCGCCGTACTCCGTGCCCCAGCCGGTGCGCTTCTCCATCACCGCGTAGGCGATCAGGTCGCCCTTCAGGAAGCGGCCCTTGGCGTCCTTGAGCGGGATTGCCCTGGGCGTCCACCTGGGCCTTGTACTGGACCAGGGTGAGCACGGTGCCGCTCGGGAGCGGCTTGCCCTCCTTGGCGGCCTGGACCGCGCCGGCGGTGGCGTAGAGCTCGCGATACTGCTTGACGTCGTACCGGTCGGCGATGGTGTAGAGGACCCCGTCCTTGTAGTTGGCCGGGAACACGATCTTCTCCGGACCCGCGCTGCTGCGCGAGACCACCGCGGCCAGCGCGGCCAGGACCACGGTCACGACGACGATCCCGAGAACTCGTTTGCTCATATACCCTCCGTGTGCGGGCGTGATCGGACGTTCTGCGGGAGTCTACGGATGAGGCGGCCGCCTGGACGTCACAGCCGTGTGAATTTATCGCCGGCCGTGGGCGCTCTCGGACTGGGTGGGCAGCAGGGACACGTGGCTGTGGACGGCCAGCCACCGGCCGTCCCGCCGGGCGAGGTTGAACGTGGCCCGGCCGTGCCGCGTGAAGGGCTTCCCGTCGGGACCGGTGGCCTCCGACGCCCAGGTCGCGGCGACCCAGGCCGAGTCGCCGGCGCCCGCCGCGTCGCGGTCCGCGTCGAAGCGGAAGCCGCGGATGCGCGGCCAGATCTGGCGCCACTGCTCGCGCTCGATGTTGTCGAGGCCGTGGACCGCGGTCGCGTAGGTGCCGAAGGCCACCGCGTCCGGGGCGAAGAGGCGGCGCCCCGCCGCGAAGTCCTGGCCGCGGCACGCGGCCTCGAACGTGGTCAACCACTCGAGCGCTTCCGATCGGGCGTCGGACATGCGCGGATTATGCGGCGATCCGGGGCCTTGTCAAGCCGGGGCCGAGTCGCTATCCTGCGGCTCCAATGACGAACCTCCGGCTCGTCACGCCCTGGGTCGCCGCCGCGGCGCTGCTCGTCGGTATCGGGAGCGATCCGGGCGCCGAAGACCGCGTCCTCGTGTCCGACGATCCCGTGACGAGGATCGAGAGCGCGCTGCTGGTCTCGCCGCAGGACAAGATGGGCGATGCGCCGGAGGCTCCCGGCCTCCCGCAGGGCGATGCGGGACCGATCCGGCTCGGCGCACTTGCCGCGGTCGTGGGCCTGGCCGTCCGTCGCGGGTCCGTGAATCGGCTCGAGTCGTCGTCGTCGCGTGGGCCTCCCGGCGAACCGGGATCCGCCCATCGCTTCCTTCCCGCCCCGTCCCGTCCCGCAGCCACAACATTCCGCTCGACCCGCCCCACCGCTGGAGCACCGGCCGTGGTCTGTCCACGTGCAGTGCACGCTTCATAACCCGAACACAGGAGAACGCGCCATGAGACTGCTCTCGATCGCGATCGCAACCGCCCTGGTGGGGATCTGCGGCGGCCCGGCCCTGGCCGGCGAGTGCCCCATGCTGCAGACGCAGATGGAGCGTCAGGTCAACAACCGGTTCGACAGCGCCGCCTACACCGCGCGGGAGAACATGAAGCAGGCCTCCGCCCTCCACTCGCAGGGCAAGCACGCGGAGTCGGTGGCCAAGTACGAGGAAGCGGCCAAGGCGGTGGGAGTCACGCTGGACCGCAAGAAGTAAGCGGCGCCCGTCCCGGCGCCGCGGGCGTGGGCCCGCCGGGCACGTCCGCGGCGCCGCGTGCGGGACAGGATGGGGTAGGCTGAGCCTCGAGCCATGGACGAGCCCGAGCCGGTCATCCTCCCGATCGAGGATTCGCTCGATCTTCACGCCTTCGCCCCGCGGGACGTCCGCTCGGTGGTGGACGAGTATCTCCGCCAGGCCGCGGCGCGGGGCTTCGGCGAAGTGCGCCTGATCCACGGCAAGGGCACCGGAACCCAGCGGGCCATCGTCCGGAGCGTGCTGGCCGGGCATCCCGACGTGCTGCGCTTCTTCGACGGCCCTCCCGAGCGGGGCGGATGGGGCGCGACGGTGGTGGTGCTGAAGCGCTAGTCCCGGTCTGCCCGCAGCAGGAGCATCCGGTCGCTGAACGAGACGATGCGGCCCTGCTCGAGGGCGAAGTCGAAGGCCTCGCGGCAGCGGGCGGGCGCGGCCAGCACGAAGCGCTCCAGATCGGCCCGGGCCTCGGCGGTCATCCGCATGCGGCTCGTCCAGTCGTCCCAGCTCCGGCGCCGGCTCATCACCGCCTCGTCCATCACGGTGAGCCCGGCCGCGCGCAGGAACGCGGTCCACTCGAGCTGGCGGAAGGCGCGCACGTGGCTCGGATCGCGCCGCCGCTCCACCTCGGTGATGAAGGCGGCGGCCTCCTCGTCGTCGTGGCCCAGGATGTCCTGCACCAGGAAGGAGCCGCCCGCCCGCAGCACCCGCGCCACCTCACGCATCACGGGCAGGAGCGCCGGGAAGTGGTGGGCCGCGATGCGGCACGTCACCGTCCCGAAGGTGCCGCTCCGGAAGGGCAGGGCCTCGACATCGGCGGCGAGAAAATGGATCGGGCGCGCGTCCGGGCCCGCCGCCTGCGCGGCGGTGAACTCGCGGGCGGCCCGCAGCATCGGCAGGGTGAGATCCACCGCGGCCACGCTCCGGGTGAAGCGCGAGAAGGCGAGCGCGGTATGGCCGCCGCCGGTGGCGATGTCGAGCACCCGCGCGGCGCCCCGCTTGCGGCCCCACGCGAGGAGCTGCTCCAGATCCGGCCCGGCGGCGTGGCCGGGGCTCGTCACGTAGGCCGCGCGCTCGGCCCGAACTGGGCCCGTGACCTGCGCCTTCTGCTCCTCGCTCACGCCGGAATGCGGGTCCTCAGAGATCGCGGACCACGCGACGGGCGCGATCCACGTTCCGGCGGAAGAGGTCGAAGGAGTTCTCCATCGTGGGCTTGCGACCCTGCCCGCGGTCGAGGGTGAAGCACGAGAAGGTGATGTCGTGGGCCAGGGGGAAGTCGCGGTAGAGCTGGCCCGCCACCTTCTGCGGATTCTCCGAGCGGGTGATCTCGAAGTCCTCGAGCGCGCGCAGCGGGGGCATGCGCTCGCCGTGCTTGGTGCGCACCCACTTCATGGTGCCGCCGAGCAGGTAGGACAGGAAGAGGCAGTCCACCAGCATGGACTCGGTCCACGGGATCGCCTTCTGGTAGCCCGCCACGAACCGCGCCCCGGTGGACAGCAGGAAGTTCTTCGCGGTGTCCGGCGTGACGAAGTCGCAGGCGCCGAAGATGTAGCCCGTGCCGGTGCTGGGCCGGCAGTGATCCACCAGGGTCTCGAGCCGGATCACCTTGTCGCCGATCCCGACCAGCTTGCGCCGCTGGCCGTGCGAGGCGATGTAGCAGACCTGGAAGGAGCGCCGGCGGCGGCGGACTTCCTCGAGCAGCAGGCCGAGGTCGTAGCTCGAGTAGAAGCGCCGGTACACGAGGTTGACCCGGATGCCTTCCCAGGCCAGCGACTGCTTGATGGCCTTCAGGTAGGGAAGCACCGAGGGCTCGTCGTCCAGCAGACGGCCCTTCTTGTTCCACATCGACTCCAGCACCACGACACCCGGCATCGGTCCATCCTCGAGTAGCGGTCGGTCTCCGGCCCTGATCTCACCCCGGCGGGAGCCCCAGGGACCCCTGGGTGCGCCATGATATCACCGGTCCGGCTCGTATGGGATTGGATGATCTTGGAATCATCCAATTGGACGTTTACAGGTACCACAAACACCAAGATAATGGATGATACTCGAGCCATGAGAATTCAACTGGACCGGGGTACCGGGGGGGCGGGCAGGGCATCGCTGTCGCGCCAGATCCAGCTCCACTTCGAGCGGCTGATCAGCCAGGGCCTGCTGGCGGCCGGGATGAAGCTGCCGGCCAGCCGCGAGCTGGCCCGCGAGCTGGGGGTCAATCGCACGACGGTGGCCCTGGCCTACGACGAGCTGGTGGCGGGCGGGTGGGCCCGGGCCCACGTGGGGCAGGGGACGTTCGTCGCCGATCGCGTCCCCGCGACCGCCGGCATCACGCGGCCCGCGGCGCCGCGGCTCGACTGGACTCCGTTCCTCTCCAAGGGCGCCCAGGTGATCGCGGCGGACAGCCGCCGGCGGCGCGGCTACAGCCAGGTGCCGCAGCCCGGGCCGGGCGCCATCTCGTTCGCGGGGGGCATGCCCGACAGCGGGCTCTTCCCCACCGATGCGTTCCGGCGCGTGCTCAACCGCGTGATCCGCGAGGAAGGGCGGGAGCTGCTGCAGTACTACCCGGGGCGCGGCTATCCGCCGCTCCGCGAGTTCCTGGCCGGCTACCTGCTGCGCTTCGGGCTCGAGGTCCGCCCCGAGGAGATCCTGATCGTCAACGGCTCGCAGCAGGGCTTCGACCTGGTCGCGCGGACCCTGCTGGATCCCGGCGACTTCGTCGCGATCGAGGAGCCGTCCTATCCGCGCGCCATGCAGGTGTTCCGCGCGTTCGGGGCCCAGCTCCTCCCCGTACCCATGCGGGACGGGGGGCTCGATCCCGAGCACCTCGACCGGCTGCTCGAGCGGCAGTCGCCGAAGCTGCTCTACTGCCAGCCCAGCGCCCACAATCCCACCGGGCTCACGATGCGGCCCGACGCGCGGAAGCGGCTCCTGGAGGTGGCGGCGCGGCATCGGCTGCCCATCATGGAGGACGGCTTCGACGGCAGCCTGTTCTTCGGCCCGCAGCCGCCGGCGCCGCTCAAGGCGCTCGACGTCTCGGGGCTCGTCATCTATATCGGGACGTTCTCCAAGATCCTGTTCCCCGGACTGCGCCTCGGCTGGATCGTGGCCGCCCCGGAGCTGATCGACCGCCTGGAAGTCGCCAAGGACCTGGCCGACATCCACACGAGCCCCCTCATCCAGGCCGCGGTCTACCATTTCTGCCGGCAGCGCCTGCTCGACCGTCACCAGGCAAAGGTCCTGCGCGAGTACAGCCGCCGCCGCGCCGCGCTGCTGGCATCGCTCGCCCGGCGCATGCCGGCCGGCGTGACGTGGACCGAGAACGAGGGTGGCTTCTCGCTGCTGGTGACGCTGCCCGCGGGGCTGGACGCCGCGCCGCTGCTCGAGCGCGCCGCGGCGCGCGGGGTGATCTTCACGCCCGGGAACGCGTTCTTCGTGGACGGTGGCGGCGAGCGGACGCTGCGGCTGTCCTTCTCGGCGCTGCCGCTGGCCCAGATCGACGAGGGCATCAAGCGGCTCGCCGAGATCATTCGTGACGTGCAGCGCCAGCCGGAGCCGGTGGGCCTCGTGGCCGCCCCGGCCGTGCCGCTGGTCTAGGAGGCGATCGTGGATTTCCACACCCTCGCGGCCCGCGGTGGCCGTGACGTGCCCTCGGCCAGCCGGCCCCTGACGCCCCCTATCTACCAGACCAACGTGTACGTGTTCGAGGACATGGACACCGTCGAGTCGGTGTGGGAGAGCAAGAAGCCGGGCTTCGTCTACGGCCGCTACGGCACCGGGAACCACGCCATGCTCGAGGAGCTGGTGGCCGCGCTCGAGGGCGCGGAGGCGGCGGTGGCGTGCGCCTCCGGCATGGGCGCCACCACCGCGCTGCTGTTCGGGCTCTTCGCGCCCGGCGATCACCTGGTCTCGGCGCGCGATCTCTACGGCTCCACCGCCGCCTTCCTGGGCGACGAGGGCCGCCGGCTCGGCGTCGAGACCGATTTCGTGGACGCGACCGACATCGGGGCGATCGTCAGGGCGCTGCGGCCGACCACGCGCGCGGTCTTCGTGGAGGCGATGTCGAATCCGCTGCTGCGGCTCGTGGACGTGCCCGCGCTCGCGCCCGAGCTGGCGCGCCGCGGGATCGACCTGATCGTGGACGCGTCGATGGCGTCGCCCGCGGTCTTCCGTCCGCTCGAGCACGGGGCGACCATGGTCATGCACAGCCTGACCAAGTTCATCTCCGGCCACGGCGACGTCACCGGCGGGCTCGTGGCCGGCCGCGCCGAGCCGATGGGCCGCGTCCGCAACGCGATGATCCGCGCCGGCACCAACCTGGGCCCGTTCGATGCCTGGCTGGCGACCCGCGGCGCCCGCACCCTCGCGGTGCGCATGGAGCGGCAGTGCGCCACCGCGCTGGCCCTGGCCCAGGGCCTCGAGCGGCTGCCCGCGGTGTCGCGCGTCTACTATCCGGGCCTGGCGTCGCATCCCCAGCACGCGCTCGCGGGGCGCCTGATGCCGAAGCTCGGCGGCGCCATGGTCTCCTTCGACCTGCGCGGCGGCGCGCCGGCGGTGGAGCGCTTCATGGCGCGGGCGCGGCTGCTCGAGTTCGCGCCGAGCTTCGGCGACGTGGCCACCACGTGGACCTATCCGGCCCGCACGTCGCACCGGCGCGTCTCCGACGAGGAGAAGGCCGCGATGGGAATCGGCGCCGGGCTGGTCCGGGTGTCGGTCGGGCTCGAGGACGCGGCCGAGCTGATGGCCGATCTCGAGGGAGCCGTCGCGTGAGCGCGGTCGGAGTGGAGCGCGCGCCGTCGGCGGTGACGCCGGTCACCCTGGAAGGCCGCTGGGTCCGGCTCGAGCCCCTCAGCCGGTCGCACGCGGCGGGCGTGCTCGCCGCCGCCTCGGGCGCGCGGGACACCTACGGCTTCACGCTGGTGCCCGGGACCGCGGCCGAGACCACCGCGTACATCGACGGCGCGCTCGCCGAGCAGGACGCGGGCCGCGCGCTGCCGTTCGCGACGGTGGACCGGGCGCGGGGCGTGGTCGTCGGCTGCACGCGGCTCTTCAACATCGAGTTCTGGCCGTGGCCGCCCGGCAACGCCAATCAGCGCGGCGCGGACCGGCCCGACGTGGTCGAGATCGGCTGGACCTGGCTGTCCGGCGCCGCGCAGCGGACCCCGATCAACACCGAGGCGAAGCTCTTGATGCTGACCCACGCGTTCGATCACTGGCGCGTCCATCGCGTGAGCCTCATGACCGACGCGCGCAATCAGCGCTCGCGGAACGCGATCCTGCGCCTGGGCGCCCGGTTCGACGGCGTGCTGCGGGCGGCCCGGCCCGCGAGCGACGGCGCCATTCGCGACACCGCGGCCTTCTCCATCCTGGACGCGGAGTGGCCCGCGGTCCGGGCCAATCTCGAAGCGCGACTTACGCAGTGACCCGAGTACATCACGAGTACATCAAAGGAGACGAGGACATGGAAAGCGGAACGCCGAGACTGAAGGTGGGGCTGGCCGAGATGCTGAAGGGGGGCGTCATCATGGACGTCACCAACGCCGAGCAGGCCAAGATCGCCGAGGACGCGGGGGCGGTCGCGGTGATGGCGCTCGAGCGCGTGCCGTCGGACATCCGCAAGGAAGGCGGAGTGGCCCGCATGTCGCCGGTCACCAAGATCAAGGAGATCCAGAAGGCGGTCACGATCCCGGTGATGGCCAAGTGCCGGATCGGCCACTTCGTGGAGGCCCAGATCCTCGAGTCGCTCGGGGTGGATTTCATCGACGAGTCCGAGGTGCTGACCCCCGCCGACGAGCACTTCCACGTGGACAAGTTCGCCTTCAAGGTGCCCTTCGTCTGCGGGTCGCGCGACCTGGGCGAGTGCCTGCGCCGCATCGGCGAGGGTGCGGCCATGATGCGCACCAAGGGCGAGGCCGGCTCCGGCAACATCGTGGAGGCGGTGCGCCACATGCGCGCGGTGACGTCGGGCATCCGCCGGCTCACCCTGCTGGGCCCCGAGGAGCTGATGACCGAGGCCAAGAACCTGGGCGCGCCGTACGACATCGTGCGCTGGGTGGCCAAGAGCGGGCACCTGCCGGTGCCGAACTTCTCCGCGGGCGGCATCGCCACCCCGGCCGACGCGGCGCTCATGATGCAGCTCGGCGCCGAGGCGGTCTTCGTCGGCTCCGGCATCTTCAAGTCGTCGGACCCGGCGGTGCGGGCCAAGGCCATCGTGCAGGCCACCACGCACTTCAAGGATCCCGACGTGCTGGCCAAGGTCTCCGAAGGTCTCGGCGACGCGATGCCCGGCATCGAGACGTCCAAGCTGAAAGAATCGGAGCTGCTCCAGACCAGAGGCTGGTAGTGGCCGAGACCTCCACCAATCTCCACCAGCTACCGCCAAACCTGCCGGCGCCAGTAGACGACGGCGCCTGCGACCACCTCCCGGGGTCGCGGGTGCCGTCCGTCCGTCTCGCGTCGACAGGAGGGCGGGGTGGTGGACCTGGCGGAGGCCGCGGCAACAGCCCGCGGTGCTTCTTCTTCTACCCGCGGACCGGCGAGCCCGGGAAGGCCGCCGGTCCGGAGTGGGACGCGATTCCGGGTGCCCGCGGCTGCACGCCCCAGAGCTGCGGGTTCCGCGATCTCCACCGCGAGTTCACGAAGCTCGGGGTCGCCGTCTTCGGCATCAGCACGCAGGAGACCGACTACCAGCGGCGAGTTCGTCGCGCGCAACCACGTGCCCTTCGAGCTCCTGAGCGATCGGGACCTGCTGCTCACCCGCGCGCTCCGCCTGCCGACTTTCGAGTACTCGGTGGAGCGGGGCGAGTACGCGGTGGAGCGGGGCGGCCCGACAACCTTGATCAAGCGCATGGCGTGGTTCGTCGAGCGCGGATCGATCGAGCGGATCTGGTATCCGGTCTTCCCGCCGGACCGGAATGCCGAGACGGTGCTCGCGTGGCTCCACGAGCGCGGGCGCGTGCTCGAGCTCGGGCGCGGAGAGGTCAAGCTGGCGTGAAGATCGGCGTCCTGGCCCTACAGGGGGACTTCAGCCTCCACCGGAAGTCGCTCGACCGGCTCGGGGTGGAGTCCGTCGAGGTGCGCATGCCGCGCCAGCTCGAGGACGTGGGCGGATTGATCATGCCGGGGGGCGAGAGCACCACGCTGCTCAAGCTCATGGACGCCTGGGACTTCGTACCCGCGCTCGAGAAGTTCCACGCGGCCGGGCGGCCCATCTTCGGGACCTGCGCCGGGATGATCCTCCTCGCCCGTGAGGTGCAGAGCCCGGCCCAGTTCTCGCTGGGCTTCATCGATCTCACCGTCGAGCGGAACGCCTACGGCCGCCAGAAGGAGTCGTTCGAGGCGGTGGGCTCGGCCGATCTGGGGGCAGGGCCGCGCCCGCTCAAGATGGTCTTCATCCGGGCGCCCCGGATCCGTCGCCTCGGCCCCACGGTCACGCCGCTGGCCGAGCACCGGGAAGAATGCGTGATGGCCCGGCAGGGGAGCGTGGTCGTGGCCGCCTTCCACCCCGAGATGACCGACGAGACCACCGTCCACGAGTACTTCGCCGGGATGGTGCGCGCCACCGGCTAGGCGTCCTTCGGCTCCAGCAGCTCCACCGGGTCGCCCACCGCGATCCGGCCCCCGCTGACCACCGCGCAGTCGAGCGCCATCTGCCCCCCGAACTCGGAGGCGATCCGCCGGAGCACCGAGAGGTCTTGCTCCAGGGTGTCCGGATCGTACGTGGTCATCACGCACCGCGACCGGAGCTTGGCGACGGACGCGACCGCGCCCCCGATCCGCAGCCGGTGCCCGGGCCAGCCGCGCTCCGCCAGCCCCTCCACCCCGCCCACGACGATGTTGGGGCGCAGCCGGCGGTGGTCCACGCCGAGCTCCGCGAAGGCCCCATCGGTGCCGATCAGGAGCGGCAGGACGTCGAACCGCTCCGGGCCGTCGTAGCGGACCAGGTGGGCCTTCGGCCCCGCCGCGGACCGGACGGCCTCCGCGATCTCAGGGTCGTCCCAGGCCTTCCCGTTGACCAGCGGCTCGCCACCGGGGCCAGGGTCGCACGCAGGCCGAGCAGGCGGGGATGGGTCCGGGACGTGATGATCCGGCCGCCGGGTCCCGCGACGAGCACGATGCGATCGCCGACGATGCCCGCCTCGGTGACCTCCGCGGTCTCGATCCGCTCGCCGGCCATGGACTTCACCGGGTATCGCCACAGCTCCTGAATCCACATGGGCCGCCCTCCTCTCGTGCTAACCTCTTTGAGTAGAAAAAGAGGTTAATGGATTCGGGCTCGGTTCAGATATAAATTAGTCCGTCTGACCAGATACTTATGGAGATAGTTCGAAGGGAAGTTCTCAAGATCGGCGGCGACCTCGCGGTCGAGTTCGCCAATACCGTCTCCTCGCCGGCGGGCTCCACCGGCGCGCTCCAGTCCTGGAGCGACCTCATCGACTTTCTCGCGCTGCGCGGAGGCCTGGCGCCCGGCGACGGAGCCATGCTCCGGGCGATGGGCGCGACGGACGCCCGCCGCTGCGCCGGGGCCTTCGCCCAGGCCCTGCGCCTCCGCGAGACGATCCGGGCCATGCTCGGCGCCATGGCCAGCAAGCGGCCCCTGCGCGCCGAGTGGGTTGCCGAGGTCAACGAAGCGCTTGCAGCCGGGGCTGGCCCGTCCCGGCTCCTCCGGCAGGATGGCGGGTGGCGGCTCGGCCTGTCGCCGGGCCCGGCCGGTCCCCTGCAGGCCCTGGCCCCGATCGCCCGCGCCATCGCCGATCTGGCCGTGTCGGGCCGGAGCGTGGAGATCGGCAAGTGCGCGAACCCACGCTGCGTGCTCTACTTCCGTGACCGATCGCGGACCCGTCGCCGGCGCTGGTGCTCGATGTCCGTCTGCGGCAACCGGATGAAGGTGGCCGCCCACGTGCGCCGCCACGGCCGCCGCCGCTCCGCCTAGCCTGCTTTGCCCTTGACAGCCCCCCGGGGGCGAGGGCAAGGTATGGTCCGACCAGCCGACCAGCGGCTCACCGGACGCGCGTTTCGAGGAGGAAGGGCATGGCTCACTTCACCTGCGAGGTCGTCTACCGCGGCATCTTCCAGAAGAACCTGGCGGCCAGAATATGCCGGGGGATCGTGCTCTCGGCACGCAAGGCCGGCCGGTGGGGGATCGCGTTCGGGCGCTACGGGGACAGCCCCCAGCGCAACGGGATCCCCGCCAAGGACTTCGCGATCGTCGCGGACACGCAGGAAGAGCTCGAGCAGAACATGGCCCGCTACGAGCCCAAGGAAGTGGACGTCACGATCTGCGTGGACGACACCCTGTCCAAGGGCGTGGAATCCTGGGCCTGGTACGGGCTCCAGCCGATCAACCGGCTGACCGTCTCCGGCGGCACCGTGCTGATGACCTCGCTGCAGAACCCGGCCCAGCTCCTGAAGGACATCCACAAGAAGGACGCGCCATATAACCTGGCCCTCATCCGGGCCAAGGCCTCGTTCTCCGGGCTCTGGGTCTACAAGGAAGACCACACCGAGGCGCGGATCCTGGGCGCCCTGGCCCGGATCCAGCCCGAGTTCCTGTCGCTGGACGCGGTGTGCCAGGCCATCAAGGAGGCCGAGTGGGGCTCCGATCTCAAGGTGGCCTCGGCCCGCAAGGCCCACGAGCGCCTGGAGACCCAGCCGATCAAGATCACCGAGGGCAATGCGGAGACCCCGTTCTCCTTCGAGAAGCCGAAGTGGTGGGAGATGCGCGAGGGTGTGACCATCCCGGCCATCCCCATCGGCAAGCCGATGGAGGGGGGCAAGGGCTACGTGCCCGAGCGCAACCCGTACTTCAAGAAGTTCACCACCCGCACGATGCGGCCGGTGATCGACTTCGACAAGTGCGTGAAGTGCACCCTCTGCTGGATCCAGTGCCCCGACTCCTGCTTCGACGTCACCCCGGACGGCCTCTACGACGCCAACATGGAATCCTGCTGCGGCTGCGGCGTCTGCGAGGCGGTGTGCCCGGCCAAGGAATGCGTGACCATGGTGCGCGAGGACGCCTTCGAGGACAACGCGAGCCAGTGGGAGATGTGGCGTACCGACAAGGCCACGTACACGACGTGGATGACCGACAAGATCCACAGCAAGGAGCACATCACCCGGTCCCACGGGTTCCGATTCCGCGGCCAGTACGAGGAAGAGATCAAGCAGGAGCTGGAGTCGGGCGGCATCGAGATCACTGCGGGCATTCCCGGCGAGAACGCCGACTCGAAGAAGTAGGGGAGGACTGAGACCATGGCCGTCGAGACCAAGCCCGCAGGAGCAGTCGCCGACCACAAGGAGATGCTGATCTCCGGCAGCGAGGCCTGCGCCGAGGCGCTGACCCTGGCCGATATCGACGTGGTGACCGCGTACCCGATCCGGCCCTACGACACCGTCATGCAGGCCATCGCCAAGAAGATCGCCAACGGCCACCTGGAGGCGGAATACATCGTCGCCGAGGGCGAGCACAGCCAGTTCGAGATCGTCAAGCACGCCTCCACGGTGGGGGCGCGCGTGTTCTGCGGCTCCTCCGGCGTCGGCTGGATGTACGCGATGGAGTGCCTCGTCGTCACCCCGCCGCTGCGCGTGCCGATGGTCTGCATGGTCGGCAACCGGGCGCTCGACGATCCGGGCGCCTTCGGCGTCGAGCACAACGACGCGCTGGTCGTCCGCGACCTGGGCTGGATGCTGATCTGGGTGGATACCGCCCAGGAGATGCTCGACACCACGCTGCTCGCCTACCGCATCGCGGAGGACCGGCGCGTGTTCCTGCCCATCGCGATCTCCGCGGACGGCGCCTTCCTCACGCACTCCCAGACCATCTGTCAGGTGCCGAGCCGGGCCCTGGTGGACAAGTTCCTCCCGCGCTACGACCGGGGCGACCTGCAGCTACATCCGGACAACCCGATCACGGTGGCGCCCCAGGCCAACGAGGACTGGGTCATCGAGATCCGGCGCCAGAACGACGAGGCGATGAAGCGGGCCAGCACCGTGATCGAGGAGGCCTACGCGGACTTCCGCAAGATCATGGGCCGCGCGCCCGAGAACCCGTGGTTCGAGGAGTACATGACCGAGGACGCGGAGATCATCCTGGTCGGCATGGGGACGATCTCGCTGCCGATGAAGGTCGGCATTCGCAACATGCGGGCGCAGGGCAAGAAGGTCGGCCTGGTGCGGCCGCGGTGGTTCCGCCCGTTCCCGACCGACCGGCTGGTGAAGGCCCTCTCGAAGGCTTCGGCCATCGGCGTCATCGACCGCGACTATTCCTTCGGCTCGCCCTTCAATTCGGGGGTGGTCGCCAACGAGATCCGTGCCGCCATGTACAATGCGGACAAGCGCCCGCCGCTGCTCAGCTTCATCTGCGGGCTCGGCGGCCGTGAGGTCACCCTGGAAGACGTCGCCAAGGCCGCGGACATGTGCTACGCGGCCGCGAAGGCCGGGAAGTCCGACCCCAAGACGCATTGGCTCGGCGTCGAGAGTAGCGCTGCGAGCCGCAGCCGCAGGCGAGGCGAGCGAATACTAGGGAGACCTACATGGCTGACACCGCATTCACGAACGCGACGCAGATCCTGGAGCCCTTCAAGGGCGTCAAGAAGGTCACGATCGAGGAGTACTTCACCTCCGGTCACCGCACCTGCCAGGGCTGCGAGTCGGCCCTCGTGATGAAGCTCATGGTCAAGGCCGCGGGCCCGCGCACGATCGTGCTCGGCTCGACCGGCTGCATGTACGTGGCCAACACCACGTACTACACGACCCCGTGGGTGGTGCCGTGGATGCACACCCAGCTCGGCTCGTCGGGCTCGGCCGCGCTCGGCACCGCGGCCGGACTCAAGGCCCTCATGAAGAAGGGGAAGATGAAGTCGGAGCCCATCAACGTCATCGCCTTCTGCGGCGACGGCGGCGGCGCCGACATGGGGCTGGGCGCGATCTCGGCGACGCTGACCCACAAGGAGTACAACTCGCTGATCCTGATGTACGACAACGAGTCGTACGCCAACACCGACATCCAGCTCTCGGGCTCCACGCCGTACGGCGCGAACACCACGTTCAGCCCGCCCGGCTCGGTCAAGCGCATCATCCACACCCGCTGGAAGAAGAACACCGCGGGCATGCTGGCGGCCGGGCACCCGGAGTGCCGGTACGTGGCCACGGTGGACGCCTCCTACGCGGTCGAGATGATGAACAAGGTCCGGAAGGCGCTCACCATCGGCGGGCCGACCTTCATCCACTCGCTCGACCCGTGCCCGAAGGGCTGGGACTACGACCCGATGCTCTCCCACGAGCTCGGCGAGCTGGCCGTCGAGACCGGCGTCTTCCCGCTCTACGAGGTCGAGGACGGGGTGGTGCGGCACTACGGCAAGACCAAGGCCATCGTGGAGGGCCGTCCCCGCAAGCCCGTCCGCGAGTACCTGCTCAAGCAGGGCCGCTTCGCCCACTTCACCGA
Source organism: uncultured Candidatus Rokubacteria bacterium (assembly GCA_963747235.1). Lineage (GTDB taxonomy): Bacteria > Methylomirabilota > Methylomirabilia > Rokubacteriales > CSP1-6 > CAMLFJ01. The sequence goes on from CAVVEU010000008.1 coordinate 574,890, forward strand.
GGAAGACCTCGACTACTTCCAGTCCAAGGTGGACGAGATGTGGGACAAGTGGGAGATCCCGGGCGTGATCCCGTTCTGGAAGGAGCGCCCCGGCAACTAACGCCCGCCGAATCAAGCAGCGAACGGCCGGCCCCGACCTCGAGGAGGGGACATGACCCGTCAATGGCGACGTCTCGCGATGCTTGTTGCGGTTCTGGTTCTTGTCGCGGTGGTCGCGACTGCCCCCGGCCGCCCCGGCCTGGGAGCCGAGCAAGCCCATCGAGTTCGTGATCCCCGCCGGCCCCGGCGGGGGCGCGGACCAGATGGCGCGCCTCATCACGTTGCATCGTCCGAGAAGCACCGGCTTTCCCCGCAGCCGATCATCGCGGTGAACAAGTCGGGCGGCGCCGGCGCGGAAGGGTTCATCCACGTGAAGGGCAAGAAGGGCGATGCCCACACCGTGGTCATCACCCTCTCCAACCTCTTCACGACGCCGCTGCACACCGGGGTGCCCTTCAACTGGAAGGACCTGACGCCGGTCGCTCGCATGGCGCTCGACCAGTTCATCCTGTGGGTGAATACGGATCGGCCGGACAAGATGAACTTCAAGAGCGCGAAGGAGTACATCGCGGTGGTGAAGGAGCACTCCGGCGGCGCAACCGGATGAAGATGGGCGGGACCGGCTCCGCCCAGGAAGACCAGATCCTCACCATTCAGCTCGAGCAGGCGCTCGGGGTCAAGTTCACGTACGTGCCCGTTCAAGGGGGGCGGCGAGGTCTGCACCAACCTGATGGGCAACCACGTGGACTCGACGGTCAACAACCCGATCGAGTGCGCCGGCCAATGGAAGGCGGCGCGGGTACGCCCGCTCGCGGTGTTCGACACCGCGCGCATCCCGGTTCCGGAGTGGAAGGACATTCCGACCGTGAAGGAGGCGCTCGGGGCCGACATCAGCTACCTGATGCTGCGCGGCATCTTCGGCCCGCCGGACATGCCCAGGGATGCGCTCGAGTGGTACCAGGCGCTGCTCAAGAAGGTCTACGAGACCCAGGAGTTCAAGGATTACCTGAACCAGGGGGCGCTCAAGCCCGCCTGGGAGACCGGCCCCGAGTTCGTGAAGTGGCTCGGTGACGCGGAGCAGCTGCACCGGGACCTGATGACGAAGGGCGGCCTCCTCAAGAAGTAACCGACCCGGTCCCCGGACCTGGACATGCGCACGGCCGACCTGACGACGGCGCTGATCCTGATCGCGGGGGGCGCCCTCGTCATCTGGGACTCCCTGCGCCTCGGCATCGGCTGGGGGACCGACGGGCCCGAGAGCGGGTTCTTCCCGTTCTGGCTCGCGGTGCTGCTCATCGTCTCCTGCGCGGCCATCGCGCTGCAGGCCTGGCGCCGTACGAGCCGCGTCCCCTTCGTCACCCGTGAGCGGCTCACGCCCGTCCTCACCACGCTGCTGCCCGCGACCGGGTTCGTGGTGCTGACCCAGTTCATCGGACTCTACGTGGCCACCACCGCCTTCATGGCCTTCTACATGCGCTGGATCGGCCGCTATCCGTGGCTCGCGGTGGTGACGGTGAGCGTGCTGTTCCCGCTGGTGGTCTTCGTCGTCTTCGAGAAGTGGTTCCTCGTGCCGATGCCCAAGGGTCCGCTCGAAGCCTGGCTCGGGTACTGAGCGTGGGATTCGAGAACCTGCTCCTGGGCTTCCAGGTCGCGCTGCAGCCCTACAACCTCGGGCTCGCCGTCCTCGGCATCACGCTCGGCACCGTCATCGGGGTGCTGCCCGGGCTCGGCGGGGCCAACGGCGTGGCCATCCTGCTCCCCCTCACGTTCTCGATGGCGCCGACCTCCGCGATCATCCTGCTCACGAGCCTCTACTGGGGCGCCCTCTTCGGCGGGGCCATCACCTCGATCCTCTTCAATATCCCGGGGGAGCCGTGGTCGGTGGCCACCACCTTCGACGGCTACCCGATGGCGCGGAACGGGCAGGGCGGGGAGGCGCTCACCGCCGCGTTCACGTCGTCGTTCGTGGGCGCGCTCTTCTCGGTCATCCTGATCACCCTGTTCGCTCCCCTCCTGGCCGAGATCGCGCTGAAGTTCGGGCCCCCCGAGTTCTTCGCGATCCAGCTCCTGACGTTCTCGTCGTTCATCGGCCTGGGCGGCGGCAACCCGATCAAGTCGCTGGTGTCCATCCTGCGTGGGCTTCATCCTGGCCTCGGCGGGCCTCGACATCGTGACCGGCCAGCTCCGCCTGACCTTCGGGATCACCGAGCTGATGAAGGGCTTCGACTTCATCGTGGCCGTCATCGGCCTCTTCGGCGTCGGCGAGATCCTGCTCTCGGTGGAGGAGGGGCTGTCCTTCCGCGGGGTGAAGGCCGCCATGAACCCGCAGGTGGTCTGGCAGACGTGGAAGACGCTGCCGCGCTACTACCGCACGTTCGTCCGCAGCGCCTTCATCGGCTTCTGGATGGGCTTCAAGCCGGGCGGCGCCACTCCCGCGTCCTTCATGAGCTACGCCTTCGCCAAGCGCTTCTCCCGGCACCCCGAGCGCTTCGGCAAGGGCGAGATCGAGGGCGTGGTGGCGCCGGAGACGGCGGCCCACGCGGCGGGAGGCGCCTCGCTCTTGCCCATGATCACCCTCGGCATCCCGGGCAGCCCCACCGCGGCGGTGATGCTGGGCGGGCTCATCATCTGGGGCCTCCAGCCCGGGCCCGATGCTGTTCCGCGAGCGGCCCGACTTCGTCTGGGGCCTCATCGCGAGCATGTACACCGGCAACGTCATCGGGGTGCTGATGGTGCTGGCCTTCGTGCCGCTCTTCGCGGCCATCCTCCGCATCCCGTTCCCGATCCTGACCCCGTTGATCATCGCGGTGTGCGCGGTGGGCTCCTACGCCGTCCACGACAGCATGATCGACATCTGGTATATGCTGCTGTTCGGTGTGATCGGTTATGTATTCAAGAAGCTCGACTACCCTCTCGCCCCGCTGGTCCTGGCCCTCGTGCTCGGGGATCTCGCCGAGAACGCCCTGCGCCAGAGCCTGATCATGTCGCAGGGCTCGCTCCTGATCCTGTTCACGCGGCCCATCGCCGGCGCCATCAGCGCGGTGGCCGTCTTCTTCTTCGCGCTGCCGCTGATCGTGCCCTACTGGCGCCGCCTTCGCCGGGCGCAGGCCGAGGCGCCCGAGCCGGCCGCGCGACACTAGCACCCGACCGGAGACGTCCGAATGAACCTGGATTTCCTCCTCGGCATCGGCAAGATCGTGCTCATCGACCTGGCGCTCGCCGGGGACAATGCGCTGGTCATCGCCCTGGCCGTGCGCACCCTGTCCCCCCGCCAGCAGTTCCAGGGCCGGATCTGGGGCACCGTCGGCGCGGTGGGCCTGCGGCTCGGCTTCATCTTCATCGTGACCTACCTGCTCGCCGTCCCCCTGCTGCAGGTCGTGGGCGGGCTGCTGCTGGTGTGGATCGCCTTCAAGCTGGTGCTCCAGTCGGATGCGCACGAGGGTGAGACGGTGAAGCAGGGCACGACCCTCCTCGGCGCCATCTGGGTCATCCTCGTGGCCGACGTCATCATGAGTCTCGACAACGTGATCGGCGGTCGCCGCCGCCGCCGAGGGTGACATGCGCCTCGTGGTCTTCGGCATCGCGCTGTCCATCCCGATCGTGGTCTGGGGGTCCGGGGTGCTGGCCCGGCTGATGAACCGCTACCCGTGGATCATCCTGGTGGCGGGCGGCATCCTGGGCGAGGTGGCGGGCAAGATGATGCTGCACGACCAGTTCATCATCAATCGGTTCGGCGACTCGCCCGACGCGGTGGAGTTCGCCCTGCGCATCGGTCTCGCGATCGCCATCATGCTGGTGGGCTGGCTCGTCACGCGCCGGCGGGCGGCGGTGGCGGACGACGGGGCGGCCGCCCGGTGAGCTCGGCCGGCGAGGGACCGAGTCTCGAGCCGGTCCGGTCCACCCGGATCTACGAGGAGATCGTTCGCCAGGTCAAGCAGCTCATCGGGGAGGGCCGGCTCAAGTCGGGTGATCGCCTCCCGCCCGAGCGCGACCTGGCCGAGAAGTTCATGGTCAGCCGCACCTCGGTGCGGGAAGCCCTCCGCGCGCTGCAGAGCCGCGGCCTCATCGAGATCCGGGCCGGGGAGGGCGCCTTCATCCGGGACGTCTCGGTGGAGACGCTGATCGAGCCGCTGGCCCTGGTGATCCTGCCGCATCGCGAGGCGGTGGGCGAGCTCTTCGAGGCCCGCCGGCTGCTCGAGCCCGCGATCGCGGCCCTCGCGGCCCGGCGGGCCACGCGCGAGGAGATCCAGGAGATGGAGCGCATCCTGGAGGACCAGGCCAAGGAGGTGGCGGCGGGCCGCACCGGGATGCTCCAGGACGGCGCGCTGCACACGGCCATCGCCAACAGCGCCCACAATCGCGCCATCACCCGCATCGTCAATGCCCTCATGGATCTGCTCACCCAGAGCCGCGAGGAGTCGCTGCACACGCCCGGACGGCCGACGCGGTCCCACGAGGACCACCGCCGCATCCTGGAAGCGGTGCGCCGGCGCGACGAGGTGGCCGCCCATCGCTCGATGCTGGACCACCTCATCGCGGTGGAGACGCTCGTGACCGGCGCCCACGCCGACGATCGGAGCGCGACGCCCGCCGCGCGCAAGAGGAAGCCGCGCCCCTGCCCCGTCCGTAAGTGCCTGTCTTGCAACATTAATCGTTGACATCCGGAGTCGAGCGCCCTACCATGGCTGATTAACGCAGGCCCGCCGGTGGGCCTGTGTCTTTTTCTCTGCCACCGAATTGCTCAGGGGGTCCTGTGATGGCGCAGGCCGGGAGTCGGAAACGCGCGCGACGCAGCGCCGCGCGTCCATCCAGCGCGACTCCCAAGTACGTCTACTCCTTCGCCGGCGGCAAGGCGGAAGGGTCGAGCGCGCTGCGCGACCTGCTCGGCGGCAAGGGCTGCGAGCTGGCCGAGATGACGAAGATGGGCGTGCCGGTGCCCCCCGGCTTCACGATCACGACCGAGGCGTGGGCCGCCTACGACGCGGCCGGCAAGAAGCACCCCACGGGGCTCTGGGCCCAGGTGATGGCGCACCTGGCCCGCCTCGAGGCCGCCGCGGGTAGCCGCCTCGGTGATCCGGCGCGGCCGCTGCTGGTGTCGGTCCGGTCGGGGGCACGCGCCTCGATGCCCGGCATGATGGACACGGTTCTCAACCTGGGCCTCAACGACAGGTCGGTGGAGGGGCTCTCGGCGCGGACGCGCAACGAGCGCTTCGCGTGGGACTGCTACCGCCGCTTCATCACGCTCTTCGGCGACGTGGTGCTCGCCATCGACCGCCACGCCTTCGACGCGCGGCTGGACGCCGCGAAGGCGCGCGCGGGGGCGACGACCGACGCGGATCTCCCGGCCGCCGCCCTGCGGGAGCTGGTCTCGGAGTTCAAGAAGGTCGTGCAGGACAGGACGGGCCGGCCCTTCCCGCAGGATCCCCACGAGCAGCTCCGGCTGGCGATCAACGCGGTCTTCGAGTCCTGGTGGGCCAAGAAGGCGGTGGACTACCGCCGCATCCACCGCCTGCCCGACGACTGGGGCACCGCGGTGACCGTGATGGCGATGGTCTTCGGCAATCTCGGGCCGACCTCGGGCACCGGGGTGTGCTTCTCGCGCGATCCCTCGAGCGGCGAGCGCCGCTTCTTCGGCGAGTTCCTCGTCAACGCCCAGGGCGAGGACGTGGTGGCGGGCATCCGCACCCCGGAGCCGATCGACGCGCTCCAGCAGCGGATGCCGTCGGTGTACGCCAAGCTCACCGCGATCAAGGATCGGCTCGAGCGCCACTACCGCGACATGCAGGACATCGAGTTCACGGTGCAGGAAGGCCGGCTCTATATACTACAAACCCGATCCGGCAAGCGCACCGGGGCCGCCGCGGTCCGCATCGCGGTGGAGATGGTCCGCGAGCGGCGCATCGACCGGAACACCGCCCTGCTGCGGGTGGAGCCGGCCTCGCTCCACCAGCTCCTCGTGAAGACGGTGGATCCCGCCGCGCGCTACACCGCGATCGCCAAGGGCCTGCCCGCGACCCCGGCGGCGGCGGTGGGCAAGGTCGTCTTCGATCCGGAGAAGGCGGTGGACATGGCCCTCCGGGAAGAGGCGGTCATCCTGGTGCGCGCCGAGACCTCGCCGGAAGACGTGGCGGGCATGCACTCGGCGCAGGGCGTCCTGACCTCGCGCGGCGGCCTCACCTCGCACGCGGCGGTGGTCGCCCGCGGCTGGGGCAAGTGCTGCGTGGTCGGCGCGGGGGACGTGGTGGTGGACGAGGAGAATCATCTCTTCCGGGCCGGCCGCGCGGTCGTGCGCGAGGGGCAGGTGATCACGCTGAACGGCGCCACCGGCGAGGTGATCGTGGGCGCCCAGCCGCTCGTGGACCCCAAGCTCTCCGACGAGTTCCGGGAGCTCCTCGGCTGGGCCCAGGCGCACGCCACCACCACGGTCCGCGCCAACGCGGACACGCCCGCGGACGCGGTCAAGGCCCGCGAGTTCGGCGCGGTGGGCATCGGCCTGGTGCGCACCGAGCACATGTTCTTCGGGGACGAGCGCATCCCGATCGTGCGCGAGATGATCATGGCGCGCGACGTCCAGGCCCGGAAGAAGGCGGTCGACCAGCTCCTGCCGTTCCAGCGGGAAGATTTCATCGGCATCTTCCGGGTGATGGCGCCCTACCCGGTGACGATCCGGCTGCTGGACCCGCCGCTGCACGAGTTCCTCCCGAAGTACAAGGAGGTGCTCGAGGAGTACACGCGGCTCGACGCGCGCGGCTTCAACCCGGAGCGCCACGCCGAGCTGGGCGCGATCAAGGCCCGCCTGGAGATGCTGCTCGAGGCGAACCCGATGCTGGGCCACCGCGGCTGCCGGCTCGGGATCACGTTCCCCGAGATCTACGACATGCAGGTGCGGGCCATCATGGAAGCGGCGTGCGCGGTGGCGGCGGAAGGTGTGGCGGTCGAGCCCGAGATCATGATCCCGCTCACCGGCACGGTGGCGGAGATGAAGCTGACGCGGGAGATGACGGACCGCGTGGCGAAGCAGGTGCTCGCGGAGACGGGGCGGAAGGTCGCCTACTCGGTCGGCACCATGATCGAGGTGCCGCGCGCCGCGCTGATCGCGGACCGGATCGCGGAGTTCGCCGAGTTCTTCTCGTTCGGCACCAACGACCTGACCCAGATGACGTTCGGGTACAGCCGGGACGACATCGGCAAGTTCCTGCCCTACTACCTCGAGAAGAAGCTGCTGCCCAACGACCCGTTCGCGGTGCTCGACCAGGATGGGGTGGGGGAGCTGGTGCGGGTCGGCATCGAGCGGGGCCGCCGGGCCGTCCCCAAGCTGAAGGTGGGCATCTGCGGCGAGCACGGCGGCGAGCCCTCGTCGGTGGAGTTCTGCCACCGCGTCGGGATGACCTACGTCTCGTGCTCCCCGTACATGGTGCCGGTGGCGTGGCTCGCGGCCGCCCAGGCCGAGATCAAAGATCCACACCGGAAGCAGAAGCAAACAGCGAAAAGGAGAAACACGCGGTGAAGCTTTCAGGCGCCCGGATCGTGCTCGAGTGCATCAAGCGGGAAGGCGTGGATCTCATCTTCGGTCTGCCGGGCGGCGCGGTCCTGCCGATCTACGACGCCCTGTACGACTTCGAGGGCCTGCGCCACGTCCTGGTACGCCAGGAGGCCGCCGCCGGGCACGCGGCGGAAGGGTACGCGCGGACGTCCGGCAAGGTCGGCGTCTGCCTCGTCACCTCCGGGCCGGCCGCGACCAACCTGGTCACCGCGCTCCAGGACGCGCTGATGGACTCGATCCCGATCGTGGCCTTCACCGGGCAGGTGCCCACCACCTCGATCGGCAACGACGCGTTCCAGGAGGCCGACAACGTCGGCATCACCCGCTCGGCCACCAAGCACAACTTCCTGGTGAAGGACGGCAAGGATCTGGCTCCGATCATCAAGGAGGCGTTTCACATCGCCTCCACCGGACGCCCGGGGCCGGTCCACGTGGACCTGCCCAAGGACATCCTGGTCAAGGAGTGGACCTTCGAGTACCCCGAGCGCGTGCACCTGCGCTCGTACAACCCGACGTACGAGGGCCATCCCGGGCAGATCAAGAAGGCGGCCCGCTCGATGGTGCGGGCCAAGCGGCCGGTGCTCTACGTGGGCGGCGGCGCGATCTCCTCGGACGCCTCGCCCGAGCTGCGCGAGCTGGCGGACCTGACCCAGATCCCGCTCACCCAGACCCTCATGGGCCTGGGCGCGTTCCCGATGGCCGATCCGCTGTCGCTCGACATGCTCGGCATGCACGGCACCTACTACGCCAACATGGCGGTGCACCACTCGGACTGCCTGGTGGCGGTGGGCGCGCGCTTCGACGACCGGGTGACCGGGCGCGTGGACGCGTTCTCGCCGAACGCGGAGATCATCCACATCGACATCGATCCGTCGTCGATCTCGAAGAACATCAAGGTGGACATCCCGATCGTGGGCGACTGCAAGCGCGTGCTGCGCCGCCTGGTGGAGGCGGTGCGCGAGGAGCTGAAGGACGGGGTCCCCGCCGCGGTGACCGAAGGCCGCCGGCAGTGGGCCGCGCAGATCGCGGACTGGAAGCGGGACTTCCCGCTGCGCTACGACTGGGACGACGACGTGATCAAGCCCCAGTACGTCATCCAGGAGCTGTCGAACCTGACCCAGGGCGAGGCCTACGTGGTCACCGGGGTGGGCCAGCACCAGATGTGGGCCGCCCAGTACTACCGCTTCAAGCACCCGCGGCGCTGGTGCACCTCGGGCGGCCTCGGCACCATGGGCTACGGGCTGCCCACCGCGATGGGGGTGCAGGCCGCGCACCCGGGCAAGCTCGTGGTCAACATCGACGGGGACGGCTCCTTCGCGATGAACAGCCAGGAGCTCGCCACCTGCTTCACCGAGAACCTTCCGGTCAAGACCGTCATCATCAACAACAGCGGCCACGGCATGGTCCGGCAGTGGCAGCGCATCATCTACAAGGAGCGCTTCTTCGCCATCGACCTGCCGGGCATCCCGGACTGGGTCAAGCTCGCGGAGGCGTACGGCTGCGTGGGCCTGCGCGTCACCAAGCCGAGCGAGGTGGTGCCCGCGCTCGAGAAGATGCTGAGCACGCCCGCGCCGGTGGTCCTGGACGTCTGCGTGGACAAGGACGAGTGCGTGTTCCCGATGGTGCCGGCGGGCGGGGCCAACAAGGACATGATCCTGTCGCTGCCGACCCGCGAGGCGGCGGAAAAAGCCGCCAAGTCCCAGACCGGATTCTAGGAGCACGACGTGGCCGACACGAACAAGCATACGATCGCGGTGCTGGTGGAGAACAAGTTCGGGGTGCTGTCTCGCGTCGCGGGGCTGTTCTCCGCGCGGGGGTACAACATCGAGAGCCTGTCGGTCGGGGAGACCCTCGATCCGTCGGTCTCGCGCATGACGCTGGTGGTGCGCGGGGAGCCGTTCATCATCGAGCAGGTCATCAAGCAGCTGCACAAGCTGATCGACGTCATCAAGGTCACCGACCTCAGCGAGGAGAACCACGTGGAGCGCGAGATGCTCCTGCTGAAGGTCAACGCGGAGCCGGCGAATCGCGCCGAGATCCTCCGCCTGGGCGACATCTTCCGGGCCAAGGTGGTGGACGTGACGCCCACCGCCTACACGCTGGAGATCACCGGCGAGGAGTCCAAGATCGAGGGCATCATCGATCTCCTGCGGCCCTTCGGCATCCAGGAGATCGTCCGCACCGGCAAGGTGGCCATCGCGCGAGGCCCCAAGACCCGGCTGCGCAAGGTGGAGGAGCGGCTCGGCAAGTCCCGCGAGACCCCCCGTCCGCCGACCGACGATCCGAAGGTGGTCGGGTTCGCGGACTGATTTCCAACGAAGGAAACCGAAAGAAAGGCACGAGGAACCATGCCGGCCAAGATCTTCTACGACCAGGACGCTGACCTGGGCCTGCTGCGCGGCAAGACCGTCGCCATCATCGGCTACGGCAGCCAGGGGCACGCCCACGCCTTGAACCTGAAGGACTCCGGCCAGACCGTGGTGGTCGGCCTCTACAAGGGCTCGAAGAGCTGGGCCCGGGCCGAGAAGGACGGGCTCAAGGTCACCACGGTGAACGACGCGGCCGCCGCGGGCGACATCGTCATGATCCTGCTGCCCGACCAGACCCAGCGGCAGGTCTTCGAGGAGTCCATCAAGGGCGTGATGACCCGAGGCAAGATGCTGATGTTCGCCCACGGCTTCAACATCCACTTCAACCAGGTGGTGCCGCCCGCCGACGTGGACGTCTCGATGATCGCCCCCAAGGCGCCCGGGCACGTGATGCGCGACCTCTTCACCCAGGGCCCGGGCGTGCCGGCGCTGGTCGCGGTCTACCAGGACGTCTCGGGCAAGGCCCGCGACCTGGCCCTGGCCTACGGTCGGGGCGTCGGCTGCACCCGCGCCGGCGTGATCGAGACCACGTTCAAGGAAGAGACCGAGACCGACCTCTTCGGCGAGCAGACCACCCTCTGCGGCGGCGTGTCGCACCTGATCAAGGCCGCCTACGAGACGCTCGTCGAGGCGGGCTACCAGCCCGAGGTCGCCTACTTCGAGTGCATGCACGAGATGAAGCTGATCGTGGATCTCTTCTACCAGGGCGGCCTCGCCTACATGCGGTACTCGGTGTCCGACACCGCGGAGTACGGCGACTACACGCGCGGGCCGCGGATCATCGACGACCGGACCAAGCTGGAGATGAAGAAGATCCTCTCCGAGATCCAGTCCGGCCAGTTCGCGCGCGAGTGGGTGCTGGAGAACCAGGCCCACCGCGCGGGATTCCTCGCCATGCGGAAGCGGGACGCCGAACATCCGATCGAGGAAGTGGGCGGCCGGCTGCGCAAGATGATGGCGTGGATCAAGCCGCCGCGGGAGTGACCGAGCCCGCGGCACCGCGGGGAATCGCGTGCGCGTTCCGGTAGCCGCGGAAGGCTGGCCGTTCATCCTGCCCCCCGCGGCCGCCGCATGCATCATGGCCGCGATGGGCTGGGCGATCGCGGCGGCGGTGTTCGCCGTGGTGGCGCTGGCCTTCCTCGGCTTCTTCCGGGATCCGGACCGGACGGCGCCCGAGCTGCCCGGGGCGGTGCTGGCGCCCGCCGACGGGCGCGTGATGGTGATCACCGAGGCGGTGGACCCGTGGGTCGGCCCGGCGGTGCGGGTGTCCATCTTCCTGTCGCCGCTGGACGTGCACGTCAACCGCGCGCCGATCGGCGGACTGGTGAAGAACGTGGAGTACGTGGCGGGCAGCTTCCTCGCGGCCTACCGGCCGGAGGCGTCGGAGCAGAACGAGCGATGCGCGATGAGCCTCGACGGTGACCGGGCCCGCGTGACGGTGACGCAGATCTCGGGCGTCCTGGCGCGCCGCATCGTCTGCCGGGTGCGGCCGGGCGAGACGCTGCGGGCCGGCGAGCGGTACGGGCTGATCCGCTTCGGATCGCGGACGGATCTGGTGCTGCCGCGGGGCACGGAGCTGCGGGTGCGGGTGGGGGATCGAGTGCGGGGCGGGGAATCGGTGATGGGGGTGCTGCGATGAGACGGAGACACGCGAGCGACGCGGGCCGCGGGCCGCGCCGGAGGAAGTGGCAGGAGCTGCGCCAGCAGCCGCGGCGCGGGATCTTCCTGCTCCCGAGCCTGCTGACCACCGGCAACCTGTTCTGCGGGTTCCTGGCCCTGGTCCTGGCCTCGCAGCAGCGCTACACGGACGCGGCGATCTCCATCTTCGTCGGCATGCTCCTGGACATGCTGGACGGCAAGGTGGCGCGGATGACCAAGACCACGAGCCAGTTCGGGGTCGAGCTCGACTCGCTCGCCGACGTGGTGTCCTTCGGGGTCGCGCCCGCCTTCGTCCTCTACTCGATGGCGCTGGCCCCGCTGGGCCGCGCGGCCTGGCTCGGGCGCGTTTCTCTTCGTGATCTGCGGCGCCCTCCGCCTCGCGCGCTTCAACGTCTACGCGGGGGTGACCGACAAGCGCTACTTCGTCGGGCTGCCGATTCCCGCCGCCGCCGGCGTGGTGGCCTCGACGGTCCTGCTGCTGGGCACCGACGACATCCCGCGCTGGCTGGGGGCCGCGATCGCGGCCGGGACCTACCTGGTGGCGATCCTGATGGTGACCACGTTCCGGTACTACAGCTTCAAGGAGATCGATTTCGCCCGTCGCCGGCCCGCCGGGGTGCTGGTGCTGGTCGTCCTCGGCGTGCTGATCGTCGCCACGCATCCCCAGTGGTTCCTGTTCCTGCTCTTCTTCGCCTACGCCCTGAGCGGCCCGACGCGCCCGCTCTGGGCGCGGCGTCGCGACGCGGTCCCCGCGGCGGCTCCCGCCGGCTCACCGCCCGCGCTGCCCGCGGAGCGGGAGCCGAGGGATACGACCGAGCGGGACCGGAGGATCTGACCATGGCGACGTACAAGATCGCGGTGCTGCCCGGGGATGGGATCGGGCAAGAGGTGACGCCGCAGGCGCAGCGGATCCTCCAGCTCGTCGGCCGGGCCGCCGGCATCGGGTTCGAGTTCGAGACCGGGCTGGTGGGCGGCTCCGCCATCGACGCGGCGGGGACCCCGCTGCCGCCCGCGACCCTGGCGCTCTGCCAGCAGGCCCACGCCATCCTCTTCGGGGCGGTGGGCGGTCCCAAGTGGGACACCCTGCCGCAGGAGCAGCGTCCCGAGCGCGGGCTGCTCGGCATCCGCAAGGAGCTCGATCTCTTCGCCAACCTGCGCCCGGCCACCTGCTTCCCCATGCTGGTGGACGCCTCGCCGCTCAAGCGGTCGGTGGTCGAGGGCACCGACATCATGGTGATCCGCGAGCTGACCGGCGGGCTCTACTTCGGCGAGCCGCGCGGGCGCGAGGAGTTCGCGGACGGGAGCGCGCGCGCCGTCAACACCATGGCCTATACCTCGCGCGAGATCGAGCGGGTGGCCCGCGCCGCGTTCGACGTGGCGATGAAGCGCAAGAAGCGGCTGGCCTCGGTGGACAAGGCCAACGTGCTGGTGGTCTCGCAGCTCTGGCGGGAAGTGGTGACGCGGGTGGGGAAGGACTATCCCCAGGTGCAGCTCGAGCACGTGCTGGTGGACAACTGCGCGATGGCGCTGGTCCACAAGCCCACCCACTTCGACACGATCGTGACCGAGAACACCTTCGGCGACATCCTCTCGGACGAGGCGGCCATCCTCGCCGGGTCCATGGGCATGCTGCCGTCGGCCAGCCTCGGCGGCAAGGGCGGTCGCATGGGGCTCTTCGAGCCCGTCCACGGCACCGCGCCGGACATCGCGGGCCAGGGCGTGGCCAACCCGATCGCGGCGATCCTGTCCGCCTCCATGCTGCTGCGCTACTCGCTCGAGCGGGGCGCCGACGCGGATCGGGTGGACGCGGCGGTCCTGCGTGTGCTGGAGCGGGGCCATCGGACCCGGGACATCCACTCGGCCGGCACCAAGCTGGTGGGCACGGCGGAGATGGGCGACTTGATCGCGGCCGAAGTCGAGAAGTCGTACTGAAATAACCAAGATAGACAGGAGACGCTGAGCAATGGCTTCAGGCGTGGTGGTGGCGGTGGTGGGGGCGACGGGCGCGGTGGGGCAGACCACGCTGAAGATCCTCGAGGAGCGCAAGTTCCCGGTCCGCGAGCTGCGGGTCTACGCGTCCGCGCGCTCGGCGGGAAGACCGTCACCTTCAAGGGCGAGCCGGTGCGGGTCGAGGAAGTCGGGCCCGGCGCCTTCAAGGGCGTGGACATCGCGCTCTTCTCGGCGGGCTCCGCCCAGTCCAAGGAGTACGCGCCCCAGGCGGTGAAGGCCGGCGCGGTCGTGGTGGACAAGTCGAGCGCGTTCCGGATGGACCCGCAGGTGCCGCTGGTGGTGCCGGAGATCAATGCCCACGCGGTGCGCGGGCACCGAGGCATCGTGGCGTGCCCGAATTGCACCAGCATCGTCACCGTGATGCCGCTCAAGCCGCTCCACGACGCGGGTCGGCTCCGCCGGGTGATCGCGACCAGCTTCCAGGCGGTCTCGGGGGCCGGGGTCAACGGGGTGGACGAGCTGCGCACCCAGACGCTCGCGTGGGCCCGGGGCGAGGCGATCACCCCGAAGTTCTTCCAGCACCAGATCGCGTTCAACGTCATTCCTCACATCGACAAGTTCGGGGCCGACGGCTACACCGGCGAGGAGATGAAGCTGGTCCACGAGGTCCGCAAGATCCTCGAGCTGCCCGACCTGCCGATCTCGCCCACCACGGTGCGCGTGCCGGTCTTCACTGCCCACTCGGTGGCGGTGAACGCGGAGACCGAGGTCAAGATCGGCCGCGAGCGGGCGCGCGAGGTCTTCGCCGGGTTCCCGGGGCTCAAGCTCTGGGACGAGCCCGCCGAGAATCGGTACCCGATGCCGGTCGTGGTGGAAGGCCAGGACGACTGCTACGTTGGGCGCGTCCGCGAGGACCTGACCGTGCCGAACGGGCTCAACTTCTGGGTAGTCGGCGATCAGCTCCGGAAGGGCGCGGCCCTGAACGGCATCCAGATCGCGGAGCTCTTGATCCGCTGACCACACGCACCGTCCGGCTCACGCTCGCCTACGAGGGCACGGAGCTGCACGGCTGGCAGGTGCAGCCGGAGCTCGCGACGGTGCAGGGCCTCCTGATGGCGGCCGCGGCCCGGGTGCTGGGCGGGCCCGTGAAGATCACCGGGGCGAGTCGCACCGACGCGGGCGTGCATGCGCTCCGACAGGTCGCCAGCCTCGCCACGTCCGCCGCGGTCACCCCCGCGGCGCTGCACCGCGCGCTGAATGCCCTGCTGCCGCCGTCGGTGCGCGTGCTCGACGTGCGCGAGGCGCCGGCCGGCTTCGACGCGCGCCGCTGGGCCCGCGGCAAGCGTTACGCCTACCTGATCGATCGCGGTCCGCAGGCCGATCCGTTCCTGCGGCGCCACGCCTGGCACGCGCCGTTCCCGCTCGACGAGCACGCGATGGCGGCCGGGCTGGCGCTCCTGCGGGGCAAGCACGACTTCAGCGCCTTCTGCGCGGCGGCCGGCCGGGATCGCACGCCGACCTGCACGATCATGTCCGCCCGGGTGGTGGCCCGGCGCGAGCGCCTGGCGATCTGCCTCTCCGCCGACAGCTTCCTGCATCACATGGTCCGCAACATCGTGGGGAGCCTGGTCGAGGTCGGGCGGGGCGCGCGGCCGCCGGGGTGGATCGCAGAGGTCGTGGACGGCCGGGACCGGAAGCGGGCCGGGCCCACCGCACCCGCCCAGGGGCTGGTCCTGGTCCGGGTCCTGTACGGGCCGGAGGCGCGGCCCGGCGCCGCGGAAGATACCCCGTGACGCCCGACGATCTCCCGGAAGGCGGCCCACCGCCGGCGGAGGACGGGAAGGAGCGAAGCCGCGGCAAGGGCTTCAAGGCCCGGAAGCGTGAGGACCACGCCCTCGTGCTGATCCGGGACCTCCTGGCCTGCCTGGAGAATCCGGCGCAGGCCCGGCGCCTGCTGCTGGAGCTGAGCCGCTACTACGATCCGATCCTGGGGGGCGCCATCGTGGAGGTCCGCCACCAGCGGGAGATCATGGAGGCGATCGAGGCGGGGCGGCCGGGGGAAGCCGAGGCGCTGGTGCAGGCCCGCTATGCCCTCTATATCAAGGATCGGGCCCACCTGGGCCGCGGCGAGGAGGGCTGAGGCCCGCCCGGGCCGCCCATGATTGCCTTGACACTGGTCTGACCACCTGCCTAGAATCCTCGCAACTTCACGACCCTAGACGCGGCGCAACCACAACGAGGTGTGCCATGAGCCTATCGCGGCGTGATTTCCTCAAGTACGCGGGATCGACCGGCGCGGGTGTGGCCGTCGGGACCGCGGCCATCGACCTCAAGCCGGTCCAGGCGGCCGCCACGACCCTGAAGATCAAGGAAGCGAAGGTTCATCCCGGGGTCTGTCCGTACTGCGCGGTCGGCTGCATCCAGCTCATCTATTCCAAGGGCGACAAGATCATCGATATCGAGGGGCATCCCGACACGCCCCACACGCTCGGCCGTCTCTGCCCGAAGGGCGCGGCGACCATCCAGCTCTCCAACAACCCGCTGCGCCCGACGAAGGCGATGTACCGCGCGCCCAACTCGGACAAGTGGGAGGAGAAGCCGCTCGACTGGATGTACGAGCAGATCACCAAGCGTTACTACGACGCCCGCGAGAAGTACTTCATCGAGAAGGAGAAGAACAAGGACGGCCAGGAGGTGGTGGTCAACCGCCTCGACGCCATCGCCTCCCTCGGCTCGGCCTGCATCGACAACGAGGAGTGCTACCTCCTCAGCAAGCTCAACCGCACCCTCGGCATCGTCTACCACGAGCATCAGGCCCGAGTCTGACACTCCGCCACGGTCCCAGCTCTGGGGACCACGTTCGGGCGGGGCGCGATGACGACGAACCTGATCGACATCCAGAACTCGGATGTCATCATGGCGACGAGCAACTTCGCGGAGAATCACCCGGTCGGCTTCCAGTGGGTGATGAAGGCCAAGGAGCGCGGGGCCAAGTTCATCCACGTGGATCCGCGCTTCACGCGCACCAGCGCGGTGGCCGACATCCACGTGCCGCTGCGGTCCGGCACCAACATCGCCTTCTTCGGCGGGCTCATCTCCTACGCGATCGCCAACAACCTTTACTTCAAGGACTACGTCGTCCACTACACCAACGCCTCCTTCCTGATCGACCCCGCCTTCAAGACCGCCACCGACGGGGCCGGTCTCTTCACCGGGCTGGAGTCGACCGGCAAGGGCGGGGTGGATCCGCACGTGGCCGAGACCTACAAGAAGGACACGTGGAAGTACCAGCTCGACGGCGAGGGCAATCCCAAGCGTGATCTGACCCTGCGCGATCCGAGCAGCGTGTTCCAGCTCATGAAGCGGCACTACAGCCGCTACACCCCCGAGATGGTGGAGCGGGTGTGCGGGATCCCCAAGGAGAAGTTCGTCCAGGTCGCCAAGCTGTTCTGCGAGAACAGCGGGCCGGAGAAGACGGGCTCCATCACCTACGCGCTGAACCTGACCCAGCACACCAACGGCGTCCAGAACATCCGGGCGCTCTGCATGCTGCAGACCCTGCTCGGCAACATCGGGCGCCCGGGCGGCGGCGTGGTGGCCCTGCGTGGCCACGCCAACGTCCAGGGGGCCACCGACCTCGAGCTGCTCTACCACGAGCTGCCGGGTTACCTCCCGATGCCGCTGCGCGACGCCCACCCCGACCTCAAGACCTGGCTCGACAAGGAGACGCCGAAGGGCGGCTTCTGGGTGAACCGGCCCAAGTTCATGGTGAGCCTGCTCAAGGCCTGGTTCGGCGACAAGGCGACCGCGGAGAACGAGTACGGCTACCAGTGGCTACCCAAGCGGGCCTCCGCCGACGCCTACAGCCACCAGCACATGTTCGTGGACATGTACAAGGGCACCATCAAGGGGTTCCTCGCCGACGGGCAGAACCCGGCGGTGGGCGGGCCCAACGCCAAGCTGGCGCGCGCCGCGCTCGGCAAGCTCGAGTGGCTGGTGGTGAAGGACATCTTCCTCACCGAGACCGCGGAGTTCTGGAAGGCTCCCGGGATCTCGGCCAAGGACGTCAAGACCGAGGTGTTCTTCCTGCCCGCCGCGCCGGCCGCCGAGAAGGACGGCTCGCTCACCAACACGATGCGGCTGATCCAGTGGCACGAGAAGGCGGTCAACCCGCCCGGCGACGTGACGTCGGACGCGGAGTTCTTCGTGAGTCTCGCCAAGCGGCTCCAGAAGCTGTATGCCGGCTCGAAGAAGGAGCGTGACCAGGGCTTCCTGGCGGCCAGCTTCGAGTACGGGGACAACCCCAAAGAGCCGAACATGGAGCTGGTCCTCAAGGAGATCAACGGGTACGCGACCCAGGAGATCACCGACAAGGACGGCAAGGTCGTCTACAAGAAGGGCCAGGCGCTGAACACCTTCGCCCACATGACCGACGACGGCAAGACCGCCGGCGGCTGCTGGATCTACACCGGCGTCACGGTGGAAGGTCCCGACGGCAAGCTGATCAACAAGTCGAACCTGCGCAAGCCCGCCGACGACAAGGACTACCTGGCGCACGGCTGGGGGTTCGCGTGGCCGGCCAACCGGCGGATCCTCTACAACCGCGCGTCCGCCGATCTGCAGGGCAAGCCCTGGAGCGAGAAGAAGAAGCTGATCTGGTGGGACCCGGAGGCGCCCGGGCAGGAGCCGGAGAAGAAGGGCAAGTGGGTCGGCCTCGACGTGCCCGACTTCAACGCGTTCCTGGCCCCCGACGCCAAGAACGGCGACAAGCCCTTCATCATGCGCGCCGACCTGGTCGCCGCCTTCTTCGGGCCGCTCAACGACGGTCCGTTCCCGGAGCACTACGAGCCGGTGGAGTCGCCCACCAAGAACCTCCTGTCCAAGCAGCAGATGAACCCGGTGGCCAAGATCTGGACCGTGCCGGACCAGAAGAACGACCTGGCCCCGGTGGGCTCGCCCGACTATCCCTACGTGGTCACCACCTACCGCCTCACCGAGCATCACCTCTCGGGGGTCATGTCGCGCTACCTCCCCATGCTCGCCGAGCTGTTCCACTCCCACTTCGCGGAGATCAGCCACGAGCTGGCCGCCGAGCTCGCCATCACGAACGGCGAGCGCATCACGGTCAGCACGCCGCGGGGCAAGGTCCACGTGACCGCGATGGTCACCCATCGCCTGAAGCCGTTCATGATCGACGGCAAGAAGACCCACCAGATCGGCATCCCGTGGCACTGGGGCTACAACGGCATCTCCAAGGGCGACATCACCAACGATCTCTCCGCGACGGTGGGAGACCCCACGGTCTACATCCAGGAGACCAAGGCCTTCCTCTGCAACGTGAAGAAGGGGGAGGTGTAGCCATGGCCCGCACCCTCGCGATGTTCACGGACACGTCGCTCTGCATCGGCTGCCGCGCCTGCCAGGTGGCGTGCAAGCAGTGGAACGAGCTGCCGATGGAGGAGCCCGAGTGGACCGGCGGCTACCAGAACCACGCCCACTTCACCGACAAGACCTATCGCCTGGTGCGCTTCATCGAGAAGCCGCAGGCCAACGGCGAGCTACAGTGGCTCCTGATGTCGGACGTCTGCAAGCACTGCGCGCAGGCGGGATGCCTCCAGGCCTGCCCCACCGGGGCGATCTACCGGACCGAGCACGGCACCGTCAACATCAACCAGGACGTCTGCAACGGCTGCCGGTACTGCGTCAGCTCGTGCCCGTTCGGGGTGGTGGCCTTCAACCACGACACCGGGCGCGCCAACAAGTGCACCTTCTGCAACGACCGCATCCACAATGGGCTCGGGCCGGCCTGCGCCAAGGCGTGCCCCACCGAATCCATCCAGTTCGGCTTCCGCGACGAGCTGGCCGCGAAGGCCGAGAAGCGCGTGGCCAAGCTCAAGGAGATGGGCTACACCGGCGCCCAGCTCTACGGCGTGGATAGCAACGGGCCCCTCGGCGGGCTCAACGCGTTCTTCCTCCTGCTGGACAAGCCGTCCACCTACAACCTGCCCGAGAAGCCGCTGCTGCCGCAGCGCAATGTCCTGGTGGACTCGGTGCTGTCGGTGGGCGCCGCGCTCCTGGTCGGCGTGACCGCGGTCGTGGCGTTCCGCGAGCGAGGCGGGAAGGGGGCCGGCGATGCTTAAGAGCCCCGACTGGCACCTGCTGATCGTCTGGTACTTCTTCCTCGGCGGTATCGCGGGCGGCGCCTACTTCACGGCGGCCATCGCCGACAACTTCGGCAGCTCCCGGGATCGCGGCGTGGTGCGCACCGGCTACATCCTCGCGCTGCTGATGATCGGCGTGTGCGGCATCCTCCTGATCCTCGATCTGGGGACGCCCAGCCGCTTCCTCAACATGATGATGCACTTCAAGTTCTGGGACCCGATGTCCATCGGGGCCTGGATGCTGGGGGTCTTCGGCGCCTTCGCCTTCGTGTCCTCGGCCCTGTCGCTCTCCGCCGACGAGCGGCGGGCCGCCCTGCGGCGGAAGGTCAGCCTGGTGGGCACCATCTTCGGCTTCTTCCTCGCGAGCTACACCGGCGTGCTGCTGAGCGCCACCGCGCTCCCGTTCTGGAGCGACGCCCGTCTCATGGGGGCGCTCTTCCTGGCCTCGGGCGCGTCCACCGGCATGGCCGCGATCTCGCTGCTGCTCTACCTGAGCGGCGACTCGGCGGGGGAGGGGTTCAAGAAGATCAAGCGGGCGGACCGCTTCGCCATCGTGTTCGAGATGGCGGTGCTGGTCCTGTTCCTCATCCTCCTGGGATCGGCCGGCGCGCCGCTGACCTCCGGACCGCTGGCCCCGCTGTTCTGGGGCGGCCTGGTCGTGGCCGGGCTCGTCATCCCCCTGCTGCTCGACGTGCTGGGAGGCGCGGTGGGTGCCCGCGGTGATCCCGGCGGTGCTGGTGCTGGTCGGCGGCTTCATCCTGCGCTACGTCGTGGTGATGACGCACGCCTGAGGCCACTCCGGGTCCGGTCCGCACAAGGGGCCCCGAGCGGGGCCCCTTCCCTTATACTGAGGCCGGCAGCCACCAGACATGCGGACCTACTTCCACGTCAAGGGCGGCCGGCTCGAAGAAGTCAAGGGCGAGGTCGTCCGGGAACAGCCGTTGACGGTCTACGTCAACGAGGAGCGATTTCTCACGTTGCTCTGCTCCCCCTTCCAGCTCGACGCGCTGGTGGTCGGCTATCTCTGGATGGAGAAGGTCGTGGAGGATCCGGCCGAGATCACCCGGCTCGAGATCTCCGAGGTGGACGGGCGCGCCGACGTCACGCTCTCGCATCCGGTGACGCTGCCCACCGAGCGCATTCTCACCTCGGGCTGCGGCGGCGGCATCACCTTCCGCATCGACCCGCGCCTCTTCCCCCGGCTGCACTCCTCGCTGCGGGTGACGCCGTCGCAGCTCGCGGGGCGGATCAAGGACCTCTACGGCCAGGCCGAGCGTTACCAGGTCTCGCGCGGCATCCACGGCGCGGCGCTGGCCGACGGCGAGCGGATCCTGGTGATGGCGGAGGACGTGGGGCGCCACAACGCGGTGGACAAGGTAAAGGGCGAGGCCCTGCTCAAGGGCATCGCGACGGTGGATCGCATCCTGCTCTCCACCGGACGGGTGTCGTCGGAGATGCTGCTCAAGGCCGCGCGCATGGGCGTGCCGGTGGTCGCCTCGCGGACGTCGCCGACCGAGATGGCGGTGGGGCTCGCCGAGCAGCTCGGGATCACCGTGATCGGTTACCTGCGGCCGGACGGCCTCAATCTCTACGCGGGCGACGCGCTCGTCGCCGACTGACGCCCATGCCCGACTATGCCGCGCTCATGGCCGACTGGGAGGCGCTGCTCGCCCGGCGCTCCGCCCTGGCGGAGCCGCTCCGCTTCTGGACCGCCATCCTCGAGGGCTGGGTGGCCTGGAAGCCGCCGGCCACGCTGATGCCGCTGGTCCTGTCGCCGGAGGACTGCCGGCAGCGCTGGCAGGCCGGCCGCTCCCTGCTGGCCGACGCCGCCCTGGAGATTCCCGCCGCCTCGGTGGAGGATCTCCTCGGCCCCGTGATGGAGCGGCTGGCCGCCGACGGTCCCGAAGCCGCGGCCGCCCTGCGCCGGTTCGCGGAGGCGTGGGACGAGGGACAGGCGGACCCGGCGGCTCTGCTGCCCTCGCTGGATGGCGACCCGACGACGACGCTCCAGGAGCGCTTCGGGCTCGGCTCGCACCTGGGCGCGTTCCTGCCGGTGGCGGCGCTGCGTCCCGCGCTCGAGACGTACTTCGAGGGCGTGCGCGAGCTGCCGGACGGCGTGTGGACGCGCGGCGGCTGCCCGTGGTGCGGGGGCGCGCCGTCGTACGGCGATCTCGTCGAGGACGGCCGCCGCCGGCTCTCCTGCCACGTGTGCGGCGGGGCCTGGATCGCGGCCCGGCTCCGGTGTCCGTTCTGCGAGAGCTGGAATTCGAAGGACCTCGTCCGGCTCGTGGCCGAGGAGCTCGACGAGGGCTACTTCATCGAGGCCTGCCGCGCCTGCCAGGGGTATCTCAAGGGGGTGGATCGCCGCCAGCGGTGGAACGCGGGCGGGCCGCTCGTGGAGGACTGGGGGTCGCCGCACCTCGACCTCTACGCGGCCCGCGAGGGTTACTGGCGCTCCACGCCATCCCTCGCGCACCTGCTGCCGCCCGAGGGGCCCCAGGGGGAGATCCGCGCGTGAACGCGGTGCTCTACGACGTGGCGCTGACCGCCTACATCCTCGCCGCGGCGGCGGCGATCGGCTCGCTCTTCGGCCGCCGCGACCAGCTCGCGTGGATCGCCCTGCTGCTGACCCAGGCGGGCTGGATCTGCCATACCGCGGCGGTGATCGCCCGGGGCATCGAGCTGGGCCGCCTGCCGTTCATGACCATGCCGGAGGTGATCTCGCTCGTGATCTGGGCCGCGGTCCTGCTCGACTTCTGGATCGAGCGCCGTCACCGGATCCGACCGCTCAGCGCCTTCGTGCTCCCGGTGATCCTGGCCCTCGGGCTGGGGCTGCCCACCGGGCTGCGATCGATCGCGCTGGAGACGCCGGTGAAGAGCGGCTGGATCGTGGTGCACGTGGCGCTGGTGCTGGTGGGCCTCGCCGCGCTCGTGCTGAACTTCGGCATCGCGCTGATGTATCTCCTCCGCGAGCGGCAGCTCAAGCACAAGCGCACCGGCACGTTCTACCGCCGCCTGCCCCCGCTCGAGACGCTCGACCGGCTCGCGGTGGGCACGCTCACCATCGGGTTTCCCTTCCTCACCGTGGGGCTGGCCCTGGGCGTGCTCTCCGCCCCCGCCGCGTGGGGGAGCCTGCTCACGTTCGATCCGCTCGCGCTCTTCTCGCTGGTGATGTGGGTGATCTACGCGGCCACCCTGCTCGGCCGCGTGATGGGACAGTGGGGCGGCCGCCGCGCCGCCTACTACGCCATCGCCGGCTTCTGCGTGCTGCTGGCCACGCTGAGCGCGGGTGTCTTCCTCCACGGCCGGCACGGGTCCTGACGGATCGCATGGCCCCGGGGAGCGTCCTCTTCGTCGCGAGCCTGAACCACCGGACCGCGCCGGTGGCGGTGCGCGAGCAGCTCGCGCTCGAGGAGGAGAAGATCCGCGAGATCCTCGCGGATCTCACCGGCCGCGGGCTCCTCGACGAGGTCATGATCATCTCCACCTGCAACCGGGTCGAGGTCTACGGGGTGGCCGCGGTGCCCGGCGAGGCGCGCACCGCCGCGTTCGGGCGGCTCGGCAGCCACCGAGGGCTCCTGTGGCGCGATCTCGAGCCGCTCGTCTACACCGCCACCGGCGACGAGGCGGCGCTCCACGCGTTCCGCGTGGCGGCCAGCCTGGACTCCATGATCCTGGGCGAGCCCCAGATCCTGGGCCAGGTGAAGGACGCCTTCGCCCTCGCCCAGTCGGCGGGCACCGCGGGGCCGGTGCTCCACGCCCTCATGAGCCAGGCGTTCGGCGCGGCCAAGCGCGTGCGCACCGAGACCGAGGTCGGGCGGCTGGCGGTCTCGGTCTCCTACGCGGCGGTCGAGCTGGCGCGCAAGATCTTCGACGGGCTCGAGGGCAAGGCGGTGCTGCTGGTCGGCGCGGGGGAGATGAGCGAGCTGGCCGCCCGGCACCTGGTGGACCACGGCGCGCTTCCGCTGTACGTGACCAACCGGACGTGGGGCCGCGCCCAGGAGCTGGCCCGCGGGCTGGGCGGGACCGCGGTCCCGTTCGACCAGCTCGCGGCCACTCTCGCCCTGGTGGACATCGTGGTCACCTCGACCGCCGCCCCCGAGCCCATCGTCACCGCGGCCCAGGTGCGGGCCGCGCTCGAGAAGCGCCGGACGCGTCCGCTCTTCTTCATCGACATCGCGGTGCCGCGCAACGTGGAGCCCGCGGTGAACGATGTCGAGAACGCCTTCTGCTACGACATCGACGACCTGCGCTCGGTGGTCGAGGCGAACCTCAAGGAGCGGCAGCGCGAGGCCCTGCGCGCGCAGGCCCTGCTCGAGGGCGAGGTGGTGAAGTTCGCCGGGCGCCTGCAGCAGCTCGAGGTGGTGCCCACCATCGTGTCGCTGCGGGAGAAGCTCGAGGCCATCCGTCGCGCCGAGCTGGAGCGGGCGCTCGGGCGCCTGCCCGGCGCGGGCGAGGAGACGCGGCGGGTGATGGAAGCGCTGAGCCAGGCGATCGTGAACAAGGTGCTGCACGCGCCGATGGTCAAGCTGAAGGACTCCTCGCGCGCCGGCCACGCCCGGCGCTGGACCGAGATGATCTCCGAGCTGTTCGGGCTGCGCGGCCCCGGCCGGCCCGACTCGCGCGAATGAAGATTCGCCTGGGCACGCGGGGCAGCCGCCTCGCGATGGTGCAAAGTGAAGCGGTGGCGGCGGCGCTGCGCGCCCGCGGCGCCCTGGTCGAGCTCGTGGTGATCAGGACCTCCGGGGACCGCCTCGCTCAGGTCGCGCTCGCCGACTTCGGCGGCAAGGCGCTCTTCGTGAAGGAGATCGAGGAGGCGCTGCTGGCCGGCCAGGTGGACGTCGGCGTGCACAGCCTCAAGGACATGCCCTCCGAGCTGCCGGCGGCCCTCACCCTCGGCGCGTTTCCGCTCCGCGAGGACCCGTGCGACGTCCTGCTCGGCCGCCGCGACGGAGGATGGGACGCGCTGCCCGCGGGCGCGGTGGTGGGGACGTCGAGCCCCCGGCGCCGTGCGATGGTCCTCGCGCGCCGCCCGGATCTCCGCACCGAGCCGATCCGGGGCAACGTGGACACGCGCCTCGAGAAGCTCCGCGCCGGTGCCTACGATGCGCTCATCATGGCCGCGGCGGGGCTCAAGCGCCTGGGGCTCAGCCCGTCGCATGCCACGCCGCTCGATCCGGCCGAGTTCGTGCCGGCGGTGGGGCAAGGGGTGCTGGCTGTCGAAGCCCGCCAAGCCGACCGGGAACTGCTTGAAGTTCTGCGCGCCCTGGACGACACTCGGACGAGGCTGGCGGCCCTGGCCGAGCGGGCATTCCTGGCCCGGCTCGGTGCGGGATGCCATACGCCCGTGGCGGCCCACGCCCGCCTGGACGGCCCAACCCTGGTGCTGACCGGGGTGGTGTCGAGCCCCGACGGGGTGACCATGCTGCGGGCCACTGCGAGCGCGCCCGCGGTGGACGGTGAACGGCTGGGCGTGACGCTGGCGGATGATCTCTTGGCCAAGGGGGCGAAGGCGGTTCTCGATGCGAGTCGCGGGTGATCAAGTGATGGCCGAGGCGAGGGGCGGTAAGCCCCTGTCCGGACGAGTCGTTCTGGTGACCCGAGCGCGCGAGCAGGCCGGCGTGTTCGCCGCGCTGCTCGAGGCCGCCGGGGCCCGGGTGATGCTCGTGCCGACCATCGCCATCGAGCCCCCCGATTCCTGGGCTCCGCTCGACGCCGCCCTGGCGGCGGAGCACGACTGGGTGGTGTTCACGAGCGTCAACGGCGTGGCCATGGTCCGCCGCCGTGTCGAGGCCACCGGACAGGGCCGGGCGCTGCTCGAGCGGAGCCGCCTGGCCGCCATCGGCCCCGCGACGGCCGCCGCGCTGCGCGAGTGGGGGCTGACCGCCGAGGTGGTGCCCGGCGAGTACGTCGCGGAGGGCCTCCTCGATCGGCTGCGTCCGCTGGTGGCACCGGGAGCCCGCGTCCTGCTCCCTCGCGCGGCGGAGACCCGCGACGTGCTGGTGCGCGAGCTGACCGCGCACGGGGCGCACGTCACCGAGGTGGCCGCCTACCGCACGCGCGCGGCCACCGAGCACGCGGCGGGACTGCGCGAGGCGCTCGCGGAAGGCCGGGTGGACGTGGTGACCTTCACCAGCTCCTCCACGGTGCGGAGCTTCTGCGCGCTCTTCGACCCGGCCGACTTGCCGGGGCTCCTCCGGGGCGTGACCGTCGCCTGCATCGGCCCCATCACGCGGGCCACCGCGGAGGGCTGCGGGCTCGCCACCCAGATCGTCCCCGACGACTACACGATCCCGGCCCTGGCCCGCGCCATCGTGACCCACTTCGAGCCCGCAAGGAGCTAGCGCATGCCGTTCCCCGTCTATCGTCCCCGCCGGCTTCGAGAGTCGCCCTTGATGCGCGCCATGGTGCGCGAGACCTCGCTGCGCATCGACGACTTCGTCTATCCGCTCTTCGCGGTCCACGGCCGCGGGGTGCGCGAGCCGATCGCTTCCATGCCCGGGCAGTACCGGCTCTCGATCGACGAGCTGCTCAAGGAGTGCAAGGACGCCGCGTCCATGGGCATCCCGGCGGTGCTCCTCTTCGGGCTGCCGCGCGACAAGGACCCGCGCGGCACCGAGGCCTACGCGGAGGACGGGATCATCCAGCAGGCGGTCCGGGCGGTGAAGGACACGATCCCGGACCTGCTCGTGATCACCGACGTGTGCCTCTGCGAGTACACGAGCCACGGGCACTGCGGGGTGGTGGAGGACGGCCGGATCAAGAACGATCCCACCCTCGAGCTGATCGCGCGCACCGCGGTCTCCCACGCGGAGGCCGGCGCGGACCTGATCGCGCCGTCGGACATGATGGACGGCCGGGTCGCCGCGATCCGGGAGGGGCTCGACGAGTCGGGCTTCCCGGAGACGCCGATCATGGCCTACTCCGCCAAGTACGCCTCCGCGTTCTACGGCCCCTTCCGCGAGGCGGCGGACTCCACCCCGCAGTTCGGCGACCGGCGCTCCTACCAGATGGATCCCGCCAACGCGATGGAGGCGATGCGGGAGGTCGCGCTCGACGTGGACGAGGGCGCCGACATCGTGATGGTGAAGCCCGCGCTGCCCTACCTCGACGTGATCGCGCGCGTGAAGGGCGAGTTCGGGCTCCCGGTGGCCGCCTACTCGGTCTCGGGCGAGTACGCGATGCTCAAGGCGGCCGGCCAGCTCGGCTGGCTCGACGAGGACCGCGCGGTGCTGGAGGCCCTGACCGGCATCCGGCGCGCCGGGGCCGACATCATCATCACCTACTTCGCGAAGGACGCCGCCCGGCTCATCGAGCAGGGCCGCGCGTGAGGATCTCGGCCAAGGGCGAGTACGCCATCAAGGCGATGGTGGATCTCGCCCTGCACGACGGCCAGGATCTGCAGCCCATCCAGGACGTCGCGTCCCGCCAGGGCATCCCGCAGCGCTATCTGGAGCAGGTCCTGCTCCAGCTCAAGCGCTCCGGATTCCTGTACGCGCGGCGCGGGTCGGCGGGTGGCTACCGGCTGAGCCGGCCCGCGGACCAGGTCACGGTGGGTGCGCTCCTGCGGGCGGTGGAGGGCCCGTCCGCCGCGCCCGATTCGCCGCGACGGGGCGGCCGCGGGGAGGACGTGGCGGGCCTGCACGAGCTGTGGCAGGAGATCGAGGACGCGGTCGCGTCCGTGGTGGATCGCACCACGCTCGACGATCTGCGCCGGCGCGCCCTCGACCGGCGGCGCTCCACGCGCCCGATGTACCACATCTAGTTCGCTTGGCCAGGCGCAGCCGCGGCAGGGCGAGGCGAGCCGGAGGCGAGCGGAGCGAATGGAACGATCGAGCCGAACGGATATGAGGATGGGATCATGACGACCAAGCGAGCGACCGCGCCGTCGCGGCCGAAGATGGCGGGCTCGGTGCTGGAGCTGGTGGGCGGCACGCCGCTGGTGCGCCTCAATCGCATCCCGAAGGCGGGCGGCGCCATGCGTGCTGGCCAAGCTCGAATCGCTCAACCCGGGCGGGAGCGTCAAGGACCGCATCGCGCTCGCCATGGTCGAGGACGCCGAGCGCCGTGGGGTGCTCAAGGCGGGCGCGACCCTGGTGGAGCCCACCAGCGGCAATACCGGCATCGGGCTCGCGATGGTGTGCGCGGTGCGGGGCTACCGCCTGATCCTCACGATGCCCGACGACATGAGCGCGGAGCGGCAGCGCCTGCTCGCCCGCTACGGCGCCGAGATCCACCTGACCCCGGCCATCGAGGGCATGACCGGCGCCGTCTTCGCGGCCCAGGAGATCTGCCGCGAGCATCCCGAGTACTACATGCCGATGCAGTTCGAGAATCCCGCGAACCCCGAGGCGCATCGCCGCACCACCGCGCTGGAGATCCTGGACGCCACCGAGGACCGCCTGGACGTCTTCGTCGCGGCGGTCGGCACCGGCGGCACCGTGACCGGGGTGGGCGAGATCCTGAAGGAGCGGCTGCCCGGGGTGCGCGTGATCGGAGTGGAGCCGGCGCGGTCGCCCGTGCTCTCCGGCGGGCGCTTTCGGCCCCACGGCATCCAGGGGATCGGCGCCTCGTTCGTGCCGGGGGTCCTGAATCGTTCCGTGCTCGACGACATCATACAGGTGCGCGACGAGGACGCGACGACCATGGCCCGTCGGCTCGCCCGCGAGGAGGGCCTGCTCGTGGGCATCTCGTCCGGGGCCAACGTGTTCGCCGCCTGCCAGGTCGCGGAGACGCTGCCCGCCGACCAGGTGGTGGTCACGGTGCTGTGCGATACTGGCGAGCGTTATCTGAGCGTCACCTTCTAGGAGAGCGGCCATGAGTGTCCAGGTTTACATCCCGACGCCGTTCCGCCGCGCGACCAAGAACATCGACCGGGTCGCCGTCGAGGCGCCCGACGTGAAGGGCATGCTCGACGAGCTGGAGGATCAGTTCGGCGGCCTGAAGGGCCTGGTCCGCAACGACCAGGGCGAGGTGCACCATCACGTGAACATCTACGTGAACAACGAGGCCATCGAGGCGCTGCAGGGGCTCGAGACCACGCTCAAGGACGGCGACGAGGTCTCGATTATCCCTGCCCTGGCGGGCGGCGGGCCGGCCCTGGCGCGGGCGGCCGAGGGTGATCGCGGCGGGATGATCCTGACCCCCGAGGAGCTCGCCCGCGTGCGCGCGCAGGCCGAGACCGAGTATCCCGCGGAATGCTGCGGTGTGCTGCTGGCCCGCTCGGCGCCCGCGTCCGATCGGGCGCTCATGCCCTGCCGCAACATCCAGGACGAGCTCCACGCGCAGGACCCCGCGCGGCATCCGCGCGATTCGCGGACCGCCTACTTCATCGACCCGAAGGATCTGCTCGCCATCGGGCGGCGCGAGTCGCAGGGCTACCGGGTGGCCACCATCTATCACTCCCACGTGGACACCGGCGCGTACTTCTCGCCGACCGACCGGCAGAACGCCCTCATCAACGGTGAGCCGTCCTATCCCGACGCGGTCTACGTGGTGCTCTCGGTGCTCGCGGGGCGTGTCGCCGACGCGGCCGCGTTCGTCTGGGATGTCTCCGCTCGCGATTTCGTCCCCACCGACTTCCCGAAGCCCTGACCGACCCCGTGCCCGACTCCGACGCTCTGTTCAAGGCCGCGCAGCGCCTGATGCCGGGCGGCGTCAACAGCCCGGTGCGCGCCTTCCGCGGCGTGGGCGGCACGCCCTTCTTCGTGGCGCGCGCCGAGGGCGCGCGGCTCGTGGACGTGGACGGCCGGTCGTACGTGGACTTCCTGGGCTCGTGGGGCCCGCTGATCCTGGGGCACGCGGCGGCGCCGGTGGTCGAGGCGGTGAGCGAAGCCGTCCGGCGCGGCACCAGCTACGGCGCCCCCACCGCGGGCGAGGTGGAGATGGCCGAGCTGATCCAGCGCGCGGTGCCCTCGATGGAGATGATGCGGCTCGTCTCCTCCGGCACCGAGGCGGCCATGAGCGCGCTGCGCGTGGCCCGGGGCGCCACCGGCCGCGACTTCATCCTCAAGTTCGAGGGCTGCTACCACGGCCACGCCGACAGCCTCCTCGTCAAGGCGGGCTCGGGCGGCGCGACGTTCGGGGTGCCCGACAGCCTGGGCGTGCCGCCCGCGCTCGCGGCGCTGACCCTCACGGTGCCGTTCAACGACCTGGACGCGGTCCGGCGGCAGCTCGAGGCGCATCCGGACCAGGTCGCGGCGGTGATCGTGGAGCCGGTGGCGGGCAACATGGGCGTGGTGCCGCCCGCGCCGGGTTTCCTCGCCGGGCTGCGCGACCTCGCCACGCGCCACGGCGCGCTCCTGATCTTCGACGAGGTCATCACCGGGTTCCGCGTGGGCTGGGGTGGGGCCCAGGCCCTCTACGGGGTGCGCCCGGATCTCACGTGCCTCGGCAAGATCATCGGCGGCGGGCTCCCGGTCGGCGCGTACGGCGGATCGCGCGCGGTGATGGAGCGCGTCTCGCCGCTGGGCGGCGTCTACCAGGCGGGCACGCTGTCCGGCAATCCGCTCGCGGTGGCCGCGGGCCTGGCCACGCTCCGCGCGCTGGAGCGGCCGGGCGTCTACGAGCGGCTCGAGGCGCTGGGCGCTCGCGTCGAGCGCGACGTGGCCGACGCCGCCCGCGCGGCGGGCGTCCCGGTGCGGATCAACCGGGTGGGGTCGATGCTCACCGTGTTCTTCACGGACGGCCCCGTGACCGACTACGCCTCGGCGAAGCGGGCGGATACCGCGCGCTATGCGCGGTACTTCCACGCGATGCGGGAGGGGGGCGTGTTCCTCGCGCCCTCGCAGTTCGAGGCCGCGTTCGTGTCCCTGGCGCACGGGGAGGAGGACCTCGCGGCGGCCGCGCGGGCTTGCCGGGGGGCGATGGAGGCTGCAGGGCGAGGCGCAGCCGAAGGCGAGCCGAGCGGATACAGAAAAGAAGCTAAGGGTCGGCAGCCCACGGCGGCCGCCCCGTCCTGGATCGCGGCAAGCTGCCCCGCTTTTCGCCAACCGGTTATTGACACCCGGATTTTCCACGTGATAGGGTTCACAAGGCTGGAGCCCGGAAACACGTTTCTTGCCCCGGTCTTCATCCTCAGCACGCCTCGTCGAAGGAGTCTGTTCACCCGGCTGCGCCGAGCAGGGCGGAGGAGTGGATGAGCGGGATGGATCGCCGGTCGTTCTTCAAGATCGTGGCCACCACGGGCGCCGCGGCGGCCGCCGGGGGCTGCGGACAGTCGGCCGAGCAGCTCATCCCGTACGTCATTCCGCCGGACAACATCGTCCCCGGCGTTCCCGCCTACTTCGCGAGCGTGTGCCGTGAGTGCCCGTCGGGCTGCGGCGTCATCGCCAAGAACCGCGACGGCCGCGTCATCAAGCTCGAGGGCAATCCGGATCACCCGTCCAATACCGGCGCGCTCTGCGTGCTGGGGCACGCGGGCCTGCAGGCCCTCTACCATCCGGATCGCTTCCGCGGCCCGCTGAGCGGGGGCAAGCCCGTCGCGTGGGCCGACGCGGAGAAGCAGGTCGCGGACAAGCTGGGCGCGCTCGCGAAGGGCAAGCAGGGCGCGCGCATCGCGGTGGTGAGCGGGCTCGAGACCGGCAGCCTCGCCCGCCTCATGGACGAATGGGTGCGACTCCTCGGCGCGCGCACGCGCATCGCCTACGAGCCGCTCGGCTACGAGTCCCTGCGCGCCTCGAACCGGATCGCCTTCGGCCGCGACGCGATCCCCGATTACGCGATCGGCGAGGCCACCTACCTGGTCTCCTTCGGCGCGGACTTCCTCGAGACGTGGCTCAACAGCGAGGGGTACACCGCCGACTTCGCGCGGATGCACGCCTTCTTCCAGGGCAAGCAGGGCACGTTCGTGCACGTCGAGCCGCGCATGTCGCTGACCGCGGCCAACGCGGACGAGTGGCTGCGCAACGCGCCCGGCACCGAGGGCGCGCTGGCGCTGGCGATGCTCAAGGTGATCGTGGACGAGGGCCTGCAGGCGCCGGGCGCCGATCTCACCACGCTGCGCGCGGCGGTCCGCGCCGCCGACGTGGAGGCGGCCGCGACGGCCTCCGGCGTCCCCGCGGAGACGATCAAGCACGTCGCGCGCGATCTCGCCAAGGCGAAGGCCGGCCTCGTGCTGGGCGGCGGCATGGCCGCGACCTCGACGGCGTCCACCGACGCGCTCGTGGCGGTCAACCTGCTCAACGCGGCGATCGGCGCGGTGGGCACCCGCGTGCGCTTCGGCTCCGCGTCGCCCTTCAGCCGGGTGAGCCCGTACTCGGACATGGTGGCGCTGACCCAGGCGATGGCGGCCGGACAGATCGAGGTGCTGGTGCTGGTGGACGTCAATCCGGTGTACGCGATGCCGCCCAAGTCGGGCTTCGCGGAGGCCCTGGCCAAGGTCCCGCTCGTCGTCTCGCTCGCGAGCCGGCCCAACGAGACCACCGCGCGGGCGCACCTGGTGCTGCCGACGCTGCACGCGCTCGAGTCCTGGGGCGACTACGCCTCCGAGGAGGGCGTGCTCGGGCTCATGCAGCCCACGATGGGCCCCGTGCAGATCGACGGCAAGGCGGTGGACGGCAAGGCCACCGGCGACGTGTTCCTCCACGTCGGCCGGCAGGCGCTGGGGCTCGAGGCCGGGAAGGGCCCGCTCCGGTGGGCCAGCTTCCAGGACTTCATCCGGGAGGAGTGGCAGAAGACCGCGAAGGACCTACGGCAGCACCGGGCCGTTCACGGATTTCTGGGAAGCGGCCCTCCGGCGCGGCGGTGTGTGGCGCGCCGGCGCGGCCCCGGCGGTCTCGCTTCGTCCCGAGGCCGGCCGCATCCAGGCCGCCGCGCCGAAGCTCGAGGGCACCGGCTCGCACGCGCTGATGATCTATCCCTCGAGCCGCTTCTACGACGGCCGGGGCGGCGACCTGCCGTGGCTGCACGAGGTGCCGGACGGGATCACCCAGGTCGCGTGGGACTCGTGGCTCGAGATCCCGGCCGAGACCGCCAAGCAGATGGGAGTCGCGCGCGGCGATCTGGTCAAGGTGACCTCTCCGCACGGCGCGATCGAGCTGCCCGCCTACCCGACCGAGCTCGTCCACGCCGGCGTGGTGGCGGTGGCGATGGGGCAGGGGCACAAGTACCCGGGCGCCTTCGCGCAGCAGGGCAACGCCGCGACCGGCACCCAGAGCCAGGCCAACTACCTGAACGTGGGCGTCAACCCGATCGAGCTGCTGCCCGCCGCGCCGGACCCGGCCTCGGGCGGGCTCCCGCTGCTCGCGGTGAAGGTCTCGCTCGCCAAGACCGGCGGCCGGCGGCCGCTCGCCATCCCGCAGGCCCAGTTCGACCAGGACGATCGCGAGATCGCCCAGTGGGTGCAGCTCGGCGCCGCGCGCGAGCTCGAGCTGCGCGGCAAGCCGCCCGAGCACGCCGATCACCCCCGCATGTACCCGCCGGTGAAGTATCCGGAGTACCGCTGGGGCATGACGGTGGACGTGGATCGCTGCACCGGCTGCCAGGCCTGCGTGGTCGCCTGCCAGAGCGAGAACAACGTGCCGACGGTCGGGAAGGCCCAGGTCGCCTACGGGCGCATCCAGCACTGGCTGCGGGTGGAGCGCTGGCAGGAGGGCACGTCCGCCAAGCCGGTCAACATGTTCCTGCCCATGTTCTGCCAGCACTGCGAGATCGCGCCGTGCGAGCCGGTGTGCCCGGTCTACGCCGCCTACCACACGCGCGAGGGTCTCAACGGGCAGGTCTACAACCGCTGCGTGGGCACGCGCTACTGCGGCAACAACTGCCCCTACCACGTGCGGAAGTTCAACTGGTTCAACTACACGTGGACCGCGCCGCTGGACGTGCAGCTCAACCCGGACGTCACGGTGCGGCAGCTCGGCGTGATGGAGAAGTGCACCATGTGCGTGCAGCGGATCGAGGGCGCCAAGAGCGCGGCGCGCGAGGCGGGCCGCTCGGTGCGCGACGGCGACATGCAGACCGCGTGTCAGCAGACCTGCCCGACCCAGGCCATCACCTT
This sequence comes from uncultured Candidatus Rokubacteria bacterium, assembly GCA_963747235.1. Taxonomy (GTDB): domain Bacteria; phylum Methylomirabilota; class Methylomirabilia; order Rokubacteriales; family CSP1-6; genus CAMLFJ01. The sequence goes on from CAVVEU010000008.1 coordinate 608,607, forward strand.
CGGGAACCGGAAGGACGGCGAGTCGCTCGTGTCCAAGCTGTCGCACTCGGCCCGGAGCTACCACGTGCTCCACGAGCTGGGCACGCTCCCGGGCGTGAGCTACCTGAAGAAGGTCGTCCGCGCCGAGCCGGCGGGCGGACACGGGAAGGCGGGCCACTAGGATGAGCGCGCCTCCCGCGCAGGGCGCGACCGCGCCCGCCCAGGCCACCTGGGCCGACGTCAACCGCGACGTCATCCGCACCATCGGCATGCCGGGCGACAAGTACTTCGCCTGGCTCTGCCTGGTGGTCCTGGTCCTCTGCCGCGGGCTTCGGCGCGTGGACCTAGCAGATCTGGGTCGGCATCGGGGCGGCGGGCAAGCGCACGCCCGCTGATGTGGGCGATGTACATCACCACCTTCGTGTTCTGGATCGGTATCGGTCACGCGGGGACCCTGATCTCCGCGGTCCTCTACCTGTTCCGGGCGAAGTGGCGGACCTCGATCTACCGCGGGGCGGAGGCGATGACCGTGTTCGCGGTCATGACCGCCGGCCTCTTCCCGCTGATCCACGCCGGCCGCATGTGGTTCGCCTACTGGCTCATGCCGTATCCCAACCAGCGCTACCTCTGGCCCAACTTCAAGTCGCCGCTGGTGTGGGACGTGTTCGCGATCTCGACCTACCTGACCATCAGCGTGGTCTTCTTCATCGTGGGCCTGGTGCCGGACATCGCGGCCCTGCGCGACAACGCGACCGGCTACAAGCGGAAGATCTACGCGGTGCTCTCGCTCGGGTGGGAGGGCTCGGACCACCAGTGGCGCCACTACCGCCGGGGCTACGGCCTCCTCGCCGCGCTCGCGACCCCGCTGGTGCTCTCGGTGCACAGCGTGGTGTCCTTCGACTTCGCGATGGCCCTGGTGCCCGGCTGGCACTCCACGCTGTTCCCCCCGTTCTTCGTGGACGGGGCCATCTTCTCCGGCTTCGCGATGGTGCTGGTGCTGATCCTGCCGATGCGCTACCTGTTCAACTGGTACCCCTACATCACCGACAAGCACCTGGACGCGATGGCCAAGCTGATCCTCGTGACCAGCCTGGTGCTGACCTACTTCTACGTCTGCGAGGTCTTCACCGCGTGGTACTCGGGCGACCACTTCGAGCGGGCCAGCGTGTTCGCCAAGGCGAGCAAGCAGTACGCGTGGGCCTACTGGGGCATGTACTTCTGCAACTGCCTGGTGCCCCTCGTGCTGTTCATCCGCCGGGCCCGCACCCACGTGGTGACGCTCTACGTGGTCTCGATCTTGGTGCTGATCGGGATGTGGCTCGAGCGCTTCAACATCATCGTGCCCGGCCTCGCCCACGACTTCTACCCCTACACCTGGGGCACGTACTACCCGACGATCACGGACTCCGCGATCGTCATCGGCTCCTTCGCCTGGTTCTTCCTGCTCTTCCTGGGCTTCATCCGCGTGATGCCGTCGCTGTCGATCGTGGAGGTCAAGGAAGTGCTGCCCCATCCCCTGAAGCACGCCGGCCACGGGGGGCACCACTGATGACGCCGACGGGTATGACGACGACGGGCACCGCCAACGTGCTGGGCGTCTTCGCCCACGTGGACACCACGCTGCAGGCCATCCGCGATCTGCGCGCCAAGGGCTTCTCGAACCTCACCGTCTACACCCCGGTGCCGGTCGAGGAGATCGAGCACGAGATCGACAAGGTGGAGCCGCTGTCGAAGGTGCGCCTCTTCACCGTGATCGGGGCCCTGACCGGGACCGCGACCGGCTTCTTCCTCACGATCTGGACGTCGCTCAAGTGGGAGCTGGTGACGGGCGGCAAGGCCCCGGTGTCCATCCCGCCCTTCGTCATCATCGCGTTCGAGCTGACCATCCTGCTCGGCGGCCTCGCCACCGCGCTGGCGGTGCTGATCCTGGCCCAGCTCCCGAAGCTCAAGCCGTCGCCCACCTACGACCCGCGCTTCAGCGTGGACCGCTTCGGGGTCGCGGTGGCCTGTGCCCCCGACAAGGTCGACTCGGTGCAGTCGATGCTGTCGGCCGCGGGCGCTGAAGAGGTGCGGCGATGATGAAGTACGTCTTCCTCCTCACGCTCCTGCTGTTCGGGGCGGTGGGCGCCGCGCTCGGCGGGGCGGCCGGCTTCCGGTGGATGAACAACATGACCGCCACCCAGCGCGTGATGCCGGGGGAGTACAACTTCTCGATGCCCACGGGCAGCCTGCCGCGGAGCGGCGGGGAGCTCTACCATTCGCCCGCGGAGCGGGACGCCGCGGCGGCCCGCCGCAATCCGGTCGCCGCGTCGACGGATTCGCTGCGGAAGGGCGGCGAGCTCTTCACGATCTACTGCACCCCGTGCCACGGGGCGTCCGGGCGGGGCGACGGGCCGGTCTCGACCAAGTTCGTGCCCCCGGCCGACCTGACCAATCCCGAGCTGCACAAGGTGCGGACCGACGGCTACTGGCAGAGCTATCTCTCGGCGGGCGGGGCGGTGATGCCGTCCTACGCGGAGGCGCTCTCCTCCGAAGAGCGGTGGCACGTGGTGAACTACCTCCGGACCCTGGCCAAGAAATGACCGCGATGAACGCGTCTCCGGCGGTCCCGTCCCGGACCGCGCATCCGCTGCTGGTGCTGCTGGCCATCCTCGGGATCGTGGCCTTCCTCTACGGCGTGCTGCAGGGCTCGGCCCCCCGGGTGTGGGGCATCTACCTCGTGAACCTGCTGTTCTGGTCGAGCCTCGCCATCACCGGCCCCGCGCTCGCCGCGATGATCCAGATCACGGAAGGGCGGTGGTCGCCGAGCATCAAGCGCATCGCGCTCACCACCGCGGGCTTCCTGCCCGTCTCCTTCGTGCTCTTCGTCGTGCTCTTCTTCGGGCGCGCGACGCTCTATCCCTGGGTGAACGAGCCCCTCCCGATCAAGGCGGCGTGGCTCAACGTGCCCTTCATGTCGCTGCGGATCGGGCTCGGCGTGCTGCTGCTGTACTGGATCGCGATGCGGCTCGTGAAGGCGGTGCTGGTCGAGGATCAGCCGGGCGGGGACGCACCCGCCGCGGTGAACCGGCGCAACCGGCTCGCGGGCTGGCTGCTCTTCTTCTACGTGGTCGTGCTCTCGCTCTGGGGCTTCGACCTCCTGATGTCCCTCGACCCGCGCTGGTACAGCGGCCTCTTCGGCGGCTACTACGTGGTCACCTCGATGTACACCGGCTTCGGGCTCGTCACGTATCTCACCATCCGCGCCAACGAGCGGGGCATGGCCCGGGTGGCGCCTCCCGCGATCCAGGACGTGGCCAAGCTGACCTTCGCGCTCTGCGTGTTCTGGATGTACTTCTTCTTCTCGCAGTACCTGGTGATCTGGTACGGCCACGTGCCCGTCGAGACCCGCTTCGTGATCCGGCGCTTCTTCACCCAGCCGTGGGGCACCATCGCGTGGGTCATCTTCATCGTCGGCTGGCTGATCCCGTTCTCGTATTTCCTCAAGCGGCTCACCGGGCGTCCGCCGGAGCGGCATCGGGTGTTCAAGGTCATCCTGTTCTTCGGCTGGATCGCCATCTTCTTCGAGCGGATGCTGCTCGTGTTCCCCTCGCTGCTCCGGGACAACACGGTGCCGATCGGCCCGGTCGAGATCCTGGTCACGCTCGGCTTCTTCTCGCTCTTCGTGCTGAGCCGCAACTGGTTCCTCGCCCACTACAAGCCGGTCCTCAGCCTGCCCAAGTAGCCGCGTGGCCCGTCACGCCCCCGGGGTAAGATACCGGGCGTGATCTCCGTCGAGGAAGCGCTCGAACGCATCCTGTCGCGCGTGGCCGTGCTGGGCGACGAGCGGGTCTCGCTCACCGAGAGCCTCCACCGCGTGCTCGCCGAGGACGTGGACAGCCCGCGCGACATGCCGCCGTGGCCGGCCTCCTCGATGGACGGGTACGCCCTCCGCAGCGCCGACACCGCCGCCGCCACGCCCGGGGCCCCCGCGCGCCTGCGTCCTGGCCGGCCGCGTGCCCGCGGGAGCGATGGCGGAGCGGCCGCTGCGGGACGGGCGAGGCCTTCCGGATCTTCACCGGCGCGCCGCTGCCCGAGGGCGCGGACGCGATCATTCCCCAGGAGGACGTGAGCGAGGAGGCGGGCGCGCTGCTCGTCCCGCGGCGGGTCGGCGACGGCGACTTCGTGCGGCCCCGCGGCGAGGACATGAAGCGGGGCGACCGCGTGCTCGAGCGCGGGCGGGTGCTGAGCGCGGCCGACATCGGGATGCTCGCCACGGTGGGCAAGAGCCCGGTGAGCGTGATCCGACGGCCCCGCGTGGGCATCCTCTCCACCGGCGACGAGCTGGTGGACCTCGGCGGCCGGATCGGCCCCGGCCAGATCCCGAACTCCAACAGCTATTCCCTCATCGCCCAGGTGATCGAGGCCGGCGCCCAGCCGGTGAGCCTCGGGATCGCGCGCGACCGGCTCGAGGACATCGAGGCGCGCCTCCGCTGGGGGCTCGGGTGCGACCTCGTGATGTCCTCCGCGGGCGTCTCGGTGGGCGAGCACGACTTCGTGAAGGCCGCGCTGGCGCGGCTCGGAGCGGAGCAGCACCTCTGGCTCGTGGACATGCGCCCCGGCAAGCCGATCGCCTTCTCGACGATCCCGCAGGAGGGCAAGGGCGCCCTGGCCCTCTTCGCGCTGCCCGGCAACCCCGTCTCCGCCATGGTCACCTTCGAGCTCTTCGTCCGCCCCGCGATCCTCCGCATGGCCGGCCACACCCGCCTCCACCGCCCAACGCTCAAGGCCCACGCCCTCGCCCCCATCAAGAACGGCGACACCCGCCGCGGCTACCTGCGCGTGACCTTGACCCCAGACGGCGAAACCTACGGCGCCCGCCTCACCGGCACGCAGAGCTCCGGCGTGCTGCGATCAATGGTCACCGCCGACGGCCTCGCCATCGTCCCAGGCGAGACAACAATTCAGCCGGGCGAAGAAGTAAAGGTGATCGTCCTGCGCCCCGGTCTCTGAGAATCGAAGCGGAAACGGCAAGCGCAAGCGGCAAGCGGAAACAAGGAGCGCAGGACCGGGCGGGCAGCGGCGTGGGGGGCGGGGGTGGGGCGGGTGACCCGTTCCCCGCCAACGGAAGCCCAGAACCTCTCCATCCCGGATTGGGAACTCCTCCGCGGAACAACGAGTAAGGCGGTCGTGGTCAGAGCCCCACCCCCGCCCCCCGCGCCGCTGCCCGCCCGACTCCCGCGCTCGCGCGCCTCAGGACTTCCGCACGAACAGGAACCAGAGCGTCGCGCAGGCCCCCGCGCACATCGACGCGAACGTGAGCAGGCTGCCGAGCGCGAGCGTCGCGGAGTTGGTAAGCCCCTGGTTGATGTTGCAGCCCTCGGCGACGAGCGCCGCCGCGCCCATGAGGAGCCCGCCGAGGAAGATCTTCGGCAGGCTGGACGCCGCGGGGAATTTCCACGCGAACTGGGCGGTGGTCCACGCCGCGACGAAGGCGCCGAGCGGCACGCCGAGGGCCATCAGCATGCTCCAGGTGACGCGGTTGGGGTAGCCGACCATCGGGTAGGTGAGCAGGTGGCCGGTATTGGCCGCGAAGGTGATGCCGACCGGGCGGTCGCCGAAGGTCGAGGCCCACCAGCCCACCGCGATCATCACGCCGACGGCGGCGCCGCTGGCCGGCCAGGGCCACTTGCCGTGCTCGGGCTCGCGCCGGCCGCGCATCAGCCAGATGCCGATCCCGACCGCGAGCACCGCGATCACGATCCACGGGGAGAGCCCCGCGATATTGGCCAGCGTCGGGGCCGCGCCGTCCCCGATCGTGATCGCGGGCTTCTGCAGCGCGGTGCGGATCGGCGCCAGCAGCCCGACGCCGGCGGTGGTGGCGCCGATGGCGAAGCCCACGAGCACGACCCAGGCGCCGACGGCGCCTTCTCCCACCCGGTACCAGGTGCTGCCCGAGCAGCCGCCCGAGAGGATCATGCCCACGCCGAAGAGCAGGCCGCCCACGATGTTCGACACCCAGCGCAGGGGGCGCAGGGGAATGTCCACCAGTCCCAGCGCGTCGATCACCTGCACGCCCACCATCGCGACGAGCAGGGCGAGGATATAGGCGCGCAGGATATTGCCGTCCCGCATCAGGACCGCGTTCGAGAGCGCGCGGGTGAGGCAGAAGCCGCCACGCTGGATGATGTAGCCGAAGACGGCGCCGGTGCCGAGGGCGGAGACCGCGAGCATCCAGGGGAGCTCGTCCATGGCCCGCCATGCTAGCGAAAAGCCGAATGTCAGTCAAAGGCTCGTGAAAATTAGCTTTTCGATCGGACAGGTGCTACGGTCAATGCCATGGTGACCGGTTTTCGTGAGCGCATCGTGTGCACGGCGCCCCTCATGGGCCTCGTCCTGCTCGCGGCCGCGGGCTGCGGCACCGGGGAGAAGACGCGCCGCGAGGCCGAGATGGCCGCGCTGGTCAAGCAGGTGGAGGAGCTCAAGAAGGGGCAGGATCAGATCGGGAAGGACGTGGGCAAGCTGGCCGGCGAGATGAAGGCCCTCGACGCGCAGGCCGCGTTCCTGGTCGGCGAGACGAAGACCGCGGCCACGGATCGCGAGCAGCTCAAGGCGGCGAGCCAGCAGCAGGACGGCGCGGTCCGCGCGCTGCGCTCCGCGCTCGACGAGACGAATCAGAAGGTGGCGACGCTCAGCGTGCCGCCGCCGGCCCCGGTGGCGGCCCCGAAGCCGGCCGCGCCGGCGCCCGGGCGCGAGGTGACGGCCGAGAAGCTCTACGCGACCGCGATGGCCAGCTTCCGCGCCGACGAGCACGGCCAGGCGGTGCTCGAGTTCACCGAGCTCATCGACAAGTTCCCCAAGCACAACCTGGCCGCGAGCTCGCAGTACTGGATCGGCGAGGCCTACTATCGCCAGCGCGACTTCAACCAGGCGGTGACCGAGTTCCAGAAGGTGTCCGATCTCTACCCGCAGAGCGCGCCGGTCGCGGAGTCGCTCCTCAAGCTCGGCATGTGCTACCGCGCGCTGCACGACCTGCCGCGCGCGCGCGAGACGTGGGAGCAGGTGGTGAAGTCGCATCCGCGGACCGAGGCCGCCACCCAGGCGCGCACGCTCCTCGCGTCTCTCGGCGGAGGCCGCTCGCCGCGGTGATCGCGCCCGCCCGGTTTTGCCCCAATTGGACGGTCCGGTATACTGAAGCGCACCGATGCGATGGAGTGATGTCCGTGATACATGAGCGTATCCACGACGAGACGGGGTCCATCCCGCGCGCGATCGCGCGCGGGGACGCCGGGTTTCCGTCGCGGCTCGCGGAGATTCCCGACGCGCCCGCCGCGCTTCACGTGCGCGGCACGCTCGTGGACGCGGACGCGCTCGCGGTCGCCATCGTGGGCTCCCGACGGGCGACGCCCTACGGCCTCGAGGTCGCCGAGACGCTCGCGGCGGACCTCGCCGCGCGCGGCGTCACCATCGTGAGCGGGCTCGCGCGCGGCATCGACAGCGCGGCCCATCGCGGCGCGCTCCGCGTCGGCGGGCGCACCATCGCGGTGCTCGGCTCGGGCGTGGACGTGATCTATCCGCCCGAGAACCGGCGGCTCGCGGCGCGAGATCGCGGCGCGCGGCGCCCTGCTCTCCCAGTTCGCGCCGGGGACGCCGCCGCTGCCGCACAACTTCCCGATCCGCAACCAGGTGATCGCGGGGATATCGCTCGCGGTGGTGGTCGTCGAGGCGGCCGAGAAGAGCGGCTCGCTCATCACCGCGCGCCTCGCCGCCGAGCTCGGCCGCGAGGTGCTCGCGGTGCCGGGACGCATCACCGCGCCGGAGAGTCGCGGGGCCAACCGGCTGATCCAGGACGGGGCGCACGTGGCGATGGGCTGGGAGGACGTGGTCGCGGTCCTGCCCGAGCGCTGGAAGGCCTGCGTGACCACTGACGGACGAGTTGGAACGGCAGGAGGCGCCGCAGTGGCAGGGCGAGGCGCAGCCGCAGGCGAGCCGAGCGAATACGAGAAAGAAGTTACGGTAGCGACCCGGAACATCCTCGGCATCCTCGGCGAGGATCCGATCGACATCGACCACGTGATCGAGCGCAGTGGGCTGGGCGCCGGGCGCGTGTCGGCCGCGCTGCTGGAGCTGGAGCTCGAGGGGCGGGTGCGGCAGATCGAGGGCAAGCGGTTCGTCCGGATCGGACGAGGATAGGAGACCGGCGGGTGGCAGCGGTGAAGCGGGCGCTGGTGGTGGTGGAGTCGCCCACCAAGGTCAAGACGATCCAGAAGTATCTGGACTCGAAGTACGTCGTCAAGGCCTCGATGGGGCACGTCCGTGATCTGCCCAAGTCCAAGCTCGGCGTGGACGAGAAGAAGGGCTTCAAGCCGGAGTACAAGGTGCTGCCGGCCAAGAAGAAGGTGCTCGACGAGCTGAAGAAGGCGGCCGAGAAGGTGGACGCGCTCTACATCGCGACCGACCCGGACCGGGAAGGGGAGGCCATCGGCTGGCACCTCGCCCAGGAGCTCGGCATCAGCAAGGCCAAGACGCACCGGATCATGTTCAACGAGATCACGGAGCGCGCGGTCAAGGCCGCCTTCCTGCACCCGGGCAAGATCGACACCAACAAGGTCAACGCGCAGCAGGCCCGGCGCGTGCTGGACCGGCTGGTGGGCTACAAGCTCTCCCCGCTCCTGTGGGAGAAGATCCGCCGCGGGCTCTCGGCCGGGCGCGTGCAGTCGGTGGCGGTGCGCCTGCTCACCGAGCGCGAGCGCGAGATCGCCGCCTTCGTGCCGGTGGAGTACTGGTCGCTGCACGCCAAGCTCAAGGGCAAGAACCCGCCCGACTTCGTCGCGACCCTCAAGGAAGTGCGTGGGGAGAAGGCCGACCTGCCCGACGAGGCCGCCACCACCGCGGTGACGGCGGGGCTCGAGGGCGCCACCTGGACCGTGAAGTCGGTCACGCGGGGGGAGCGGCGCCGGAATCCCGCGCCGCCCTTCATCACCTCCACGCTCCAGCAGGACGCGAGCCGCAAGCTCCACTTCACCGCCAAGAAGACGATGATGCTGGCCCAGCAGCTCTACGAGGGCGTCGAGCTCGGCGAGGAGGGCGCGGTCGGCCTCATCACCTACATGCGCACCGACGCGGTGCGGGTGGCCGCGGAGGCGCAGGACGAAGCGCGCGAGTGGGTGACCGGGCGCCTGGGGCGCGAGTACCTGCCCGACGCGCCGCCCACCTACAAGGCCAAGAAGAGCGCGCAGGAGGCCCACGAGGCGGTGCGCCCGAGCTCGGTGGCGCGCGAGCCCAAGGCGGTGGCCCGCTTCCTGTCCAAGGACCAGCTCGGGCTCTACCGGTTGATCTGGGAGCGGTTCCTGGCGAGCCAGATGCTGCCCGCGGTGTACGACACGGTGGCCGCGGACATCACCGCGGCGGACGCCCTCTTCCGGGCCCAGGGCTCGACCATGAAGTTCCCCGGCTTCACCGCGGTGTACGTCGAGTCCCGCGAGGCCACCGACGAGACGCCGGAGGACGAGGCGGAGGCGGTCATGCCGCTGCTGACCGTGGGAGAGACGCTCAAGCTGCTCGCGCTCGATCCCAAGCAGCACTTCACCCAGCCGCCGCCGCGCTTCACCGAGGCCTCGCTGGTCAAGCTGCTGGAGGACCGGGGGATCGGGCGGCCGTCCACCTACGCCCAGATCCTCGGCACCATCCAGGAGCGCGGCTACGCGCGACGCGAGCGCGGGACCCTGTTCCCGACCGACCTCGGGATGCAGGTCACCGACATGCTGGTGCCGCACTTCCCCGAGGTCATGGACGTCGAGTTCACCGCCCAGCTCGAGGAGTCGCTCGACAAGATCGAGGAAGGCGACGCGGACTGGGTGAAGACGGTCGAGACCTTCTACAAGCAGTTCTCGCGCGACCTGAAGGCGGCCGGCAAGAAGATGGACAACGTCAAGGTCGGCGTGGACGCCGGGCAGGAGTGTCCCGAGTGCGGCAAGCCGCTGCTCGAGAAGTGGGGCCGATTCGGCAAGTTCCTCGCCTGCTCCACCTATCCGGACTGCAAGTTCACCAAGGACATGAGCGGCGGGCGCGAGCGGCCGGCCGACGAGCCCACCGACGAGACCTGCCCGACGTGCAGCAAGCCGATGGTCATCAAGCACGGCCGCTTCGGCAAGTTCATCGCGTGCTCGGGGTATCCGGAGTGCAAGACCACCAAGCCGGTGACGCTCGGGATCACGTGCCCGCTGCCGGACTGCGGCGGCCAGCTCCTGGAGAAGCGCACCCGCAAGGGCAAGACCTTCTACGCGTGCACGAACTATCCCACGTGCAAGTTCGCGCTGTGGACGCGCCCGGTGGCGGAGCCGTGTCCGAAGTGCGCGGCCCCGTTCCTGACCGAGCGCTACGCGCGCGGCGGCAAGGTCACGCGGCAGTGCTTCCGTGAGGAGTGCGGCTACCGGCAGGAACTGGTTCCCACGGTCGCCTGAGGAGCCTCCCGGTTCATCCACGATGGACGCGGCGGTCGGATCCTTCCTCGAATACCAGGCGGTCGAGCGTGGCGCGTCTCCCCATACCCTCCGGGGCTACACCGCCGATCTGACCGAGTTTTCCCGCTTCCTCGCCGCCGAGAAGATCGCGGGCTGGGAGACGGCGGATACGCGCGTGGTCCGGGCCTACCTGGTGTGGCTCCACAAGCGGAAGCTGGCCAAGGCCACCATCGCGCGCAAGCTGGCCGCGGTGCGGAGCTGCTTTCGCTTCCTCGGCCGCCGCGGCGCCATGGAGGTGAATCCGGCGCGCCAGGTGCGCGGCCCGCGCCTGGGCCGGCGGCTCCCGTCGTTCCTGCCGGTGGACGAGACCGCGGTGCTCTTGAGTCCCGAGCCGGAGCCGTCCCTGGCCGGCGCGCGCGATCGCGCGCTGCTCGAGCTGCTCTACGCGAGCGGGCTCCGGGTGGCCGAGGGCTGCGGCCTCGACGTGGACGACCTGGATGAGGACCGGCGCACCGTGCGCGTCCTCGGCAAGGGCAGCAAGGAGCGCGTGGTGCCGGTCGGCGAGTCCGCGCTGGAGGCCCTCGCGGCCTACCTGGCACTCCGCGGGCGCCGGCGCGGGCCGCTCTTCCTCAACCCGCGCGGCGGCCGGCTCACCACGCGGAGCGCGCTGCGCATCGTGCGCGCCCGCGCGCGCCGGGCCGGGATCGCCCAGCGGGTGACGCCCCACACCCTCCGCCACAGCTTCGCCACGCACATGCTGGGGGCGGGCGCGGATCTCCGGCTCATCCAGGAGCTGCTGGGCCACAGCCGCCTCTCCACCACCCAGCGCTACACCCACGTGAGCCCGGAGCACCTGATGCGCGTGTACGACGCCGCGCATCCGCGGGCGACCTGAGAGGACTCGGAGCTCGCCATGACGTCGCCGACCGCCCCGTCGATCCACGCCACCACCGTGGTCTGCGTCCGGCACAAGGGCCGCGTGGCGGTGGCGGGCGATGGGCAGGTCACCTTCGGCCAGACCATCATGAAGGCGGGCGCGCGCAAGGTGCGCAAGATGCACCACGACCGCGTGCTCGCCGGCTTCGCGGGCGCGGCCGCCGACGCGTTCACGCTCTTCGCGCGCTTCGAGGCGAAGCTCGAGGAGCACCGGGGCAATCTCCCGCGCGCCGCCGTCGAGCTGGCCAAGGAGTGGCGCATGGACCGCGTGCTCCGGCGGCTCGAGGCGCTGCTGGCGGTGGCCGACGCGGAGACGAGCTTCATCGTGTCGGGCACCGGCGACGTGATCGAGCCCGACGACGGCCTGGTCGGGATCGGCTCGGGCGGGCCCTACGCCCTCGCCGCGGCGCGGGCGCTGCGGGCGCACTCCACGCTCGAGGCGCCGCAGATCGCGGAGGAGTCTCTCCGCATCGCGGCCGGCATCTGCGTCTACACGAACGATCAGATCACGGTGCTGAGCCTGTGACCGACCAGCCCGCTCCGCCGCTCGGCCAACCGCTCGGAACAAGCGGCCTCACGCCGGCCCAGATCACCGCCGAGCTCGACCGCTTCATCGTGGGCCAGGGCAAGGCCAAGCGCGCGGTCGCCATCGCGCTCCGCAACCGGTGGCGGCGGCAGAACCTGCCCGCCGAGCTGCGCGACGAGGTCGCGCCGAAGAACATCATCATGATCGGGCCCACCGGGGTCGGGAAGACCGAGATCGCCCGGCGCCTCGCCAAGCTCGCCCAGGCCCCGTTCCTCAAGGTGGAGGCGTCCAAGTACACCGAGGTGGGCTACGTGGGCCGGGACGTCGAGTCCATGATCCGCGACCTGACCGAGCTGGGCGTGAGCATGGTCAAGGCGGAGATGGCGGCCGCGGTGCGCGAGCGGGCGGAGACGCTGGCCGAGGAGCGGCTCCTCGACCTGCTGCTGCCCCGCCGCCCCGGCGAAGCCTACGTGAGCGGCACGCTCGAGGAGGTGTCGCCCGACGCCTCCCGCGATGCGACCCGGGACAAGCTCCGGGCCCAGCTCCGCTCCGGCAAGCTCGACGAGCGGCCCATCGAGATGGACGTGCAGCAGGCCGGGCCCATGCTGGAGGTCCTCCCGGGCCAGGGCATGGAGGAGATCGGGATCAACCTCAAGGACATGCTCTCGCACCTCATGCCCGGCCGCACGCGGCGGCGGCGGGTCAAGGTGGGGGAGGCGCGGCGGCTGCTGGCCCAGGAGGAAGCCCAGAAGCTGGTGGACATGGACGAGGCGGTGGGCCAGGCGGTCCGCCGGGTGGAGAACTCGGGCATCATCTTCCTGGACGAGCTGGACAAGATCGCGGGCCGGGAGGGCGGCCGGGGCCCCGACGTGTCGCGGGAAGGGGTGCAGCGCGACCTCCTGCCGATCGTCGAGGGCTCGACGGTGACCACGAAATACGGCGCGGTCCGGACCGACCACATCCTGTTCATCGCGGCGGGGGCCTTCCACGTGGCCAAGCCGGCGGACCTGATCCCGGAGCTGCAGGGGCGCTTCCCGATCCGGGTCGAGCTGGAGCCCTTGACGCGGCCGGATTTTATCCGCATTCTGAGCGAACCTCAGAACGCCCTGATACGGCAATATGTTGAGCTGCTGAGGACGGAAGGGGTGACGCTGCGCTTCACCACCGACGCGGTGGAGGCCATCGCCGAGATCGCGTTCACGGTGAACCAGCGGGCCGAGAACATCGGGGCCCGGCGCCTGTACACGGTGATGGAGCGGCTGCTGGAGGAGATCTCCTTCGACGCCCCCAACCTGGTCGGGCGGGAGCTCGTGATCGACGCGGAGTACGTGCACGCGCAGCTGGCCGACGTGGTGAAGGACGAGGATCTCTCCCGCTACATCTTATAAAGTGAACGAGCGCATGATGCCGATCCCGGAGCTGGTGCAGCGCGCCGAGCTGCTCATCGAGGCGCTGCCCTATATCCGTGCCTTCCAGGGCAAGACCCTCGTGATCAAGTACGGGGGGGCCGCCATGGAGCAGGCGGATCTCAAGGAGCAGTTCGCCAAGGACGTGCTCCTCCTCCGCCTCGTCGGCATCCGGCCGGTCATCGTGCACGGCGGTGGTCCCCAGATCGGCGCCCTCATGAAGCGGCTCGGCAAGGAGCCGAAGTTCGTGGGCGGCATGCGCGTCACCGACGAGGAGACGGTCGAGATCGTCGAGATGGTGCTGGTCGGCAAGATCAACAAGGAGATCGTGGGCCTGATCAACCTGCACGGGGGCCGGGCGGTGGGGCTCTCCGGCAAGGACGCGAGCCTGCTGCGGGCCCACAAGCGGCTGCACAAGATGCCCGACGGGACCTCGGTGGACATCGGGCTGGTGGGCGAGGTGGAAGCGGTCAATCCCGAGCCGATCCGGCTGCTCGAGGAGAACGGGTTCATCCCGGTGATCGCGCCGGTCGGGGTGGGGGCGGCGGGCGAGACCTACAACATCAACGCGGACCTGGTGGCGGGCGACGTGGCCGCCGCGCTCTTCGCGGAGAAGCTGATCCACCTCACGGACGTCACCGGCATCAACGGCGAGGACGGCCGCCTGATCTCGACGCTCACCAAGCGTGACGCGGAGCGGCTGATCAAGGCGGGCGTGATCGACGGGGGCATGCTGCCCAAGGTGGAGTCCTCGCTGCGAGCCCTCGGCGGCGGCGCCCAGAAGGCGCACATCATCGACGGCCGCGTGCCCCACGCGATCCTGCTCGAGGTCCTCACCAAAGAAGGTATCGGGACCGAAATCGTCCTATGAGGGAGCCATGACGGATACCAAGACGCTGATCGAGTGGGCGGACAAGCACCTGATGTACACCGCCAAGCGCGCCCCGGTGGTGCTGGTGCGCGGCGACGGGGCGCGGGTGTGGGACAGCGACGGCAAGGAGTACCTCGACTTCACCGGCGGCATCGCGGTGACCGCGCTCGGGCACTCCCATCCCAAGGTGGTGGGGACGATGCGGGAGCAGGCGGCCACGCTGCTCCACGTGTCGAACCTCTTCTACATCCCGCAGCAGACCCAGCTCGCCAAGCTGCTCTGCGATCATTCGTTCGCCGACCGGGTGTTCTTCTCCAACTCGGGCGCGGAGGCCAACGAGACCGCGATCAAGCTCGCGCGGAAGTGGGCCAAGGAGCACGGGGCCAGCGACCGCGGGGACATCATCACGATGCGGGGCGGCTTCCACGGGCGGACGCTGGCCACCGTGACCGCCACCGCGCAGGAGAAGTACCACCACGGGTTCGAGCCGCTGCCCGGCGGGTTCAAGTACGTGCCGTTCAACGACCTGCGCGCGGTGGAGCGGGCCATCGACAGCCACACCGCCGCGGTGATGGTCGAGCCGATCCAGGGCGAGGGCGGCGTCAACATCCCGGACGACGGCTACCTGCCCGGGCTGCGCAAGCTCTGCGACGAGGCGGGGATCCTGCTCGTGCTGGACGAGATCCAGACCGGCATGGGGCGCACCGGCCGGCTCTGGGGCTACGAGCACTCCGGCATCGAGCCCGACATCATGACGCTGGCCAAGGCGCTGGCCAACGGGGTGCCGATCGGGGCCACCCTCGCCACCGAGAGCGTGGCGTCCGCGTTCACGCCGGGCACCCACGGCTCCACCTTCGGCGGCAACCCGTTCGTCACCGCGGTGGGCCTGACCGTGTTCACGACGCTGATGGAGGAGCGGCTGCCCGAGCGCGCGGCCACCACCGGCCGCCTGCTGCGCGATCAGCTCGAGGCGGTGCGCGGCCGGCACCCGAAGGCGGCGACCGCGGTGCGGGGGCGCGGTCTGCTCGTGGGCATGGACCTGGTGCCGCCGGTGGGCGAGGTCATCGGGGCCTGCCGCGAGCGCGGCCTGCTCGTGCTCAGCGCGGGCGACAATACGTTGCGGCTGGCTCCGCCTTTGATTACCGACGAGGCCACCGTGCGCCGCGCGGTCGAGATCATCGATCAGGTCCTGAGCGGCTTCGTGAAGTGAAGCATTTCCTGTCCATCCGCGACATCGCCCGGGAGGATCTCCCGCGCCTGTTCGCCCTCACGGCCGATCTCAAGGCCCGGCAGAAGGCCCGCGACGGCTGGACCCCGCTGCCCGGGCGCACCATGGCCCTGATCTTCGAGAAGCCCTCGCTGCGCACGCGGGTCACCTTCGAGGTGGCGATGGTGCAGCTCGGGGGCGCGGCGGTGTACCTGGCCGCCCAGGAGATCGGGATGGGCAAGCGCGAGTCGGTGCCCGACGTGGCCCGCAACCTCTCGCGCTGGGTGGACGTGGTGGCGGCGCGCGTGTTCTCGCACAAGACGCTCGAGCAGCTCGCGGCCCACGCCACGATCCCGGTGATCAACGGCCTGTCCGACCTCGAGCATCCCTGCCAGGCGATGGCGGACTTCTTCACGCTCTACGAGCGCGGGCTGGACCCGGCGAAGCTGCGCCTGGCCTGGGTGGGCGACGGCAACAACGTGTGCAACTCGCTCCTGCTGCTGGGCTCCATGCTCGGGACCACACTGGTGGTCGCGTGCCCGCCCGGCTACGAGCCGGATGCGGGTGTCCTGGAAGCCTGCCGCGCCATGGGTGGGCGCGTCCAGGTCACCACCGAGGTGCGCGACGCGGTGGAGGACGCCGACGTGATCTACACCGACACCTGGATCAGCATGGGCCAGGAAGGCGACCGCGAGCAGCGCCTGGAGGCCTTCCAGCGCTACCAGGTCAACGACCGGCTGCTGAGCTTCGCGCCCGGCGACGCGCTCGTGATGCACTGCCTGCCCGCGCACCGGGGCGAGGAGATCACCGACGCGGTGCTCGACGGGCCCCGCAGCCTGATCCTCGACCAGGCCGAGAATCGCCTGCACGCGCAGAAGGCCATCATCGTCAACCTGCTGGGTGGAGAGCAGCCGTGACCAGATCCGTCAAGAAGGTCGTGCTCGCGTACTCCGGGGGGCTCGACACCTCCGTCATCCTCCGCTGGCTCATCGAGACCTACCGCTGCGAGGTCGTGGCGTACTGCGCCGACCTCGGGCAGGGCGAGGAGCTGATCCCGGTCAAGGAGAAGGCCCTGCGCACCGGCGCCTCCACGGTGCACATCGTGGACCTGCGGGAAGAATTCGTCCGCGACTTCGTGTTCCCGATGCTCCGCGCCAACGCGGTGTACGAGGGCTCGTACCTGATGGGGACCTCGATCGCGCGGCCGCTCATCGCCAAGGCTCAGGTGGAGGTGGCGCGGAAGGAAGGGGCGGACGCGGTGAGCCACGGGGCCACCGGCAAGGGCAATGACCAGGTGCGCTTCGAGCTGACCTACGCGGCGCTCGGGCCCGATCTGACCGTCATCGCGCCGTGGCGGGAGTGGGACCTCGACTCCCGCACCGCGCTCATGGACTTCGCCCGGCGGCACGACATCCCGGTGCCGGTGACCGCGGAGCGGCCGTACTCCACCGACCGCAATCTCTTCCACATCTCCTTCGAGGGCGGCATCCTCGAGGATCCGTGGAACGAGCCCCCGCCCAAGATGTTCCTGCTCACGAACTCCCCGGAGTCGGCGCCCGACGTGCCGGTCTACGTGGAGATCGAGTACGAGGCGGGCAACCCGGTGGCGGTGGACGGGCGGCGCCTCTCGCCCGCCGCGCTGCTCGAGGCGGTCAACCGGCTGGGGGGCGAGCACGGCATCGGGCGGGTGGACCTGGTCGAGAACCGCTTCGTGGGCATGAAGTCGCGCGGGGTCTACGAGACGCCCGGCGGCACCATCCTGCACGCGGCGCACCGCGCGCTCGAGTCCATCACCCTCGATCGCGAGGTGCTGCACCTGCGCGACTCGCTGGTGCCGCGCTACGCGGAGATGATCTACTACGGCTTCTGGTTCAGCCCGGAGCGCGAGGCGGTGCAGGGGCTCGTGGACGCCGTGCAGCGGGACGTGACCGGCACCGCGCGCCTCAAGCTCTACAAGGGCACCGTGACGGTGGTCGGCCGCAAGTCGCCGCGGTCCCTCTACCGGACCGACTTCGTGACCTTCGAGGCCGATCAGGTGTATCGCCAGCGCGACGCGGAGGGCTTCATCAACCTCAACGCGCTCCGGCTCAAGATCCGCGCTCTCCGGGACCGGGCGCGGTAGGCGGTCGCGCTCCCGATGCGGGTCCACGTGGCGCTGACTCCGGCGGAATTCCCCGACGCGCCCCTCACGGGGTGTGTCGCGCTCGCGGTGGACGTGCTGCGGGCCACCACCGCATCGGTGGCCGCGTGCGACGCAGGCTGCCGGCGCCTGGTGCCGGTGCCCGACGCGGCGGCGGCCGAAGCGCTCGCCGCGCGCGACGGGGCCGACACCGTGCTGGCCGGGGAGCGGGGCGGGGAAGCGCTCGCCGGCTTCGATCTCGGCAACTCGCCCGCGGAGTTCACCGCGGACCGTGTCGGCGGCCGCACGGTGGTGCTGACCACGACCAACGGCACCGCCGCGATGCTCACCGCCGCGCGGGCGGCGGCGGCCGGGCTCGCCGCGCTCACCAATGTCACCGCGGCCGCGCGCTGGGCGCTCGAGCAGGGGCGCGACGTGACCGTCCTGTGCGCGGGCGACAACGGGGCGTTCTCGCTGGAGGATACGGTGTGCGCGGGTCTGCTGGTGGCCCGCCTGGCCGACGCTTCCCCGGGAGCCGTGCTCTCCGAGGGCGCCCAGGCCGCGCTCGGTCTGGGTCGGCACTACGGAGCCCGGCTCGAGCGTCTCGCGGAGGACTCGGGCTGGGGCCGGAAGCTCCAGCGCCTGGGCCGGGCCGCCGACCTCGCCTGGTGCCTCCGGGCGGACGTGAGCCTGGTGGTGCCGGTGTTCGTCGCGGGCGGCTTCGTTCCCCGCCGCGCCGGGGCGACCGCGGCGGTCGGCTCGGAGTCGCGCGCGTGAACCTCCCGATCGCGCTGACCCTGTTCCGCATCGTGCTGGTGCCGCCCATCATGGTCTTCCTCATCTCGTCGGACCGGGTCAGCGTGCTGATCGCCGCCGTCATCTTCGCGACCGCGTCGCTCACCGACTGGCTCGACGGGCGGATGGCGCGGCGGTGGAATCAGGTCACCAAGCTCGGCACGCTGCTGGACCCGGTCGCCGACAAGCTGCTGGTGGCGGCGGCGCTGATCTCGCTCGTGCACATCGACATGATCTCCGCGTGGATGGCGGTGGTGATCATCGGCCGCGAGCTGGCGGTGACCGGCCTGCGGGGAGTCGCGCTGTCCATGGGCGCGGTGGTGCCGGCGTCATCGCTGGGCAAGGCGAAGACGGTGTCGCAGTACGTGGCCCTGACGCTGCTGATCCTCGAGAAGGGGGTCTCGCAGGACCTGGCGCTCTTCCACCTCGTCGCGCGCTCGGCCCTCTGGATCGCGCTGGCCCTCACCGTGATCTCGGGCGCCGACTACTTCTACCGGTTCTTCCTCCATACCAACCCGAAGGACCTGGTGCGGGACCGCGAGCGATGGCCCTGACCGTGCTCGGGCTCCTCGCCGCCTACCTGATCGGGGCGATCCCGATCGGCTTCCTGGTGGCCCGCGCCGCGGGCGGCACCGACATCCGCCGCGCGGGCAGCGGCAGTATCGGCGCCACCAATGTCCTGCGCACGCTCGGCACCGGCCCCGCGGTGCTCACGCTGGTCGGCGACATCGTGAAGGGTTACGTGGCGGTGCGGGTCGCCCGCTCCATCGGGCCGGAGGTGTGGGCGGCGGCGGGCGGCACGGTGGCCGCCATCGCGGGCAACTGCTGGCCGGTCTTCCTCCGGTTCCGGGGCGGCAAGGGCGTGGCCACCGGCCTCGGCGCGTTCCTCGCGCTCATCCCGTGGGCGGTCGGCCCCGCGGCGCTGCTGTGGATCGCGGTGACCGCGGTGTCGCGCTACGTGTCCATGGCCTCCGTGGTGGCCTGTCTCAGCCTGCCGGTGGCTGCGTGGGTGTTCGGCTACCCGCGCCACGCGGTCGTCGCGGCGGTGGTGGCGGCGCTGATCATCGTCTGGCGTCACCGGGAGAACATCGCGCGCCTGGTCAGCGGCACCGAGCGGCGGCTCGGCGAGCGCACCCGCCTCGCGTGAGTCGCCCGGCCGACGCGGGCGACGCCCGGCGCGCGCCGGTGGCCGTGCTCGGCGCCGGGAGCTGGGGCACCGCGCTCGCGATGCACCTGGGCCGCGTGGGCGTGCCGGTGCGGTTGTGGGTGCGCGATCCGGCCCTCGCCGCGTCCATGCGGGCCCGGCGCGAGAACCCGCGCTACCTTCCGGGGATCGCGCTGCCGGATGGCGTGACCGTGACCGCGGACGCGGGCCTGGCGCTGGCCGGGAGCCGGACCGTGCTGGTCGCGGTGCCGTCGCACTTCGTCGAGGACGTGCTCGCGGCGGTGGGCGACCGCGTCGCGGGAGACGCGGTGCTGGTGTCGGCGACGAAGGGCCTCGAGCCGCGGCACGGGCTGCGCATGTCGGAGCTCCTGGCCGGGCGGCTGCCCGGCCGGCCGGTGGCGGTGCTCTCCGGCCCGTCGTTCGCGCGCGAGGTCGCCCAGGGCCGGCCCACCGCGCTCGTGGTCGCGTCGTCGGACGAGGGGATCGCGGCCGATCTGCAGCGCCGTCTGGCCGGCCCCACGCTCCGCCTGTACACGAACCGCGACGTGGTCGGCGTGGAGCTGGGCGGCGCGGTGAAGAACGTGATGGCCATCGCGACCGGGCTGGTGGATGGGCTCGAGCTGGGCGAGAACGCGCGGGCGGCGCTGATCACGCGGGGCCTCGCCGAGATCGTGCGGCTCGGCACCGCGGCCGGGGCGCAGCCCGCGACCTTCGCGGGGCTGGCCGGTCTCGGCGACCTCGTGCTGACCTGCACCGGCTCGCAGAGCCGCAATCGCGCGCTCGGCGGTGCGATCGCGCGGGGCCGCTCGCTGGCGGAGGTGGAGGCGGGCACGCCGATGGTGGCGGAGGGCGTGCGCACCGTCTCCTCGGTGCTGCGGATGGCGCGGGCGCGCGGCGTGACGATGCCGATCTGCGAGGAGGTGGCGGCGGTGCTCTTCGAGGGCAAGCCGGTCGCGGAGTCGCTGGCCTCGCTGCTGGCCCGTGAGCCGAGGCCGGAAGAGGAGGGGGTGTCGCGTGCCTGAGCTGCGCCGGGATCCCGTCGTGGGCCGGTGGGTGATCATCTCCACCGAGCGCGCCCGCCGCCCGTCCGACTTCACGCCGGCCCCGCGCCTGCGCAAGGGCGGGCCCTGCGTGTTCTGCGGAGGGCAGGAGCATCGCACGCCGGAGGAGGTCTGGGCGCTCCGTCCGGGCCGGAGCGAGCCCAACACGCCGGGCTGGCTCCTGCGCGTGGTGCCCAACAAGTTCCCGGCGCTCCGCATCGAGGGCGAGCTGGAGCCGGCGGCGGAAGGCCTCTACGATCGGATGAACGGGGTGGGTGCCCACGAGGTGGTCATCGAGTCGCCCGATCACGACGCGGTCATCGAGCGCCTGCCGCCCGCGCAGCTGGCCGAGGTGTTCCGCGCCTACCGGGACCGGATCGTGGACCTGTCCAAGGATCCGCGCCTCGAGTACGTGATGGTCTTCAAGAACCACGGAGATCCGGCCGGCGCCTCGCTCGAGCACACCCATTCGCAGCTCATCGCCACGCCGGTGGTGCCGCTCATGGTCGAGGAGGAGCTGGCGGGCGCGCTCCAGCACCTGCGGATCAAGAAGCGCTGCATCTGGTGCGACATCATCCGGCAGGAGCGGCAGGAGGGCGGGCGCGTCATCCTGGACCAGGACGGGTTCATGGCGCTGTCCCCCTTCGCGCCCCGGTTCCCGTTCGAGACCTGGATCCTGCCCACCGTGCACCGGTCGCGCTACGAGGACACGCCGCCGGGCGACTTCGCCCGGCTGGCCGTGGCGGTCCGGCAGGTGCTCGGCCGGATGGGGCAGTTCCTGGACGACCCCCCGTACAACTTCATGCTCCACAGCGCGCCCCTGCGGGCCCCGGCCCTCGACCACTTCCACTGGCACCTCGAGATCATCCCCAAGCTGACCAGAGTGGCCGGATTCGAATGGGGAACCGGGTTCTTCATCAACCCGACCCCTCCCGAGGAGGCCGCGAAATACTTGCGGGGCGAGCCCCCGGATCGGCCGTAAATTGACACTACTCAAGGCGTTTGTTACACTTCCTCGCGGTTCTGTGACAGGATGTTTTGCGGGAATAGCTCAGTGGTAGAGCACAACCTTGCCAAGGTTGGGGTCGCGGGTTCGAATCCCGTTTCCCGCTCCATATAGCAGGCGGAGTAGTCGGCGGACAGTGCAAGGGCGGCGTAGCCAAGTGGCTAAGGCGGAGGTCTGCAAAACCTCTATTCAGCGGTTCGAATCCGCTCGCCGCCTCCACTAAGTTGGGGGCGGTCCAGCGGTGGGTTGGGCCGGGGTGGCGGAACTGGGAGACGCAGCGAACTTAAAATTCGCTGGTCCGTAAGGGCCGTGGGGGTTCGATTCCCTCCCTCGGCACCAGAAGTCGAAGCGCACTCAAGCACGGAGGCAATCAAGGTGGAAACCTTGAAGGTAGTCCGGAAGACCTTCACGATGTTGAGCGAGAAGCGGACCCAGGTCCTGGACATCACCAAGCAGATCCGGGACATCGTGCTGGGCGCCGACATCAAGGAGGGCATCATTCTGGTCAACTCCCTCCACACCACCTGCGCGCTCTTCGTCAATGAGTTCCAGGGCGCACTGGTCGACGACCTCAAGGCCATGATGGAGCGCCTGGTCGCCGATAATGCGGGGTACAAGCACGACGATCCGCGCTTCTCCGACTGCGAGCGAGGCAATGCGACCTCGCACCTGCGGGCTGCGCTGCTCGGCCGGAGCGTGGCGGTGGGGATCAGCGGCGGCGAGCTCTCGCTGGGCCGCTTCCAGTCGATCCTGTTCGCCGAGCTCGACGGCCCGCGGCCGCGGAGCATCGACATCCAGATCATGGGGGTCGGGCCCATCGCCGGGAACTAGATCGCCGCCCGCTTACCGGCGCCACGAATGCCCGCAGCGCCTGGGTATCGGTTTAAGTCCTTAGGCTCTATCTAACGCGGGGGCCCATGAAATGGCCCCCGCACTCCCCCAGGCCGCGGACACTCGTTTAAGTCGCGCCCGCGTACCGGCCGCTCCCGCGTCTCTGGCTCGTTCCTGCCGTGGTAGACTTACCGTCCGTATGTCCTGGAAACTCAAGAAGAAGGCTCAGGAGCTGGTCGCCTCGGAAGAGGGCGTGGTCCGCAAGGATTGGGGCGGACGCGTGACCATCGCGCTCGTGTACCCGAACACCTACGCGGTCGGCATGTCGAACCTGGGCTTCCAGACCATCTACAGCCATCTGAACGCGCTCCCGAACGTGGTGTGCGAGCGTGTCTTCTTCCCGGACCCCGAGGACGTGGACGAGTACGCTCGCACCGGGACCACGCCCTTCTCGCTCGAGTCCCACCGGCCGCTGACCGACTTCAACCTGGTCGGCTTCTCGATGACCTACGAGGGCGACTACATCAACGCGGTCCGGATGCTGCGGATGGCGGGGCTTCCCCTCCGCGCGGTCGATCGCGGCCCCGGCGACCCGGTCGTGATGATGGGCGGCGTGTGCGCCTTCTCCAATCCCGAGCCCATCGCCCCCTTCATGGACTTCGTGGTGGTCGGGGAAGGCGAGGAAGTGGTGGGCGAGATCGTCACGGCCTGGCTCCAGAGCGATCCGGGCGACGACGGGAGCCGCCGCCGCTTCATCGACCGGCTGAAGCCGCTGGCCGGCATCTACGTGCCCGACGCGTACCGGGTGGACTACGGGGCCGATGGGCTGATCGAGGCGGTCACGCCGCTCGCGGACGACGTGCCCGCGCTGGTGATCAAGCGCCGGCTGAAGGACGTCAATCGCTTCGAGACGCGCTCCTCGCTCAAGACGCCCAAGGCCGAGTACGGCCACATGGAGCTGCTGGAGGTCGGCAAGGGCTGCGGCCGCGGCTGCCGGTTCTGCCTGGAAGGCCAGGTCTACCGGCCGGTGCGGCACCGGAGCCTCGAATCCCTGCGCGAGTCGGTGGCGAAGATCGCGAAGGAGTCGAAGCGGGTCGGGCTCGTGGGCGCCTGCGTGTCCGACTATCCCTGGATCGGCGACCTCATGCGCCTGCTCGAGGAGGCCGGGGTCGAGGTGTCCATCTCCTCGCTCCGGGCCGACAGCCTGACCGAGGAGCTGGTGGCGTCGCTGCAGCGCGGCGGGCACCGGACCCTCACGATGGCGCCGGAGGCGGGCACCGAGCGGCTGCGCCGCGTCGTCCGCAAGGCCATCACCGACGAGCAGCTCTACGAGGCCTGCCACCTGCTCCGCCGTTACGGCATTCCGAACCTCAAGTGCTACTTCATGATCGGGCTGCCCACCGAGACCCGCGAGGACATCGAGGCGATCCCCGACCTGGCCGCGCGGCTGATCGAGCGGCTGCGGGCCCTGGGCCCCGACGGCCACTCCTTCGGCAAGCTGACGCTCTCGGTGTCCTCCTTCGTGCCCAAGCCGTGGACGCCGTTCCAGTGGGCGCCCTTCGACGATCCGCGGGCCCTCGAGGAGAAGCTCGACATCATCAAGCGGGCGGCCCGTCGGCTCGACACGATCCGGGTGGTCCACGAGAACCCGCGCGAGGCCGCGCTCCAGGCCCTGCTGGCCCGCGGCGACCGGCGGGTGGCCGACTTCGTGGAGCTGGCCGCGGGGCTCGACGGCGACTGGCGCCACGCCCTCCGCGAATGGGACGGCGACCCCGCGTCCTTCACGCGGCGGCATCGCGAGCCGACCGAGATCATGCCCTGGGACCACTTCGACGTGGGGGTGAAGAAGGCCGGGCTCCTGCGCGAGTGGGAGCGGGCGCTCGAGCCCGCGGCGACCCCCGCGGGGCCCGCTGTCGCGACGGTCTAGCGCCATGCCGTCCTTCAAGGTCGCCAAGGCTACCGAGGTGCCGCCCGGGCAGGGGCTCGTGGTCCAGGCGGGGGCGAAGACCCTCGCGCTCTGGAACGTCGAGGGCGCCTACCACGCGATCGACAACACCTGCCCCCACCGCGGCGGCCCCATGGGCGAAGGGGATCTCGACGGCCGGCTCGCGATCTGCCCGTGGCACGGCTGGCGCTGGGACGTGACCACCGGGGCCAACGCCAACAACCCCGCGGTCAAGATCGGCTGCTTCCCGGCCGCGGTGGTGGACGGCGACGTGTACGTGGAGATGCCGTGATCCGCGACGCGCTCGATCGCCCGCTGCGCAACCTGCGGCTCTCGGTCACCGACCGCTGCAACCTGCGCTGCCAGTACTGCATGCCCGAGGAGGAGTACGTCTGGCTGCCCCGGGACGACGTCCTGACCTTCGAGGAGATGGACCGGCTCGTGGACGTCTTCGCCGACCTGGGCGTGGACAAGGTGCGCCTCACCGGCGGCGAGCCGCTGCTCCGCCGCGACCTCGACCGCCTCGTGCGGCTGCTCGCGGCCAACCCGCGCATCCGGGACCTGGCCATGACCACGAACGGGGTGCTGCTCGCCGAGCAGGCGCCCGCGCTGCGCGCGGCGGGCCTCCATCGCGTCACGGTCAGCCTCGACACGCTGCGCGAGGACCGCTTCAAGGCGCTGACCCGGCGCGACACCCACGCCCGCGTGCTCGAGGGCATCGCGGCGGTGGGGAAGACGGGCTGGCCCGGACTGAAGCTCGACACCGTGGTCATGCGCGGGGTCAACGACGACGAGCTGGCCGACCTGATCGAGTACGGGGCGACCGTCTCCGCCGAGGTGCGCTTCATCGAGTACATGGACGTCGGCGGCGCCACCCACTGGAGCATGGAGCGCGTGGTGTCGCGCCAGGAGATGCTGACGCGTCTGACCGAGCGCTACGGGCCGATCGAGCCGATCGTGGAGGAGAGCTCGGCGCCCGCCGACCGCTTCCGCCTCTCCGACGGCCGCGTGTTCGGCATCATCTCGTCCACCACCGCGCCCTTCTGCCGCGCCTGCGACCGGAGCCGCCTCACCGCCGACGGTCTGTGGTATCTCTGCCTGTACGCCGCGCGCGGCACCGACCTGCGCAAGCCGCTGCGGGAACGGCGCCTCGCGCGAGGAGCTGCTGGCCCTCATCCGCTCCACCTGGCAGGGCCGCCGCGATCGCGGGGCGGAGGAGCGGCTGGCGACGCCCGACCGGAGCCCGCTCATGCAGATCGGCGAGCTCAAGCGCGATCCGCACCTCGAGATGCACACCCGCGGAGGGTAAGGCCGTGGACGAGCCCGGCGTGGACGTGCGGGAGAAGGGCGCCAACCAGCAGATCTCCG
The DNA here is from genome assembly GCA_963747235.1 of uncultured Candidatus Rokubacteria bacterium. Classification (GTDB taxonomy): domain Bacteria; phylum Methylomirabilota; class Methylomirabilia; order Rokubacteriales; family CSP1-6; genus CAMLFJ01. Next base: position 634,243 of record CAVVEU010000008.1, read on the forward strand.
AGCGCCGGCTGTTCATGCAGCTCCAGGTCTGGACGGGCTGTCCCGACGGCAAGCCGCTGGTGGGGGCGATGGAGCGGAGCCGCATCGAGGGCGTGCTCTACCACGACGTCAACGATCCCGCCGGTGTGGCGCTGCTCGCCTTCCACGAGGATCCCGCCTTCTTCGCGAGCACGCTCCGCGGGCTGCTGGCCGCCGAGCCGTTCGCTTCGCTCCGGCATCGCCCCGAGCTGACCATGCTCGGCCGCACCTACGCGTCCGGCTTCGAGCCGGACCTCGAGGACTGGCTGCTCGCGCGCCCGCGCCGCACCGTGCTGAATCCGGCCTGGCCCTGGGGGATCTGGTACCCGCTGCGCCGGGGCGGCGCCTTCGCGCGGCTGACCCCGCAGGAGCAGGGGGCGATCCTCCGCGAGCACGGCACGATGGGCCGCGCCTACGGCGACGCGGACCTGGCCCACGACGTGCGGCTCGCCTGCCACGGCCTGGACACGCACGACAACGACTTCGTGATCGGACTCGTCGGGCGCGAGCTCCACCCGCTGTCCCACCTGGTGCAGGCCATGCGCCGGACCGCGCAGACTTCCCAGTACCTCCAGAGCCTGGGGCCCTTCTTCGTGGGCCATGCGCTCTGGCAGAGCCCGCTGCGGTGAGCCGGCGGGCCGTCACCGGGCGCGCGGGGCAGGCGCTGTGCGCGGCGCTCCTCGTGCTGGCCGCGCTCGTGCCCGCGGGGTGCGCGCCGCTGCCGCCCGCGCGGCAGGTCACCGACCTCAACCTCATCGCGGGCCGCTGGCGCGGGCAGATCGTGTTCAGCCGGGGGTCGTACCAGCTCTTCTACCTGACGATCAACCCCGACGGCACCCTGATCGCGTCGTGGGACGGCGGGACGCGCTGGGGCAAGGTCACGCTCGAGGGCGGGCGCACGCGCTTCAGCTTCTACATCTGGAGCGGCAACCTGGACTACCTCGAAGGCAACGGGGACCGCGTCATCCTCCTCAAGGAGGATTTCTCCCACTGGGACGCGATCGTCCGGCCGCTCACCTAGGGCGGCCGGCGGCCTCCCACGCGGCCAGGTTGGCCTCGATCTGCCTGGCGTGGATCTCCAGATGCTCGGCATAGATCGTCAGCCAGTCCAGCGCGGTGTAGCGGCCCGACGCGGTGTGACGTCCTTCTCGCGCCCAGGCCTCCTCGGGCAGGCGCCGCAGGACCACCAGGGTATTGGCGCGCACCGCCCGCACGGTGGCCAGCGCGACGTCCACCGGATGCCCGTGATAGTCGAGCGCGACCGCCCAGACGTTCTCGTCGTAACCCAGGACCAGCGGCTCGGGCTCGCAGACCACGTAGCGGATGCGGGCGGCCCCATTGGTCTCCGAGTCCGCGCAGTGGCAGGCCACTTCGTGCGCCGACCACTCGCCGGGAGCCGGCCGCCACTTCCGCGCCTCGGCGGGGACGCGGGCCAGGGCGCCTTCGAGGCGCGCGGGGCCGTCGGCGTACTGCTGGATCAGTCGTTCTCGCTCGGATCGCGTGAGGCTCATCGATGATCATCTCCTTCCGGATGCGGGTGATGGGACGGGCGCTGGCCACCGCGGCCGTGGCCGGTATCCTCTTCACGGCCGCGGCCCACGCGCAGCCCGAGCGCGGCACCGCGCGGCTCGATCACGCGGGCGTGCAGGCCTTGCTCACGACCCTCGGCTACCATCCGCGCGAGGCGCGCAACGAGTCGGGACCCGAGTACGAGATCGTGCTGCGCCCGCCGGGCGGCCTCGCGGTCACCACCCGGGTGACCCTGTCCAAGGACGGCACGCTGGTCTGGCTCGTGGCCTGGCTCAAGAAGGTGCCGCCCGGCCGGACCATCAGCGGCAACGCGATCCTCACCATGCTGACCGAGAACGACGCGATCGGTCCCACCCATTTCTCCTACAACGAGAGCCGGCGCTGGTTCTTCCTCAACAAGCCGGTGCCGAATCAGGGGCTGACCGCGGAGCGCCTGCAGGCCGAGCTGCAGACGCTCGGGGCGACGATCGCGCGGACCGAGGCGCTCTGGGATTTCGACCGCTGGAAGTGACGCCTCAGGGCAGGGGCGCGGGCAGGTCCGAGCGCCCCATCAGGTAGCGGTCCACCCCGCGCGCGGCGCTCCGGCCCTCCGCGATGGCCCACACGATCAGCGACTGGCCGCGCTGCATGTCCCCCGCGGTGAACACGCCGGGCACGCTCGTCATCCAGTTCAGGTCGCGCTTGACGTTTCCGCGGTCGGTGAGGGTGACGCCGAGCTGCTCGAGCAGGCCCGGCCGCTCGGGGCCCACGAAGCCCATCGCCAGCAGCACCAGCTCGCACGGCAGGACGAACGTCGAATCCGGGACGTTCCGGAACACCACGCGCCCCTCTTCGCGCACCGGCTCCACGCGCGCCACCTCGAGGGCCTTCACGCGCCCGCGCTCGTCGCCGACGAAGCGGGTGGTGGACACCGAGTAGACGCGCTCGCCGCCCTCCGCGTGGGCCGAGGAGACGCGGTAGATGTTCGGCCACTGCGGCCACGGGTTGTCGGCCGCGCGCGTCTCCGGCGGGCGCGGCAGGATCTCGAGCTGGTGGACGTCCAGGGCGCCTTGACGATGCGTGGTCCCCAGGCAGTCGGCCCCGGTGTCGCCGCCGCCGATGATCACCACGCGCTTGCCCTGGGCGCTGATGAAGGCCTCGTCGGGCACCACGTCGCCCTCGCAGCGCCGGTTCTGCGGCGTGAGGTAGTCCATCGCGAAGTGCACGCCGCCCAGCTCCCGCCCGGGAATCGGCAGGTCCCGCGGGGCGCAGGCGCCACCGCAGAGCACGAGGGCGTCGAACTCGCGCCGTAGCGCCTCCACCGGCCGATCCACGCCCACGTGCGCGCCGACCACGAAGCGCACGCCCTCCGCCTCCATCTGGGCGAGCCGCCGGTCCAGCACGCGCTTCTCCATCTTGAACTCGGGGATGCCGTAGCGGAGCAGCCCGCCGATCCGGTCCGCACGCTCGAAGACGGTGACCTGGTGTCCGGCCCGCGCGAGCTGCTGGGCGGCCGCGAGGCCGGCGGGGCCGGAGCCGATCACCGCGACCGTCTTGCCGGTCAGGCTCGCGGGCGGCTCGGGCGCGATCCAGCCTTCCTCGAACGCGCGGTCGATGATCGCGAGCTCGACCGCCTTGATCGTCACCGCGTCGTCGTTGATGCCGAGCACGCAGGAGCCCTCGCAGGGCGCCGGGCAGAGCGTGCCGGTGAACTCCGGGAAGTTGTTGGTGGCGTGCAGGCGGTCGATGGCCTCGCGCCACTTGTCCCGGTAGACGAGATCGTTCCAGTCCGGGATCAGGTTGCCGAGCGGGCAGCCCTGGTGGCAGAAGGGGATGCCGCAGTCCATGCAGCGCGCGCCCTGCTTGCGCAGGCCGTCGACCGGCCACGGCAGCATGACCTGCCGCCAGTCGTGCGTGCGCTCCTCGACCGGCCGGTACGGCTGCTTGTCGCGCTTCCACTCGATGAATCCGGTGACCTTGCCCATGGCGGAGTCCGGACGCTCTAGTTGTGCGCGCTGGCCATGACGGCCTCGTCGGCCGACATGCCGGTTTCCTGCGCCTTCTTGATCGCCTGCATCACCCGCTTGTAGTCCCGCGGGATCACCTTGACGAACCGGGACTGGCTGCGCTCCCAGTCCACGAGCAAGCGGGCCGCCACCGGGCTCTGGGTGAAGCGGATGTGCCTGGCGAGGAGATCCTTGACGAGCTCCACGTCCTCGGTGTCCACCAGCGCCTCCAGATCCACCATGCCGAGGTTGCAGCGCGCCTTGAAGTCGCCCGCCTCGTCGAGCACGAAGGCGAGGCCGCCGGACATGCCGGCCGCGAAGTTCCGGCCGGTCCTCCCGATGACCACCACGCGCCCGCCCGTCATGTACTCGCAGCCGTGGTCGCCCACGCCCTCCACCACCGTGAGCGCGCCGCTGTTGCGGACCGCGAAGCGCTCGCCCGCGACGCCGCGGAAATAGGCCTCGCCGCCCGGTCGCCCCGTAGAGCACCACGTTGCCGATCAGGATGTTCTCCTCGGCCACGAAGGTGGCCTCCCGCGGCGGGTAGACGATGAGCTTGCCGCCCGAGAGGCCCTTGCCGATGTAGTCGTTGGCGTCGCCCTCGAGCGTGAGGGTCACGCCGCGGGGCAGGAAGGCCCCGAAGCTCTGCCCGGCCGAGCCGGTGAAGTGGATGCGGATGGTGTCGTCGCGCAGCCCGTCCGCGCCGTAGCGCGTGGTGATCGCCGAGCCCAGGATCGTGCCCACCGTGCGGTTGACGTTCTTGATCGGCAGCCGGATGTCCACCGGCTCCTGCCGCTCCAGCGCGGGCGCGCACATCGGCAGCAGCGTGGTCATGTCGAGCGACGCGGTCGAGGCCGTGGTCCTGCTCGACCACCTTCCGCACCGCGACCTCGGGGCCGACCGCCGGCCGGTGCAGGATCGCGGAGAAGTCGAGGCCCCGCGCCTTCCAGTGGTCCACCGCGGGGGCCACGTCGATGCGGTCCACGCGGCCGATCATCTCGTCCATGGTCCGGAAGCCGAGCCGCGCCATGTACTCGCGCACCTCCTCCGCGATGAAGCGGAAGAAGTTCTCGACGAACTCGGGCTGCCCGGCGAACTTGGCCCGCAGGCGCGGGTCCTGGGTGGCGATGCCGACCGGGCAGGTGTTGAGGTGGCAGACCCGCATCATGATGCAGCCCATGACCACGAGGGGCCCGGTGGAGAACCCGAACTCCTCGGCCCCCATGAGGGCGCCGATCACCACGTCGCGGCCGGTCTTCATCTGCCCGTCCACCTGGACGATGATCCGGTCCCGCAGCTTGTTCATCACGAGCACCTGCTGCGTCTCGGCGAGCCCGAGCTCCCACGGGGTCCCGCCGTGCTTGATCGAGGTGAGCGGGGCCGCGCCGGTGCCGCCGTCGTGGCCGGAGATCAGCACCACGTCGGAGTGGGCCTTGGCCACGCCGGCCGCCACCGTGCCCACTCCCACCTCGGAGACGAGCTTGACGCTGATGCGCGCCTTCGGGTTGCTGTTCTTCAGATCGTGGATGAGCTGGGCCAGGTCCTCGATCGAGTAGATGTCGTGGTGCGGGGGCGGGGAGATGAGCCCGACGCCCGGGATGGAGTGCCGCACCTTGGCGATCCACGGGTAGACCTTGTGGCCGGGGAGCTGGCCGCCCTCGCCCGGCTTGGCGCCCTGGGCCATCTTGATCTGGAGATCTTCCGCGTTGACCAGGTACTCGCTGGTGACGCCGAAGCGCCCGGAGGCGATCTGCTTGATCGCGCTGCGGCGCGAATCGCCGTTGGGCTCGAGCCGGTAGCGGTCGGGATCCTCGCCGCCCTCGCCGGTATTGGACTTGCCGCCGAGGCGGTTCATGGCGATCGCGAGCGTCTGGTGCGCCTCGAGGCTGATCGAGCCGTAGGACATGGCCCCGGTGGCGAAGCGCTTGACGATCGCCTCGACCGGCTCCACCTCCGCCAGGGGCACCGGCTCCGGCGCGTCGCGCAGCGTGAAGAGGCCGCGCAGGGTCGCGTGGTTCCGGCTCTGGTCGTCCACCGCCTTCGTGTAGTCCTTGAAGATCTTGTACTGGCCGCTCTGGGTCGCGTGCTGCAGCCGGAACACGGTGTCCGGGTTGAACAGGTGATACTCGCCGTCGCGCCGCCACTGGTACTCGCCGCCCCAGCCCAGCTCGCGGCGGCCACCGACCGGGCGCTCCGGATGCGCGCTGCCGATGGCGCGCGATCGCTTCCTCCGCGACCACGTCGAGGCCGACCCCGCTGATCCGGGAGGCGGTCCAGGTGAAGTACCGGTCCACCAGCTTCTTGCCCAGCCCGATCGCCTCGAAGATCTGCGCGCCGCGGTAGGAGTGGATGGTGGAGATCCCCATCTTGGAGATGACCTTGAGCACGCCCTTGTTCAGCGCCTTGATGTAGTTCTTGACCGCGGTCTTGTGATCGAGGCCGGGCAGCAGGCCCTGGCGGATCATGTCGTCGAGGCTCTCGAACGCGAGATAGGGATTGATCGCGCCCGCCCCGTAGCCCAGCAGCAGGGCCATGTGATGCACCTCGCGGGCCTCGCCGGTCTCGATGACGAAGCCCACCTTGCAGCGGGTGCCCTCGCGGATGAGGTGATGATGCACGCCCGCGGTGGCCAGCAGGGCGGGGATCGGCGCGTGGGTCGCGTCCACCCCGCGGTCGGACAGGATCAGGAAGGTGTTGCCGTCGGCGACCGCGCGGGTCACCTGCGCGCACAGGTCGTCCATGGCCCGCTCGAGGCCCGCGCCGCCGTCCGCCACCGGGAAGAGCATGGACACGGTGGCGGCCTTGAAGCCGGGCTGGTCCACGTGGCGGATCCGCGCCAGCTCGTCGTTGTTCAGGATCGGGGTCTTGAGCTTGATCTGGCGGGCCGCCTCGGGGACCGGCTCGAGCAGGTTGCCCTCCGGCCCGATGCTCGTCGCGATCTGGGTGACGAGCTCCTCGCGAATGCCGTCGAGCGGCGGGTTCGTCACCTGGGCGAAGAGCTGCTTGAAGTAGTCGTAGAGCAGGCGCGGCCGCTCCGAGAGCACGGCCAGCGACGTGTCGGTGCCCATCGAGCCCACCGGCTCCTCGCCGCCGGTGGCCATGGGGCCCAGCAGCAGGCGCAGGTCCTCGTGGGTGTAGCCGAAGACCTGCTGCCGCTCCAGCACCGTCTCGTGATCCGGCTCCGGCACGTGCGGCGGCTCGGGCAGGCTCTCGACCGGCGTGAGATACGCCCGGACCCACTCCCCGTAGGGATGCTGGGCCGCGTAGGTGTGCTTGAGCTCCGCGTCGTCGATGATCCGGCCCTGGGCGGTGTCCACCAGGAAGATCCGCCCGGGGTGCAGGCGCTCCTTCAGGAGCACGCGCTCCGGCGGGATGTCGAGCACGCCGACCTCGGAGGCCATCACCACCATGCCGTCCTTGGTGACGTAGTAGCGCGACGGGCGCAGGCCGTTGCGGTCGAGCACCGCGCCGATCACGGTGCCGTCGGTGAAGGCGATGGAGGCCGGCCCGTCCCACGGCTCCATCAGGCAGCCGTGGTACTCGTAGAAGGCCTTCGTCTCCTCGCTCATGGACTCGTGCCCGCTCCAGGCCTCCGGGATCATCATGAGCACGGCCAGCGGCAGCGGCCGGCCCGCCATCACCAGGAACTCGAGCACGTTGTCGAAGACCGCCGAGTCGCTGCCGCCCTCGACCACGATCGGCACGATCTTCTTGAGGTCGTCCCCCAGCAGCGCGGAGTGGCAGAGCGACTCGCGCGCCCGCATCCAGTTGATGTTGCCCCGCAGCGTGTTGATCTCGCCGTTGTGGGCCACGAACCGGTAGGGGTGCGCGAGCGGCCAGGACGGGAACGTGTTGGTGGAGAACCGCTGGTGCACGAGGGCCAGCGCCGACTCCACGAGGGGATCCATGACGTCGGGGAACATGCCCTCGATCTGGTCGGCCGAGAGCATGCCCTTGTAGACGAGGGTGTTGGCGGAGAGGCTCGGCAGGTAGAAGTACTTCCGCTCGCCGATCTCGCTGTTCCGCACCGCGTGCTCCGCCCGCTTGCGGATGATGTAGAGCTTGCGCTCGAACGCGGCCCGGTCGGGCACCGCGGGCCCGCGGCCGATGAACACCTGCTCGATCGCCGGCTCCACCGAGCGGGCGGTGGGCCCGATCGGGGAGGAGTCGGTGGGGACGGGCCGCCAGCCGAGGACCACCTGGCCCTCGTCGGCCACCAGCCGCTCGAGGATGGCCCGGCACGCCTCGCGATCGGCGGCGGCGCGGGGCAGGAAGACCAGGCCGGCCCCGTAGCGGCCCAGCGCGGGCAGGGCGATGCCGAGCCGGGCGCACTCGCGCTCCAGGAACTGGTGCGGCATCTGGATGAGGATGCCCGCGCCGTCGCCGGTGTTCACCTCGCAGCCACAGGCGCCGCGGTGCAGGAGGTTCTTCAGCACCGTGAGGGCCTGGCTCACGATCGCGTGGGACTTGCGCCCCTTGATGTCCACCACGAAGCCGACGCCGCAGGCGTCGTGCTCGTGGGCCGGATCGTAGAGGCCCTGCGCCGGGGGCAGTCCCGGGTCCGTCATCGCCGACATCCCCGACATCCCCCCTGACATCCGATGGTCGTCCGTCACGTCTTCTCTCTCCACCCCGCGTCCTCGCCGGGGCCCCGAGCGGTGAGTGCTGCGCCGCGGCCAAACTTGTCCCGTGAGACTACACGGAAGCGGATCATTAGCCAAGCGCGAAGTGAAAAAACACGGCATTAGCGCTGCTAATAGTGGTAAATTGCCGGCCGTGAACCTCGAGACGCTCAAGCTCTACTGCGACGTGGTCCGCCTCCGCAGCTTCTCGCGCGGGGCGGCCACCAACGCGGTCTCCCAGTCCGCGGCGAGCCAGGCGATCCAGCAGCTCGAGGCCGAGCTCGACGCGGCGCTGCTCGACCGCTCGCGGCGCCCGCTGCTGCCCACCGAGCAGGGCCAGGCCTTCTACGATGCCTGCCGCGCCCTCCTGCAGGGCTTCGAGAAGGCGCGCGCCGACCTCGCGGCCGCGCGCGAGCGGGTGGAGGGCACGGTCCGGGTCGCCGCGATCTACTCGGTCGGCCTGCACGACATGAGCCGCCACATGCAGCCCTTCATGTCGGACTACCCGCAGGCGCGGGTGCTGCTCGAATGCCTGCATCCCCACAAGGTGGTGGAGGCGGTGCTCAACGACGAGGCCGACCTCGGCATCCTGTCGTACCCCGCGGCCACCCGCGCGCTGACCGTGCTGCCCCTGCGCGACGAGCCCATGGTCCTGGTCGCGCACCCGGCGCATCGCCTGGCCCGCCGCCGCTCGGTGACCCCGGGCGACCTGCAGGGCGAGAAGTTCGTGGCCTTCGATCGCGACCTGGCGGTGCGCAAGGCGATCGACCGCGCGCTCAAGCAGCACGACGTCAAGGTCGAGGTGGTGATGGAGTTCGACAACGTGGAGACGATCAAGCAGGCGATCGGGATCAACGCGGGCATCAGCATCCTGCCGCGCCCCACCGTGCTCAACGAATCCGGGATGCGCACGCTGGCGGTCACCCCGCTCGCGCTGCCCGGGCTGGTGCGGCCGGTCGGGATCATCCACCGTCGCGGCCGGCGGCTCACGCCGGTGGTGGCGCGCTTCATCGCGCAGCTCCAGAAGCCCGTCGACCCGGCCTCGTGATACCCCAGCCTCGTGATAACGTAGTCCCCGAAAGGAGCCGTCGCATGAGCGATGCCCCCGCGTCCCTGATCATCGCGGCCAGCGAGGCCGACTCGAACCTCTACTACGCGTGCCGCTTCCTGGCGCCGGATTCCTTCGTCTTCCTCCAGGTGGACGGGCGGAAGATCCTGCTCATGTCCGACCTCGAGGTGGATCGGGCCCGATCCCAGGCGAGCGTGGACGAGGTGCTCTCGCTCTCCGAATGGGACGCCAAGGCGCGCCAGCGGTGGTCTTCGCCCAAGCTCACCGACATCGTGAGCCTGCTGCTCGAGGACTACGGGGCCAAGGCGGTCGAGGTCCCCGGCGACTTCCCGCTCGAGCTGGCCGACCGGCTGCGCGAGCGGGGCATCACCGTGACGCCGCGACCGAGCCCGTTCCTGCCCGAGCGGGTGGTGAAGACCTCGGAGGAAGTGGCGGCCATCGAGGAGGCCCAGCGGCACACCGAGACCGCGCTGGAAGCGGCGCTCCAGATGCTGCGCGAGAGCGTCATCAAGGGCGACCAGGTGCTCTACAAGGGTCGGCCGCTCACGTCCGAGGATCTCAAGAAGACGGTCAACGTCTCCCTGATGGAGAACGACTGCATCGCGGAGCACACGATCATCGCCTGCGGCGACCAGGGCGTGGATCCCCACAACCAGGGCACCGGGGCCATCCGGCCCAACCAGGGGATCATCTTCGACATCTTCCCCCGTTCCTCCAGGTCCCGCTACTACGCCGACATGACCCGGACGGTCGTCAAGGGCAAGGCGTCGGACGAGCTGCGCCGTCTGTACGACGCGGTGCTGGCCAGCCAGATGCGCGGGATCGAGCTGATCCGCGACGGGGCCTCGGGCGGCGCGATCCACACCGAGGTCAACCGGACGCTCGAGAGCCGGGGCTACATGACCGGGGTGGTCAATGGCCGGAACCAGGGATTCTTCCACGGGACGGGCCACGGCGTGGGCCTCGACATCCACGAGCTGCCGCGGATCAGCCGGCTGGACTACGAGCTCAAGACCGGGCACGTGGTGACGGTGGAGCCGGGGCTGTACTACCCCGGGAAGGGGGCCGTCCGGATCGAGGACATGGTCCTGGTCGAGCCCGGAGGCTGCCGGAATCTCACCCGGTCCCCCAAGATGGAGCTGCTCGAGCTCTAGGTCCCCAGGGACGGGCCTCGGGCGCCACTGGTCTGGCGGTCCGACCGAAGTCAACCTTGCTTCTATTCAGACGTTTGGGTAGCATGACCTAGGAGTGTCACGCGTCTGATCGTTGTTCCCAAGACTTAGGGTGACCAGAGCCACTCCGCCTGGAATCTGCCGTTGAAAGGGGCACGCCCCTGGACGGAAAGGATATGGACCGATGAGTGACAGCGTGACCACGACCCCGGCGGCGCAGAAACCCCGCCGCACCCTGACCCGCGCGGTGATTCGCTTCGCGGGGGACTCGGGTGACGGCATGCAGGTGACGGGGGAGCAGTTCACGACCGAGGCGGCCTGGGCCGGCAACGACATCTCGACGCTGCCCAATTTCCCGGCCGAGATCCGCGCCCCCGCCGGCACCCTCTTCGGGGTGTCGAGCTTCCAGCTCCAGTTCGGCAGCCAGCGCGTCTACACGCCGGGGGATCAGCTCGACGCCCTGGTGGTGATGAACCCGGCCGCCTTCAAGGTGCACCTGGCCGATCTCAAGCCGGGCGGCATCCTGATCGTGAATCCCTCCGCGTTCGACAAGCGGAACCTCGACAAGGCCGGCTACGCCGCCAACCCTCTCGAAGACCCGAACCTGGGCGAGAAGTACCGCCTGCACCAGGTCGACATGGAGGGCCTCACCAAGAAGGCGCTCGAGGACATGCCGCTGAACGCCAAGGAGAAGGACCGCTGCAAGAACTTCTTCGCGCTCGGCCTCGTGTCGTGGGTGTACACGCGCCCGCTCGACCCGACCCTGGACGCGATCAAGAAGCGGTTCGCCAAGCGGCCCGAGTTCGTGGAGGCCAACATCCGCGCGCTCAAGGCCGGCCACGCCTTCGGCGAGACGGCGGAGATGTTCGCCGAGCACTACGGCGTCGAGGCGGCCGAGATGCCGCCCGGGACCTATCGCAGCATGACCGGCAATCGCGCGCTCGCGTGGGGGCTGCTCGCCGCCGCGGAGCGCACCAAGATCCCGGTGGTGTTCGGCGCCTATCCGATCACGCCCGCGAGCGACATCCTGCACGAGCTGGCGCTGCACAAGCGCTTCCGCGTGCGCACCTTCCAGGCCGAGGACGAGATCGCGGCGGCCACCGCGGCGATCGGCGCCTCCTTCGGCGGCTGCATCGGGGTCACCGCCTCGAGCGGCCCGGGCATCGCGCTGAAGGGCGAGGCCATCGGGCTCGCGGTCACCGCGGAGCTCCCGCTGGTGATCTTCAACATCCAGCGCGGCGGGCCCAGCACCGGCCTGCCCACCAAGACCGAGCAGGCCGACCTGATGCAGGCCCTCTACGGACGCAACAGCGAGTCGCCGGTCGTGGTGATCGCTCCGTCCACGCCGGGGGACTGCTTCTACATGGCCTACGAGGCGGTGCGGCTGGCCATCAAGTACATGGTGCCGGTCATGGTGCTCTCGGACGGCTATCTGGCCAACGGCTCGGAGCCGTGGCTGATCCCGGATGTCAAGACGCTGCCCGACATTCCGGTCAGCTTCCGCACCGAGAAGGAAGGGTTCTTCCCCTACATGCGCGACGCGGCCACGCTCGCGCGGCCCTGGGTGCGCCCGGGGACGCCGGGGCTCGAGCACCGCATCGGCGGCCTCGAGAAGCAGGACGTGACCGGCAACATCTCGTACGAGCCGGACAACCACGACCACATGGTGCGCACGCGCGCGGAGAAGGTGCGGCGCGTGGCCCAGGAGATCCCGCCGACCACGATCAACGGGCTCCCCGAGGGCGACGTGCTGGTGGTCGGCTGGGGCGGGACGTACGGCGCCATCACCGCCGCGGTGGAGGAGGCGCAGGCCGAGGGCAAGTCGGTGGCCGCGGTGCACCTGCGCTATCTGAATCCGCTGCCGCCCGACCTCGGGCACATCCTGCGGCAGTACCGCCGGGTGCTGGTGCCGGAGATCAACAGCGGGCAGCTCGTCCGGATCCTCCGGGCGGAGTACCTCGTGGACGCGGTGGGCTTCAACCGCGTGCGCGGCCTGCCGCTCGCGAGCCAGGAAATCTACGAAGCCATCGACCAACTGCTGGAGGCCAAGCGGTGAGCTCTGTCACGGGAGTGCCCGGCGCGACCCCGAAGTACACCAAGAAGGATTTCGAATCCGACCAGGACGTGCGGTGGTGCCCCGGCTGCGGGGACTACGCGATCCTGAGCGCGGTGCAGAAGATGATGCCCGACCTGGGCATCCCCAGGGAAGACATCGTGTTCATCTCCGGGATCGGCTGCTCGAGCCGGTTCCCGTACTACATGAACACGTACGGCTTCCACACCATCCACGGCCGGGCGCCCGCGGTCGCCACCGGGCTCAAGCTGGCGCGGCCGGAGCTGAAGATCTTCGTCGTCACGGGTGACGGCGACGGGCTCAGCATCGGCGGCAACCACCTGCTGCACGTGCTGCGGCGCAACGTGGACCTGACGATCCTGCTCTTCAACAACAAGATCTACGGCCTCACCAAGGGCCAGTACTCGCCGACCAGCGAGCTGGGCAAGGTGACCAAGTCCACGCCGATCGGCTCGGCGGACCGGCCGCTCAGCCCGTGCGCGTTCGCGCTGGCCGCGGGGGCCACCTTCGTGGCCCGGACGGTGGACCGCAACATCGCCCACATGGAGGAGACGCTCAAGCGCGCCTCCGCCCACAAGGGCGCCGCGTTCGTCGAGATCCTCCAGAACTGCAACGTGTACAACGACATGGCCTGGGGCGTGCTCTACGACCGCGAGTCGAAGGTGATGCACGAGCTGCGCCTGCAGCACGGCAAGCCGCTGGTCTTCGGGCCGCTCGACGACCGCCGCGGGCTCGTGCTCGAGGGCGTCAAGCCGAAGGTGGTCAAGGTCAAGGACGTCCCGGAGAGCTCGCTGTGGGTGCACGACGAGACCGACGGCGGCACCGCGCTGGTGCTGGCGCAGCTCGCTTCCCCCGACTACCCGATCCCGATCGGGGTGCTCGCCAGCCGGCCGGGCGACACCACCTACGAGGAGATCCTGATCCAGCAGGAGCAGAAGGCGGTATCCGAGCGGGGCCCCGGCGACATCGCCAAGCTACTCATGTCGGGCGACACCTGGAAGATCGGCTGACCTCAGGCCTCTCAGGAGGCCTCGTGACCCTACGCAGATCGCCGGCCCTCCTCCGGGGGGCCGGTGGTATTTTGTCAGCCTGAGACGCCCCCCATGGCCCTGACTCCCCAGCTCCTCCGCGCGCTCCAGGACATCGTCGGCCCCGCCGGCCTCGTGATCTCCGCGGAGGGGCGGCTCACCTACGAGTGCGACATGCACACGTTCTACAAGGGCACCCCCGACGCGGTGGTGCTCCCCGAGTCGGCGACGCAGGTGGCGGCCATCGTCCGCCTCTGCCGCCGGGAGCACGTGCCGATCGTGCCGCGCGGCTCGGGCACCGGCCTCATCGGCGGCGCGATGGCGCCGGAGGGCGGGGTCATGGTCTCGATGACCCGCATGAATCGCATCGTCGAGCTGGACTTCGCGAACCGCTGCGCCACCGTGCAGCCCGGCCTCATCAACCTGTGGCTGAGCCAGGCCACCCGCGAGCGGGGCTATTTCTTCGCGCCCGATCCCTCGAGCCAGATGGTGTCCTCGATCGGCGGGAACGCCTCGACCAACGCGGGCGGCCCGCACTGCCTCAAGTACGGGATCACCGTGAATCACGTCCTCGGGCTCGAGGTGGTCACCGGCGCCGGCGAGCTGGTCCAGCTCGGTGGCAAGACCCACGAGCGGCCGGGCTACGACCTCACCGGGGTCATGGTGGGCGCCGAGGGCACGCTGGGCCTGGTGACCGGGGTGATCGTGCGTCTCACGCATCTGCCGGAAGGGGTGAAGACGATCCTGGCGTCCTTTCCCACCATCGAGGACGCCTCGGAGGCGGTCTCCGCGATCATCCGGGCCGGCATCATCCCGGCCGCGCTCGAGATGCTCGACGAGGTCGTCATCCGCGCGATCGAGGAAGGCGTGGGCGCCGGCTATCCCAAGGGCGCGGGCGCGGTGCTGCTGATCGAGCTGGACGGCCCCACCGCGGAGATCGAGGCCCAGTCCGGCCCGATCGAGGCGATCTGCCGCGATCATCTGGCGCTCGAGATCCGCGTGGCCCAGAGCGAGGCGGAGCGGGCCCTGCTCTGGAAGGGACGCAAGGAGGCGGCGGGCGTCTTCGGGCGGCTCACGCCCAACTGGCTGCTCCAGGACGCGGTGGTGCCGCGCTCGAAGCTGCCCCAGATCATGAAGGAGGTCGCGGCCATCGGGGCGCGGCATCGCCTCGTCATCGCCAACGTGTTCCACGCGGGCGACGGCAACCTCCACCCGCTGATCTGCTACGACGACCGCGTGCCCGGCGAGCTCGAGCGCGCCAAGCAGGCGAACGAGGAGCTGCTGGGCGCCTGCCTGCGCCTGGGCGGCAGCGTGACCGGCGAGCACGGGGTGGGGCTCGACAAGCGGGCGAGCCTGCCGATGCAGTTCGCGGACGCGGATCTCAACTTCATGGCGCGGCTGCGGCGCGTGTTCGATCCCGACTCCATCATGAATCCCGGCAAGCTGCTGCCCTCGCATCCCGCCTGCGGCGAGGGCTTCCGGCCCGCCGCGCGCCCGCTGCCCGCCGGCACCTGGATCTGAGCGTGGCCGTCTCCACGGTGGCGGTGCACGAGGCGCTGGCCGACATCGCCGGGCGCGAGCACTGCCTGCGCGAGGCGCCCGAGCTGGCCCGCCACGCCATCGACGGGATGATCCCCTCGCTGGTGGTGCGCCCCGCGAGCGCCGACGAGGTGAGTCGCGTCGTCACGCTCTGCGCGGCGGAGCGCCTGGCGATGGCGCCGCGCGGGGCAGGCACGAGCATGGGGCTCGGCAATCCGCCGCGCCGGCTCGACGTGGTGCTCGATCTCGGCCGGATGCGCGCGGTGCGCGAGTACGTGCCGGAGGACATGGTGGCGACGGTGGAGGCGGGCGCGACGCTCGCCCAGCTCGCGGCCCACTTCGCCCCGCACCGCCAGGCGCTGACGCTCGACCCGCCCGGCGGCGGCGCGCGCAGCGTGGGCGGCGTGCTGGCCACGCACGCCAGCGGGCCGCTCCGCTTCCGCTACGGCACCGGGCGCGATCTCCTGCTGGGCGCGCGCTTCGTGCAGGCGGACGGCACGCTCACCTGGGGCGGCGCCAAGGTCGTCAAGTCGGTGACGGGCTACGACGTACCGAAGCTCCTGGTCGGCTCGCTCGGCACCCTCGGCGTGCTCGTCGAGGCGACGCTGCGCCTGCACCCGATGCCGCCCGCCTCGCGCTCGTGGCGGCTCGGCTTTCCCTCGCGGGAGGCCGCCGCCGCGTTCCTGGCCGCCCTGCTCGATTCGCCGCTCCAGCCCGATCGGGCCGCGCTGCTCGACGGCGCGGCCCTGCGCCGGGCCGGGCTGGCGGTCGATGCGATCGGGCTGCTCCTCTCGATCAGCAGCGCGGCGGAGGCGGTGGAGCACCAGGGCCAGTCCCTGGTCAGGCTCGCGCGCGAGCACGGAGGCCGCGGCGACGAGGTGCCCGACACGGTGTGGGGCGGCCTTGGCGCGGTGGTGGACGGGGCCCTCCTGCTGCGCGCGATCGGTGAGCCCCGGCGCCTGCTGGACTGGGTCGGGGAGGCGCACGAGGCGGCCGCCCGCGCCGGCGTCGAGGTGATGCTGCTCGCGCAGCCCGGCCATGGCGTGCTGCAGCTCTCCATCCGGGGCGGCTTCGACGCGGGCCGCGTCGTGGGTGATCTGGTGCAGCCACTGCGGCGCGCGCTCGAGGGGGAAGGCGGGCAGCCTGATCGTCGAGCGGGGGCCGATCGAGCTTAAGAGTCAGTGTGATGCGTGGGGTACTATCAATCCGGAAATATTGGCTATCATGACCCGGATAAAATCCGAGTTCGATCCCGCGGGCCTGCTCAATCCCGGCCGCTTCGTGGGAGGCCTGTGAGCCAGACGCAGCCGGTCGGCTCCGGGCTCGGGGCCTTCGACGCCCAGGATCCGCCGTCCATGGATGGCCTTCGCGCCTGCGTGCACTGCGGGATCTGCCTGCCGCAGTGCCCGACCTACCGGGTTCTCGGCGAGGAGATGGACTCGCCGCGGGGTCGGGTCTATCTCATGCGTGCCGCCGCCGAGGACCGGATCGGGCTCACGCCCACCATGGCGCGCCACCTCGATCTCTGTCTCGGCTGTCGGGCCTGCGAGACCGCCTGCCCCTCCGGCGTGCCATTCGGCCAGCTTCTCGAGGCCACGCGGGGGCAGTTCGAGCGCCGCGGCGTCACGGCGCCCACGCGCGACAGCGCGACGCTGCGGTTCATCCTCGGGACGTTCCCGCATCCCGGGCGGCTCGGGCCCATCCTCCACGTGCTCCGCATGTACCAGCGGACCGGCCTGCAGGCGGTGGTGCGCGGCCTCGGTCTGCTGGCCCCCTTCAAGAAGCTGTGGGCGATGGAAGCGCTGCTCCCGCGGGTGCCGCGCCCCGGCGCGCCGCTTCCGGAGTTGATCCCGGCACGTGCCCCTCGCCGCGGACGTGCCGGCCTGCTGCTCGGCTGCGCGCAGCGCTTCTTCTATCCCGACGTCAACGCCGACACCGCGCGGCTCCTCTCGGCGGCCGGGTATGACGTCGTGATCCCGCGCGCCCAGGCATGCTGCGGGGCCCTGCACCTGCACGCCGGCCGCATCGACGAGTTCCGCGCGATGGCCCGGCGCATGATGCCGGCCTTCGCCGACGTGGACGTCGTGGTGGTGAACGCGGCGGGCTGCGGCTCGGCGCTCAAGGAATACGGCCACTGGCTGCCGGACGACACGGCCCGGCGGTTTTGCCGAGCGCGTGCAGGATGTTTCCGAGGTGCTGGCCGGGTGCGAGTCTGCCGCTGCGCGCCCTGCCGCAGACCGTGACCTACCACGACGCCTGCCATCTGGTGCATGGCCAGAAGGTCCGCGCGCAGCCGCGCGAGCTGCTGCGTCGCATCCCCGGCCTCACCCTCGTGGACCTGACCGACTCCGAGCTCTGCTGCGGGAGCGCGGGGGTCTACAATCTGCTCGAGCCCGAGATGGCCGGTGAGCTGGGCCGCCGTAAGGCGGCGCGCATCCGCGAGACCGGCGCCCGGGTGGTCACGGCGGGCAATCCCGGCTGCCTGATGCAGATCCACCAGCACTGCCGGGAGGCGGGGCTGGACGTCGAGGTCGTGCACCCGGTCACGCTCCTGGCCCGGGCGCTGGAGGAGCGATGAAGATTCGCGTGCGGGATCACGTGAAGGTCGCGGCGGACAAGATGGCCAAGATCGGCCTCTCCACCACCGCGCGTACCCAGCTCGATCTCTACTGCGTGGCGCCGGGCCAGGCGCAGACGCCCCACCGGCACGACGGTGAGGACAAGATCTACTACGTGCTCGAGGGATCCGGGCGCTTCTCGATCGATGGCGCCGAGGAGCGGCTGGTGGCCGGCGAGGCGGTGGTGGCCGCCGCGGGCGTCGAGCACGGTCTCGTCAACGACTCGGCCGAGCTGCTCCTGGTGCTGGTGCTGGTCGCGCCGCCCCCGCCGCACATGAAGCGGTAGCCGGCTCATGGCCGCCCCGGTCCGCGCCTCGCTGATGATCACCTGCCTGGGGGACATGCTCTTCCCCGAGGTGGGCGTCGCGATGGTGCGGCTCCTCCGGCGGCTCGGCGTGCAGGTGGAGTTCCCCGAGGGCCAGACCTGTTGCGGGATGCCACTCTTCAACTCGGGCTACCACCACGACGCGGCGCTGGTGGCCGCCCGCACCGTGAAGCTCTTCGAGGGCGCGGAGCATGTGGTGGTGCCGTCCGGCTCCTGCGCCTGGATGGTGCGGACCGAGTACCCGGGATTGCTCAAGCACGATCCGGCCCTGCGCGCGGCGGCGGATTCGCTGGCCCGGCGCACGCGGGAGCTCTCGCAGTTCATCGTGGAGGTGCTCGGCGTCACCACGATCGAGTCGCCGTTCACGGGGACGGTGACCTACCACGACTCCTGCCACCTGCTCCGCGGACTCGGCGAATCGGCCGCGCCCCGCGCGCTGCTCCGTGGGGTGCCCGGCGTGGAGCTGGTCGAGCTGCCGGGCGCGGACGAGTGCTGCGGCTTCGGCGGCTCCTTCTCGGTCCGGCTGCCCGAGGTGTCCTCGTCGATCCTCGACAAGAAGCTCGCGAACGTCGAGTCCACCGGGGCGCGCTGCCTGGTGGCGTGCGACGCGGGCTGCCTCATGCAGATGGGCGGGGGGCTGTCCCGGCGCGGCTCCAAGGTGAAGGCGGTGCACCTGGCCCAGGTGCTGGCGGGCGAGGTCGACGGGTGAGCGACGCGCTGCTGCGGACGCCCTTTCCGGAGCGGGCCGGCGCGGCCCTCAAGGACACCTTCCTGCAGGAAGCGCTCAAGATCGCCACCACCAAGTTCATCGATCTCCGCAAGGAGTCGTTTGCGGGCTTCCCGCAGGGCGAGGCGCTGCGGGACCGGGCGCGCGCGATCAAGGAAGCGACGCTCCAGCATCTCGACGTCCACCTGGAGCGGCTCGCCGACAACGTCGAGCGGCTGGGCGGGCACGTGCACTGGGCCACCACCGCCGAGGAGGCGCGCGAGATGGTGCTGCGCCTCTGCCGGGACCGCGGCGTGCGCATGGCGGTGAAGTCGAAGTCCATGGCCACCGAGGAGATCGACCTCAACGAGGCGCTCGAGCACGCCGGGGTCACCCCGGTGGAGACCGACCTGGGCGAGTACATCATCCAGCTCGCCCACGAGAAGCCGTCGCACATCATCGCGCCCGCCATCCACAAGACCAAGGGACAGGTGGCCGAGCTCTTCTCGCGCGAGCTCAAGGGTAACTTCGAGGCCGACCCCGAGATCCTGACCGCGGTGGCGCGGAAGGCGCTGCGCGAGAAGTTCCTCCAGGCCGACATGGGCATCACCGGCGCGAACTTCGCGGTGGCCGACACCGGCACCGTGGTCCTCGTCACCAACGAGGGCAATGGCCGGATGGTGACCTCGCTGCCGCGGATCCACGTGGCGCTGATGGGCGTGGAGAAGGTGATCCCGTCCATGACCGACCTGATGGTCTTCCTGGCCATCCTGGCCCGGAGCGCGACGGGGCAGAAGCTCTCCTCCTACACGACGCTGGTGCGCGGGCCCCGGCAGGTGGGGGAGCTCGAGGGGCCGGAGGAGTTCCACCTGATCCTCCTCGACAACGGCCGCTCGCGCCAGATCGCCTCGACTCTCCGGGAAGCGCTCTATTGCCTTCGGTGCGGCGCCTGCCTCAACGTCTGTCCGGTGTATCGCCAGATCGGGGGCCACGCCTACGGCTACACGTATCCGGGGCCCATCGGCATCCTCCTCACCGCGATGCTCAAGGGCAACGCGTCGGTGCGCGAGCTGGCCCACGCCTCGTCCCTGTGCGGCGCGTGCAAGGACGTGTGCCCGGTGCGGATCGACATCCCGCGCATGCTGGTCGAGCTGCGCGAGCACCTCGATCGGGAGAAGATCGCGCCGTGGACGGAGCGGGTGGCGTTCAAGGCCCTCCGGCGCCTGCTCCTGTCGCCGACCGCCTACCGGCTCTCCGCGACGGTCGGGCGATGGGCACAGCGGCCATTCATCCGAGACGGCCGCCTGCGCGGCCTCCCGCTCGTCTTCGGCAAGTGGACGAAGACCCGCGATCTCCCGCCGGTGGCCGCCCGGACCTTCCGCGAGCGGTGGACGGAGCTGCGGTGACCGGCCGCGCCGAGTTCATCGAGCGGATCCGCCGCGAGGTCTCGAAGACCCCGGGTCTCTTCGGCGCCTCGACGGCGCCCCGCCCCGCCGATCCGATCGCGGCGGCGGAGACGGTGCGGCGCGAGCTGACCGAGCGGTGGCCGGAGGCGCTCGAGCGGTTTCGCGTGGAGTTCGAGCGCGTCGCCGGCGTGTTCCATCGCGTCCCGGACCTGGCCGCGGTGCCGGCCGCGATCGGCGCCATCGCCCGCGTCTACGGCGCGACGAGCCTGGTCACCTGGGACCCCGTCGCGCTCGGCTTCGACGCGGCGCCCGCGCTGACCCGCGAGGGCCTCGAGGTCGTCGCGGCGCGCGCGGGGGAGGAGGACGAGGCGGCGCGCCTCTGCCACCGCGAGCAGGCGGCCCGGGCCCAGGTCGGCGTTACCGGGGCCGACTTCGTGCTCGGAGAGACCGGGACGCTCGTCCTGCTGTCCGGCTCGGGCCGGCCCCGCTCGACCTCGCTGCTGCCCGACGTGCACGTGGCGGTGTTCGGTCGCGACCGGCTGCTCGAGACGCTGGAGCAGGTGGGCATCATGCTCGAGGCCCTCCACGTGGATCCGGACCGATCCATGTCGGGCGCGATGATCAACTTCATCACCGGGCCCTCGCGAACCGCCGACATCGAGCTCACCTTGACCCGCGGCGTGCACGGCCCGAAGGAAGTGCACGCGGTCTTCGTGGAGGCCCCGTGAGCGAGCGGAAGCTCTTCACCCCGGACGAGGTCAATCGTCTGATCCCGCGGCTGACCGAGCTGATGGAGACCGCCATCGAGCGCCATGGGCAGGCCCTGGCGCTGCAGGAGCGCCTCCGCGACGATCGCGCGCGGGTGTCGGCCTCCGGAGGCGAGCCACGCGACACGATGGACTGGAAGGCGCGCGCGGAGCGCCTCGACGGGCTCGGCATCGAGGTGCGCCAGGTCCTGCAGGACGTGCAGGCCATGGGCGGCGTCGTGAAGGATCTCGAGACGGGCCTGGTGGACTTTCCCGGGCCGCGGGCCCGCCGAGCCGGGCGGGCCGGTCGTGAATCTCTGCTGGAAGCTCGGGGAGGACGCGGTGCGGTTCTGGCACGGGATGGACGAGGGCTTCGCCCAGCGGAAACCGCTCCCATGATTGGCGAGGCGCAGCCGAAGGCGAGCCGAGCGGATACATGATTGGCGAGGCGCAGCCGAAGGCGAGCCGAGCGGATACATCGACCTACCAGGCCGTCCTCTTCGATCTGTTCGACACCCTGGTGCTCTTCCACCGGGAGCGCCTGCCGGAGATCCACGTCAACGGGCGGACCGTCCGGAGCACCGCCGGCTACCTGCACGCCGCGTTCCGGCCTTTCGCGCCGCACGTGGAGCTGCCCGCCTTCATGGACGCGCTCTTCTGGAGCTGGCAGGAGGCCGAGCGCATTCGCGCAGAGGCCCATCGAGAAGTCACGGCCCCGGAGCGGTTCGGGATGCTGTTCGGGCGCCTCGAGCTCGAGCCGTCCGTGGAGGCGCGCGATCTGCTGCTCGCCACCCACATGCGCGAGCTGTCCAAGGTGGTCGAGTGCCCCGAGCACCACGCCCCGCTGCTCAAGGCGCTCCGCGAGCGGTACCGGCTCGCGGTGGTCTCGAACTTCGACTACTCGCCCACCTGCCTGGCCATCCTCGAGCGCGAGGGCATCGCCGATCTCTTCGAGACCATCGTGATCTCGGACGAGGTGGGCTGGCGCAAGCCCAAGCCGGTCATCTTCGAGACCGCGCTCGACCGGATGAAGTCGCTCCGCCCCGCCGACGCCCTCTTCGTGGGGGACCGTGCCGACATCGACGTGATCGGCGCCCGGGGGGTGGGCATGCCGACCGCCTGGATCAACCGGGAGGCCGAGCGCCTCCCCACCGACATTCAACCGCCCGACTTCGAGATCCGCGACCTGGCGGACCTCCGGGCGATTCTTCGCATCCCGTAGACCGCTCCGCGCATCTCAAGGCGCGAGACGAACAAGGAGGACGACGTGGCCACGACACGCAAGGTGATCATCATCGGATCGGGACCATCCGGCTATACCGCGGCCATTTACGCGGCACGCGCCAACCTGTCGCCGGTCATGTTCACCGGCATCCAGGCCGGGGGCCAGCTCATGCTGACGACCCTGGTCGAGAACTATCCCGGCTTCGTGGACGGCATCGACGGGCCGCCGCTGATGGAGACGTTCCAGAAGCAGGCGGAGCGCTTCGGCACCGAGATGATCGCCGACGACGTGACCGAGGTGGACTTTCGCAGCCGGCCCTTCAAGGTCACCGGCGGCGACGTCACCATGGAGGCGCATACCGTCATCGTGGCCACCGGGGCCTCCGCCAAGCTGCTCGGCCTGCCCAACGAGGCCAAGCTGATGGGGCGGGGGGTGTCGACCTGCGCCACCTGCGATGGGTTCTTCTTCAAGGACCAGAACATCATGGTGGTGGGAGGCGGAGACTCGGCCCTGGAGGAGGCGCTCTACCTGTCTCGCCTCGGCCGAAAGGTCGATGTCGTGCACCGGCGCGAGGCCCTGCGCGGGTCGAAGATCATGCAGGAGCGCGCGTTCAAGAACTCCAAGATCACGTTCCTCTGGAACACGGTGGTGGAGGACGTGCTGGATCCCGACAAGGGCAAGGTCACCACGGTGCGGCTGCAGAACATCAAGACCGGCGCCCGCTCCGAGTCCCAGGTGGACGGCCTCTTCGTGGCGATCGGCCACCAGCCGAATACCGCGCTCTTCAAGGGCCAGCTCGATCTGCACCCGAACGAGTACATCAAGGTGACGCCGGGGACCACGCAGACGTCGGTGGCGGGTGTGTTCGCGGCCGGCGACGTCCAGGACTTCACCTACCGCCAGGCGGTCACCGCGGCGGGCACCGGGTGCATGGCGGCCCTCGAGGCCGAGCGGTATCTGGAGGCCAACGGGCTCGAATAGCAGGGCCGCAGGGCGAGGCGCAGCCGAAGGCGAGCCGAGCGGATAAATAAGGAAGCTTCCCGCTATTTGCCCGCCGCGGCACCCGGCACTGGCTCCGGGAGCCGCGGTCCGTCCCGTCCGGCCGCCTCGAGGCATCCGAGTATCCGGTCGCGCTCGTTCAGCGCCACGTAGGTGAACCGGATCCGTCCGTCGGTATCCACCCGATCGAGCTTGACGTCGCGCAGCCCCTTCGACGCACTGCCGCCAGCGTCGGTTGGCGAGTTCCTGCTCCGGCGTGTCCCGGAAGTACTCGCAGCCCGTCGCGGTCGCCGCGACCGCGAGGAGTGCTGCCGCGGCTGCTGGCGAGCCGAGAACGTCGCGCACCCCGATGCGCATGATACCGGACGCTTCTTTACTTATCCGTTCGGCTTGCCTTCGGCTCACCTCACCGAGCGAAGCCTCAGCAGGTCTCGGATCTCGCCCAGCAGCTTGACCTCGGCGGTGGGCTCGGGGGGGGCGGCGGGCGCGGCCTCTTCCTGGCGCCGGAGCCGGTTGAGCATCTTCACGACGAAGAACAGGGCCCCCGAGACGATCAGGAAGGAGATGACCGCGTTGATCAGGAGGCCCACGGCCAGGACCACCGCGCCCCCGTCGCGGGCCGCCTTCACCGACGCGTAGGTGGCGCCGCTCGGATTGCGCAGCACCATGTACAGGTTGCTGAAGTCGGGGCTGCCGATGATGCCCGAGATCAGCGGCATCAGGACGTCGTTGACCAGCGAGGTGACCACCGTCCCGAAGGCCGCGCCGATGATGATGCCGACGGCCATGTCCATCATGTTGCCCTTGATCGCGAACTCCTTGAACTCCTTCAGCATGTGCTCGTCTCCTCCTCGTTGAGGCTCAGTTGCCGACGTGGACCGGAGCGCCCAGCTCCCGCAGCATCGCGATCGCGGACATGTACGAGAGCCGGCCGGTCCGCGGGTTCTCCGACGGGACGTTCTCGACCTCGATGCGCAGGGTGCCGAACTCGCCCTCGACCGTGATCCGATGCTGGTTGCGTGCCTGGCCCGGCACCGCGTAGAGCTTGATCCGGGTGAGCGTTGGCCCGATGCCGGCCAGGGACAGGGCGGCCACCACGTTGACGTTGGCCGGGAACGCCTTGACCGCGTCGGTGGCCGGCCCCTCGAAGATCAGCGTCTCGGTGGTGATGGCGTCGAGATCGATGCGGTGCTGCTCGATGTAGGGCGCGCCCGCTAGCCCGTGCGGCGGCTTCCGCGTCTCCATGGTGACGGAGGTGATCGCGCCTTCGCGCGCGCCCTTCACCCCGTCGAGGCCCGCGATCGCGCCGGACGGTACCAGGATGCGGCACCCGTGCTTCTCGGCCAGTTGCGCCCACTCGTCCAGCACGCCAACCAGGGCGCCGACCGAGAGCACCATCAGGTGTTTGCCGGCCGCGAGCACCGCGGGGCCGAACTCGCGCAGCGAGGCCTGGGTGGCGGCCTCCACGATCAGGTCCGCGCGCTCGATCAGCGTCGGCAGCGGCAACAGGGGGTAGCCGCCGGCGGTCGCCGCATCCCGCACGCTCACGCCCACCAGGACGGTCCCGGGAATGCCGCGCGTCACCGCCTCCGCGACGCGGTGCCCGATGACACCCATGCCGACGATTCCGATCTTGAGCATGACGCGGCGTCCCTTTCCCTTCGGAGAGTGCGGCCCCGATCTGAGAGTGCGGGGATGATAGCAGCCGCCCACCGACGGCCACAAGGGACGTGCTAGAATCAGCGGCGGATGCGTTCTTCGCCCCGGCTCCAGGAGCCGCTCGACCGGCTCTACCGCGAGTTCGACTGGGCGGCCCGCGCCGACCTGGACGCCATCCGTTTCCCGATGCGCTATGCCGCCCCGGCCGACCGCGAGGTGGTCGCGCTGCTCTCCACGTGCATGGCCTATGGCCGCGTGGATCTCTTCGGGCCCTGGGTCGACTGGGCCCTCGCCCGCATGGGGGAGTCGCCCGCCCGCTTCATCCTGGGCTTCGATCCGGCCAAGCACGCCGCGCGCTTCGAGGGGTTCCGCTACCGGTTCAATCGCCCGCGTGACGTCGCCGCCTTCTGCCTGGCCACCCAGCGTGTCCTGATCCGCCACGGCTCGCTCGGCGCCTCCTTCCGCGCCGGCTTCTCCCCGGAGGATCCGCACGTGGGCCCCGCGCTCGAGCGCTTCGTCGGCGAGTTCCTCGCCCAGGATCTCTCGGCGGTGTTCCCGCGCAACCGGCTGTCGTACGGCTTCCGGCACTGGTTCCCGCGGCCGTCCACCGGCGGGCCGTGCAAGCGCCTGCATCTCTTCCTGCGCTGGATGGTGCGTCGCGAGCCGCCGGACTTCGGCCTCTGGACGGACGTCCCGCCGGCCGCGCTGCTGATCCCGGTGGACACGCACATCGAGAACATGGCGCGGTCGCTCGGGCTCACGCGCCGGCGCAGCCGGAACTGGAAGATGGCGGAGGAGATCACGTCCGGACTGCGCTTGCTCGATCCGGCCGATCCGGTGAAGTACGACTTCTCGCTCTGCCACACCCGGATGTCGGGGCAGTGCCTCGACCGGCGGGTCGAGGCGGTGTGCGCGCCCTGCGGGCTCCGGCCGGTGTGCCGTCACTGGCGCGGCCGGCGTGGAGGCCGCGCGTGAGCGCCGCCTGGCCGTGGGTCGTCGTCGTGGTCCTCGCGATCCTGGTAGGGGTCACCGCGCTGGCCCTGTGGCGGGCGGTGGCGCGGCTCGGGGCCCTCGAGGCGGCGCGCCAGCAGCCGGACCAGGCCCTGCTGCTCCTGCAGCGCGACATCCAGACCGCGCGCACCGAGGCCCACCAGGCCCGGAGCGAGACGCTGGCCACCGTGAAGGAGGAATTGCACCAGTTCGCGAGCCGGATGACGGCGGAGATGGGGCAGGTGGGCAGCGGGGTGCAGCAGCAGCTCCAGCACGTGGGGCAGGTGGTGGGCGCGGTGCAGGGTAGCCTCGGCAAGCTCGGCGAGGTGACCCAGCGCGTCTTCGACGTGGGGCGCGACATCGCGGGCCTCGAGCAATTGCTCAAGTCGCCGAAGATCCGGGGCGGGGTCGGCGAGACCCTGCTGGAGAACCTGCTGGCCCAGATGCTGCCGCGCGAGCAGTACATGCTGCAGCACGCGTTCGCCACCGGGGACCGCGTCGACGCGGCCATCCGCATCGGCGAGCGGCTCGTGCCGGTGGACGCCAAGTTCCCGCTCGAGGGCTTCCGCCGCATCCTGGACGAGACCGACGAGGAGCGGCGGCCCGCCCTGCGCCGCGCGTTCCTGCGCGACGTCAAGAACCGGGTGGACGAGATCGCCAAGAAGTACATCCTGCCGGACGAGGGCACGTTCGACTTCGCCCTGATGTACATCCCGGCCGAGAACATCTACTACGAGATCATCGTGAAGGAGGACAGCGAGGAGGAGCCCCCCGCGGCCTACGCCCTGGGGCGCCGGGTGGTGCCGGTCTCGCCCAACACCTTCTATGCCTACCTGCGGGTGATCGTGATGGGCCTCCGGGGCCTCCGGATCGAGCGCGATGCCCAGGAGATCCAGGCCCGGCTGGGCCGCCTGCGGGGCGACCTGGACAAGTTCCGGGAGTCCTTCGACGTGGTCGGCCGGCACCTGACCAATGCCCGGAACAAGTATGACGACGCGGCCTCCGGGCTGGGGCGGCTCGAGGGCAAGATGGAGGGGATCGAGCGCGATGGCGACCAGGGGGCGCTGCCCGGAATCGGCGCGTGATCAGGCACTTGGCCGAGCCCGCCCCCTGGCCATTCGGGAACAATCGCCTGTGGTAGTATCGAAGAAATCCACCATCAGAGGGATCCATGCCTGATATCCAGTTCCAGGTGTACGGCATCAACCTCCTCGTGCGGCTCATGGTCGAGCCCCCCGCGGATGTGCGCGTGCACTGTCCGAAGGGCTCGCCGATCCGCTACGGCGAGGTGGTGGGCCGCGGCGACGGCTTCGACGAGGGGGCCAATGCCTTCCGCGACATGCCGCCGATCCGCTCGGTGGTGGCCTTCGAGGAGAACCCCGAAGAGGTGGAAGGGCACTACTTCTACATCGCCGGGGAAGAGCATCGCGTGATCCGGCTCGACGCGATCATCCTCTCGTTCCCGCTGGAATAGGCGCCCGCTCTCGCTGTGACCGCGCTGTCGCAAGTCCTCCGCAAGATCGACGCGGACGAGGTCGTGGAGCTGACCCGCTCGCTCGTCCGCATCCCCAGCGTCTATCGCCCCGGCGACCCCGAAGCGACCGAGGCCCGCGTGGCCGCCTTCGTCGAGGCCTGGATGCGGCGCGAGGGCTTCCAGGTGGAGGTGCAGCAGGTCGCCCCCGGCCGTCCGAACATCATCGGCTGGCTCGGCGAGAAGCGCCCCGGGGGCAAGAGCCTGCTGCTCGAGGGGCACACCGACGTGGTGACCGAGGGCGATCCGGCCGAGTGGTCGCACCCGCCGTTCGGCGCCGACATGGTGGACGGTCGCATCTACGGCCGCGGCACCGCCGACATGAAGAGCGGGCTGGCCGCGGCCATGGTCGCGGCCGCCGCGTTCAAGCGGGCCGGCGTCGCGCTGCGGGGCAAGCTGGTCGTCGGCGCCCTGGTGGACGAGGAGGACGGCATGATCGGCGTCCGCCACCTCTGCGGCACCGCGGTGGGCCGCGAGCTGGACGCCGCCATCATCTGCGAGCCGGAGGAGAACGAGCTCTGCCTCGAGCAGCGCGGCGTGGTCTGGGCGCGCTTCCGCGTGCGCGGCAAGATGGCGCACGGGGCCATGCCCCAGGCGGGCGTGAATCCGATCACCGGCCTCGGGCGACTGCTGGCCGCGGCGCCCGGCCTCGAGCGACGGCTGCGGAAGGCCTGCGAGAAGAGCCGCTATCTCAAGCCGCCGACCGTGACGCCGACCATCATCCAGGGGCCGCCGCCCGGCGTGGGCGTGCCGCAATCGAACGTCATCCCCGCGCTGGCCGAGACCACGTTCGACATCCGGCTGACCCCGGGCATCGGCGCGGACGGCATCCGCGCCGAGCTGGAGGCGATCTGCCGCGACGCGGCGGCCGCCCAGCCCGGGATCAAGGTGGAGTGGGAGCCGGTCAACGCCTTCCGCCTGGCCACCAAGGTGGACCGCTCCGAGGCCCTGGTGGCGGCGATGGTCCGCGGGGTGAAGCAGGCGACGCGCCGGGCCGCGAAGTACGGCGGAGTGCCGGGCTCGACGGATGGCACGATCCTCCGGATGGAGCTGGGCATTCCGATCGTCACCTGTGGGCCCGGGGACCGGCTGATTCCCCACCAGGTCGACGAGTTCGTCCGAGCCGAAGAAGTGGTCGAGGCGGCGAAGATTTACGCCGCATCGGCTCTGAACTATCTCGAAGCCGAGTGACCCCCGCCGGCAACCCGAGGCTCCGGGCCCTCGAGGCCTTCCCGGTCGAGCAGCAAGGGCAGCGCTGCGTGGCCCTGCGAGATCCCGCCGGCTTCACCGATCAGATCGCCGTGCTCCCGCCGCCCCTGCTGGATCTGGTGTCGCTCTTCGATGGGGAGCATTCGATCGAGGAGATCCGGGAGATCCTGCAGCGCCGACACGGCAAGGCGCCCACCCTCAAGCGCATCACCGACGTCGTCGAGCGATTCGATGCCGCGGGGTTCCTCGACAGCGAGCGGTTCCGGCAGCGGCGCCGGGCGCTCGAGGACGCCTTCCGGCAGAACCCGGTGCGCCCCGCCGCTCACGCGGGCGGCGCCTACGCGGGCGACGCGGCGGAGCTCCGGGCGCAGATCGACGGGTTCTTCTCCGGCCCTGACGGGCCGGATTGCGAGAGCCCAGAAATGGCCCCCGCACTCCCCCAGTCCGCGGCCAACCGATCCAGTCTTTCCGCCTTGGTTGCTCCGCATATAGATTTTCACCGCGGGGGCTCGACCTACGCGTGGGCGTACCGCGAGATTCTCGAGCGGTCGGACGCGGACCTCTACGTCGTGCTGGGCACCTGTCACGCGGGCATGCCGGATCCGTTCGCGGTGACCCTCAAGCCCTACGAGACGCCGCTCGGCCCCGTCCCGGTGGACCGCGAGTTCTACGAGGCGCTCGACCGGCGGGCCGGGCAGGACCTGCTGGCCTCCGAGCCGGCGCACCGCGCGGAGCACTCGATCGAGTTCCAGGCCGTGATGCTCCAGCACATCGTGGGCGCCCCGCCGCCCGTTCGCCATCCTGCCCGTGCTCGCCTCGTACCTGCACGAATCGCTGGGGCGCGGCGGCGATCCCGAGGCGGATCCGCGCATCCCGCGCTTCCTGGACGCGCTGCGGGAGACGATGGCGGCGTCCTCGCGCCGGGTGTGCCTGGTCGCGGGCGTGGACCTGGCCCACGTGGGCCCCCGGTTCGGCGATCGCGAGCCCAATAGCGCCGCGTCGCTCGCGCGGGTCGAGCGGGACGATCGCGCCATGCTGGAGTCGGTGGTGGGGGTGGACCCGCGCGGCTTCTACGCGGGGATCGCCGCCGACCACGACGCCCGCCGCATCTGCGGCCTCTCGCCGATCTACACGCTGCTGCGGCTCCTGCCGGAGGCCCCGGGCCGCCTGGTGCGCTACACGCAGTGGCCGGACCCGCAGGGCGCGGTGACCTTCTGCGCGGTGACCTTCCCGTGAGCCCGGGCCCCACGCCCGATCCCTCGACCTGGACCCTGCCGAAGCTGCGCATCGATCGCGACGGCCTGTGGTTCCACGACGACGCCGAGGTCACGCACCCGGGCATCATCGCCAACCTGCGCGAGAACCTCCGGGTGGACGAGCGCGGTCACCATCTGCAGATCGGGCCCGCGCGGGTGCCGGTGGAGGTGGAGGACGCGCCGTACGTCGTCGAGCGCGTGGAGGCGCAGGGTGAGGGGCTCACGGCCACGCTCAACGACCTGACGCCGGGAGCCGGTGGCGCTCGACACGCTCCGGGTGGACGAGCGGGGCATCCCGCGCTGCCGGGTGAAGGAGGGCCGCTTCGCCGCGCGGCTGAGCCGGGCCGCGACCTATCAGCTCCTCCAGCACGTGCAGCCCGACGAGGGGGCCGGCCGGTCCAGCCTCGTGCTGGGCGGGCGCCGCTACCCGGTGCCGGGCCTCTAGGGAGCGGGCTCCGGCCCGGGCGGGTAGGCGGAGAGCCCGCGCAGCCCCGCCTCGTCGCCCGCCTCGATCAGCCGGTGCAGCGGGCCGTTCTCCCGCCAGGCCTGGCAGGTGTTGACGAACCACGGGGCGCCCTCGGCGGGGCGCTCGTAATCCGCGAAGGCGACGCCGGCCCCCTGCCGCACCGCCGGGGCCACCGCGTGGATCAACGCGGTGAAGTGGGCGCAGCCGCGCTGCCGGCCGAAGCGCTCGTTGATCTCCCGCGTGAAGCCGCGCGAGATGGACAGGCCCACGAGCTGCTGGAGGGGCGGCAGGGCGTCCGGGCAGATCGTGTACGGATGCGAGGCCATCTCGCTGCGCGCCTCCGTGATGACCAGATCGGGATGGCGCACGCGCAGGCCGAGCCGCATGTCGTGGATCACGCGCGGCGGCTCGGCGCCGAACCAGCGTGGGTTGTCGCGCGGCCGCTCGTCCACGAGCGTCGCGGTGATGTCGAGCTCGTGCTCGCCCGCCCGCGCGACCTCGATGCGGATGGTCCTCACGTGCACCGGCGGGATCTTCGTCTTCTCGGTCATGAAGCGGCCGCGACCTCCTTGAGGGCTTGGAGCAAGTCGGAATGGATCGGGCCGTTCGAGGCCGCGATGGTGGGCGCCGCCAGGTCGAGCGGGGCCCCGTGCACGGCGGTCACGGTGCCGCCCGCCTCCCGGATCAGCAGCGCGCCCGCCGCGATGTCCCAGGCGCCCAGGTGCTGCTCCCAGTAGCCGTCGAGCCGCCCGGCCGCGACCGCGGCGAGCCCGAGCGCGGCGGAGCCGAGGCTGCGCACGCTGCGGCAGCGCTGGATGAGGGCGGCGTGCTCGGCGAGATTGTTGCGCGGGGCGGCCAGCAGGTCGTTCGGGTAACTCGTGCCGAGCAGGCTCAGGCCGAGGGTGGGCGTCGCGGAGACGCGCAGGGGCGCGCCGTTCAGCGTGGCGCCGCGGCCGCGCTCGGCCACGAAGCACTCGTCGCGACTGGGATCGTAGAGGACGCCGACGGCCAGATCGCCGTCCAGCTCGAGCGCGATCGACACGCAGTAGATCGGCAGCCCGTGGGCGTAGTTGGTGGTGCCGTCGAGCGGGTCCACGATCCAGCGATGCGGCTCGGTCCCGCTCCGCGCGCCGCTCTCCTCGGCGAGGACCGCGTGCCCCGGGAACCGGGCGTGAATGGCGTCGAGGATGATGGTCTCGGCGCCGCGGTCCATCTCGGTGACGAGATTCGTGGGGCTGCCCTTGTAGCTGATGTCGTGTCGCGCGCCGAAGCCGGATCGGAGGAACGCGCCGGCCTGGAGAGCCGCCTCCACGGCGACGTCGCGGAAGGAATCGTTCACGGGGATCGAGGATACCACGGCGCCGCTTGACAACCCGGCGACCCTCTCGCAGCATGGCGCCCATGCGCATCGTGGTGATGGGATCGGGCGGGACCGGTGGATTCTTCGGCGCGAAGCTGGCGCGGGCGGGGGAGGACGTGACGTTCGTGGCGCGTGGCGCGCACCTGGCCGCGCTGCGCGCGAACGGCATGCGGATCAAGTCCGCGGTCGAAGGGGAATGGGTCGTGCGGGCGCCCGCGGTGGAGCGCCTGGACGGGCTGCCGCCCGCCGACCTCGTGCTGTTCTGCGTGAAGTCCTTCGACACGGAGGAGGCCGCCGCGCTGATCCGGCCCGTGGTGGGTCCCGACACCGGTGTGCTCTCGATCCAGAACGGAGTGGACAACGAGGAGAAGCTCGCGCGGGTGCTGGGCGCCGGCCACGTGCTGGGGGGCGCGGTCCGGGTCTTCGCCACCATCGAGGCGCCGGGCGTCATCACGCACACCTTCGGGGGGCATCTCGCCTTCGGCGAGATGGACGGGCGCGAGACCGCGCGCGCCCAGGCCCTGCGGGCCGCGTGCCAGAAGGCCTCCATTCCCGGTCGAGCTCGTGGGCGACGTGACCCGCACCCTCTGGGACAAGTACGTGTTCCTGACCACGCACGCCGGGATGACCGCGCTGACCCGCTGCTCGGCCGGGGTGCTGCGGGCGGTTCCGGAGGTGCGGGAGGTCTACCGGCGCATCGCGACCGAGATCATCGCGGTCGGACGGGCCGCCGGGGTGAAGCTCGACGACGCGATGCTGGAGCAGGGGTTCAAGTTCCTCGACACGGTGGCCCCGAACGCGTTCTCGTCGCTCCACTACGACCTGACTCACGGCAAGCGGCTCGAGCTGGAGGCCCTCCACGGGCACGTGGTGCGGCTCGCCGAGCGCCACCACGTGCCCGCGCCCACCGTCTTCGCGATCTACGCGGCGCTGCTCCCGTACCGGGACGGCGCGCCCGCCACTCCCGCGCGGTAGCTGCGGCGGTCGCGCCCGCGCCCGGGCTGGCGCCGGCGCGCGGCTGGTCTATACTGACTCGGTGTCGTCGCTCAGACGTCTCCTGCCGTATCTGGACCGCTACCGGCTCCGCTACCTCGGGGGCGCGGCCTGTCTGCTCCTCGCCACCGCGTTCTCGCTGAGCATCCCGTGGACGGTGAAGAGCGCGGTGGACGCGCTCGAGCGCGACGGCACCGCCGCCCGCATCGGTCCCTACGTCCTCCTGATCCTGGCCCTGGCCGTGGCGCACGGCGCCGCGCGCCTGGGCTCACGCTTCGCCATGCTGGGGGCCGGCCAGTGGGTGGAGCACGACATCCGCGCCGATCTGTACGCGCGGCTCCTCGTGCTGCCGCCCGCGTTCTATCACCGGCATCGGACCGGCGATCTGATGTCGCGCGTGTCCAACGACATCTCCACCCTGCGGGCGCTGGCGGGCTTCGGCACCGTGATGCTCATCGGCACCACGCTCGCCTTCGGGGGCGCGCTGACCGCCATGTGGCTCATCGACCCGTGGCTCACCCTGTTCGCGATGGCGCCGTTCCCCGCGCTCGTGATCATCGCCAAGCGCTTTCACCACGACACGGAGGTGCGCTCCACGGCCGTGCAGGAGCAGCTCGGCGCCCTCTCCGCCAAGGTCCAGGAGAACCTGACCGGCATGCCGGTGGTGCGCGCGTACACGATGGAGGCGCGCGAGGTGGCCGAGTTCGAGCGCCTCAACGCGGAGTACCTCACGCGCAACATGGCCCTGGCGCGGATCCAGTCGGTGTCCTGGCCGCTGATGGGGCTGGTGTCGGGCATGGGCGTGCTGATCGTGATGTGGCTCGGCGGCAAGGCGGTGGTGGACGGCCGCATCTCGCTCGGCTCCTTCGTGGCCTTCAACGGCTATCTCACCCAGCTCGCCTGGCCCACCATCGCGCTGGGCTGGACGCTGGCGAGCATCCAGCGCGGCCTGGCCGCCATGGCGCGGGTGACCGAGGTGCTCGACGAGCGGGCTATTGAATGCGGGGGCCCAGAAATGGCCCCCGCACTCCCCCAGTCGGCGGACAACCGGGAACTCCTGCCTCGCGGCGCGGTCGAGTTCAGGAACCTCACGTTCTCCTACGACGGCGACCGGGGTCTCGTGCTGCGCGATGTGTCGTTCGCGGTGCCGGCGGGCGCGGTGGTGGCGGTGGTGGGCCCGACGGGCAGCGGCAAGTCCACGCTGGGCATGCTGTTATGTCGTCTCTACGAGCCGCCGCGCGGCACGGTGTGGGTCGGGGGGCGGGACGTGCTCGACCTCCCGCTGGGCCGCCTCCGGCGGTCGGTGGGCTACGTGCCGCAGGAGTCGTTTCTCTTCTCCCGCCCGCTGCGCGACAACGTGCGGCTGGCCGACGAGAGCGCGGACGCGGAGCGCCTGGAGGCGGTGGCCCGGACCGCGGGGTTGACGGACGATCTGGGCGCGCTGCCGCGCGGCTGGGACACGGTGGTCGGCGAGCGCGGCCTCACCCTCTCGGGCGGCCAGCGGCAGCGGGTGGCGCTGGCACGCGCGCTGGTGGCGGATCCGCCCTTCCTCGTGCTGGACGACGTGCTGGCCTCGGTGGACGCGGCCAAGGAGTGGGAGATCACCCGCGCGCTCCGGGGAGCGGCCAGCGGCCGCACCACGCTGCTGATGACCCATCGCCTCAAGGCGGCCGCCGAGGCCGACGCGATCGTGGTGCTCGACGAGGGCCGCGTGGTCGAGCAGGGCCGCCACGCCGATCTCCTCGCGGCCGGCGGCCTCTACGCCCGCCTCTGGCGTGTCCAGCAACTGGAGGACGAGCTCGCCAGTGCCTGAGCCAGTGCGTGAGCCCGAGCAGGAAGACGAGGTTCTCGGCAAGGCGTACGACGCGCGCCTGATGGGCCGCCTGTGGGCGTTCACGCGCCCACACCTCCGGCTCGTGCTGGCGACCTGCGCCCTCTTCCCGGCGGTGGCCCTGCTGGAGCTGTCGCAGCCCTACCTGATCAAGATCGCGATCGACGATCACATCCTCCGTCGCGACTGGGCGGGCCTCGGGGGCGTCGCGGCGCTGTTCCTCGTGGTCCTCGTCGTCCTCTACGCGCTGCGGGCGACGCAGGCCTATCTCACCCAGCTCACCGGCCAGCGCGTCATCCACGATCTGCGCGCGGCGCTGTTCGCGCATCTCCAGCGCCAGGATGCGCGCTTCTACGACCGGAGCCCGGTCGGGCGGCTCATGACCCGGGTCCTGAACGACGGCGAGGCGATCCAGGAGCTGTTCACGAGCGGCGCCGTGGCGCTCCTGGGCGACGTCGTCGTCCTCACCGGAGTCGTCGTGATCATGCTCGGAATGAACTGGAAGCTGGCCCTCGTCACGTTCGCGCTGGTGCCCCTGCTGGTGCTGGCCGCGGCGTACTTCCGGGTGCGCGCGCGGGACAGCTATCGGGTGGTCCGCACCCGCCTGGCCAGGATGAACGGGTTCCTGCAGGAGTCGCTCCAGGGCATGAGCGTGATCCAGCTCTTCGCGCGCGAGGCCCGGGAGCGGGAGACGTTCGCGCAGCTCTCCGGCGCGCTGCGCGCCGGCCAGTTCCGCTCGACGTTCTACGACGCTTCCCTCTACGCGACGGTGGAGGCCCTGGGCTCCGCCGCGGTGGCCCTGCTGCTCTGGTACGGGGGCGGGCAGGTGGTGACCGGGGCGCTCACCTTCGGCGGCCTCGTGGCCTTCCTCGAGTACACCGGCCGCTTTTTCCTCCCCATCCGGGATCTGGGCGCCAAGTACACGGTCATGCAGGCGGCCATGGTCTCGGCCGAGCGCATCTTCGCCCTGCTCGACACCCACCCCTCCATCACCTCGCCGGTCGGCGGAAACGGTGGATCGGGCAGGCAGTTGCAGGGCGAGGCGCAGTTGCAGGGCGAGGCGCAGCCGAAGGCGAGCCGAGCGGATACAAGAAAAGAAGCTCCGGTAGCAACGCCCCCAACCTCCCGCCATAGAATTCCGCAACGTCTGGTTCGCGTACGAAGACGAGCAGTGGGTCCTCCGCGACTGCTCGTTCACGCTCGCGGCGGGCGAGCGTGTCGCCCTGGTCGGCCCCACCGGCGAGGGCAAGACCACGATCGCCCGCCTCATGATCCGGGCCTACGACGTGACCCGCGGCCGGGTCCTGGTGGACGGCGTGGACGTGCGCGAGTGGGATCTGAAGACGCTGCGCCGGCACGTGGGCCTGGTGCCGCAGGAGGTGTTCCTCTTCTCCGGCACCGTCGAGGACAACCTGCGCCTGGCCGGCGACGGCGCGGCGGATCGCCCGACGATCGATCGCGCGCTCGAAGCCGCGAACGCGGAGCGCTTCGTGGCGGCGCTGCCGCGCGGGCTGGGCGAGGAGCTGCGCGAGCGCGGCGTCAATCTCTCGCAGGGACAGCGCCAGCTGCTGGCCATCGCCCGCGCCATCATCTATAATCCACGCGTTCTCGCGCTGGACGAGGCGACGTCCAGCATCGATCCCGAAGCGGAGGCGCAGGTGCGGATCGGTCTCGCGCGGCTGCTGGAGGGACGGACGAGCCTCGTCATCGCGCATCGGCTGTCCACGATCCAGCGGGCGGATCGCATTCTCGTGCTGCACCGCGGAGAGATCCGGGAGGCGGGCGCGCACGCGGAGCTGCTCGCGCAGGGCGGGCTCTACTCGCGGCTGTACGAGCTCCAGTTCGGCGTGGGGCGGACATGAAGGCGTTTCACTCGGCGGTATACCGGCTGGTCGGGCGGATCCCGAAGGGGCAGGTGGCGACCTACGGGCAGATCGCGGCGCTCCTCGGGTATCCGAGGGCGGCCCGCGCGGTGGGCCAGGCGATGAAGCAGGTGCCCGCGCATCTGCCGTGGCACCGGGTGGTCAACGCCCAGGGCGGGATCAGCCTCAGGCGCAATGTCGGGAGCATGCTGACGCAGCGGCTCCTGCTCGAGCAGGAAGGCGTGCCGGTCCGTCGGGGACGGATCCGGCTCCGGCAGCATCGGTGGGCGGGGCCAGGGCGCACCCGCCGGCTGTCCATCGCGGCGCTCGAGCGGCTCTGATCGGAGGGCACCATGCGGCTCGGACTGAATATCGGCTACTCGCGCTCGCAGCTCGGCATCGACCTGTCGCTGGTCCAGCACGCGGACCGGCTGGGCTTCCACTCGGTGTGGTCGGCCGAAGCCTATGGCTCGGACGCGGTCTCGCCGCTCTGCTGGATCGCGGCCCAGACCTCGCGCATCAAGGTCGGCACCGCGATCATGCAGATCCCGGCCCGCACCCCGACGCTCACCGCCACCACCGCGATGACGATCGACCAGCTCTCGGGCGGCCGCTTCATTCTCGGCCTGGGCGTGTCGGGCCCCCAGGTCGTCGAAGGCTGGCACGGCGTGGCCTTCGGCAAGCCGCTGGCCAAGACGCGTGAGTACGTGGATATCGTCAGGATGGTGTGGCGGCGCGAGCGCCCGGTCGAGCACAAGGGCGAGTACTACCAGATCCCGTACGCGGGGCCCGACGCGACCGGGCTCGGCAAGCCGCTCAAGTCCATCCTGCACGGCCGCGCCGACATCCCGATCTACCTCGCCGCGATCGGTCCGAGGAACGTGGCGCTCGCCGCCGAG
The DNA here is from genome assembly GCA_963747235.1 of uncultured Candidatus Rokubacteria bacterium. Taxonomy (GTDB): domain Bacteria; phylum Methylomirabilota; class Methylomirabilia; order Rokubacteriales; family CSP1-6; genus CAMLFJ01. The sequence continues at coordinate 671,361 of CAVVEU010000008.1, forward strand.
ATCGCCGACGGGCTCCTGCCCGTGTTCTTCTCGCCGGAGCGGATGGCGGTGTTCACCCCGAGCCTCGAGGCCGGCTTCAAGGCGGCGGGCGGCGGGAAGTCGCTCGCGAGCTTCGACATCGCGCCGACCGTGCCGATCGTGCTGGGCCCGGACGCGGCCGCCTGCCGCGCGATGGTGAAGCCGCGCCTGGCGCTCTACGTGGGCGGCATGGGCGCCCGGGGCAAGAACTTCTACAACGAGCTGGTGACGCGGTACGGCTACGAGGCGGACGCCAAGCGCATCCAGGATCTCTACCTGGGCGGCAAGAAGGACGAGGCGGCGGCCGCGGTGCCCGACGCGCTCGTGGACGAGGTCGCGCTCTGCGGGCCCAAGGAGCGGATCCGGGAGCGGCTGCCGCGCTGGAAGAGCTCCGGCATCACCACGCTGATCTGCGGCGCGGTGCAGGCGGAAGCGCTCGAGCTGATGGCCGAGCTGGTGCTCTAGGCGGTGAAGCCGGCGGTCCAGAAGGTGCAGGCGGCGATCGCCGAGCACGGCCTCGATCGGCAGGTGATCGAGCTGGAGGTCCACGCGCGGACCTCGCAGCAGGCCGCCGACGCGCTGGGCGTCACCGTCGGCCAGATCGTGAAGTCGCTCGTCTTCACCGTGGATGGGCGCCCGCTGCTGGTCGTCGCCTCGGGCGCCAACCGGGTGGACGAGCGGCGGCTGGGTGAGGTGGCGGGCGGCCGGATCCGTCGCGCCGATCCGGACACCGTGAAGCAGGCCACCGGGTACTCCATCGGCGGGGTGCCACCGATCGGGCTCGCGAGCCCGCTGGCGGTGTACGTGGACCGCGACCTGCTCGGCTACGAGCTGGTCTACGCGGCGGCGGGGCTGCCGGAGTGCGTCTTCCCGCTCGCGCCCGATGAGCTGGTGCGGGCGACGGGCGGGCAGGTCGTGGACATCAAGGAAGCCGGGCGTCATTCGAAAGGAGCGCAGCCATGAGACTCAAGGACAAGGTAGCCCTGATCACGGGGGCGGGCTCGGGCATCGGACAGGCGACGGCGGTGCTCTTCGCGCGCGAGGGCGCGAAGGTCGCGGTCGTGGATCTGCGAGAAGACGCGGCGAAGGCGACCGCCGAGCAGATCGAGAAGAGCGGGGGCCAGGCCCTGCCGATCCGGGCCGACGTCTCGAAGTCGGCGGACAACCAGGCCGCCATCCAGCAGGCGGTGGCGCGCTGGGGCCGGCTCGACGTCTTCTACGCCAACGCGGGCGTGCCGCAGTTCCCGACTCCGGTGGAGAGCGTGGACGAGGCGGTGTTCGATCAGATCATGGCGGTGAACGTGAAGGGCGTGTTCCTGGCCGCCAAGCACGTGATGCCGGTCTTCAAGAAGCAGAAGAGTGGCGTGCTGCTCATCACCGGCTCGACCTCGGGCCTGCGCCCGCGGCCGGGCGTGCAGTGCTACTCGGCCTCGAAGGGCGCGGTGCACACCATGGCCGCGAGCCTCGCGCTCGAGTTCGCCGCGTTCGGCGCGCGGGTGGTCGCGATCGCCCCGGTGGCGACCGAGACCCCGATGCTCGCCACCTTCATGGGCAAGAAGCAGGTGGACGAGGAGGGCATGACCCGCTACCGCGGCACCGTGCCGCTCGGGCGGCTCAACAAGCCGGAGGATCTGGCCGCCGCGGCCCTCTTCCTCGCCTCCGACGACGCCGCGATGATCACGGGCAGCGTGTTCCCGGTGGACGGGGGGCGTTGCATCTAGCTCTTACCCTCTCCCTTCTGGGGAGAGGGTAGGGTGAGGGGCGAGATTGGGCGAGGGGTCGCGATTGGGCGATCGGGCGTCGGGTCCGAGGTGCGGGGGCGCAGAAATGGCCCCCGCACCGTGGGCACACGAACGCATGAGCTCTGGGAACTGTCCATTGTTTGTATGCGGGGGCCCAGACATGGCCCCCGCACTCCCCCACTGGCGGACAACCGTTTCGAAAGCGGGGGCGTGCGCATGATCGTCACTCCGCTGGCGGCCGAGTCTCTCGGCGTCAGGTCGATGGCGACGTACGTGGAGTGTGGGGCGACGCGGGTGCTGATCGATCCGGGCGCGATGCTGGCGCCCAACCGCTTCAACCTGGCGCCGGGAGAGGAGGAGTGGGAGGCGCTCCGGCGCGCCAACGATCGCATCTCGGCGTACGCGACGCGCGCCTCGATGGTCTTCGTGAGCCACTACCACGAGGATCATTTCCGCCACGATCCCGGCTTCTACGCGGGGCGGCCGCTCTGGGCCAAGGATTCCAAGCGGCACGTCGAGGGCCGGCAGGCCCAGCGGGCGGCCGCGCTCTGGCGCGCGCTCAAGGGCCACGCCGAGCCGCTCGCGGCCGAGGGGCGCCGGCTCGAGACGGCGGACGCGGTGCTCCAGGCCTCGCCGCCGCTCGGCCACGGCGCCGACGGGACCGCGCTCGGCTACGTCGTGGCGCTCACCATCGAGGACCGGCGCGAGGGCACGCGCTTCGTCCACGCCTCCGACGTGCAGGGGCCGCTGTCACCCGTGGCCGCCGCCTACCTGGCGCGCCAGCGCCCCACGCTGCTCTATCTCTCCGGCCCGCCCGCGTATCTCGAGTCGCAGATCGGCTCCGAGCTCATCGATCGCGGCATCGACCACCTGCTCCGCATCATCGATCAGACCGGCTGTCGCGTGATCTTCGATCACTACGCGCTGCGGGACGCCGCGTACCCGGAGCGCTTCCGGCGGCTGTGGGAGACCGGCCGCGTGGTGACCGCGGCCGGCTACCTCGGGCTCGCGGACGCGCCGCTCGAAGCGCGCCGGCTCGAGCTCTGGCCGGGACGGCGGAAGCCGCCGATGCCGGTGCGGCCGTCGCGGGCCCGTGGGATGGCCGAGGCCGGCGGTGCGCAGCCGCCCGCGCGCGCCACGTTCAATCCCCGGCGAGGGCTTCGCCGGGCGAAGGAGGGATGAGGCGATGAGCGAGGACAAGGCCCCGGGCGTGGGCGATGCCGCGCCGGACTTCACGCTGAAGACGATCGGGCTCCGGGACGTGAGCCTCAAGAGCTTCCGGGGCAAGAACGTGGTGCTGCTCTTCTACCCGCTCGACTGGACGCCCGGCTGCTCGACCTGCATGCCCGCCTTCGACCGGCGCATCAAGGAGTTCGACGCGACACAGACCCAGGTGCTGGGGATCAGCACGGACAGCCCCTTCAGCCACGAGGCCTGGGCGAAGTCGGTCGGCATCTCGAACTACCCGCTCCTCTCGGACATCCACCGGACCACCAGCCGGGCCTACGGCGTCTACTGGCCGGACTGGAACGCGAACGTGCGGGCGACCTTCGTGATCGACAAGCAGGGCACGATCCGCGTCGTCGAGCGTTACGGCAGGAGCGAGCTGCCGAATCCCGACAAGATCCTCGCCGAGGTCAAGAAGCTGCCCTAGGCTCGCGCGGGGCCTGGGTCGTCAGGGCGACCCCCAGGAGCACGAGGGCGCCGCCCACGATCTCCGGCCACTCGACCGCCTCGTGCAGCATCGCCCACGCCAGCGCCACGCCCACCACCGGCTGCAGGTTCATGAAGATCGCGGCGCGGCTCGGGCCGACCGCCTTGACGCCCTCGTACCACCACACGTGGGCGATCGCACCCAGGAACGCCTGGTAGAGCACGACCCCCCACGCGGTCTGCGACGTGAAGTCGGGGCGGGGGAAGAAGGGGGCGGCCACCAGCGCCATCGGCAGGAGCATGGCCGAGCCGAGGATGTAGGAGGCGGTGGTGGCCACCGCCGGGGAGTGCACCGCGAGCACCTGCTTGCCGTAGATCGTGTAGGCGCTCCAGCCCGCCTGCGAGACGATCAGGATGAAGTCGCCGGGCATCAGCTCGAGATGGATGATTGCGCGCCAGCTCCCGCGCGTGATGACCAGCAGCACGCCCGCCATCGAGGCTGCCACCCCCGCCCACTGGCGCCGCCGTAGCCGCTCCTTCAAATAGAACCGAGCGCCCAGCGCCACCATCACCGGCGTGGCCGCCTGCAGGATGGCGGCATTGGCCGCGGTGCTGAGCGCGATGCCGAGATAGGTGCCGCCGGTGGAGACGAACAGCCCGGTGAAGCCCAGGAACGCGAAGGTGCGCAGGTCGGCCGCGCGCAGCTCGCGAAACTCCTCCCAGCCGCGGCGGAAGAGCAGCACCGTGAGGAACGCGGAGGCCAGCGTGCAGCGCAGCGAGACCAGCACGTAGGGTGGGAAGTGGGCGAGGGCGAGCTTGGCGAACGCGGGATAGGAGCCCCAGAGCCCGGAGATCAGGGTGAGGGCGACGTAGGCCCGCGTTTGACCGGGGTCCGGCACCCGCCTATGATAGCGCGGCCCCCATGGCGGACTACATTCTCGAGCGCCGCGTGTGGCTTCCGCGTCCGCGCGCCGTGGTGTTCGAGTTCTTCGCGGACCCGCGCAACCTCGAGCAGCTCCATCCCGCCTGGGCGCGGCCCCGCTGGCTGACTCCGCCGCCCGCCCGGCTCGCCGCCGGCGTCGTCCTCGACTTCCGCGCGGCGTGGCTGCCGGGGCGCTGGCGCGTGATCGTCCGCGAGTTCGACGCGCCCTACCGCTTCGTGGACGCGCAGGTCAAGGGCCCGTTCGCGCGCTGGGAGCACCGCCACCGGTTCACGGAAGGCGCGGAGGGAGAGGGCGGCACCTGGGTGGAAGACCGCGTGACCTATCGCCCGCCGCTGGGCCCGCTGGGCCGGCTCGCGCACGCGCCTCGGCGCGGGCGCGCGCGTGCGGGCGCTCTTCGAGTACCGCGACCGCCGCCTCCGCGAGCTGTTCGGCGGTCCTGACAAGACGTAGACCGAGTGCCCCGGTCCGCTCCGAGCGCGGGCTCCGCCCGCGCATCCTGCTTTGGGGGGAGGTTCGGCAGGGGGGCGTAGCCCCCCTCCGAGTTTAACTCGCGGCGGGCAGGTCGATGCCGAGGGCGGAGAGGCGCGGGCGCACCCGCTCGGTGAGCAGCCCGATCCGGGCGAGGTTGTTCACCATCGAGGCGTGCATGTCGCGCTTGAAGTACTTCCGGTAGACCGCGTAGTCGTTCCGGGCCGCCACGTCGCGCCGGTAGACCTTCACCTCGTCGATCTGGGCCCGCGAGAAGCCGATGTCGCGATAGGCCTCGACCGGGAAGAAGCCGGTGAGCACCTTCTCGAGCGCGAGGCAGGTGAAGTCCTCCATCTCCTGGCGCTCCGCGTCGCTCGCCTCGCGGACGATGTCGGGCAGGGCCAGCATGCCGAAGCCCATGTGGCGCGACTCGTCCTGCAGGATGCGGGTGCACACCTGGCGGAGGAGCGGATCCGAGGCCGCCTCGCCCATCATCTTGAAGATGGCGACCGCGAAGGTCTCGGCCACGAGCTGGAGCGCGATGGTCTTGATGTACCAGCGCTTGTCGGTGAGGATCGCGTCGAAGAGCACGCGCTCGTTCTCGGGCATGGGGTAGTGGAGGCCCCCGAGGCGCGTCTGGATGTAGCGCTCCAGGACCTCGTTGTGGCGGGCCTCGTCCATGACCTGGGTGGCCTGGAAGAACTTCTCGTCGGTGCCCTGGACGATGTCCACCATCTGGCTGCAGGCCAGCATCGCGCCCTGCTCGCCGTAGACCAGCACCGAGAGCCGCCACGCCGCGATGCGGCGATTCAGCTCGACGCGGTCCTTCTCGGAGAGGCGCGCCCAGATCGGGCTGCCGTGGATGTCCACCAGCTCGTCGGAGAGCACGCGGCCGTCGGACGGCTCCGGGGTGTCCCAGGCGATGTCGCGGCTGGCGTTCCACTGGTCGCGCTTGGCCTTCTCGTAGAGGCTGCGCATGTCCTCGGCCTGGACCGAGTAGTCGAACTCGAACACGGTCTCGATGGTGCCGGGGATCACGCGACGTTCCATCTTGGGATCTGCCACCGGGATGTGCTCCGCCATCGAGGGCCTCCTGGATGATGCGTGGAAACCGGAGAGTACTGTTTCTAGACTCTTCGGTTTTATCACGGCGGTCGCGGCGCGGTCAAGTAGACTGGGCCGGTGAACGCCAGGCGCAAGGCGGCCCGGGCCCAGATCCTCCGCGCCGCCGCGGATCTCTTCCGGGAGCGCGGCTACCAGGCCTCCACGGTGGAGCACATCGCGGCGCGCCTCGGGATGTCCAAGGCTTCGCTCTACACCCACTTCCGGGCCAAGGAGGAGATGCTCGCCGCCATCTCGCGGGAGACCATCGAGACCTTCACCCGCGACCTCAACCTGGTGCTGGGCTCCCGGCTGGATCCCGCGGAGAAGCTGCGCCGCATGGTGCGGCAGCACGTGCGCTTCGTCATCGCCAACCGCTCCTTCCTGACCGTGTTCTTCGGCGAGGAGGCGAACCTGCCCCCGCGATTCGCGCGCTCCCTGGCCGCCCAGAAGGACCGCTACGACAAGGGGGTCGAGCGCATCGTGCTGGACGGCGTGCGCGCCGGGGTCTTCCGGGACGTGCCGCCCCGGCTGGTGGTCTTCGGCGTGCTCGGGATGGTCAACTGGGTCCACAAGTGGTACAACCCGGCCGGCCGGTGGGGCGCCGAGGAGATCTCGGCCGCGTTCCTCTCCCTGATCGAGGGCGGCCTCCTGCGCCGGAAGCGCCGCGGTCCCGGGCTGAGCGGGCGGCTGCGGCGGCTCGAGCGCGAGCTGCACGACGTCGCCCGCCAGCTCGATGCTTGACCTGCTGGGCGCGCACATGTCCATCGCGGGCGGTCTCGCCCGCGCCCTGGAGCGCGGCCTGGAGGTGGGCTGCTCGGTGGTGCAGATCTTCCTCAAGAACCAGCGCCAGTGGACGGCCCGCCCGTACACCGACAGCGAGGTCCGGGAATTTCGCGCCGCCTGGAAGGCGTCCGGGATCCGCGTGGTCTTCGCCCACGCCAACTACCTGATCAACCTGGCCACGCCGGTGGCCGCGGAGTGGCGCCGCGCGGTGGACACCTTCCAGGACGAGCTGGAGCGGGCGGAGGCGCTCGGGCTGCCGTTCGTGGTGATCCATCCGGGCTCCCATCGCGAGACCGGGCTGGACGAGGGCATCCGGCGGGTGGCGCGCGCCATCGACGTGCTGCACGAGCGGACGCGCGGCTACGGGGTGCGCGTGGTGCTGGAGAACACCGCGGGCGGCGGCTCCACCATCGGCCGGTCCTTCGAGGAGCTGGCCGCGATGGTGGCCGCGGTGGACGAGCCCGCCCGCGTGGGCATCTGCCTCGACACCTGCCATCTCTACGCGGCGGGCTACGACATCCGCACCGCCGACGGCTACCGGAGCGCGATGGCGCGCTGCGGCCGGCTGCTCGGCACGCGGCGCGTGCGCGCGTTCCATCTCAACGACGCCCGCCAGCCGCTCGGCTCCGGCCTCGATCGCCACGAGAAGATCGGCCGCGGCCACCTGGGCGTGGAGACCTTCCGCCGGCTGATGAACGACCGGCGCTTCGCCCGGGTGCCGATGGCGCTCGAGACGCCGAAGGACCCGGAGCCGCGCGCGGATCGCGAAGCCCTCGCGCTGTTGAGGAGCCTGCGCCGGGCAGAGCGGCGCCCTGCCCGGTCGACCCTTCGCTAGCGGGAGTGGACGACGCCGGTCCGCGGGCAGCCCGCGCGAATCGGGCACTCCGAGCAGCGCGGTGAGACGGGCAGGCAGATGTTCTGGCCGAACGACACGAGCAGGTCGTTGTAGCCGATCCAGTAGCGGCGGGGCAGGGTACGGCGGAGCGCCATCTCGGTCTCCTCCGGGGTGCGCGTCTTGACGTAGCCCCAGCGGTTCGAGATCCGGTGCACGTGCACGTCCACGCAGATCCCCGGCTTGTTGAAGCCCTGCGTCACCACCAGGTTCGCGGTCTTGCGGCCCACACCCTTGAGCGTGAGCAGCGCGTCGATGTCGTCGGGCACGACGCCGCCGAAGCGCGCGAGCAGGTCGCGGCTGATCTCGCGGAGCACGCGCGCCTTCGTCCGGTAGAAGCCGACCGGGTAGATGGCCCGCTCGATCGCGCGCGGGGTGAGGCGGCGGATGCCCTCGGGCGTGTCGGCCAGCGCGAAGAGCCGCGCCGCCGCCGGTCCGGTGGTCTGGTCCTTGGTGCGGAGCGAGAGCAGGCAGGCGACGAGCACGCGGAAGGGATCGTGCCACTGCGCCGCCACCTCGGCCAGCGCGGTGATCCGCCACCCCGGCGCCTCGCGCCGCAGCCGCCGGATGGTGTGGCCGATGCTCATGAGCGGGCCGGGAGCTCGGCCAGGAGCCGGCGGGCCTCGGGCGCGTCCTTCATCGTCCAGTCCGCCGCGTTCGACGGCGCTTTCTCGTCGAGCACCGCCTGCAGCTCGCGCCGGGCCTCCGGGACGCGCCCGCGCGTGATGAGGGTGCGGGCGAGGCCGACGCGCAGGCCGGTGAAGCGGCCGTCCACCTCGAGCCCCTTCCGGAAGAGGCGCTCGGATTTCTCCAGATCGCCGCCGAAGAGCCCGGGCACCTCGTAGTAGACGGTGCCCGCGAGGACGTAGGCCGGCGGGAACCGCGGATCCAGCTCGAGGGCGGTCTCCATCCCGCGCTTGACCTCGGGCAGGAGGAAGAGCGAGCGCAGCACGCCCTTGGTCTGCCCCCATCGCCCCGCGTTGGTGGCGTACCAGAAGTGGGCCCGGGCGTTGCGGGGCGCGATCTCGGCGGCCCGCCGGGCCGCCTGGCGACCCTGCTCGTAGGCGTCGAGCTTCTCCTGCGCGCCCCGGGCCCGCACGTCGCCGTAGAGGAACGCGATCTGGGCGAGGGCCAGCAGGTTGTCCACGCTCGGGTCGATCTGCGCGGCCGGCGCCACCAGGAGACGGAGCGCGTCGATGCGCGCGGGGCTCTCGTGGTAGCGGTCGGCCAGGGCGCGGACCTCGGCGGCGAGCGAGGCCTGGGCGCACGCCGCTCCCGCCGCGCAGAGGAGCATCACGATCGCCGCGACCGCGCGCATCGCGCCCGATGCTAGAGGCCCCGCGCGCGACTGTCAACCGCGGCCGCGCGCGTCCGCCTTGCGATGCCGCCACGCCGCCGGTATGGTAGGGCGCGATGAGAGTCCTGCCCGCCGCGGCGGTCCTGGTCTGGCTCGGCATCATGGCGTTCTTCGCCGCGGTCATCGCGCCCGCCGCCTTCGCCACGCTCGATCGCGAGGCGGCCGGCCGCTTCGTGAGCGCGGTGTTCCCGCGCTACTACGCGGTGGGCGCGGCGCTGGGCGCGCTCGCGCTGGCCGGCCTCGGCCTCCGGCTCGCGCTCGGCCCCCGCCGGCCCTGGGACGCGCTGCCGCTCCTGCTGGTCGCGGTGATGCTGGGCACCACGCTCTACGCCTGGCTGGTCGTGCTGCCCGCCGCGCACGCGGCCCGCGAGGCGCTGCGCCAGAGCGCGGCCGTCCCGGGCGCGGTGTCCACGGAGGCGCTGGCCTTCGCGCGCCTGCACCGGCTCTCCGGCCTGCTGAACGGCGCGGCGATGCTCGCGGGCGTCCTGACGCTGGCCGCGGTGGGGTGGAGGCGTTGAGCCGGGCCTTCGAGCCGCTGGGCTTCGATCACGTGGTGCTCCACGTCCGCGACCAGGCCGCGTCGGAGCGCTTCTACGTGGACCTGCTCGGCTGCACACTCGACCACGTGAACAAGCCGATCTCGCTCGTGCAGCTCCGCTTCGGCGAGCACCTGATCGACCTGCTGCCCGGCGAGCGCGCCGCGGGCGGCGGCCTGGACCACTTCTGCCTCTCGATCCGCTGCGACGACCTCGGGCGCGTCCGCGACGAGCTCCGGGCGCGCGGGGTGACGGTGGACGGCGACGTGGTGCAGCGGCGCGGGGCGTTCGGCTCCGGACCCTCGCTCTACATCCAGGACCCGGACGGCTACCGGATCGAGCTCAAGCCCCGCTGACCGTCCCGCCGACGGCAAGCGTCAGGAGCGTGCGGACGATCTGCTCGGCGGTGACCGCCCCGCCGTCGGTCGCGGCCTGGAGCAGGCATCCCTCGGCCGCTCCCACGATCACCGCGGCGACCGCGCCCGCGTCCATCCCGGCGCGGAACGCGCCGGCGCGCACGCCTTCCACCAGGATGTCCTCCAGGGAGAGGCGGATCTGCTCGCGCTGCCAGGCGAGGGTCAGCCGGAACTGCTTGTCGTGCCGCGCCCGCATCCAGCCGTGGAGGAAGAGGCCCGAGAAGTCGGGATCGCTCTCGCCGTAGGCCCCGAAGAGGATCTCCATCGCGCCTTCGAGCTTCACGCGCGGCGCGCCCGGGCCTCTCGCCACGCGGGCCAGCTCCGCCACGATCGGCAGGCCGCGCTGCTCGACCTGGCTCGCCGCGGGCGCGCCGGGGGCCGAGGTCATGGGCGGGGCGGCGGGAGCCGGCACCGGAGCCGCGCGGGCCCGACGGGCGCGGGAGCGGATCCGGCGACGGGGACGGGCGGGGCGGCGGGGTTTCCGCTTCTTCACATCCGGGCAGGTCAGTTCCCGGAGGACACGAACTGGAAGGACTCGATCTCCACGCGGAAGCGGCGCTCGGAGCCCGGGGACGACATGCGGACCTCGAAGGCCGAGGAGCCTCGCGACGGCACGACGCCGAAGACGTAGGCGCGGCCACGGCTCACCACGCGGCCGTTCTCGTCGAGCCCCTCCACGCCCACGACGACGCGCTCGCAGGACGCGTTGGTCCCGTTCCGCACCTCGCCGTAGATCAGGACGCGCCCGCTCCCCACCCGCTCGGTGGTGAAGCTGACCGCCAGGCGCGAGGAGGATTGCGGGGTGTAGGTCTGGGCCCGGACGGCCGGGGCGAGCGCGAGGAGGATCCCCGCCGCCGCGAGCAGGGCGCGGCGGGTCATTCGTACCGGAGCGCGTCGATCGGATTGAGGCCGGCCGCCTTGCGCGCCGGATAGAATCCGAAGAAGATGCCGACCGCGGCCGAGAAGCCGAAGGCGAGCAGGATCGCGTCGAACTGCAGCAGGGTGCGCCACTCCGCGAAGTAGGCGATCGCGTAGGAGCCGAGCAGGCCCGCCCCGACGCCGATGACCCCGCCGATCAGCGACAGGGTCACCGCCTCGACCAGGAACTGGGTGAGGATGTCCTTGCCGCGCGCGCCCACCGCCATGCGGAGGCCGATCTCCCGCGTCCGCTCGGTCACCGAGACCAGCATGATGTTCATGATACCGATGCCGCCCACCAGGAGCGAGACCGACGCGATGGCGGCCAGCAGGACCGTGAGCACCCGCGAGGAGGCCTCCTGCGACTGGAGCACCTCGGCCAGGTTGCGGAGGTTGAAGTCGTCTTCCTGGTGGGGCTGGAGACGATGGCGCTGTCGCAGCAGCTCGCGGATCTCGTGCTCCGCCTCCTTCATGAGGCCCGCGTCCCGGATCTTGATGCTGATGGTGCCGACCGCGCGTCCCTTGGCCTGGTTGCCGCCCACGACCTTGGTCTTGGCGGTGGTGAGCGGGATCAGGATCTGATCGTCCTGGTCCTGTCCCCAGGTCGTCTGCCCCTTGCGATCCATGAGCCCGATGATGGTGAAGGGCACCTTCTTGATCCGGATCACCTGGCCGAGCGGGTCTTCCTCGCCGAACAGGTTCTGCGCCACCGTCTGCCCGACCAGCGCGACCTTGGACGCGCCCTCGACCTCCTCGCGCGTCAGCGAGCGCCCGGCGATGACCTCCCAGTCGCGGGCCGCGAGGTACTCGGGGGTCACCCCCAGGATGGTGGTGGACCAGTTGAGATTGGAGTAGACGACCTGGGCGTCGCCGCGAACGGAGGGGGCGACCACCTCGACGAGCGGGATGTCGCGCTCGATGGCCAGGGCGTCGTCCTCGGACAGGGTGGCCTGGGCGCCGGCGCCGAGCCGCACGCCGCCCAGGTTCACGGTGCCGGGCCAGATGATGATGAGGTTCGAGCCGAGGCTCTGGATCTGCTCGGCCACGCGGGCCTGCGCCCCCGCGCCCACCGCCACCATGGTGATGACCGCGCCCACCCCGATGACGATGCCCAGCATGGTGAGCGCGCTCCGCAGCTTGTTGACCCGGAGGGCCCGCACCGCGATGCGCGCGCTGGCGAGGACGTTCATGGCGAGGCGACCTCCGGCTCCAGGTCCTCCTCCTCCTGCTCGTCTCCGCGGGGCAGGCTGGCGAGCTGCTCGCGCGCCACGAGCCGGTCGCGGATCTCCTCGTCCCGGATCAGCCGCCCGTCGCGGAAGCCCAGCGCGCGGCCCGCGTAGCGCGCGATGTCGGCTTCGTGGGTCACCACCACCACCGTGATGCCCTCCCGGTTGAGATCCTGGAAGAGCGCCATGATCTCCACGCTGGTATGCGAGTCGAGCGCGCCGGTGGGCTCGTCGGCCAGGATCAGGACCGGATCGTTGATGAGGGCGCGCGCGATGGCCACCCGCTGCTGCTGCCCGCCCGAGAGCTGGGCCGGGTGATGGTGCTCCCGCTCGGAGAGGCCGACCGCGGCCAGCTTGGCGCGCGCGCGGGCCTGCCGGTCGCGGCCCTGGATCGCGCTGTAGAGCAGGGGCAGCTCCACGTTCTCGAGCGCGGAGGTGCGCGGCAGCAGGTTGAAGGTCTGGAACACGAAGCCGATCTTCTCGTTGCGCACGCGCGCGAGCCGGTCGCGGCCCATGCTGGAGACGTCGAGGCCGTCGAGGCGGTACTGGCCCGCGGTCGGAGTGTCCAGGCAGCCGAGCAGGTTCATGAAGGTGGACTTGCCGGAGCCGGACGGCCCCATCACCGCCACGAACTCCCCCGGCTGGATGGAGATCGAGACCTTGCGGAGCGCGTGAATGCGCCGCGTGCCGAGGTGGTAGTCCTTCACGAGATCCTCGGTCGCGATGAGGGCCTCGGGCATCTCAGAGCCGGAGGCGCGGCGCGCCTTGCGGTTGCTGCTGGCCGGTCACCCGGGACCACGACGCCCACGATCACCTGCTGGCCTTCCTTGAGCTCGCCCTTGGCCACCTCGGTGTAGGTGCCGTCGCCGATGCCGAGCTGGAGCGCGAGCACGGCCGGCTTGCCGTCCGGCCCGAGCACCCACACGCGCCCGGCGGGCGCCCCGCCCGCGCGGCCGCCCCCGCCGCCCGGCCGGGCGGGCCGCTCACGCTCGGGGGCTTCCATCCCGGGCGGCCGGAACCGAAGCGCCGCGTTCGGCACCTGGAGCACGCTCTCCTTCTGGTCGATGATGATCCGCACGTTGGCGGTCATGCCGGGCAGGAGCCGCTGCTCGGGATTCTTGGCGGTCACCACCACGTCGTAGGTGACGACGTTCTGGACGACGAGCGGGGCCTTCCGGATCTGGACGACCTCGCCGGTGAAGGTCCGGCCCGGGAAGGAGTCCACCGTGAAGGTGGCGGTCTGGCCGACCTTGACCCGGCCCACGTCGGCCTCGTCCACGTTGGTGTCCACCTGCATGTTGCGCAGGTCCTGGGCGATCGTGAAGAGCGTCGGCGCCTGGAGGCTCGCCGCGACGGTCTGGCCCACGTCCACGCTGCGGCCCACCACGGTGCCGTCCACCGGGGCGCGAATGAAGGTGCGCTCGAGGTCCACCTGCGCCTGGCGCAGGGCCGCCTGGTTCTGCACGACGCTGGGCCACCGCGTTCTTCAGCATCGCCTCCGAGACGCGAAGCTGCGCCTCCGCCGCCCGCACCGCCGAGACCTGGGCGTCTTCCTGGGCCTTGGAGGCCTCGACCTGGGCCATCGCGGAGTCGTAGGCGGCCTGGGCGGTGTCCTCGTCGGCCTGCGCGATGAGGCCGCGCTGGCGCAGGTCCTGGTTGCGGCCGAGCGTGCGCTTGGAGTCGACGACCGTGACCTGGGACTTGGCGGTGTTGGCCCGCGCGGCCGCGAACGCGGCGCGGGCGTTCTCGAGATCCGCGCGCGTCTTCTCCACCACCGCCTGCTGGTTCAGCACCGAGGCCTGGGCCGCGTCCACCTGCGCCTTCACCTGGCTCACCTTCGCCTCGTAGGTCTCGGGATCGATGCGGGCGATGACCTGGTCCTTCTTGACCTGCGAGTTGAAGTCCGCGAGGAGCTCCTTGACCTGCCCGGAGATCTGGGAGCCGACCAGCACCGTGATGACCGCGTTGAGCGTGCCGGTGGCCGAGACCGCGGAGGTGAGCGGACCGCGCGAGACCGCCGCGGTGCGGAAGGCGGGGCGGGCCCCGATGCCCTGGGTATAGAGATAGCCCCCGGAGATCACTCCCGCGGCGACCACGATCCCGACGATCCAGAGCAGGCGGCGTTTCATGATGGTCAGACGCGCCGGGGGCGCGGCCTATTTACCGGCGGCCGAGGGACCGCTCCAGGTTGGCGATGGCGATCCGGTAGTCGGAGAGGGCCTGCGCCTCGGTGGACTGGGCCTGGGTGAGGGCGAGCTGGGCGTCGGTGAGCTCGATGATGTTGGCGACGCCCGCGTCGAAGCGCCCGCGGGCGAGCTGGTAGTTCTCCTCGGCGGACTCCACCGCCTTGCGGGCGGCGCCGATGCGCTCCTCGGCCTCGCCCAGGTTCAGGTACGACTGCTCGACGCTCTGCCAGACCTGCAGCTCGGTGTCGCGCACGCGGGCCAGCGCGGCCTCGAGGTTGGCCTTGGCTTCCTTGTAGCGGGCGACCTTGCCGCCGCCGTCGAAGATGGACCAGTTCAGCGAGAGGCCGACCTGCCACTCGTTGCCGGAGTCCGTGAAGCCGCTGGTGGATCGGGCGTTGGAGGCGGGGAGGCCGGTGACGCCGGTGATCCCGTAGGTGCCGCTGCCGACCAGGTTCGGAAAGAAGTCCCGGAAGGTCTGGCGGACGAAGGCGTCGGACGCCTCCGCCTGGGCCTTGACCTGGCGGTACTCCGGCCGGTTCTTGAGCGCCTCGCCGACCAGCGCGTTGCGGTCCATCGGGAACTGCTGGTAGGCGAGGGTGTCCTTGACCTCGGTCGGCGCGTTGATCGCGATGCCCATCGCGGTGTTGAGCGCGACCCGCGCCAGGCTCACCGCGTTCTGGGCGCGGATCACGTTGACCCGCCCGTTGGCCACGTCCACCTCGGCGCGCGTCACGAACGACTTGGGCTGGGTGCCGACCTGGAAGAAGCCCTGCGCGCTACGCAGGTTCACCTCGGCCCGGTCGAGCGCGCCCACGTTCACTTCGACCAGGCGCTTCGAGAGGAGCAGCGTGTAGTACTGGGTCTTCACGAGCTGGGAGATGTCGAGCTTCTGCGCCTCGAGCACCTCCTTGATCGCCTCCGCGCTCGACTTCGCGACGTCCTTGGCCGCCCACGTCCGGCCGAAGTCGAAGAGGAGCTGGGACGCGGTGACGCTGGTGGAGCCGAAGTCGCCGGTGTTGGCGGCCCCGGTCAGCGAGGTGATGGACCGGGCCCGGCCCAGGCTGCCGGCGCCGGAGAGCTGGGGCAGCAGGGGCGCCAGCGCCTGGTTCACGCGCTGCTGGGACGCCACGTAGTCGCCGATGCGCGCCACGATCTTCGGCGCGTTCTCCATCCCGATGTTGACCGCCTCCTCCAGCGTCAGCTCGCGGCCGATCAGCTCCTGCGGGGTCGCGAACGGGCGGATGCCCGGCGGGGCGGGCAGGGGCTCGCGCGTCGGCATCGGCGCCGCGGTCGGAGTGGGCGGAGGCGGCATCGGCGTGACCGGCGGCGCGGGGGCGGGCGTCTGGGCCGCGGCGAGCCCGGGGAGCGCGGTCGCCAGGGTCAGCGCCAGGACGAGAGAACGGGGGAAGTGCGGGCGGATCATGCCATGTCTCCCTGCAGCACGGGCGCGCCCTCCAGCGCCGGGACCCGGCGTGGGAAGCGCTCCTCGAGCATCACGTAGAGCGTTGGGATCAGCACCAGGGTCAGCATCGTGGAGATCGTCAGGCCGCCGATGACCGCGCGGGCGAGCGGGGCGTTGGCCTCGCTGCCCACGTCGATGCCCAGGGCCATCGGAATCAGACCGACCACGGTGGTGAGGCTGGTCATGATGATGGGCCGGAGCCGCGTGCGCCCCGCCCGCATCACCGCCTCGTGCAGCCCGAGGCCGTGGCGCCTCAGCTCGTTGATGTACTCCACCAGGAGGACACCGTTGGATACCACGATCCCGACCATCATGATGATGCCCATGAAGGACGTGACGTTGAGCGTGGTGTTCGTCAGGAACAGGGCCCAGATGACGCCGATCATCCCGAGCGGGACCGAGAACATGATGATCAGCGGGTCGAGCAGGGACTTGAACTGCGAGGCCATGACCATGTACACGAGCATCAGGGCCAGCAGGGACGTGAACTTCAAGCTGCTGAACGCTTCGCGCTGCTGCACGGTCTGGCCGCCGAGCTGCACCGAGAAGCCCGGCGGCAGCCCCATGGTGCGGAACCGCTCCTCCAGGTCCGCGCTGATCGCGCCGAGGTCGCGGCCGGCCGGGTTGGCGTTGATCTTCACGATGCGCTGCTGGTACTTCCGCTCGAGCATCACCGGTCCGGTGCCCTGCCGGATCTCGGCCACGCTGCCGAGGGTCACCGGGCGCCCGCCGTCGCCGATCACGAAGAGACGGCCGAGGTCGGCGGCGGCGGACCGGAACGGCTCGTCGAGCTGCACGACCATGTTGTACTGGTTGCCCGTCCGCGGATCGGTGTAGATCGACGGGTTGACGCTCACGTTGCTGTTGAGCGAGAAGAGCGCGGTCTGCGCGATGTCGCGCTGGGTCAGGCCCGCGGTCGCCGCCTTCTCCCGGTCCACCACGATGTCGAACTGGGGGTAGTTCTCCTCGCGGCTGATGAACACGTCGGCGATGCCCTGGACCTCCTGCATCACGCGGGCGACCTCCAGGGCGGTGGCCTGGGCCGCCTTGAGGTCGTAGCCGAGCTGCTCCACCTCGATCGCGGATTGCGAGCCGGTGTTCAGCACGCGGCTGACGATGCCCCCGAAGACGACCTGCATGGTGGTGCCCGGGAACTGGCCGGAGAGCTGGGGGCGCACCGCCGCGACGATCTCCCGGTCGCTGCGCGTCCGCTTGTCGGGGGTGTTCAGGTAGACCTGGAGCTGGGCCGCGTGGGGCCCGGTGTTCTGGGAGAACACGCCCGAGCGTCCGGTGGGCACGCCCACCGTGGAGACCACCGCGTTCACCTCCTCGGGCTTGAGGGTGGAGCGGATGATGCCTTCCATCCGGGCCACCGTCCGCTCCGTCTCCTCGACCCGGGTGCCCACCGGGGCCCGGATGCGGATGATGAACTGGCTCTCGTCGGACGGGGGGAAGAACTCGGTGCCGATCAGCGGCACCAGCGCGCCCGCGCTCACCACCAGCACCGCGATCGCGCCGATGAGCTGCGCGCGGTGGCCGAGGGCCCAGCCCAGCACCCGCTGGTAGAACTCGTCGAACCGCTCCAGCGCGCGCCCGGTCACCGCGAGTCCCCGCGTGTACAGGTTGCGCGGGCGCTCCGCCAACGGCCGCTCCGGCTTGAGCCAGTGCAGGCAGAGCAGCGGGGTGACGGTGCGGGAGACCAGGAACGAGGCGAAGAGCGAGAACGAGATCGTGAAGGTCAGGGGGATGAAGAGGAGGCGCGACTGGCCTTCCAGGAACACGGTGGGCAGGAACACCACGATGGTGGTGATGGTGGAGACGAAGATCGGCATCGCCACCTCGCGGGCCGCGTCGAGCACCGCGGGGCCGCGGGCCTTGCCCGGGATGTTGAGGTGCCGGTTGATGTTCTCGAGCTCCACGATGGAATCGTCGAGGAGCCGGCCGACCGCGAGGGCGAGGCCGCCCAGGGTGAAGACGTTGAGCGTCTGCCCGAGCATGAACATCGCGACCAGGGTCAGCAGGAGCGAGAGGGGAATGGCGATCGAGATGATGATGGTGGAGACGAACGAGCGCAGGAAGAAGAGCACCACGAAGAACGCGAGCAGCGAGCCGACCGCGGCCTCGTGCCAGAGGCTCGTGATGGACTGCCGGATGTAGATCGACTGGTCGAGCGTCATGCGGATGTTGACACCCGCGGGCAGCCCGGTCAGCCTGGGCAGCTTCTCCTTGACCGCGTCCACCACGTCCACCGTGTTGCCGCCCGGCTGCTTGTTGACGCGCAGGTACACCGCGCGCTCGCCGTTGACCCGCACCACCGACTGCTGGGTCTCCCAGGAGTCCTCGACGCGGCCCAGGTCCCGCAGCCGGATCTGGGTGCCCCCGACGCGGCGGACGATGATGTTCTCCATGGGCTCGACCACGGAGAACTGGTTGTTGGTGAAGACGTTGTAGTCGAGGTTGCCGAGCTTGAGGTCCCCGGACGGCAGCAGGAAGTTCGAGTCGTTGACCGACCGGGCCACCTCGGTGACCGAGATGCCCTTGGCCTGGAGCAGGTCGCGGTTGAGGTTCACCGTGATCTGCCGGATCTTGCCGCCGTCCACGTTGGCGGAGGCCACCCCGGGGAGCTGCTCGAGCTGGGGCTCCACCGTGTTGTAGGCGAGGTCGTAGAGCTGCTTCTCGTCGAGCCCGCCGCCGGTGATGGTGACGAGGCAGACCGGGATGTTGGAGAGATCGAACTTGAGGATGAACGGCTGCTGCACGCCGGTGGGCAGCGTGGTCATGATCTGCTGGATCCGCTGCGCGACCTCGGTGAGCCCGGCGTCGAGATCCGAGCCCCACACGAACTGGACGGTCACCACCGAGAAGCCCTGGCGCGAGCGCGACTCCACGTAGCGCACGTTCGCCACCGCGGACACCGCCTTCTCGATCGGGTACGTCACGGTGCGCTCCACGTCCTGGACGTTGGCGCCCTTGTAGACGGTGCCGATCTGGATGGACGGGTAGTTGATGTTCGGGAAGAGGTCGATCGGCATCTTGCCGAGCGACGTCGCCCCGAGCACCACGATGGCCAGCGAGGCCATGAGGATGGCGATGCCGTTCCGGAGCGCGATGAGGGTCAGCCACATGGCGCGCTACTGCCCCGTGGCCGGAACCGTCCGGACCTTCTGCTTGGGCTTGACCAGGTCCTTGCCCTGCAGGATCACCTGGTCCTGCTCGCTCAGCCCCTGCCGGATCTCCACCACGCGGGAGTCGGAGAGGCCCAGCTCGACGATCACCGGCTCGACCACGCCGCCCCTCACCACCATCACCGACGGGCGGGCCTCGCCCACCCGGAGCGCCTCCACCGGGACGGTGAGGGCGCCCTTGCGCGTGTCCACCAGCACCTCCGCGCGGGCGAACATCCCGGGCTTGAGCTTGCGGTCCGGGTTCGGGATGTCCACCTCGACGCCCATGGTGCGGGTGCGCGGATCGAGGCTGTGGACGACCCGCACCACCTTCCCGCCGAAGGTCTGCCCCTGGTACGGGTCCGCGGTGATGCTGACCGGCGCGTCCACCGCCACGCGGGCGATGTCGCGCTCCGGCACCTCGATCTGCAGCTTGACGGTCGCGATGTCCTGCAGCACGAGGATGCCGACCGAGGTCGTGCTGGTGCCCGCCGACTGCGCGCTGACCGAGGCCCCGTTGTCGAGATTGCGCTGCGAGACGTAGCCCGTGAACGGCGCCATGAGCCGCGTGTTGGCCAGGTTGGTCTCCGCGAGGTGCCGCGAGGCCCGGTAGGTCTCCACCTGGGCCTCGGAGAGGCGCACCTGGCTCTCCTGGGTCAGCGACCTGAGACCTCGGCCACGCGGAGCTGGGCGACCGCGGCCTGGACGCTGGCCGCCGAGGACTCGGTGGTGGTGCGCGCGTTCTCGTAGTCGGTGGCCGAGACGAGGCCGCGCTCGAAGAGGGTCTTCATGCGCTGGGCCTGCCGCGCGTCGTTGTCCGCGACGGCGCGGGCCTTGGCCAGGTTCGCCTTCTGGTTCTCCAGGTTCGCGCGCTGCCCCTCGAGGGTGGAGCGCGCGACCTCGAGGCCGGCCTCGCCGGTGAGGAGCGCGGCGCGGGCCTGCTGGAGCGCGGCCTGCAGCTCGAGATCGTCCACCTCGACCAGGAGCTGCCCCGCCTTGACGAGGTCGCCGCGGTCGGCGTGGATGCGGCGGATATAGCCCGACACCTTCGAGAAGATGGCCGCCTGCTGGGCGGCCACGATGTCGGCGGTGAACGTGAGCTTGATGTCGAGGTCCCGGCGGGCCGGGCTCAGCACGCCGACCAGGACGTCCGGGCGGGCGCGGGTCACCGCGCGGGCCTGCTGATCCTTCAGGCGATAGACCACGAGGGTGCCGATCAGGACCAGCAAACCCGAGCAGGACGAGTCCGATACGGTGTCGTTTCAGGAGGCGCATGGGCCTAGACTGATCCATCCGGAATATGGACCGAACGAGGCGCCTGGAGGAGTCAATTCCGCCCAATTGTAAGGACCTTTGGACTGTAGTCAAGTTTGTGAGATAGTCGGCGAGGTACCCCACGCGCAGGTGTGTGCGCGGCCGGGAATACCATGGGTAGAGGAGAGGGGTGGGAAGAAACGCCATGCCGTCCGAGACACGACCGTCCAAGGTGGGCCGCTGGTCCGAGCCGGCCCTGCGGGTCCTGCGCGAGCGGTACCTCGCGCGCGAGCAGGGGCAGGTCCGGGAGACCCCGGAGGAGATGTGCTGGCGGGTCGCCACGGCCATCGCCTCCGCGGAGAGCCGCTTCGGCCGCAGCCCGGCCGCGGTCGGGGAGGTCGCGGCCGCCTTCTACGACATGATGGTCGAGGGCTACTTCCTGCCCAACTCCCCCACGCTGATGAACGCGGGCAAGGAGAACGCGCTCCAGTACTCCGCCTGCTACGTGCTGCCGGTGGGCGACTCGATGGAGGAGATCTTCGAGTCGGTCAAGGCGGCGGCCATCATCCAGCAGTCGGGGGGCGGTACCGGATTCGCCTTCTCCCGCCTCCGCCCCAAGGACGATGTCGTCCACTCGACGGGCGGGCGGGCGTCCGGGCCGGTGTCCTTCCTGCGCGTGTTCAACGCGGCCACCGAGGCGGTGAAGCAGGGCGGCGCGCGCCGCGGCGCCAACATGGGCATCCTCCGGGTGGACCATCCGGACGTGCTCGAGTTCATCGAGTGCAAGCTCGACGGCGGCATCACCAACTTCAACATCTCGGTGGCGGCCACCGACGCCTTCATGGAGGCCCTCGCCGCCGACGCGGAATACGACCTGATCAACCCGCGCACCGGCCAGGTCGCCGGCCGGCTGCGCGCCCGCGAGGTCTGGGACCGCATCGTGCGCGCGGCGTGGCGCACCGGCGACCCGGGCATGATCTTCCTCGACCGCATCAATCGCAGCCCCGCGAATCCGACGCCGGACCTCGGATTGATCGAGGCGACGAACCCCTGCATCAGCGGGGATGCCCTCCTCGCGACCGATCGCGGCCTGCTCCGGATGGAGACGATCGCGGAGCGCTACCGGGAGGGCGGCCTGGCCGTCAAGGTGGACCAGCGCCTGCTCCCGTCGCGCCTCATGGTGTGGGAAGGCACGAACAACGTGCCGCTCGTCGCCTACGGACAGGGGTGCCTGCCGATCAGCCGGGCGTTCCAGTCGGGCAAGCGCGAGACCGTGACGGTGCGGACGGTCGCGGGCTTCGAGCTGACCTGCACGCCGGATCATCGCCTGATGACGGATCGGGGCTGGGTGGAGGCGGCGGCGCTGCAGATCGGCGTGGACCGTGTCTGGATCCAGAGCGACCCGGGCGCCTTCGCGGACGACGCGACCCTGCCGGTGTCGGTGCCGTCCGAGTTCGTCGGGAAGAACGGGCGGCGGTACCACCACGCGCTGCCGCAGCGCTGGAGCGCCGAGCTCGGCCGGGTCCTCGGCTGGCTCGTGGGCGACGGCTGGCTGCGCACCGCCGCCTACTCCGCGCGTCGGCTTCGTGTTCGGCCCCGACGACGACGCCGCGCTCGAGCGCATCGCGGGCATCGTGACCCCGTGGTTCGGGCGGCCGGTGAAGGTCTGGACCCGCGCGCGGGGCGTGCGGCACCTCATGTATCCCGGCAAATTCTTCTCGGGGTTCTTCGAGTCGCTCGGCGTTCGTCCGGTGGGCGCGCGCGACAAGACGGTGCCCGAGACCTTGTTCCGGGCGCCGCGTCCGGCGGTCGTCGGCTTCCTCCAGGGGCTTGTTCTCCGCCGACGGGACGGTGCGAGAATCCCAAGACGAACGCCGGATCGCGCTCACTTCGAAGAGCCGAGATCTGCTCCGGGGCGTGCAGCTCCTGCTCCTGAATCTCGGGATCAAGAGCAGCGTGATGGACCGGTCGCGGCCGCCCCGCGAAGGACTCTTCCCGCTACCGGACCAAGGCCGGCGAGCTGCGCTCCTACGGCTCCGACGGCGTGTTGTTCGAGCTCGGGATCTTCGGGAAGTCGCGCGGGCTCTTTCTCCGCGAGATCGGCTTCCTCGACGACAAGCAGCGTCGGCTCGAGCCCGTGCGCTACGCGGGCTCGTACGCGCAGAAGTGGAGCGATCCGGTGGCCGCGGTCGTGCCCGCCGGGCCGCGCGCGGTCTACGACCTGACCGAGCCGCAGAGCCACTCGATGATCGCCAACGGCTTCGTCGTCCACCAATGCGGCGAGCAGCCGCTCTTGCCGAACGACGCGTGCAATCTCGGCTCGGTGAACGTGGCGAAGTTCGCGGTCGAGCGGGCGGGGCAGTGGGAGCTCGACTGGGGCGAGCTCGAGCGGGTGGTGCGCCTCGCGGTGCGCTTCCTCGACGACGTGATCGAGGTGAATCCGTATCCGCTCGAGCAGGTGGACGAGATGGTGAAGGCCAACCGCCGCGTGGGCCTGGGCGTCATGGGCTGGGCGGACCTGCTCTTCACGCTCGGCATCCCCTACGACAGCGAGGAAGCGCTCGATCTGGCCGAGCGCCTGATGGCCTTCGTGAAGGACCGGGGCCACGACCAGTCGGCCCGCCTGGCCGAGGAGCGCGGCCCCTTCCCGCACTGGGGGCGCTCCATCTACCGCCACCGCCGGCCGCTGCGCAATGCCACCGTGACCACCATCGCGCCCACCGGGACCATCTCGATGATCGCGGGCTGCTCCTCCGGCATCGAGCCCGTGTTCGCGCTGGCCTTCGAGCACCGCGTGAAGGGGCCGGACGGCGAGCGCGTGCTGCCCTTCTTCAGCGAGACCTTCGAGCGGCTGGCCCGGCGTCAGGGTTTCCATACCGAGGCCCTGATGACGGAGGTGGCCCGCCGCGGCTCGCTGGCGGGCGTCGAGGGCGTGCCCGCCGCCGCGCGTGAGGTCTTCAAGACCGCGCACGAGATCGACGCGGTCTGGCACGTGCGGCACCAGGCCGCCTTCCAGAAGCACACCGACAACGGGGTGTCGAAGACGATCAACCTGCCCGAGAGCGCGACCGAAGCCGACGTGGCGGCCGCCTACCGGCAGGCGTGGGACCTGGGCTGCCTCGGCATCACCGTCTTCCGCGACGGCTCCAAGGGCACCCAGGTCCTCAACATGGGCGTGCGCGCCGAGGGCGCCGCGGTGGAGCCGGGGCAGCGCGGCGTGAAGCCGCGCCCGCACAGCCTCACCGGGGCGACGTACCGGATGGAGACGCCGATCGGGACCGCCTTCATCACCGTCAACGACAATGGCGGCGGCGAGCCCTTCGAGGTCTTCGTGCAGGTGGGCAAGGCGGGCTCGGACACGATGGCGGTGGCGGAGGCCCTCGGCCGGCTCGTCTCGCTCGTGCTCCGGCTGCCCTCGCCGCTGTCGCCGCGGCAGCGGCTCGAGGCGGCGATCAGCCAGCTCTCGTTCATCGGCGGCGGCCAGCCGACCGGCTTCGGCGCGGCCAAGGTGCTCTCGCTCCCCGACGCGCTCGCGCGCACGCTCGCCGAGCACATCGGGACGCCGCGCGCGACGCCGGCCACCGCGACCGCTCCCGCGCCGGGCGGCGGGCTGCGCCGGGTGGGGGATCTCTGCCGCGAGTGCGGCCAGGCCACGCTGGTGTACGAGGAAGGGTGCAAGAAGTGTCTCTCCTGCGGGTTCAACGAGTGCTAGGGGGCGGTCATGTTCTCGGGCGGTGACTACGACGAGGTCGCTCGCTGGCTGCGCAACTTCGTGCTCGCGCACGCCAAGCGGGAGAACCTGCGCGTCGAGGCGGTGGTGGAGACCGAGGGCCCGCGCGAGGGGCAGAGCTACGGCGTCCGCCTGCGGCTCGGCGACGGCCTGCGGCCCGCGCCGCCCGCGCCCGCGGTGGAGCTCGGCTTCCCCGAGGTCGCGCAGAACCGCGGGAGCCTCGCGTGGTGCAGCGGCGCTCGCGGATCGGGTGCGCGCGCTCGCGCGCGAGTTCCCCGCGGCCGGGCCGGCCCCGCTCCGTTCCGCCTGATCCGGTGAGGACGGCGCCGGCCGTCCGCTGGTGGGCCCCCGGTGACTGGAACGCGTTCTTCGGGCTCGCGCTCGACAACCTCGGCCTCTTCGTCATCTTCTCGGGTCTCCTGATCGGGGTCTTCGGCTTTCCCTCCGACCTCGTGCTCCACGTCATGGTCCCGGGGACCGCGGTGGGCGTGCTCCTGGGCAACCTCGATCTACACCGGCCTCGCGGTGCGGCTGATGCGACGCACCGGCCGGAGCGACGTGACCGCGATGCCCTTCGGCCTCGACACGCCCTCGCTCTTCGGGATCGTCTTCGGCGTCCTCGGCCCCGCGATGCTCCTCACGCGCGATCCGGTGATGGCCTGGAAGATCGGCATGGGCGTCACGGTGGCGATGGGCGTGATCAAGCTCGGCTGCGCGTTCGCGGGCGACTGGGCGCGCCGCGTGGTGCCGCGGGCCGCGCTGCTCGGCTCCATCGCGGGCGTCGCGGTCCTGCTCATCGCCTTCCTGCCCTCGCTGCGCATCTTCGGCGATCCGCTGGTCGGCGTGGTGTCGCTGGTCGTCCTGCTCGCCGCGCTGATGGGCGGGGTGCGGATGCCGTGGGGGCTGCCGGGCGCGCTGGCCGCGGTGCTGGCGGGGACGCTCATCTTCTGGGGCCGCTGGGCGCTCGAGGCCGCCACCGGGACGCCGGGGCCGCATCCGGCGATCACGCTCGGCGCCCTCGGCCTGGCCCTGCCGCTGCCGACGCTGGCCTGGCTCGACGCCCTCGACGCCACGCTGCCGTACCTGCCGCTCGCGGTGCCCTTCGCGCTGGCCACCGTGGTGGGCGGCATCGACAACACCGAGTCGGCCATCGTGGCGGGCGACGAGTACCGCACGCGCGACATCCTGCTGACCGAGGCGATCGCGACGATCGCGGCCGGCTGCTGCGGCGGCGTGATCCAGAACACGCCGTACATCGGCCACCCCGCGTACAAGGCGATGGGCGCGCGGGCCGGCTACACGCTGGCCACCGGCCTGCTGATCGGCGTCGGCGCCGCGGTGGGCGTCGTCGCGGTGCTCGTGCGGCTCCTGCCGGAGGCGGCCGTCGCGCCGATCCTGGTCTTCGTGGGCCTCCAGATCACCGCGCAGGCGTTCCTCGCCTCACCGCCGCGGCACGCCCCCGCCGTCGCGGTGTCCTTCCTGCCCGCGGTGGCCGCGCTGGTCGTGATCGAGGGCGGCCTCCTGCTCGGCGGGGCGGGCAAGAGTCCGGCGGATCTGACGGGCGAGGGCCGGCTCCTGTGGGGCGCGCTCCTGGTCCTGGGGAACGGCTTCATCCTGACCGCGCTGGTGTGGGGCTCGGCGCTGGTCGCGATCATCGACCGCCGCCTGCGGGTCGCGGCGGCGGTGCTGGCGATCGCGGCGGTGGCGACGCTCTTCGGGTTGATTCACTCGCCGCTGCCCGGCGGGGCCGTGTTCTGGCCGTGGGCGGTGGCGAGCGGGACGCCGCACGCGCTGGCCGGCGCCTACGGGGTCGCCGCGTCGATCCTGCTGCTGCTGGGTCGCGGGGACGCCTAGCTCCCGATCGCGTCCAGCATCTCGCGGTCGCTGCGGAACTTGAACTCCTCCACCTTGTCCGTCGCCGCGCGCGCCTTCTCCGCCGCCTCGAGCCGCAGCACCGCGGCGTAGTCCACGACGACGGCGCCCCGCTCGGCGAGCGTGCGGCGCAGCGACTCGACCGCCTGCTCGGCCTCCGCGCGCGGCCGCTTCGGCCGGGCCGTGAGATAGCCGGCCACGTGCTTGATCCCGGTCTCCGCGTCGAGCCGCGCGCGGCCCACCACGCCGTCGCTGGCGCGCCGGGCCCAGCCGACCACGAACACGCCCGGCTGCGCCGCCCCGGCGCCGGGATCGAGCACCTGGTAGGCCGCGGCAGGATCCTCGCCGGGCACCGTGAGATAGAGCCCGTCCTTGTAGGGCAGGCCCGCGTCCTCGTCCACGCGGTCGCCGACCGCGAACACCACGGTGTCGGCCGGGATCACCGACGTGAGGCCGGTGCCGGCCGCGACGATGCGGTCGCCCTTGCGCTCGAGCCGGTTCTCCTCCACCTCGAGTCCGACCACGCGGCCTTCCTCGCGCGACCACGCGCCGGGGCGAGGCCAGGAAGCGGAAGCGCAGACGGGCGTGGGCCGCGCGGCGACGGCTCGGGCTTGGCCGCGAGCGCGGTCAGCAGGTCGTCGGGATTCTGGCCCGCCGCCACGAGCCGCGGCCGGACGCGCTCGATCTCCTCGCGATAGAGGGCGTGGTCGAAGGCATCCTCGACGTCCTCGAACTCGCGGTCGTCGTACGCCTTCTCGAACGGGCCGCGCCGCGCGATCGCGATGATCTCGTCGCAGTCCGTGAAGTGGGCGCAGTAGTTCGCGATGTCCACCATCACGTTGCCGACGCCCACGATGGCCACGCGGCGGCCCATGGGGAAGGGCCGCTCGCTGAAGGGCGGCAGGCGGTTGTAGTGATAGACGAGGTCCTTGGCGTGGTAGACGCCCGGCAGCCGCTCGCCGTCGACGCCCAGATACTTGGTGCCCTGCGCGCCGATCGCGTAGACGAGCGCGTCGAAGCCGAGGCTCGCCAGGCCGGGAACCGTGAGATCACCCTTGTTCGAGATCGTCACGTGTCCAAGGTAGGTTATGAGCGGGTCGGTGAGGATCTTGTGGAACTGACGGCGCAGGCCGCCCTTCATCTTGTACTTGTTGAGGAAGATGCCGTACTCGGCCAGCCCGCCCGGCTTGATGTCCCGGTTGAGCAGGACCACGCGGGCGCCGGTCGCGGCGAGGGCGCGGGCGGCGAAGAGACCGGCGGGCCCCGCGCCGATCACCGCGACGAGATGGACGGGTTCGTCGGCCATGACCGCCGAGACGATAGCACAACCGGAGAAGCACTTGACCGCTCCCACTTGACCCCCTACGGACGGGTGGTGTTAAATGACAGTGCGTTTCGTCAATGATGACGGGGCGATTCGCTTCACGTTCCCGCTACCAGAGGAGGCTCCTCGATGAAGTCGCTGTCGCTCGCTACCCGTGCCGGTGGACTCGCCCTGGCCGTGGCCCTGCTGGTCCTCGCCTCGGGCCGTGGCCCCGCGGATGTGGCCGCCCAGACCGGGCCGTGGGTCGCCCCCGCGTCGGAGAAGGGGAAGAAGAACCCGCTGCCCGCCGACAAGAAGACGATCGAGCAGGGCGAGAAGGTCGCCAAGATCAACTGCGTGTCGTGCCACGGGCCCCTGGGCAAGGGCAACGGACCCGCCGCGGTCGCGCTCAATCCCAAGCCGGCGGACTGGACGTCGAAGCGGGTGCAGGACGAGCCGGACGGGGAGATCTTCTGGAAGGTCACCAACGGGCGCGGGGCCATGCCCTCGTGGCGGCACCTGCCCGAGAACGACCGCTGGGCCGTCGTCCGATTCATCCGCACGCTCGCCGGGAAGTGACGGCCCCACCCAGCTCGAGGCGCCGCTAGATGACCGGCGACTCCGTCCGCGCCGCGCTCTCGCAGCTGGGCGATGTCCTCGAGCATCTCCGGGAGCGCCTGGGCGACGGACCGAGTCCGGAGCTCCATCCCGACCGGGACGCGCACGCCCTCGACATCTTCCAGGAGGTCCTCTCGGTCCCGCCGCTCGGGCTGCCGCCCGGCGAGCTGTTCGGCCTGGCGATGGATCGTGTCTCCCGGCTGCTGGCCGCGGATCGCGCGCTGCTGTTCGTCCTGGACGACGTGACCGGGCGTCTCGTGCCCCGCTCGGCTCGCGGCTTCCGGCGCGACGACCTCGAGACCGTCGTGCTCGATCCGGGCGAGGGGCTGGTCGGGCGCGTCTTCGCCGAGAAGCGTGTGCTGACCTACGATGCGGCCGCCGAGCCGTCCGGTCGCGATCCCTTCGTCGAGCGGTTCCCGATGCGGCAGGGCATCGCGGTGCCGGTGCGGACCGAGGGCGAGGTCGCCGGCGTGCTCTTCGCGGGTCGCCAGGATCTGGGCGCGCCCTTCACCACGACCGACGTGCTCCTGCTCCTCGTGATCGCCGATCGCGTCGGCTCCTCGCTCGTCCACCAGCGGCTGCTCGAGCGCCGCGGCGATCACCTGGCGCACCTGCGGGAGCTGCGCGGGCTCGTGGACGCGAACCTCCCCGCGCGGGAGCCGCGCGAGATCCTGGCCCGCGCCTGCGACGCGGCCTGCCGGCTGGCGGGCGTGCGAGGCGCCCTCGCGCTGGCCGGCGCGGCACCGGGGCGCATCGGCGTGCTCGCGGGCGCGGGCCTGCTCGCCAGCGTCGGGCCCGAGCGTTTCCGCGCGGACGACGACCTGCTCGTGGAGGGCTTCGCGGCCGACGGTCCGGTGGCGATCCGCGACCTCCAGGCCCGGCGCCCCGGTCGTCCCCGTGTTAGAGCCAACCATCTTCGAGCCCAGCGTGTTCGAGGAAGAGGGCATTCGCGCGGCCCTGCTGGTGCCGATGCGCGCGCGCGGGCGCGTGGTCGGGCTCCTCTGCCTGGCGGACCCGGAGCCGCGGGACTTCTCGCCGGAGGAAACGGAGTCCGCGCTGATGCTGGCCGCCCTCACCGCGGGCGCGCTCGAGACGGAGCGGCAGATCGCCGAGAGCCGCCACGCGGTCGCCGCCCACGAAGCGGAGCAGGCCGGCGTGGCGCGGGCCGAGCGGACGCGCGTGCTGGCCGCCCTCGGGGCCGGGCTCACGCGCGAGCTCCACCCGGTCTTCGCGACGCTGCTGGGCCGCGCGCAGCTCCTGCTCGCCCGCGCCCCGAACGATCCCCTGCGCGAAGGCCTGGTCGCGCTCGAGGAAGCCGCGTGGCGCGGCACCGATCTGCTCCAGCGGCTGCTCGGGCTGGCGGAGGCCGATCAGCGCGGTGGGGTCGCGGAGCTGCCGGCCATCGCGCAGGAGGCGGTGAGCTTCGCCCGCGCGCGCTTGCGGGCCGAGCCCGAGTCGCGCGGCGCGATCGAGATGACCGCGGACCTGGGCGCGACGCCGCCGGTCGAGGCGGGCGCGGTCGCGCTGCGGGAGGCGGTGGTCGGCCTCGTGCTGAACGCGGTGGAGGCGATGCCCGCGGGCGGGACCCTGACCGTGCGCACCCGCGCCCACGAGGGTGGCGCCGAGCTGGTCCTGGTGGACACGGGCGAGGGCATCCCGCCCGAGATCCGCCCGCGCATCTTCGATCCCTTCTTCACCACGCGGCCCGGCCATCTCGGACTCGGGCTCTCCGTGGCCGAGGCGGTGGTGCTCCGCGCGGGCGGGCGCCTCGAGGTGGACCGCGCCGGCGCCGGCGGCGGCACGCGGGTCACGGTGTGGCTGCCCGCGGCGGGAGTGCGGCCGGCCGCGCCCCCGCCGGAGGCCGCCGAGCCGGCGCGCTCCGCCGCGACCGAAGCCCGTCCGCACGCTTCGCTCACCGGCTCCGTCCTCGTGGTCGAGGAGGAAGAGGGGATCCGCACCGAGGTGCTCGATACCCTCATGGCGGTGGGGCATCGCGTGGAGGCGGTGCCGGACGCGGACGCCGCGCTGGCGCGGCTCGGCCAGGGCGGCATCGACGTGGTCCTCACCGATCTGGCCCTGCGCGATCGGTCGGGGCTCCATCTCGCGTCCGCGGTCAAGAAGCGGAGTCCCGGGACGGCGGTGGTGCTGCTCACCGGGTGGGGCCGCCGGCTGCACGAGGAGCGGCTCCGCGAATGCGGCGTGGACGTGATGCTGGTGAAGCCCGTGCAGCCCGATCGGGTCCGCGAAGCGGTCGCGGACGCGCTCACCCTCCGCCGCCCGGCGTGACCGTAGCGGGCGGGGGGCCGCGGCGTCTCGCGACCGTCGATCTCGGCACCAACACCGTCCGCCTCCTCGTCGTTGAAGTGAACGACGGGGAAGTGAGCGACGGGCCTGGCGCGCGCTCCATCAGACGCAGCGGGTCACGCGGCTCGGCGAAGGGCAGGCGGCCGCCGGGCGCCTGCTCCCGGAGCCGATGCGGCGCACCGCCGCCGCGGTCGCCGAGTTCGCCCACGCGGCGCGCGAGCTCGGCGCCTCTTCTGTCCGGATCGTCGCCACGAGCGCGGTCCGCGAGGCGGGCAACCGCGGCGAGTTCGTGGCGCGCCTGGAGGCGGAATCGGGCGAGTCGGTGGAGGTCGTCTCGGGCGAGGACGAGGCGCGCCTGACGCTCCAGGGGGTCACCTCCGGGCTGCCCGGCCTCGGCGACTCGTTCGTCCTCTTCGACATCGGCGGGGGCAGCACCGAGTTCGTGCTCGCGCGCGGGGGTGCCGCGGCGGCCGCGGTGAGCCTGCGGCTGGGCGTGGTGCCCCTCGTGGAAGAGTGGGGCGAGCCCGGTCCCGTGCGGTGGGATCGCTTCGCGCGCATGCGGGAGGCGATCGAGCGTCGCCTGGCCGCCGAGGTGCCGGAGGCCATCGCGGGGGCGGCCGTGAACGAGCTGGTCGGCACCGCGGGCACCGTCACCACGCTGGCCGCGCTCGATCTCGGCCTCTCCGCGTACGACGCGGCGCGGGTGCACGGCCACCGGCTCGGCCGCGCGGCGGTGGAGCGGGAGCTGGCCCGGCTCGGCGCGCTGTCCGTCGCCGACCGGGGCCGGCTGCCGTGCCTCGAGCCGGGGCGCGCGGACGTGATCATTCCCGGCATCGCGATCTG
Organism: uncultured Candidatus Rokubacteria bacterium; assembly: GCA_963747235.1. Lineage (GTDB taxonomy): Bacteria > Methylomirabilota > Methylomirabilia > Rokubacteriales > CSP1-6 > CAMLFJ01. Next base: position 702,154 of record CAVVEU010000008.1, read on the forward strand.
CCTGGCCACGATGGCGCGCTTCCGGCGCGAGCACCTCGTGGTGAGCGATCGCGGGCTGCGCGAAGGCATTCTCTGCGAGCTGCTGGGGGCCGTCCGGTGACGAGGCCGTCCGCGCGCACGCTGTCGGTGATCGACTACCACACCGAGGGCGAGCCGATGCGGTTCATCGTGGACGGGGTGCCCCCCATCCCCGGGGCGTCGCTGATGGAGCAGAGCGAGCACCTGGCCGCGCACGGCCGCGACCTGCTCGGCATGGCGCTCTACGAGCCGCGCGGCCACGCCGCGATGTGCGGCGCGATCCTGACCGATCCGGTGACGCCGGGGGCCGACGTCGGCGTGCTCTTCATCGAGCCGCTCGGCCCGGTGCACATGTGCGGGCACGGAGCCATCGCGCTCGGCGCCATGCTGGTGGAGACGGGCCGGGTGGCCGCGCCGGACGGCGCCGCCACCGTGACGCTCGACACGCCGGCCGGGCTGGTCTCGTGCCGGGTGGCGAGCGCGCCGGGGCAGCCGACCTCGGTCACGATCCGCAACGTGCCCGCGTTCTCGGTGGGGCTCGATCTCCACGTGGAGGTGCCGGGGCTCGGCCGGGTGGCGTTCGACCTGGCCTACGGCGGCCACTTCTACGCGCTCGTGGAGGCGGCCGCGTGCGGGCTCACGCTCGAGCCGAAGGAGGCGGCGCGCCTGGTGGAAGTCGGCGAGCGGATCCGCCTCGCCATCGAGGCGCGCGTGCCGCTCGTGCATCCCGCGATGCCCGACGCGCGCGGGCTGCTCTACGTGCAGTTCCACGAGCCGGCGCGGCGGGCCGACGCGCAGCTCCGCAACGCGGTGGTGGTGGCGCCCGCGGGCCTCGACCGCTCACCCTGCGGGACCGGGACCTCGGCGCGGCTCGCCAATCTCCACGCGCGCGGCCGGCTCGGGGTGGGGGAGGCGTTCGGCCACGAGTCCATCATCGGCACGCTCTTCACGGGGCGGATCGTCGCGCTCACCGACGTGGCGGGCACCCCGGCGGTGGTCCCGGAGATCACGGGACGGGCCTGGATGATCTCCCGCGCCACGCTGTCCCTCGACCCGAGCGACCCGTTCCCGGGTGGCTTCCTCCTCTAGCGCCCAGTTTGATTGACACCCCGGCCGTTCGTGTGGTGTCCTACCCAGGATGAGTCTCATCCCCCGGGTGATCGTCCGGCGCTGGCTCGAGACGGTGCTGGCGCTCTTCTCGCTCGGCATGCTGTACTTCTACTGGCATCAGGACCAGATGCCCCGCGCGCTCTCCCTCAAGGAGGACGTGACCCTCACGCTCTGGGACTGGATGCTGCGGGGCGTGGTGTTCGGCCTGCTCGGAATCTGGGGATTCTCCGCTGCTGGTCGTGCTCTTCTTCCTCGTCTACTCGCCGATCTACGTCATCAACCGGGCGCCCGCACCTCGTCGGCAAGGGCGGCTGGCTCGACAAGCGCGAGGTCCGCTTCTACCTGGCGTGCTTCGCGCTGGTCTGCCTGCTGGTCGCCCTGTTCACGCGCTCGACCGACGCCTCCGCTGATCCTGCTCGTCCTGCTGGCCGGCTTCGGCCCGATGATCTGGCGCCTCCTGGTGTAGCCCCCGCGAGTTGACAGGCCCCGGTGCCTTGTCTATCCTTGCCGGGTATATGGATGAAATCGCGGTGTTGGTGCTGAATTACACCTACGAGCCGCTGCATTTCACCAACGCCAAGCGGGCGATCACGCTGCTGCTGGCGGGCAAGGCCGAGAGCGTCGAGGCCTCCCCCCGCGTGATCCGCTCGCCCTCGCGGAGCTTCCATCTCCCGGCGGTCATTCGCCTCGGGGCGTATATCCGGAAGCCGTTCCTGGAGCGGGTGGCCTTCAACAAGAAGAACATCCTGCGGCGGGACGGCTACACCTGCCAGTACTGCTCGCGACGCGGGGAGAAGCTCACGGTGGATCACGTGGTCCCGCGCTCGCGCGGGGGCCAGACCACCTGGACCAACGTGGTGGCCGCCTGCCTGCGCTGCAACCTGCTCAAGGGCAACCGCATGCTGGAGGAGGCCCGGCTGCGGCTGATCCGGGAGCCCGTGCACCCCCAGTTCCTCTTCTCGGTGCACCTGCTCCGGCATCCGCACGCGACCTCGTTCCTCGACTCGTGGCGGAAGTACCTGGTGGCGGTGCCCTCGACGTCCTGAGGCGGTCGCCCTGAGCAGCCAGTTGTCGACGCCGTTGTTCAAGCTCTCCTCGGAGTTCAGCCCGTCCGGCGACCAGCCGCAGGCGATCGAGCGCCTGGTCTCGATCATCGGAGCGGGGAGCCCCCACACCGTCCTGCTGGGGGTCACCGGGAGCGGCAAGACCTTCACGCTCGCCAACCTGATCACCCGCCTCAGCCGGCCCGCGCTGGTGATCTCGCCCAACAAGACGCTGGCCGCCCAGCTCTACAGCGAGTTCAAGGCGTTCTTCCCGGAGTCCGCGGTCGAGTACTTCGTCTCCTACTACGACTACTACCAGCCGGAAGCCTACATCCCGCAGTCGGACACCTACATCGAGAAGGACGCGCTGGTGAACGACGAGATCGACCGCATGCGGCACTCGGCGACCACGTCGCTCTTCGAGCGCCGGGACGTGGTGGTGGTCGCCTCGGTGTCCTGCATCTACGGCATCGGCGAGCCCGAGACCTACCACGGCATGCACGTGTCGCTGCGGCCGGGGCAGACCATGGACCGGGACGCCCTGATCCGGGCCCTGGTGGCGGTGCAGTACGAGCGCAACGACTACGATTTCCGCCGCGGCACCTTCCGGGTGCGCGGCGACGTGGTCGAGGTGTTCCCGGCCGCCGCCGAATCGGAGGCGCTGCGGGTGGAGTTCTGGGGCGACAGCGTCGAGCGGCTCATGACCATCGATCCCCTCCGCGGGGTCACCACCGGCACCGTCGGGGACGCGCGGATCTACCCGGCGAGCCACTACGTGACCCCGGCCGCCCAGCTCGAGCGGGCGATCGAGGGCATCATGGACGAGCTGCGCGAGCGGCTCGGGTTCCTCAAGGCGCGCGGCCGGCTGCTGGAGGCGCAGCGCCTCGAGCAGCGCACGCTCTTCGACATGGAGATGCTCCGCGAGCTCGGCTACTGCCACGGCGTCGAGAACTACTCGCGGCACCTCTCCGGGCGCAAGCCGGGGCAGAACCCGCCGACCCTGATGGACTACCTCCCCAAGGACGCGCTGGTCATCCTCGACGAGTCGCACGTGACCGCGCCGCAGGTGCGCGGCATGTACCCGGGCGACCGCTCGCGCAAGGAGGCGCTGGTCGAGTACGGCTTCCGCCTGCCCTCGGCCTTCGACAACCGTCCGCTCACCTTCGCGGAGTTCACCCGCCTCGTCCCGCAGACCCTGTACGTCTCCGCGACGCCGGGCCCATACGAGCTGGAGCGGGCCGGAGTCGAGCGCGGGGAGCCGGGGAGCGCGCTCACGGGTGGGTCGGTGGCGGAGCAGATCATCCGGCCGACCGGCCTCATGGACCCGATCATCACGGTGCGGCCCGCCTCCTCGCAGGTGGACGATCTCATGGGCGAGGTGCGGGCCCGGGCGGAGCGGGACGAGCGGGTGCTCATCACCACGCTCACCAAGCGCATGGCCGAGGATCTCACCGAGTACTACCAGCAGAACGGCCTCCGCGTCCGCTACCTGCACTCCGACATCGACACGCTGGAGCGGGTGGCCGTCATCCGCGACCTGCGCCTCGGCAAGTTCGACGGGCTCATCGGGATCAACCTGCTGCGGGAAGGGCTCGACCTGCCCGAGGTCTCGCTGGTCGCGATCCTGGACGCGGACAAGGAAGGCTTCCTGCGCTCCGCCACGTCGCTGATCCAGACCTCCGGCCGCGCGGCCCGGCACGTCAACGGCGAGGTCATCATGTACGCGGACACCGTGACCGGCTCGATGAAGGCGGCCCTCGCGGAGACCGAGCGCCGCCGCGTGGTGCAGGGCGAGTACAACCGCGCCCACGGGATCACCCCGGAGTCGGTGCGCCGCTCGATCCGGGACCTGCTGGAGTCGGTGCCCGAGCGCGACTACTACACGGTCGAGGTCGAGCAGACGCCCCGGACGCAGTGGGAGAGCCCCGCCGCCCTCGCGGCCCACGTGAAGGAGCTGGAGGCGTCCATGAAGGACGCGGCGCGCCGGCTCGACTTCGAGCGGGCCGCCGAGCTGCGCGACCGCATCAAGGCCCTCAAGAAGGTCGACCTGGGCGTCTGAGCGAATGGTCTTCAAGTGGGCGCTGATCGTCTTCGGGGTGGCCACGGTGATCCTGTTCGTGCTCACGAAGGTCATCGGGTTCCTGAATCCGCCCCGCCCGGGCCGGCCCGCGCCGCTCATGCTGGGGCGCGTCCAGCGCGCGCTCACCTGGACCGTCCTGGTGCCGGCGGCGCTGGCCCTGGTCCTGCTCGTGGTGACCCTGCTCCGGTCTTGATGTGCGAGGCGCAGCCGAAGGCGAGCCGAGCGCATTCGAACATGAAGTCAGGGGTCTCAGCTGAATGACGCTCGACGAGAAGATCGACCAGGTGCCCGATCGGCCGGGCGTCTACCTCTACAAGGACACCAAGGCCCAGATCATCTACATCGGCAAGGCCGCGTCGCTCCGCAGCCGCGTGCGGTCCTACTTCCAGGAGTCGCGCGCGCGCGATCCGAAGACCGACGCGCTGGTCGGCCACATCCGCGACCTCGAGTACATCGTCACCGCGAACGAGCTCGAGGCGATGATCCTCGAGTCCACGCTCGTCAAGAAGCACCGTCCCCGGTACAACATCATCCTGCGGGACGACAAGCACTATCCCTTCCTCAAGCTCACCACCAACGAGGAGTTCCCGCGCCTCGTGGTGGCCCGGCGGGTGCAGAAGGACGGCGCGACCTACTTCGGCCCGTTCTACCCGGCCACCGCGATGCGGGAGACGCTGCGATTGGTGCGGCAATTGTTCCCCCTGCGCACGTGCCGGATCAAGATCGACGGGACGCTCTCCCGCCCGTGCCTGCAGTACTACATCCACCGCTGCAACGCTCCCTGCACGGGCTGGGAGACCGCGGAGGGCTACGCGCGGACGGTCCAGGACGTGGCGCGCTTCCTCGAGGGCAAGAACGACGACCTCGCGGCCCGGCTCACGCGGGAGATGGAGACCGCGGCCGAGGAGATGAAGTTCGAGCGGGCCGCCGCCCTGCGCGACCGCATCCAGGCGCTCAACACGGTGCGGGAGCGGCAGCAGATGATCTCGATCGAGGAAGAGGACCAGGACGTGGTGGGAGTGGTCCGCCAGGGCTCGGAGGCCTGCGTGCAGCTCTTCTTCGTGCGCAAGGGGCGGCTGCTCGGGCGGGAGTCGTTCTTCTTCGAGCGGGTGGCCGGCGCGAGCGACGGCGAGATCCTCTCCGCCTTCATCCGCCAGTTCTACGCCAAGAACGTGGTGCCCCCGCCCGAGATCCTGCTCTCGGAGACGCCGCCCGAGATCGACCTCACCGGGGAATGGCTGGTGCAGCGCCGGGGCGGGCGCGTCGAGCTGCTGGCCCCGCAGCGCGGGCGCAAGCGCGACCTGGTCGCGATGGCCGAGGAGAACGCGGCGCTCGCGCTCCAGACGCACCTGCTCGCGCGCGGCAGCCGCCAGCAGGTGGTGCTGGAGGATCTGGAGCGCTCGCTCGCCCTGCCCGGGCCGCCGCATCGCATCGAGTGCTTCGACATCTCGACGCACCAGGGCAAGGAGACCGTCGCCTCCATGGTGGTGTGGCAGGACGGCGACATGAAGAAGGACGACTACAAGCGCTTCAAGATCCGCACCGTCATCGGCACCGACGACTTCGCGTCCATGCAGGAGGTGCTGAGCCGGCGCTACGGGCGCGCGCTGGAGAGTGAGGGCGTGCTGCCCGACCTCATCCTGCTCGACGGCGGGCGCGGCCAGCTCGGCGCGGGGATGAAGGCGCTCGAGGATCTGGGCCTCGACTACATCCCGCTCGCCGCCCTCGCCAAGCGCGCCGAGGAGGTCTACACGCCGGATCGGCTCCAGCCGCTCGTGCTGGACATGGGCTCGCCCGCGCTGCAGGCCTTGCAGAGGATCCGCGACGAGGCGCATCGCTTCGCGATCACCTACCACCGCAAGCTGCGGCAGCGCCGGGCCATCGCGTCCGTGCTCGACCAGATTCCCGGGGTGGGGCCGACGCTCCGCACGAGCCTGCTCAAGACCCTGGGCTCCGCGAAAGGGGTGCGGGAGGCCTCGGTGGCCGACCTGGCCTCGGTGCCGAAAATCACCCCGAAGCTGGCGCAACGGATCTATGCTTTCTTCCACCCGAGCCCGGCGGGGGAACCTTCCGAGGGGCAAGGGGGTTAACCGGAAGGACTACACCGAAAGGGGGTGACGCGCATGAAGATGCTCATGATGGCGATCGCGATGGTCGCGCTGGCCGCTTCGCCGGTGCTGGCCAACCAGTGCCCGCTCCTGATCAAGCAGGTCCAGGACGCGACGGCGGGCAAGACCGACGACGCATCCAAGAAGGCGATGGCGCTGGCCAACGAGGCCAAGGCGCTCCACGACGCCGGCAAGCACGCCGAGTCGGTGGCCAAGGCCGACGAGGCCGCGAAGGCGATCAATCTCACCCTGAAGAAGAAGTAAGGCCGGTCCCACTCCCGGGGGCGCGTCTGGCCCCCGGGAGCCGTTTCTTGCGCCCCCCGCCTAAGCGTGTAAAAATCAGCGCCAATATGGCCCTCGACGAGCGTCAGGATCGCTACCCGTTCCCGGAGATCGAGGCCAGGTGGCAGAAGGCCTGGGCGGACGGCAAGCAGTTCAAGGTGACCGAGGAGCCCGGCCGGCCCAAGTACTACTGTCTCGAGATGTTCCCGTACCCGTCCGGCCGCATCCACATGGGCCACGTGCGGGTCTACGCGATCGGCGACCTGCTGGCCCGCTACAAGTGGATGCGGGGCTTCAACGTGCTGCATCCGATGGGCTGGGACGCCTTCGGGCTGCCCGCCGAGAACGCGGCCATCGACAACGGGGTGCACCCCGCGGTGTGGACGTACGAGAACATCGACAACATGCGCACGCAGCTCAAGCGCATGGGCATCTCCTACGACTGGGACCGCGAGGTGGCCACCTGCGATCCCGCCTACTACAAGTGGGAGCAGCTCGTCTTCATCCGGATGCTCGAGCGCGGCCTCGCCTACCGGCGCCGGTCGCGCGTGAACTGGTGCCCGTCGTGCCAGACCGTGCTCGCCAACGAGCAGGTCGAGGCGGGCCGCTGCTGGCGCTGCGATTCCGAGGTGACGATCCGCGAGATCGACGGCTGGTTCTTCAAGATCACCGACTACGCCCAGGAGCTGCTCGACTGGTGCGACCGGCTGCCCGGCTGGCCCGAGCGGGTGCTCACCATGCAGCGCAACTGGATCGGCCGCAGCGAGGGCGCCGAGTTCGCGCTGCCGGTGGCGGGCCGGCCGGATCTCAAGCTCCCGATCTTCACCACGCGCCCCGACACCTCCTTCGGCATGACCTACGCGGTGCTGGCCCCCGAGCACCCGCTGGTGGACGGCCTCGCGGTGGACGCGGAGGAGCGCCGCCGGATCGACGCCTTCCGCGCCGAGGTCGCGCGCGAGACCGAGATCGAGCGGCTCGCCACCGACCGGCCGAAGCGCGGCCTGCGGCTCGCGGCCCGCGCGGTGAACCCGTTCACCGGCCAGGAGATCCCGCTCTTCCTCGCCGACTACGTGCTGATGGGCTACGGCACCGGCGCGATCATGGCGGTGCCGGGCGAGGACCAGCGCGACTGGGATTTTGCCAAGGCCCACGGGCTCCCGATCGTGGCGACCGTGAAGCGGCCGGACGGCTGGCAGGAGGATCAGGCCTACACCGGCGACGGCGTGAAGATCAACTCGGGCTTCCTCGACGGGCTCTCGATCGAGGAGGCCAAGCGCAAGGCGATCGACTGGCTCGTGGCCCAGGGGCTCGGCCAGGCCAAGATCAACTTCCGCCTCCGCGACTGGGGGATCAGCCGGCAGCGCTACTGGGGCGCGCCGATCCCGGTGCTCTACTGCGAGAAGGACGGCATGGTGCCGGAGCGGGAGGAGAACCTGCCGGTGGTGCTGCCGCGCGACGTGCAGATCAGCGGCAAGGGCGGCTCGCCGCTCGCGGAGGTGGCGAGCTTCGTCAACGCGGTCTGCCCCAGGTGCGGGGGCCCGGCGCGGCGGGACACCGACACCATGGACACCTTCGTGGAGTCGTCCTGGTACTTCCTCCGCTACTGCTCGCCGACCTACGATCGCGGCATGTTCGAGCCGGACGCGGCCGCCTACTGGATGCCGGTCGACCAGTACATCGGCGGCATCGAGCACGCGGTGCTGCACCTGCTGTACGCGCGCTTCTACACCAAGGCGCTGCGCGACCTCGGGATGCTGAAGGTGGACGAGCCCTTCCTGGCCCTCCTCTCGCAGGGCATGGTCATCAAGGACGGGGCCAAGATGTCGAAGTCGAAGGGCAACGTGGTGGACCCGGACGATCTCATCCGCCGCTACGGGGCCGACACCGCGCGGCTCTTCTCGCTCTTCGCGGCCCCGCCCGAGAAGGACCTCGACTGGAACGACCGCGGCGTCGAGGGCGCCTCCCGCTTCCTCAACCGCATCTGGCGCTTCGTCCACGCGAATCTGCCCGAGCTCACGACCGCCCCGCGCACTCCGGCCGGACCGCTCTCCGAATCCGGCCGCGCCTTCCGGCGCGTGATCCACGAGACGATCCAGAAGGTGACGCACGATATCGAGCACGACTTCCACTTCAACACCGCGATCAGCGCGGTGATGGAGCTGGTGAACGCGCTCCACGACTTCGAGCGCGCGTCGATGGACGGGATGGCGCGGCAGGAGCGGAGCGCGCTGCTGCGGGAGGCGGTCGAGGCCACGCGTGCTCCTGCTGGGGCCGGTGTCGCCCCACATCACCGAGGAGCTGTGGGCCGCGCTCGGCCACCGCGGGAGCCTGTTCAGGCGGGCGTGGCCGGTCGCGGACGCGGCCGCGCTCGCGCGCGATGAGGTGGAGATCGTGGTCCAGGTGGACGGGCGCGTGCGGGGCCGCCTCACCGCGGCGGTCGGCGCCAAGGAGGCGGAGATCCGCGAGATGGCTCTCACCGACGGGAAGGTGCTCCCGTGGCTCGACGGGCGCCAGGTCGCCAAGGTGGTCGTGGTGCCCGGGCGTCTCGTCAACATCGTGACCCGTGGCTGACCCGGCGCGCCTCGCCCGCCGCGTCCTGGGGCTGACCCTGGCCGCGGTCCTGCTGGCCGGCTGCGGCTACAGCACGCGCGGCAGCCTGCCCGATCACATCAAGACGGTCGCGGTGCCCATCTTCAAGAACCGCACCCTCGAGCCGGGAGTGGAGAGCGCGATCACCTCCGGGGTGGTCAACGCCTTCTCCAGCGGCGGCCGCGTGCGGGTGGTGCCGCTCGACGAGGCCGACGCCATCCTCGAGGGCGAGGTGGTGGGCTACACGCTCGAGGGCCTCGCCTTCGACCGGAGCTCCATCGTGCGCGCCTACCGGCTGCGGCTCACCCTGAACGTGGAGTTCCGCGACGTGAAGCGGAGCGCCACGCTCTGGCGGCAGGAAGGGCTGCAGGAGACGTCGGACTTCCAGGTCGAGGGCAGCGTGTCGGACACGGTGGCCCGCGGGCAGGGGGCCGTGCTGCAGGCCGCGACCGAGATCGGGCGCAAGGTGGTCAACCTCGCGGTGGACCGCTTCTAGTGTCCGCGCGGCCGTAGCGGTGGACTACGCGGGGTTCGTCCGAGGCCGCGGACGCGGGGCAGGTGGGGCCGGTGACCCTGCTGCACGGGCCCGAGCCGTTTCTCCTCGATGACGCGGTGGCGCGCCTCACCCGCGCGCTCTTCCCCGGCCAGACCGAGCTCTCCCTCGTGCGGGAGATCCTCGACGCGCGCGCGGCGGGCGCGGAGACCGTCGTGCAGGCGGCCCTCACCCTGCCGTGGCTGGGCGACCGCCGGCTCGTGGTGGCGCGCGGCGCGGACGGCCTGACCGCGAAGGCCGGCGAGGCGCTCACCGCGTACGCGAAGGCGCCGAACCCGTCCACCGTGCTGGTGCTCCTGGCCGACTCGCTGCTGGACGGCTCGCACTGGCTGCTGCGCGGGCTGCCGTCCGCCGCGGTGGTGCCGGCCCCGGCGCTCGCGGGCCGCGCGCTCGCGACGTGGCTGCGCGCCCACGCGCAGGCCGTCGGCTACGAGCTGCGCGAGGACGCGGCCGGCCTGCTGGTGGAGCTCTCGGGCGACGATCTCACCCGCCTGGTCGGCGAGGTGGAGAAGGCCGCGCTCGCGGGCGGCCCGGAGAACCGGCGCGTGACGGTGGCCGAGATCCGCGCGGTGGTCGGCGAGCACCGGCTGCGCCACGTCTTCGATCTCACCCGCGCCCTGTCGGCGCGTGACGCCGCCGCGGCGCTGGCGCTGCTCGAGTCGCTGCTCAACGCGGGGGAAGAGCCGCTCGCGGTGCTCGGCATGCTGACCCGCGAGGCCCGCGCCACGTGGCAGGCCGCGGACGCGCTGCGGGCCGGCCGCGCGCCCGAGGAGATCGCGCGCAGCCTGCGGCGCCCGCCCGCCGCGGCCACCGCCCTGCTCGAGCGGGCGCGGAGCGTGTCCGTCGCGGGCGCGGCGCGGCAGCTCGCCCGCTGCTGGGACGTCGAGCGGCGCCTCAAGCTGGGCGGGACGCCGCGCCCCGAGCTCTCGCTGCTCGTCGCCGATCTGTGCGCGGTCTGATGGCGGGGGCGCGCTGCGCCCTTCTCGCCGCCGCGCTGCTGCTCGGGCCGGGCGCGGCGTGGGGGGCGGCCGCGCCCGCGCCGCGCCTGCTGGCCGGCGCGGCCGGGGTCACCGTGGACCTGCCCGCGGACACGCCGCTCGGCGGCTACGGCGGGTTCCCGCGCCGCGCGTGGATCCCCGATCTCCTCGGCCGCTATCCCGACACGTTCTGGTTCCGCCCCGCGGCCGCGGTCCACGATCCGATCAAGGTGCGCGCCCTCGTGCTCGAGGCGGGCGGCGTGCGGCTGCTCTTCCTCGGGCTGGACCTGGTCGGGAATGGATCCGTCGCTCCTGGCCGACCTGCGCCGCCGTCTCGATCAGCTCGGCCTGCGCTACGCGGCGGTGATCGCGGCCGCCTCCCACACGCATTCCGGCCCCGGCGCCTTCGCCCGGTCGAGCCTGTTCGGCCTGCTCGCGCTGGATCGCGAATCGCCGCGGGTACGCGGCCGCATCTACTCGGCGATGGAGGACGCGGCGCGACAGGCCGAGCGCCGGAAGCGCCCGGCCACCGTCGGCAGCGGGCGGAGCGTGGTGCCCGGGCTCACCGACAGCCGCGTGCGCGAAGCGGTCGATGACGAGCTGGGCGTGCTCAAGGTGATGGGGACGGACAACCGCCCGGTGGCGGTCATGTGGAACTACGCCATCCACGGCACCGCGCTCGGACGCGAGAACTTCCAGCTCTCCGGCGACGTCATGGGTGACGCGAGCGCGCGGATCGAGGAGCAGCTCGGGGTGCCCGCGCTCTTCGTCAACGGCGCGGTCGGCGACGTGAGTCCCCGCCAGCGCGGCTGGAACGGCGTGGCGGCCGGCGGCAAGGCCCTGTCCGGCGCGGTCGTCGCCCTGTGGCCCCGGATCGCGCCCGATCCCGACCAGCGCCTGGCCGCCACCTCGGTCACCGCGCTGCTCCCGGCCCCCGGCGTCGAGCTCCGCAACTGCCTGGGGCGGTGGATCCCCCGCGGCACGCGCCTGGGCCTGCGGGCGGCGCTGCCGCCCTCCGCCGAGGTCTGGGTGGTCGCGGTCGGGCGGGGCGCCTGGGTGGCGATTCCGGGCGAGCCGGACACGCGCCTCGGCCTCGAGATCAAGACCGCGGGCCGGGCGAGCTTCACGCCGACCTTCGTGGCCGGGGTGTCCAACGCCTACCAGGGGTACTTCCTGGCCGCCGACCACTTCCGGACGGCGAGCTACATCTCGTGCGGCAGCCTCTACGGGGAGCGCGGCGGGGAGCTGGTGCGCGACGCGGCGATCGCGGGCCTGCGGGAGCTGGCGGAGCGGCGCCAGCCCCGGCCGGTCAAGCCGGGGCGTTGAGCTTGCGGGCGAGCGAGGACTTGCGGCGGGCGGCGGTGTTGCGGTGCAAGATGCCCTTCGTGACCGCGCGGTCGATGGCGCGGATGGCCTCGTGCACCACGGTCGCGGAGTCCGCGGCCTTGCCGGTCAGCGCTTCGCGCGCGCTCTTCACGCTGCCGCGCACCGCGCTGCGCACCGCGCGATTCCGCAGCCGGCGTTTCTCGTTCTGCCGGATCCGCTTCTTCGCGGAGGGTGTGTTCGCCAAGGGTCCTCTCCTCTTCTGGGATGCAGCGTGAGCGACACACGAGCCTACCGTCGGCACCGCGACGTGTCAAGGAGTTCGTCCCCCTCGTGAGCGACGCCTCCGACGCCCAGGAGCACGTCCAGCGCGGCGTGGTGAGCGCGGTGGGCTCGATCGGGCTCGCCACGCTCGCGAGCCGTGTGCTCGGCTTCGTGCGGGACATGGTGGTCGCGCGCGTCTTCGGGGCCGGCCCGCTCACCGACGCGTTCTTCGTGGCCTTCCGCATCCCGAACCTGCTCCGCCGGCTCCTGGCCGAAGGGGCGCCTGTCCACCGCGGTGGTCCCGGTCTTCACCGAGACGCTGACCCGCGAGGGGCCCGAGGCCTTCGGGCGCCTCGCGCGCGCGGTGACCGGCGCGGCCATCGTGGTGCTCTGCCTGGTCGCCGGTCTCGGGGCCCTGGTCGCGCCCCTGGTGGTGACCGTGATGGCGCCCGGCTGGCGCACGGATCCCGAGCTCCTGGCCCTCGCGGTGACCCTCACGCGCGCGCTGTTTCCGTACCTCGTCTTCGTGGGGCTGGCCGCGCTGGCGATGGGCGCGCTCAACGCGCACCATCGGTTCTTCACCGCCGCGGTCGGGCCCGCCGTCCTCAACCTCGCGATGATCCTCGCGGTGGTGGGGCTCGCCTCCCGGCTCACCACCCCCATCATGTCGCTGGCGATCGGCGTGCTGGTCGGCGGGCTCGGCCAGCTCCTGGTCCAGCTTCCCGAGCTGCGCCGGATCGGGGTGCCGCTCCGCCCCTCGCTCGAATGGCGGCACCCCGCGGTGCTGCGCATCGCGCGGCGTCTCTGGCCCGCGGTGTTCGCGCTGGCCGCGGTGCAGATCACGGTGGTGGTGAACACGCTGCTGGCCTCGCTGCTGCCCACCGGCACCGTCTCGTACCTGTACTATGCGGACCGCGTGATGGAGTTCCCGCTCGGCGTGTTCGGCATCGCGCTCGCCACCGCCACGCTGCCCAGCATGTCGGCCCAGGCCACGCGCCGCGAGTTCACCGCGCTGCGCTCCACGCTGGAATTCGCGCTGCGGCTCTCCGCCTTCGTGGCGGTGCCCGCGACGGTGGGGCTCCTGCTCCTGCGCGGGCCCATCGTCCAGGTGCTCTTCCAGCGGGGCGAGTTCACCGCCGCCGACGCCGCGCTGACCGCCCAGGCCCTGGCCGGCTACGCGGTGGGACTGCCCGCGTTCTCGGCCACCCGCATCGCGGCCCAGACCTTCTACGCGCTCGGCGACACGCGGACGCCGGTGATCGTCGGGTTCGTGTCGGTGGCGGTGAACGTGGTGCTGGCCCTGGTCCTGATGTGGCCGCTGCGCCACATCGGGCTCGCGCTCGCCTCGTCGCTGTCGTCCTACGTCAACGTGATCGGGCTCTGCTGGCTGCTCCACCGCCGGCTGGGCGGGCCGCGCGGCTCGGAGATCTGGGGGTCGCTCGGCCGCACGGTCGTGGCCACCGCCGCGCTCGCGCTCTGGTGCGCGTGGGTGGAGGGGTTCCTGCCCGTGTTCCCGGAGCCGGTCGTGCTCGGGCTCGCGCGGATGATGCTGGCGCTGGTGGGCGGCGTGGCGGTGTACGTGGCGATGGCGGCCGCGATCCGCGCGCCGGAGCTGCGCGCGCTGCTCGGGATGCTGCACGCGCGCCGGTGATCCTTGCCCAGCGCCCGGCGCCGGTGATAGACTCGGCCATGCTCCTGGACTTCGCAGGGGACGCCCCGGTCATGGCCTGGATCCGACGCATCGGCCAATGCCGGGGCCGTCGCTTTTTGGGCCTCCCACTGCGGATGTGATCGATGCGCGCTCGGCTCGGGGCGTCCGCGGAGCGAGGGACCGCGGGAGTCGTCTCCGAAGCCGCGGCGCTGATCGACGGCTACCTCGGCAGCCTCCAGATCGAGCGGGGCGCCGCGCTGAACACCCTCGCCGCGTACCGCCGTGACCTCAAGGGATTCGAGAGCTTCCTGGCGCGGGAGCACCGCGCGATCGCCGACGTAGGCGTCACCGATCTCTCGCGCTACCTGGGCGCGCTGCGCCGGCGGGGCCTCGGCAGCCGCAGCATCGCCCGGCACCTCTCCGCGGTACGCGGCCTCTATCGCTTCCTCCTCGAAGCCGGGCGCGTGCCGCGCGATCCGACCCAGCACCTCGACAGCCCGCGCCCGGCCCGGCGGCTGCCGCGCACCCTGTCCATGGCGGACGCGGCCGCCCTCGTCGAGGCGCCCGACACGACGCGCCCGGACGGGCTGCGGGACCGCGCGCTACTGGAGCTGCTCTACGCTTCCGGGCTTCGCGCCTCCGAGGCCCTCGGCCTGCGGATCGAGGACGTGAACTTCAAGGCGGGTTACGTGATCGTGATCGGGAAGGGGGATCGGCAGCGCCTGGTGCCCGCGGGGGCCCGGGCGCTCGACTGGGTGCGCCAGTACCTCACCACGATCCGCCCGCGCCAGGTGCGGCGCGAGTGCCCGGCGCTCTTCCTCAATCGCTCGGGCGGGGCCATGTCGCGCCAGGCCCTCTGGGGCCTCATCCGTCGCGCGGCGCGCCGCGCGGGCCTGCGCGCCGCGATCTCGCCGCACACCCTGCGCCACTCCTTCGCGAGCCATCTGCTCGAGCGCGGCGCCGACCTGCGCTCGGTGCAGGCCATGCTCGGCCACGTGGACATCTCGACCACGCAGATCTACACGCACCTGCCGTCGAGCGTCGTCCACGACATGTACCGGAAGTTCCACCCGCGGGCGGCGCGCGTGACCCGGGTCGCCCGGGCGAGCGGCCTCGAGCGAGCGGGCTGAGATGGCGAAGGCCGGCCACGTGTACCCGCAGGTGGAGCCGGGCGTCGCGGCCCTCATGGACCCGCGCGTGCTGACCTGCGCGCCCGGCGTGCCGGTGGCGCGGGCGCTCGCCCGCGCGCGCGCGGCCGGCGCGACGGTGGTCGTCCTCGGCCCGCGGGGGGCCGCGCGCGTCTCGGATCTGGCGCGGGCGGCCGCGTGGGGCCTCGACCGGCGGCCCGTCCGCGACGTGGCCTGGCGTGATCTGCCGAGCGTGAGCGGCGGCGCCTCCGAGATCGACGCGCGGCGCCGGCTGCTCGCGGGCGCGCCGCTGGTCCTGGTGCGTCGGGGCTCGCGCGTGATCGGCGCGATCGACCGCGATCGCGTCGACCTGCCGCCGCCCGAATCCTCACTTCTCGTCACGTCTCGATCACGCCGGCGAGACGAGTTCTCGCACGAGACCACACACGAATGTCCGCCACTGGGAGAGTGCGAGGGCCATTTCTGGGCCCCCGCAGATGAAGCCCATCCCGGCCCCGCCGCTGAACGACGCCAGATTGTGGCTCCTTCGCGTGGCCGGCAAGATCGGCGAGGGGCTGGGCGCGCCGGCCTACGCGGTGGGCGGCTTCGTCCGCGACCTGCTGACCGGCGCGCCCCCGCCCGACGTGGATCTCGTCGTCGAGGGGGACGGCGTCGCTTTCGCCCGGCGGCTCGCCGAGGAGATCGGCGGCACCGTGCTCGTGCATCGGAGCTTCGGCACCGCGTCCATCGAGGGCGGTCGCGCGCCCGCGGGCGCGGGGCTCGACGGGGTGGCGCTCGGCCGCGTGGACGTGGCCTCCGCTCGGCGCGAGCGCTATCCGACGGCCGGGGCGCTGCCCGAGGTGGAGCCGGCGGGCCTGCTGGAGGATCTGCGCCGGCGCGACTTCTCGGTGAACGCGCTGGCGCTGGTCCTGGCCCCCGATCGCTTCGGCCGCCTGCTCGACCCGCTGGGCGGCCAGGCGGACGTCCGGCGCCGGCGGCTGCGGGTCCTCCACCCCCTCTCGTTCGTCGAGGACCCCACGCGGGTGTTCCGCGCCGCGCGCTATGCCTGCCGTCTTGGCCTCCGGCCGGACGCGGCGACCCTGACCGCGATCCGGCTGGCGGTGGAGCGCCCGGGATACGTTGCCCTCTCCGGCCAGCGTCTCTGGCGCGAGATCGAGCTGGCGGCGGCCGAGCCGCGGGCTCGCCTGGTCTTCGAGCGACTCGTGAGATGGCGGGCCACAAGCCTCTGGAATCTCGAGGGCGTCACCTCTCGGCATCTGGCTGCCGCGGAGCGCCTCGGGCGCTGGGCCCGGTCGGCGGGCGTGGCGGTGGACCCGGCCGAGCTCGCGCTCCTCGCGCTCACGCTCGGCCGGCCGGCGGAGGTGGTCGAGCAGAGCCTCGACCGGCTCGCGCTCGCGGGCGAGCCACGGGCGCGGCTCGAGGCCGGGGCGCTGGCCGGGTCGCTGGCCCGACGGCTCGAGGCCGTGCGCTTGCCGCCCAGCGCGGTGGGCGATCTGCTCGAGGCGGCGCCCGAGGCCGCCGCGCTCGCGGCCTGGCTCCGGGGCGGGGCACGGGCGCGCCGGCGGATCCAGTGGTACCTGGCCCAGGGGCGCGCGGTGCGGCCACGGCTCACCGGCCGCGATCTGCTCGCCCTCGGCGTGCCGGGCGGGCCGCGGGTGGGCGCGGCGCTCGGCATGCTGCGACGGCACCGGCTGGACGGCGGGGCGGGCTCGGTGGCCGAGGAGCGGGAACTCGTGAAAGAATGGCTCACATCGGGAAAGGAGGCGTGAGGTGACGACCAGATTCATCTTCGTGACGGGCGGTGTCGTGTCCTCCCTGGGCAAGGGGTTGGCCGCGGCATCGATCGGATCCTTGCTCGAGGCGCGCGGCTTCCGGGTCACGCTGCAGAAGATGGACCCCTACATCAACGTGGATGCGGGGACCATGAGTCCGTACCAGCACGGCGAGGTCTACGTGACCGACGACGGGGGCGAGACCGACCTCGATCTCGGCCACTACGAGCGCTTCACCTCGGCCCGGATGACCCGGGACAACAACGTCACCACCGGGAAGGTCTACGGGACCGTGATCGAGAAGGAGCGCCGCGGGGACTACCTGGGCCGCACCGTCCAGGTGATCCCGCACATCACCGACCAGATCAAGGCGTCGATCCGGAAGGTGGCCGCGGGCGTGGACGTGGTGATCGTCGAGATCGGGGGCACCGTCGGCGACATCGAGGGCCT
This sequence comes from uncultured Candidatus Rokubacteria bacterium, assembly GCA_963747235.1. GTDB lineage: Bacteria > Methylomirabilota > Methylomirabilia > Rokubacteriales > CSP1-6 > CAMLFJ01. Next base: position 719,522 of record CAVVEU010000008.1, read on the forward strand.
GCCGTTCCTCGAGGCGGTGCGCCAGTTCAAGAAGGACGTGGGCAAGGACAACGTCATCTACGTCCACCTCACGCTGGTGCCGTACATCCAGGCCGCGCAGGAGCTCAAGACCAAGGCGACCCAGCACTCGGTCAAGGAGCTGCGGGCCATCGGGATCCAGCCCGACGTGCTCCTGTGCCGGACCGCCAAGGACCATCCGCTCACCCCGTCCATCAAGTCCAAGATCGCGCTCTTCTGCGATGTCGAGGAAGAGGCGGTGATCGCGGCCCGCGACGTGGACACGATCTACGAGGTGCCGATCGCCTTCCACGACCAGGGCCTGGACGAGTCCATCGTCAAGCTGCTGGGCCTGCCCTCCCGGCCGATCGATCTCTCCCGCTGGGAGGAGATCGTGCGCCGGATCAAGGCGCCGCGCCGCCGCTGCCGCATCGGGGTGGTGGGCAAGTACATCGAGGTGAAGGACTCCTACAAGAGCCTCTACGAGGCGCTCGCCCACGGGGGCATCGCCCACGAGGCGGCCGTCGAGGTCGTGTGGGTGGACGCCGAGCGCATCGAGCGTGAGGGGCTGGCCGGCCACGTGGCCGGGCTCGACGGGATCCTGGTGCCCGGCGGGTTCGGGGACCGGGGCATCGAGGGGAAGATCCAGGCCATCCAGTACGCGCGCGAGCAGCGCGTGCCCTACTTCGGCATCTGCCTCGGCATGCAGTGCGCGGTCATCGAGTACGCGCGCCACATGTGCGGGCTCGAGGGCGCCAACTCCACCGAGTTCAACCCCACCACCGCGCACAACGTGATCGATCTGCTGCCCGAGCAGCGCCACATCCAGGACAAGGGCGGCACCATGCGGCTCGGGCTCTACCCGGTGCTGCTGAGCGAGGGCACCGCGGCCTCGCGGGCCTACGGGCAGGGGCTGATCGAGGAGCGCCACCGGCACCGCTACGAGGTCAACAACGACTATCTGGCCCGGCTCGAGAAGAACGGGCTCCGGATCTCCGGCCTCTGGGCCGAGAAGCAGCTCGTGGAGATCATCGAGCTGCCCGATCACCCGTGGTTCGTGGCCGGGCAGTTCCATCCCGAGTTCCGCTCGCGGCCGTGGGAGCCGCACCCGCTCTTCGCCGCGTTCATCAAGGCGGCGCTCGACCACCAGGGGGGCGCGTGACCCGGACGCGCGCGGTCCGGATCGGCGCCGTCACCATCGGGGGCGGGGCGCCGCTGGCCCTCATCGGCGGCCCCTGCGCGATCGAGAACGAGAAGCACGCGCTGATGATGGCGGAGCGCCTGCAGCGGGTGACCGCGGACGCGGGCGTGCCGTTCATCTACAAGTCCTCCTACGACAAGGCCAACCGCTCCTCGATCCATTCCTACCGGGGGCCCGGGCTGACGGAAGGCCTGCGCATTCTGCAGAAGGTCAAGGACGAGACCGGCCTCGCGGTGCTGTCCGACGTGCACGACGTGTCCGAGGTCGCCCCGGCGGCCCAGGTGCTCGACGTGCTCCAGGTGCCCGGCGTTTCTCTGTCGCCAGACCGACCTGATCGTCGCGTGCGCGAAGAGCGGCCGGCCGGTGAACGTCAAGAAGGGCCAGTTCGTGGCCCCGCGCGACATGATCAACGTGGTGGAGAAGGTGCGGGCCTCGGGCAGCGAGGACCTGCTCCTCACCGAGCGCGGCACCAGCTTCGGTTATAACAATCTAGTAGTCGACTTCCGCGGGCTGCCGATCATGCGGGCCTTCGGCTACCCGGTCATCTTCGACGCGACCCACTCCGTGCAGCTCCCGGGCGGGCAGGGCGATCGCTCGGGCGGCGAGCGCCAGTACGTGCAGGCCCTCGCGCGCGCGGCGGTGGCGGTGGGCGTGGACGGCCTCTTCATGGAGATCCACGAGGACCCGGACCGCACGCTCGAGGACGGCCGGCCGCTCTCCGACGGGCCGAACATGCTCCGCCTCGACGATCTGCCGCGGCTGCTCGACGAGCTCCGCGCGCTCGCGGCCGGCCCGGCCCGCGCCTGATGGATTCCCGGATCGACCGGGCGCGCATCCTGAGCCTGGCCGAGCGCGTGCTGCGGCTCGAGGCCGAGAGCGTGCTCGCGCTCTGCCCGCGGCTCGACGATCGCTTCGTGGCGGCGGTGGACCGGCTCCACCGGTGCCGGGGCCGGGTCATCGTCACCGGCATCGGCAAGTCGGGCCTCATCGGGCGCAAGATCGCGGCGACGCTCGCGAGCACCGGGACGCCCGCCTACTTCCTCCATCCCGCCGAGGGCGTGCACGGCGATCTCGGCATGGTCGCGCGCGAGGACGTGGTGCTGGCCCTGTCGAACTCCGGCGAGACCGACGAGGTGCTGGCGGTGCTGCCCGCGCTCAAGCGGCTCGGCATCCCGCTGATCCTCCTCACCGGCGCGCCCGCTTCCACCCTGGCGCGCCAGGCCGACATCGTGGTGGACGTGGCCGTGGCCGAGGAGGCCTGCCCGATGAACCTCGCGCCGACCTCGAGCACCACCGCCGCGCTCGCCATGGGCGACGCCCTCGCGATGGCGCTGCTCGACCTGCGCGGCCTCGGGCCGGGCGACTACGCGGCGCTCCACCCGCGCGGCAGCCTGGGCTGGAAGGCGCTCTTCAAGGTCAGCGACCTGATGCATACCGGAGAGGCGCTGCCGCTGGTCTCCGAGCAGGCCACCATGAAGGAGGCCATCGAGGAGATGAGCGGCAAGGGGCTCGGCATGACCACGGTGGTGGACGCGGCCGGCCGGCTGGTCGGGGTCGTCACCGACGGCGACCTGCGCCGCCAGCAGCTCGCCCACGGCGCCGCGCTGCTCGAGCGGCGGGCCGCGGAGTGCATGACCACCGGGCCCAAGATCATCGGCGCCGACGAGCTCGCCGCGAAGGCCCTCTCGATGATGGAGGGCCGCATCACCAGCCTCGTGATCGTGGACGCGGCGGGGCGGCCCGCGGGCGTGATCCACCTCCACGACATCCTGCGCGCCAAGATCGTGTGAGGGCCGCTCCCCGCGCCTCCCGCATCCGCCTGCTCGTCCTCGACGTGGACGGTGTGCTCACGGACGGCGGGCTGCTGTTCACCGCCTCCGGCGAGGAGACCAAGCGCTTCCACGTCCACGACGGGCTCGCGATGGTGGCCGCGCGCACGGCGGGCCTCCAGATCGCGATCCTCTCCTCGCGCGCGTCCGCCGCGGTGACCCGGCGCATGGCCGAGCTCGGAGTGGGTGAGGTTCACCAGGGCGTGGCCGACAAGGCCGGCGCCCTGGACGCGCTCCGGGAGCGGCTCGGCCTGGCCCGCGGGCGAGGTCGCGATGATGGGCGACGACTTGCCGGATCTGCCCGCGATGGCCCGCGCCGGCCTGGCGCTGGCGCCCGGCAATGCCGTGGCCGAGGTCAAGCGCGCCGCCCACTGGGTGGCGCGCCGGCGGGGCGGGGACGGCGCGGTACGGGAGGCGGTCGAGATGCTCCTAAAGTCCCGCCGCGCTTGGCCGCCGAGCTCCGAAGGCTGAGCCGCACCTTCTTCATTTGCCACCGCTGTAAAGACTGTGTTAGCGTGGCATGGAGATTGCTATGAGGAAGGCCCCTATCATTATTCTGACGCTCGTCGTGGTATTCATATCCGTGGTGGTGGGCGTGCTCATCCACCGGGCACGGACGCCTCGGGCGATTCCCACCGAGGCCGTCCGCCTCGAACGCGGATTACCGGCTCAAGCAGGTGCGCCTTCAGGAAACGGGTCGGGATGGATCCCGCTGGCAGCTCGATGCCGAGTACTCCGAGACCTTCGAGGAGCAGAACACGACGTCGATGAAGAAGGTGACGATCAAGGTGGACCAGCCGTCCAAGAGCGCCACCAGCGCGCGCTCGTGGACGGTCACCGGCGACGAGGGCGACCTGAACCAGGAGACCAAGGACGTGGAGCTGCGGGGCAACGTGGTCCTGGTCTCGAGCGACGGCCTGCGGCTCGAGACGCAGCGGCTGCGCTGGGACGCCGAAGCGCAGCGCGCGTGGACGACCGAGCCGGTCGTCATCTACCGATCGGGCACCGTCGTGCGCGGCACCGGCTTCGAGTCGCGCGTCGCCGAGGAGGCCACCAGCATCAAGGGGCGGGTCCGGGCCACGTTCAAGCGCGGCGCGCCCGCCGAGCCGGTCGCCTCCGGGCGTCCATGAATCGAAGGCTCGCGCTGGCCGCGGTCGTGGTGTGGTCGGCGGTGACGCTGGCGCCGGCGGCGTGGGCGCAGCCCGTGCCCTCGCGGCCCCGGCCGGCCCGCCCGGCGGCGGCCGCCCAGCCGACCGCGCCCCGGCCGGACGGCGCGGGCCCGAGCCAGGAGGGGCGCAACGCCCCGGTCACGGTGGACGCCGACCAGCTCGAGAACCTGCAGAAGGAAGGCCTCGTGGTCTTCACCGGCAACGTGGTGGCCAACCAGAACAGCTCGACGCAGTACGCGGACCGCATGGAGGTCTACCTCGACGACAAGGGGAACCGCATCGTCCGCACCGTCTCGACCGGCAACGTGCGGATCATCACCAAGGATTGCCGCACCGGCACCGCGAAGCGCGCCGAGTACTACGACGCCGAGCAGCGCGTGGTCCTCATCGGCAACGCACGGGTGTGGCGCGACGACAACGTGGTGACCGGCGAGCGCATCACGATCTACCTCGCGGAGGACCGCAGCATCGTGGAGGGCGGCCAGCAGGAGCGCGTGAAGGCGGTCTTCTACCCCAAGAACCAGGACGAGGCGGCCCGCCCGAAGGTGCCGGCGGGCCAGTGCTCATGAACACCGATCCGGTCGTCCGCGGCTGGGGGAGTGCGGGGGCCATTTCGGGGTCCCCGCAGCTGAAGAGCTCTACAGAAGTGAACGGTCGCCCGCGGGGAGCGCGCGCGGGCCATTTCGGGGCTCCCGCGTAAGATGGAAGGCCTGATCGCGCAGGGGCTGCGCAAGCGGTTCCGGAGCCGCGTGGTGGTGAACCGCGTGAGCCTCGACATCCACCCGGGTGAGGTGGTCGGGCTGCTCGGGCCCAACGGCGCGGGCAAGACCACGTCGTTCTACATGATCGTGGGCCTCCTGCGCCCCGACGGCGGGCGCATCTTCCTCGAGGGCCAGGACGTCACCGAGCTGCCGATGTACAAGCGCTGCCGGCTCGGCATGGGCTACCTACCGCAGGAGTCCTCGGTGTTCCGCAAGCTCACCGTCGAGGAGAACCTGCTCGCGATCCTGGAGACGCTCGATCTCTCGCACCAGGAGCGGACGACGCGGCTCGGGGAGCTGCTCGCCGAGCTCGACCTGACCCGCCTCGCCCAGCACAAGGCCTACACCCTGTCGGGCGGCGAGCGCCGTCGGCTCGAGATCACGCGGGCGCTCGTGACCAGCCCCCGCTACCTGCTGCTCGACGAGCCGTTCACCGGCATCGATCCGATCGCGATCGGGGACATCCAGGAGATCGTGGCCCGGCTGAAGGAGCGCGGCATCGGCGTGCTGATCACCGACCACAATGTCCGGGAGACGCTCGCCATCACCGACCGCGCCTACATCCTCTACGACGGGCGGATTCTCGCCTCCGGCACCGCGACCGAGCTGGCCAACAATTCCAAGGCCCGGGAGATCTACCTGGGCGAGAAGTTCTCCCTATGAAATTGCAACAGCGAATGAGCCAGCGGGTCGTCATGACCCCGCTGCTCCAGCAGGCGATCCAGCTCCTGCAGCTCTCCACCCTCGAGCTGGAGCAGGTGGTGCGCAAGGAGCTCGAGGAGAACCCGCTCCTCGAGGAGGTGCCGGTCGAGAACGCGGAGAACCAGGAGAACCCGGACGCCTCCGCCTCCACCTCCACCCCGGAGACCGCGCCGACCGCGGAGAGCACCGCGGCGCTCGATACGCCCTCGAAGGAGACGTCCTCGGTCGACAGCGAGAAGGCCGACGATCTGCCCTTCGACCTGTCCGTCCGCGGTCTTCGACGACCACGGCGACGAGCGGACCCCGGTGTCCATGGAGGAGCGGGACGAGCTGCCCTTCGAGAACCTGGGCCGCGCCGACGCGTCGCTCGGCGAGCACCTGATGGAGCAGCTCCGGCTCGGCACCGACGACAAGGACGTCCTGCGCATCGGCGAGGCCATCATCGGCAACCTCGACGAGGACGGCTACCTCCGGGCCGACGTGGGCGAGATCGCGGCGGGCATGGGGGCGAGCCCCGACGCGGTGGAGGCCGCGCTCAAGCTCATCCACGCCTTCGACCCGCCGGGCGTCGCGGCGCGGAGCGTGCAGGAGTGCCTGCTGCTCCAGCTCACCGCGGACGCGGAGCCCGACCCGGTGTCGGTGGAGATCGTGGAGCGCCACTTCGAGGATCTGGAGCGGCGGCGGTACGCGGAGATCGCGCGGGCCCTGAAGCTGCCGCTGGAGCGGGTCATGGAGTCGATCGAGGAGATCCAGAGCCTCGAGCCCAAGCCGGGCCGGCGCTTCTCGATCAACGATTCCCGCTACGTGGTGCCGGACGTCACGATCCAGAAGGTGGGCGACGACTACGTGGTGATCCTGAACGAGGAAGGCATCCCGCGCCTGCGGGTCAACTCGCTCTACCGCTCGCTGCTGCGGCGGTCGGGCGACGAGGCCAAGCAGTATGTCGAGCAGAAGCTGCGCAGCGCGGTGTGGCTGATCAAGAGCGTGGAGCAGCGCCAGCGCACGCTGCGAAAGGTCGCCCAGAGCCTGGTGAACTTCCAGCGCGACTTCCTCGACAAGGGCCTGACCCACCTGCGGCCGCTCGCCCTGCGCGACGTGGGCGACGACATCAGCATGCACGAGTCCACCATCAGCCGGGTGACCACCAACAAGTACGTGCAGACGCCGCAGGGCCTCTTCGAGCTCAAGTTCTTCTTCCACAGCGGCATCGCTTCCGACAACGGCTCGATGGTCTCCTCGGTGTCGGTCAAGAAGACCATCCGTGACATGGTGGCGGGCGAGGACGGGGGCAAGCCCCTCTCCGACCAGGAGATCGCCCAGTCCCTCCAGGGGCAGGGCCTCACCATCGCGCGCCGCACGGTGGCCAAGTACCGCGAGGAGCTCGGCATCATGCCCTCGCATCAGCGGCGGCTCTCGTCCAAGAAGCGCTGAGGCCCCGGGCCATGCAGGTGATCATCAGCACCCGCGGGATGACCGTCTCCCGGACCTACAAGGACGAGCTCACCCGCCGGCTCGCCAAGCTCGAGCCGATGCTGCCCGCCCTCGTCGAGACGCGCGCCGTCCTCTCGAAGGAAAAGCACCGTCGCACCGCGGCCCTGACCCTGCTCGCGCGGCGCCGGGCCTTCCGCAGCCGGGAGACCGCCCCCGACCTCGAGGCCGCGGTGGACCGCGCCGTCGACGCGCTGCGCCGCCAGGTGCGCGAGACGAAGGCGCGCCGACCCCGCCGCCCCGCGGTGCGGCCGTCGTGACCGAGCCCGTCGCGGCCGAGCCGATCCGCTTCGTCATCATCACCGGGCTCTCCGGGGCGGGGAAGAGCTACGCGATCAAGTGCCTCGAGGACCTGAACTACTTCTGCGTGGACAACCTGCCGACCACGCTGATCCCCACCTTCGCGGAGCTCTGCGCCCAGTCGAGCCGCGGCATCTCGGCCATCGCGCTCGGAGTGGACGTGCGGGAAGGCGAGTATCTCGCCAGCATGGTGGGCACGCTGGAGGAGCTGCGGACACGGGGCCACCAGGTCGACGTCCTCTTCCTGGAGGCGTCGGACGAGTCGCTGGTGCGTCGCTACCACGAGACGCGGCGCCGTCACCCGCTCGCGGGCGAGGGCAACGTGCTCGACGGCATCCGGGCCGAGCGCAAGGCCCTGGCCCATCTCCGGGAGATCGCCGACCGCATCATCGATACGACCGCGCTCACGGTGCACCAGCTGAAGGACCAGATGATCCAGTCCTACGGCCCGCGGGCGGCCCGGGGCGGGCTCACCGTCGCGCTGGTCTCGTTCGGCTTCAAGCACGGCGTGCCCTACGACGGCGATCTCGTCTTCGACGTCCGGTTCCTCCCCAACCCGCACTTCGTCGAGAAGCTGCGGCCCCTGGACGGGCGCGACCGCGCGGTCGAGGAGTTCGTGATGTCGTTCGCGGAGAGCCGGGAGCTCCTCTCGCGGCTCGAGGGACTGCTCAAGTTCCTCTTGCCGCTCTACGAGCGCGAAGGGAAGGCCTACCTCACGGTGGCGGTGGGCTGCACGGGCGGGCGGCATCGTTCGGTGATGATCGTGGAAGCCCTCCGCTCGTTCCTGACCGGTCTCGGCCTGAGTCCGATCGTCAGGCACCGGGACCTGGATCGTGAGTGACGCCCCGCTCCACTTCCTCTTCGGCATCCACAATCACCAGCCCGTCGGCAACTTCGACGGGGTCGTCGACGACGCGATCCTCCGCGCCTATCACCCGTTCCTGCAGACCATCGCGGAGACCGGCGCCGGCCTGTCCCTGACCGTCCACTGCTCCGGGGGCCTGCTCGCCATCCTCAAGGAGCGCGCGCGGCCCACCTTCGACCTGCTGGGGCGGCTCGCCGCCGACGGGCAGGTGGAGCTGCTGACCGGCGGCTTCTACGAGCCGATCCTCGCCCTGCTGCCGGACTGGGACAAGGTCGGGCAGATCCAGGCGCTCACCCAGTTCATCAAGTCGAGCTTCGGGGTGACCGCGCGAGGCATGTGGCTGGCCGAGCGGATCTGGGAGCCCCAGCTCCCGCGCATCCTGCGCGAGGCGGGGGTGGAGTTCGTCCTGGTGGATGACTCGCACTTCGCCCTGGCCGGCCTCGACCCGGAGACGCTGGGCGGCTACTACCTCACCGAGGAGCAGGGGGCCTCGGTCGCGGTGTTCCCGATCAACCAGCGGCTGCGCTATCTCGTGCCCTTCGCGGACCCGGCGGAGAGCGTCCAGTACCTGCAGACCCGCCGCGGGGCCGGCGCGGTGACGATGGTGGACGACGGCGAGAAGTTCGGGGTCTGGCCGGGCACCGACCGCCTGGTGTACGGGGAGCGCTGGCTCGCGCGCTTCCTGGACGCGCTGCGCGCGACCCCGTGGCTGCGCGTCTCCACGTTCTCCCGCTTCCTCGACACCGAGCCCCCGGCCGGGCGCGTCTACCTGCCGACCGCCGCCTACACCGAGATGGGCGAGTGGGCCCTGCCGCCCGCCGCCGCCGCGGAGCTGCACGACGCGCGCGCCCGCCTGGCCGCGCTGCCCGACGGCGAGCGCCTGTCGCGGCTCCTGCGCGGCGGCTTCTTCCGGAACTTCCTGATCAAGTACCCGGAGATCGGGGACGCGTACTGGAAGATGATCCGCCTCTCGCGCCGCGTGCACGAGGGCCTCACCGCGCGCCCGCGCGACCCGCGGCTGCTCGCGGCGCGCGAGCGGCTCTGGCAGGGCCAGGCCAACGACGCCTACTGGCACGGCGTGTTCGGCGGCTGCTATCTCCCGCACCTCCGCCGCGCGGTGAAGTCGGCCCTGATCGGCTGCGAGCGCCGGCTGGAGGGCCCGGGCAAGCCGCTGGGGCTCGACTGCGTGCGCGCCGACATCGACGGCGACGGGATGGACGAGGTGGTCGTGCGCACGCGCTCGCTCGGGCTGACCCTGCGCCCGGCCCGCGGCGGCTCGCTCACCGAGCTGCTCTGGCTCGGCGGGGAGATGGACGCCGCGGACGTGCTCACCCGGCGCCCGGAGCCCTATCACCGGCAGGTCGCGGAGCGGCCGTCGGAGGCCGGGGCGGACGAGGTGAAGACGATCCACTCGGCTCCCGCGGTCAAGGAGGCGGGGCTGACCGCGCTGCTCCGCTACGATCGCTTCCGCCGCGCCTCCCTGCTCGACGGGCTGTTCCCCCCGGAGGGCGAGCTCGATCCCGCTCGATCCGTGGGACGCGGCGCGGCTGGTGGTCGGCGAGCGGCCCCTCGATCACGAGGTGAAGACCTCGCCGCGCGAGGTGGCGCTGCTGTGCTCGCTCCAGCGTCCCGACGGCCTGCCGCTGGCGATGCAGAAGTCCATCGTGGCCATGGCCGACGACGCCGCGGTGACCGTGACCTATCGCCTCCGCTGGGAAGGGGAGGAGGCGCTCGTGGCGCGGTGGGCGGTGCAGTGGAATCTCACGCTCAGCGCGGGCGACGCGCCCGGCCGCTACTACCGGGTGGCGGGCCGCCCGTCGCTCGGCAGCCGCGGGCGCATTCCCGCCGTGCACGGCCTCGCCATGGTGGACGAGTGGCTCGGGTGCGAGCTCGCGCTCCGGTGGGCGAACCCCGCCGACATCGCGTGGGCCCCGGTGGAAACGGTGTCGCTGTCCGAGACCGGCTTCGAGCGCATCTACCAGGGCTCCGCGCTGCTCTTCGCGTGGCCGTTGAGGCTTCTGCCCGGGCAGACGTGGGAGACGTCGCTGCGCGTCGCGATCGGCGAAATCGTTACCCCTTGAGAGGCGACCGCCGGGCGTGATAGTGTCACGTACCCGTGGTCGATCGAGTCGAGAGCAGAGGGAGGGCAGGGCGGATGGCGCGTGAGGAGTACCTGTTCACGTCGGAGTCGGTGACCGAAGGGCACCCGGACAAGATCGCCGATCAGGTGTCGGACGCGGTCCTGGACGCGATCCTGACCCAGGATCCGACGGGCCGGGTGGCCTGCGAGACCCTCCTCACCACCGGCCTGGTGGTGGTGGCGGGCGAGATCACCACCTCGTGCTACGTGGACATCCCGCGGGTGGCCCGCGAGACCATCCGGGAAGTCGGCTACACGCGCGCCAAGTACGGCTTCGACTACGAGACGTGCGGGGTCATCACCGCGATCGACGAGCAGTCGGGCGACATCGCGATGGGCGTGGACAAGCTCGGCGCCGGCGACCAGGGACTCATGTTCGGCTACGCGTGCACCGAGACCGAGGAGCTGATGCCGCTGCCCATCATGCTGGCCCACAAGCTCTGCCAGCGGCTCACCCACGTCCGCAAGAGCGGCCAGATCGGCTACCTCCGGCCGGACGGCAAGAGCCAGGTCTCGGTCCGCTACGTCGACGGCAAGCCGGTGGGGGTGGAGACGGTGGTCATCTCCACGCAGCACGGCCCCGACGCCGGGCTGTCGAAGATCCGCGAGGAGATGATCGAGCAGGTCGTGCTGCCGACCATCCCCAAGCACCTGATCGACCCGCAGCGGATCACGTACCACATCAATCCCACCGGCCGCTTCGTCACCGGCGGGCCCATGGGCGACACCGGGCTGACCGGCCGCAAGATCATCGTGGACACCTACGGCGGCTCCTGCCCCCACGGCGGCGGCGCCTTCTCGGGCAAGGACCCGACGAAGGTGGACCGGTCGGCCTGCTACATGGCGCGGCACGTGGCCAAGAACATCGTGGCCGCGGGGCTGGCGGAGCGCGCGCAGGTGCAGGTGGCCTACGCCATCGGGGTCGCCGATCCGGTCTCGATCATGGTGGAGACCTTCGGAACCGGGAAGGTGCCCAACTCGAAGCTCGAGCAGATGATCCGGAAGCACTTCGACTTCACCCCCTCCGGGATCATCAAGTACCTGGACCTGCGCCGCCCGTTCTACCGCAAGACGGCCGCCTACGGGCACTTCGGGCGCAACGAGCCCGAGTTCACGTGGGAGCGGACGAACCGCGCCAAGGATCTTCGCGACGACGCCGGCGTGTGACGCCGGACACGTCGGGAACGCGCGCCTGAGCCGAGCTTCCACCATGTGCGTACCGCTGCGCCAGCTCAACGCCGAGCAGGGGCCCTAGGGGACTCCCTTGGCGCAGACGCCCCCGGGCGCTCGCGTCACGCCCCTGCGGCGCCCCCGGCTGGGGCTCTGGCTGCTGCTGGGCTTCATCCTGCTCAGCCTCGTCGGCCAGGCCGTTCCGCTGTACACCGACTGGCTGTGGTTCCAGGAGGTGGGCTTCACCACCGTCTTCACCACGCGCCTGCAGCTCTCCGGCTGGCTCTTCATCGGGCTCGCCGCCGTCGTCTTCGTCTTCCTCTTCGTCAACCTGTCGGTGGCCGCGCGCACCGCCCCGCCGGACGTGCTCTGGGAGCTCGAGGACCAGCTCGGGCTGCCCGGACGCGCGATCCTGGAGCCGCTCGTCCGGCGACTGCTCCTGCCGGTCATCGCGGTCATCGCGTTCTTCGCGGGGGCCCGCGCCACCGGCGGCGTGGCCCACCGTGCTGGAGTACGTCAACCGGACTCCGTTCAACCAGGCGGATCCGCTCTTCGGCCGCGACCTCGGGTTCTACTTCTTCGTGCTGCCGTTCTGGCGGCTCCTCTACACGTGGTCCACCGCGCTGGTGGCCGGGACGCTGGTCCTGGTGGCCGCGGTCTACGTGCTGCAGCGCAGCCTCGTGCTCACCGCGCGGGGGCCGCGTCTCGCCGCGGGGGCCCGGACCCACCTGCTGGGCCTGGCCGCGCTGCTGCTGCTGCTGCGCGGCGTCGGCTTCTGGCTCGACCGCTTCGATCTGCTCTTCTCGCCCCGTGGCCTGGTGTTCGGCGCTTCCTACACCGACGTGCACGCCTCCCTGCCGGTGCTCCAGTGGCTGGTCGCGCTGGCGGTGCTCTGCGCGGCGGCCTGCGTGTTCCAGATGTTCCGGCCCGGCTGGCGCTTCCTGGTGGCGGGGCTGGTGGTCCTGGTCGTGCTCTGGGTCGCGGGCCTCGGCATCGCCCCCGCGCTGCTCCAGAGCTACCGGGTCAAGCCCAACGAGCTGGTCTACGAGCGGCCCTACATCGAGAACAATATCCGGATGACCCGGCAGGCCTATGCCCTCGACAAGGTCGCGGAGAAGGACTTCGCGGCCGAGGACAATCTGACGCCGGCCGCGCTCGAGCGGAACAACCTCACGATCAAGAACATCCGGCTCTGGGACCACCGGCCGCTGCTCACCACCTACGGCAAGCTGCAGGAGATCCGGACCTACTACAAGTTCCGGGACGTGGACGTGGGGCGCTACACGCTGAACGGCGAGTACCGCCAGGTGACCCTGTCCGCGCGCGAGCTGTCCTACCGCGACCTGCCGAGCCGGGGCTGGATCAACGAGCACCTGACCTACACCCACGGGTTCGGGCTCGTGGCGGGGCCGGTCAACCGGATCAGCCCGGAGGGATTGCCCGAGTTCTTCATCAAGGACATTCCGCCCGCGGTGCTGGGCGGCATGCCCAAGATCACCCGGCCGGAGATCTACTACGGCGAGATCGGCAACGAGTACGTCCTCGTGCGCACGCGCTCGCAGGAGCTGGACTATCCCTCGGGTGACCAGAACGTCTACACCCGCTACGAGGGGCGGGGCGGCATCCCGATCAACTCGCTCGCTCGCAAGGCGGCCTTCGCGGCGCGCTTCGGCGCGCTGAACCTGCTGTTGTCGAACGATCTCACGCCCGAGAGCCGCGTGATGATCTACCGCGACATCGGGGCGCGCGTGCAGGAGGCGGCGCCCTTCCTCAAGTTCGACCGTGATCCGTACCTGGTCATCGCGGGCGACGGTCACCTCGTGTGGATGATCGACGGCTACACCACCAGCGATCGCTACCCCTACGCGACGCCGGTGCGGGGCTACAACTACATCCGCAACTCGGTCAAGGCGACGGTGGACACCTTCCACGGCACCGTGACCTACTACATCGCCGACCCCGAGGACCCGATCATCCGCACCTACGCGAAGGCGTTCCCGGGCCTGCTCAAGCCCCTGGCCGACATGCCCAAGGACCTGCAGGCGCACATCCGCTACCCGGAGGATCTCTTCGCGGTGCAGGCGCGGATGTTCGCGACCTATCACATGCAGGATCCCCAGGTCTTCTACAACAAGGAGGACCTCTGGGTCATCCCGCGGCTGCCGCAGGAGGGGCGCGACCGCGAGATGGAGCCGTACTTCATGATCATGCGGCTGCCCGGCGAGACCAAGGAGGAGTTCGTCCTGCTCTCGGGCTTCAACCCGAGCGGCCGCGACAACATGATCGCGCTGATGGTGGCCCGCATGGATCCGCCCCGGTACGGCGGTCTGATCGCCTACCAGTTCCCGAAGCAGAAGCTCGTCTTCGGGCCCCGGAACATCCAGGCGCGGATCAACCAGGACCCGGTCATCTCCCAGCAGATCGCGCTCTGGAACCAGCAGGGCTCGCGGGTGATCACGGGCAGCTTGCTCGCCATCCCGATCGACCAGTCGCTGATCTACGTGCAGCCGCTGTACCTGGCCGCCGCCGAGCAGGGGGCGCTGCCGGAATTGCGCCGCGTGGTCGTCGCCTACGGCAACCAGATCGCGATGGAGCCGACGCTCGAGGCGTCGCTCGCGCGGGTCTTCGGCGCCCGCGTGCGCGGGGACGAGCCGGCCACCCGCCCGGCCACCGAGCGTCCCGCTTCCGCGCCCGGCTCCGCGCCGACCGCGGCCATCAGCGCGGGCGTGCAGCGCGCCTGGGAGGCCTGGCAGCGTGGGCAGGAAGCGCTGCGCAAGGGCGACTGGGCCACCTACGGCCAGGAGCAGAAGCGCATCGAGGAAGCCCTCCGCTCCCTCCGCGAAACGCGCTAAGTCGTCGGCCTCGCGGCGCGAGGCCTGGGGTAGCCTCGCCTGAGGCGATCACGGGAAATGTCGGAATGTAAGACCTGACCCCTCCTACGTGCGGGCGCTGAGGAAGAGGGCGGTGCCGATGCCCGCGAAGATGATGTTGGCGGTCCAGGCGGCGAGGGCGGCGGGCAGCAGGTCGGCCTGCCCGAAGGCGATCGCCACCGAGTGCACGATCCAGTAGCCCACCGCGATCACGATGGCCACCCCGATGCCCATGGCGCGCCCGCCGCTGCGCGGGGAGACCAGGGCGAACGGAATCGCCACCAGCGCCATGATCACGTGCACGAGCGGGAAGGAGAGCTTGGAGTAGAGCTGGACCAGGTAGCGGTTGACCCGGTGGCCGCCCTCCCGCAGCTTCGATCACGTAGGCGCGCAGCTCCAGGAAGCTCATGGTGTCGGGGGCGTTCTGCTTCTGCACGATGAAGTCTTCGAGATTCTCCGGCATGGGCAAGAGACGCGTGGCGAACGGCTCCGAGGTGATCCGGTTCTGCGACGCCACCCGGCGCAGCACGCCGTCGGCGAGCTGCCAGCCCTCGGGCGTCCACTGCGCGGTGCGGGCGTCCACCCGCTCCACGAGGCGGAAGTCGGGGCTGATCTCGAGCACGGTGAGCCCTTCCATGGACTTGTTGACCGGGTCGAGGAGGGCCATGCGGAAGAAGCGCGTGTCGGAGGAGCGGTACCAGATCTGCGTCTGGCGCTGCAGATGCCGCGGAAGCTGGCCGCGGATCTTCACGCGGTCCACCTCCTCGGCCTTGGCGTTGATGTCGGGCAGGGCCACCTCCTGGAAGACGACCGCGAGGACGCTGATGGTGCCCGCCACCAGGAGGATGGGCAGGCTCGCGCGGTAGAGGCTGACCCCGGCCGCCTTGAGCGCGTCGAGCTCTCGCTGGCGGGTGAGGGAGAGGAACAGGAACACGGTGGCGACCAGCACGATCATCGGCAGCCCCTTGTAGAGCTCGCCGGGCATCCGGTACAGGAAGTGCTCGAGGATCGTGAAGAAGGGCGGCTTGGAGCGCAGGAAGCGGTCGAGGGTGTTCAGCAGGTCCACGACCGCGATGAGGACCGCGCCGACGCCGGTGCCGATACCGAGGAAGATCAGGTACTGCCGGATCAGGTAGCGATCCATGATGAAGGTGGACGCGCGCGGCCCCGCGAGCCGGCCGAGCCGGCGCCGCCGGCGCTCCTCGAGCGGCTTGGCCGCGCGACCGGATTGCCGCTCGCCGATCTTCGCCCACAGCCGCCAGAAGAGATCGATCCAGGCGGGGGGCACGCCCGCGACGCTCCCGCGCAGGAGGGTCACGCCGATCACCGCGAGGATGGCGTTGGGGATCCACACCGCGATGGCCGCGGGCATGCGACCGCGCAGGGCCATGCCCTCCATCGTCGAGTAGAGGATGTAGTAGGCCACCACGATGCCGAAGCTCAGCGCGAGGGCGACCGCGCGACCGCCCCGCTGCGCGCGGATGCCCAGCGGGAAGCCCATGATCGTGAAGACGAGCGCGGCCACCGGCAGCGCGAAGCGCTTGTGCAGCTCGACGTAGTAGGGCGCGGAGATCTGGCCCGCGCGCCGCATGTTCTCCGCCTCCGACAGGAGCTCGCGCAGGGGCAGCTGCTTCTCGGGCTTCTCCTCGCGCGCGACCGCGGCGAGGGGCGAATCCACCGGGAGGGTCATGTCGTAGAGGCTGAAGTAGGTCTGGCGGAAGCGCCGGCGGTCGGTCACGTCGGACTCGCTGATCGAGCCGTCCAGGAAGCGCAGGGTGATGCGGCGGGTCGCCTCGTCGCTCAGGAGGCGGCCCTCGCGGGCCACGATGATGCGGGACTGCTCGGCGTTGCGCTCGTCGGAGACGAGCAGGCCCTTGAGGCGCACCTGGGACGCGCTCACCTCGTCCACGTAGATCACGAACTGGCTGAAGCTCGCGCTGAAGGTGCGCTCCTTGATCCCGGTGGTGGCGCGCGACTGGAAGATCCGGAAGAGCTGGCGCTGGAAGGCGCCGCTCGACCACGGGGCCACCACGAGGGTGAGCCACGAGATGAGCAGGGTGATGATGATGCCGATCGCGAGAAACGGACGGAAGAGCCGCAGCGGGCTCACCCCGGAGGCCTTCAGGGCGGCCACCTCGAGATCGCCGGCCAGCCGCCCGCACACCAGCAGCACCGTCACGAGCAGGGCCATCGGCAGCGTGAGGGCCAGGAAGGCGGGGAGCATGTACATCAGGAGCGGCAGCACGAGCGCGAACGGCACGTTCTTGGTGATGACGAGGTCGGTGAGCTGGTAGATGCGATCGATGACGAGGAAGAACGTGAAGACGCCCACCCCGATGAGGAACGGCGGGCCCATCTCCTTGTAGATGTAGCGATCGAGGATGCGGGTCATGCGCGACCATTGTACGCTAGCGCCATGCGACCATCATGGTTCCGGGGCGCCCTGGCGGCCGTCCTGCTCGCGTGCGTGGCCGCGCCCGCCGCGGCGGCGGACCGGCTGGAGCACTTCCGCGCGTTGGCCCGCGAGCGGCTCGCGGTCGCGGTGGACGGCGCCGACCGCGACCGGGCGATCGGCGAGCTCTACGAGGTGGTGGACGCGGAGGTGCTCGACAGCCTGCGCGGGGATGAGCCCTTCTCCTCGCTCGTGTTCATCCGCGAGCGTCTCGACGCGATGATGGAGAGCTGGGGCGGCGCCATCCTGCGCGTGCTGCGCATTCCCGTCGCGGGGAGCCGTGTCCCGCTCACGCTCGGCCTCTACAGCCTCACCGGCGTGGAGGGGTCGGGCTCGCTTCGCGTGTACGCGGGGACGGGCCCGGGCGCGGCCCTCGCCGCCTCCTCCACGCAGGACGGCCTCCTCGACGCGCGGGTGTGGCCGCCGGGTCCGGATCGCGTGGCGCGCGTGTTCGCGGTGTGGAGCGGCCCGCCCGCGGCCCACGGCGAGCGCGCGCTGCACGCGGAGCTGTGGGAAGGGCGCGACCACGATCGGGTGACGCGCGCGTGGACCACCGCCACCCAGTGGCCCGACGGCCTGCGGGTGACGGACTGGCGCACCCAGGCCGGCGAGCTCGTGGTGCGCTACGAGCCGCGCTATCCCGGCTGGAAGCCCGGATGCGCGGAGCAGTTCGAGCACGAGGACCACTACCGGCTCGTCGCGGCGGGCGGTCTCGCGCTCGCGCGTCGGCAGGTCGCGAACGCCTGGCACCGCGAGCTCGGCGCGGCCGCCGACCGCCTCTTCCGCGCCCTGGCCGAGGACGACGCCCGCGCCCTGGGTCTGCTCGTGCCCGCGCCCGCCCTGCGCGCGCGCCTGCCGAAGCGCCTCGGGCCCGAGCCGGTCTGCGAGCAGGCGGGCCCGGCCGGCCCGCGCGGGCCGGTCACGGTGGCCGCCACCGAGCTGCGCGACGGCCGGCGCGTGCCGTGGGCGCTCACGTGGACGCGCGGCCCGGCCGGCTGGCGGGTCCAGACCGCCGCCCCCGTGCTAGAATGACGCGATAACATGAGCGAAATCGCCGACCGCTACGATCCGACGCGTGTCGAGCCGCACTGGTACGCCGTCTGGGAAGAGCGCGGCTACTTCCACGCCGAAGCCGACTCGCCCAAGAAGCCCTACTGCATCGTCATCCCGCCGCCCAACGTCACCGGGTCGCTCCATCTGGGTCACGCGCTCAACAACACGCTCCAGGACATCCTGATCCGCTACAAGCGCATGGACGGCTACAACGCGCTCTGGATGCCGGGCACCGATCACGCCGGCATCGCGACCCAGTACGTGGTGGAGCGGCAGCTCGAAAAAGAGGGCAAGACCAAGGAAGACCTGGGGCGCGAGGCCTTCATCGCGCGCGTCTGGCAGTGGAAGGAGGAGTCGGGCGGCACCATCATCCGCCAGCTCAAGCGGCTCGGCGCCTCCTGCGACTGGGCCCGCGAGCGCTTCACGATGGACGCGGGGCTGTCGGCGGCGGTGCGCGAGGTCTTCGTCCGCCTCTGGGAAGAGGGGCTCATCTACCAGGGCGACTACATCGTCAACTGGTGCCCGCGCTGCCAGACCGTGCTGTCGGACCTCGAGGTGGAGCGCGAGGACCAGGACGCCGAGTTCGTCTACATCAAGTACGGCCCGCTGACGCTCGGCACCGTGCGGCCCGAGACCAAGCTGGGCGACACCGCGGTGGCGGTCCATCCGAAGGACAAGCGCTACAAGAAGTACGTGGGCAAGACGCTCGAGGTGCCCTCGGTGGAAGGGAACATCACCCTGCAGGTGGTCGCCGACGAGCGCGGTGGATCCCAAGTTCGGCACCGGCGTCATCAAGGTCACCCCGGGCCACGACGCCACCGACTTCGAGATCGGGCGCCGTCACAACCTGCCGATCCGCAGCGTCATCGGCTTCGACGGCAAGATGACCGCGCTGGCCGGCAAGTACGCGGGGCTCGACCGCTTCGAGACCCGGAAGCGCATCGTGGAGGACATGCAGGCCCTCGGGCTCATCGACCGCATCGAGCCCTACCGGCACTCGGTCGGCGTGTGCTACCGCTGCAAGACGGTGGTGGAGCCGCTCGTCTCGAAGCAGTGGTACGTGCGCACCAAGCCGCTGGCCGAGCCCGCGATCAAGGCGGTGCGCAGCGGCAAGATCAAGATCGTTCCGCGCACGTGGAGCAAGACGTACTTCCACTGGATGGAGAACATCCGCGACTGGGCGATCTCGCGCCAGCTCTGGTGGGGGCACCGCATCCCGGTCGTGGTACTGCGACAGGGACGGCAGCATGCACGTCGTCGCGCACCGACCTCAGCCGAGTGCCCCCAGTGCCGGGGCCCGCTCCGCCAGGACACCGACGTGCTCGACACCTGGTTCTCCTCCGGGCTCTGGCCGTTCTCCACCCTCGGGCTGGCCCGAGTCCACGCCGGAGCTCAAGGTGTTCTACCCGACCTCGGTGCTGTCCACCGGCTTCGACATCCTGTTCTTCTGGGTGGCGCGGATGGCGATGCTCGGCATCAAGTTCATGGGCGACGTGCCGTTCCACCACGTCTACATCCACGCCCTCGTCCGCGACGCCGAGGGCCAGAAGATGTCCAAGTCCAAGGGGAACGTGGTCGACCCCCTGAGCGTGATGGACAAGTACGGCACCGACGCCTTCCGCTTCACGCTCGCCGCGCTCGCCGCCCAGGGGCGCGACATCCGGCTGGCCGAGGAGCGGATCGAGGGCTACCGGAACTTCGCCAACAAGATCTGGAACGCGGCGCGCCTGGTGCTGACGAACCTCGAGGGCTACGATCCCGCGCTCGCCCGGCGCGGCACGCCGTCGGTGGCCGACCGCTGGATCAAGAGCCGCCTGACCGAGGCGATCGCCCAGGTGCGCAAGGCGATCGACACCTATCGCTTCAACGACGCCGCCTCCGCGGTGTACCAGTTCCTCTGGCACGAGTACTGCGACTGGTACCTCGAGATCGCCAAGCGGAGCCTCTACCAGCCCGAGAGCCCGGAGGCGAAGGCGGTCACCCAGCAAACCCTGGTGGAGACGCTCGAGACCACGCTGCGGCTGCTCCATCCCTTCATGCCGTTCATCTCGGAGGAGCTCTGGCAGCGCCTGCCCCACAAGGGGGAGTCCATCCCGGCCCCCGCCAGGTCAATAATGATCGCGCCGTTCCCCAAGGCCACGCGCAAGGGGCGCGACCCGGAGGCGGAGCGGCTGATGGCCCCGGTGCTCGACTTCGTGAGCGCGATCCGGACCATGCGCAGCGAGAGCCGGATCTCGCCGGCGGTGGAGCTGG
The DNA here is from genome assembly GCA_963747235.1 of uncultured Candidatus Rokubacteria bacterium. Taxonomy (GTDB): domain Bacteria; phylum Methylomirabilota; class Methylomirabilia; order Rokubacteriales; family CSP1-6; genus CAMLFJ01. Next base: position 739,772 of record CAVVEU010000008.1, read on the forward strand.
CGGTGACGGTCAAGCCCGCGGCGCCGGCGGTGGCGGCCGCGCTCGAGAGCAGCCTCGCGGTGATCGGCAGCCTGGCCCGCGCGGCCATCACGGTCTCCCGCGACGGCGCGCGCCCGGCGGGCTCCGCGGTGGCCACGACCCCGAGCGGCGACGTGTTCGTGCGCCTCGAAGGCGTGGTGGACTTCGAAGCCGAACGGCAGCGCCTGCGCAAAGAAATCGAGCGGGCGCGCAAGGAGATCGCCTTCCTGGAGGGCAAGCTCGGCCGGCCGGAGTTCGTGGAGCGCGCGCCGGCCGAGGTGGTCGAGCGGGAGCGCGAGCGGCTCGTCGAGCAGCGCGAGATCGAGCAGAAGCTCACCACGAGCCTCACGGCCCTCGAGTAGGGCGGAGCCCGCCGCCGTGCAGCTCGCGGTTCACGCGCTCGACACCACCGACTCCACCCAGTCCGAGGCGCAGCGCCTGGCCGCGGCGGGCGCCCCGGAGGGCACCGTGGTGACCGCGCGGCACCAGCGGGCGGGACGCGGCCGCCGCGGCCACGACTGGTGGGACGCGCCCGGCGAGAGCCTCCTCGCCTCCGTGCTGCTGCGTCCGGCGGGGCCCGTGACGACCGCGCCCCAGCTCTCGCTGGTGGGCGGGCTCGCGGTGGCCGACGCGCTCGCCGTGGTGGCCTCGGTGCCCGCGCGCATCCGGTGGCCCAATGATCTGCTGGTGGACGGCCGGAAGGTGTGCGGCATTCTCGCCGAGGCGTCTTCTGATGGCGCGGGCCGGCTCCATCACGTGATCCTGGGCATCGGCGTGAATCTCGCGCAGACCGCGTTCCCCGCGGCCCTCGCCGACCGGGCGACCTCGCTGCGCCTCGTGACCGGCCGCGCCTTCGAGGCCGACCTGGTCCTGGCCGCGGTGCTCGAGCAGCTCGCCCGGCACTACGACGCCTGGCGGGTCGGCGGGTTCGCCGCGCTGCGGGCCGCCTGGCTCGAGCGGTCCACGCTGCCCGGCCAGCGCGTGCGGCTGCCCGACGGCTCCGACGGGGTGGGGGTGGACGTCGGGGACGACGGAATCCTGGTGGCGCGCGCGGCGGACGGCCGGCTGGTCCACATCGTCTCGGGCGGAACGGTCGAGGAGGGGATGGCGCATGCTGCTCGTGATTGACGTCGGCAACACCAACACCTCGATGGGCATCTACGAGCACGCGCGCCTGCGCGCCTCCTGGCGCCTCACCACGCGACGCGAGCAGACCGCGGACGAGTGGGGCGTGTTCATCCAGACGCTCCTCGGCACGCGGGGCATCGCGCAGCAGGACATCACCGGCGTCGCCATCTCCAACGTGGTGCCGCCCATCCAGCAGGCGCTCGAGTGGATGTGCGAGCGCTACTTCGGCGTGAACCCGCTCACGGTGGAGCCGGGCGTCACCGTCGACCTGCCCCTGAACGTCGACACGCCACGCGAGGTCGGCGCCGATCGAGTGGTCAGCTGCGTGGCCGCCATCGCGCTCTACGGCGCGCCGCTGATCGTGGTGGACTTCGGCACCGCCACCCGCTTCGACTGCGTGAACAGCCGCGGCGAGTTCATCGGCGGCGCGATCGCGCCCGGCATCAACACCGCGGCCGAGGCCCTCGTCTCGCGGGCGGCCCGGCTGTTCCGAGTCGAGCTGGTGCGTCCCAAGGACGCCATCGGCCGCAACACGATCACGAACATCCAGTCCGGGATGATCTACGGCTGGGCCGGGCTGGTGGACGGCATCGTGGAGCGGATGCGCCGGGAGATGGACGGCGACGTGAAGGTGGTCGGGACCGGGGGCCTGGTGGGGCAGATGCGGGAAGTCGTCCAGTGCCTGCAGTTCGTCAATCCGGAGCTGAAGCTCGAAGGCCTGCGGATGCTGTGGGAGCGGGCCAATCCCGTGCCCCCCCGTTGACACCCGGGGCGAGCCGCCCGTATACTTGCCCCCTAAATACAGTGGGTCGAGGCGGGCGGTTCTCTACATACAGGGTTCAGGCGGCCGGCAGCCGGCCCCGGACCCAGGCCGGGTAAGGCCAGGAGGCGGGGCGTATGGGCATGTGGGTCGGGCGGGGACGGAAGGCCCGGGCGGCGTACGGCTTCGATGATATCGCGCTGGTTCCCGGCGCCCTGACCATCAACCCCAGCGAGGTGGACATCTCCTGGGAGCTCTGCGGCCACCGCTTCCCGATCCCCATCATCGCGGCGGCCATGGACGGGGTCGTGAGCCCCTCCTTCGCGATCGAGATGGGCCGGGTCGGGGGCCTCGCGGTCCTCAACCTCGAAGGCATCTTCTCCCGCTACGAGAATCCCGACGCCGTCCTCGACCGCATCACCTCGGCCAGCCTGGAAGAAGCCACCAAGATCATCCAGGGCATCTACAGCGAGCCGATCAAGGAAGAGCTGATCCACAAGCGCATCAGCGACATCAAGAAGGGCGGCGGCCCGGTCCTGGTCTCCGCGATCCCGCAGCGCGCGGAGCGCTTCGCCAAGATCGCGGAGGAGGCGGGCGCCGACTTCTTCGTGGTGCAGTCCACCGTGACCACCGCGCGGCACGTCGCGAGCGAGTACACCCCGGTGGACATCCGCCAGCTCAAGAAGCACCTCTCGATCCCGCTCATCATCGGCAACGTCGTCACCTACGAGGCCTGCCTCGAGCTGATGGACTGCGGCGTGGACGCGCTGCTGATCGGCGTGGGCCCGGGCGCGGCGTGCACGAGCCGCGAGGTGCTGGGCCTGGGCGTCCCGCAGGTGACCGCCACCGCGGACTCGGCGGCCGCGCGCGACTTCTACCACAAGAAGACCGGCCGCTACGTGCCGATCATCACCGACGGCGGCATGACCACCGGCGGCGACATCTGCAAGGCGTTCGCCTCCGGCGCGGACGCGGTCATGATCGGCTCCGCCTTCGCGCGCGCCAAGGAAGCCCCGGGCCGCGGCTACCACTGGGGCATGGCCACGCCGCACTCGAACCTGCCGCGCGGCACGCGCATCCGGGTGGGCATCGCGGGGACGCTCGAGCAGATCCTGTTCGGCCCCGCGTTCACCGAGGACGGCACGCTGAACCTCGTGGGCGCCATCCGCACCTGCATGGGGTCGGTGGGGGCCATGAACATCCGGGAGCTGCAGCAGACCGAGCTGATCATCGCGCCCTCGATCAAGACCGAGGGCAAGGTCTTCCAGCGCGCCCAGAAGCTGGGGACGCCCAGGTAGCCTCGCGGTGGCAACCCGGGCTCCCGCGCCCAGCAAGATCGCGATCCTCGATTTCGGCGGCCAGTACACCCAGCTCATCGCCCGTCGCATCCGCGAGCTGGGCGTCTACTCCGAGATCCTGCCGTGCACCGATCCGGTGGACCGCGTGCTGGCGGGCGGCTACACCGGTCTCGTCCTCTCGGGCGGGCCGTCGAGCGTGTACGAGGACGAGGCGCCGCTGCCCGACAAGCGCCTGCTCGAGTCGGGCCTCCCGATGCTCGGCATCTGCTACGGCATGCAGGCCATGGGCTTCCTCATGGGCGGCCACGTCGTCCCGGCCGAGCGTCGCGAGTACGGCAAGGCGCAGCTCCGGATCCTGAGCCGCGAGGGGCTGCTGCGCGGCGTGGAGCCCGAGGCCGACGGCCTCGTGACCGTGTGGATGAGCCACGGCGACACCGTGCTCAAGCCGCCGCCGGGCTTCACGAGCCTGGCCACCACCGACAACTGCCCGGTCGCGGCGATGGCCGACCCGGTCCGGAAGCTCTTCGCGGTCCAGTTCCATCCCGAGGTGGCCCACACGCCCCAGGGGAAGACCGTGCTCAAGAACTTCCTCGACGCGGCGGGCGCCGCCGCCGACTGGTCCATGCCCTCGTTCGTGGACTCGGCGGTCGAGAGCATCCGCCGGCAGGTCGGCCGGGACCCGGTGCTCTGCGCGCTCTCGGGCGGTGTGGACTCCTCCGTGGTGGCCGCGCTGATCCACAAGGCGGTGGGCGATCAGCTCACGTGCCTCTTCGTGGACAACGGCCTGCTCCGCAAGGGAGAGGTCGAGGGCGTGGTGCGGACCTTCCGGGATGCATTCAAGGTGAACCTGATCCACGTGGACGCAACCAAGCGATTCCTCGATCGTCTGGAAGGCGTCACGGATCCGGAGGTCAAGCGCAAGGCCATCGGCGCCGAGTTCATCGCGGTGTTCGAGGACGAGGCCCGCAAGCTCGGCCACATCCCGTGGCTCGCCCAGGGCACGCTCTATCCCGACGTGATCGAGTCGGTCTCGTTCAAGGGCCCGTCGGCGACCATCAAGACGCATCATAACGTCGGCGGCCTGCCGCCGAATATGCGCTTCAAGCTGGTGGAGCCGCTCCGCGAGCTGTTCAAGGACGAGGTGCGCGAGCTGGGCGCCCTGCTCGGCCTGCCGCGCGAGATCATCTGGCGCCAGCCCTTCCCGGGGCCCGGGCTCGCCATCCGCGTGCTGGGCGAGGTGACGGAAGAGCGCCTGGCGCTGCTGCGCGAGGCCGACGCCATCGTCCAGGAGGAGGTGCGCCAGGCCGGGCTCGAGCGCGAGCTCTGGCAGGCCTTCGCGGTGCTGCTGCCGGTGCGCACCGTGGGCGTGCAGGGCGACTTCCGCACCTACGCGCAGGTCATCGCGCTCCGCGCGGTCATGAGCCAGGACGCCATGACCGCGGACTGGGCGCGCCTGCCCTACGACCTGCTCGGCAAGATCTCGAGCCGCGTGATCAACGAGGTCAAGGGCGTGAACCGCGTCGTCTACGACATCTCCTCCAAGCCCCCGAGCACGATCGAGTGGGAGTAAGCCGGGCGGTGCGGCGCCGAGGACAAGGGCGCGCGCGAGCAGTTCGGATGAGCGCTTGCGCGAAGGAGCCCAACCGCCAAACTAGAATCCTCCACATTCAAGCGACCTGAAAGAATTCGCCCTGAAACACGCCGACTTCGTCCATCTGCACGTCCACTCCGAGTACAGCCTGCTGGACGGCGCGGCCCGTCTCGAGAAGCTGGTCGATCGCGCCAAGGCCCTGAAGTTCCCGGCCCTGGCGCTCACCGACCACGGCAACCTCTTCGGCGCGGTGGACTTCTACACCGCCTGCGAGAAGGCGGGGGTGAAGCCGATCCTGGGCTGCGAGCTCTACGTGGCCCCGGGCAGCCGCTTCGAGCGCTCGAGCCAGGACGGCGGCTACGAGGGCGCGAGCCACTGCACGGTGCTGGCGCGCACCCGGGCGGGCTACGCCAACCTCATGAAGCTGGTCTCCAAGGCCTACCTCGAGGGCTACTACTACAAGCCGCGCGTGGACCGGGAGCTGCTGGCCCAGCACGCGGACGGGCTGCTCGTGCTCTCGGGCTGCCTCAACTCCGAGGTGAGCCGCCAGCTCTCGGCCGGGGACGAGGCCAAGGCGCTCCAGACCGCGGGCTGGTACCAGGAAGTCTTCGGCAAGGACTACTACTTCATGGAGGTCCAGTCGCACGGCCTCGAGCAGCAGGTGGCGGTGACCGAGGGCACCATCAAGATCGCCCGCGCCATCGGCGCCCCCCTCTGCGGCACCAACGACTCGCACTACCTCGAGGCCGAGCACTCGGTCGCCCACGAGGCGCTGCTCTGCATCCAGACCGGCACCACCATGAGCGATCCGAACCGGTGGAAGTTCTCGAGCAACGAGTTCTACGTGAAGTCGGCCGACGAGATGCGCGCGGTCTTCAAGGATCTGCCCGAGGCCTACCGCAACACGCTGGCGGTGGCCGAGCGGTGCAACGTGGATCTCCAGTTCGGCCAGTTCCACCTGCCCAAGTACCAGGTGCCGGAGGGCTTCACGCTCGATTCGTATCTCGAGGAGCGCGCCTTCGAGGGCCTCAAGTGGCGCTACGGCGGATCGCCCTCCGACGCGGTGGTGGATCGGCTCCGCTACGAGCTGGGCGTGGTCTCCAAGATGGGCTTCTCCGGCTACTTCCTGGTCGTCTGGGACTTCATCAGCTACGCGCGCCGCCAGGGCATCGCGGTGGGGCCGGGCCGCGGCTCCTCGGCCGGCTCGCTGGTGGCCTACTGCCTCGCCATCACCAACGTGGACCCGATCCGCTACGGGCTGATCTTCGAGCGCTTCCTCAACCCCGAGCGGATCTCGATGCCGGACATGGACATCGACTTCGCGGACGACCGGCGTGACGAGGTCATCCGCTACGTGGTGGATCGCTACGGGGCCGACCGGGTGGCCCACATCATCACGTTCGGGACCATGGGAGCCAAGGCGGTCATCCGCGACGTGGCCCGCGTGCTCGGCTTCTCCTACGGCGAGGCCGACCGCATCGCCAAGCTGGTGCCCGGGTTCCCGCTCAACATCTCGCTCGACGAGGCGCTCGAGAAGGCCCCGCCGCTCGCCGAGCAGGTCAAGCGCGACCAGCGGGTGGGGGAGATGTGGGCGGTGGCCCGCGCGCTCGAGGGCTGCACCCGGCACGCCTCGGTGCACGCCTCCGCGGTGGTCATCTCGGACGAGCCCCTGATGGAGCGGGTGCCGCTCTACAAGGACCCCAAGCGGCCCGAGCTCATCACCGGCTACGCGATGGGGCCGATCGAGAAGCTCGGCCTGCTCAAGATGGACTTCCTCGGGCTCAAGACCCTCACCGTGATCTCGGACGCCCTGCGCCTGCTCAAGGAGTCGCGCGGGATCGAGCTCGACGGCGACGCCCTGCCGCTCGATGACGCGCGGACCTATCAGCTCCTCACCGAGGCCCGCACCTTCGGGGTGTTCCAGCTGGAGTCGGCGGGCATGCGGGACGCGCTCAAGCGCCTCAAGCCGCAGCGCATCGAGGACATCATCGCGATGGTGGCCCTCTACCGCCCGGGCCCGATGGACCTGATCGAGGACTTCGTCAACCGCAAGCACGGGCGCGCCGCGATCTCCTACGAGCACCCCCTGATGGAGCCGGTGCTCCAGGAGACCTACGGGATCATGGTCTACCAGGAGCAGGTCATGCGGCTCGCCGCGGACCTGGCCGGCTTCTCGCTCGGCGAGGCCGACACCCTCCGCAAGGCGATGGGGAAGAAGGACCGCGAGCTGATGGCCACCCAGCGCGAGAAGTTCATCTCGGGCTGCAAGGTCAACAAGATCGACGCGAAGAAGGCCGAGCGCATCTGGGACCTCATCGAGAAGTTCGCGGGCTACGGCTTCAACAAGAGTCACGCCGCGTGCTACGGCGTCGTCGCGTACCAGACCGCGTATCTCAAGGCGAACTACCCGACCGAGTTCATGGCCGCGCTGCTGACCTCGGAAATGGAGAAGACGGACAAGATCGTCCTGTACGTGGAGGAGACGCGGGCGATGGGCCTGCGCGTGGAGCCGCCGGACGTCAACGTGTCCCGCTCCGACTTCACGGTGGCGGGGGAGGCGATCCACTTCGGGCTGGCCGCGATCAAGAACGTGGGCGCCACCGCGATCGAGTCCATCGTGCGGACCCGTGAGGCGGACGGCCGCTTCACCGCCCTCGACGACTTCTGCGCCCGCGTCGACCTGCGCCTGGTGAACCGGAGGGTGGTCGAGTGCCTGATCAAGGCGGGCGCGTTCGACTCGCTGCAGAGCACGCGGGCCGGCCTCCTCGCCGCGCTGGACCAGGCGATGGACAGCGGCCAGCGCCAGCAGCGCGACCGCGAGGAAGGCCAGGTCTCGCTCTTCGACGTGCTGGGAGGCGGCGACGCCAGGCCGGCCGCGACGCCGGTCGCGGCGGCGGCCCGCGTGCCCGAGTGGCCGCAGGAGGAGATGCTGGCCTACGAGCGGGAGGTGCTGGGCTTCTACCTCTCGGGCCATCCGCTGGAGCAGCACCGGGAGATGGCGCGCCGGATCGGCGCGCTCAGCGCGGCCGATCTGGCCGCGCGCTCGACCGGCGCGCGCGTGCTCCTGCTGGGGCAGGTGAGCGCGTTCAGCGAGAGCACGACCAAGAGCGGCAACCGCATGGCGTTCGCCACGCTCGAGCTGGTGGACGGCAGCATTCCCCTGACGATCTTCCCCGAGCCCTACCGGAGCTGCGCGGGGGCGCTCCGGCACAAGGGCCCGGTCATCGTGCGCGGCCGCGCGGACGACAGCGACAAGGGCCGCGTCGTGCTCGCGGAGGAGATCAAGCCCCTGGAGGAAGCGATGGGCAATCTGGCCCCGGCCGGCAACGGCCATGACAACGGCAACAGTGTCGGGAACGGCGGCGCCTCCGCGCACGCCTGCCGCATCCGGGTGAACGCGGCGGCCGAATCCCTGCCGGAGCTGCTCGCCTCGGTGAAGGCGGCCTGCCGCGAGCACGAGGGCCGCACGCCGCTGTTCCTCCACGTGCTACTGCCGGAGCAGGAGGTCGTGTTGCGGATCAAGGAGCTCGCGGTGGATCCGGCGCCCGACCTGGTGACGAAAGTGGAAGGGCTGCTCGGAGCGGGCAGTATACTCGTGGAGTATGCCGGACGAGCTTGAGTTCGAGAAGCCGCTCCTCGAGCTCGAGAATCGCATCGCGGAGCTACGCGCCTCGGAAGAGCCGCTCGAGGCGCGCGACGAGATCGCGAAGCTCGAGGAACGGCTCGCCCGCCAGCAGCAGCGTGTCTACGCGGGCCTGACCGCCTGGCAGCGCGCCCAGATCGCCCGCCACCCCAAGCGCCCGCACACCCTCGATCTCATCGGCCTGCTGCTGGAGGACTGGGTCGAGCTGCACGGCGACCGTGTCTTCGGCGACGACAAGGCGATCGTGGGCGGGCTCGCCACCTTCGACGGCGAGCCGGTGGTGCTGATCGGCCACCAGAAGGGGCGCGACACGCGCGAGAACATCGCGCGCAACTTCGGGATGCCGCATCCGGAGGGCTATCGCAAGGCGCTCCGTCTGATGCAGCTCGCCGGCAAGTTCGGCAAGCCCATCATCACGTTCATCGACACGCCCGGCGCCTATCCCGGGCTCGGCGCCGAGGAGCGGGGGCAGGCCGAGGCGATCGCGCGCAACCTGCGGGAGATGGCGGGCCTGCCCACGCCGGTGATCTGCGTGGTGACCGGGGAAGGAGGCAGCGGCGGCGCCCTCGCCATCGGAGTCGGCAACCGCGTGCTGATGCTCGAGTACGCGATCTACTCGGTGATCTCGCCCGAGGGCTGCGCGGCCATCCTGTGGGGCGATGCGGCCAAGGCCCCCGAGGCGGCCGAGCTGATGCGGGTGACCGCGCCCGATCTGCTGAAGCTGGGCGTCATCGACGCCATCGTCCCGGAGCCGGTCGGGGGCGCCCACCGGAACTGGGAGGCCACCGCGGCCAGCCTGCGGGCCGCCCTGCGCGATCAGCTCTGGCAGCTCAAGTCCAAGTCGGAGGCCGAGCTGATCGAGGAGCGCCACGAGAAGTTCCGGCGCATCGGTGTCTTCGAGGAGACGGTCTGACCCGTCCCCCGGAGTTTGACATGCCGGGGGGTGGGTGTTACCGTAAGTCCCGAACAATCATGCGGAATTTTCCCCCGCGACTGTTTCCGCTCTGATGTCCAAGCTCCACCTGATCACCTACGGCTGCCAGATGAACGAGTACGACTCCGAGCGGGTGGCCGGCCTGCTCAAGCAGGAGCGGTACGAGCTGACGGATCGCCCCGAAGACGCCGACCTGATCCTGCTGAACACCTGCTCGATCCGAGAGAAGGCCGAAGATAAAGTCTTCTCGCAGCTCGGAGCCCTGCGGCATCTCAAGCGCGAGCGGCCGGACCTGGTGATCGGGGTCATGGGCTGCATGGCGCAGCTCCAGAAGGGCCGGATCCAGGAGCGCGCGCCCTACGTGGACCTGGTGTTCGGCTCGCCCGCGATCGCCCGCGTCGCCGAGCTGGTGGGCCGCGCGAAGCAGGGGCGGGGGCCGGTGCTCGACACCGGCGAGGGCGCGCTCGTGAAGATCACCGCGCGGCCCGAGGGCGGCCTCCGGCTGAAGGCCTTCGTCACCGTGATGGAGGGCTGCGAGAAGTACTGCACGTTCTGCGTCGTGCCGACTACTCGAGGCCGCGAGCGCAGTCATCCCCCCGACACCATCGTGGGCGAGATCCGCGGTCTCGCGGAGGCGGGATGCCGCGAGGTCACGCTGCTCGGCCAGACCGTGAACGCCTACGGGCGCGACCTGAGCCCGGCCATCGACCTCGCGGAGCTGTTCGAGCGCGTGAATGACATCGACGGCATCGAGCGCATCCGCTTCACCACGTCGAACCCGTACAACCTCACGCCCCGGCTGATCCGCGCCATCCGTGACGTCCCCAAGGTCTGCGAGTACCTGCACCTGCCGCTGCAGTCGGGCTCGGACCGCGTGCTGGAGCGGATGAATCGCGGCTACACCCGCGCCCGCTACCTCGAGCTGATCGCGGAACTGAAGGAGACGGTGCCGGACCTCGCGCTCTCCACCGACCTCATCGTGGGCTTCCCGGGCGAGACGGAGGAGGACTTCGCGCGCACCGAGGAGATGGTCGACGAGGTCGGCTACGACAACGTCTTCGCCTTCCGCTACTCCCGCCGCCCGGGCACGCCCGCCGCGGAGATGGACGACCAGGTGCCGGAAGAGGTGAAGGCCGACCGCAACCGCCGAATCCTGGAAGTCGGCGACCCGCGTGGGCGCCGCGCGCAGCCAGCGTCTCGAGGGCCGGACCCTGCCCGTCCTGGTCGACGGCGTCGCGCGCAAGAACGCGGGCGAGGCGGCCGGGCGCACCCGCTGCAATCGAGTGGTGAACTTCGATCCCGGAGGTCGCGACCTGCTGGGCCGCGTGGTGCCGGTGCGCGTCGTCCGCGCCCTGCCGCACAGTCTCCGTGGGGAGCTAGAGGTCTAGGAGGCGCGCCATGTGGCTGGAGATGAAAGTGAAGGGACTCGCGCTCGATCCGCTCTCCAACATGCCCATGATCATCCTCCGCGACGAGGAGGAGAAGCGCTCCCTGCCCATCTGGGTGGGCCTCTTCGAGGCCAACGCCATCGCGCTCGAGCTGGAGAAGATCTCCACGCCCCGGCCCATGACGCACGACCTGATCAAGAACATCCTGGAGTCGCTCGACGCGCGGGTGCAGAAGATCGTGGTCAACGACCTGCGCGACAACACCTTCTACGCGGTCATCCACCTCCGCCTGGGCAGCGCCGACATCACGGTGGACTCGCGGCCGTCGGACGCGATCGCCCTCGCTCTGCGAGTAGGCGCGCCGATCTTCGTGGAAGAGGACGTCGTGCAGAAGGCCCGCACCGTCGAGGTCGCCAAGGAGACCGAGATCGGCACCGGCAAGGGCGACGACCAGGCCAAGATCAAGGAATGGCTCGAGTCGCTCAAGCCAGGCGATTTCGACCGGATCGAGCGCGGCAAGGACCCGAAGAGCCCGGACGAGTAGTGGATGCGGGTCGGGCTGTTCACCAACAACTATCTGCCGTTCCGTGGCGGAGTCGCGACGGCCGTCGAGACCCTGCGGCAGGGGCTTGAGGCGCTCGGACACCGGACCTGGATCTTCGCGCCGGCGGCCCATCCGCCGCAGGCCGATCCGCCCCACGTCTTCCGCTACCCGTCGATTCCCGCCCCGACCTATCCGGGCTTCTCGCTGCCGCTGCCCGTCTCGCGGCGCCTCGGGCGGATCGCCCGCGCGCTCGACCTCGACGTCGTTCACGTCCACCATCCGTTCCTGCTCGGCCTGACCGGCCGGCGCCTGGCGCGAAGCCAGCGGCGCCCGCTCGTCTTCACCTACCACACGCGCTACGAGAAGTACGCGCACTACGTGCCGCTGCCGCCGCGGCTGGTGCGGAGCCTGGCGGTGCGCCTGGCGTGCCGCTTCGCCGACTCCGCCGACCTGGTGGTCGCGCCCTCCGAGCACGTGGCCGATACCTTGCGGCGGCGGGGGGTGACCGCGCCGGTCGCGGTGATCCCCACCGGCGTGGACCTGGATCTCTTCAGCCCGGCCAGCCGTGAGCGCGCCCGCCGTCGCCTCGGGCTGCCCGCCGACGGGCTGATCTGCCTCTACACCGGGCGCCTCGATCGCGAGAAGAGCCTGGAGCGCGTGCTCGACGCCTTCGAGTCGGTGGCCGCCGCGGTGTCTACCGCCACGCTGCACCTGGTGGGCAAGGGCAGCCACAGCGGAGCGCTCGAGAGCCGCGCGGCCGCGGGCCGGGCCGGGCGGCGCATCGTCTTTCACGGCGGGCTCGCGCGCGAGGCGCTACCCGACTACTACCGGGCCGCCGACCTGTTCCTCTTCGCGTCGGAGACGGAGACGCAGGGGCTCGTGCTGGCCGAGGCCCACGCCTGCGGGCTGCCCGCGGTGGCGGTGCGCGCCTCGGGCGTGGACGAGGTGGTGACCGACGGCGAGACAGGGATCCTCACCAAGGCGGAGACCGGGGAGATGGCCGACGCGGCCATCGGGCTCCTGCTGGACGCCGGGCGGCGCGCGAGCATGGGCCAGGCGGCGCGGCGGCTCGTGGAGGCGCGCTTCGCGGCGCCCCGCCAGACCGCGGCCATGGTCGCGCACTACGAAGCGCTGCTGGCCCGCCGGTCCTGATGGCGGTCCCGTCGGTCGGCCGCACCCTGCGGGTGGGATTCCAGGCCGACTGGGATCCGCACACCGCCGGGCCCGGCCACCACGGGCTGCTCTCGTGGGATCCGCGGGTGCGGACGCTGCTGCGCGTGCTCGTGTCCTACCCGGAGGTGCGGTACATCCTGCCGGACCGCATCAGCCTCGAATCCTCCGCCGATCCGCGCACGCTCGAGACCATGGCCCGCTTCCTCGAGCGCCAGGGCTGGCTGGTGCGCCGCGTCGCGGTGAGCTGAGCGCCCCGGCGTGAATCCATGATCTGGGACCGCGCGGCCGAGACCGCGTCCCGTCCCGCGATGCGGGCGCTCCAGGACGAGCGGCTGCGGGCGACCGTCGCCCGCGCCCGCGCGCGCGTGCCGTTCTATCGCGACGCGCTCGCCGCGGCCGGGGTCAAGGACGAGGCGGTGACGCTCGACCGCCTCGCCGAGCTGCCCTTCACGGTGAAGGAGGACCTGCGCCGGCACTACCCGTTCGGCCTCTTCGCGGTGCCGCGTGAGGAGGTCATCCGCATCCACGCGTCCTCGGGCACCAAGGGCAAGCCCACCGTGGTGGGCTACACCAGGAACGATCTCCGTATCTGGAGAGAGGTCATGGCGCGGGCGCTCGCCGCGGCGGGGGCCGAGCCCGGCCAGCTCATCCAGATCGCCTACGGCTACGGCCTCTTCACCGGGGGCCTGGGCTTCCACGACGGGGCCGAGCACATGGGTCTCACCGTGGTGCCGGTCTCCTCGGGCAACACGCTCCGCCAGATGCTCCTGCTCCAGGACTTCCACCCGCAGGGCCTGGCCTGCACGCCGTCCTTCGCCCTCTACATCGGCGAGAGCCTGCGCGAGCAGGGGACCGACCCGCGCGCGATCGGCCTGGCGTACGGGCTCTTCGGCGCGGAGCCGTGGACCGAGGCGATGCGCGCGCAGCTCGAGGCGCTCTGGGGCGTGCCCGGCGGTGGATTTCTACGGCCTCAGCGAGATCATCGGCCCCGGAGTGGCGGGCGAGTGCGTGGAGGCCCGCGAGGGCCTGCATGTGAACGAAGACCACTTCCTGCCCGAGATCGTCGACCCGCGGACCGGGGCGCCGCTGCCCGCCGGGCAGGAGGGCGAGCTGGTGCTGACCGGACTCACCAAGGAGGCGCTGCCGATGCTCCGCTACCGCACCGGCGACGTCACCCGGCTCGACCCCGCCCCCTGCCGCTGCGGGCGAACCACCGTGCGGATGGCTCGCGTCAAGGGGCGCACCGACGATATGCTGATCATCAAGGGGGTCAACGTGTATCCCTCCCAGCTCGAGGCGGCGCTCCTGACGGTGGCGGACCTGGCCCCGCACTACCAGCTCGTGGTGGACCGGCGGGAGGCGTTCCCGACGCTCGCGGTGACGGTGGAGCCGGACGAGCGCGTGGTGCGCGAGTGGGGCGGGTTCGAGGCCGCGCCGGCCCGGCTGGCCGCGCTGTCCGCGCAGGTGTCGGCGTGCCTGCGCGGCCACCTCGGGCTGAACCCGGAGATCGCGGTCGTGGCACCGAGGACCATCCCGCGCAGCGAGGGCAAGGCGGTGCGGGTCGTGGAAAGGAGATAGTCATGGCGGAGCGCGACGAAGTCCGGCTGCTGGCCCGCATCGAGGCGGGGGAGCGTATCGAGTCCCCCGACGAGATGACGGACGCCTACCGCGAGAACCTCATCCACCTCATGACCATGCAGGCCGACTCTGAGCTGGCGGGCGGCTACGGCTACGTGCCGTGGATCACGAGGGCGCCCGGCGTGGAGGAGAAGCACGTGGTCGCCCAGATCGTGAAGGACGAGCTCCGCCACGCCACCGTCATGTACGGCCTCCTCGCCGACCTGGGGGTGGACGTGGACGCGCACGTGCGGGCGCACGACGAGGCCTTCACGATGCGGGTGGCCGACGACGCCGATATCGGCACCGCGCGCATCACCGCCGACAAGCGGGTCAACATCTTCTACTACCCGATCGACACCTGGGCCGACTTCACCTTCTTCAACTTCTGCATGGATCGCGGCGCGGGCCACCAGCTCGAGGACGTGCGCACGTGCTCCTACGGGCCCTGGGTGCGCGCGATCGAGGGAATCTTCAAGGAGGAGAAGTTCCACATCCGTCACGGCGAGTTCTGGGTGAAGCGCCTCGCCGAGGACCCCAAGACCCGCGACGAGGCCCAGGCCACGCTCAACAAGTGGTACATCCGCACCATGAACATCTTCGGCCGCCCCGGCTCGCCCAAGAACGTGCTCTACCGCAAGTACCGGCTCAAGCTGCGCGACAACGACGAGGTCCGCCAGACCTTCGCCCGGGAGGTCGCCGAGAAGGCGGGGGCGGTGGGGCTCACCCTGCCCGAGTGGAACCCGGTCTGGGACCGCCTGCCCGAAGAGGCGCAGATCCCCGGGTGAACTCGGTGAGCCGGCTTCTCGTCATCGTGCTGGCGCTGGTGGCGCTGCCCGTCGCCGCGCGCGTCGAGGCACAGAGCAACCGCAACGTGAAGGTGCTGCTGGAGTTCAAGCAGCAGACCCAGGGCAGCCGCCAGGGCGTGCAGGGGCAGGGGGGCATCGTGGTGCAGCAGGAGCGCCGCGGCGACCCACGGGTCCGTGGCCGGGGTGGTCTCGCGGTGGAGGACACCACCACGCGCGTCAGCCGCTCCTCCGGCCTCTTCACCGTGGTGCAGGACGGTGGCGCCGGCTCGATCATGGTCGCGCAGGACGTCCCGTACCAGCAGATGGCCTACTACTACGACTACGCGACCGGCAAGGGCCACGTCGCCCAGGGGGTTGCGTGGCAGCGGGTGGGCACCGCGCTCGCGGTGCGCCCGGTGATCCTCCCCGGCAACAAGGTCCGGGTCACCCTGACACCGGTGATCAGCTACTTCACGCCCGGGGGCGGCGGGACGATCGAGGTCGTGGAGGCGGCGACCGAGCTGATCGTGCCCAGCGGCGGGCGGATGCAGATCGGCGGCACCACCGGCAGCCTCCACGCGATCACGCGGCAGATCCTCGGCTATGGCTCCCAGCAATCCTCGGAAGAGACGGCGCTGACCCTCACCGCGACCATCCAGTGACTCGCTACACCGGCAACGGCGCCTACTGCTATGCCAACAGCGTCTACATGGCGCTGCGCGAGTCGGGCGCCGCCGCCGCGGAGCTGCCCGAGCCCGGCTTCATCGAGTGCCTGACCACGATGCCCTTCGGCACGCTCTACCTGCGGGTCGGGCGCGACCTGCTCGTGTACTTCAGCTCGCCGCTCGCCACGCCGGACCAGGGGATCACCACCGCGCTGGACGCCCTCGGGTGGAAGTGTCGCGAGGAGCGCGACGGCACGCCCGAGGCCGCGCTGGCCCGGCTGGCCGAGGCGGCCGGGCGCGGGCCGGTCCTGGCGGGACCGCTCGACATGGGCGGGCTCGGCTACATGCCGCATCACGCGCAGCTCTCGGGCAGCGATCACTTCGTGGTGGTGCTGGGGGTCGAGAGCGATCGGGTGCGCATGCACGATCCCGAGGGGTACCCGTACGCGACGCTGCCGACCGCCGAGTTCCTGCGCGCGTGGAAGGCCGATCGCGTGCGCTATGCCCAGGTGCCGTACACGATGCGCACCGGCTTCCGCCAGGTGCGCCACCCGGCGCGGGAGGAGATGATCGCGCGCACCCTCTCCGTGGTGCGCACCAACCTGGCGGCCGACCCGGGGGGACCGGACCAGTACGGCGGGCCGCGGGCCTTCCGCCTGCTGGCCTCGGACCTGCGGGGCGCGGCGTCCAAGCGGCTGGCCGGGCACCTGATCTACTTCGCGTTCCCGCTGGCCGCCCGGCGCAGCCATGACGCCGCCGCGTTCCTCCGAGAAGGCGGGCGCGCCGCGGCCGCCGGCCTGTTCGAGCGCAAGGCGCGGTGCTTCGGCGAGGCCCAGTACGCGGCCGTGCAGGAGCACTGGGAGGAGACCGCCGGCCTGCTCGAGTCCATCGCGGAGCTCGAGGAAGGCCTGATCCACGCGCTCAGCCCGGCTTGAAGTAGCGCTCGAGCGGCACGTCGTCGACCCGCACCAGGAGCGCTTTCCGGACGATCTCCCGACGGAGCGGACCCAGCGCGGCCATCTCCGGATCCCGCCGCACGGCGTCCAGGCCCTCCGCCGTCTCGAACCGCACCAGATGCATCTCGTCCGGTTCGTCGGCGTCCGGTTGTCCGGCGGGCGCGCGCACCGGGCTCAGGATTCGCTCGAACCGGCCCCCGTGCCGGCGGAAGACGGGCAGGGCCAGGTTCTCGTATCGGCGCAGAGCGTCCCGCTGGCCGGGGTGGAGATAGATGAGCGCCAGGTAGAGAACGCCGCCGATCATGCGGGCCGAACGAGACTTAACATAATGTTGCTTATCAGACTATGACGAGCCCGCGACGGCGATGGGGTCGTGCCTGAGGATCGGGCTATTTCGCGGCCGGAGCGAGCGCGGCGATGCGGCCCCGGATATCCTCGGCGCGCCGCGTCTCGGGCGCATCCTTGAGCAGGCGCTCGTACGTCGCCCGCGCCTCGGTGGGCTTGCCCGCCAGCGCCTGCGCGCGCGCCAGATCGAGGAGCGCCTCCTCGAAGAAGAACTGCTTGGGCCCGAGCCCGCGCGCGGCCGCGTCGTACGCGGTCATCGCGCTCGCGTAGTTCTTCTGGGCCTCCCAGGTATAGCCGACGCCCGAGGCGCTCAGCGTGCGCAGGCTCCCGCCGGCTCCCTTGGCCAGCGCGACTTCGTAGGCGGCCCGCGCCGCCGCGTAGTCGCCGGCCTGGTACTGGAGATTGCCGAGCTGGTAGGCGGCCTGGGCGGCCGCAGCCGACCGGCCGTGCTGGGTCAGGATGGCCTGGAGCATGCCGATGGCCTTCTGCCGCCCCTCGGCAGTCGCCAGGGGCCCCTCGCCTTGCTGGACCGCTTCGGCGGCGCCGGCCAGCGCCGCCTGGCCGCGGGCCTCCTCGGCGCGCAGCCAGAGCCAGCCCGCCGTGCCCACGAGGCCCAGCGCTACCACCACGCCCGCGATCTTGAGCCCGAGGCGCGCGCCGCGGGACTGGAGGAACTCGGCCAGGTCGATCACCGGCGGCGCTCCTCGGCGGGGTCGGCCGTATCGGGCCGCTCGATCCAGATCTCGCCCTTGACCGCGGCGCCGTCGGCGGCGGAGAAGCTGCCGGTCTTGAGCGTGCCGGTCAGCACCCCGGTCGGCAGGATCTCCACGCGGGTCGCGGCCGAGAGATTGCCGCGCACGGTGCCGCCGACCACGATGGCGCGGGCATTGATGTTGGCGTCCACGTCGGCCCCTTCGCCCACCAGCACCCGGCCCGTCACGTTGATGTCTCCCTCGAAGCGTCCCGCGATGTGGAAGTCGCCTTCGCCCGACACCTCGCCCTTGAGGGTCAGTCCGGCGCCGAGGCCGGCGGGCTCGCTGCGGGCCTCGCGGTGGGCGGCCAGATCGGCGGCCAGCGACTCCGAGTCGCCGCCGCCCAGGCCCAGATACCGGAGAGTGCGGCCCAGCGCGCCCACGCGCTCCGTCTCTACGCGCTCGGGGTCGGCCGCCGGGAGCCGGCCCGGGCGGCCTCCTCGCGACGCAGGCCGAGACCCCCGCCCACGAGCAGGAGGCAGGAGCCGATCAGCACGAGTGACGCCAGGCGGCCCGGCGGGACGATGGGATGCTCGACGAACCCGATCGTGACCTCGACAGGCAGGCTGACCAGCGCCAGCACCGCGATGAGGCCGGTGACCGCGCTCGCCCGCCATCTCAGCATCCGCTGGACCCGTCGCATGGCGCGTAGTGTAGCCACCGAGATACCGGATAGCAACCAGAAGAGGCTCCGAGGGCTTGACGGAGGCCGGGCGCGGGACTACTCTCCAGCCTCTATGCCTGAAAGTTCCATGCCTGAAAGCGGCCGGCGCGCCCGCCTCCTGCACGTGGCCATCTGGCTGGCCACGCTGTTCTTCACCGCGATGCTCTTCGTCCCGCTGCTGCGCGAGGCGCTGCGCCGCGTGAGCGACCTGCCGTCCGGCGGTCATTTCTGATGAGTGGTCCGAGGGCCCGGCTCCTGGTCGGGATGGACGACGAGCACGCCCGCGGGCGGCTGGTGGCGGTGCTCCGCGCCGACGGCTACACGGTGGACGCGGCCGCGACCCGCGCGGAAGGGCTGAGCCTGATCGACCGGCACGCCTACGCGCTGGTGGTGAGCGCGCTCCGCATGCCCGGGCTCGACGGGCCGGCGTTGTCGCGCGCGCTGGAGACGCGGTGGCCGCTCGAGATGCCCGCGCAGATCTTCGTGATGCAGCCGGCCTTCGCGCCCGACCTCGCCCGCTTCCTGATGGAGTCGGCGGCGCCGCTGCTGCCGTGGCCGGCCCGCCCGGCCGACATCAGCCGGATCGTCGCCCGCTCGCTCGCCCCCACGCCCGCCTGAGCGGGACTAACCGGTCGGCTTGTCGGGAATGCGGCCCTTGGGCTGCGTGGCCTGCCCGTCGCGCCGCCGGGTGAGCTCGAAGGCCATGAGCCCCACCGTGACCACGAGGATGATCCAGCCCGCCATGTCGAGGTTGACGATGAGCCATCCCACGAGGCTGAGCGCGGCGAGGAGCCACACGGTGGCGACGGAGCGGGAACTGAGCCAGTGCATCGGGGCCAATTATCCGGGCGGCGGGCGCGCAAGTCAAATGCGCGAGCCGCGCGCGCTCAGAGCCGGCGGAGAAAGCTCTCCGGATCGTCGAGGAACGCGCGGGTGATGCGCACGTGCTCGACGTCGGGGTACGCCACGGGCGCGATCGTGCCGTTCTCGAGCAGCCGGATGTCGGCCTGCGGCAGCGCCATGAGGATCGGCGAATGCGTGGCGATGACGAACTGGCAATCCTCGGCCACCCGATCGCGCAGGAGGGCGAGAAGCGCGAGCACGCGCGTGGGCGACAGCGGCGTCTCGGGCTCGTCGAGGAAGTAGAGCCCGCGCGGCACCAGCCGCTGCTGGAGCAGGTGGAGAAACGTCTCGCCGTGGGAGCGCGCGTCCGGCGCCGCACCGTAGCGGCGGGTCAGCGCGGCCCGCTCCTTGGCCGCCGCGCCCATCGCGAGGCGCTGGCCCCACGAGCCCTCGGGCCGGGAGGCGCGCAGCTCGTCCTCCATCGCGCGCAGGCCCTCGATCTCGCCGCCCACCCGCAGGGTGAAGCCGAAGACGTCCTCCGCGCGGATGAAGAGCGTGGCGCGCGGATGGCGGACGCGCGGGAAGCGGAAGGCCCGGGCGAAGGCCCGGGCGCCGGCGAGGGTCGGATCACGGTCCAGATCCCGGCCGCCCGCCGCCACCGCGCCGGCGCCCGCGGCCAGGCCTTCCAGCAGGGTGGACTTGCCGCAGCCGTTCTCCCCCACCAGGAAGGTGACGGGCGCGCGGAAGCTCGAGGCGCTCGAGGTCGCGGAAGAGCGGCAGCGTGAACGGAAACGGCGCGGGCTCCGGCACGGCGCCGGCGCGGCGGATGCCGGTCAGGAAGAGCCCGGCCCGCCCCGCCGCCTTGCGGGAGCCCGCCCGCTTCACGCGGATCGGCTAGCGCAGCTCCGGGATCACCCAGAGCGGCCGCTCGCCGCGGGCCACGCGCTGCACGTTGTCGAAGGCGTTCCGGAAGGCCTTGAACCAGTTGTCCCAGGTGGGGCCCGCGGTGTGCGGGGTGAACGTCACGTTCTCGAGCGCGAACAGCGGATGGTTCGCGATCGGCGGCTCCTCCACCATGACGTCGAGGCCCGCGGCCGCGATGACCTTGGTGGTGAGCGCGGTGTGGAGCGCGGTCTCGTCCACCACCGGGCCCCGGCAGGTATTGATCAGCACCGCGGAGGGCCGCATCATGCCCATCTCGCGCGCGCCGAACATGTTGCGGGTGACCGTGTTGAGCGGCACGTGGAGCGAGACGATGTCCGCGGTGCGCAGCAGCTCGGGCAGGAGCATGAACCGGACGCCGAGGGCGTCCTCCGCGTCCTCGACCAGGCGCGCGATGTCGTAGTAGACGATCTTCATGTCGAAGGCGGCGGCCCGGCGCGCAACCTTCTTGCCGATGGTGCCGAGGCCCACGATGCCGAGGGTCTTGCCCTCGAGCTCGTAGGTCCGGTTCGAGGCGAAGTCCCCCACCCGCCACTTGCCGGTGATCACGTTGCCGTGGTGCCAGGAGAGCTTGCGGTAGACCGCGAGCATCAGCATCAGGGTGTGCTCGGCCACCGCCACCGAGTTGGAGCCGCCGTTGTTGGCCACCGGCACGCCCGCCCGCTTGGCCGCCGCCACGTCGAGGCGGTCGTAGCCGGCGCTGATGAGCTGCACCAGCTTGAGGCCGGAGGCCGCCTTGAAGAACTCGCTGTTCAGCTCGGGGCGCGGGAAGCCCACGTAGTACGCGGCATCCGCGAGCGCGGCGGTGAACTCGGGGGTGCCCGCGTCCACGACGACCATCTCGTAGCCGGCGGGCACGAAGCTCCGGGCGATGTCGAGCATCGCGGCGGGGAACTTGGGGGAGACGATGATCTTGGTGGCCACGGAAGCCTCCTTTGGCTAGGGGGTGAGCGGAGCGGTCACGCGCGTCAGTATACGGCCTGGGCGCTCGCCGCGGTGGCGTGCGCAGGGCCGGCATCTCTTGCGCGGGGCCGGTGGCCTCCAGGCTGGGTACTCCCCTTCCCAGCCTCGCACCGCGCTTTCTCTGCCGTCTGAGAGGATCCTGTACAAGGTCATGGAATCATGCCTATTTTCCTGATGGTCCGGCCCTTGCTCTCCCTGAGGGTACCAACGACAGGGGGACGATACCGATGAAGCGCTACATGCTGACCCTGGCCTGGATCCTCTGGGCCCATGAGACCGCGCAGGTGGGCGAGCAGCTCGTCGACCGCGGCTACACCGCGATCGACTCGTTCGAGACGCGCCAGCTCTGCCACGCCGCCATGACCGACTACTCGGGGCTCAAGCTGGTCCGGCAGGGCAAGATCCGCGTGGACTTCAGCTGCCTGCCGGAGCAGACCAGCCCGAAGCAGCCGCGGTCGGCCCTCGGCTAGCGCCGGCCGGGCACGTCCCGCGCGATCGCGCTCAGGCTCCGTTGCGGTGCACCGGCGGGGCCGGCTGGTTGATGCCCACCGGGGCATTGGCCTCGAACGGGCTCCAGAGCCCGAGCTCCTTGCCCATCTCGCGCACCGCCGGGAGCACTTCCTGCCCGAGTAGCCGGATGCAGTTGGTGGCGTCCGGGTTGCTCACGAAGCCGTCGCTCGCCCACAGTCCCAGGATGGACGGCCGCGTCTCTTCGAGGAGGCGCCGGAACTTCGGGAGCACCGTCTTCGGCGTGCCCGCGATGATCTGCTGATCGCGGATCTGGTCCTCGAAGCTGGCGGCCCGGGGGTTCGACCCGCGCCCCACCGCGTACTCCACGAAGGCCTTGCGATAGGACGGCGAGAAATAGCCCGACGGGCTCGACCACACCGGGTGCGCCAGGCCCGTGAACTCGCCCTGCATCCACATGAACTGCCGCGCGTTGGCGAGCGCCTTCTCCTCGGTGTCGGCCACGTGCACGCGCTGGAGATACCCGCGGTTCTCCGGCCCGCTGGTGTAGCCGGCCTCGGCGGCGACCGAGTCGTAGAGCTCCCAGATCTTCTTGGTCGCCTCGATCGCGGTGCTGAGCGCGATGTAGGGATAGCGCTGGCGCGCGGCCCAGATGATCGTCTCCTTGCTGAGGACGCCGGGAATCCAGATGCGCGGGTGCGGCTTCTGCAGCGGCACCGCCCACGGGTTCACCACGCGGTGCTGGTAGTGGGTGCCCTCGAAGCGGAACGGGCCCTCCTGCGTCCACGCCCGCACGATCAGCTCGTGGGCCTCCTCGAAGCGCTCGCGATTGAAGGCGGGGTTCACCCCGGTGGCGAGCTGCTCCTGCCCGCCCCCGCGCACGAAGCCCGAGACGAGCCGCCCGCGCGAGACCATGTCGATCATCGCCAGCTCTTCGGCGAGACGCACCGGGTTGTCGGCGAGCGGCAGCGGATTGCCGAGCAGCACGATCTTCACGCGCTTGGTCATCGCGGCCAGGATCGAGGCGAAGACGTTGCACTTGGCCTGCATGCAGAACGGCGCGTTGTGGTGCTCGTTCAGCATGATGCCGTCGAAGCCCACTTCCTCGGCCAGGCGGTAGTGCTCGAGGTACTCGTTGTAGAGCCGGCTGCCCGCCACCGGGTCGAAGTGGCGGTTCGAGAACATCAGCGCGGTGGCGCCCCGCTTGCGCCCCTCGTCCGCCGGGTACGCCGACATCGGCTGTTCCGTGAAGTACATGAGGTGCATGGGGGTCTCCCGATCAGGCCTGGGCGGCGAACGGCACGATGAGCTTCGCGAGCGCTTCGGGCTGCTCCATCTCGAGGAAGTGGCCGGCGCCGTCCACCACGCTGAGCCGGCTCTTGGGCAGCGCGTGGGCGAACTGATCACCCACCCCGACCGGCACGATCCGGTCCTGCCGCCCCCAGACGATCAGGGCGTCCGTCTGCACGCCGCCCAGCAAGGGCGGCAGCGTCGGGTTGTACATGTAGGGCTTCCACGCGATGCGGAACGTCATCTCGCGGTTGAGATCCCACTGCTCGAGCTGCGGCGTGGACGGGTCGGGCGTGAAGAGCCGCTCGAAGGCCTTCTGGTCCTCGAAGCCCGCGCGCACGTAGTCGATGTAGCTGACGAGGGCCTGGTCGAGGATCTCGCCCTCCGCGGGCTTGATGCCCATCGCGCCGACGAGCACCAGCTTGCGGAAGGCGCGCGGCGACATGGTGGCCATCTCGGCCGCGATCCAGCCGCCGAAGCCGAGCCCGACCAGCGCCACGTCGGCCAGGCCGCGCTGGGCGAGCAGGGCCTGGTAGGTCACCGCGACGTCCCGCACGCTCCGCATGAAGGCGGGGCGCTCGGAGCCGTCGTAGCCCGGATGCGAGGGCAGCAGCAGCGTGAAGCGGTCGGCCAGCGCCTCGTAGAACGGGAGCTGCTCGGGCGTGCCGATATCGTGATGCAGGACGAGCAGCGGGGCGCCACGGCCGACGGTACGTAGTCTTACGGAGGAGCCGGCAACCCGGACCTCCTCGGTGGTCCACGCGAGCGCAGAGGTCGTCGGGGTCATGGCAGCGACGCTATCAAATCGGCTTCCGCCCCGCAAGCCGCGCGCCCAGATCGATGGCGAGCGCGAGGGTCAGCGCGGCGGCGCCCACCGCGAACAGCGTCGTGTAGTGGCCGCCGCGCGCGAAGAGAAACGACAGGCCGTAGGCGCCCGCCGCCTGCCCCAGGGCGAACGCCATCGTGGTCACGCTCCACGCGGCGCGCTGTCGCTCGGCGTCGTCCGGGACCAGCTCCTGCACGCGCCCGAGGACGAGCGGCACGATGCCGGGGACGGCGAGGCGGGGAACCAGCCCTCGGTGATCAACACCGGAAGCAGCGGGGTGTACGCGAAGCGCGCGAGGCCGATGCCGACCAGGCTCGCGCAGAGCCCGGCGAGCGTGACGCGCCAGGCGCGGGCGTGCGGGCCCGGGCCGCTCACCGCGGTCCTCCGCGGTCAGCGGGGATGAAACGCGGGCGGCGGCACCGCGTCGCGCAGCCAGCGCTGGCCGTCGTAGAGCGTGAACGGGGGCCGCTCGTCGCCGATGACGCTCACGTGACTGACGAGGCCCTCGTCCGGGCCGAGCCAGAGGTGCAGCATGCAGGCCGGCGGCTCCATCACCACCGCCAGGCGCGGCTCCGACGCCAGGTCGAGCGCGAGCTGATGCGCGGTCGCGGGACACGTGGTGGCCACCGTGCCGCCGAACCGCCGCGTCATCGGACGATGCACGTGCCCGCACAGCACCTGCTCTACGTTCGGATGGCGCCCGATCACCGCGGCCAGCTCCGCCTTGCCCTCGAGGCCCATCGCGTCCATCGCGCGCATGCCGGTCACGAACGGCGGGTGATGCATGAAGACCACCGTCGGCCGCTCCCTCCCCTCGCCGAGGCGCGCGTCGAGCCAGGCGAGCCGCTCGGCGCACAGATGGCCGCCGGGCGCGCCGGGCACGTGCGTGTCGAGCCCGATGAGGCGCACCGGCCAGTCCTCGACCGTGTAGTGCAGGAAGCCGCCGTCCCGCGGCAGGTAGCCCCGGTCGCCGAAGGCGTGGACCAGAGGGCCGCGCGCGTCGTGATTGCCCGGGATCACGTAGAGCGGCATCGCGAGGCCGTCCAGGATCGCGCGCAGCCGCGCGTACTCGTCCGGCTCGCCGCGCTCGACGAGATCGCCGGTCGCCAGGACCACGTCGGGCCGCGGCGTGAGCCCGTTCAGGTGGGCCACCGCGCGCGCGAGATGCTCCGCGGTGCGGAAGTGCCGATCGTTCACGCTGCCCGGCGTGCTGATGTGCAGATCGGTGATCTGGGCGATGAGCATGGCCCGATCATACCCTGGCCGGGCGCCCTTGACTCGCCCGGCCCTTTCTCCCATAGTTTGACGCGACACGACCGATTCCATCGACGTGCATCCACCAGGAGGCGAGCCATGGCGGGGACGAACGCGCTGACGTACCAGGTCGTCGAGGGCTGGGAGCAGCTCCCCAAGGGCTACGAGCACCGCGACGTGGCGGGCGTGGCGGTGGATGCCGAGGATCGCGTCTTCCTCATCTGCCGGGGCGATCACCCGATCATGGTCTACGACCCCAAGGGCAAGTTCCTCTCCTCGTGGGGCGAGGGCCAGTTCACCTATCGCACCCACGGCATCACGATCGGCCCGGACGGCAGCGTCTACTGCACCGACGACGGCAACCACACCGTGCGGAAGTTCACCCCGCAGGGCAAGCTGCTGCTCACGCTCGGCACCATGGACCGAGCGTCCGACACCGGCTACGACGGCAAGGACACCATGACGGTGTCGCACCCCGGCGGGGCGTTCAACCGGCCGACGAACCTGGCGGTGGGTCCGAAGGGCGATCTCTACGTCTCCGACGGCTACGGCAACTGCCGCGTGCACCAGTTCTCGCCGAGCGGCGAGCTCAAGCGCTCGTGGGGCGTGCCCGGCAAGGGCCCCGGCCAGTTCATCCTCCCCCACGGCATCGCGGCCGCCGCGGACGGGCGCATCTTCGTCTGCGACCGGGAGAACGACCGCATCCAGATCTTCAGCCCCGACGGCGAGTACCTCTCGGAGTGGACCGACACCCAGCGGCCGACGCACCTCGTGTTCGATCCGCAGGGCCGCGCCTACGTCTCCGAGCTCTGGTGGCACAAGGGCCACACCTCGCAGCGCCACGGCCCGATCACCGAGGCCCGCTACGGGCGCGTGAGCGTGTTCGATCGCGACGGCAAGCATGCTCACGCGGTGGGGCACACCGAACGCGGCGGCGGCCGGCAGCTTCGCGGCGCCCCACGGTATCGCGGTGGACTCGAGCCGCAACATCTTCGTGGCCGAGGTCACCTGGACCTTCGCGGTGAGCCGCGGGCTCGTCGAGAACGGCTGCCACACCTTCCAGAAGTTCTCGCTCACCGCCTGAGGAGGCTCTCGTCCGATGGATCATCCGAAGAACGGAACCGCGCCGATCGGCCGGCGGCGCCTGCTCAAGACCGGCGCCGCCGCGCTGACTCTCGCCGCCGCGGGCCTGCCCCGCCGCGCGGCCGCCCAGGGCAAGACGGGTGGCACGCTGACGTTCGCGAGCACCGCGCTGCCGCCGAGCCTCGAGCCGCACATGCAGGGGCTCGACATCTGGCAGCGCCGCAAGCCGCTGCTCTACGAGAACCTGGTCTGGATCGATCACGCGCTCGAGCCCAAGCCGGAGCTCGCCGAGCGCTGGGAGCAGAAGTCGCCCACCGAGTACGTCTTCCACCTGCACCGGGGCGTGCGGTTCCACAACGGCAAGGAGATGGACGCCGAGGACGTCAAGTACACCTACGAGCGGGTCCGCGATCCCAAGGTGAGCCCGGGCGCCAGCGACCTGGCCTACGTGAGCCAGATCGACGCGGTGGACAAGTACACCGTCCGGTTCGTGCTCTCCGCGCCCTCCGCCACGTTCCTGGCCAATCTGGGGGGCAAGTACAACGGCGTCATCCCGAAGGACGCGGGTGGCGACGGCAAGGCCCTGCTGACCACCGCGGTCGGCACCGGCCCCTTCGCGCTGGACAGCTTCGACCCGAGCCGCCGCCTCGCGCTCAAGCGGCACGGCCAGTACTGGGGCGCGCAGAAGCCCCTGCTGGACGCCATCGTGTTCCAGGCCATCCCGGACGAGTCGTCCATCGTGGCCGGCCTGCGGACGGGCCAGATCACGCTGGCCGAGTTCTCCTCGGCGCTGTCGTTCCAGGTGGCCAGGACCGTGCCGACCCTCGAGGCGATCCAGGCCCCGTCCACCCGCTGGGTGGTGCTCGATCTGGCGGGCGACCAGGAGCCCACCAGCAAGCTCGAGGTGCGCCAGGCCATCGCGCTGGCCATCGACCGCGCGGCCATTCTCCAGATCGCGGGCTCGGGGCTGGGCCAGCGCCTCGGCGTGCTGCCGCCCGGCCTCAAGGGCTGGGCGCTGCCGTGGCAGGAGCTGCCGAACCAGCAGCGCGACGTGGCGAAGGCCAAGCAGCTCCTGCAGAAGGCGGGCTACCCCGGGCGCGTGCCGATGAAGATCCGCAACATCGTCGGCTTCCCCGCGCTGGGCGCCGCCCTGCCCGTCATCGTGGACAACCTGAAGGAAGCGGGCATCGACGTGACGGTGGAGACGGTGGACGGCGGCGTCTGGATCAAGGACTGGATCGTGCCGCAGTCGCCGCCCACCATGAACGACTGGGGCGGCTACGTGGACCCCGACCAGGCCTTCCACCGCCACTTCCACTCCGCTCCGGGCGGCCGCGACTTCCGCCGCTGGAAGAACAAGGCCGCCGACGAGCTGATGGACAGCGGCCGCGTCACGCTGGACCGCGCCAAGCGCAAGCAGCTCTACGACCAGCTCCAGCGCATGTTCGCGGAGGACCCGATCACGATCCCGCTCTACTCGCCGGATCTGCTCTACGTCCGGCAGAAGAGCCTCAAGGGCTTCCAGCCGCACTCGACCGGCTTCTACTACGGCCTGCGCTTCGCCTCCCTCGAGAGCTGAGGAGCGCGGTCCAGCGGGCGCGTGCGCGCCTACCTCCTCCAGCGGCTCGCGGCGATGGGGCTCACCCTCTTCGGGGTGAGCCTGCTCGTCTTCGCGATGGTGCGGCTGATCCCGGGGACGGTGGTGGAGCAGCTCCTGGGACAGGCCTCGATGGGCTCCCCCGAGGTCGTGGCGTCGCTTCCGCCGCTTCTTCGGCCTGGACCAGCCCTGGCACGTGCAGTACGGCGTCTGGCTCGCCGGTCTGCTGCGCGGCGATCTCGGGGTGTCGTGGCTCTCCGGGCGGCCGGTGCTGGCGCTCTTCCTCGAGCGCCTGCCCGTCTCCGCGGAGCTGGCCGTGCTCGCGGTGGGGTGGTCGCTGCTGCTCGGCATCCCGCTCGGCACCGCCTCCGCGGTCTGGCGCGGCGGCCTGCGCGACGGCCTCATCCGCGTGGGCGCGACGCTCGGGCTGTCCATGCCCGCCTTCTGGCAGGGCGCGGTGCTCATCCTGTTCTTCTCGCTCTACCTGGGCTGGATGCCCGCGCTCACGTGGGTGCCCTTCACCCGGAGCCCGTCGGCGAACCTGGCCATCATGGCCCTGCCCGCCCTCACGCTCGGCACCGCCACCGCCGCCATGATCACCCGCATGGCGCGCTCGTCCATGCTCGACGTGCTGGGACGCGAGTACGTGCGCACCGCGCGCGCCAAGGGCGTGGCGGAGCGCCGCGTGACCTTCCACCACGCGCTCCGGAACGCGCTGATCCCGGTGGTCACGGTGGCGGGCGTGCAGCTCGGCTACATCGTGGGCGGCATCGTGGTGGTGGAGGACGTCTTCACCCTGCCCGGCGTCGGGCGCCTGCTGCTCGACGCCATCTTCCAGCGCGACTACCCGGTGGTCCAGGGCGTGATCCTGCTCCTGGCCGCCGCGTTCATGGCGCTGAACCTCCTCGTGGACCTGCTGTACACGCTGATCGATCCGAGACTGCGCCGTGGCTGACGGGTCGGGCCGCGCGATGGCTGGTCCGCCGGCCGCTCCTGGCCGGCGCCGGGCTGACGCTCGCGGGCCTGGTGCTGGCGGGCACGCTGGCCGAGATGGTCGCGCCGTACTCGCCCACCGCGGTGGACGCGAGCCACATGTTCAGCCGGCCGGGCGGCGGGCACCTCTTCGGCACCGATCGCTTCGGCCGCGACCTGCTCTCGCGCGTGGTCTTCGGCATCCGCGTCTCGCTGGGCATCGCCGGCGCGGCCATCGCGATCGCGCTCCTGGCCGGGGGCACGCTGGGGATGCTGGCCGGCCTCGGCCGCGCCGCGGACCAGGCGCTGGGCCGGGTGATGGACGTGTTCTTCGCCTTCCCGCCGATCCTGCTCGCCATCGGCATCGCGGCGGTGCTGGGCGCCGGGCCCGGCACCGCGGTGATCGCGATCGCGGTGGTCTACGCGCCGCTCTTCTTCCGCGTGGTCCGCGGCAGCGTGCTGGCCGAGTCGGCCCAGGCCTACGTGGAGGCCGCCGAGGCGCTCGGCCGTGGGCGCCTCGGCATCCTGTTCCGCCACGTCCTGCCGAACATCATCTCGCCCATCGTGATCCAGACCGCGGTGTGCCTCTCCTACGGCATCCTGATCGAGTCGGCGCTCTCCTACCTGGGGGTGGGCGTGCAGCCGCCGACGCCGTCCTGGGGCGCGATCCTGAACGAGGGCAAGGAGTTCCTGATGCTGGCCCCGTGGGTGTCGCTATTCCCGGGCGCGGCCATCATGCTGGCGGTGCTGTCCCTGAACGTGCTGGGCGACGGATTGCGCGACGCCCTCGATCCCCGAGCCGAGATGAGGTGAGCATGACCTACGAGCCGAGCGACAAGATCGGAACCCTGACCGACGCCGAGCTGGCCACGTTCCTGGACGAGCCATGGAACGGCCGCATCGCCACCATCACGCCCGAGGGCTGGCCCTACGTGGCCCCGGTCTGGTACGAGTTCGAGCGCGCGACCGCGCAGCTTCCTGGTGGTGGGGCGCGAGCGGGCTTCGTGGATCGCCCACATCCGCACGAACCCGCGCGTGGCCTTCCACGTGGCCGACGACCTGCACGCCCATCACACCCGCGTCCAGGTGCAGGCCACCGCGCGCATCCTGGAAGGGCCGATCGCCCCCACCGCCAGCCCGACCCTGCTCGAGCTGACACATCGCCTCTCGCGGCGCTACCTGGGCCCGGACGGCCCGCGCTACGCGGAGAAGACCCTGGGCCGTCCCCGCGTGCTGGTGCGCCTCGAGCCGGTGAGCTGGACCTCCTGGACGGGCCAGGAGTGGCACCCGCGCTACCGCTGACATGAAGCGCGCGGTCCTCATGGCCGTCCGGGCGCTCGCACGCCGCTGCCCCAACTGTGGCGCCGGCCCGGTCATCGTGCGGTGGATCCACACGGTCCCGGCCTGCCCGCGGTGCCGGCTGCGTCTCGACCGCGGCGAGCCGGACTACTTCCTGGGCGCGATCGTCTTCAACATGGCCTTCGCGGAGGGCCTCTTCGCCGCGGCGCTCCTGGCCGTCCTGCTCTGGACCTGGCCGAACCCGCCGTGGGACGCGCTCTACTACGGCGGCATCGTCGGCCTGATCGTCGCGCCGATCCTCTTCTATCCCTACTCCAAGCTCCTGTGGCTCGCCTTCGACCTGCTCTTCCGCCCGCTCAGGCCGGAAGACTTCGAGCCACCCGCGGCGGGCTAGAGGCGGCCGTCCTGCTCGACGCGCTTCCAGTAGGTGTCCTTGTTGAGGATCTTGTCGCCGCGGAACTCGTAGATGTCGCAGCCCTGATAGTTGAGCCGCTCGCCGTCCGCGCCCGTGCCGGTCACCATCCAGACCGAGACCGCGCGATTGCCGGTCACGAAGTGATCGACGTGGTCCCAGCGCATGCCGCTGATGACCTTGAAGCGATCCGCCGAGCACCTTCCCGATCGCCGCCTTGCCGTGGACGCGCCGCCCGCACGGCTCGGGGCCGCGGGCCATCAGGAAGGTCGCGTCCTCCGCGAAGAAGCTCAGGATCCGGTCCACGTCGCGGCTGTTGAAGGCGGCGTTGATCTCCATCAGCAGGTCGATGCTGGGGCCCGTGGCGGTCGATGTGGTCGTCATGGGCGAGACTCTGCCCGGGCCCGGCCTGCCCGTCAAGCGGGTGCTATCATCCGCGCATGCCCCTGCCCACCGACGGCCCGGTCACGCCCGGTGACCTGCTGACGCTCGAGGCGCTGGGGCATTTCCGGCGCACGTCCACCCTGCGCGGCGTCGGCCTGCGTCCTGCACGCGTGGAGCGTCATCGCGGGCGCGGTCGCGCTCTACCTGCTCTGGCCGTCGGCGCTCACGCTGGTCGTGGCCGTCCTGGTCATCGGCGCCCGCCAGCTCGGGCTCATGGTGCTCATGCACGAGACCGCGCACTGGCTGCTCTTCCGCGAGGGGCGCCTCAACACCTGGGTCGGGACCTGGCTCTGCGCCGCGCCGCTCGGGGTGGACCTCAAGGCGTATCGCAGACGGCATCACCTGCACCACCGGCACACGCAGACCCCCGAGGATCCCGACCTGGCGCTCTCGGCGCCGCTGCCGGTCTCGCGCGGACGCCTGGCCCTGACGCTCCTGGGCGACCTCTGCGGATGGACGGCGCTCACGCGGGTCGCGCGCTGGCGGCCCTGGTGCGATGGCCTCGCCGAGACGTGGCGGCGGGCGCGGGCTCCCGTCATCGCCAACGCGGTGCTCGGCGCCGTGCTCACGGCTCTGGGCGGCTGGCCGCTCTATCTGCTCGCGTGGGTGCTGCCCTGGGCGACGTGGTTCCAGCTCGTCACGCGGATCCGCGATATTGCCGAGCACGGGCGGGTCCACGACGCCGCGGACCCGCTCCGGAACACGCGCACGATCGGCGCGGGGCTCGTGGCGCGAGCCTTCGTGGCTCCCTACGGAGTGAACTATCACCTCGAGCATCACCTGCTCGTGTTCGTGCCGTGCTGGAAGCTCCGCGAGGTGCAGGCTCTGCTGCTGGCCAAGGGCCTGGGTGGGCGCATGGAGCGGGCGGCGAGCTACGTGGAGGTGCTGGCTCGCGCGACCGGCGGCGTCACCTGGGCGGGCCCTCGCCCTCGAGCTGGCACTGATATTCCTTGATCTTCGCCTTCGGGTCGAGCCGGCCACCCTTCCATCCGGCGAGCAGGTTC